>NZ_JAPHPW010000050.1 GCF_026241515.1 Vibrio sp. 14G-20
GGCCTGTCACGCCGGGGGTCGCGGGTTCGAGTCCCGTCCACTCCGCCACTTATTAAAAAAGCCCTGCTAGAAATAGCAGGGCTTTTTTACGTTTGGAGTTTGACAAAAAGAGTCTAACCTTCAAAATATCTCGCTATCTCGCTATCTCGCTATCTCGCTATCTCGCTATCTCGCTATCTCGCTATCTCGTGGATACAAAAACGCCTAGCGTTTGCTAGGCGTTGATAAATAGTGTTTTTAATACATCGGCTACAGTATTTGCTTAAGTACTCTATCGGCTTTCACACGAGTGATCTTACGAATCAACTTCTGAACTTCCTCAGGGTAGCTCTCTACCTTGTCTAACTGCTTATAAGTACAGATAAGCTGAGTGTGTTGAAGGATATTATCCACTTCTGCCTGGAACTTGTCTGTTAGGTGGTGGTAGCTATCTTGGATAAAGATGCCGTTCTCTAGATCAAGCTTCCATGCGCGAGGGTTTAGGTTGTTACCTGTTAGAAGCATGTAGCGCTTATCTACCCAAATGCCCTTTAGGTGGAAGCTATTGGAATCGTGTTGCCAAAGTCGAATTGATAGATTACGGCTAGCAATATGAGCTTCATTAGCTTTAGCGAAACGACGTAAATTTAATTCGTAAAGATATGGCAAACCACCAATTGTTTTAAACTCTTCTTCTGGCGAGATAAAGAAATCATTCGCTGTCTTATCGCCAACAACAATACTGACCTTTACGCCACGCTTAAGCGCTTTCTTCACTTCTTTAGCTAGGCTGGGTGGGAAGTTGAAATAAGGTGTGCAGATAAAGATTTCATCTTTAGCTTGAGCAACTAGTTGATTGATTCCCTGATTCAGGCGGTTACGTCTTTTACCGATACCGACTAGTGGCGTTATGGCAACTTGTTCAGGTGAAACATCTTGTCCATCGAACTGATATTGAGATCTTGCTAATGATGAACGGAATTGGCGAATCGCTGGTTTCAGTTCTTTGGTCACCGGCTTGTTCTTATCAGCCAGGTCATAAACAGCGCTGTCCGCAACCATCTGTTCGTGTACGTAGGCAAACATTGAGTCAGCAAGAGCCGCGTTGTTTAAAACGTGGTAACGATCAAAGCGATAGCGGTCATGGTAATTCAGGTAGATATTGTTAAGGCTTGCACCGCTGTATATCACGCTGTCATCGACGATAAAGCCTTTCAAGTGCAATACGCCAAAGACTTCTTTGCCGCGAACTGGAATACCATAGACAGGTACAGAGTGCTGATATTTTTCTGAAAACTCTTTATACATTGCAGCATTGCCTTCAGAAGACTCTGCACCAATCAATCCGCGCTGCGCTCGGTGCCAATCGACACAAACGCTTACGTCTAATTCTGGATTCTTTTGCTTTGCTTCATATAAGGCAGTTAGGATCTCACGGCCAGCCTCATCATCTTCAAGATACAAAGCGACTAAACTAATACGAGTCGTAGCGCGAGATATCTCATCAAGTAGGCGAGTTCGAAACTCTTGCGCTGATAGTAGTACTTCAAACTTGTCAGGATTCTGCGCTATGGTTGGCAACTGTATGAATGGATTCCTACTGGCAATCATATTGACTGTTTTACCTTAAAAATATGCAAAATTGCGAACCTTTAATTTTACCAAAGGGATAGCACCAAATACTAGATAATCGAGGCATTCTCTAACAATTTTGCTGATAATGCATAGGAATGAGATCTTTTCCGCTATTCGAATAGCGCTCGTATAAAACTCTTAAACCATTTGGTAGATCTTTAGGGTCTACTTGCACGAATTTGTGTCGCGCGTAAAAATTGGTGAGATAAGCATACGCAAAGCAATAATCGTCTTCCGTAAGCGTATGTTGCGCACAATAATCCATAAGCTGGGAGCCTAATTGCTTACCGCGATGTTGTTTTGATATCGCCATTCCAGTAAGTAAGCGATTATTTTCTATTGTACGAAAACGCACGACACCGCACAGCTCGTTATCCCGCAATAACGAGTAGATCAGTTCACTCTTATTCGCTTTTCCCGTTGGGTAATGTTCTTTATAGAAACGTTTAACTAGGGGAACCTTTACTGGGTCTAATTGAGTAATGATGACATTGTTCATTCAGTCACTGCGCCATTGGTTTATCTGCTGTAGAATGACCGCAGTGTAAGTTAATTGAATATCGCCATGCAATTCCATCTCAATGCTAGTTTAAAAAATGTTCATACTTTTTCCATCGATCAGACGTGTGATGCGTTGGTTGAAGTCACCACTACCGAAGAACTGATTTCGCTTTACAAAGACCCTAAATGGTCAGCTTTGCCTAAGTTAATACTGGGTAAGGGCAGTAATATGCTTTTTACTGAGCACTTCGCTGGCCTGGTCATCGTGAATAAATTAGCTGGGATTGAGCTGGCCGAGACGGACAGTCATCACCTACTGCATGTAAGTGGTGGCGAGGATTGGCCAAGCTTGGTTGAGTGGAGTGTGGATAAGGGGTTGGGTGGTCTAGAGAATCTAGCAATGATACCCGGCTGCTCAGGCTCTGCTCCGATTCAGAATATTGGTGCGTATGGTGTTGAGTTGCAAGACGTATGCGAGTATGTCGATATTCTGTGTCTGGATACTTATACAGTTAAGCGATTAAGCAAAGAAGAGTGTCTCTTTGGTTACCGAGATTCTATTTTCAAACACGCTCTCTACGATAAAGCGATTGTTGTTGCGATTGGTTTAACGTTGCCGAAAGAGTGGGAGCCATGTAATCACTATGGCCCGTTAAAAAGCCTAGCAGCCGATAGTCTCTCTCCTCGTACGATATTTGATGAAGTATGTGCTATCCGTTCAAGTAAGCTGCCAGACCCTAGAGTACAAGGGAATGCGGGCAGCTTCTTCAAAAACCCTGTGATCACCCAAGATCATTTTGATCGCCTGTTAGCTCTATACCCAAACATTGTCGGTTATGAAAGTAATGAGATGATCAAAGTCGCTGCTGGCTGGTTGATTGATCAATGCCAATTCAAGGGCGTGACAGAAGGTGGTGCTCAAGTTCACCCTAACCAAGCATTGGTTATCATCAATTTTGATGAGGCTTCAGCTGTGGATATCCTTAAGCTTGCAGAGCGAGTACGCCAGTCCGTTTTGAATAAATTCGATATTCGATTGGAACATGAAGTGCGTTTTATGGGACGAGACTGCGAGACAAACCTAGACAAGGCTTTGGAGTCATTGGCATGAGAGAACACAGTACCAAGCTTGCGCTATTGAGATGCCTTGCTGACGGTGAGTTTCATTCAGGTGAAGACCTAGGTGAAATGATTGGTGTATCACGAGCGGCTATCAGTAAGCACATTAAAGGTATTCAAGAGTGGGGTTTAGACATCTACCGAGTACAAGGCAAGGGTTACAAGCTAGCCAGTCGTTTGGATATGCTTGACCAAGAAAAATTGTCTGCAGTTAGTCGCGATGCTTCTCTTGAACTGATTCCCATCATAGGTTCTACAAACCAACACCTATTAGAGCGTACTAACACCCTCGAATCGGGTTCTGTCTGTATTGCTGAATATCAAGCTGCGGGTCGTGGACGCCGTGGACGAGAGTGGGTATCGCCATTCGGTGCAAACCTCTACCTTTCAATGTATTGGAGACTTGACGCAGGGATGGCTGCCGCGATGGGCTTAAGCCTTGTGGTTGGTGTGGCTGTTGTTGAAGCTTTGGAAGAAATGGGTGTAGAAGGTGTAAAGCTCAAATGGCCGAACGACCTCTACCACAATGATAAGAAGCTTGCAGGTATCTTAGTCGAGCTGTCAGGACAGTCTGGTGGCGCTGCGCATATTGTGATTGGTTTAGGGCTAAACCTATCCATGGATCCAACAACATCAGGTATTGGCCAGCCATGGACTTCCCTTAAAGAAGTGTGTGATGGAAAGGTGCCTGACCGTAATCAATTAGCGCAGGCTCTGATCAATGCTTGGGATAAGTCACTTGTCGACTATGAGTTGAAAGGAATGTCCAATTTTGTAGAGCGTTGGAACCGCTTGGATAATTTCTTAGGTCGCAATGTTAGATTGATCATTGGACCTAGAGAAATTGAAGGTGTTGTTCAAGGCATCGATGAGCAAGGTGCTGTATTGCTCAACACTGAGAATGGTGTCGAGAGCTATATTGGTGGCGAGATATCGCTAAGAAAAGGCGACTAAAGCGTTACTATTTTCTTAGTAACACTTCTTCAACCATATGATCTGCGCCTTTACGTAGAATCAGGTGAGCCCTTTCTCGTGTCGGAAGAATATTTTGTTCTAGGTTCAAGCCATTAATTGAACTCCAGATACCTTCCGCTTTATCCAATGCGGCTTGGTTCGATAATTTAGTGTAATGACTAAAGTAAGAGCCAGGCTTAGTAAACGCGCCATCACGGAATTTCATAAAGCGATTGACGTACCACTCTTTGATTTGTTGGCTATCGGCGTCAACATAGAGTGAGAAATCAAGGAAGTCTGAAATAAATACCCGATGTGGCTCGTGCGGGTAGTTCATTCCGGTTTGTAAGACATTAAGTCCCTCAATAATAAGCACATCTGGTAGGTCGACGCTCTTAACGTCATCAGTAATGTTGTACGTAAGATGTGAGTAAACAGGAGCTGTGACATTTCTCTTGCATGCTTTTACATCAGAAACAAAGTTCACTAAACGCTTGATATCGTAAGACTCCGGAAAGCCCTTTTTGCTCATCAACCCTTTCTCTTCTAACACCTCATTCGGATACAAAAAGCCATCGGTTGTCACTAACTCAACTTTTGGATGGTTCTCCCAACGAGATAGTAGGGCTTTAAGCAGACGTGCAGTCGTACTTTTTCCAACGGCAACACTGCCCGCAATACCGATGATAAAAGGTGGCGCCTTCTCTTTCTTATCTAGAAATTGGTGGAGTACCGAGTTTCTATTCTGTCTGGCTGCTACATAGAGGTTCAATAGACGAGATAGCGGTAAATAGATCTCTACTGCCTCTTCCATTGTGAGCTTTTCATTGATGCCTTGAAGCTCTTTTAAGTCGCTCTCAGAAAGTGTCATCGGAACTAAATTCCTTAGTTCAGACCAACGTTCGCGGTCAAATGACATAAATGGGCTCATACAAAACTCTATAGTGGATAACAAAACAAGTGCATGGAAAATACATCAAGCGATAGATAAATAAAATATCTTCCTGTACTAGATGCGGGTTAAAGACGTAAACCTTGAGCTAAATAGCTGTATGTAGGAGTTTGGTCAGAGAATTTTGCACTTTTTTTCAATTTGCTATTGCAAGGTGGAAAATCATTCAATAAAATGCGCCCCACTTGTGCCGACTTAGCTCAGTAGGTAGAGCAACTGACTTGTAATCAGTAGGTCACCAGTTCGATTCCGGTAGTCGGCACCACTTTCTCCCTTCCTATAAGGCAAGCGAGAGAAAGCTCAAAATTTGGAGGGGTTCCCGAGTGGCCAAAGGGAGCAGACTGTAAATCTGCCGGCACTGCCTTCGATGGTTCGAATCCGTCTCCCTCCACCATATTCTAAAGGTTAAATAGCTCAAACAGAGTTACGTGTTGCGTGCATCGTATAATGGCTATTACCTCAGCCTTCCAAGCTGATGATGCGGGTTCGATTCCCGCTGCACGCTCCAACTCATTTTGTGTGCTGATATAGCTCAGTCGGTAGAGCGCACCCTTGGTAAGGGTGAGGTCCCCAGTTCGACTCTGGGTATTAGCACCAGTCTAAAGCTTCTTCTCCTTTAATAAAGAAAACCATTTTTTTGGTTGCGTGGTCTTATTTTAAGCCACCTAATCCGTACCTAGAGGGACACCCCATGTCTAAAGAAAAATTTGAACGTACGAAACCGCACGTAAACGTTGGTACTATCGGCCACGTTGACCACGGTAAAACAACTCTAACTGCTGCTATCTGTACTACACTTGCAAAAGTGTACGGCGGTGTTGCTAAAGATTTCGCATCTATCGATAACGCTCCAGAAGAGCGCGAGCGCGGTATCACAATCGCAACTTCTCACGTTGAGTACGATACTCCTGAACGTCACTACGCACACGTAGACTGTCCTGGACACGCCGATTATGTTAAAAACATGATCACTGGTGCTGCTCAAATGGACGGGGGTATCCTAGTTGTTGCTGCTACAGATGGCCCTATGCCACAAACTCGTGAGCACA
>NZ_JAPHPW010000051.1 GCF_026241515.1 Vibrio sp. 14G-20
TGATATTCATCAACGAGTGCCCACACAGATTGATAGGTTTAAATTGTTAAAGAGCGCTAACGTTTTGTGATTTACATCTCAGTCGCTAGGGGTGCGTACTATACCTGCACCACTTAGAGAGTCAAGGGTTATTTTAAACTCCTTTTCCTCTACCGATTTCGCTGTGTGACTTTCGTCTCACTCCGTGTCGGTGAGGCGGCATTATAGAGAGATCGACATAGAGCACAAGGGCTTTTTTGAATAAAAGTTTTGTTCGCCTAAAAAGCCACCAGATCCGCATTTTTCGAATAAAAACTAAACATTTGAGACGTATCACAGCAATACATTGGCAAAATGGAAACCATGAACGTAAGATTCATGTATCTATTTTGTTAAGAGTAGATGCGTCTATTTCGTTTATTAATATGTAGTATTCCGATATGAACTCAAAAAAATCGATGTTGTTAATTGTCGCACTAGCTGTTCTAGGTGGCATTGTTTTCTCTAAGGTAGATATATCGCCTGCAATTACCTTTATCCTTGGTGTCTTGGCTTCCGCTTTTGTTGTTAACTTTTCAAGCACCGACTCAAAATCAGATTCAGAACCGAAGGCATCAACAAAAACACTTTATGTAGGTAACCTTCCATACAAAGCGAATGAGTCACACGTACGTGAATTATTCTCAGAGTATGGTGAAGTATTTGCAGTACGCTTAATGAAAGACAAACGTACTGGTAAAAGAAGAGGCTTTGGATTTGTCGTAATGGCTAGCAATGATGTGAATCATGCTATTTCAGAACTTAACGATAAAGATTACATGCAACGAACTTTAAAAGTGCGAGTTGCAAATGATCCTAAACATCCAGAAACGGACGAAGCTGAACTGAGCTAAATCCTAACTGCTTCAACATGCTATTTAGTGCACTTTCTTTCTTAGGAAGTGCACTACAAAAAACCTCACGCACTCCCCCTTCTTTATCACTACTCTCCAAATCCAATAAATCTTGAACTCGCTTCGCAATCGCTTTACCGGAATCAACCAATAAAACACTCTTACCTAGGACTTGTTGAATCTCTGATTTTATTAAAGGGAAATGTGTACACCCTAAAACGGCCACATCAATTGTGTTGATCATCGGTTGAAGGATGAGTTGCAACTCTTCAAGATCAATCGCCTCACCTCTGAGTTTATCTTCGGCCATATCCACCAGCCGAGTAGAGCCTAAAAGTTCGACTCTTTTATTACTCGAGAAGTTTTTGATGAGCTCGTGTGTGTATTCACGAGTAATCGTTGCGGGAGTAGCAATAAGACCCACCGCTTTATTGGCAAGTAGGGATGCAGGTTTGATTGCCGGAACAACGCCAACAATTGGGATTAGATTATTAGCACGCAGTGTAGGTAAGACAATCGTACTTGCGGTATTGCAGGCTATAACTACGATATCAATAGCGTGGCTAGCCACAAAGCTAGAGACGATACTTTGAACTCTGCGGACAAGAACTTGTTGATCGAGTTCACCGTATGGGTAAGCCTCGTTATCGAATACATAAGTATAGTTATGATTCGGTAGTAACTGGCTTATCTCCTTATATACAGATAGGCCACCCACTCCAGAATCAAAGACCAATATATTTTTTTGTAGACTATCCGACACAACGATTACCTATAATAAGTTTCGCTGCAATGATACTCCTTCGCTTAGTTTTCGCCAATCCTCACTCTATATAATGCAAGCTTGATAACGTTGATGAACAAAGCGCTTACCTTGCTCCACATTTTCTTGATCTATCTTGAGCTTACCTTTAAAGCATGGCGCTGATGTCACTAAAGTATGGAACTCGCCATCTTCGCCACATGGATCAACATGACTCGGTAAGCTGTCTATTAGTTCAAGCGTGTATTTTTTCCCGCAATAGCTCATGTCTAATGCATCGCTATCGACCGTTACAAGAAAGGTTTCGATTCCTCTGTCTATTATTTCACTAGCAAGTGCCTGACTGCTCTCTCCCATAAGAGGAAACACACACTCCCAACCCGCTGGTTCTATATAGCTTCTTCGATAGTCGGCAATACCATTACAAAACATGTCTCCAAACGCGAGTGCATCGATTGATAAGCCAGAACCTTTAAGTGCGGAGACAATGGTACTTTGATAAATCTCATTACTAGGGAACACTTCTGGAAGCTCAATCGAGATTAATGGCAACCCGATTAACTTAGCTTGCATAGCAACCACATCAATCGGAGTCACTTGAAAAGGAACTTCATCTCCAACATGCGTCGTATAGAGAGCGACAACTTCATATTCGGAGCTTTCAAGTAGACGCTCCAGCGTTAATGTCGAATCCTTCCCTGACGACCAACTTATGATGACTTTCTTTTTCATTGATATACCCAATAAGAAAAAACCGCCCGGAGGCGGTTTAGGTGTAAATTAGAATTGGTAAGCTAGATTTGCGAAATATCTACGCTCAGGAGCGTTATACCCTAGCGTTGTTTGGTATTTCTCATTAGTTAAGTTATCAACTCGACCACGAACCACTAACTCAGGGGAGATCCAATACCCCACAGAAACATCCCACAAGCTCACTGATGGCAAAATATTATCTGGATCGGTTGTTTCTTTTGGATTACCTGCTCTATCACCCGTGTATGTATAAGTAAGATTCACATCAAAATCTTCATATGAAGCATCCATCAACCACTTATAGTTTTCATCAGCACGCTTCGCTAATTTATTACCCGCAGAATCTTTATGATCTTTAAACTCAGCAACAACCGTGTGATGGATGAACCACGTGTCGAAATTACCTGTAATTTCTAACCCTTTCAATTTTGCATCTACGTTTTGAGGATACCAAAACGGGCTACCTTCGTACCAAATGATCAAGTTATCGACTTTATTATCGTATGCTGTCACATCCAGTTTGAATAAATCGAATTCACCAGTATATCCAATTTCGCGGTTTTCGGCTTCTTCAGGTTCTAGGTCTGGATTTGTTGTTAGATCAGAATAGCTCGGAGCTTTAAATGATGTACCAGCAGCCGCTCTAAGTGAGTGCTTTTCTGTTAGGTAATAGCGAGTACCTAAAGACCATGTAGTGTGGTTGTCATATGAGTCGTGTTTATCGTTACGTACACTACCAACAATTTGAACATCACCAAATCGAAGTTCAGAAGAAGCGTATACGCCGGTAGTATCGCGAGCTTCGCCAGCTAGAGCATCAGGTGAGCCATATGACAAGGCATCATCATCAAGTTTTTCTCTACGCCAGTCGGCACCAGCACCAACAGATACATTCTCATTAACGTAATACTGATTTAAGAACTGCAAGTTCGTCAGATCTATTTTCTTCTTTGTACCAGCATTGTCTTTACCTTGAGCTTGTGAATAGTCTAGGTTTTCGATTGCCTGCTGATTAGCTCTAAAAGTAGAGCTTAAGTTATCACCTTTATAGTCAACAGCGGCTGTAACGCTCAAGTTCTCAGAGTAACCGTAGTTCTTACCACCCGAGTCATACTCTGTCAGACTATCAAACCAACGAACAGATGCTGTGCCAGTAAAGGCCTCATTGATCGGCTGTGAGTATGACGCAAAAAGATTTTGGCTTTCATATCCATAATTAAGGCCAGTCGCAGGGTCTTTGATATCGTACCCTTCGGTCTCATCAAAGCCACCAGCAAGCTTTACTGTTCCGCCATTAGATAACTTGCGGGTCGTTGAAAAGTTTGCTTCCTTTTGAGCGTCACTACCTGCTCCAACAGAAATCATTGTTGATTCCGTCGAACTACCAGAAGCGGTAATAACATTAATTACACCCGCTACAGCATCAGAACCGTAGAGAGCACCGCCAGAACCACGAATCACTTCAACTCTCTCAATAATACCTACTGGAATATGGTTGAAATTAATACCGCCGGCCGCAGAATCAATACGAACACCATCGATAAGAAACAATACTTGATCGCTATTGTAGCCACGCATGAAAACAGATGCACTGTGTCCACGTCCGCCACTTTGAGAAACTTCAACACCAGGTACTCGTTTTAAAACATCGACTAGGGATTTAGCTTGGGTTTCTTCGATTTCTTGTTTAGAAACAACCGTTGTTGATGCAATCACATCACTTAAAGGCTGCTCAAAACGGTTAGCCGTAACCACCATGGTTTCGTCGGCAGAGGCTTCTTGGGCATGTAAATTGGAGATAGATGAAAGCAGCGATGCTACAGCAACCGCTAAAAGGGATTTGTTCATGTTGTGATCCTAAATCGCGTAAAGTCCTACCAAACCACATTGTGTGGCTTAGCCGCTGGCAGGTATTCGGACTCAAGAGCACAACCCTTATGGTTACCTAATATTCGACTTCCCACAAAAAGCTATTTGCAGTGTCTTATGAATACTCGTTCTCTTTTACCGCTGCGCGTCAGTTCTGGATTTACACCAGATTCCCTCTTCAGCCATCTATACATCTAAATGACACCAGCTTGCCGAAGATAGTATTGACCTCTGAATCATTTGTCTAGTCTAAGATTGTTATAAGCTATAGTTTTCATGGTCGATTTACATTGAATGGCTCTCAACACTGGACAAGCGCCTGTGATTGAATAAAATCTGCGCTCTTGATTTAAAAGCACGACAGCAAAAGGCATAACAATGGCGAATTTAGATGTAAACCCGCAACGCTACCAAGAACAACTGGCAGAAAAGACAGAGCGTCTTACAGAAATGTTCTCAGAATATGATGTGCCTGAACTGGAAGTGTATGAATCTCCAGAACAACACTACCGCATGCGTGCTGAGTTCCGCGTGTGGCATGAAGGTGACGATATGTATTACGTCATGTTCAATCAAGAGACTAAAGAAAAATACCGTGTAGACCAGTTCCCTGCAGCTAGCCGTCTTATTAACGACCTAATGCCTCTATTAACGGATGCAATGAAGAACAACCACTCTCTACGCCACAAGCTATTCCAAGTAGATTTCCTCTCTACGTTGAGTGGCGAGATTTTGGTATCACTGCTTTACCACCGTCAATTAGGTGAACAGTGGATTCAAGATGCTAAAGCACTGAAACAGCAATTAAACGATGAAGGTTTTAACCTGAACCTGATTGGTCGTGCGCGTAAGATGAAAATCGTACTAGACCGCGACTACGTAATTGAAAAGCTAGATGTGAATGGTGATAGCTACATCTACCAACAAGTAGAGAACAGCTTTACTCAACCAAACGGTAAAGTAGCAGAGAAAATGTTGGAATGGGCTGTCGACTGCACTCAAGACAATAAAGGCGACTTGCTTGAGCTTTACTGTGGTAACGGTAACTTCTCATTAGCATTAGCACAGAACTTCGAGCGTGTACTTGCTACTGAGCTAGCGAAGCCATCAGTAGAGTCAGCGCAATACAACATAGCGGCGAACGAGATTGATAATGTTCAGATTATTCGTATGTCTGCAGAAGACTTTACCGTAGCAATGGAAGGCAAGCGTGAATTCCGCCGTCTGCAACAAGCGAACATCGATCTTAAGAGCTACAACTGCAACACTATCTTTGTTGATCCACCGCGTTCAGGTATGGACGTTGATACTTGTAAGATGGTTCAAGGGTACGAGCGCATCATGTACATCTCTTGTAACCCAGAGACATTGAAAGAGAACCTAGAGATCCTAAGCGAAACGCACGACATCACTCGTTTTGCTTTATTTGACCAGTTCCCTTACACGCACCACATGGAAGCGGGTGTGTTCCTAGAGCGCAAAGCGTAAATCTCGCTCTCTAGGCTAACACTGATCATTTAAGCATTTTCCTGATCAGTTGAACGATCCTACAGATGGTT
>NZ_JAPHPW010000052.1 GCF_026241515.1 Vibrio sp. 14G-20
GTCCTAAAGGGTTGTCGTAGACTACGACGTTGATAGGCAGGGTGTGTAAGTGCTGTGAGGCATTGAGCTAACCTGTACTAATTGCCCGTGAGGCTTAACCATACAACACCCAAGGGGTTTTGTGGACTCAGATGTACAGACCTTGAATGAGTTTGAAGAGAAACTTTTAGATTAGCTTTCCAGATTATTTTGCCTTCAGTTTTCAAAAAAGCTGAAAGTAAAAGCAAAATTTGCTTGGCGACCATAGCATTGTGGACCCACCTGATTCCATGCCGAACTCAGAAGTGAAACACAATAGCGCCGATGGTAGTGTGGGGCTTCCCCATGTGAGAGTAGGACATCGCCAGGCTCCTATTTATTTTCACTTTTTTAAAAGTGAAGACAAAAGGTATCGTTACTTGCATTAGCAATTAACAACATCATTAGTGTACTAATCTATTGATGACAATTTGTTGGAGGGATGGCTGAGTGGTCGAAAGCACCGGTCTTGAAAACCGGCAACCGTTAATAGCGGTTCTAGGGTTCAAATCCCTATCCCTCCACCACCATTAGAAAGCCCGCTGAGAAATCAGCGGGCTTTTTTGCGTCTTGAGTTTGGTATTAGCCTGTAAACAAAAGCCTCTAAGCTAGCTTAAGCCTTGTCAGTGCAGTCAAGCGGCCTTCATGTTGCTGACTCTGTGTGCTTTTTAGTGTTTCAGTTGCATCGAAAAGCTATTTTATCCCACCACCAGAACTGATAACCACAAATGCAGGTCACCATTTACATTTAGGTTGTATACATTCCTTGAATCATGCTTCAAGGCGTTTAAATAAAGAAACGCTTTGCCACAGGACTTGTCGCTCTCTCATTAGTCAATGTTTCTATGGCGGCAGCTATTACTCAATCACTTTCAATCTAGAGTTTCTTCATCTTACCTAGTGGCCGGAGCGGGGAAATTGAGAGACTTGCTTCTTCACATATAAAACCTACTTGTCTGTAATTCTAAGGTCCTATACCTCCCCTGTAAGAGAAGTCATTGAGACTTTGGTTAGTCATATTTTCTCACCCACCATTCGTTCAACGGCTTGGATTTTGAAACCTCCAACATCGTTTTTTAGCGCAAATAGGTTACGTCGTCGCATCTGATCCGACAAAAGTGATTATGCACTATAGTTAGGTACACATAGAATGGAAGCCAGATCGAGAGCCAAACGTCTTGAGAGCATTTAGTCTAGTTCTTGTCGTTCTGTAGTAGCTCAGATAAACAAGAAACTAGCAAAAATATAAGGGCAAAAAATGAAAGTAAATAAGAAATTAATTACTGTGTCAGTGCTAGCAGCATTGACGTTAAACGCCGGAGCGTTGTCGGCGGCAGACTATGACTTAGTGATTGAAAATGGTCGGGTCATGGATCCTGAAACCATGCTGGATGCAGTGCTTAATGTCGGAATAAAAGACGGTCAAATTATTATAATTTCAGCCGATCAATTAGAAGGTGACAAGGTTATTGACGCATCAGGTCAAGTTGTCGCTCCGGGGTTTATTGATACCCACTTTCATTCTCTTGACGGTCTATCAATTAAACTCGCAGCTCTTGATGGTGTGACTACGGGGATGGACCTAGAAATAGGGGCAACTCGAGTAGCTGAATGGTACGAAAATAAGAAAGATGCCTGGCCTTTGAACTATGGTACTGGAATCAGCCAAGAAGCGGCTAGGCTAGAGGTTCTTGACCCGGAAGTAAAAATTGATCGAGCGTATGACGCACCTGATATTCTGAGTAAATTACGTACAGAAGCTGCCAAAGACGGAGTCAGCGGATGGTCTGATACTAAGGCCAATGAAGAACAAATGAACCAAATTCTGACTATTTTGGATCAGGGCTTTCAAGATGGTGCTATCAATCTAGCATCGACAACTGCATACATGCGAAACGGTCTTACATCCTTTGAAATGTATGAATCACAAAAAGTGGCAGCAAATTGGGGACGATTCACCGCCTCTCATACTCGTTTTCATGGCAATCCTGTAAACCCGGAAGGGCAACTGGGGTTTGACGAAGTTTTCGCAAATGCTGTGGCACTCAAAGCGGGATTATTAATGCTTCACAACAATGAGTTTGGTTGGTGGGAAGTTGAGGAGAAACTAAAATCGGCTCGTGACCAAGGTATGAACATGTGGTCAGAATACTATCCGTACGACGCTGCATCCACTGCCATTGGTTCGTCATTCTTAATACCAGAAAGTGTTGAGGGACTGTTTGGTTACAAGTACGAAGACATTATCTATGACCCAGATTCTGACAAGTTCTTAGACAAAGAAGCATATCTAGACTTGGTGGCAAAGGACCCTGGGCACCTTGTCGTGATTTTCAGTCCGCCACGTAAAGAGTGGCTGAAGTATTTCTTGAAGATCCCTCACATGACAGTCGCGGCGGACTCTATTTACTCGGGCTTAGGTGTTGATTCTTGGGATGCTGACTACACAGAATACAAAGGTCACCCACGAACAGCGGGTACACGCGGTAGAGTATTTGCGATGGCGCGTGAAGAAGGGGTTCCACTGATGTTTACCCTGGCGCAGATGACTTACTGGCCTGCGAAACATTTAGGCGATGAAGGCCTAGAGTCCATGCAGAAACGTGGGCGTCTGCAAGAAGGTATGGTGGCTGATATTACCATTTTTGATCCCGAAACAGTTCAAGATAACTCGACCTATAAAGCGGGTGAACAAGGCAAGCCAACAACAGGTATTTCCTATGTGATCGTTAATGGTCAAAAAGTGGTCGATAATGGTGAGTTCAAGAAAGTATGGGCGGGTCAACCTATTCGTTATACACCAGAAGATAAGGGACGTTTCAAGGGAATTGATAAAGCGAGCTGGTTGAAAAACATTACGGTCCCAACATTCTCCGCAACTCAATCCGGTGCAGATGGTAACCCGACGTTTAAGAGCAAGTAGGAGTATGTGATGAGAATTGCCGCTACTGTACTAGTTTGCGCAATCTCGTTTGGAGGCGTAGGTCACGCCTCCTCACTTGATGACTTAGCGAACCAAGTTACTGTCTTAGATACATACCAACAGACTGCTGAACCCAACATAAATAGTCAGCCTATGAAAAAGAGCAAGCTTTCAACATACGCTTATGACGTTGGCTTAGATGTATCTAAGTTAACGCCAGGACAAGTATCAGAAATAGAATCTAGCTTTAAAGGAAAGCCGTCTTGGGCGTTTTGCGACGAACATCGAGTGGTAGAGATCGTTATGAATGGCAGTAGCATATGGGAACGCACAACGGTTATGAAGCTACAACGCTACAGTGATATATCAATAGTTCATTAGAAAACATTTGAACGCTGTTTGTTATACAAGCAGCGTTCAAATTTTGTTAGTTATCATAATCTTAAGTTTAAATTTATTTTAAAAGGCGCCTTAATAATCCTTATCGCCCATTCTCTTTTTGGAAAATGTCATGAACTCTAAATACCTTTTACTTGCAGCGACACTCACCCCAACGTTAGTGCTCGCGAACCCTCCTCTCATCAATGTCCCGACAACGGGACTTACCTGCAGGTGCTAGGTGCAGGTGGCCCTGAACTAAGTACTAATAATGTGTCCACTAGCTACCTTCTTTGGGACAATGGCAAGGCGAGATATTTAATCGATTCAGGGGCTGGTACCGCTTTTCACTTCAATCAAACGGGTGCAAACATTTCCGATCTCAATGCGATCATAATCTCACACATGCATGTTGATCACACCGCAGATCTCATCAGTTTAATCAAGTCTAGTTACTTTGAAGACCGTAGCGTTCCGTTACCCATTTATGGCCCAACAGGTAACAAGTTGGTACCTAGTATGAGCGAGTTTATGGATAGGTTAGTAGGGCTAAATGGGCTTTACCCATATATGAATAACTTCATCGCTGAAGCATCGGATGAAAGCTACAGCAAAGCCAAATACAAACTTCTACCTCATGACATTGTACCTACCGAACATGTCCATGAATTTGAGGGGAGTGGCGCAAAATTCAAAACGGCGGATGCAAAGCACGGAGGAGTCTCTTCACTGGCAATATCCATCAATTACAAAGGCAAGGAAGTATTTATTACTGGCGATAGCAGTGGACCGACATATTTGAAACCCATGGCCAACTCGGCAGACCTGATTATCGCGCACAATGCATTGCCCCAAAGCTATAATGGACCTGTTGAAAGGCTGCATATGAAACCGAGCAGGATCGCTGAAATTGTTTCAGAAACCAACGCCCACACTCTTGTTCTCAGCCATTTTTTAGAGCGTACGGCAACCACTCTAGAACAATCAAACACCGAACGAGAACTTAGCAACAAATTCAAGGGTGATATAGCCTTCGCTAATGACTTCAATTGTTACGCACTGTAATTAAACAGATACTTATTACTTATTACTTAGTACCACGTCTTTTGTTAATCAACACTACCGCTGGCTTATTTGTGGAGCCAGTGGTTTCCCCAGTTCTAAAGCTAAGAAACGTCATGCAATGTCCACAAAGAATGCCCTCAAAATGGTCGACCCTCATATATCCTTTCAGTATCGCTACGTAACCTAGCATTTCAGGTAAGCCTTCAAGAACACTACCTCAAGCATCTTAGACCTTAGAAAGCATCTCACTACAACGTCAATTAGATAGAAAATCCAAGTATCGAATCATTTTGAAATGCTTATTTGGGATCTGCTCTACCATCTGCTCGACCAACGCTTCTGGACTCTGAATGAATGATCGAGTCCTACCATTCCCATGGTTGAGGTAATCAAATGTCACCAAACTGCCCAGGAAGTTATGTCGTAAACGTAACGCAGATAAACATCGATATTGGTGAACGCTTTAGGTCTCGACCAAGGCAAGTCATGGTTGGTGTCATACTTCCCGTTTTCTTAGTAAAGTGCAGTGTCCATCGACGGTAATATTGGTGGGCTAAAATCGTGCCTAATCTTGCTGAGCACGAATACAAGGGCGACCCTCTCCAGTCACATCTAACTCAGAGTCATTGGATTCGAGACGTTGAGTGATGAACACCTTTCAGTGGTTTTAACTTTGAATAATGGGCTTCCAGAGGCCGTCTTCTAATATGAGCCCCAGGCGTGACATATTAATGGATGTGAAGGTTCGTATTCAGCTTTCTGCCGCAGGTGTGCAGTTAGCATGGCTGCATCGATGCTCCTTTAAGCCACAGTGGTGCATGCGATCATTTTAGTGACGCTTTCAATGTGACTGTTTGGAGGTGTTTCCAATTTTCATTGAGATAGTTTAGCCAGTTTTCGTTGGCAGTGAAAAGCTGTTTGATGGATAAGAGGATGACGACTTCACTGGGCGGCTTTGTTGCGTAATTCAATGGAACTAAATCAAGAACCTACGATCTGATCAGC
>NZ_JAPHPW010000053.1 GCF_026241515.1 Vibrio sp. 14G-20
CAGTAAATGCCGAAAATCGGCTTAAGTCAGTGTCCGGAATTTGTTGACCACTACAAATAGGTACAAGTAAAAGTGATACTTTAGATAGAAATCGGTTAAGTTGAGGTCTTTAGTACGCTCATAAGACGCATGACCAGCAACCTTGTTACGATAAACCCTAAAGTCCTTTGCAAATGATTCTGGTGAAGTTTTTCATAGTGCGATATGTCATTTTCATAACTCGGAGCCTGTCCACGACTAATACGGTCAATTCTTGCATTTACCGCACGATGAGCATCCTCTTCAATTAGTGAGTCTATGAAATGATTTTTCTGAGGACCTTTTTTGTCGGTTATATTTTTATTTTCAAAGTCTCTTGCGTGGCAAGCAATGAGAAACTCGTACAGATGATGAATAAAATATGAATATGAATTGTATGTTCGATAAGATTTGTACTTATCATGACCGGACAGAATTAAATGTTCGGCGGATTGCCGAAATTGTTCAAAAGCATCGTGACACTTGAAGTATTCATGTTTAATTGCGATACACTGGTGGTAATCAGCCTCTGTACCTGTTTTTATCTTCATATGCTGAACTCCAGATAAACTTAAGATTTTATTGTGTTCCTGTTCCTGCATAGTGATCTTGGACTATTTCCATAGCAGACTCTATGGCGGCACTATGGTCATCAAACGTTTGTTTATAGAAATAGAAAAACGCGACCCCAAACTCAGCTAACTCTATGAATATAAAATCATTTGTAGAATGAAAGAAATGAAAGTCTTTGTTTGTGGTATGGATAATACAAAGGGAATTAAGCCTATCAGCCTTTGATTTCACACTCAATACTTGCAATGCCGAACGAAAATTTGAGAACACCTTTGCAGGACTCGTATCCATAGAGCCTTGGAACATAGCAATAGGCATTTTGCCAATAAAAGGAATGTACTCTGCACCTTTTACCTTATTTAAATTTCTGCGAAGGTCGAGTACTTGAAATTTGTATTCTAGAGTTTCTAACCATAGGATGATTAACTCTAAGGTCTCTTGTGAGAACTCTTGGTGATTAACATCGACTTTTTCAAATTCATGCTTCAAATGTCTCTCCAAATAACCAAGGAGATTCGAGTTACAATCTTTGCATGCAGGTAGTGTGGTTTTATTGTAAGTCTGAGAAATACCGTTAGTTGTTGTTTCGAATGTTCGTTTCGTACAACGATTATAGACCCATTGAGGTATCACATGCTCTCTAGTCAATTGATCTTGAGAACCACAAATTATGCACATTTCTGCTGAGTGATCGTCAATGACTGCGCTAGTTACTTTCTTTTTATTTACTCTGATTTTCTTTCTAAGTTGAACCAACTTTAACTGAATATTCATGTAAGACATGACTCCTAACTCGCTCTGGCACATAACGCTATCTGTACGACTACACTTCGTATTTTATGTACATATAATGCAACCTCTCTTCGGAAACTTCAATTTATAATCAATAGGTTAGCGGCTCTATTGATAGGTTAGACCATACTGTGAAGCATGATTTATAAATGTGCTGCATTCGGGTAAGTTTTGGTAGGTCAAACGCACATTAACAGGATATTCATGAGTAATAGGTCTAATGCAAAAAGGGGCAGATCTGAGCTAGCTGGCACTTTTTGAGAAAAGTGCCACGAGTAAAACTTCAGGTCTATGAAGACTCTGGACAAAAACGCGTTAAACTCAAAACTCAAATTCACTTAACTGATATTAGAAAAAGTATCTTGAAACCTTAAAGCTGAGAGGTTGATACGGCGACGTTGAACAATGAGTCTTAGATCTCTAATCAGTCACGTTAGTATGGGTGAAGCCTGAAAGTGATAGACTTAGAAAGCGTATTAATAATAACCAACAAAAGTCTGGTGAGTGTGTTACCTTGGTTGTTATCCCTACCGCTTAGTGGGGACTTCTTTTCTTTTCCGAACTCGCATCTCGGCACTCCTTAGTTGCCCTCCTAAGCCTCATAGCAGGCTTTAATTATGTCTATTTCAACCCAAAAGTTAAGAAACATCTTCAAACTCACTAGAATTGAAAATTTCAAAACCAACTACGATGTAACCCATATCGCTCCTTGGCTACCACTTGCTCAGAAAGTGAAACCTGTCATCCCTTCGGCAATTATATATTGCGAAGGTAATTTCGGTGAAATTGATGGTAAAACCGCTAATGGGCTAGTGAGGCATTCATTAAGCTATCGTATTCTATCGGTTATTGATAGTGTATCTGCCGGCTTAGATGCTGGAGAAGTACTTGATAACAAAGCCAATGGAATACCGATCCTTGCCAATGCTGAAGAAGCTATCATTCACGCGGGAAGTATTCCCGATTACTTCATTTTTGGCATTGCGCCATCAAGTGGTTTTTTATCTGACTTAGATAAAAGTATCATTTTAAATGCCATGTCACTAGGAATGAACATCGTAAATGGCTTACATGAATTCCTAACCGATGATCCTCTATTTTTAGAAGCTAGCTTAAAGAATAACGTTCGAATATTCGATACTCGCAAACCCAAAAATAAAGGCGATCTGAAAACGTTTAGCGGGAAAATACACAACGTTAAATGCCCGAGAATTGCTGTAATGGGGACGGATTGCGCGCTAGGAAAACGAACAACAGCGACAATATTGGCGAATGAACTGATTAAAAAAGGCCTTAACGTCGTTCTGATTGCCACTGGTCAAACAGGCATTATGCAAGGCGCACAATACTCCGTTGCACTCGATGCTGTTCCTTCACAATTTTGTGCCGGTGAGTTGGAATCTGTCATTGTACAGGCCTATGAAAAAGAAAACCCGGATCTGATAATTATTGAAGGGCAAGGAGCTTTAAGTCACCCTGCGTTTTCAACCAGCGCTTTTATCTTACGTGGCAGTTGTCCAACGGGTGTGATATTGCAACATGCTCCTAAACGTTTATATCGTAGTGATTTTCCTGATTGCCCAATGCCTTCGATTGCCTCAGAAATAAATCTTATCGAAACGTTTTCTAATACCGGTGTTATTGGACTAACACTGAATCATGAAGATATGTCTTTAGATGAAACCTGTCGTGCGATAGACAGTTACACTACCGAATTTGGTCTACCGGTTACTGATGTCTTGTCACAGCCTGTTGAGCATCTACTGCACATCGTATCGTCAACCTTCCCTATAATAGCAAGTAAACTGGCCGAAAAAGGGTGAACTACCCTAGGTTACACATCGATTGTGGGAAAGTTCACCATAACGCTCAGTACCTGATTACTCAGCTCTCACTGAAAAACATATCCGTCACGCCTGTAACAAAAGCCTTCCTCGGCCACCCTATCATCGCACAAGTTCTTATTGATGCTGGCGCAAAAATGTTAGCCGATTCAAGAATCGAAAATCTTCAAAAGATGACTGAATCTGGCATTGCTATCCCTAAAATGCTGATACGTACACCCATGCTCAGTCAAGTGGCGAGCGTAATAAAATACAGTGATATGAGTTTAAACTCTGAAGTTGAAGTGATTCAGGGGCTTTCACATGCAGCGGAACAACAAAATTGCTGTCACGATATTATTATTATGGTTGAGCTTGGCGATCTAAGAGAAGGTGTGATGCCTAATCATGTGATTGATTTTATCCGTGAGATTGTTTCTTTACCGAACATCACGATAAAAGGAATTGGTACGAATTTAGCCTGTCGGTATGGTGTCGCTCCAGATGAGCAAAATATGAATGTTCTTTCTGATCTTGCCGATGGAATTGAAGCTACATTTGGGATCAGTCTAGAAATTATTTCAGGGGGTAATTCTGCTTCAGTTAACTGGGCTCTTCAGAGAACAGGCTTAACTCGAGTAAATAACCTTCGTATAGGAGAAGCCATTTTTTTAGGCTGTGAGCCTTTAGAGCACGAAAATATCAAAGGCTTACATACGGATGCGGTTTCTTTGACCGCTGAAGTGATTGAATCCAAGACTAAACCGACTTTGCCTTGGGGGAGTCGGGGGTTAAATGCTTTTGGTGAAAAAGAAAGCCTTCAAGATAGAGGGGAGGTCTCACAAGCTATTGTAGCATTAGGCCGCCAAGATGTTTGTGTCAGCGGGCTTAAGGCTCCGAATGGGATTAAGATCATGTCTTCAACCAGTGATCATCTTGTCCTTGAATCCTCACGAAAACCATTATTTGTAGGGGAAAAAGTCACATTCGGTTTAGATTACAGTGCGCTCTTATCTTCTATGTCTTCACGTTATATCAATAAATATTTTAAGGCACCTAAAGGGAGAAGAAAGCAAGAAGGAACGCATAATGCTAAGAACAGCAGTAATTATTTCCGTCAGTGTCATGCTTAACGGTTGTCAGATAAGCCCAATGAAATCTAGTGGGCTTGCCGATTATAGAGCGACGGTTATCTCAAGCCAACTGCCACAAGAGTTAGGCTTAATCACACTCGTAAATGCACAGTCAGAAGGCAATAGTGTCACTCTTGTTTTCGTAAAAAAGAAAACGTTGAATATGGACAGCTTAGTAGAAAAAGTCGCCGTTAGTTTTTGTGATAACATCGAAATAAGGCCACTATTAGAGAGTGGGATCTCTTATCGAATCATTACCTTAGGAAAAAATGAGAAAGTAGAAAGCCTTAACGTCATTTCTCTAGCTAAGTGCTCAAATTGAATGCTTAGCAGTCGAATGGATAAAAGCCAATACGAGTTGTTCAATGTACTCAATGACACTATTTTATTGAGGTTTGACCGCCTTACGCCTTGGGAAAAAAACTTTATCACAGAGTTACACCATAAGGTCGTAACTAGACAACTCATTTCAATTAAACAAAAACAGCTTGCTTTAAAAATTTCAATGAAAGCCTATAAATCAAAGAAGAAAAACGCGCGTTCCAACGTTTAATTTAAGCTTGTGTATACCTAATCTGTTCAAGGTCCTCTAAACCTTGGACAGATTAGTAGCATTTGTAGTGGTCTAATGATCCCGGACACCAAATTAGGTGGTAAAGTCTCCACCATA
>NZ_JAPHPW010000054.1 GCF_026241515.1 Vibrio sp. 14G-20
TAGATGTAGATGTAGATGTAGATGTAGATGTAGATGTAGATGTAGATGTAGATGTAGATGTTTTTAGTGGGCTATGTATGAAGAGGAAGCTTCATCCTTAGATGAAGCTCTTGTAGGAAGTTAGGCCTGAGATGATAAATATATGCAACCAGTACCACTTGAATTTATATGGGGAGAGTGTTCAGTTATTTCAATTCGAACGAACATTGGGGTACAGTTTAGTCGGCCAATAAGCAAAAGAGTGTCGAAATATTTCAAGTACACACCGCTAAATGTTACTTTTTGTTCTATGTCCTTGGATTTTTCTTGGCGATTTAGCGAGATCGAAAAAAAGAGTCGGTCGAAAGTTATGATATTTTCTATTTTATTTTCGACGCATGGCGACTCGATAGTAAATTTTAGTTCATCTTTGTAAAGGATCGCTTGAAAAAACCCAAAAATAATAGTAATTTCAACAAATAATAAGAAAGAAATGTTTAATCTGTATATTGAACCTTTGATGTTCATTCTGGCCACCATAAAAATATAAATCCAATAAAAGAAGTCTGCCAAAGAACTAAACTTATTAAGTTAATAATAAATTTTTTTTGATTAGTAATGAAGCTTAATAATATTACCCAGTAGTTTGTTTTGATAGTTACTTGATCAAACTCAGAGCTAATCTCATTTATAGTATTGGATGATATATCTATATTACAGTCTACTATGGTGGTATCTGAAATGCTTTGTGTATAATCATCCTTAGTGAACATATAACCTTTTTTGGGTAATGTTACAATTTTCCCTTCTAGAGGAGTATTCTTTGATGCATCTCTAATCTTTTTTATGGCGACGTTTAGCGAACTTCCTGTAACGACTCTTCCGCCCCAACTATTTTCAATCAATTCTGAACGAGTTACAACGTTACCGCTATTTCTCATAAGAATTGATAAAATCTTAACCTCTACTTCATTAAGATTATCGCTGACTTCATTTTTTAACGCAGAGTGTTTATCAATTGGGTTAGCGCTGTTGCTGTTTTTATTATTTTCTTTAAATATGTTAGTTTGAGAATCTTTGCTTGATGTACTACTTAACATAGAATTCGTTGTAAAATTCATAACTTTGTCCTTTTCTTTTGGAGTTGGGATTAATCCTAAATCCTTTGTCTATTATTATATGATTCATCACCTTGCTAGTGCTATATCTGGATTAATTATAATTTCAGAACTCTTTATCATTTTACCAGTAAATCCAATACATTATTTTATTGAAATTGATCTCAAGGTTTAGTTTGTTAGTACGTTATAACACTCTGTAAGCAATGTATTCAAGTTTATAAATAAATTTATCATCTAGTAAGACCAGTGTCTCATTCATCCGCGATATCTTTCCTTTTGTAGCGAATGAATTAATGCAATTAAAACATCGAGATAATAAATAGTTATACAGTATCTACTTGAATTTACTATTGTATCTTTATGTTATTGGCCAGTTCAAGTCAATAGCCATTTGGAGGTAAGTACGGGTAAGAAAGGTAAATAATTCAAATTTACCGAAAATTAATATCGCAGTATCTATTCATTAATATCCCACCATTTGGCATTAATATTATTAAATAGTGAAAAACTATTCATTTTGTTGACCTTGCTTATTTTAACTCCTAGGTTTGGTGGGTATGAATATTTACATAGATTTACGAGGCATTCATAACAAGAGGATATCATTAGTTTTTCGAATTTTAAATTTGTTTCATTTTTATGACGATTTGGTTTTTATTTTGTGACACTTAATTTTGTGTCCTCTTCGTCCACAGTGATTAGAAAAGTAGCACTTGGGTAATTTTTAGAGCTATTTAGATGTCAGATAAAAGATTGATGAATTAATTACATACCGGTTTCAGATCCAAGTAGTAAATGTACTTGGTGATATAGCAATCTATATTGCGTTGTATTAATAGCTAATCAATACAAGAAAGACGGCAATTGAACTAATTACATATTCCATAAAGATAGGCTACTAACTAACTAACTAAGGTAAGGGGGTCGATAAAATCAACTTTTTATTGAATGTACATGAATATACAAATTTCGAAATAATTAAGTTAAATAAGGATCAAAACATGAATGTTTTAAAAATAGGAAAAAAAAGTGCGCCGACTAGTTTGGTGATTGCCGTTTCTTCGCTCATGCTCGCGAGTAACCTCTATGCGGCGTCAACTGTTACTGTCACTTGGTTAGGAACGGTACCTGGAAGCTCTAGTGATGGAAGCATGAGGCTTTGTTGCGTAATTCAATGGAACTAAATCAAGAACCTACGATCTGATCAGCT
>NZ_JAPHPW010000055.1 GCF_026241515.1 Vibrio sp. 14G-20
CCGTAAACGGTACTAATGATTCCGCTGTAATCGGTGGCACCAACTCCGGTGCAGTGACTGAAGAAACTCAACTGCAAGCATCCGGAACATTGACAATTACTGACGTCGATACGGGTGAAGCGCACTTCTCCAATATCGATGTTGCAGGTGCTTTAGGTACGCTCCACCTCAAAGATAATGGTGTCTGGACTTACGATCTCGATAACACCAATCCACAAGTGCAAGCTTTGGGCAAAGGCGCTACTGCGACCGATACGATTACCGTTCAGTCGGCTGATGGCACACCACACCAAGTGACGATTACCGTAAACGGTACTAATGATTCCGCTGTAATCGGTGGCACTAACTCCGGTGCAGTGACTGAAGAAACTCAACTACAAACATCCGGAACATTGACGATTACTGACGCCGATACGGGGGAAGCACATTTCTCCAATACGGATGTTGCAGGTGTTTTAGGCACGCTCCACCTCAAAGACAATGGTGCTTGGAGTTACGATCTCGATAACACAAACCCACAAGTGCAAGTCTTAAGCAAAGGCACTACTGCCACCGATACAATTACCGTTCATTCAGCTGATGGCACTCCGCATCAAGTGACGATTACCGTAAACGGTACTAATGATTCCGCTGTAATCGGTGGCACCAACTCCGGTGCAGTAACGGAAGAAGCTCAACTTCAAACATCCGGTACATTGACGATTACTGACGTCGATACGGGGGAAGCACATTTCTCCAATACCGATATTGCTGGTGCTTTAGGCACGCTCCACCTCAAAGATAATGGAGCTTGGAGTTACGACCTAGATAACACCAACCCATCAGTGCAAGCCTTAGACAAAGGCGCTACTGCCACCGACACGATTACCGTTCATTCGGCAGATGGCACATCGCATCAAGTGACGATCATAGTAAACGGCACCAACGACAAAGCCGTGATTGGTGGTACTAATACAGGTGCCGTCACCGAAGAGTCTCAACTGCACACATCAGGCACACTCACTATAACCGATGTTGACACAGGTGAAGCCCACTTCTCCAATACCGATATCGCAGGGTCGTTGGGCACGTTGCATCTGACAGACTCAGGATCGTGGACGTACGATTTAGACAACACCAACCCGACGGTACAAGCCTTAGGTAAAGGGGCTACGGCAACTGACGTCATCACGGTTCACTCTGTCGATGGAACGCCAAATCAGGTGACCATTACTGTGAACGGCACTAATGATGCCGCTGTGATTGGTGGTGCTAATACAGGTGCCGTCACCGAAGAGTCTCAACTGCACACCTCAGGCACACTCACTGTAACTGATGTGGATACTGGTGAAGCTCATTTCTCCAATACCGATATCGCAGGGTCGTTGGGTACGTTGCATCTGACGGACTCAGGATCGTGGACCTACGATTTAGATAACACCAATCCGACGGTACAAGCCTTAGGCAAAGGGGCTACGGCAATTGATACCATCACGATTCACTCTGCCGATGGGACGCCACACCAGCTGAGCATTACGGTGAATGGCACCAACGACAAAGCCGTTATTTCTGGTACCAATACAGGTGCAGTAACGGAAGAGTCTCACCTACAAACCTCAGGTACACTCACCGTGACTGATGTTGATACTGGTGAAGCGCACTTCTCAAATACCGACATTGCTGGCGTGTTAGGTACTCTGCATCTAACGGACTCAGGTAAATGGACGTACGATTTAGATAATACGAACCCAACAGTACAAGCCTTAGGCAAAGGCGCAACAGCTACCGATACCATCACTGTTCATTCTGCTGATGGCACTGCTCATCAAGTCAAGATCACTGTTAATGGTACTAATGACAAAGCGATTATTGGAGATTCCAATACTGGCACTGTCACTGAGGAATCTCAACTGCACACCTCTGGCACACTCACTATAACCGATGTTGATACAGGCGAAGCACACTTCTCCAATACCGATATCGCTGGTGT
>NZ_JAPHPW010000056.1 GCF_026241515.1 Vibrio sp. 14G-20
GAAAGACACGAAATGGGGCTGCTCTGCCTCTAAACTGAATTACGCAACAAAGCCTGTGCGTAACCTAATCCAAAAAATACTAAAATAATTATGGATAAAATTTTTGAAGATGATTTCATTTTAGAACTCGCTATAATATGATAATTTTTAAAGTTATTTTTCTCTTATACAACCAATGATTTTAATTAGCTTCCCCTTGTTTAAGTAGTCTATAAATAAAACTCCCTCTAAGTGATCGCATTCGTGTTGAATGCTGGCCGATAACATCCCCTTGGTTTCCATAACCATTTTATTTCCATCAAGGTCTGTATAGTTGACACGAATTCTATTTAATCTTGTTAATCTCGCCCCTATTTCACCTACTGACAAACAGCCTTCAGGACTCAATTGTATTGACCCGTCGATAGACTCATAACTTGGATTGATAAATACGGTAGGTTTGTCTTTTTCAGGGGCCAAGTCGATTACGAATAGACATATATTTTCTCCAACCTGAGGAGCGGCCAAGCCAACAGCAGAATTAATTTCCATTGTTTCAATGAGATCTTTAACCAAGTTAGTCACTTGGCTATTGATTTCTTCGATTGGTTTTGAGATGGCTCTTAGCCTAGGGTCTTCCATTGATATGATATCTAAAATAGCCATAATACTTTCTTCTTTAGTTAAATAAAAAGCCTTGTAGTAATGGAGTTTCGACCTGAAAATCGAGCATTGCTTGGAACTCCTTTTCTGTCTCGATTTTTTCGAAAATCATTCTTGGCTGCGATACTAATCCCGATACAAACTTAACAAATAGGTCTTTATCTACTTGGCTTGTAATGTCCACCTTTAGAAAATCGACACAATTTATGCACTTTACTAATAAAGTTCGCCAAGTTATTTCATCAAAAACATAATCATCGAGAGCAATCTTTAACCCTTTATCCTTCAGATAGAACAAGTTTTTTAATATTACATGAAATCTAAGATCCTCAAATTCCCTTTCAGTGAACTCTATGCATATATTAATACCACTTTGGTTAAGATATCGATGTACGAGAGCAATATCTTTACATATATCCAAGTCCTCTAACTGCCAAGGCTCTACATTTATAAAAATAACCTGACCTGGCTTGAATCCTTTACTTTTATTTTCCCACTGAAATTTAGCCAAAGTTTTCAATTGATTTCTTAGTAATAGGTTAATCGTTGTTCTAGATTTAGGTGTTAGTGAAAAAAAATCCAAGCCTAGATCTTTATAATTGGCTGTTAGAATTTCAAATCCAAAAGTAGCTCCTTGTTTTGTTACTATTCTTTCTAATTTAATTCTCGCCAATGGTATGTTTATTGTGTTCATCGTTTACTCCAAAGCTCGGTTGTTTAAATATAACAAAGCCAATAACTTAGAAAATATAAAAAAAAGTAGTTCAGTAACTTAAAGTAGGTTCGAATCGACCGCTACAAAACACTGTTGCTAATTAAGTTTTATGATGCGGTGTCGTTTTATTTTCGTCAATTAATTAACATGAAATTAATATTAATTAATTTGCAATCTGCATTCGGCGATGATAGAGCAGGGGAGGGGGTTAAACATGTAAGATATCCACCTTGTATTTTTAATGTTAAAATTTTTCAATAATATTTTTACTATAACTTTTTAAAGCCTCCGAGTAGGAGGATGATGAGAACTGTTGAAGGGGAATTCTTTAGGTCACCATTGTGCTCACGACATAATAGTTTCATTTGATTAAATCAAGATCTATTGATTATTAAAGAGAAGAAAAGCAAAATTGTAGATGTAGATGTAGATGTAGATGTAGATGTAGATGTAGATGTAGATGTAGAT
>NZ_JAPHPW010000057.1 GCF_026241515.1 Vibrio sp. 14G-20
TAACGCTGAGATACGATGTCGAGCTACTACGGTAGTGAAGTCATTGATGCCATGCTTCCAGGAAAAGCCTCTAAGCTTCAGATTGTAAGGAATCGTACCCCAAACCGACACAGGTGGTCGGGTAGAGAATACCAAGGCGCTTGAGAGAACTCGGGTGAAGGAACTAGGCAAAATGGTACCGTAACTTCGGGAGAAGGTACGCTCTTATCAGTGAAGTCCCTTGCGGATGGAGCAGACGAGAGTCGCAGATACCAGGTGGCTGCAACTGTTTATTAAAAACACAGCACTGTGCAAAATCGTAAGATGACGTATACGGTGTGACGCCTGCCCGGTGCCGGAAGGTTAATTGATGGGGTTAGACTTCGGTCGAAGCTCTTGATCGAAGCCCCGGTAAACGGCGGCCGTAACTATAACGGTCCTAAGGTAGCGAAATTCCTTGTCGGGTAAGTTCCGACCTGCACGAATGGCGTAATGATGGCCACGCTGTCTCCACCCGAGACTCAGTGAAATTGAAATCGCTGTGAAGATGCAGTGTACCCGCGGCTAGACGGAAAGACCCCGTGAACCTTTACTACAGCTTGGCACTGAACATTGAACCTACATGTGTAGGATAGGTGGGAGACTTTGAAACCGCGTCGCTAGATGTGGTGGAGTCGTCCTTGAAATACCACCCTTGTAGTTTTGATGTTCTAACGTTGGTCCCTGAATCGGGATTACGGACAGTGCCTGGTGGGTAGTTTGACTGGGGCGGTCTCCTCCCAAAGAGTAACGGAGGAGCACGAAGGTGGGCTAAACACGGTTGGACATCGTGTGGTTAGTGCAATGGCATAAGCCCGCTTGACTGCGAGAATGACAATTCGAGCAGGTGCGAAAGCAGGTCATAGTGATCCGGTGGTTCTGAATGGAAGGGCCATCGCTCAACGGATAAAAGGTACTCCGGGGATAACAGGCTGATACCGCCCAAGAGTTCATATCGACGGCGGTGTTTGGCACCTCGATGTCGGCTCATCACATCCTGGGGCTGAAGTCGGTCCCAAGGGTATGGCTGTTCGCCATTTAAAGTGGTACGCGAGCTGGGTTTAGAACGTCGTGAGACAGTTCGGTCCCTATCTGCCGTGGGCGTTGGAAAATTGAAAGGGGCTGCTCCTAGTACGAGAGGACCGGAGTGGACGAACCTCTGGTGTTCGGGTTGTCATGCCAATGGCATTGCCCGGTAGCTAAGTTCGGAATCGATAACCGCTGAAAGCATCTAAGCGGGAAGCGAGCCTTGAGATGAGTTTTCCCTGGCACTATAAGTGTCCTAAAGGGTTGTCGTAGACTACGACGTTGATAGGCAGGGTGTGTAAGTGCTG
>NZ_JAPHPW010000058.1 GCF_026241515.1 Vibrio sp. 14G-20
TGTAGTGGTCAACTAAAATTGGCCACGGTTTTAGAGTTTTCCCAATATAATCGTTCTGATTCATTGGGAGTTAGACCACCGTTATACTGATGTGGTCTGAGTTGGCAGTAGTATCCGATAATGTAACGGGTAATCTCTTGTTGAGCCTCAGCGAAGCTACGATAACCCATAGTTGGCACCCATTCCGTTTTCAGACTTCTAAAGAAACGCTCCATCGGCGCATTATCCCAACAATTTCCTCGGCGAGATAAACTCTGTTTTATTTGAAAACGCCACAGCAATTGACGGTATTTACGGCTAGTATAATGACTGCCTTGATCGCTATGGAACATAACACCTTTAGGCTTACCACGTGACTCATAAGCCATCGAAAGAGCTTTGCCTGTTAGTTTAGAATCAGGTGATAGAGACATCGACCAGCTAATCACTTTTCGGGCAAAAAGATCGATAACAACGGCTAAATACATCCACCGATTACCTGTCCAAATATACGTCACATCACCAGCCCAGACCTCATTTGGGGCGGTAACCGCAAACTGACGACCTAAGTGATTTGGAACGTCAATATGTTCTTGTGAAGCTTTTCGGTAACGATGTTTTGGCACTTGGCAACTCACTAAACCAAGCGTTCTCATAAGTTTTGTTGCTCGGTATCGGCTCAGCTTTACACCCTGATTTGTGACTATATCTGCAATGGTTCTAGCTCCCGCAGAGCCATTGCTTGCAGCGTGAGCCTCACTGACCAAGCTGCGCAACTTTACTGTTTCAGCGTTAATTACCGTTGGGCGTTTAAGCCAATAGTGATAACTACTTCGATGAACATTGAAGACTTCGCATAATGTTTTTACGCTGTAGCTCTGCTTGAGTTTCTTGATTATCAAGAATTGTTCAGTGAGTCCGACATCAACAGAGCCGTGGCTTTTTTTAATATTTCATTATGCTCTTCAAGGCGAGCCAACTTCTTTTTTAATTCCCGAATTTCTATTTGTTCAGGGGTCATCGGTGAAGCTTTCGGTGTTTTTCCTTGGCGCTCTTCTCTAAGCTGGCGAACCCACTTATCCATCGTGGACTTGCCCACATTCATGGCTTGGGCTGCTTCAGTCACTGAGTAATTTTGGTCTAGGACTAACTGAGCTGCTTCTAACTTAAATTCTGCGCTAAATAGTCGTCTTGTACGTTTTGTCATAGTGTCACCTGTTAACTTATGAGGTGATGATATCACCTCTAACTAAGTGACCAAATTCACTATGCCACTACA
>NZ_JAPHPW010000059.1 GCF_026241515.1 Vibrio sp. 14G-20
CAAAATCGACACTGATATCCGCCAGTGTATCTTTGACGATAGTATCGCTAGAAGTTGCCGTATTGCCTGCAACGTCCGTAACGCTTGCTTCTACTGTTAAAATGCCTTCAGCAAACCCCGAATAGTCTTGACCAATCAGAGTCCACTCGCCACCGGAAACTATCGCTGTATAATTTTCTGACTTGCCATCAACATCGGTGATGGTGACAGTAACTTCTTGACCATCTTCAACATTGGTCACCGTGCCGACCAATGCGCCATTATTGACCTCAGCAGAGTTGTAATACTCATCACCAAAACCATCAAAATCGACACTGATGTCCGCTAACGTATCTTTGACGATAGTATCGCTAGAAGTTGCCGTATTGCCTGCAACGTCCGTAACGCTCGCTTCAACCGTTAACTCGCCTTCAGCAAAACCTGAGTAGTTCTGCCCCGTCAGGGTCCACTCGCCACCAGAAACTATCGCGGTATAATTTTCTGACTTGCCATCGACATCGGTGATGGTGATTGATACTGTCTGGCCATCTTCAACATTGATCACAGTTCCGACCAAAATGCCATTACTCACTTCGGCGGAGTTGTAATACTCATCACCAAAGCCATCAAAATCGACACTGATGTCTGCTAACGTATCTTTGACGATAGTATCGCTAGAAGTTGTAGTATTGCCTGCAACGTCAGTAACTGTAGCCTCTACAGTCATGATACCTTCTGCAAAACCCGAATAGTCTTGGCCGACTAATGTCCACTCGCCACCAGATACTATCGCGGTATAATTTTCTGACTTGCCATCAACATCGGTGATAGTGATTGAAACTTCTTGGCCATCTTCAACATTGGTCACCGTGCCAACTAATGCGCCATTACTCACCTCGGCAGAGTTGTAGTACTCATCACCAAAACCATCAAAATCGACACTGATATCCGCCAGTGTATCTTTGACGATAGTATCGCTAGAAGTAGCAGTATTGCCTGCAACGTCCGTAACGCTTGCTTCAACCGTTAACTCGCCTTCAGCAAAACCTGAGTAGTTCTGCCCCGTCAGGGTCCACTCGCCACCGGAAACTATCGCTGTATAATTTTCTGATTTACCATCAACATCGGTGA
>NZ_JAPHPW010000005.1 GCF_026241515.1 Vibrio sp. 14G-20
TTTTTGACTTTCCATTCACCTTCGCCATAAACCTTAAGGCCAGTTGCATCAATGGTTAGGTGTTGTATTGCTCCTCTCGTTTTAGTCTTAAATGAGACCTCAACTTGTTTGGCTCTACGACTGATGCAGGTGTAATGCGGACAACTTAACGGTACATGGGCTAACCTAAATATCGAGTCGATAAATCCTTGCAGCGCTCTCAGTGGCATAGAAAAAACTCGCTTCACCATGAGCGCTGTCGTGATAGCTAAATCACTGAACCGACGTGGCCTCCCGAGCTTATTCTGTTTGCTTTGCGCCCAACCGCTTATTGCCTCTTCATCAATCCAAAAAGTCAGAGAACCACGGTTAATGAGTGATTGGTTGTATTGCTTCCAGTTGGTTGTCTTGTTACGAGGTTTAGGCATAGGGCTATGAGAGAGAGTGGACGTAGCTGATCAGATCGTAGGTTCTTGATTTAGTTCCATTGAATTACGCAACAAAGCCGATCAGACCTTATGCAGCATTTTTTATGGTTTCCGTTTGCGATAAGTTCAAATTTCTACAATTTTTAAGTTACCCGCATTCTCATTTGGTTAATCTTATGTTCCATTTTTAACAGGTGTGTAACCTCAATAATGGCGCTAATGTTAGTAGCACGTTAACCACACATCGGATGGAAGAATCATGAGAGTACTTATTGAATATACACAGACAGGCAAATATCGTGACCATGCGTGGGAAGCACTAACGATTCGTTCAAAAGGCGAAATTCAAGCTGTGACTCCCTCTTATGCGGCTCAGCTTATCGAACAGAACCGCGCCAGCTTATCGACCACTGAAAATCAAGATATCGTCATCCAACCTTAATGGCTTCAAGGGCTACCCCTCCTAGTTCCTTAAATCGAATAGTTCGATGACATAAAAAAAACGCTGCACGGATGCAGCGTTTTCTTGTTTCTGGCATATCTTATTTCTAACCTAGATAGTTTCTAAAGTAGAAAGCTTCTAACGTATTTTTGCTTCTAATACAAATATCTTGATTACTTTGGCAGGTTTTCCAACGCTTCAACCATTGTCATTAACTTATCGACAATTCTTTCGCCGTCTACTCGCAAACCATTGTGTTCATATTCATTGGTAATCCACGCTTTCGAGTTAGGAATATTCGCCAGTGTTTCACGGCTGTAATCCAGCTCAACGTACATGTCATCCGCGTATACTGCACACGCCATTGGAACCGTATTCTTGCTCAACTGCTCTGCGTTGTACAAAGTGCCCCAGTCCGATTTTTCAGCCAACATGTTCGCTGCTTCACGCAGTGGCTTCAGCGTTTCTAGTTGATCGAACATCCATGGGTAAACCATTTCACCAGTAAACCAGAACTCACTGCCCGATTGGTAGTTGAAGTGCGGGTACTGCTCACGCACTCGGTGTGCCGACCAGTTAGACGCTGTGCCTTGGCAGTAAATCGATTCATGCAGAATCGCGTAGATAGGATTCGTTAGGTAGCCCTGCTCTTGTTGCATTTGATTTAGGAAGCTGTAGCTCAACTGCTTGTTACCGTTTACTTCAACAAACGCAGTCTCTAATGTGAAGTACATAGGAAGGTTTGCTTCACCGCCACCAAGGTTAATACCAATCAACTGGAACTGTTCAACTGTAAATACTTGACCATTTGGCAGTCTCACATCGTTGTTAAGCAGGTAATCAGAGATCTCACGACACATAGCTTGCGCTTGTGGGAACTGAGCAAAGAAGGCTCTGTTTTTGTCTTCTACACGCTTATAGGTCGCACGATAAACATCATCAGCTTCGCGCTCGATAGACGGTATACCGCCCGTGACATAACAACGTTGTAAGCTTTGTGGGAACAGTGACAAGTAGCTCAATGTGCAGAAACCACCAAAACTCTGACCAATCGTCGACCATTGTTTAACACCGAACTGCTCACGAATCGCTTCCGCGTCACGAACGATGTTATCGGCTCTGAAATGTGTTAGATATTCAGCTTGCTGCTCTGGAGACAGATGCGCCAAGGTTTCATGGCTGATCACCGTACTGTTGCCTGTACCACGTTGGTCAAGAAGCAGAACACGGTAGTTTTGCAATGCACGCTTTAGCCAACCGGATTGACCGCTGACACGTGGAGAAGGAAAACCTGGGCCACCTTGAAAGTAGATCAACCACGGCAGCTCTTGCGCATCTTTAGCGAGATCAACCAGCTCACGTGCGAAGACTTGGATCTGTTGTCCATCTTTTGCTTGGTAATCGAGTGGCAACTCAAAAGAGTGCTGACGATATAGGGTGGTTCCATCAATAAAGTTAGCTTGCACGCTTCATTCCTTTTTTATCTGATTCTAATGTCATCGGTACGAATAAAAATGGCGCCCGTTGGCACCTTAGTTAGCAAGATACGCATAGTGGCTTGTAAAAGAAACCGTTTGTTTAACATGATTGTGAAGGTACTTCATCTAATTGCTTAATTTACCTTCAACGCGTAACAACTTGTGTCAAAACAGAGAGTTTAAGGTGTGACCAATTGAGAGGAAGAATAAAAGTGCGGCACAAATAAAAAGAGCTTAACGAGGTGAGGATACGTTAAGCTCTTTGGTTTTATCTGTTGTAGGTGATGCTTATAGGTTCAATAAGCTCAGGCTTTATAGGCTAATTTTTATAAGCTAAGAAGCTTCTAGCTCACCTGCACCTTGAATTGAACGTTGGCTGTTTTCAACAAGGATAGCCGTGGCCGTTTCTTTCAACGCACCCCACTCTCCATCGTCAACTTCAATGCCCTCGTTCCACGCCTTCTCTTGAGTTTTAAAAAGCGCTTCCGATTCAATGTGTGTTTGGTAGCCATCTGACAAACGTTCGATATCGAAATCCTGGACGGAAAGCTCGATGGTCATATTGTGGATATGATCGTCCGATGCCAGAGGCAAATCTGATAAAAACAGTTCTGGTGCAACGCAACCACGGTTAAGCACATACAAAGTACTCTTAGGGTTGGAGCCATTGTCCCAACGTGCAGTACACGCGATGCCTTTCGCGGCAAGTTTCACAAGCTCGCTGTACGCTAGCCAGCGGTTATGACAGTTGTTGAGCTCAATTTTCAGCGTCTTCTTGCCGACCATTTTTTCAATCGCGTAATCCATCACCACAGGAAGGTGACACGCCAAACTTGCCTTGTGCAGGTCAACTTCAACCGTGTTGTCACTAAGCACTTGAATGTCCACTGGGCAATCGTCTTCTAGCCCAATGAAGTTGCTCGCATTGTTAAAATGACGAACACCATCTAAACCCACCATTTGTAAATCTGCCACCATGTTCGCTATCACATCGGCTTCACCACATGTACGACGCATACCCAGAAAGGCTTTATTGACGGCCGCTACCAGTTCATTGTGAGAAACGATCATAACGATTTACCTCCATGTTGAGCGTTGATATGTGTAGTAGCTTTTTGTGAGTTAGCGAGCTCCGCTTCACTTGGTAAAACTGGGAACACCCATTCGTCCTGATGAATTTCATCAAGCAGTGGTGCACCTTGGAAAAACGTCACTCGAACCCAACGGTCTGAGCGAGGATCAAACTTAGTCGCACCAAACATCGCAAGCTTACAACGCAGTAAGTGCATTGGTGGCGAATCTTGATGCAGCACATTCATTTGAATGTCGCCCATCGCTTTGTTGCCCAGCGTCCACACACGGCGCGCGATTGCACGATGCTGCGGCTGTTTAACAAGGAATTCAGCCAATGAAAGCTCTGGCGCGAATTGCAATAAAGCGTGGTACAAACGGTAAGCTTGACGGCCGATATCCAACGGCAATTCACGCTCTTCACCTAGCTCTTCGCCTCGAACTCCGAGTCTTGGCTCTTCTTTGTCTTGAGAGCGATACCAGAACCAGTAGTTGTTCTCTGCTTTAGTAAAGTCGGTCGTGATCGCCCAACGGTACTTTTCTTCTAATACAACCAGAAGGTCTTGAATCTTTTTGCCACTAGGAAGCGACAGTGTTTCGCTGCAATTCATTTGCTCTTGATGGGCGTCCACTAATTCTGGGTACAATTCCATCAAACATGAGATAAGGATTTCTTGGGCTTCCATACTCATTTGCTTAGATTGCTCGACTAACTGCGCCCATGTATCACACTGGCTGACAGACGTTTCTAGCGATTGCTCTGTTGCTTTCAAATCATCAACAGCGGCTTTGTTCAGATCTTGTTGTGTTTCATTGATGGTAACGACTTGTTCTAAATGACAAATCGCTTTTTTAACTAATGTACGCAGTGGCTCGATCAACGCCGTATCAGTCTGACTCGCTAACACGTCCGCCAATGCATGTTCACGGGTTGTCATCCACTGATCGACAATACTTGGGTGGTTAATCAGGTATGGCGCCATGCCTAAACCTGTCGCATTACCAACGCCTAGGTAGCGTTGCAATCCACGGTGTAAAGAAATCGCTTGTTCGCCGCCTTGTTGCTCTGCTAGGTAATGAACCCAATCCAAGCTGAACTCACGCAGCATATAAACCGCACACATTTGTGCACTGAACGACTGATTAAAATCCTCATTTTTTTCTAAAATTTTGAAGTCAGCAATGCCAAATTTGCCATTACCGTAAACTGCAGTGGTTCGTAGGATGTAGCCCACTTCAGCCAATTCTTTAGGTGTTGGTTGAACACCTTTAGCCAAGTGACTAACGATATGTTCAAACACACGTACACTTTTATTGGCACGCGCTAAAACAAGCACATTGTTAGGATTACGGCCTGCTTCTTGAAGCGGTACATTCGCACGAAGTCTTTCAAGTAGGGTGACATCAACATCACCAAGAACAAGCGCAAACGTTACGTCCCACTTTTCAGCAATTACACGGTCATTTCGTTCGTCGTCTGCAATTTCATCGCAAAAAACAACCAAATGATAAACATGGTTTGGCGTCGCTAACTTATAGATAACATGACCAAAACCCAGAGCGTCTAATTGCCACTCATGCTTAGTCACTTTCCATTCTTGCTGCGCCATTTTACGAATCAGAGTTCTTACGAAGCTGATGCGTGTTTGGTGCATAGCACCTAGCCTTTCCGGTGCCATGACGACTGTTGCGTCACGTAATGCTGATTCAGTGTAGGTAGAACGATGTGCATCCATTTTGCTCACCACCTTATAGTTATAGGATTTTGCTAGCCATTCAGAACCGATCGTTGCCGTCATTTGAAGCATTCGTTGTTACAGTATGCTGGTTAGCTTTCACGTTATGCGGGGCAAGCGAGCTCGCCCCTTATTATTTGTCCTGACTAGATCGATTGACCTAAATACTTTGCCGTCCGGTGTATTTTCACCAGTTCGGGTTTTCTGTTCCTTTCGGAATTTTGCATCAGCCTTCTTTCAAAGGCTGATTTGTTCTTGTTTAATCAATTTCTTGTTTTACAGAGGTCTTGCCTTACAGAGCCCTTTCTTTAAAAACTCTGCTCTTTAAAAAGCCTGTTCTTTAGAAACCTTGCTCTTTCGCCATCTTGATTGCGATTTGAGGCGCATTCCAGAGCGATGGCAGTAAGATTAAGGACACCGGTACCGCTGTGATAACAATGAACGATTGCAGCGCTGAAATACCGCCAGAACCTAGGGAAATCAGAATCAACGCTGTTACCCCCATCATCACACCCCAGAAAGTACGAATAATTGCATTCGGTTCTGTCTCACCACTGATAACCACACTGATGGTGTAAGTCATCGAGTCACCGGTCGTTACGATGAAGATCGTGGTTAAGATCAAGAACAGAATAGAGATTAACATTGGCATCGGTAGCTGCTGAGTTACCGCCAGTAGCGCGCCTGGTAAGTTGAAGCCTTCGAACGCTTTACTTACGCTGCCTGGATCTGCAATTTCGAACGCAAGACCAGAGCCACCAACAATCGTGAACCAGAAGCAAGTTACAAACGGTGCGATAAGGCTAATGGTTGATACCAATTGGCGAATACTACGACCGCGTGAAATACGAGCGATGAAGATTGCCATCATTGGGCCGTAACCTAGGAACCAACCCCAGAAGAACACTGTCCACCAGCTTAACCAACCTTCGTCACCACGGTATGTTGCCATTGGGATGAAGTTATCTATCATGCTGCCTACACCTTGGATGTAGCCATTGAAGATGAAGTTCGTTGGACCGAAGATAAGGATGTAGACCATTAATGCCATTGCTAAAATTACGTTGTAACGGCTTAGCATTTGCATTCCGCGGTTAAGACCACTTAATGCTGACAACGTGTAAAGCACGATAGCGAACAAGATGATGATTAGCTGAGTTGTGAAGCCATCTGGAATACCAAACAGTTCATTCAGAGCGTAGCTGACTTGCAAGCCCAAGAAGCCGATCGGGCCGATAGTACCCGCCGCTACAGCGACAATACAACATGCATCAATCAGTGCGCCGGTATGGCCTTTCAGTGCTCTTTCGCCCAAAACTGGGTAAAGCAAAATACGAGGTTTAAGAGGCAAACCTTTGTCGTAGTGAAGGTGCATAACCACGATAGACGTTAAGCTGCCCACAATTGCCCATGCTAGGAAACCCCAGTGCATGAATGATTGTGATAAAGCATTCACCGCACCTTGCTGTGCGTTTTCTTGTGCGCCATACAACGGTGGTGGGTTAACGTAGTGTGCGATAGGCTCTGCTGCTGCCCAAAATACACCGCCGCCCGCAAGTAGCGTACAGAAGATGATCGCCATCCAACGGAAGCCATCCATTTCAGGTTTCGCGATGCCGCCTAGGATAACCTTACCTGTTCGCCCTGCCGCCAGGCCAAGACCAATAAGAAAAGTCAGAAGAAGAAGCATTTGCCAATAAGGGCCGAACACTTTTACAGACCATGCAAAGCCCGTGTTTACTAGGGTAGAAAGTAGCTCCCCATCAAACAAAGCAAGCGTTACGAACAGAGCGATAAAACCGCCGCTGTACCAAAGTGCTGGGTTGGTTAGTCCTAACTTGTCTGAAGTAGATTCAGACTGAGGTTTTTTGCTTGCTGTGTTTGCTTGACCCGCATTTACGTTTGAAGATTTCACGCTATTGGTTAAATCAGACATACTCTGACTCCAGAGGTTTCTTTGCAGCTGTCATTTTGATGATGACTACAAGAGGTGTATTTAACACCTGCCCTATTGTTTTTTGTGTTGGGCAGGCTAATCCATGTTTGGGTTACCGCGTTGCGAAATAGACCGTTGTTCCTTTTGAATAGTGAAATTAGTTAAAACAGCACTTCTAAATGAACGTTAATTAGAAGGCTGCTAATTCGATGATTACTAGTGAGAAAGCGCTTAACCCTTGCTTTGAGGCTCTAGGCCATCTTTCAAGAAGTTAAACCAGTTTTCTCCCAAGACTTGCCCAGCTTCAGACTCACTGAAACCATGACGCATCAATCCGTTATAAATATTTTCCATACCCGAACTACCACAAAACCAAGGCAGTGCGTCTGGCCAACCTGAGTTGTTTGCAGAGCCTTCACCGTAGTCCATTGCCTTCGACCAACGACCATTTCGCATCCACTCTAGAACGGCTTGAGGTTGGTTTAAGCATAGGTCACTACCAATACCGAGGTGCTCTACGCCGACCATGTCAGCCGTAGTCGCAACCATCTGGCAGAAGTCTTCCAAGGTACATTGGCTGCCGTTTGGTAAGTGGAATGGGTATAAGCTGAATCCGATTAAGCCGCCGCGTGCGGTTAGAGCTTTAATCACATCATTTGATTTGTTTCGTAGCGCATCATGAGCAAACGTTGGGTTCGCATGGCTGATACAAATAGGACGAGAAGACAAGTCGATTGCTTCAAGAGTTGAGCGCTCGGCACTGTGAGACATGTCGATGATCATGCCCACTCGGTTCATCTCTTCGATGGCTTGTTTACCAAAGCGAGTAATACCAGTGTCATTCTTCTCGTAGCAACCTGTCGCCAGTAAGCTCTGGTTGTTGTACGTCAGTTGCATGATCAAAAGACCTTGCTTACGCATCACTTCGATAAGACCAATCTCATCGTCGATTGGAGAACAGTTTTGAGCACCAAGGAAAATGCCGACTTTGCCAGTCGCTTTTGCAGTCTCAACATCAGCCATTGAGTGAATCGGCATGATAAGGTCTGCGTTCTGCTCGAATCTTAAGTTCCACTCAGCAAAGCGAGATAAGGTTTCACGAGCTGTCTCGTGGTAAACCGCGGTAGCGTGAACTGCTGTAATGCCGCTCGCCTTTAGTGTTTGGAAATATTCTCTGTTCCAATTGCAGTATTGCAATCCATCTATAACAATCCGTTGCTGGTACATAACCACTCCTATTGAAAGCTCAGTGTTCTAGCTCGGTTTTGAAAACACGCTCAAGTAACATGTTTTCAAAAAAGGGTTAAATCACTTATCTACTGTTATTTCTGATTAGGTTTGAATGTTGACCTGACTCTTAGAATCAGGCCAATTCGATAACTGGATAGCGAGGGGCGCAATGTCTTCAGCTATCCAATTCTTATATAGAGCCGATTAGTAAGGACGCTGGTAAGCCGTCTTAACTACTGTGTAGAACTCTTTCGCGTATTGACCTTGCTCACGAGGACCGAAGCTAGACTCTTTGCGGCCGCCAAACGGTACGTGGTAATCGGTACCTGCAGTTGGTAGGTTGACCATCACACAGCCTGTTTGCGCTTGTTGCTTGAACAGTGCGCTAGTACGTAGGCTCTGAGTGATGATGCCGCCCGTTAGACCAAAGCGAGTATCGTTGGTTGTCGCAATCGCTTCTTCTAGGTCAGCCACTCGAATCACGCTTGCCATTGGTGCGAACACTTCTTCTTGGTTCACTTCCCAATCGTTCTTAGTGTTCAAGAACAACGTTGGAGACATGTAGAAACCTTCGTGTTGCATGCTCAAGCGTTCACCACCAAATGCTAGCTCACCGCCGCTTTGACGTGCTTTCTCAACCCAACCTAGGTTTGCTTCAAGTTGGTTGCCGTCAACAACAGGGCCCATGAACACGCCTTCTTCTAGTGCGTGACCCACTTTCAGCTCGCTCATACGTTTGATTAGTGCTTCAACGTATTGGTCGTGAATGCTATCCATAACCACAAGGCGAGAAGACGCGGTACATTTTTGACCTGCACCCGAGAACGAACCTGCAATCGTTGCATCAACCGCAGTTTGGATATCAGCATCGTCAGCAATAACAAGTGCGTTTTTACTGCCCATTTCTAGTTGGCAACGAACGAAGTTTGGTGCGGTAGCAGCCGCAACCTTACGACCCGTGTCAACAGAACCGGTAAAGCTCACACCGTTCACTTCTTTAGAGTTGATCAGTGCATCACCTACCGTTGAACCGCTACCTAGCACAAGGTTAAACGTACCTGCAGGGATACCTTGGCGGTGGATGATCTCTGTAAGCGCAACCGCACTCGCTGGTGTTAGGTTTGCTGGTTTCCAGATAACGCTGTTGCCGAAAGCCAGTGCTGGAGCAATTTTCCAAGCAGCCGTTGCAGTCGGGAAGTTCCAAGGAGAGATGATGCCGATAACGCCTACCGCTTCACGAGTCACTTCAACAGAGACACCTGGGCGTACTGAATCCGCGTTATCGCCAATCTGACGAAGCACTTCAGCCGCAAAGTATTGGAAGAACTGACCAGCGCGGTAAATCTCACCACGACCTTCAGCAAAAGGCTTACCTTCTTCACGAGAAAGAAGCGTGCCTAGCTCATCACAACGTGCAATCAGCTCATCACCAATCGCTTGAAGAACCGCTTGCTTGCGTTCAATCGGCGTTTTTTCCCACTCAGGTTGAGCGTGCTTCGCCGCTGAAATCGCTTGTTGAACTTGTTCAGCACTTGCTTGTGCAAAGTTTCCGATGTTTTCAGAAATATCTGATGGGTTAATGTTCGCAACGGTGCTTACACCCGCTTGCCATTCGCCGCCAATGTAAAGTGCGTTTTCTGCTTGAACATTCTGTAATTGAGTCATCATTCTGTCCTTGTAACGGTTAGGTTGCGGTTGAGTCTGGCAACCATCTGGTTAATTAATAAACTGTTAATATTCAGGTAATTAATTGCTAAAATAAGTCGTACATTTTGTATCTAAAGTGAACCCGATCGCTTGTATCAATAAACCGCTTTAATTCAAAAGAGTTTTGATCCGCAAAGAGCCTTAGTTCACAGTCGAATTATTCAGGTTGAGACGCCGATGCATAAACCACGAACTCGACCAGCATCTCTTCTCTTGCTAACCCTGCAACGACGACCGCTGCACGGTTTGGATAAGGCGCATTGAAGTATTCTCCGTATACGCTGTTGACCGTTTTTAGGTATTCACGGTCTGTCACGTAAATCAGAACTTGCAGCACGGAATCCATAGATTCGCCTGCACACTCCAACGTATGAACAAGGTTGTTAAAAGTCTGACGCGTTTGCGCTTCGATACCGCCTTCTACTACTGCGCCCGTTTCATCAATTGGAATCTGCGCGGTGTATAGAGTGCCGTTATTTACGATTGCCCACTCTAGTGGTGCTTTTGAAGCAAAAAGAGCGGTTTTTACTGGGTGTTTTTTAGTTTGTGCGTTCACGATTCCATCCAACTTTGTAACAACTATGTTTCAAGATGGTTAAATACTGCACCTTGACGACTGATAAATCTAACGGTAAATTTTGTGCATTTGATAAATAAAATCTATCACCTTTCAAAAAGTAAGGTATAGCAAGGGCTAGAGAAGGATCATTGCCATGAGTATTAAGCTACAACAGTTAAAACATTTTGTTTTAGTGGTCGAAGAAGGCGGATTTCGAGCAGCATCTCACCGAGCAAATCGCTCCCAAGCGGCACTTTCTACATCGATAAAAGAGTTGGAAAAAATACTAGGCCAGCCACTGTTTGAAACGGGCAACAAATCAACGCTGACACCTTTCGGAGAAATATGTCTTCCAAAAATCATTCAGTTTCTTAATGTTTACAAAGCGTTAGACAATGACCTACGTGCAGCAGCGGCAGGACAACAAGGAAGAGTTCGAATAGCGAGCGTGCCATCGGTAGCCGCAAAATTAATCCCTAGTGTTTTAGGGGCTTTTTGTGAGCAGTACCCGAATGTAGAAGTGAGTTTGATTGATGATAATGCGGCTGGTGTGGAAGCAAGATTGCTCTCTGGAGAAGTGGATGTTGCCCTCGGAAATAGCTCCCATTTAGAAGAAGAGAGCATCGATTTCACACCACTACTGTCCGATCCTATTGGTGTGGTCTGCCTCAGAGACAACCCTATCGCCTCTCAGTTAGAGGGAATCGAATGGCAAACTTTGTTAAAACAACCCTTCATTCGCAACGGGACGTGTACCCTACTTGACCCAACCCCCGCACGAATGCTCAGCGAACAAGCGCTCTATTCCGTGGAGAACATCACTTCGTTGTTTTCTGTATTAGAACTTGGGATAGGCGTAACCACGTTACCTAAACTGGCCTTCCCTACCAATGAGACTCGCTTGGTGTGGATTCCGTTGATTGACCCGCCGTTACAGCGTCAAATCGGTATTTTTAGATTGTCTGATCGGACGATTTCGCCACAAGCTCAAGCCTTCCACGACTTGTGTATTCAGTACCTAAGTTATGAAGAAGAGTTATAGAGGGAATGTAACTGTGTTCTCTCTCTTATAAAGCCGAGATAGAGTCGCTAACAGAACCGTTAACAGAAGAGCACATCAAGAAATTCCACCTCTAATCCCAATAATTTGACCTTATATTCAGAGCTTTTTGCCCTAGCCTTCAGATTTTTCCAAGCCCTTCAGCTCTTTACATCCATGTTTAGGGCTGAATTACTCCCATAATATTCATCTTAAGCGCCGATTTATTCGCTCCGTAATGCCTGAAAGACGTCAAAAATGACATCGTGACAAACTATTTTTAAAAATAATCACTTCCAGATAGAGAACGCCGTATAGATAAATCACTCAACAAACGAGTGCCTGTATCGCTGGCTAAAAGTGCCTTTCTCCCCTTGTCGGATAGCGTTAAACAATTAACTTAGAAATGAAGCTAAGTGTTTGAATAGTATTAATTGATAAGATCATAACTTGTCAAATTAACGCCTTTAGTTTTTATAAAAAACATCTATTTTTACTGAAAATAAAGCATCTAAAATTTTCATGAATAAAGTTATTGAATTATTACTTTCATAAATGAAAAACACATCTTTCAAAAATGGAATTATTGATGTCGATATTTGTCGTTTTGATCACATAATTTTAGGCGTAATTTATATTTTGTCGAAGCGATAACGAATTAGTTTATGTCCGTTTCATTTCGTCAGGGAGATATAAAACCAGCAAGGGTTTTTCTTAAAAGCAAATCAAGTGTTATTAACAAGTGAAATGTAGTAACAAGTTAAATTTAAACTGTGTTTTATATTAACTTACACTGTTTAACATAAGGTTTTATTATGAGGCTTAATGGGATAAGTAGCGACATCCTTGTTGCCGCTAAAAGAGTTGTTCTCTGCCAAATAGTATTAGCCATCGGTGTAGTTTTATATGAAGTGTTTTTTGGTAATAAAGTAGATATGGAATCTTCAGCTTTGGGCATCGGAATTGCGATGTTACCTCCGCTGTTTGGATTTATATATGCAAGCCTAAAGGTGCGTAAGAATCCTAATTATAGTTTACGTGACTTAATGCAAATGAGTCGTGTCGTGAAAATAACTTATACGTTCTTAATGTTTATATTGGCATTCCAGTTTTTCAAATTGGATAACCCAGTAATATTATACGCGTACATTTTCACAATGATTGGGTACTTCTTAACACCATTTATTACTGCCTCTAATAGATCGGAGTACGCGTAGTATGGATCAAGTAACTACCGCTCACGAATACATAGAGCATCACTTAACCTTCTTAACTACAGGTGATGGTTTCTGGGCGTTCAACATTGACTCGATGTTGGTATCTTGGATTACAGGTTTACTGTTCATTGGGGCGTTTCGATATGTCGTGACCAAAGGCACCAGCGGTGTTCCAGGTCGTTTTCAATGTTTTATCGAACTCATCTTTGATTTTGTTAACAACCTAGTCAAAGAGATTTTTCAAGCGGAAGATAAATTAATAGGGCCACTGGCATTAACCACTTTTGTTTGGGTGTTGTTAATGAACGCAGTGGATTTATTACCTATTGATTTAATACCAGGGTTAACTCGAGTAATCGGCCTTGAACACTTTAGAGACCTACCGACAGCGGACGTAAATATCCCAATGTCGATGGCACTCGGTGTGTTTATTTTACTGTTAACCTATACGTTAAAAAATAAAGGTTTGAAAGGCTTTATCAAAGAGCTTACTACTCAGCCATTTGATAACCCTCTTTTATATCCTGTTAACTTTGTTCTTGAATTAATTACATTAATTTCAAAACCAATATCACTAGGCTTACGATTATTCGGAAACATGTATGCAGGCGAGATGATATTCATCCTTATTGCATTAATGCCATGGTGGATGCAATGGGCACTGAGTGTTCCATGGGCTTTATTCCACATATTAATCGTATTCTTACAAGCATTTATATTTATGGTACTGACCGTTGTTTATTTAGCAATGGCAACAGAAGAACACCATTAATTAATAACTAAAAAATTAACTAACAAATTATTTATCGGAGATACAAATGGATATCGTAAGCGCAGTTTTATATGTAGCAGGTGCATTACTGATCGGTTTAGGTGCAGCGGGTGCGGCATCTGGTATTGGTAACTTAGCAGGTAAATACCTTGAAGGTGTTGCTCGTCAACCGGATCTTACTCCAATGCTTCGTACTCAATTCTTCATCATGATGGGCCTTGTGGATGCTGTACCGATGATCGGTGTTGGTATCGGTCTATACATCATCTTTGCCGTGGCTTAATTAAATAGCTTTGAAAAGATCGATTTGTAAATAATCAAGATTTAGCGAGGAAGGTATGAACTTAAATGCAAGCATGTTTGGACAAGCAATATCATTCGTGATTTTTGTTTGGCTGTGCATGAAATATGTATGGCCCCCTCTCACCGCAATGTTAGACGAGCGCCAAAAAGAAATCGCTGATGGTTTACGCCACTCAGAGAATGCTGCGAAAGAGCTAGAACTAGCGAAATCGAATGGCGCACAACTCGTCGAAGATGCAAAAAGAAACGTGACTGAACTGATTGAACAAGGCAAAAAACGCCGTAACGAAATCATCAGCTTAGCTCACGAAGAAGCCGAGCAAGAAAAGGCACGCATCTTAGAACAAGGTAGAGCTGAACTCGAAGGCGAACGTCAAAAGTTACGCCGTGAGCTTCAGGCGGACATGGCAGACGCTGTTATTCAAAGTGCACAAAAACTGATTAGCAAAAACCTAGATTCTGAAACGAACCGAGCGTTAGTTGATCAATTGATTAGCGAACTCTAAACGGAGGCAATATGTCAGATTACACCAATATTGCTCATCCCTACGCCAAGGCATCGTTCGACTTTGCTTTAGGTGAAAACAAGTTGCAAGAGTGGCACTCAATGCTGTCGATTCTTGTGACGGTAGCGGAAGAAGAAACGATCGCTAAGCAGATCTCTTCAGCAGAAGGCTCTCGCACTGACTCTGAAGAACTGGCCAATCTCTTCATTCATATTTGCCAAGGGCTCGTTGATGACCATGTCATTAATCTCGTTCGAGTCTTGGCTGAGAATGGCCGTCTTGCAGTGATAAGAGACCTGTTTAACTTGTTCAGCGATCTAAAGGACGAACATGAACGTGTAATTCCTGTCACTGTCACCAGTTCAGAGTTGCTTACACAAGATCAGGTTATCTCCCTAACGGCTGCACTTGAGAAGAAATTAGAGCGTCAAGTTGAAATGGAACAGGTTATTGATGACACGCTGGTTGGCGGGATTGTTATCAAAGCGGGTGAAACCGTTATCGATGGTTCTTTAAATACATCAATTAACCGATTAGCTAATCAGCTTCACGCGAGATAGGTAACAATTATGCAATTAAATTCTAATGAAATCAGCGATCTAATCAAAAATCGCATCGCGAAGTTTAATGTGAGCACCGAAGCTCGCAATGAAGGCACTATCGTATCGGTTCGTGACGGTATCATCACCATTAATGGCCTCGCGGATGTGATGCAAGGCGAGATGATTGAGCTACCGGGTGCCAAGTACGCACTCGCACTAAACCTAGATACCCACTCAGTCGGCGCCGTTGTTATGGGCCCCTACACTGACCTATCTGAAGGTATGAAAGTAAAAGGTACGGGGCGTATTTTGGAAGTACCTGTAGGTAATGGCTTACTTGGTCGTGTTGTGAACACACTAGGCGAACCCATCGATGGTAAAGGCCCAGTAAGCTGCGACCGTCTTGACCCAGTAGAAGTGATTGCACCGGGTGTAATCGAGCGTAAGTCAGTCGATCAACCAATTCAAACCGGCTACAAAGCAGTAGACACCATGGTGCCTATCGGTCGTGGTCAACGTGAACTTATCATCGGTGACCGTCAGACAGGTAAAACAGCGCTCGCTATCGATGCGATCATCAACCAAAAAGATTCTGGCATCAAATGTGTTTATGTTGCGATTGGTCAAAAAGCGTCAACGATCGCTAACGTGGTTCGTAAACTTGAAGACCACGATGCACTTAAAAATACCATCGTTGTTGTGGCATCAGCTTCAGAGTCTGCCGCGCTTCAATACCTAGCACCTTATGCGGGTTGCACCATGGGTGAATACTTCCGTGACCGCGGTGAAGACGCACTGATCATCTACGATGACCTATCAAAACAAGCCGTTGCTTATCGTCAAATCTCATTGCTATTGAAACGCCCACCGGGTCGTGAAGCCTTCCCTGGCGACGTATTCTACCTTCACTCACGCCTTCTAGAACGTGCAGCACGAGTGAATGCAGAGTATGTAGAGAAGTTCACTAATGGTGAAGTGAAAGGCCAAACAGGCTCTTTAACCGCGCTGCCTATCATTGAAACCCAAGCGGGTGACGTGTCTGCATTTGTACCAACCAACGTAATCTCAATCACCGATGGTCAGGTTTTCCTTCAAACCCAACTATTCAACTCAGGCTTACGTCCTGCTGTTGACCCAGGTATCTCGGTATCTCGTGTGGGTGGTGCAGCACAGTGCAAAATCATCAAGAAATTGTCGGGCGGTATCCGTACGTCATTGGCTCAATACCGTGAGCTAGCTGCGTTCGCTCAGTTCTCTTCTGACCTAGATGAGATGACACGTAAACAGCTTGACCATGGTGAACGCGTTACCGAGTTGATGAAGCAAAAACAATACTCTCCTATGTCTGTCGCTGAACAAGCAACGGTTATCTACGCCGCAGAAAAAGGTTACTTGGCTGACGTTGAGTTGCACAAAGTGGCGCGTTTCGAAGAAGAGTTAATTGCTTATGCACAAGCTCAGAACCCAGAGTTGTTCGACACCATCAATGCTAACGGTGATTACAACGATGAGATCGACCGTGCACTTGCAAAACTGCTTGGTGACTTTGTAGCGTTGAAAGCTTGGTAAACGCTCCGGTTTGTTGGCTGGAAACAAAAACAAATTAGGAGCAGATAATGGCAAATACTAAAGAAATTCGCACCAAAATAGGCAGTGTTAGTAACACTCAGAAAATCACCAGTGCAATGGAGATGGTTGCGGCAAGTAAGATGCGTAAGGTACAGGATAATATGACGTTAACGCGTCCCTATGCCGAGAACATGCGCAAAGTTATCTCTCACGTCGCATCGGGGTCACTGGAATACCAGCACCCCTATCTTCAACAGCGTGAACCAAAACGCGTTGCTTACATCATCATTTCGTCTGACAGAGGCTTATGTGGTGGCTTGAACTCAAACCTGTTCAAGAAAGTGTTGGAAGAAATGGAGCAATGGCAGGCCAAGGGTGTTGAGGTAGAGACCACCCTAATCGGTTCTAAAGCTATCTCGTTTTTCCAACGCAGCGGCAATGTTATCGCGCAAACGTCAGGCCTTGGTGACGCGCCTAAATTGGAAGACATCTTAGGCACAGTGAATGCGATGCTGGAACATTACGACGAAGAAAAGATCGACAGTTTGTTTCTCGTTTACAACCAGTTCGTGAACACCATGGTTCAAGCACCAACGGCTTTACAGTTGCTACCCCACCCTTCTGAGACAGAGGCTGATGGTGAAGCAAGAAAAGCACGTCGTTGGGACTACATCTATGAACAAGCGCCAAGAGACATCCTCTCTCAGCTGTTGCATCGATACATTGAATCGCAAGTGTACCAAGGCATCGTAGAGAGCATTGCCTGTGAGCAAGCAGCCCGAATGGTAGCCATGAAAGCGGCGACCGATAACGCAGGCCAACTCATTGATGATTTGCAGTTGGTTTACAACAAAGCGAGACAGGCTGCCATTACCCAAGAACTGAGTGAAATAGTCTCAGGCGCTCAAGCTGTCTAAGGGCAGCAAAGAGTGGGTCAGAACAGAATTTGAGGATTTAGAGATGAGTGTTGGAAAAATAGTTAAAGTAATCGGCGCGGTAGTTGACGTCGAATTCAGCGGCGGCAACAGCCCTCGCGTGTATGATGCATTGAAAGTCACCAGCGACGAAGCAAGCTCGCTAGTATTGGAAGTTCAGCAACAACTTGGCGGCAACATCGTGCGTTGTATTGCAATGGGTACATCTGATGGCTTGCGCCGCGGTCTAACCGTTGAAAACACAGGCTCTCCAATCACGGTTCCTGTAGGCGAAGAAACGCTAGGCCGAATCATGAATGTGCTTGGTCAACCTATCGATGAGTGTGGTGAAATCGGCCAGAAAGAGAGCTACGAGATTCACCGTGAAGCGCCCTCTTATGAAGAGCAAGCCAACAGCACTGAACTTCTAGAGACAGGTGTGAAGGTTATCGACCTTATTTGTCCGTTCGCTAAGGGTGGTAAAATCGGTCTGTTCGGTGGTGCGGGTGTAGGTAAAACCGTCAACATGATGGAGCTTATCAACAACATCGCTAAAGCTCACTCAGGTCTTTCTGTATTTACCGGTGTTGGTGAACGTACTCGTGAAGGTAACGATTTCTACTACGAGATGAAAGAAGCTGGCGTACTAGACAAAGTTGCCATGGTTTACGGCCAAATGAACGAGCCACCAGGAAACCGTTTACGTGTTGCGCTGACGGGTCTTACTATGGCTGAGCGTTTCCGTGATGAAGGTCGTGACGTACTTTTGTTCATTGATAACATCTACCGTTACACGCTTGCGGGAACAGAGGTATCAGCACTGTTAGGTCGTATGCCTTCAGCAGTAGGTTACCAACCAACGCTTGCGGAAGAGATGGGTGTTCTACAAGAACGTATTACATCAACCAGACAAGGTTCTATCACGTCTATCCAAGCGGTATACGTACCAGCGGATGACTTGACGGATCCATCGCCAGCAACAACCTTTGCTCACTTAGATGCGACCGTTGTACTGTCTCGTAACATCGCTGCATTGGGTCTATACCCTGCGATTGACCCATTGGATTCGACCTCTCGTCAACTGGATCCTCTCGTGGTTGGTCAAGAGCACTACGACATTGCACAAACGGTTCAAACCACGCTGCAACGGTACAAAGAGCTTAAAGACATCATCGCGATTCTTGGTATGGACGAGCTTTCAACCGAAGATAAGCAAATCGTATCTCGTGCTCGTAAGATTGAACGTTTCTTAACTCAGCCTTACCACGTAGCAGAAGTATTTACTGGTCAGAAAGGTGTGTTTGTACCGCTAAGCGAAACACTACGAGGCTTTAAAGGCCTGCTAAACGGCGAATATGACGACATCCCAGAGCAAGCATTCTTGTACTGTGGCTCTATCGACGAAGTGCTTAACAAAGCGAAATCACTCTAAAAGGTAGGTGCATCATGGCTATTGGAGTTACAGACAATACATTTCAACTTAATATCGTAAGTGCGGAAGGTACACTGTTTTCAGGGCCTGCACATGCCCTAGCTATCTCTGGAGCAGACGGTGAACTGGGGATTCGCCCCGGTCACTCCCCTCTTCTGAGTAAGATAAAACCGGGTGTGTCTGTGTTCGTTACCGACCTTAAAGCCGAGGAGCAAGTGCTGTACATCTCTGGTGGTATGGTCGAAGTACAACCGGATGTGGTCACTGTTTTAGCCGATACGGCCTTGCATGGTAAAGACATTGACCGCGCTCGTGCAGAAGAAGCGAAATACGCTGCCCTTGAGAACATCAACAAGGGTAATGTCGACATCAACTTTGCACAAGCTCAGTTGGAACTGGCAAAAGCCGTTGCTCAGCTTCGTGCATCAGAACTGACGTCTTCTCGCACTCGTCACTGAGAATAGAGCTTAGATGCTGGTGCTAGATGCTTAGTGCTTGATGTGTAAGATAGTCTACCCACTTAAAAAACCGTTTAAGTGGGTAGACTACATCAGGAACCTTCACTTCTCTTTCAACTTCCCCACCCTTTCAACCACTCCTAATACACCCTTTTTCAGCAGCACTTACAGCATTACTTCTCAGCAAAACGCGCTTTGTGCGGATCAAGTTCATGACCTAGCGGTTGTGTTAGTGAATGATATAGCTCCGGCTTACGACCACGAATCCAGCGTCTTCCGGTACACATCTCTAACTCTTCAGCTTTCAGTTCTGCAATTACCATGTCGTTATCAACACTGTCCGTCTCTGTGATGATCTCCCCGTAAGGGCTTAGGATCATCGCATTGCCAGTTCTGACTTCGTCCATATCAACGCCGACTCCGTTGCTGAACACCACAAACATACCATTGTCGTGCGCTCTTGCAGGCAACCATCGCATTAACCATTCACGACCATTCTTACCCAGCATTTCAGCACGAATCGCTTCCGGGTTTTCATTTCGGTTAAACCATAACTCTGGGTCAATCCGCTTCATCGCATTAGGGCTTCGTGAATGACAACCGCCCGTCTGATGCGGCGCAATCAGTAGATCAGCCCCTTTCAACGCAGTGATTCGTACGTTCTCAACCAAGTTGTTATCCCAACAGATCAGGATACCGACTTTGCAACCGTGGGGCGTATCAAACACCGTGTATTGATCGCCGCTGCTCATATATGGGCTTACAAAGGTGTGCAATTTGCGATGTTTTTGTACCTCACCATTAGGCATCGCAAATACATAAGTGTTGTATAGCTCGCCATCGGTGCCCAGCTCTATCAAACCAGCACCAACACTGATGCCAAATTGCGTTGCTAGCGAAACGAGCTTTTGAGTCGACTCGCCGCTCGGTACTGGTTCCGCTAACGCTTCAATCTCATCTCGCGGTAAAACTGACACATGCCAGTAGCCAGTAATACACATCTCTGGAAAACTGATGATCTCTACGCCACTGCCCGCAGCTTGTTGAACGTATTGCTCAATCACCGACAAGTTATACGCCTTATCGCCTGCACGGTGGTTAAACTGAACCGACGCTACTTTGATGTCTCTTTTCATGATTCGTCCTCAAATTCCGCTTTATCCGATTTGGTATGAACTCAGTATAAGAAATCCATTCAATTCCATATAATGAAAGATATTCTCAATTCAATGAGCATATGGAATGGAATTTGATTTACTGAAGGCATTTTGTCAGTTAGCTAAATCGGGCAACTACCGTTTAGCATCAGAGCAGCTTTACATCACTCAATCGGCACTGACCAAAAAGATTCAACGACTTGAATCCAATCTTGGAGCGAGTCTGTTTTCTCGCGGCAGGAACGGCGCAGAACTGACGCAAGCAGGCAAAACCTTGCTACCGGAAGCCCAACGTTTAGTTCATTCAATGCAAGCATTTGAGCAGCTTTCAGGCTCAGTAGTGAATGGAACTCAGGGGCATTTAAACATCGGCTTTGGCGTATCTACTTATCACGAAGCACCTAAGCTAATTGCGGCTTACAAACAACAGCACTCAGATGTTCACATCACCTTGAATGACACTCCCTCAAAGCAGCAAATAGACGAGCTGTTAAGCAATGAACTCGATATCAGTTTCAATCGAATCCCAGATTCTTCCGATTTAGAAAGTCTAACCCTATTCAATGACTCCCTTGTGATAGCCATTCACAAAGATCTTCTCAAGCAAGCGGCAAATAAAGATCAGGTTATCTCTGAGTTAGCGAAGTGGTCTTACCTAAAGCTCGTCCAACATCGTGGCCCCGGACTAGACAAGCAGATCCAACAATATTGCCTCGCCAATAATATCTACCTATCAAAGACACAAGAAGCCGATGATATTCTTACCCTACTGGCGTTAGTATCGGCCAATATCGGTTTCACCATAGTACCTAGCAGCGCGCAGTACATTAGCAACACCAACGTTGAGTTCATTGCGCTGCAAGATGAACACGCCACTTGGCCTGTCGGATTGATATGAAATGGAGAGAGTGAGAATCCACTCAGGGATAGGTTTGTAGAGTTTATGGCTGAACAGACTAGGCAAACAGAAAGCCACAGAAAAAAGTAGACCCAAAGTTAGTTTATGGATTAGGTTTAGCAGATCAAAAAAGGCTCACTATCACAGTGAGCCTTTTGGTATCTGGCAAACGCTAAAAATACATGTAGCGAAGCTAAGCTATCGAAGAATCGTTTTAGAGCTGTAGTTTAGAAGAATTCGATAGAGTTACGGCCGCTTTTGTCATCACGTGTTGGCTTTGGCGTGTCCGCTTTCTTTTTCGGTTTGTTTTCTTTCTTCTCTTTTTTCTGTTTCTTAGGTTCAGCTTTAGCGCTTAGCATATCTGCAGTGCTGCGCTGTGGTTCTTTCTTGCTTGAACCCTTTTTAGACTGGCCTTTCTTCGCCTTGTTATTTTGTTTAGGCGCTTCTTTCTTTTTCGGCTTTTCTGATTCTTCTTGTACTGGTTGATCACACACCACTACATAGTACTCTTGGTTGAATTCAAAGAAGTCGCCATCGTACATTTTACGACGTTTACGAGTTTCTAATTCACCATTTACCGCAACATAACCTTCAGAAATGATGTGCTTAGCTTCACCGCCACCACTCACTAGGTTAGCAATTTTAAACACTTTGTAGAGTTCGATTGGCTGAGACGATACATCAATACCAATTGCTTCAATCTCAATCTCTTCGCCTTCTTCGCCAAGCTCTTGGCCTTCGTAGTCAGCGTCTTCGTAATGTTCTTGGTCCATGGTGACCTCTACCTAAATATGTACTTCTGGAATATTGGGCGCAGTGTAATCTTAAAACAACAAAATGACCATGTTGAATTGATCAGGTCATTATTTGTTTTAGTGCTGACACCTTCGTTATAACGTCCCACCAACATTGGAAAGGCTCACAAGTTGCTTGGTGTATTCATGTTGGGGATTGCCAAACAAAGTCTCAGTATCCCCCTTCTCAACCACCTCACCTGCTTTCATCACGATAGTGTAATGACATAGGGATTTCACGACATTCAAATCATGGCTAATAAACAGATAGGTCAGACCGTACTTTTCTTGGAGTGACTTCAGCAAATCCAGTACTTGAGCTTGAACGGTTCTGTCTAGTGAGGACGTAGGTTCATCTAACAAGATAAACTCTGGCTTAAGAATCAAAGCACGAGCAATAGCAATACGTTGCCTTTGCCCGCCCGAGAATTCATTCGGATAACGATGGCGAGTCTCAGGATCGAGGTCGACCTCTTTCATTACTTCACAGATGCGTTGGTCGAGTTCATGCTCATCCAATTGTTGATGCACTAGCAAGCCCTCACCAATCACCTGAGCGACTGACATTCTTGGGTTTAGTGCAGAGAATGGGTCTTGAAAGACAACTTGCATACGGCTTCGAAACGGCAGCATCTGTTGGCGGTCTAAACCTTGAAGCTGTTCATTCGCGTAGGTAATTGACCCTTCGCTATCCACCAGCTTTAATATCGCCATTCCAGTTGTCGATTTACCTGAACCACTCTCACCTACTAGACCGATTGAGTGCCCCTTTTTCAAGGTAAACTCCATATCGGTAACGGCTTTAACGTGCGAAATGGTTCGCTTGAACAGACCGCCAGTAATCGGGAACCAAACACGCAGTTGGTTCACATCAAGCAGAGGTTTGCTTTCTGGTGATACGGGAACAGGCAAACCTTTTGGATCGGAGTTGATGAGCTTTTGAGTGTAAGGGTGAGCAGGCGCGTTAAACAGCGTTTTGCAGTCGTTGCTTTCCACAAGACGACCGTCTTTCATTACTGCGACCCTGTCGGCAATTTTACGAACGATACTCAAGTCATGGGTGATAAAGAGCATCGCCATACCCAGCTCTTGTTGCAAATCTTTTAGAAGATCAAGAATCTGCGCTTGTACCGATACATCCAACGCCGTAGTCGGCTCATCAGCAATAAGTAGCTCTGGTTCATTGATAAGTGCCATCGCTATCATCACACGCTGACGTTCGCCGCCAGATAATTCATGTGGATACGCTGAAATCTTTTGCTCGGGGTAGCGAATACCCACCTTTGATAGCCACTCTATCGCCAAGGCTTGCGCTTTGTTGGTTCGCATTCCGCGGTGAATCGCGAGGGTTTCAACCAGCTGTTTTCCGACTCGATGAAGCGGATTAAGCGACACCATCGGCTCTTGGAATATCATGCCAATACGCCCGCCACGAATCCCACGCAGTTGTCTTTCAGAACAGCTCAGAATATCGGTGCCAGAGAAATTGATCTTACCGTTTAAGTAATGAGATGAGCCTTTAGGCAGCAGTTTCAATACTGAATTAGCGGTAACCGATTTGCCTGAACCACTCTCTCCCACCAGCGCCAGTGTCTCACCTTTGAATATCTCCAACGAGACATCGTGAGTCACTTGTTCTATCGAATCTTTACGTCCAAACCCTACCGACAATTTGTCGATGGTTAGAACTGGAGAAGCAGGCGTTTTATTTGAAGTCATAACCTATCCTTACTTCTGTTGATGTGGGTCGAAAGCATCACGTACTGCTTCACCAACGAAGACAAGTAACGTAAGCATCAGTGAAAGTACAACGAAAGCAGAGATGCCAAGCCAAGGCGCTTGTAAGTTAGCTTTACCCTGTGCCAAAAGCTCACCCAAAGAAGGCGAGCCCGCAGGAAGACCAAAGCCTAAGAAATCTAACGAAGTTAACGTGGTGACCGATCCAGAAAGAATGAACGGCATCATGGTTAACGAGGCAACCATCGCGTTAGGTAACATGTGACGAAGCATAATGCGTTTGTCATCAACACCCATGGCTTGCGCGGCTCTTACATAATCAAAGTTTCGACAACGTAAGAACTCGGCTCGAACAATACCCACTAAACTCATCCAACTGAACAGAACCATAATTCCGAGTAACCACCAGAAGTTAGGTTCGATAAAACTGGAAAGGATAATCAGCAAGAATAGAGTCGGCATGCCAGACCAGACTTCAATGAAGCGCTGCCCGAACAAGTCCACCCAACCACCGTAGTAACCTTGTGTAGCACCGACTACGACGCCGACCACGCTAGATACAATCGTCAGAATAAAACCAAATAGAACGGAAATACGGAATCCATAAATGATGCGAGCCAATACATCTCGCCCTTTGTCATCGGTTCCTAACCAGTTCACTGAATCGGGCTCCGATGGCACCGCGCCTGAAATATCGAAGTTTATCGTGTCGTAGCTAAACGGAATGATTGACCACACAATGTATCCGCTGTCTTCAATGAGTTCGATAACATATGGGTCTTTGTAGTCGGCTTCGGTTTCAAACTCGCCACCAAATTCTGTTTCGGCATACTCATTAATGACAGGTACAAACCACTGATTATCATAAGACACCAAGAGTGGCTTATCGTTGGCAATGATCTCAGCGAACAGGCTAAAGCCAAACAAGATGGTAAATATCCAAAGGGAGATAAAACCACGTTTGTTTGCTTTAAAACGTAACCAACGAGCTTCTGCTAAAGGGTTGTTAAACATTTATTATCAATACCTTGTTATTCGTTCGCCATTAACGCGCTTCAAAATCAATTCGAGGATCAACCCAGGTATACGTTAGGTCGGAGATAATGCTCAGCACCAAACCAAGCAAAGTCATGATATAGAGAGAGCTGAACACCACGGGATAGTCGCGTTGAATGGTCGATTCAAAGCCAAGCAGACCAATGCCTTCGAGTGAAAACATCACTTCAATCAACATCGAACCCGTGAAGAAAATACTAATAAATGCGCTTGGGAAACCGGCAATAATGATCAGCATGGCGTTACGGAAAACGTGCTTGTAGAGAATACTGCTCTCGTCCAAACCTTTCGCTCGTGCAGTAACCACATATTGCTTGTTAATTTCATCAAGGAAGGAGTTTTTGGTCAGCATGCTGAGCGTTGCAAAGCCGCCGATGACCATAGCGAAAATAGGTAAGGCTAAGTGCCAGAAGTAGTCGCCAATCTGCTGATACCAGTTAAGCTGGTCGAAGTTACTCGAGACTAACCCGCGCAATGGGAACCAACTGAAATAGTTACCGCTTGCAAACAAGATAATCAGAATAATCGCAAACAAGAAGCCCGGTACCGCATAGCCGACAATCACCACCGCGCTCGACCAAATATCAAAGCGAGAACCGTGATGTATCGCCTTCATAATGCCTAGGGGTATCGAAATCACATAGATGATTAACGTACTCCACAACCCTAAGGAAATGGAGACAGGCAAGCGCTCGATGATTAAATCAATCACGTTGCCGCCCTTAAACAGGCTTTCACCAAAGTTAAAGGTCGCGTAATTTTTCAACATATCAAAATAGCGAACGTGAATCGGCTTATCAAAACCAAACTGTTTTTTGATCTCTTCAACTACTTCCGGATCAAGCCCGCGTGAGCCTTTATAGCCACTGGCAGATGCTTGATCACTTTCGCTTAAATCAACTTCTTGTCCACCACCAGAAAAACGCTCCATGATGCCAGAGTTGTGCCCTTCTAATTGGGCAACGGCTTGCTCTACCGGGCCTCCGGGCGCAATCTGAATAATGAAAAAGTTGATAGTGATGATCGCCCACAGCGTGGGGATCACCAACAGTAAACGCCGAAATATATACGCGGCCATGCTAACTAACTCCTAGCGACGTTTTTCAGGAAGCAAAGCCGCCTTCTCTTCTGAAATCCACCATGTATCAATGCCTAAATCGTATTTAGGTAATACATCTGGACGCTCAAACTTGTCCCACATTGCTACGCGATATTCACCGACGTGCCATTGAGGGATGTTGTAGAAATTCCACTGCAATACTCGGTCTAGTGAACGACCTAGTGTAAGAAGTTTTTCAGGATGCTGTTGGTTACGCGCAATTTCTTCTGTTAACGCATCAACCACCGGATCCATCACACCTGCAGTATTGTAAGTAGAATCAATGTAGTTAGAGTTCCAAACAATCATTAAGTTCGGGCTAGGATAAGGGTTTGCGGAAAATGAAGACGACACCATGTCGAAATCACGATCACGCAAGCGCTTGATGTACTGAGTGGTATCGATGGTACGGATCTTCATCTCGATACCCATTCGCTTGAGGTTCTTTTGAACAGGCGTTGCGATACGTTCCGTGGTTGGGCTGTAAATCAACAACTCAAACGACATCGGCTTGCCTGTCTTTTCGTTGGTCATCACTTTATCTTTCAGTACCCACCCTGCTTCTTTTAAAAGCTTGAAAGCAGTACGCATCTGGCTACGAATACGGCCACTGCCATCGGTGACTGATGGTTGGAACTCTTCGGTAAACACTCGCGGTGGAATCTGATCTTTGTACTGAGACAGCAATTCTACTTCAGCTTCGCTTGGTAAACCTTTCGCTTCATAGTCGGTGTTCTGGAAGTAACTACGAGTGCGCTTGTACTGACCGTAGAACATGTTCTTGTTCATCCATTCAAAGTCCATCGCGTAGGTTAACGCTTCACGAACTTTAGGATCAGAGAACACTGGAGATTGAATATTGAAGACAAAACCTTGAGTCGTTTCAGGCTTCTCATGGTTGATCTCTTCTTTAATGATGTAGCCTTTATCGAAGTTCGCGCCCGTATAAGAGTTGGCCCAGAACTTAGCCGAGTTCTCGGTTCGAAGATCGAACTCCCCTGCTTTGAAGGCTTCTAGCATTACCGTGTCGTCACGATAGTAGTCGTATTGCACTTCCTTGAAGTTATTACGACCGACGTTAACAGGCAGGTCGGCTGCCCAGTAATTTTCATCTAAACCGTAAGTCACGCTTTGGCCCGATTTATAGCTGATGATCTTATAAGGACCACTTCCTACCGGCGGCTCACTCAACGGCTCCGACAATTTTCTTTCTTTCCAGAAATGTTTTGGTAATACACGAGTACTTTGTGCAAAACTAAACAGTTTCTCGCGGTTTGGCTTGTTCATCTCAATACGAACAACCGAATCAGAAACAGCCGTTACTGATTCAATTTCTTTGTAATACACGCGATATTGAGGCACACCTTCTTTTGAAAACTTATCAAAGGTGAAGGCCACATCATGAGCCGTGATTGGTTTTCCATCTTGGAATTTAGCATCTGGGTTGATGTCGATTTCCATCCAAGAGAAGTCACTTGCGTAGCGAATTTTGGAAGCGATTAATGGATAGTAAGCATCAATCTCGTCACTCGGAGAAAACATCAAGGTATCGTAAATCTCACCCGTGTAACTTGCCGCAACGCCGCGGGAACCGAATCGATTAAAGCTATCGTAAGTACCTATGCTGCCATAGGTCACCTTGCCTTGCTTTGGCGCATCAGGATTAACGTAATCGAAATGAGTGAAATCGACAGGATATTTCGCTTCACCAAAACCGACCAGTTGAGTGGTTTCAATAACGGTGACAGCGGGAGTTGATTCGGTATCAGAGGCTTGTGTAACAGAGGGGTATAGAGCAATTAGCGGCAGCATGACTGCACATGACTTCAAATTAGACCTGAAAAATTGAGTGCGCTGCGAGGCTTTGCTTCGGAAATCTGTTCCCATTTGACTCTCCCTTCAAATGTTATGAATTCTATATTCAACTTGATTAACCGGCTTTGAATGCACACCGTTAAAACAAGTATAGGTTCAAATCTAACATCATGTAATAACTAATAAAACCATCAGCACTCCATCTCTGACGGTTTATTTACAATTAACTCGTCACAGCTCAAAGTTACTAGATGCAGTTCGCTTTGATTGCTTTGATTGCTTTGATTGCTTTGATTCACTTCAAAAGTGAAATTTAGGTTCTAAATAATCAACAAACTATACTTTCACTAGAGTATCCTTGCAGCCTAGGTCTAAATGGAATGACACTTTGAACAAACCAAACCAAATAACATTCTCAACGTTCAACCTTTTGAACTACCTCGAACCACCGAATGCTTATTATGATTTTGAGAACATCTACAGCTTCGAGGAATGGCAAAAGAAGCAAGGCTGGATAGCTGAAGCGATTCGCTCATCCGATTGCGATGTGATTGGCTTTCAAGAGATCTTTAGCCCTGAATCTTTAGAGCAATTAATGAAGGAACTGGGGTATCCATACTTTGCGGTGGTCGATAGCGCACATGTTGAAGATGATTACCTGTACACCTCTCCTGTCGTTGGTATCGCATCGCGTTGCCCGATTGAAAATGTGCAGCCTGTGACACCGGATTTAGAGCTACTTTCAGCCTTCAACCTTGGCGACAAATTCTCATTCAACCGAACACCTGTTCACGCGACGATTACGTTACCCCATTTAGGTTCGACCGACTGTTATGTTGTGCACTTCAAATCTCAACGCCCAACCGAACCGCAAGAATCCAGTGACAGCTCAACAGATCAAAAGCCGCAAAGCGACACCTTGGTTAAGCTTCATCAGGAACAACTAGGCTCTTGGCTATCGAGTGTTCAACGTGGCCTAGAAGCTCAAATGCTGCATCAATACATCAACAATCAACGCTACCAAACCAATCAACCAGTTGTGTTGATAGGCGATTTTAACAAGCCCCTATTCAACGATGAGTTCAAAGGGCTACTCAGTTATTCATTGAATCGAGATGAAACGAGCAGACATTGGTTATCGCATTTCCGATTAAGAGACAGTTGGGATCTCTATCATCAACTGCATGAAGAAGACTTGCTTGAGCAACGTAAGCCAACCCATTACTACGGCGCTTCTGGGTCTGTACTGGACTACATTTTGATGTCGAACGAGTTTGATTGTCAGAACTCGTCTAGTTTGATGGAGATCTCTAGCTACACAGTGTTAGACCATCACCTCATCAATCCAAGCTTTGAACACGACCAATTCAGTACGGACCATGCCATCGTGTCTGTCACCGCTCATATTCGTGAAGCCTAGAGTTGAACATAAAAAAGCCGCAGTCAAAAACTGCGGCCTTCCACTTTAGCCAAACGGGTTGAGCCAACCGACGCCCCATTTAGAAACCGATTTACCGTTTAGCAAAGTGTGAAACTTAGAATGTGTACATTGCGCCTAAGTAGAAAGAATCCAGAACAACAGTATCTTCTGTCTTGTGTCCGTTTTCGTAATCTTCGATATCAAAAGCATCGGCTTCGTATGCTAGGCGAAAGCTCAACGAAGACATTGTAGGTGGCGTATATTCAACACCAACACCCATACGGATGCCATCTCCCGGATCATCAAAACCATCTCCTGAAGGGCGAGAACCATCAGCAAACTTCATGTCTAGATCAATAGTCGATAGACCGATCGTGCCAAATGGACGAACGCCATTATCAAACGTGTAACCAAGGTTTGCCGTTACCGAAAAGATTTGAGGTGTCCAAGTGAAAACCTTATTACCAGATTTCGTTTTTAGGGCTACATCACCAAAATCTGTATATTGAGCTTCAAGCGAAACAATGCGGTTAAATTTGTAACCAGCAATTAATCGGTAAGTATTGTCTTCGGCTTTAAAAGTAATAGGCTCATTGATCGTGTCAGTTAGCCCGCCATCATCAATACCAGATGTACCGATCGCGCCGCCTAGGTAGAAGCCACTGTCTGCTGCCATTAAATTACTTGCTGCCACTGCTGACATCATCGCGATGCTTAGAATAAATTTGTTGTTCATTACTGCTTGACCTTACTTATTGCAATCAAGATTGTTACACCTTCCTGTGCTGCACAATCTTGTTAGAGTTATCCGACACCCCGTCGAATTCGCAAGCAGGTTAATCTCACAGAAAACAAAAAAATAAATAGAAATATAATCACTTTGTAACTTCAGCCAACATAATCAGTAAAAACCTAATAAACCACTGAATAAACTAGAAATAAAAAACTGTCATTTGTTCAGAATAACCTTCCTTCTATTTTTCAAACCATCCCATTTTTAGATTTTATTCTCATGAGCTTACGCAGGCTTACTTTCAAGCGTGGTGTGATTTTGCATAATCTGCGCGCTTTAACCATTAGTACACTTAAATAGTTACCTGATCCAAAAGCAGGCCAGTTTTGCTCAATCTCCACAATTCAGAATAAGACGAACATAAAACACGATGACCCACACCATAGACCTCAACGGCTTAATCATTGATACCGACTCTCGAACCATTACTAATCAGCAGGGAAACAAAATCACCTTGCGCCCTCACCTATTAGCAGTGCTCTGCTTGTTATTGGAGAATGTGGGAAGACCGATTTCAAGAGAGCATATTGTTGATGTGTGTTGGGATGGGCAACTCTCTTCACCACATGTTCTTGCAAACGTCGTCTATAACCTACGCAATGTCTTCGCGCGATTAAGAGCACAAAACGTCCAGATTATTACCATTAGTAAGTTTGGATATGCGCTATCGATTGAACCCACATAAAAGGATTTATGCAATCAATGGAGGTGACTAAGATCACCAAAAAACACCCCATCGAAACGTTTCGATGATCGTTATCACACTCTAAAACAATCAAACGTGCAAATGATAAATCAAACACTATTATCACTATCGAAACGTTTCGATGGCTTTTCTTGAGTTGTTCTCAACCCATTAAGCGTTATTTTTCGATAGGTCGTGATATGAAAAAAAGTACTCTAATTAATTCTGAACTCTCTTACTTAGTGGCGACTCTTGGCCACACAGATGAAATCACGATTTGTGACGCGGGCTTGCCGATTCCAGATCACGTAACTCGCATTGATCTTGCCTTAACTCATGGTGTTCCGAGCTTTCAGCAAACGGTAAAAACCATGCTGGATGAATCTCAAATTGAAGGCGTTGTGATTGCAGAAGAGTTTGCGAAAGTAAGCCCAGAACACCACGCTGCGCTGATTGATTTAATAAAAACTGAAGAAGCGCGTTGCGGCAAACCGCTTACGATTACTTACATCACTCATGAAGAATTCAAAGAGCGCACGCATGAAAGCCGCGCGGTTATCCGCACTGGTGAATGCACACCTTACGCGAATGTTATTTTCCAAGCTGGCGTAACGTTTTAGCTCAAGCGAAACGCAACGACAGTCCAGCGTCATTGCTGAACAGACACAATACATATACAGAACAACCAAATACAACTGGCCCCGAGTAAAGGAACCGACATGACTCAAGCCATTTTAGAACTTAGCTCAATTGAGAAAGCCTTCCCTGGTGTGAAAGCACTGGATAAGGCAAGCCTCAACGTTTACCCAGGACGCGTAATGGCGTTAATGGGTGAGAACGGTGCAGGTAAATCAACCCTCATGAAAGTGCTGACAGGTATTTATCACTTGGATGGCGGTACTATCGCCTACCAAGGTAAGCCTGCTGCATTCAAAGGGCCGCGTGATTCACAACAAGCTGGCATTAGTATCATTCACCAAGAATTGAACCTAATTCCAGAGCTAACCATCGCCGAGAACATCTTCTTGGGTCGTGAAATCACCGGGACTATGGGTCGCATCTTGTGGAACGAAATGTACCAAGAAGCGGACAAGCTACTTAAACGTCTTAATGTAAAACACAGCTCAAAAACACTTTTAGGTCAGTTAAGCCTTGGTGAGCAACAAATGGTAGAGATCGCGAAAGCCCTATCGTTTGAATCTAAGGTCATCATCATGGATGAGCCAACGGACGCACTAACCGATACTGAAACTGAGTCGCTATTTAAGGTGATCAACGAGCTGCGTTCTGAAGGCTGCGGCATTGTTTACATCTCTCACCGCTTGAAAGAGATCTTCGAGATTTGTGACGACATCACGGTACTTCGTGACGGTAAGTTCATCGGTCAGTGTGAAGTAAAAGACACCGACGAAGACGGCCTAATTGAGATGATGGTTGGCCGTAAGCTAGACGAACAATATCCACGTATCGGACAAAGCCACGGTGAAACCTGCCTTGAAGTGATCGGCCTGACGGGTTCTGGCGTTCATGACGTGAGCTTTACCCTAAAGCGCGGCGAAATCCTGGGTGTATCTGGCTTGATGGGCGCAGGTCGTACCGAACTGATGAAAGTGATTTACGGTGCCCTTCCGAGTGAACGCGGTGTCATCAACTTAGAAAACAAAACCATTAACCCTGTTAGTCCAAAAGATGGCCTTGCCAATGGCATTGCATACATCTCTGAAGACCGTAAAGGCGATGGCTTGGTTCTAGGGCTTTCAGTAAAAGAAAACATGTCTTTATGTTCACTTGACCTACTGACTAACAAAGGTCAAATCCAACATAAAGATGAAGTGATGGCGGTTGATGACTTCATCAAACTGTTCAACATCAAAACCCCTACTCGCGAGCAAATCATTGGCAACCTTTCTGGTGGTAACCAACAGAAAGTGGCTATCGCTAAAGGCTTGATGACCAAGCCAAAAGTACTGATTCTCGATGAACCCACTCGTGGTGTCGATGTCGGTGCTAAGAAAGAGATTTACCAACTCATTAATAAATTCAAAGCTGACGGCATGAGCATTATTTTGGTCTCATCTGAAATGCCAGAAGTGTTAGGAATGAGTGACCGCATCATGGTGATGCATGAAGGCCGTGTAAGCGGTGAATTTGATGCTAAAGAAGCAAACCAAGAATTATTACTGGCGTGTGCGGTCGGTAAAAAGATCAACGAGGACGCAGCATGAGTACTAAAACCATGAGCAAAACAACTGAAACTGAAGCGCCAAAGAAGAAACCGTTAATCAGCAAAGAGTGGCTGATTGATCAAAAGTCATTGATTGCTTTGATCTTCCTGATTGTTGTCGTTTCTTTCTTAAACCCAAACTTCTTTACGGTCGACAACATCCTGAACATTCTGCGCCAAACTTCGGTTAACGCAATTATCGCTGTGGGTATGACGCTGGTTATCTTAACCGCGGGTATCGACTTGAGTGTCGGTTCTGTACTTGCACTTTGTGGCGCGTTCGCTGCCAGCATGATTGGTCTAGAGATCCCTGTGATGATCGCAGTGCCAACCGCTCTTGTAGCAGGTGCAGCATTAGGTGCTATCAGTGGTGTGATTATCGCCAAAGGTAAGGTTCAAGCCTTCATCGCAACGCTTGTAACCATGACTCTATTGCGCGGCGTAACCATGGTTTACACAGATGGTCGTCCTATCTCAACTGGCTTCACAGACACAGCAGACGCATTCGCTTGGTTCGGTACAGGCTACGCAATGGGTATCCCAGTTCCAGTATGGATCATGGTCGTGGTATTCGCAGCGGTATGGTACCTACTTAACCACACACGCTTTGGTCGCTATGTTTACGCACTGGGTGGCAACGAATCAGCAACTCGCCTATCAGGCATCGACGTAGACAAAGTGAAAATCGGCGTTTACGCAATCTGTGGTCTGCTAGCAGCAGTGGCAGGCATCATCGTGGCATCTCGCTTGTCATCAGCTCAACCTACCGCAGGTATGGGTTATGAATTAGACGCCATCGCAGCCGTAGTTCTTGGCGGCACAAGCTTAGCCGGCGGTCGTGGTCGCATCATGGGCACATTGATTGGTGCTCTGATTATCGGCTTCCTAAACAACGCCCTAAACCTATTAGACGTATCTTCTTACTACCAGATGATTGCAAAAGCAGTGGTTATTCTTCTGGCGGTATTGGTCGACAACAAAAACAAATAAAACCTATTCACACACTAGGTTAATACAAGTAACACCCTGTTTTACCTTTAAATATTAGAATCTATAAATAATGTAACTACGAGCTAGGACTCACCTCCTAGCTCACCCTACACAAAGGACTTACACCATGAAAAAATTAGCGACTCTTATTTCTGCTGCTCTTCTTTCTACAACGGTATCTGTGTCTGCACAGGCGCAAGATACAATGGCAATCGTTCTGTCTACATTGAACAACCCATTCTTCGTAACCATGAAAGATGGCGCAGAAGCGAAAGCTGAAGAGCTAGGCTACAAGCTTATCGTTCTTGATTCTCAAAACGACCCAAGCAAAGAGCTTTCGAACATTGAAGATCTAACCATTCGTGGTGTTAAAGCAATCCTGATTAACCCAACGGATTCAGACGCTGTGTCTAACGCTATTCGTATTGCTAACCGCTCAGACATCCCAGTATTAACACTAGACCGTGGTGCAAGCCGTGGTGACGTAGTGAGCCACATTGCTTCTGATAACGTAATCGGCGGTGAAATGGCGGGTCACTACATCATGGAAAAAGTGGGCGAAAAAGCGAAAGTAATCCAACTGGAAGGTATCGCAGGTACTTCAGCAGCTCGTGAACGTGGTGAAGGCTTCATGAACGCAGTAAACGGCAGCGACCTTGAACTTCTTGCAAGCCAACCAGCTGATTTCGACCGTACTAAAGGTCTGAACGTAATGGAAAACTTGCTTGCAGCTAACCCAGACGTACAAGCAGTATTCGCTCAGAACGATGAAATGGCACTGGGTGCACTTCGCGCAGTTCAAGCTTCAGGTAAAGACGTAATGATCGTTGGCTTTGATGGCACTGATGATGGTATTGCTGCTGTTAATCGTGGCCTACTAGGCGCAACGGTTGCACAACAGCCAGACCTAATCGGTTCTCTAGGTATCGAAATGGCAGACAAAGTACTGAAAGGCGAAACAGTAGACGAGTACGTACCAGTACCTCTAAAAATTGTTGCTAAGTAATCGTTACTAGGTAACACGATATAAAGCAGGGGTCCCCTATCCCCTGCTTTGCTTAACTCACTAGCTCATTAGCTCACTGACTCAAGAAAAAAACAAAAAACCGACAGTGCATCGCTGTTTCTCATAAGCCGTCTAACAAGGCGAGCGATTTACGTAATGTGAATTAACGTAATGTGAAAGACCCATGCATTTTCAAATACGATATATCATAAGGCTCGTATCATGACTCAACTGATTGTTTTAGGTAGCGTTAACGCTGATCACGTACTGCAAGTTCCTTCGTTCCCTCGTCCGGGTGAAACCTTGATTGGCGGTAACTATCAGGTCATCCCTGGCGGCAAAGGCGCAAACCAAGCGGTGGCTGCTGCGCGACTAAACGCAGATATCGGCTTTATCGCCTGTGTCGGTGACGACCCATTTGGCATCAACATTCGTCAAGACTTCGCCAAAGACGGCATCAACATCGACGGTGTTATCGTTGCAGACAACACGCCGACAGGCATTGCGATGATCCAAGTATCCGCAACAGGTGAAAACAGTATTTGCCTTTCTGCTGAAGCCAACAACAAGCTGACTTGCGACCAAATCGAACCGCACCTCGATAAGATTCGCGGTGCTAAATACCTGCTGACTCAGCTTGAAACTCCGATTGAAGGCATTGAGTACGCTGCAAAAGTGGCCAAAGAGAGTGGCACGCAAGTGATTCTTAACCCGGCTCCTGCTCGCCCATTATCGGATTCACTGCTTGCTTGTGTTGATGTGATTACACCAAACGAAACCGAAGCAGAAGTGCTGACGGGCATTACCGTGACGGACAACGAATCCGCTCATCAGGCAGCTTTGGCTCTGCATGCGAAAGGCATCGAGACTGTGATGATCACACTTGGCGCTAAAGGTGTTTGGGTGAGTAAAAATGGGGAGGGAGAGTTAATCGCTGGCTTCCAAGTTAAAGCGACAGACACAACCGCTGCGGGTGATACCTTCAACGGCGCATTAGTGACAGGCCTGCTTGAAGACATGCCATTAGAGCGCGCAATTAAGTTTGCTCACGCTGCGGCTGCAATTTCAGTGACTCGCTTTGGCGCACAAACCTCTATTCCAAGTCGTTCTGAAACCGATGCGTTTTTGGCAGAGCAACTGCCTGTTTAGCTTGATACCTATTTGAAGGCTTAACTCCTGAGCTAAACCGTGGTTAACGGATTTTGCCCTTCAAATTCGCTAACAACAAATAACAAGCATAAGCCCCTGTTTTCAGGCAGAATATCGCGCAACGTGGCAAGTTACTCCCACAAGGATTTTTTATGGCAACAATGAAAGACGTCGCACGGCTCGCAAAGGTTTCAACTTCAACCGTTAGCCATGTGATCAACAAGTCACGTTTTGTCAGTGAAGAGATAGCTGAGCGTGTTAACAGTGCGGCTAAAGAACTCAACTACGCGCCTTCTGCACTGGCTCGTAGCTTGAAAATGAAACAAACCAAAACCTTGGGAATGCTAGTGACCACATCCACCAACCCATTCTTTGGTGAAGTCGTAAAAGGTGTGGAACGTCGTTGCTATGAGAAAGGCTATAACCTTATCTTATGTAACACCGAAGGTGATAGCGAACGCATGAAGTCCTCTATCGATACTTTGCTACAAAAGCGTGTCGATGGCTTAATGCTGATGTGCTCTACCCTTGAAGGCGAACATATCGATGTATTCGAGCGCTACCCAGAACTGCCTGTTGTGGCAATGGATTGGGGCCCTATGTTGTTTGCGAGTGATAAGATCCAAGACAACTCGCATCAAGGTGGCTACATGGCGACCAAGCATTTGATAGACAACGGTCACTCTCAGATTGGTTGTATCACCGGCCCTCTGCATCGCAATCAAGCTTCGTCTCGTTATCAAGGCTTCAAGCAAGCAATGGAAGAAGCGAATTTAGAGATCAACCCTAAGTGGATTGTTGAATCCAACTTTGAATGTGACGGTGGATTTGACTCTTATCAGGCTCTGAAAACTCGAGGCGAAATGCCGTCTGCCTTATTCGTCAGTAACGATATGATGGCAATGGGCGTGATTCACGCAGCTGCGCAAGATGGCACCTCGATTCCGAATGACCTATCTATCATTGGCTACGATGACATCCATCTGTCGAAGTACATGACACCCGCATTAAGCACTGTCCACCAGCCAAAACACCGCTTAGGTAAAGCAGCAGTGGATACGCTTTTGAGCAGATTACAAACTCCAGATGCTTATCCGCAAGTCGTTGAACTTGAACCTACTCTTGTCGAACGAAGCAGCGTGAAAGCGATTTAGCGGCAATAAACATTTCCACACAGAAGCTAGCTGAACCAGTTAGCTTTTTTGTTCTCAAGATATCAGCCCTTTACACTTATGCTTTCAGAACAAAAATTTCGCATTTAAGAACATTGAACGCCTCTTTTTAACTGCACTCACTCGCAAAAATACGCATTCACGCGCTTAGCAACTACTTACACACGTAATGACTAATTATCATCTACACTAATAATAAACAGCATAGGCATGGAGAGCGTAGTTGTATGATCGTGGGTTGGTTTGACAATATATCCCTACAAAAAAAGCTATTGGTGAGTTTTTTAATTCCCATAACTTTGATGGTCATCGTCTCTTTCTCTGTGTATGAAAACACTCAATCTATTGTGAAAGATAACCATTGGGTTGTTCACACTCACAAAGCCATAGCCCGAGCTCAGGAACTACTCAACCTAGTTGTGGATATGGAAACCGGACAACGTGGCTACCTAATCACTGGCGATTCCGTATTTTTAGAGCCCTATCATCTAGCACTGGATGTTTGGCGTCAAAAAATGCAAAGCCTATTAACTCAAGTAAGTGACAACCCTCCTCAAGTAGAACGCCTCAAAAGAATCGATGATATTCATAAGACATGGCTAAAGGAGTCGGGTGAAAAAGAGAGCATGCAACGCAACCTCGTCAATAAAGGCGAAGCGGACATGCAAAGTGTCGTCAACCTCACTCAACAACAGACCGGAAAACAACTGATCGATAAAATCCGTAAAGAGATCGCTCAATTTATCGATATTGAACAACAACTGATCAGAGTCAGAGTCGATAAATCCGTTAACTCCGCCAACCAAACCACTTACGTACTGGTTGTCGGTACCCTGTTTTCAGCATTTATCTCATTGCTTGTGGCGGCGTGGTCATCAAACCGCATTAAACGAAGAATAGACATATTACTCGCAGCCGCAAACAAAGTTGCTGCCGGCCATTTAAAAGAAGGGGCATCGACCCTCAAACTTAGCTCAAACATTAACGCTCAAGACGAAGTTGCTCACCTTAGTCATAGCTTTCAAACAATGGCAACAAACCTGGTAAAAAACGACAATGAAATGCGAGCGAAAAACCAGGAGCTAATCGCTGAACGAACCAAAGCAGAAGCCGCAGTAAAAGCTAAGGGCGATTTTCTGTCTACCATGAGCCACGAGATCAGAACACCAATGAACGGCGTTCTTGGTATATCTCAGATCATTGCAAGCCAGACCCAAGAACCAGAGACAAAAGAGAACATCAACATCATTCTCGATTCTGGTCACCACTTAATGACGATACTCAACGACATTCTGGACTTCTCAAAAGTCGAAGAAAACAAGCTTGAACTTGACGTGGCACCTTTTAATTTTGTTCAAGTCATGCAACCTGTATGCAGCGCACTAAAACCCTTAGCCGATGAAAAAGGCATTCGCTTGTTGATCGAAAATAACATACCAAAAAACATCCAACTCGTCGGTGACTGTGCAAGGCTACGCCAAATCATGTTCAACTTAGGCGGCAATGCGACCAAGTTCACCAAAGAAGGTCATGTCTCCATACAAGCTGACCTCAACCGCCCCAACAACCAGCTGATTCTCACCGTAACAGACACCGGAGTTGGCATTCCTAAAGATAAGCACGAGCAAGTATTCAATTCGTTCGAACAAGCAGACACTTCGACAACAAGAAAGTTTGGCGGAACAGGGCTTGGCCTCGCAATCGTCAAGAACTTAGTCAAACTCATGAATGGGGATATCACATTAACCAGTGCTGTCGGGCTTGGCACAAAATTCCAAGTATCTCTACCTATGACATGGCAAGAAAGCAAAGCTAAGGACATCGCTATCCATGTAGTTGATGTAGAAACTCTCAGTTGTGACTCTTTAAACATCCTTTTGGTGGAAGATAACCGTATTAATGCAATTGTTGCACAAGGCTTCTGTGAAAAACTTGGCCATAGAGTCGATCATGCGGAGAACGGAAAATTGGCGATTGAACGTCTCAAAACCACTCAATATGACCTTATCTTGATGGACAATCATATGCCTGAAATGAACGGGGTCGAGACAACTAAGTACATCCGCGAAAAACTGAAACTCGATACCTTGATCTTCGCTTACACGGCCGATGTATTCCGCGAGGCTCATGACAACTTTATTCAGGCAGGTGTCGACCATATTCTGACTAAACCTCTACAGCAAGAGAGTTTTTTCGACGCCCTACAACAGTTCTCAAGTCGATTACCAAAACAAACAGCAACCAAAGGTTCGGGTGAGAATGAAAATATTGTCGAGCTTCATCGTAAGCCTATTGAAACATTAAGGTTAACGGAAGAAGAGATCAGCCATTCAGAAGTGATACAAATACTGAAAGACGATACGGAAGGGTTCAGCTTACTCATTGACTCAACCATTATTGAGTTCGAACAGTCGGTTGACCGCGTCATCGAATACTATTTAGCGAAGGAGTTAGAGCCACTTTGCCGCACCCTGCACTCCATTAAAGGCATGTCGCTAAACTTAGGCCTTAACATGCTATCTAAACAGGCATTGGAGCTAGAGGTACAGGCAAAAAATCAACAACTGCCTGATATTGAGTTACTCCAAAAACTGCTCAATCGCCTTATGGTCAATATCCATCAAGCTCAACGTATGAAAAACGCCCATTCAGTCGAGCATCATAATCCAATGAACGATCAAGCTTAAGCACGCTTCTTTCCCAAACTAAAACGCAAGGCGTAATAACCTTGCGTTTTTCGATCTTATACCGCGCTAGCCTTCATTCTAACGGTTTAACAGAGCGGTGATTTGCTGCATCTCATCTTCCATATCCATGCTTTTGTTTGTTTTTGTATTCAACTTCAAGCTGAATAAGCGTAATGCTGACATTATTCAAAATCGAATCCTTGTTAGGTATAGGTATTCATCGCATTTTCACAATCAACAACACCTTCATCGGCCAACTCAAATAAACGAGATAACACTCAGATTTTGCTGGTAAAAACAGAAAACACATTATATTTATCAATAATTCATGCGCACATTCACACTATTTATTATCTCTATTGATACGTAATCGTTAACTTTATAAATTAAATCGAATGCTCACATAAATCGGTTACGCTTCTCCAACTATGGATATCAAGTACCAAAATTTTGCCAAGACTTCATTTTACTTTGCCATTTCTTTCTTATTTTCCATGGCAATGCTCATTCCTTTTACACCGTATCACCACCAAACGTTAACCGAAGACACATCAAGGTTAGTCGAAACCAGGTTAGAAGGCATCCAATCAAGATTCGACCGTTTTTTATCTGAAGTGAGACCTGAACAGTCTTGCGACGAGATCGTTAGACAGCTTCGACAAAACGTTTTTGAAGCCGATTGGGTAAAAGAAGCAGCGGTATTCAATAAACAGAACCAGTTTTACTGTTCAACCACCGATGGTGACGTTTCATTTCGCCTATACAGCACCATCAGGCAGCGACTCAATGACGACCCGAATTTAACGACCCTGTCGTATTCCAACTCGGCCATCACTCAAGTTCAGTCCATCATGCTCATTTTCTCAAACAAAGAAGATGCCGGAGTGAGCCTGATGATTCCGCCACACTTCCTCTATGACCTTGTTGAAAAAAACCTTAACAGCCATGGAATACAGGCCAAAGTTGAAGTAATCAAAAGAGATATCCACCCTATTGATATCGACTCATCAGTCGCCAAGGTGCGGATACAATCAAACAGTTACCCGTTTACCATCACCTCATACATTGGGTATCAGTTTTATCTTCACTTCATGTTGAGCTATTTATGGTTTGGCTTTTTGATGGCCGGGATTACGACCATAATTCTTCTGTCTATCAAGCATAAAAAGCAGAGCCAACGTAGCTTAGAGTATTCACTTTCAAGTGCGCTAAAAAACCAACACCTTCATGTTCACATGCAGCCTATCGTTGACCAAAACACCAACGAGATAGTCGGCTGTGAGTCATTATTACGATGGAATGACCCAATTGAAGGTAACGTCTCCCCTGCTATTTTCATCCCGCTTGCTGAAAGCCTAGGGTTGATTGAGGAGCTCACCTACTTCGTGCTACGCAAAGTATTAGTGACATTGAAAAGCAATCAAGATGTGTTCGAATCAAAGTACATCAGCGTCAACATCAGCCGCAACGTTGTGTCCAACAGTAACTTCTCTAACAAGGTGATGAGCATCTTTAAAAGACACCCTGAGATTCTCAAGCAGGTGGTTTTTGAAGTAACCGAAGATGGTGAATGTTCTGATGCCGACATGGTAAAAATTAGAGACAACCTAACCAAGCTATCGAACATGGGCGTAAGAGTTGCGATTGATGATTTTGGTACAGGCTATGCGGGCTTAGACTTTGTGAGACAATTCCCGTTTAGCATTCTCAAGATCGATCGCGTGTTTGTGAAAAACATATCCGACGAATCAAGCCTTGGTATCCCTTTGCTGGAGTCCATGCTTCAGTTGTCCCGCACCTTAGGTATGCAAGTGATCGTCGAAGGGGTTGAGTACGAATCCCAAGTGAACATCTTGTCTAAACTGGGCGTCGACTATATCCAAGGCTTCTATTTTTATAAGCCGATGCCGATAAACCTGACTATCAGCTTACTCAAGCAACAGCATTTTGAGTCCGATAACGTCGAGGAACAAACCAACCAGACACTTCCTGTTACATAAGCCACTGAAAAACTGCGAAAGAAAACGCGAAGGCTATGGGTCTCCTTTGATGAACATTTAAATCATCGCATCATTGAATGCATCACAAGGGATATCATGGAAAAGACACTTCAAACCAAACTGGCGACTAGCCTACTACTGCTGAGAATCGGCATTTTTATCGTCTTCTTGTTCTGGGGCTTGGATAAGATCCTTGTCCCTGAGCACGCGACAAAAGTACTGTCTGGCTTTTACGGAATGGACATCTCGAACAATGCGATGATGGCTCTGGGTGTTGCTCAGCTCGGATTTTTAGGCGCATTCGTCGTAGGCATGTGGAAAAAGTACACCTACGGAGCCATTTTAGTCCTTCATGCAAGTTCAACCTTTTCCTCTTTTGGAAAATACATGGACCCGTTCAACAACCTACTATTCTTCGCCTCTTGGCCAATGCTCGCAGCCTGTATCGCGATCTTTTTACTTCGTGACTACGACACTTACAGCGTTTCCAACTAACACAAAGGGCGCCGTTATTGGCGCCCTCTTTGGTTATCTTGATTCTTAAACGTTTGTTATGGCGCTGAACTCGACGTTAGTTCTTGTATGTCAATTAGATCGACTTCCCTACCCAAGATTTGCTTGTACTCGACTAAGTGACGAACAGGGATTACTGGCAATATAATACCTTGATAGTCTTTTTCAACTGACGCTGAATAATCAATTTCAAGCTGGTACCATGAACCGTCTAAAGCCGATTGTATCTTTGTATTTTGAGATAAACCGATTTCAATTTTTTGATTTTGATAAACCAACTGAAAATACTCTAGATCCCAACCGTATTCAGTATAACGAGTTAACGGTTTAGATATAAATTGAGATACGTGAACCAGTATCTTGCTTGCGTCAGAGTTGTGGATATAAAGATCAATATCTGCAATTTCACGACTGCCACCATGAATAGTTGCAGCCAGTCCACCTACAATTTGGTACTCAATGCTTTCTGCATCCAAGAATTCTTTCAGCCACTTCAAGGCTACTTTCACTTTTTCACTCATCTAGTTCCCTTAGCTGAATTTAGCCCTGTGCCATAACGCATTAAGTGGTGAACAACGCGACCACCTGACCATAAACCTTGCCACCTTAAACACTAAAGCTAACCCAAACTGAAAATGCCGAGCTTTGGGAATCTGTCATGAACGCTTTGTTATATGCGTGGTGACATTGGCACGAAAGGTATTTCGCATATTTTTAAGTAAGGCTCCTCACCAAATGGAGACTCTGCTAATTCAATTTCTCCATGCGATGTATAAACGTCAAACAGCGCATTACTTTCCACTAAGTAACTTTCAAGTTCAGTGACTCTATCATTAGCACTACTGCACCCTCCGCGCTGCCCACCTTTGAAAGCTAAATAAATTTCATGCATCGACTTAACTGCAAGAGCACAATGAATCTGCTCATGTCGATAGAGCTTTTCTAGATATGGGCGAAACTCCTCCGCTGATTCAACTGAAGTCTTAGACATTTCGAACTTCGGAAGTGTATAAGTAACTTTCAGCTTAAATTCATTAATTTCACAAGTTTCATCATTCGTATTGAAGTCATATTTCCACGCGGTGTACCCGTCAAAGCCTTCATTTACGAGAAACTCAGGTCTAGCGTTAAATGAGCGTTCAATTTCTTCAACACTATCCCCGCTAACCTCATACACTTCAAATTTTTTCTGGAAGGGAAAATCCACCTTGACGTCAGCATCAGCCTGACTGGACGCCATTAAGCAACATATTGAAAGTACTATTTTTTTCATCATCTTCCTTGAAGCATATAGCGCCTTGCTAAGTTGCAGCTAACGAACACAACATTCAAGCAAAGCCACGTAATCACCAAACTCAACCAAACCAAAAGTGCCGAGCGTTAGCTGTCGACTTGAGCAATTTGTTATACCTATTGCTCGCTACTCATCGGATTTTTAAGGTACCCCGTCACTATCTCCAATGCTACTTCTGGTGATTTGTCAGCAATCTTGTCAATCATCTCCTTACCTTTTTGCTTCCAGTAAGAGTCCGTTAGATGAGCATATGACAGAGAAGCCGCTATTTCGCGCAAGTCTTGTAAACGATGTTTTACTCTGACATTAAGCCGAAGGTCTGTACGATCACAACATTCACCTTGACGCCCACATATGAACCAATGACCAGCGATATTATTGTCCAGAAACGTTATGGTCTTCATTTGCAGAATAGAGTGCTTACTCATGTTTTCTTCTCCATCAGCAAACACCGAAGATTGAGTATTTCTGTTATATTGATGGTCTTCAATTAGAGCCACTTCATCTTGCCAAGCCCCCCATTCGGAAATAAGCGAAGACATTTCAGATATCACCCAATCTTTTCTTGGGTTCGTAATTTCCAGATTCTGCATTGTTTCCTCTAAATAGGTATAACAGCTATATTAGACAGAATTTTGTCATTGAAACAATTCTGTCTAGTTTCCAAGACACACTACAGCTAGCCAAATAATTCATTTAATAACATCATCTTACCTACTTATCTTTGTATCAAACATGACAAAATGCAGAAAACTCACCAATATGTGAACAAATCGAAATTCAGACTATGAGTTGTCATAAGTTAAGAGTCGTATTCTCAAACAAAAACGCCGACGTGATTGTCGGCGCTTAACTTGGGGTATTAATAGGTTAGAGGTAGTCAGCTACTTTGCCATTGTACTCAAAAACTCGGCTTCGAACTCTTCATCGGCTTCTCGGGTTAAGCATTCCACCAGCCAGTCGATGCTTTCGTTATCGAGCTTACTGTTCACCACGAAAGCTTGCTTTACGCCAGACTGACCCAGCTTGGCAGAGCCGTAGTTCTTGAAGGATTTATTGCCGTGGTAATGAAGTGACTTGATTGCCTCCGCGTTAGGTTCAGGCAAGGCATCAAGGGTATTGGCAAGCTGAATCACCAACTCCATTGGGTTCTTGGACGATGAGATACGATACAGAAAGCCGCCCTCGACTCTTTGGCGCACCCAATAATCAAAACCGCTGCAATCCATCACTTTGTCACTGACCAATGCAGCTTCGCTGCGATAGCCACACGGCTCAACCACTACAGGTGTGTGTTTGAATTCTGGCTGACCAGAGGCTGCATCGGTATGAGGTAGGATCAGGTCACATGGTTTACTGTCTTTGGCGGTCGGGGCATTCCAATGGATAGGCATGAAGACTTGTTCGCGGCGCATCTCTTTGGTCACCACTAAGCGGGCTTGGCACTCCCCTTGTGCGCTGCGCACTTTCACCACTGAATTAATGGTGGCGTGGTTGAAGGCATCTAGCCCGAATTCATCCAAGTTCAGTTCTGAAACCGTATCTGGGTGCATGGCAACAAAAGGCTCTGGCGTGTGTTCACCCAAGCCTGCCGCTAAGCCTGTGCGGCTCATGGTGTGCCATTGGTCTCGGATTCGACCTGTGTTCATGATTAGTGGGAATTCAAGGCTGGTATCGGCAATCGGCTTGTCGTGCTCAACTGCGATAAACTGCGCTTTGCCTGATTCAGTAAAGAACTCGCCATTGGTGAACATGCGCTGCTCAATGATCTCTGGTTGATACTCTAATACTGGCCATTGCTGCGGAGTGAGTTCGCCATAGCCTTTCTCATCCAGTTGCGTGAGTCCAATTAAGCACAAGTCGCGCGTTTTACCTGTTTCATTGCCGAGTGCTGTCATCTCGCAATACTCTTTGAAGATCTCTCCTTCGTGGCGGTAATCAAACTGTTCATTGAATCCCATTTTTTGCGCGACTTCTTTTAATATCCACCAATCAGGTTTGGCTTCTCCTGGGCTTGGTAATATACGGCGCTGACGTGAGATGCGGCGCTCAGAGTTAGTCACGGTGCCCGACTTCTCGCTCCACCCTTGCGCGGGCAGTACCACATCAGCCAAGCGAGTGGTTTCCGTATCGGCAATACAATCAGACACCACCACAAATGGGCACTTCTCTAATGCCGCTTTGATCTTTTCGCTGTCAGGCAAGCTCACTACTGGGTTGGTCGCCATGATCCACACCGCTTTGATTTTGCCTTCATTCATAGCATCGAACAGGTCAATCGCTTTTAAACCTGCATGTGTGGCTAAGGTGTCGGTTTGCCAAAACTCGCTGACGGTTTGGTGTGATTGCGGGTCACCAAATTCAAAGTGCGCCGCTAAAGTATTAGCTAAACCGCCCACCTCACGTCCACCCATCGCATTTGGCTGACCCGTTACAGAAAATGGACCCATGCCCGGCTTACCGATTTTTCCGGTCGCTAAATGGCAGTTAATAATGGCGTTTACCTTGTCACACCCTTGTGTAGATTGGTTCACGCCTTGAGAGTAAATGGTCAGCACCTTCTCGTTCGATGCAAACAAACTGTAGAACTGTTTTAGCTGCGGCTCTGTTAAACCGGTGAGCTCAGGAACGCTTTTGTCGCCCCAGCCTGACTCGGTATAACGGTATTGAGTCGCAGATCGAATCGATTCAGTAAAGCCTTGAGTGTGGTTTTCTATGTAGTCTGAATCTAGCTTGTCGTTATCGTCAAGATAGCCTAATAAACCATTGAACAGTGCTACATCTGAGCCGGATTCCAATGCTAAGTGAATGTCTGCAATTTCGCAGGTGTCGGTATAACGCGGGTCGATGACGATAACTTTCAATGCAGGGTTGGCTTGTTTCGCGGCTCTTAATCTTTGGAAAAGTACCGGGTGACACCATGCTAGGTTGGAACCTGTAATCACGACTAAATCGGCTTGCTCGAGATCTTCGTAGCAAACCGGTACTGTGTCTGCGCCAAATGCTCGCTTATGCCCGACCACGGTTGAAGCCATACATAACCTAGAATTGCTGTCGATGTTGCCACTACCAATGAAGCCTTTCATCAGTTTATTGGCAACATAATAGTCTTCGGTAAGCAGTTGGCCAGACACATAAAACGCAACCGAATCGGACCCAAACTCTTCGATAGCTTGATTGAATTTATCTGCGACCAACTGAGTGGCACTGTTCCAATCTAACTCTTGTTTTTGTTTATTCTGAATATAAGCAGGCTGTGTAAGACGACCTAAAGGCGTGACGGTGTCGCCGAGCGCAACCCCTTTAGTGCATAGCTTTCCATAGTTTGATGGATGATCTTTATCACCACGCACTTCTAGTTTTCCTAGCGATGTCGGTCTCGCTTCTATTCCACAACCTACACCACAATAAGCACAGGTTGATTTTATCCAGCCGTTGTTTGAATCGGTCATCCGTTTCTCGCTCAATTACCCATAATTGTAATAACTTAAACCAAGCAAATAACACGCCACTTAATAACAGCCGATAGATTTGAAATATTTTCATTTAAAAACAACAGGTTAATAAAAGCATAAATATCAACAATGAACCAATCAGAATTTAGCTAGGATAAAAACTTAATTTTTGCACCATCTTGCAGAAAGTTGCACCACAAACGCTCATTTATATAAATCTAACAAAAAATTTACATACCACTTTAGGGGTAATTGCGTGCTAGCCATATTTTTTAAACTACTGAAAATTAAAATTTAATTTTTATTTAAATGAACGAACCGTAATCTGGCATCCTCCTTGCTCTACTAAAAACCAAGACTTAGAAAAAACATTTTTGTTTTTCTTGATGATTATGAATTGAGTGGAATCTCAACCCGGTATTCATCTGCTAATTACTAGAAATTAGATGCTAGTGATGGTGACGCCGAGAATAAGGAATGGACTATGAGCAAGAAGAAAATCGTCGTTGTTGGTAACGGCATGGTTGGACACAAATTTATCGACAACATCCTGCAATCAGAGAGTGATGAGTTTGATGTTATTACTTTTAGTGAAGAACCAAGGCTGGCCTACGACCGTGTTCAGCTGACGGCTTACTTTAATGGTAAAAGCGCTGATGACCTGTCATTGACCAGTGAAGAATATTACCAAAGCAACGGCGTGAACTACTTGTTGAACCAAAAGGTTGCCAAGCTAGACACCGCCAATCAACAAGTCATCACTGAAAGTGGTCATGTTGAAAGTTACGACAAGCTAATCTTGGCGACGGGCTCTTTCCCTTTTGTTCCCCCTATTCCCGGTAACGACCAAGAACACTGTCACGTTTATCGCACCATCGAAGACTTAGACGCCATTGAGCTCTCAAGTAAAGGTAGCAAATCGGGCGTGGTGATTGGTGGTGGCCTGCTGGGCTTAGAAGCCGCAAACGCAGTCAAAAACCTTGGTTTGGAAACCCATGTGGTTGAATTCGCGCCTCGCCTAATGGCCGTTCAATTAGATGACGGTGGCGGTGCCCTACTGCGCAGAAAGATTGAAGACCTTGGTGTGCAAGTTCATACCGAGAAAGCGACCTCGGAAATAGTCGACGGTGAAAACGCTCGCTACCGTATGAACTTCGCCGATGGCACCCATTTAGAAACCGATATGATCGTGTTCTCTGCCGGTATTCGCCCTCAAGATGAGCTAGCAAGAAGCTCTGATGTCGAGATTGGCGAACGTGGCGGTATCGTGATCAACAATCACTGCCAAACCAATATCGACAACGTCTATGCCATTGGTGAATGTGCACTTTGGGATAACAAGATTTTTGGCTTAGTCGCTCCCGGTTATTCGATGGCAAAAATTGCAGCTTCGCATATTGTCTCTGATGGTACTGACGACGCTGCATTCACGGGCGCTGACATGAGCACTAAGCTCAAGCTGCTTGGCGTCGATGTTGCCAGTATTGGCGAAGTACACGGCAAGACGGAAGGCGCTCAATCGTATACCTACAACGATGAAATTGAACAAGTTTATAAGCGCCTGATCATTTCGGCTGACGGCACAAAGATTGTTGGTGCAGTACTGGTCGGTGACGCAGAAGCCTACGGCTCGCTACTGCAAATCAAGCAAAACGATATGCCCCTTCCTGAAAACCCATCCGTGCTGATTTTACCTAACGTGGCCGATGATTCTGGCTCCGCTATGGGTGTTGAAGCTCTGCCTGATAGCGCTGTGATCTGTTCATGTTTTGATGTGACCAAAGGCGACATTAAAGACGCAGTATCTGCTGGCTGCACCACGATGGCGGCTCTAAAAGAAACCACCAACGCTTCAACTGGTTGTGGTGGTTGTTCTGCCCTGGCTAAACAAGTTCTCGATAGCGAACTGAGTAACCTAGGTGTGGAAGTCTCTAACGATATCTGTGAGCACTTTGCTTATTCTCGCCAAGAGCTGACTGACATCATCCGCGTCAACAAAATCAAGACCTTCGATGAGCTGTTAGATTCTCATGGAAACGGATTGGGTTGTACTGTGTGTAAACCCGCCGTCGGTTCGATTCTGGCTTCGTACTGGAACGATTACATCCTTGAAGATCAACATATCGAGCTACAAGACACCAACGACATCTATCTTGGCAACATGCAAAAAGACGGCACCTACTCTGTGGTTCCACGTATTGCTGGCGGTGAAATCACACCAGATAAATTGATCGTGCTTGGCGAAGTCGCTAAAGAGTTCGACCTGTATACCAAAATCACAGGTGGCCAACGTGTCGACTTGTTTGGCGCACAGCTTAACGAACTGCCTATCATCTGGAAAAAGCTGATTGACGCAGGTTTTGAAACGGGCCACGCCTACGGTAAATCGGTTCGTACCGTGAAATCGTGTGTCGGTAGCACTTGGTGTCGATACGGTGTCGACGACAGTGTCGGCTTAGCGATTCGACTTGAAAACCGCTACAAAGGCCTGCGTTCACCACACAAGATTAAGTTTGCGGTTTCAGGCTGTACTCGTGAATGTGCAGAAGCCCAATCAAAAGACTTTGGCATTATCGCTACCGACAAAGGTTGGAACCTCTACATCTGTGGTAACGGTGGTATGCGCCCTCGCCATGGTGACCTATTCGCCACTGATTTAGACGAAACCACCCTCCTTAAATACATCGACCGCGTTTTGATGTTCTACACCCGTACCGCAGACCGCCTACAGCGTACATCGGTATGGATGGAGAACCTCGAAGGCGGCATTGAATACCTCAAGCAAGTCGTGATTGAAGACAAGCTCAACGTAGCTGAAGAACTCGAAGCTGACATCGCACTCAATATCGAGAAGTACCAGTGTGAATGGAAAACTACCATTGAAAACCCTGAGAAGATGAAGCGCTTCCAGCACTACATCAACAGTGAAGAAATGGACACTAGTCTCTCTTTCATCAAAGAGCGAGAGCAACGTTTTCCTAAGCCGAGCTTGAGTGATGCTTCGAATTCAAAACGCGATGAAAAGCTCGCTAAAGCAGACCAAATCGAAGTGACTGAGGTTTCATAAATTTCATCAGGTTCATCAATAAAAAAATAAAAAACTCAATTTTAGACTAGGAGAAAGTCATGGAAAATTGGACAACCGTATGTAGCACCCGGGACTTAACCCCAAATGGGGGGATTTGCGCCAAAGTAGACGATAACCAAGTGGCTATTTTTTACTGCAAGCGCAGCGACACGCTTTATGGGCTCTCTAATTACGACCCTATCGGCAAAGCGAATGTGATGTCACGTGGTATAATTGGTTCATTAAGCGGTGAGCCTTACGTAGCCTCACCCTTATACAAGCAGCATTTCCACTTAGAAACTGGCGCGTGCCTTGAACAACCAGAACTCAAGCTCATGAAATTTGAAGTTCGCAAGCAAGGTGAACATGTACAAGTTCTCGCACCTCTTGCTATCGCCAGTTAATAAACAGCCGACATCATCCTGCAAACGCTTTAAAGCGTGAGCAATTTCGGCATAGGGTTTAGCCACATGAATGCGTTCGAATTTCGGAAGTAACGCACGAGCTAAAACCGGGTAATTTTCCAGATTTAAAGGATTTAAACCATGGATAACACAAAATTTTCGCTGCTTTCATTTACGGGTAAGATGAAAACCTTACACCTAAGTTGGATGGCATTTTTTATCACCTTTGTTGTATGGTTCAACTTTGCTCCACTACTGCAAATGGTAAAAACCTCGCTTGGTCTTTCCACTGAAGAGATCAAAACACTCCTTATTCTCAACGTTGCCTTAACCATTCCGGCACGTGTCGCAATAGGCATGCTAACCGACAGATACGGCCCAAGGTTGGTCTACTCTTCACTACTCGCGGTCTGTTCTATCCCTTGTTTTATGTTTGCTCTGGCAGACTCTTTCATTCAAGCGGCGATTGCACGTTTCCTATTAGGTTTCATCGGTGCTGGCTTCGTGGTTGGTATTCGTCTTGTGTCTGAGTGGTTCCCACACAATGAATTGGGTACAGCTGAAGGCATTTATGGTGGCTGGGGTAACTTCGGTTCAGCAGCTGCAGCATTCACGCTTCCAACTCTCGCTCTAGCTTTTGGTGGTGAAGACGGCTGGCGTTATGCGGTCGGTATTACTGGCGCAATGAGCTTAGCGTTCTCGTTTATCTTCTACAAAAACGTGTCAGATACACCAAAAGGTTCGACTTACTTCAAGCCTGCTCAAGTAACGGCGATGGAAGTGACATCAAAGGGTGACTTTTTCTTCCTACTTATTATGAAGATCCCAATGTATGCCGCTTTAGCACTACTGACTTGGAAGCTATCACCAAGCAACATCAACATGTTGTCTGACATGGCAGTTTACTCTGTGTATGCAGGTTTGGCTGCGCTTTACGTGTACGAAGTGTCGCAAGTTTGGAAAGTAAACAAGAACGTATTTAAAGAAGAAGTGCCAGAGATTCACCAGTACAAATTCAAGCAAGTTGCGGTACTTAACGTATTGTACTTCGCGACATTTGGTTCTGAGCTAGCGGTAGTTTCTATGTTGCCTCTGTTCTTCTCTGAAACCTTTGAATTAACACCAGTTCTTGCTGGTATGGTTGCGTCAGCTTATGCCTTTATGAACCTAATGTCTCGCCCAGGTGGTGGTTGGATTTCAGATAAATTCGGTCGTAAACCAACACTGCTTATTCTAACGATTGGTCTTGCTATGGGTTACTTCGCAATGGGTCAAGTTGACAGCACATGGCCTGTATGGCTAGCGGTTGTCGCGGCGATGGCGTGTTCTTTCTTCGTACAAGCGGGTGAAGGTGCAGTATTCGCAACGGTACCTCTAATCAAGCGTCGTATGACAGGTCAGATTGCAGGTATGACGGGTGCTTACGGTAACGTGGGGGCGGTAGTTTACCTAACCGTGCTGTCATTCGTAAGTTACCAAACCTTCTTCTTAGTAATTGCAGGAACAGCGGTACTCGGCTTCGTTACTCTGATGTTCATGGAAGAGCCTAACGGCCAAATTGCTGAAGTGAATGACGACGGTAGCGTGACCTTGATTAACGTATCGAGCTAACCACTCATTGAATCGGGAGAAGCACCAAGGTTGGTATCACCGCTTTGGTGCTTCGTTCAGAGGCTCTACGTTCACTAGAGCTTTTGTTCTTCCGAGGATGTTCTGTCAAGGAAGCGGAAAGAAGAGCAGTTAAGAAGAAGACCAGTTATGACAATTTCATTCAGCCAAGGGCAAATCATCTCGCCAGAATCAAACAACCAGTTAACGCTTAAGTTTGGTGGTTATTCGAATCAAGGCGTACGTGATGAAAACCAAGATGCCATCATTGTAAAACACCCCAGAACTCGCGCGGAACAAGAGTTGAAAGGCAGTGTTGCCTGCATAGCAGACGGCGCAAGTTGCAGTGAGCATGGCCAGAAAGCCAGTCACACCAGCGTGATGCAGTTTATCGACGACTATTACGCCACTCCCCAAAGCTGGAGCATTCAACGCTCGGCACAGAAAGTCTTAACTTCACTCAATTCTTGGCTCTTCAACACGTCTGTTTCTAATATTCATCCCGCACAACAAGTGAACCACAATGCCCTCGTTTCGACGTTCAGCAGCGTGATACTCAAATCGAACACCGCGCATATATTCCATGTTGGCGATAGTCGTATTTATCTATTGAGAGATGGAGAATTACGCCAACTGACACGCGATCACACGCGTAAAAATATGGGGCAGAAGCATTATCTAACACGTGCCTTAGGCATGGACAACCAACTCAACGTTGACTATCAAACCCTGCCTATCAAGAAAAACGACTGCTTTATCCTGACATCTGATGGGGTGCATGAGTTTGTCTCCCCCAACACCTTCAAGGAACACATCAATAAGCCTGGAGCGGATTTCGAATACGCAGCACAAACCATCTGTAACACTGCTTTAAGCCACAATAGCTCAGACAACGTGAGCTGCTTGATTGTGCAAGTCAGTCATCTGCCTAAACCTTCGCTCATTGAATTCCATGAAAAGCTGGCTAAACGCGCGATTCCACCAGCGCTAAAACTTGGCCAAAGCATCGACAACTTTATGGTCCTTGAGGTGTTATATGCAGGCTCCAGAAGCCATGTGTATCGTGTGATGCAGAAAGAGACCCAAACCGAGTTCGTGCTGAAAGTCCCTTCCGTTCAGTATCACGATAGCCCTTCGCAACTTCGTGCCTTCTTTAATGAACAATGGGCGGGGATCTTGTTAAAAAATAAGAGAGTAATGAAGGTTTACCCGACGCCAGAGAACTCGCAATTCTTATATCAAATCTGTGAGTGGGTAGAAGGCATCACGCTAAGACAATGGATGTACGACAATCCAAAGCCTTCACTCAAACAAGTTCGTGAGATATTAGAAAAGATCACACAGGGCATTCGCGTATTACAACGTGCAGACATGGTGCACCGAGACTTAAAGCCCGAGAACATCATGATTCAGCATGATGGTGAGGTAAAAATCATCGACCTTGGTGCGGTGTTAGTAAGAGGCCTTGAAGAGGGAGAACACTCAGAACAAGACTCGACACCACTGGGCGCGGTGAATTACATCGCACCGGAAACCATTAAGCACAACACGGCCACCACAAGCTCGGATCTGTTCTCTATCGCAGTGATCGGCTATGAGATGCTGACAGGCGAACTGCCCTACTCTGAAATGACGGCACAATCGCTCAAGCAATCTCGTCATCATCAGTGGGAATACCAACCACTCACGCAAAAGCGTGCTGATATACCGGCTTGGGTGGATTTGGTGTTACAAAAAGCCTGCGCGGAATCGCCAAGCGAGCGCCATCAAGTGTTGGGGGATTTTGTGGCAGACCTTTACACACCAAACCAAAGCTTGGTGAAAAGCAAAGCCAAACAACCTTTGATAAACCGAAACCCTATCCAGTTTTGGAAAGTGTTGGCTTTGTTGCTCGGCATTGTTGCCATTGTAGAAATGGGCTTATTGCTTGGTTCTAGTTAACGGTTAAGCTCTGAATAATGGTTAAATGAAAGCTAGCCTCGTTTTACTAAGCTTCTCGGCACTAACTCAATACCAGCTTGATAGCGCTTAGCTGACGCGTTCAAAGCAAGTGCAAAAGCGCTGTCGGCAATCACTTCGAATTGCTGAGGTAGTGAATGGACTTTAAAAGGTAAGAAATCCAATAAACGGTTATCACCAAAGGTTGCTAGCTTCACCTGGTTGATCAGCTCTGGCTTTTCGACCATCACATCCAATACACCTTCTAGTAAGGTGTAAGACATAGTGACAATCGCATCGGGAACCGTGCCTTTTGCAATCCACTCTTCAAAAACCTCGCGTCCAGATTCTCTGTCAAAGTGCTCACCATAACCCACAACCATCGGCTTGTTTTCTGCTCGCCTTGTTTGTTGTGTGTGGGCTTTATTTGCCGCTTCAAAACCTAACTGACGTTCACGTGAGATATTTAAATCAGGTAGTGCGCCTATCAAGCCAACACTATGAATACTGTCATCAAGAATCGAATGAGTCAGTTCAAATGCGGCTTCGAAATCTTCACTGATTACACAAGCAAAATGCTCATCATCTAACGGACGGTCAATCGCAATCACAGGCGTGCCCGAACTTTGCAGCTTTAAGTAAAACTCATTGGCGTCTGGCATTGAGCTCGCAACAAGCAAGGCATCGATACGACGGCTCACCAACGCTTCTGCTACTTTGCGTTCGGTTTCAGCATCATCATCAGAGCAACCAATCAGGATTTGATAGCCCACTTTACGTGAGTTCTGCTCGATCAGTTTTGCTAAACGCGCGTAACTGCTGTTTTCCAGATCAGGAATAATCAAACCAAATGAACGGCTATTACCAGCACGCAGCGACGAAGCAGCATGGTCTGGTCGGTAGTTATATTCTTCCACAACCGCCATGACTTTCTGCTGAGTCTTTTCACTGATTCTGTATTTCTGCGCCTTGCCGTTGATGACATAACTGGCCGTGGTTTTCGACACACCGGCTAGTTTGGCAATTTCATCTAGTGTCATATGGGTGACCTGTATTTTGTGCGTAGGATCATATAACCAATCTTCTGATCCTTGGATTAGTTGAATTATATGCTGAATCGATTCAGTATAAAAGCTGAAAGGATTCAGCAAAATCTGAAAAGTGACTTCAATCATCCTTTTGAATGGATTGAGCGTCATTTGTCGTGATTCGATTTCTCGTTATTAAGGAAACTGAAATTACGACACGCAGCAAAACTATTTTGGTTAACAGAATTGGCTTTGCTGAATTTTTTTACATTGAATGCTGAACCGATTCAGCAAGCATAAAGCAAAGAGTTAAGCTCCATGAATCTTGCTCTAGACTGAATCGTAGCGATACACAAATTCTCAAGCGATACGCTAAAGAGGCACCATGCTTAAATTATCAAAATCTGACATCACTCTTGGTCAAACGGCCGATGACAAATTCAAAGCTATCCAGAACATTGCTGGCGACCTAACCGCGAAAGGCTTAGTTGACTCTGGCTACGTTGAAGGAATGCTGAACCGTGAAAACCAGAACTCTACGTTCCTAGGTAACGGCATCGCGATTCCTCACGGAACCACTGACACTCGTGGCCTAGTGAAAGAGACAGGCGTTGCGGTACACCACTTCCCTGAAGGTATTGATTGGGCAGACGGCAACCGTGTTTACGTAGCTATTGGTATTGCCGCAAAATCTGACGAGCACTTAGGCATCCTTAAGCAATTAACGAAAGTGCTAGCAGCAGACGGTGTTGAAGAGAAATTAAAGCAAGCGAAATCAGAAGACGAAATCATCGCCCTACTTAACGGCGAAGTTCAACTAGAAGCAGACCTAGACGCTTCTTTAGTTCAGCTACTGTTCCCTGCGAGCGACATGGTTCAAATGTCGGCAGTGGCGGGCGGCCTACTTAAGAACACAGGTTGTACAGACAACGCATTCGTTGCTGACCTAGTAACAAAAACACCGACTCACCTAGGCCAAGGCCTGTGGTTATTAGGCAGTGATAAAGGCGTAACTCGCACTGGCGTATCGTTTGTATCAACAGCCAACCATTGTGAGTACGAAGGCACACCTGTTAAAGCACTTGTTGCATTCGCCGCTTGTAACAGCGCGCACCAATCTATTCTGGCAAACCTAAGCAAGATGGTTTTCGAAGGTAAACAGCAACAACTGTTAACCGCTGATATTGCACAAGTGATTGGCCTTCTAAAAGGCGAAGCGGTATCTACAGCGTCTCAAGACGATGACAACTGCGCAGTATTCAAAATCAAAAACGCACACGGCCTACACGCTCGCCCGGGTGCAATGTTGGTTGCTGAAGCGAAGAAATTCGAATCAACAATCCGCGTTTCAAACCTAGATGGCGACGGAAAAGAAGTAAACGCGAAGAGCTTGATGAAAGTAATCGCACTTGGCGTTAAACACGGCCACCAGCTTCAGTTTGTTGCTGAAGGTGACGATGCAGCACAAGCACTTGAATCGATTGGTAAAGCTATCGCTTCAGGCCTTGGCGAAGGTTAAGGAATCGATATGTCTAATAAACAAATCAAAGCCGTTACCGTTACGCTAAACCCTGCTCTCGACCTGACTGGCGCTATCGACGCACTTAACGTGGGTTCAGTAAGCCTAGTAAACAAAGGCTCTCTGCATGCAGCGGGCAAAGGCGTAAACGTAGCAAAAGTACTTTCAGAGCTTGGTGCGAAAGTGACCGTGACAGGCTTCCTTGGTCGCAATAACGAAGAAGCGTTCTGCCAACTGTTCGAACAAATGGGCGCAACTGACCGCTTTATCCGTGTCGACGGTGCGACTCGCATCAACGTGAAATTAGTAGAGAACTCAGGCCAAGTAAGCGACATCAATTTCCCAGGTGTTCCTGTTGATACAGACGCGATTAAAGCGTTTGAAGAAACCTTGTTAGAACTGGCTGAAACGCACGATTACTTCGTGATTGCAGGCAGCTTGCCACAAGGTATCTCCCCTGAGCTTTGCGCTTCTTGGGTACAACGCTTGCGTGACCTAGATAAAAAGGTGCTGTTCGACAGCAGCCGTGACGCACTTAAAGCCGGTATCAATGCACAGCCTTGGTTAATTAAGCCAAATGATGAAGAGCTGTCTCAGCTTTTCAACGCAGAACTGACAACACGTGACCAATGCCAACACGCAGGCCAAGCCCTAAGTGAAAAAGGCATCGATAACATCGTGGTATCACTTGGCGCAGAAGGCGTGATGTGGCTTAACCAAAGTGAATGGTTACATGCTCAACCGCCGCGTATGCAAGTGGTGAGCACGGTAGGCGCAGGTGACACATTAGTCGCAGGCCTATGTTGGGGTCACATGCAACAAATGCCAAAACCAGAACTTATTAAATTCGCCACTGCCCTATCTGCTCTAGCAGTTTCACAGGTAGGCGTGGGCATCACCAGCCAACAAGAGCTGGATTCAGTACTACAAAATATCCAATTACAGTCGCTTAGTGCTCCAACTAGCCAGTTAGACATAAGCAAATAGGACAAAAGGTTTATTATGAATATTACCATTATCACAGCTTGCCCTAGTGGCGTAGCAAACAGCATCATCGCCGCAGGCTTGTTAGAGCAAGCGACAAAAGCACTGGGTTGGAACGCCGCTATTGAATGTCAATCAAGCGTGCTACCTGACTCAACCGTATCGCAAGACACCATCGACAGCAGCGACGTTGTGGTTATCGCAGCCAACACCAACGTTGATAAAGCGCGCTTTGTCGGCAAGAAAGTGTACCAAGCGGCTATCTCTGAATGCACTGCAGATGCAAAAGCATTTCTAGAGAAAGCGGCAGCAGAAGCAACAGTATTAGACGCTTCTCAAGTTGCAAGCACTGTTGAAGTGACCGGTACTTCTCCAGCAACAGGCAGCAAAAAAATCGTAGCGATTACCGCTTGTCCGACTGGCGTTGCACACACCTTTATGGCGGCTGAAGCGCTTGAAGCAGAAGGCAAACGCCTAGGTCACGAAATTAAAGTAGAAACTCGTGGCTCTGTAGGTGCGAAAAACCAACTGACAGACCAAGAAATCGCAGACGCTGATCTTGTTATCATCGCAGCAGATATCGACGTTCCACTGGATCGTTTTAACGGCAAAGCGCTATACAAAACAACAACAAGCCCTGCTTTGAAGAAAACAAAGCAAGAGATGGAAAAAGCATTTGCAGAAGCTAAACCATACCAACACACAGCTTCTTCAAATTCAGCGCCTGCTGACGAGAAGAAAGGCGTGTACAAGCACCTAATGACAGGTGTATCGCACATGCTTCCTGTAGTTGTTGCGGGTGGTTTGATCATCGCTCTTTCTTTCGTATTCGGTATCGAAGCGTTTAAAGAAGAAGGCACACTAGCAGCAGCACTGATGACTATCGGTGGTGGTTCTGCATTCGCTCTAATGATTCCTGTTCTTGCTGGTTTCATTGCATTCTCAATTGCTGACCGTCCGGGTCTGGCTCCAGGTCTAATCGGCGGTATGTTGGCTAGCTCAACGGGCGCAGGTTTCCTAGGTGGTATCGCAGCGGGTTTCATTGCCGGTTACGCAGCGAAATTCATTGCCGACAAGGTTCAACTTCCACAATCCATGGAAGCCCTCAAGCCAATCCTGATCATTCCGTTTATCGCGAGTTTGTTCACTGGTTTGGTGATGGTTTACATCGTGGGTGGCCCTGTTTCTGGCGTGATGAGCGCAATGACAACTTTCCTAAACAACATGGGAACGTCTAATGCGATTCTTCTGGGTGTTATTCTAGGCGCTATGATGTGTTTCGACCTTGGTGGCCCTGTAAACAAAGCAGCTTACACATTCGGTGTTGGTCTGCTGGCTTCGCAAACTTACGCACCAATGGCAGCAATCATGGCAGCAGGTATGGTTCCAGCTCTAGGTATGGGCCTTGCGACTTTCCTAGTGAAAGACAAGTTTGAAGCAGGCGAGCGTGAAGCGGGTAAAGCATCATTCGTTCTTGGCTTATGCTTCATATCTGAAGGTGCAATTCCATTCGCAGCGAAAGATCCAATGCGTGTTATCCCAGCTTGTATGGCAGGTGGTGCACTAACGGGCGCTCTATCAATGATGTTCGGTGCACAGCTTATGGCTCCACACGGCGGTCTATTCGTACTACTGATTCCTGGCGCTATCTCTCCAGTACTTATGTACCTAGTGGCGATTGCAGCAGGTACAGCGGTAACAGGCTTTGGTTACGCTGCTCTTAAAAAGATGAGCGATTCTAAAGTGACTGCAGAGGCTTAATCCCCCTACTCTGTTTAGATGATAAACAGAGACTCTTGATAAACTGTTCCTTGAAACAGAATAAAGGCTCCTCATTTGAGGAGCCTTTTTGTTATTCGTTGTCTGAAACGGTCAAAACAGGTAGCTGGAAAGAGAAAGTTACCCCTTCCACATCGTCATCATCTATGTGGCGAATCATCTCCACCAAATAGCCATTCACATCTAACTGCAAACCTTGCTGCTTAACCGCATTAAATAACGCTTCTAAGGCTGTGCTATAAGCCACATCTGAAACCAGATAAACATCGCTACATAAGTAGTAACCTTCTGGAACGATCTTGTCGTAACGGTCTCTGGCGACTTGCCAATTACCGATTTCAGCGTCGATATCGTCCCACTTGTTCCTCATCTGTTTTATTGGTGTGGTGCCCATGAGTTGTGTCGATTTTTGGCCATAGATCTCAAACACAGTATCCCAATCAGGATCGTCCAATTTGAGCTTCTGCATACCGCGCTCTGGATACCAAACCAACTCGGTCGGCATCGACTTAACCAGTTCTTTTTCCATCGAAGACTGCACACCCGGATGCGCCAATCTCTGAATGAAATCCGCCGTCTCCTTAGGTGTCGCGTTGTAGCCCATTTCTCGAATGTGCTTTGCGGTAACCCCTAATTCACGCTTAAGTGCCTTACCTAAAGACTGTGACGATGAAAAGCCACAATACTGAGCTATTTCTATCACGCTCCACGGCTCATCATTGATCAGCAAGCCCACTGCGATTTGTAATCGAACGCGACTCAGATACTGACCCGGTGTTTCATTGAACAGCTCAGTAAATTGACGATGAAAGTGATAAGGAGAAATTGCGCTCTCCGTTGCGATCTCTTCCCACGTACGACGTTCACCCCACTCTTCATGCATTAAGGTAAGAGCATGGCTAAAGCGTTTTTGAAGGTGCTCTGGCAAAGATTCAATCAATGCGATCTCTGGCACGAGTTTAAAACCGGGCACCAATTGATAGTCAGGTTTGCTCTGTTGCGTCATACGGTCTTTGTTAGGCATAGAAGCTCTTGTCTCTGTCGACTTGATTGGATTCGATCGCTTGGCTTCACTATCGTCTTTGTCCTTTATAAAATCAATCATGTGCGCTCCAAACTGAGTGCTTCTAATGAATCTTGTTCGCCAGATTCTTTTTCAATTAGATTTTCAACCTGAGGCGGCTTACGGCAAAACAGGCCAAGCAGCACGGGGATCAAAATCAGCGTTACCGCAGTGGCAAACAGTTCACCAAACACCAACGACACCGCCGCAGGCTTTAAGTATTGCGCTTGTTCCGCAGTTTCACTTAGCAAGGGCAACAACCCGCACACAGTGGTTATCGTGGTTAAGAAGATCGCTCTCAAACGACTGGTACCGGCAATCACTAACGCTTTCTGTAATGGCACGCCTTGGCGATATTCAGCATTAAAGCGAGTGATCAGTACCAAGGAGTCGTTAATCACGATACCCGTCATGGCCATCATGCCGAACATAGAGAGAATGCTGATCGGCAAATCCATTAAGTAGTGACCAAAAATAGCGCCTGCGAACCCGAACGGTATGACCGCCATGATGATCATTGGCTGCCAATAGGACTTCAAAGGCACGGCCAACAAGATGTAGATCATCAGCAAAGTCAGAATCATTGCCGATTTAAAACCATCCGACACTTCCCCTATCTCTTCAAACTCACCGCCTGCTTTAATGGTTACGCTTGGATATTGTTGGTGCAGAGACTCAATCGTATCTTCAAGTTGCTCACGTGTTTTCTCTGGTGATTGTAGGTCACGGTTTTGCTTCCAATAGAGGTTAATCACTTGCTCTCGGTCGCGGCGGTAAACCACTTGCGGCTCTTGCTCGTGGCGGAACTCAGCAATATCGCCCATCATCACACTGCCACCGTTCGGCAACATAATGATGGCTTGTTCTAGCTGAGCTAAGGTTCTACGCTCATCTCTTGGATATTGCAGCAGTACCTTGGTCTCTTGCCCATTTTCTAACAGACGATGTACTTCCCTTTCGCCAAACGCCTCCCCGGCAAGCTGTGCTAGTGTGGCTTGAGTTAACCCTAGTTGCTGACCATATTGATTCAACACCAAACGAACTTGCGGTAAACCGTCCTGACCATCGTCGTAAACATCTGAAACACCTTTCAACGACGCTAAAGCATCCGCTAACTGTTCACTGACACGAGAAGCCAACTCACGGTCATTAGAAGAGATCGTTAAGAATGTGCCACCAGCAGGCTCCTCTGCTGCACTGAATTTAACCGAGTAAGCGCCTTCGATTTGCCCTGCACTCTCTCGCCATCGCTTAAGCAGTAAGTTACCCGGCAATAAGCTTAAAGATTCATGGGTAAGTTCAGCGGTCACTTCAATTTCACCATAGCCATCAGACCACGCAAGTAGATTCACCACGGGCTTCTCTTGTAACGGATAATCGTCCATCAAGCCTTTTTCTACCTGTGTCATTGCTTGCTCTACTTGCAACAAAGCTTGGCGCTGCAGTGGCAACGGCGCACCGTCTTCTAGCTCAATCACCGCTGTGATGTAACGCCCCGGAATTTCAGGGAACAGCGCACTTCGAATCGCACCGTTAGACCACATACCGTAAGCCAGTGAGATAGCTGCCACAAACCCAAGCAGGGACGCGACTTTGTAGCCAAGTGCAAACTCCAATACCGGCTTATAGAGTCTGAGATTGCACCACTGCAAGCCACCTTGAGCCGCATTCTGAACCTTGGCAAAAATACTAGTAGATGGCTTTTTCACAGAGAGCTGAGCCAAGTGTGAAGGTAGAATAAATTTGCTCTCAATCAGCGAGAAGATCAAAGCGAAGATCACCACTGCCGAAAACCCAGCAAGCACCTTGGCTAACTCATTGTTAATCCATAGCATGGGAGAGAATGCAGCGATGGTTGTCAGCACACCAAACACGGTTGCCACTAACACGGAATGCACGCCCTGCCAAGCAGCGGTCTTTCCGTTTATATTTGAGGAGCCGTTTAGCTTTGAAGTACCGGAATGACTAGGATTTCCCGTCCGTTTTTCGTGTATCGCTTCCCCGACGACAACCGCATCATCCACCAGCACACCGAGCACCAAGATAAAGCCAAACAAGGTGATGTCGTTGATGCTGTAGTTAAAAAGCTGCATTGCAGCTAGGGTTCCTGTGAGCGCAATCGGGATCCCCATCGCGACCCAGAACGCGAGCCTAATCTCAAGGAAAATCCCAAGCAAAATCAGCACGATTAACAAGCCTTGCCATGCGTTTTCGCTCAAACGAAACAGCTGCTCTTCAATGTAAGGTGCCATGTCAGCCATGGTATTTAGCTCAATATCCGACGGCAGAATCGCTCGTTGCGCATCCAATGTTTCGCTGATCGCTTCACTGACTTTAAGTAGATTGTCGGATTGGCTAGTACTGACCAATAAAGCAATGGCATTGGAACCGTTGTTACGCACGATAGAGCCACTATATTGGTAACCACTGGTCAGCTTGGCAATGTCTCCCAAGTGTATTTTTCCGTTACTTCCCGAAATCACGACTAGCTGATTCAGCTTCTGCAAATCATCGGCGTAACCGTCACCACGAATCACCATCCGGCCTTTGTCACTTATTAGCTCACCGCTGCGAGACTCAAGCGAACGCTGCTCAACTAAACCTGCCAGCTCTTCCAAGCTAAGCCCTAACGCTTTCAGTTGGTCTGGGTCTGGCTCGATAACCAACTGAGGCATTCGAGTTCCCCAATTTGATACCTTTGATATTTGAGGGTTCTTCTTCAGCGCTTGTTCGAGCTGCTTAGCGATAGGTTGCAGCTCGTCATCGGTTCTTGGACCTGATACCACCACAAACGCGGCTAAATTGGTAAATTCATTGCGCACCACTTGCGGTCTTTCTGCTTGAACTGGAAAGCCATTGATGGCGTTAACTTGGTTACGAATGTCATCCAACAGCTTGTCTAAGTCTGTGCTGCTGGTTTTACGCACCACGACCCGAGACACGCCAGCACTCGATTGGCTGGTGATCTGCTTAATGCCAGCAATGCCGCTGATCGACTCTTCGATTCGTTGCGTCACGCTCTCATCAATCTGTTGTGCAGTACCGCCAGGATAAGCCACAGTAATACTGATTGATGATGGCGCGATTTGCGGGAACGACTCGACACGCAGTTGACCAAACGCCAGAACACCACTGATAACAATCGCCATCATCAACAAATTGGCAGCGACTGGGTTGTTAATGAACCATTTGGTCATCCAACTCATTGGTTTGATTCCTTAATCTGTGCTACATCAGATTTACCCGCGAGCATTGCTCCAGAATGAACTTCATTGAATCTAGGCGTGACTTGCTTACCAATTAGCATTGAAGAAAGTGGATATTGCACCACGCGGCGAGCCTTATCACTTCGATCATTGAAGCGAATATCAAGCTCTTGGCTGCCTTGCCCAATAAGTGTTACCGACTCTTTTCGTAAACGATCTTTTGTGTCTAACGTCCACACATACCCGTCTCGAGTCATCGCGCTCAGAGGTACGCTTACGACGTCATCTTGTAGACCGAGGTTAACCACAGCCTGAACCTGCTGATTAGGGAAAAGCCTTGGTTTGTCTTGGTAAGGGTTTTCAACCGATAGCACTACTTGTCTTTGACGAGTCACCGAATCGACTTCCGGCGACACATAACGCACTTTCGCTGGCCATTGATTCCCAGAACGACTCACGACACGAATACTTGGCTTAACCAAGGCTGCTTGTACTTGTTGCCAATGCATTTCAGAGATTGGAAGCTCAATATCAATCGAATCACTGGCGGCCAACTCAAAGGTCACTTGCCCCGCCTCTACCCACTCTCTTGGGCTAATGTGGCGCTTCATAACAACCGCATCAAAAGGCACGGTAATCACTGACTCTTCCACCAACTTCTGCGCACTGACATACGCCTGTTTGGCTTGTTGCAGGTTAGCTTTCGCTGCAAGCACTTGAGGCTCTCTGCGTGCAAAAGACGAACTTGTTTTTGGGTTGAGCATTTTGAGAGCGACAGTTTGTTCATGCTTAGCCTGTTTCAATTCCAGCTCCGCTTGCTTTAACACACTTAACGCTTGCGCCAAGTTCGCATCAACAGCGCTGGTATCTAGCCTCGCCAACACATCACCCTTATTCACTAATTGTCCTGGTTCAATGTTTTCATTCAGCCATTTTAGTTGCGCACTACTCGACGCTTTAAGTTGAATTGGCCAGCGAGCAGCGGTTAAGCCTAGTACCGTTAACGTCGGTTCGTGCTGCGAAGGTGTCACCTCCAATACAGAAACCGGTGCCAGTACTGCTTGTTTCTTCACAGGTTCCGCTGCCTCGGGTTCCAATTCATCGACAACAACCAAGGCGACAAAGATAGCCACACAACCGACTAATACCGAAAGTGGCTTTTTAAACTTCATAAGGCATCTCCTTGGTAGCCTGTTGGACAGAGGTATGATTGAGTCGCTGACTGATTTCAGTAAGACGAGAAAGGGTTTGCAGCGTAATTGGCAGCATCACTGCAGTTTCAACAAACTCCAATGAGTAGGTAACGATTGAGAACACTTGCCCTGCAGTCGGCTGAATAAGCTGACTCACCATCCACAAATTGCCGACTACAGCACCAAACAAAATAGTAAAAATTAGTCCATAAACAATTGCTTCGGTGTCTGAGAGTTTGATTTCACACTGTTTAAGTCGCTCAAAATGCCAACGAAGTGCAGACAAGCGAACGCCGCTCAGCAACTGAACCTGCTGTTCAACTTGGTCGTTAAATTGGCCGTTTAGCCGCGTGAAGGTTCGGTGGAACACACCATAAATCGCAAGCATCGACAGCCCAGCAAACAACATGCAAAGCGCCAATGAGAAGTGAAACGTAGAGAGAATCACCACAGTCGCAACAAGCTGAACCACAGCCGTCATCAAAGCGGGTAAATCGTCTTCTAAGAAATCGACCAGCTCACGTGACATGGTGAGTCGAGCATCTTTGGTTGATACAGATAAGCCACGTAGGTTTCGCTCCACGATATTCGCCAGTTTTACACGAATCGCACCATACACACGGGTATCGTAAAAACGACGAACGACACTGATGATCACCAGTACAAAAAGGATCGCGGCCAGCATCATCAAAGGCTGGAAGATTTGGTTTAAGACGCCGTCGATGGCGTAACCAATAAACAATGGCAACAGAATAAGCATCACGTTTTCAGCCAAAACCATTAACCAAGTCGCAGCGACCTTTAATGGATTCAGCCGAATAATCGTTAGCAGAGAGATGGGATGTTTGAATAGCATTATTGAACCCATAAATGAATATGGCGCCAGTATCACCAATTCAGCATGGGAAAAAGTGTCTCAGATTGCTGTATTAACAAATTAGACGACAGACTCGCTTAGTAACTAGATCGGTTACCTTTTGTTTACCTCGGCTCCTTTACTGTCCTTGATAAGAAAAATGAACAACAAGGAAAGAGCATGAAATTATTCGCTTCACTACTCACGACAGTCGGTATTACTGGCGTTGTCTGGGGCTATTACATATTCAGCCTGCAATTGCGGATGCATCGACGGAGCAGCCAATAACTGAGTCATCAACGAACAACGCCTCAAAGAAACAGTCATCAGAGGTAAAACCACAGGCGACCGCAAACACTACTTACCTGCAAGGCTTTAGCAAAACCATCCCTTTAGAGGATGTGCCTGAGCTGTGGGTCGACTTCTACCAACACCTAGAAGCAAATGATGAGGAGATCGCACTACAACAAAAAGTGGTCGTGATCTATCAGGACATCAGTTCCGACTTCAGCAAGGCTACTGTCACCATTGGCTTCCCGACTAAGCAATCAACATCAAATAAAAACAATCGCTTAATCCCAATTCCAAACAAAGCCAAAGGTACGCTTCTACTCAGTAAAGGTGAACATACTGAACAAGAATTAGCACAAGCTTGGGAAGAAATCGCGATTTTAAAAGAGGTTGATAAGGTTATTGAGCACCACCAATTGAATCAGCATGGGTTGCCAGATTCTAGCGAGTTATACGTCTATTATTAAATGATCAGTAAAGGATTTCGTTATGGATTTCACTATCGATAGCATTGGGAACTTTCTCTCTCAAACATTCACAGAAACAAGCGTCATCCTGACCGAGACTTGGGTTGATGATAACTTTCTACTGCTTGCTCTGGCTCTGTTTATATTTGAGCTCATCCGCTATGCCTTTAAGAAAAAGTTAAGCTGGAACATGTTGGGAGACAGTGCGACCAACTTTGTCACTCTGTTCTTCTTGTTAGTGACCGTTTTCTTTGTCGGCCTAGCTTATGTCGGCGCGTTTGTTTATGCCTACGAGAATTTTAGCCTGACTCAGCTGCCAATATCCGGCTGGACGATTCTTGGCTGCTTGATCTTGGCGGATCTCGCGTATTACTGGGAACACAGATTCTTGCACAGCAACGGTTTAGCTTGGGGAACGCACTCGGTTCACCATAGCTCGCCTTACTTTAATATATCAGTTGCTTACCGCTTTGGGCCTTTGGATTGGTTCTTCCCGTTCTTTTTCCATTTGCCGTTAATTCTGCTTGGCTTTAATCCGTTTGTGGTGCTGATGTGTGAAACCTTTGTGCAGCTATACCAAACGTTATTGCACACCGAAACAGTTAAGCGATTACCTCGTCCTGTTGAAGCCGTGTTCAATACACCTTCACACCACAGAGTGCATCACGCAACCAACAAACAGTACCTTGATAAGAATTACGCTGGGATATTGATCATTTGGGATCGTATGTTCGGTACGTTCGCCAAAGAAGAGGAAGAGGTCAGATACGGCGTGTTCCCTAGAATCAACTCTGTGAACCCATTTAAGGTATATTTCCACGGCTACGTTAAACTGTGCCAGCAGTTATGGCATGCGCCAAATTGGAACTACCGACTACAACTTCTTATTCAGCCGCCTATCTGGGCTTGGAAAAGAGAACGAGAAACAAAGTAAGGACACTTATGAGCATTAACGCCCTGTCGATTGAAGACGACAGTGACTTGGCAGAAGCCATTGCAGACTATATGGAACTCGACGGTTTCGAATTCGATTTTGCTTACAATGGCAGTACCGGGTTAAACCTCGCGTTAGAGGGGCGTTATGACATCATCTTAACGGACATCAACATGCCCAAAATGGATGGGCTCGATGTGTGCCAATCTCTTCGTCAGCAAGGCGTGACCACTCCGATTCTCATGCTGACGGCAAGAGACACATTACAAGACAAGATCGCAGGGTTCGAGGTCGGTTCGGATGACTATCTAGTGAAGCCTTTTGCAATGGAAGAACTCAAAGTACGTTTGATGGCATTAGTGCGTCGTGCTCAAGGTTCTGTGACTTCATTGTCCGTGGCAGACCTCAAGCTCGACTTAGACAAACATCAAGCCATTAGAGACGGCAAACTGTTGAAGCTCTCCCCTGTTTGTTGGCGAATGCTCGTGATGTTAGTGCGAAACAGCCCTAATGTGGTAAGTAAAGCCAAGCTTGAAGAAGCATGGGAAGACGAAATGCCAAGCTCAGACAGCATGAAAGCGCACCTGTTTAAGCTTCGCCAAGTGGTTGATGCGCCCTTTGATTCAAAGCTAATTCACACGGTTCATGGCATTGGTGTTGTCCTAAATGAGGAGCCATCATGAAGCAGGCAAACATAAATCGAGTCAGTATTAAGCGCGATATCTACCTCTACTTGTTTGGCATTGTTGTTTTGCTTACCGCCATATACAGCTTAATGGTGTCTCAGAGCTATCATATTGGCCTGAACGAATCAGCAAAGTATGGGTTCTTGTATGAACTGGAAGTCGCAGAGCAACGTTACATCGAAACCGGGCATTTGCCAGACTATCAAAACCCGACATTCCAAGCCTTTCTAACCTATTCGGAAATGCCCGCTAAATTTCAACAAGCCTTTGATTGGAGTACATTTGATAACGACGCTATTTATGAACATTACGAGTCTTCATCTAGCAATGAATCGGGGCAATACCTCTATGCAGCCAAACATCAAATTTCTGGAAAAGACGAATCGCTATACATCATTTCTGAGTACGATGAAGCGATTTACTTGAACCTATTCGAACTCAACCCACCTGAATCCGTGAACCAAATAAACAGTGCCTTTATCGCCATCGGCGCTCTTTTACTCTTGGTGTTCTTGATCATTCGCCTTCTGATACACAGAGTCACCAAACCGATTATTACCTTATCAAAATGGTCTGAATCGCTTGACGTAAACAACACGCAAGGGCTGGCTAAGTTTCGATATAAAGAGATCGACCAATTAGCATCGCAGCTTGTTAAGAGTGTGCAAGGTGAACGCCAAGCCAATGAACGTGAGAGCTTTTTCTTAAGAGCAGCAAGCCACGAGTTAAGAACGCCGATTGCCACCATTTCAGCGAGTGGCGATATGCTGGTTCGATTGTCTGATAGCATTCCAAACAGTGGTCAGCGAGCTATCGCACGAATCCAACGTTCCGCCACCAATATGAAAGCCTTAGTCACGACGCTGCTTTGGATGAGCCGCAATAACGAGATGGAAACCAACTATGAGCAAATCAAGCTAGCTCCCCTACTCGACAGCATTATTGAAAGCCAACGTTACCTTTTGAAAAATAAAGAAGTCGATATTCAAATCAGTGTTGCTCAAGAAGAACATAATCTTCCCCGCGAGTTAACTGAGGTTGTGCTCACCAATTTAGTTCGAAATGCATTTCAACACGGCGGTAGCGGAGATATCAGGATCACGCTGACAGAACACCAGTTTGAGGTAACCAACCGCTTGGAAGATGAAAACCTGGCAAACGACTCTGAACAACAAACCTCTTTTGGTATCGGCCTAGAACTCATTGATCGCGTGTGTCAGAACCAAGGGTGGCGATTTACTCATGGAACTCACGACAACGAGTTCAGCGTTAGAGTGATGCTTTAACGAAATTAGAGATCGGTATCAGATGGTGACCAAATGTTTACCTTGGCTTGGTTATGCTAGTCGCACAATCAAGTTAGGAGTCGTTTTATGGGTATTTGGATTTTAGAAACACTATTGTGGGCTGTGGTAACCGTGGCGGTTTGTGTCGCGATTTGGGGACTTTACTTACCCAATATCTTAATCGCACTAGGTGTGTCGGTAGGGGTATCTTTGTTGCTGGGAAAGAGCTGGAGAAGCTAGGTATTTAAAAAGGAAATCGTTCGAAAATTAGTGATCTTTGATACACCCGACAGCAGCTATGTTTATTAAGAACATTGATTAACTAAAAACTGTCGGGCGCGAATTAAATTAGCTACTTAATGTCTCTTCAAAAACACCTAGCTCACGACCAAGCCAAATCGCACGTACTGTGTGGTCTAGCGTTTCTTCGCCGCCCGTTACTGGGTGAATCAGCACCGACATATCGCCGCGCTCTTGCTCAAGCCACTCAACAATGCCCGACTCTTTGTTAGCAAAATGAATCTCAAACATCGGCATTTTATGTGGGCCAACCAAACGTTGTACTAAAGGAAAAACCTCTAATACATCTTTACGTTCCGATAGAATTTTCTGACGCAGTATTTCTGCCTGCTCTGCAAAGCGCAGAGGGAAATAGATATGACCGTGGTACATGGCACCATCCTTTAGAATTATGATGTCGCAAGTTTATACCTAAACCGCATTCAATAGCTAAGTCTTAATGGATGAACTTGATTGGTGAGGGTCAATAAGTAGAAAAAACTAGAGTCTGTTATTCGAGGTAATCAAAAACAAACTCTAGTTATATACAGTGAGTTAGTATTTGAAGCGACTAAGGCTTGAGCTTCAACACCGAATCGATATCTTCTGCCGAGTGGCGCTCAGGAAGTTGCACCCACGCTTCGCCCCATGAACGGTTGATAATACGACCACGTTGAACGCCTTCGCGAGCTTCTAATTGCTTCGCCCAGCGAACTACGTTGGTGTAAGACTCAACTTGTAAGAACTCTGCCGCATCATATAAATTGCCCAATACAAGGTTGCCGTACCAAGGCCAAATTGCGATATCAGCAATGCTGAACTCTTCACCCGCAACGAAAGTGCTGCTAGCAAGTTGCTTGTCTAACACGTCTAGTTGACGTTTAGCTTCCATTGCAAAGCGGTTAATTGGGTATTCTTGCTTTTCATCCGCATAAGCGTAGAAGTGACCGAAACCGCCGCCTAGGAATGGGGCTGAACCTTGCGCCCAGAACAACCAGTTGATAGTTTGCGTGCGTGCTGCCCCTTCTTTCGGTAAGAAGTGACCAAATTTTTCAGCTAGATGCATCAAGATAGAAGCCGATTCGAATACATTCACATCTTCGTTGCCTGATTTATCAAGCAGGGCTGGGATCTTTGAGTTTGGATTTACACCAACAAAACCAGAAGAGAATTGGTCTGACTCACCAATATTGATCAAGTACGCATCATATTCAGCTTCTTTAACACCCGCCGCTAACAGCTCTTCTAGCATGATAGTGACTTTCTGACCGTTAGGCGTACCAAGAGAATACAGTTGCAAGGCGTGGTCACCAACAGGAAGCTCTTTATCAAATCGAGCGCCAGATTCAGGACTATTAATGTTTGCCCACTTGTTACCACCAGCAGCATCGTTAACCCAAACTTTTGGCGGTGTGTATTGTTGTGACATGATATTTCCTTATTAATATAGGGTCTCACAAACTGATATTAGGTCACATGTCCTTGGTTAAAACCCCTGAATACGATTTATTTTCAAACTGTTAAGCATGGCTTATTCCAGAAAGACATAACCCGTTTTACGAGACGGCTCATGTAAAAGGTAGGCATCTATTCGTGTCCTATTTCGAACCTCATTCAATGTTGGTTAATCTACCGCACCATTTAGCAACGACAGCCCTACCCGTTCCAGAAAGCTGTGATAAAATCGGGGGATTATAATTGATAAGGATTTGGCAATGTCTTCTGATTACACAGGCTCGAGTGCAGCGTACGCTCGCCAAGAGAAAGGCTACCGCGAAAAAGCACTAAAACTGTACCCATGGGTTTGTGGTAAATGTGCACGTGAATTCGTTTACTCGAACTTGAGAGAGCTGACCGTTCACCACGTGGATCACGACCATACAAACAACCCTGAAGATGGCAGTAACTGGGAATTATTGTGCCTATACTGCCACGATCATGAGCACTCAAAATACACGGACCATGACCGCTACGGCGTTGATGCAAAGGCCCGTTTAGACGATCATCAATCAGCAACGCACAATCCATTTGCCGATCTAGCAAAATTGATGAAGAAATAGCTTTCTACTAAAGTTCGGGTTCGTAGCGAATGAGCGAAAAAGCAGAAAATACAAAAAGAAGAATTATTGAGGCGGCCTTTGATATTACCTTAAATGAAGGCTTTGATGCTGCAACATTTACCCGGTTGTCTAAACAAGCGGTTATTTCACGTAGTGGCATCAATACACACTTCAAGCGTAAAGAAGATCTCGCTTTAGAGTTAGTATCAAAGTATGTAGAGATCATCAAACAACCACTCAAATTTGAATCAGCAGAGGCGTTCTACCAATCTTGGACTGAGGCGTTCGACAACGATTCAAGGTTTAAGAAGGCAATCCTAACTGCGGGTCCAATAATACCTAAGCTTGATGGTGTTAAAGGCCTATTTGATTCAATACAAGGTGATGAACAAGAGGTTAAAAGTTGTGTTTACAAGTGTGTCGGCTACGCCGTAATTCACGCGTAACATTGCATTTGAGCTAGGAAAACCTATCTAGCCCCAACCTTTATGCAAAGTCGTCACCCTGCTCTGCACAACAAATAGGCCACTAATTCAGTGGCCTATTTTCAAATCAATTAAATCTACATTTGTTTAAGATGATTTTGGGTAGTTGGGTCACATTGAATATCGCGATACTGATCTTTAGTCTGTAGAATTTCGTCAATCGACCGTATGAAGGCATCAACGACTTCTGGATCAAAGTGGCTCCCGGATTCTGACTTTATTAATGCTATCGCTTTCTCATCACTCCATGCTTCTTTGTATGGCCTAACAGTGGTCAATGCATCAAATACGTCAGCTATTGCAATAATTCGTGCTGATAAAGGGATTTGCTCGCCCATTAAATTATAAGGATAGCCGGACCCATCCCATTTCTCATGGTGTGCTATCGAAATGTCCTTAGCCATGATCAACAAAGGGCTACTATGTTCTCCGATAATCTTTGCTCCAAATATAGGATGTGCTTTCATAACATCCCACTCTTGCGTGGTTAGTTTGCCTGGTTTATGTAATACCTTATCTGGAATCCCTATTTTCCCTATATCGTGCATCGGCGCAGCAGTGAATAGGTTTTCACACCATTGCTTTGTACAGCCATAATTTACTGCGACAATTCTTGCGTAATGGCTCATTCGAACCACGTGCATCCCGGTATCATTATCTTTAAATTCAGCAGCATTACCCAACCGCTCAATCAAACTTCGATTTAACGCGACTTGTTTGCCCGTCACTTTTCTAACGATGATCAATGTAAAGCCGAGGCTCAAAATAACAAAAGCACTCATACCGGATGTAATGATAATCAAAGCCCACTGAAAGTCGTTGTGCTCAGTTAGTGCCTCATCAACATCGATCTTCGCTATAAAATTAGCCTGAAACGTACTTTGCTTACTTGCAACAGCAAACACCTTAGTTCCTTGGTAATCTGTTGTACGCTCCATATCACTAATGTCACCATTACTCGGCGGCTGTGAAATAGGGATAATTCCGTCTTTCTTATTACCTAGACAATTCCCTTTCTTACAACGCGATATCACAATGCCCGACGTATCAACTGCGAGCATCTCTCCCGTATTTTGAAAGTATTTTTTGTAATCATCAGGGAAAAACAACTCATCGGTCAGTATTTCACTGACAATTACACCAACGATTTCTCCGGATTTCTGTTTAACAATTGGAGTAGAAAAAAACAAATTTCCTTTGTAGTCTTGTTCAATGTGGTCGTAATAAGCACCTATCGAGAATATTGATGCTCGTCCCCGAAGAGCTTCGAGAAAATACGGATATATATCCACATTAAATTCATCATAAACAACGCTATCCCCATAGTGAGTCAACACTGACCCTTTGGTATTTAATACCGCGAATGCATTGTTTCCCCCGATATGTAAGTTTGCGTACCGTTTGAAGACTTGAATTAGTCGGTTCTGATTGTTTTGTATTGATACGTTTACCTGTTCATTTCGCGTAATCATGAGCTCATCAAACACGTTGATAAACTCGTCGGTTGAAGTGATGAAGTCAAAAGTACTTCTCATCAAGTTAACTTTGTTTTCAACACCTTCTTGGTAACCACGAACAACGCTATTAAGGTCACTTCTCGTTCTTTCGATTGCATAACTTCGACTAGAATCAATCAATAAATAACTCACAGCCGTTGCGATCATGACGAAAAATATGATGGAGATTAGAAATGAATAGAGAAACTTATTTGAGTTGATATCAAAGCTCGATAGTTTTGCATCAGATCTCTTTAGAGCCGCATGAAATATGCCCGATAAAAGCAAGATAACAAGTACAAAAACAGCCGCATAATATCCAATATGGAAACGGTCATCCGTTAAAGGTTCATCATCAGAGATATAAAGATGCACTGTACCTATGACCAATCCGTCATAAACAATATCGGTGTTGGCATAATCCGAATACAAACGTACATTTTCATCGATAGAACGATTGAAATAGGCGTTGTTTTCGCTCTTGAAGTACGTCAATGCGCTCTTCCCGCTTACAACATCTTTTATATCGAGTGCATTGATCGATTCGTTGTGAGTAATAATCGATTCAACCGTCATCCTCAGGTTTTTTGCATCCAAATTGTATAAATGGGGAGCGACTAAATCCGATATTTTTGCAGCTATTTTTAACGGTGTGTTTCTTGCTTTTAAATGGCCATTTGAATCCTGAATTATCAATAAAAAAATCAAATAAAAGCTTAAGATGATCATTAAACCAATGAGCAAGTGTGTCGTTTTCAACCTGCTCATTAGGACTCTCCTAACTTTTTATACTTATCAAATAATTGTGTGATGTAACCTTGAGATCGTAGAAACTTGATTGCCTCATTAATCTTAGGAAGAGACCCCTCATTCACTTTTGTTAATCTAATTCTTAAGTCAAAATGCTTCATTGGCTTTGTGATCCCAATGAGTTGCTCGTTGATCTCTTTAGCTTCTGCGATGACTAGAGGCATAAACATATAATCACAACGGTCCATTTCGATCATCTTTGTTGAATTATTTTCTGTAATACTGTCTTTGTCTGAACCCCCAATGTTTACGTCATAAAAACCTAAAACAGAACAAGAAGTCAGTGTTTTAAACGCACTCAACGTATTGGGTGGAGATTCAAAGTGAGAACGCCGATAGATAACTACTTCAGACGTTCGATACAACGGAATGCTGTACACACTATTATCAAGCTCAAGAAGTTCGGTTCGCCATTCTTTCGCTATCCCAGGTTCAACATCCATCTTCTGGTATTTCATTAGGTGTCGAACCCGCGACTGTGGGAAAAAATGATACTGGAAGCGGATTCCCGTCATCTCTCCAATTTCATTCAAAAGATCAATATAGACCCCCTTCTCAGGGGCTCCGAACTTCGGTTTGACAAAATAGGGGTACCTATCTTCATTCATTAAGGCAACATTGAGTACATCAACGTCGCCATTCGCCTGTATTTGTGCGTGTACCTTTAAAGAGAAAATAAAACTCATAGAGATAACGACTGCTTGCCATACTAATTTCAAGTTTTGATCTCCTGTTCATTCTCTACCACCCAATCCAGTCAAAACAAACAGCCAGATTTGATGATAAAATCAACATATTTACAATGACCATTGTAAAGTTACCGAAATTTTATAATAATATAACGCACACCAATCTGTTCGATTAACTTAATAGTTCTTGTTGATATTTTGACAAACCAAACAAAAACAAAACAAAAAAGGACGACGTCCGTGAAAGTAGTATACATCCTCTTGATCATTTTATTTGTAGCTGTTAAAGCGCCAGCACAAGCCCATTTAGATGAATCACTCGTGATGAAAATACGTTTTGAAAGTAGAGATGTAACCTACGATTACACAATGGACGAGCTAACAAAAATAGCCCCAAACCAACTCTCGACACCACTGCCTTGGCGAAAAGAGAAACGAGCTTACCAAGGAATCTATCTGGAAGATTTGCTCAAACATCATGAACCATCTCTGAACATACGTTGTATTGAGATCGTCGCTGCAAATGGATACAAAGCGACATTTACTCAAGACAGTCTTGCCAACACACACTTTTTCTTAGCGTATCAAGACGAAGGACAACCAATATCCATTAGGCAAAAAGGGCCTATTACTGTGATCAGTGATTTAAACAACCTCAACGACCAAGCTATGCGAGATCTGTCACTTGCTTACCACCTAGTCTGGTTTGCCAATGAAATTGTTGTTTTTGAAGAGTGAGGAAAAAGCAGTGAAACATGACAAAGTCAAAAGAAGCTTGGCATTAGCAATCTTCTTCACCTTATTACTGTTCGTTACGTTGAGAATCAATGAAGCACACTCTGAACATGACCGTGAAACCGTAAAATATATCGAATTGATAAAAGCTTCTTATTGGGCTTCTTGGCGATTTGGAAGAGAAGTTCATGAACTGGAAATGGAAGTGTCAGACACAATATACAATGATGTAGATTCGCCTCAAAAAATAAAGAATAGGATTGATTTCCTTATTGTTAACTATGAGTTCTTGACTACAGACGCCAACGTATTCAAAAGATTTCAAGGTTATGCAAAGGACTCGATTGCTAATCACATTGAACAATTAGACCACCACTATAATACGCTTTTGTCGCAAGAAAATTGGCGACAACATTTACCTGAAATTTTGGATACGGTCTCCAACATAAAGGTTATTTATGATGACGTGGTGTTGTACGAACTCAAGGGCTATGATCTCTCTGAATTTGTGAATGCGATAAAAGATGATCGAAAAAGCCTGTTGTATGCGATATATATGGCGATTATTGGCGCTGCGATAACAATTCCCGCTATCACTTATTTAACTCGTAGTCTCAAAGTAAAATCACTTAACCTTGAAACCGACTACCTTACTGGGCTTAAAAACCGGAAATACTGCTTAACGGCACTAAAAAGACAGATAGAAAAAGGTGAACCTCTTGGCTTTTGCTTTTTAGATTTAAATGGGTTTAAAGAAGTTAATGACACTTTGGGACACGATGCAGGGGATCAGCTTCTCAAAATCATTGCTAGGCGAGTGCAAAAATCGATAAAAAGTTCTGATACTTTTGCACGACTCGGAGGTGATGAGTTTGGTTTGATTATTGTTAATTTTGAGCATCGTGCAGACATTGAAGTTGCACTAACTCGGATAATGGGAATGATAAGCCAACCGATTGAGCTCGAAGGAAACATAATCCAAGTTGGGTGTTCCGCAGGTATTTCCATCTACCAACAAAAACACTTTTCATCAGAAAAAGAGCTCATGTCTGCCGCTGATTCTGCGATGTACAAAGCAAAATCGGAGAAGCACAATCAACTCAACAATTATGCATTTTATCAAAGTTAAACAAGATTTTTACTTGTCTATACTCTGACTAGAGAGCAATGGAATAGTGCAAATATTTGCACTTTACATCTGCACCCAATTTCCAATCAAGGGTGGAGGTTGGTTTGTATTTTGGCAAACGGTCTTCCCTAACCGATACATAAGCAAGAACATTGGACGTAACAAATCGCCTAGTTACAACTAACCAAATCAAGAACCGGTTTAGCATCTACTGGAACACCCATTCTTGACTCATATCTTAAATAACATGAATCATTCACAAGGCTGCCATTTAGCATATTGTTAGGGAAGGTTATTTCCACGTAATAAGCATTGCTGATGTTATTGTTAGATTGTACGTCTGTCAGAACAAAATCGCCTGAACCGTCAACTTCAATACCGTCAACCAAAATGGACAACGTTTTTACATCCGCGGGGGAATATCCGTACCAAAAAGTACAATCACCACAACCAGGTATAATTGCCGCGGCCGAAACCCCTTTAGTTATAGGATTCCCTTCTGCATTGGCCACTAGCATTTTTCCATAAGATAAGTTGATTGCAGACTCAACAGCTCCTTTTAGCCCCTTCAATGACGCGTTTCTTGCATCACTCTGCAAATTCAAAAAGCGAGGTGCAGCAGTCACTGCCAACACCCCAAGAATGACTATCACTACTACAAGTTCAAGCAAGGTAAAGCCTTTGTTTTTATACATAATGATTAACCTCACACATGGCTATTTACCTTGTTCCTGTTAATTTTTTCACTGATATCTTTACTCTCGATTCTTTTTAATAAGGGGACCATTATCGAACTTTAGCTCGACTTGATTTCGTCTGCTTCATTTGGTCTCGAGTGGTGTATTCCTATCAATGTAGTTAGCCTCATACTTCAAATGTTTTTGAAGCACAGGTTGATAAATACCAAGCCACATAATTTGAACTCACTCCTCGCAACATTGATTTTTTAATATGAATCAATTCAGCCATTAAGAAACAACAAAGCGAACAAAAGAAAAACGAGCAATATCAATAGATCTTGTACTTCATTGTTGAACACTAACGACTACTCCAACTACAACTACAACTATCCAATTTAATAAGCATTTCTTTTGCACATCTCTCTGGCGCAAGCAAAAAAGGATACTATCCTTTTTTCTATGATAAACACCTGACGAGCAATTCGTCAAACACATATTATTTCAATAATGCAATTTTAGGTAAGGTACTCAAATTCTGATTTTTTGAGCTCAGGCAGGATCAAAAAGAGCCTTCCGAAGAAGGCTCTTTATAGAATTCTGTATTAATTTTGCAATTATACCGCCGCTTGTTTGCGAGACTCTTCTACCTGTTTAGCGCGTTGTTTTAGCGTTAATTTATCGCGGTATGCAAACCAAACGTAAGACACAACCACTAAGAAGAACAGGTATGACAATGAGAAAATGAACGGCGATTGAATGATATCGTTCGAGATACCCCAAGAAACACCGATAACAGTCACTGCAATTTTCGCAAAAAAGCCACACATCAATAGCACTAATGCCAACTGTGGGAAACGCGTACTGCGGAATGCAAGCCAGTAGCAACTACCAACTGCTAGAGCCGCAACATAGAAGCCGAATAGGAAAGAGTGAATATGGTCAGCTGCCGCTACACCACCAGAAATTGACATCAATAAAATTAAAAACAGTTTCATAATACTCGCCTCACCATAAGTTGGAAACGCATCCTTTCAAATTTGGAATCTCAGTTTGCGTACTATTTTCCCACTTTTTACGGACAACACAACCCCTCCAATCGAACAAAATGTAAGCAAAAGTACTAACAAAAATCACTCTTAACAATTACTTAACATTTTGTTTTTAATAAAACTCCGTTACTCCTTGTCTCATATGAACAAAGCGCTGTTTCGATTCATTTTGTTACACAAATTTAACCTTGGAAATTAATTAAAATTATTTGTAACTCTGTGATATCCGCACGGAATACGTGTCTATTCAAAAACCATCACCTCAAAATCCCTGAAATAATAAGAAAACAGAGCGAAAAAGAACAAAACAGAAAGGTGTTGAATACATTTTAAAAACCAATGAAAAACAACTCATTAACAAAATGAATTTAATTTACCGAAAATGGAAAAAGAGATTCCAATCACATTTTTATTGGTTATAATCCGCGCTCTTTTGCGCTATCTGTTGATAAACGCAAACTAATTTTGAAGAAACAATCACAATAACCCGTCTTTAGTTAAGTGGCTCTCCACTAACCGATGACAAAACTGAGAATAAAAATGAGCAAGATTGATAAAGCAACACGTATCCTGCTAGCAGGCTTCTGTATCAACCTTTGTCTTGGCATCCTGTATGCTTGGAGTGTATTTAACAAAGCGCTAGTAACTGAAGCTGGTTGGAGTGCTGCTGAAGCATCTTCACCTTACGCTATTGCAACTATCACATTCTCTGTTTGTCTTCTTGTTGCAGGCATCCTACAAGACCGTATGGGTCCACGTAAGATCCTAATCCTAGGTACGGCTCTAACAGGCCTAGGCATGATTGCTTCTGGTTTCGCTACAACGCCTATGATGCTGAACATCACGTTCGGTATTATGACAGGTGCTGGTATCGGCTTCGGTTACGCATGTCTTTCTCCATCAGCAATGAAGTGGTTCCACTCTTCTAAGAAAGGTATGGTTAACGGTCTAATCGCAGCGGGCTTCGGTCTTGCAGCTATTTACCTAGCACCAGTAACTTCTGCGCTAATCGACAGCATGGGTATCCAAACAAGCTTTATGATTCTTGGTGTTGGTGTACTTGCAATCGCAGTACCTCTAGCAGCAACTATCAACAACCCACCAGCGGATTACACGCCAGCTGAGCCTAAAGTAAAAGCAGGTCAAGCACCTAAAGCGGTTAAGAAGACTGAAGACCTAACTTGGAAAGTAATGCTGAAGACTCCTCAGTTCTACTCTCTATGGATCATGTACGCATTCGCTGCATCTGTTGGTCTAATGATCATCGGTAACATCACTACGATTGCTAGCGTTCAAGCTAACCTGCCAAACGCAGTTTACCTAGCGTCTATCCTTGCAGTATTCAACTCAGGCGGCCGTGTTGCTGCGGGTATGCTTGCAGATAAAATCGGTGGCGTACGTACTCTACTTCTAGCGTTCATCCTTCAAGGCGCGAACATGGCTCTATTCGCTACGTTCAACTCTGAATTCACGCTAATCATTGGTACGGCTATCGCAGCTGTTGGTTACGGTACGCTTCTAGCAGTATTCCCAACACTAACTGCTGAGTTCTACGGTCTGAAAAACTACGGTACTAACTACGGCGTGCTTTACACGGCATGGGGTATCGGCGGCGCTATTGGTGCAGCAGTTGTTGGCTTCTCAATGTCAAACGGCGAAGGTTACGGCCTAGCTTACACAATCTCTGCAGTTATGATGGCAGTGTGTATTGTTCTAGCAATTATCACTAAGCCAATCTCTGAAGCTAAAGTTGCTGAACTAAAAGCATCACAAGCTTAATCTGCAGAAAAGATTGAATTTGTTATTGAAGAGCTTAACCTTAGGGTTAGGCTCTTTTTGTATCAAGCGACTTCTCCATTGACGACCGAAACCACTCTTCAGCTCTCCCCTACTTATTATCTCGACAACTTCAATCGACTGGTTGAACACGCTCAAACGCTCTACCCCGATCTCCTGAGTGACGATGAATGTCGTTGGTTATCCGCATACAAACGTCTTTCCATTTCAAGCCAATGCTTAATGGTTCGTTTGCTTTCTCGTAAGGGGCGATGGTTTCGCAGCGATAAACTCAACTATGTTGAGATCCCAGATCTAAAGACCGCACTACAAGAGCTAAGCAACTCAGGCTTTATCGCGTTGAGTCACCCTACAGAACACCATCACCTCCTCATTAATGAGGTCGAGCTAGGGTTGCACTTGCTCACAAAACCAGAACTGTTGAATTTATTCCCCGTCCTTAAGAGCAACAGAGCTGCCAAAAAAGATGAGCTATTGCTACTGCTTGATCAACAACCTTTCGATCAATTTCAAAGCCTAACCTTCGACTGTATTTACGTCATCGAATCTCAAGTGATTGATGTATTACTGTTGCTGTTCTTTGCCAACACCTATCAATACTTAAGTCAGTTCGTCTTAAGTGACCTTGGGCTCAACACCTTTGAGAACTACCCATTAAGCAAGCAGCGCCGCTTCTTCACTTCCAGAGAACAGCTCAATCAATTACTCCAGATGCGCGATATTCAACGCTTGTATTCAGAAGGTGACCGCAAAGATGGCGAATTTCTGGAACTGATTTTAAATTCGATTCCTGAAGAATCAGAACACAGAAGCATTGCCAGAAAACGATCGCGTTTGGTCAATGATATTGCTCGCGATCTAGAAAGGCTTAACCTAAACGACCAAGCTATCTTTTGGTTCAGACAATCTACACTTCCTCCCAGCAGAGAGCGACTTGCGCGCATCTATGATAAGCAAGGTACGCTAGACTTAATGTGTGACATTGTCACGCAAATGAAAGCTGCTCCATCGGATGTGTCAGAGTTGGAAGTCGCTATTAAGCTTGAAGACCGGCTGCTACGGAAACAGGGGCACAAAGTTTCACGAACCATAAAACCGAGCTGTAAAGAAATAAAACTGGAATTAGACCTCAGCCAAACGCGAGTCGAGCTTGCAATAAAGCAGCACTTTGAAAACCAAGGTTGGGATGTCTATTTCTCTGAGAACAGCTTTCTGTGTGGTTTGTTCGGTTTGGCTTTCTGGGATGTCATTTTCTCTGATGTCGAAGGTGCTTTTATCAATCGTTACCAACATCGACCACTGGACTTGTATCACTCAGGCTTCGTAGACAAACGAGCCGAACAAATTGAAGCGGTGTTCCAAACTATATCCGAGCACGGGTTCAGCCACTTGTTTGATACTTTCGATAAAAAGCAAGGCATCGCTAACCCCTTTGTTCATTGGAATCATTTCCCTAAAGCACTCATCGAGCACAGCATGGCTTCCATTCCAAACACCCTACTTGTTGATCTCTTCCAGGTGATATTGAGTGACCTAAAACTATTCCGAACTGGGATGCCGGATTTGATTGCATTCAAGGGCGATGAGTTTCATTGGATTGAAGTCAAAGGCCCTGGCGATAAACTGCAAGACAACCAGTGGCGATGGATCAAAGAGTTTGAACGATTGTCTGTCCCCTTCTCTGTTTGTTACGTCAATCAGTGAGTCTTAGCTCCTAGCTGTTAGCTCCTAGCTGTTAGCTCTTGGCGTTTAAATCTAGCTAGGTCTAAGCACCAATTTCTGATCACAAGCGAGTGACGCGCATCGACAAGTCACTCGTCCCATCAAGATCTTGTCTACAAAATTGTTAGAACATGAGCATTTTCAATCATTTTCGATATAATTATAGAAAATGCCTAATATTTAAATACGTATGAATTTGAAAAAACTCTTCATTTTAGCTTTTGTTAGCGTCTTCTCAGGTTGTGCCGTCTACGCGGGTTTAAACTTCGACGAACTGTTTGGTAAACAACAAGTTCGCGATCGCCAAGCACCTATTCTTTCGGCTCAAGCGCAGCACTTCATTGACGAAGTAAAGCCGATCATTGATAACCGATGCGTGGTTTGCCACGCTTGTTATGATGCCCCTTGCCAACTCAAAATGTCTTCAGTGGAAGGCATAGACCGAGGAGCGAGCAAGGCACTCGTTTATCAAGGCACCCGCTTAACCGCTTCAGCCCCTACTCGCTTGTTTGAAGATGCGTTAACCACGCAAGAGTGGCGCGATGCGGATTTTCATCCAGTCCTCAATGAGCGCATGCAGAACTCAACGGCTAACCTCGATGCTGGTCTTGTTTCTCGTATGTTGATTCAGAAAGAGAATCACCCTCTACCCGATCAAACCCAGCTTGAAGGTTTCGACTTTTCAACCGATCGCGACCAACAATGCCCAACGATTGAAGAGTACGCCCAATACGAGAGAGATTACCCAACTTGGGGTATGCCTTATGGGATGCCGAATTTAGATAAAACCGAATACGCGACTTTAATGAGTTGGTTGGAAAATGGCGCGCTCATGAACGACCACATTCCGCTGAATGATGCGGAACAAGAGCTCGTTAATGTCTACGAAAGCTTTTTAAATAAGAGCGACAATAAGAGTCAACTTTCAGCACGTTACATCTACGAGCACCTGTTTTTATCTCATGTCTATTTTTCTGATTTAGCTCAACCAACGCGTTTCTTCACTGTTGTTCGCTCTGCAACACCACCAGGTGAAGCGGTGCAGCGCATCACGACTCGCCGCCCTTATGACGATCCAAAAGTAGACCGTGTTTACTATCGTCTGATTCCAGAGCAAGGCACCATCGTCGACAAAACGCACATGCCTTTCGCACTTAATAAAGAACGCCTACAAAAGTGGAATACCTGGTTTGTCGACGTCAATTACGCAGTAAAACAACTTCCTAGTTACGACATCGATGTTTCAGCTAACCCAATGACATCATTTGAAGCGCTGCCAGTAAACTCGCGCTTCAACTTCATGTTAGATAACGCGCAAAACACCATCATGGCCTATATCAAAGGTCCGGTGTGTCGTGGTCAACTTGCCTTGAACGTAATTAACGACCGTTTTTGGGTTTTCTTCATCGACCCAGAGAAAGCCGATGTTCCGGAAATCAACGCCTTCTACGCAAGTCAAAAGAAAAATTTAAAGCTACCTAGCGAACTAAAAAGTAACACCGTACCTGTGACCAACTGGGTAAGATACGCGAAGCAACAAGCGCAATACCTAAACGCGAAATCAGACTTCACTAACCAATGGTTCGAGAGTGGCGTAAACCTAGACACTAGCATCATTTGGGATGGCGACGGTATCAACCCGAATGCTGCTCTCACCGTCTTTAGGCACTTCGATAGCGCCTCTGTTGTACAAGGGTTAGTTGGCACTCAACCTAAGACTGCGTGGATTCTTGATTATGCTCTTCTAGAGCGTATTCATTATCTTCTCGTTGCAGGCTTCGATGTTTACGGCAACTTTGGCCACCAACTGATTACACGCATGTTCATGGACTTCTTGCGCCTTGAAGGTGAGAGTAACTTCTTAAGCCTTCTTCCTAAAGACGTTCGCCACATTGAACACTCTAGTTGGTACCAGAACCAAAGCGCACAACTGAGTGACTACCTGCAGCGAAACATTGCACCTTTTGATCAGCCGACCAGCGTGGTTTACAAAACGGCCGATCCTAAGCGTGAACTGCTTAATATGATCAAAGATAAGCTCGCACCTGTTCTCGATAATCGCTTTGAGATTGTTGAAACGGGTTTTGGTAGAAAGAATGAAGCACTGCTTAATCAAGTGAATTTGATCGAGGGAGAAGGCCTGCGTCATGTACCTCAATTAGTGATGATCATGATTGAAGGCGAAAACGGCGAAGAGCAGCTGTTCACCATGATTCACAATAACGCGCACAGCAACATTTCTAGCTTGTTTAATGAAGAAGGTAATCGCGATTATGCCAAAGATGACCTAACCCTCGTACGAGGCGTTGTGGGAAGCTACCCTGCGGCTTACCTGTCATTAACCGAGAGCGAAATTCCCGCTCTGTTGAAAATGCTGCAAAACTTAAACACGGAAGAAGACTACGTGGCGCTGCTAGACAAGTTTGCGGTACGACGCAGTTCTAGCGAGTTCTGGCCATTCAGTGATCGCGTTCATCGTTGGTATCAACAAGACCAACCGATCGAGTTTGGCCTTTTGGACTACAACCGCTTTGAGAACCGTTAGTTCTCATTCATAGCGCATAACAACAAAAAATCCTCTGTGTTGGCAGAGGATTTTTTGTCTATGGGGAAAGTGTCTTAAGTGCCATTGGAAAACGAGGAGTCCTCTAAATTGAATCCGATGTTTCCGGTTGGTGTAGCTCATCAAAAAACGCACGTGCGGCGGGAGAAAGGGAATCCACAGGCTGCTTTAGCACCACGTAAAACTGGCTCTTGAGGCTCCATTTCTCAGGCTGAAGTGGAATCAAAGCTTGGTCATAATGTCCACGGTCGATTAAATGAGACGGTAAAAAACTCAAGTGTGTGCCTGCCAAGGTTAAAATTACACCCGACTCGACATGCCAGCCATCAAAAGGCTTTACGGAATCGTACTGCTCAATATTCAGTAATCGGAACATCTCATCTTTGGCATAGCCGCCCATATTGATACGACAACCATCCAATGAGAAACTCTTGTCCATGATCTTCTCAGCCAGATCTTTACGCGCATACAGATAACTGTGCTCTTCAAACAGTGGGTATTTATGTTGAAACGCTGATTTTTGATGTGACCCTAGAACCACTATCATCATATCAATCTGGTTCTTTGCTAACTTCTCATTCAACTGGGTGAAATCGCCGACATCAACACTCACCTCAACACTGTTACTGCGTTGGTAAAACGTCTCGATCGCTTTAGGAAGTGGGTTATAGGGCAAAGTGACGGTGTTATCCAAGCACCCAATTCGCACATGCCCAGAGAGTTCTGTCTGTACACCTCGTAACTTATAAGCGAAGTCGGTTAAGGTCGATTTCAATTGGTTCGCATATTTATACACTTGCTCACCTTCATGAGTCAGCTTAAAACCACGTCGACCACGTTGGCATAATGTTAATTCTAAGCTTTTTTCCAAGGCAATAAGCTGATTACTCAGCACAGGCTGGCTAATCCCGGTGCTTGCGACCGCCTGATTGATGCCTCCTTGCTCAACAATTTCACAAAAAAGCTCTAATCTTCGCAGGTCTCTTTTATCTAACTTATTGTTTGAATTCACTTTGCCACTCACATTTGTTTTTTGTTATGTTTACATCTGATTATATTCATTTATTAACAATAAATACATCAGTATGCTTTATTCACACTTATGGAATAACAATGCATGGATGGCACTATGGCGGCAGAAGCTTACGTGAATAAACCCGAAGCAACACACAGCCACAAAAAGATAGACGACTTCGAATTGGAACCCGTTCCCGAGAAGGCCAAACGATCTTGGTGGGTTATCAGCCTTATTTGGTTGGCTATCGGCATCGATATTTCGGGATTGTTTCTCGGCTCGATTCTAAGCAGCGGGATTGGTTTTGAAGACGCACTGCTTGCCACGTTTATTGGTTCAGGCTTATTGGCGATCATCGCGATGCTGTGTGCCAACATTGGCTTTCAAGCTGGCGTGTCTACCCCGCTGGTGAGCAGTGCGGTGTTTGGCCGCAACGGCGGTAAAATTCTTGGCTTCATCAACGGTATATCATTAGTTGGCTGGTTCGCATTCCAGGCTGATTTCTTCGCTTTCATCATGGTCGATGCACTGGCGAAATACGACATCATAATTTCACACCTCACCGCTCTTATTGGCGGCAGTGTATTAATGATGATGACGGCTATCTATGGCGTTCGTGCTTTAGGCAAACTCAGTACCTATTCAGTGCCTTTGATGGTGACACTCATAACTATCGGTTTGTTTATGGCCGCTGATTATCAAGGTGGCGCAGCGCCATCGATTGAAGATCCTTTGACGCTTGGCCAAGCTATCTCTTTTGTTATGTCTATCTGGATTCTAGCTGCGGTTGCTGCACCTGATATTGCTCGCTACGCCAAAACACGTCGTGATGCGATTCTAGGGGCGGGTATCGGTTTCCTCGTCGGCAACAGTGCCATTATTCTTATCGCGTTGATCCTGACCAAAATGACAGGCACCGACGACCTAGTAGAAGTCTTCTTCACACTTGGTTTAGGTATGGCGGCTATTATCGTACTGGTGTTCGCACAATGGACCACCAACAGTAGCAACCTGACCTCTGGCGGCTTATGCATGTCGATGGTTCTACCGAAGATTCCGCGCCCTGTTTTGGTTGTGATCATGACCATCGTCGGTATTGGCATTGCTCAACTCGGCATGGTGAACAAGTTTACTGACTTCTTAATGCTCCTCAGCGTAACCATTGCGCCTGCGGCAGGTGTCTACATCGTTCAATATTATGTTTTAGATTCGACAAAAATGAGCTTTGAGAACATCCAACAAGTTCCACCTTGGATGTTTAAAGGCTTGGCTTCTTGGGCATTTGGTACTGCATTCAGCGCTTGTACCGCGCCAGAGTTTTTCAACCTGTTTTCGTTAACCAGCATCTCAGCGTTAGACGGCATTCTTGCCTCTGGTGTGATTTACCTCGTCCTAATGAAGCTTTCTCCTTCAAGTGATAAGGAATAGTAGTTGTGATTATTACTGAACAAATGATTGATGATATCGCACTTGGTGCGACGGTATTAGGTACTGGCGGCGGCGGTGACCCATACAGCGGTGCATTGATGGCGAAAGTAGCCATTGCAACGGCAAAGCACCCTGTACACATGATTCCTCTACAAGACGTACAAGACGATTGGATGACAGTGCCCTCTTCAATGATTGGCGCACCAACCGTCGCAGTAGAGAAACTTAATTCGAAAGATCAAATGTTGATTGCTTTCGAAGCGATGGAAAAAGCGCTCGGCACTGAAGTAGCGGCAACGTTTCCTATCGAAGTGGGCGGTTTTAATTCGCTGATTCCAATCCTTGTTGCAGCACAAAAGAACATCCCTGTAATTGACTGTGATGCAATGGGCCGTGCGTTCCCAGAAGCTCAGATGGTGACTTTCTTTCTTGATGACCTCCCTTCTGCTCCGAACACATTGGCTGATGAGCGTGGTAATGTCGTCACACTTTATCCAATTGACGGTATTTGGTCTGAAAAGTTTGCGAGGCCAATTACCGAGCAGATGGGCGGCTCTGCAGCAATGTGCGATTACCCAATGAACGGTAAGAACCTAAAACGCAGCGCACTGCCTGCAACACTGACCCAAGCAATGAAGATTGGTGAAGCGATTAGACTGGCGAACGACAACAATCAAAGTGGCACACAGGCCGTATTAGACATTGTTGGCGGCCATACCATCATCAGTGGCAAAATTGTTGATATACAGCGTGAAACCGATGGTGGCTTTGCAACAGGCGGTGTCGTGATTGAAAAGCTGGCTCAGTTTGAAGATACCGGTGTCGATAACGTATTTGTACAGTTCCAAAACGAATTACTTCTCGCGCACAAAGGCACAAGTCATGCAGACATGAACCAAGATAACCTGCTGGCATCAACACCAGATCTTATTTCGATCTTGGATCATGAAACCGGAAAGCCAATCACAACAGAACAACTTCGTTACGGGCAGCGCATTGACCTTATCGCCTACCCTTGCGACCCAAAATGGCGCACTGACAAAGGTATTGAAGTCGCGGGCCCGGGTTACTTTGGCTACACAGTCGAGTATCAAACCATTGAACAACTAAAGTCTGCATTGAAGAGGTAGTCGCATGACAAACATTACGCTTGATTACTGCCGCCTTGGCATTGACGTAGGTGGTACCAATACCGACGGTGTGCTGCTCGACGCAGACTTGAATGTGATTGCCAAAGTAAAAACCGCAACCACACATGATATTTCAACAGGGATCGACAACGCGATTTCTGCGCTATTAAACCAAGCAAACATTGATGGTCAGCAAGTGAAACATGCGATGCTTGGCACGACTCAATGCACCAACGCAATTGTTGAACGAAAAGGTTTAGACAGAGTCGGCATGATTCGCTTAGCACTTCCAAGTGGTGATAGCGTCCCGCCACTTTGTGGTTGGAGTAAAGCGTGGCAAAACTTGCTTGGTGAACACTTCTACCAAGCGCACGGCGGCTATGAATACGACGGCCAGTTGATCGCCGACATTCAAGAGTCTGAGATCCGCGAGCTTTGTCAGAAAATGAAAGGCCATGTGGATTCCATTGCTATCTGCGGTGTGTTCTCTCCCGTCAACGGCGACCAAGAGCTTCGAGCAGCAGAGTGGATTCAGCAAGAACTTCCGGGCGTGAACCTATCGCTTTCCCATAAAGTAGGCAGCTTAGGGCTTCTAGAACGTGAGAACGCGACTATCCTCAACGCGGCTCTGCAAGGTACAGCAAAACGATTCGTTGACGGTTTTTGCAGCGCACTCATCAATCATGAAATCCACACCACGCCTTATTTCGGTCAGAACGATGGAACATTAATGTCGCAACAGTTCGCGTTGATGTACCCGATTCTCACCGTGGCTTGTGGCCCAACAAACTCGATTCGCGGAGCAAGTCATCTAACCAAGCTTAAAGATGCGATTGTGGTCGATGTGGGAGGCACTACATCTGATATTGGCGTGCTTACTCACGGCTACCCGAGAGAGTCGAGCCTCGCGGTAGAAATTGGTGAAGTCAGAACCAACTTCCGTATGCCTGATATTTTGGCATTAGCGATTGGTGGTGGTACCAAGGTTCGCTTTGAACAACAGCGTATAGAGCTTGGCCCAGAAAGTGTTGGCCATACCTTAACGCAGGCCGCTCGTAGCTTTGGCGGTGATGAACTTACTCTAACCGATATTGCACTCAAAACAGGTCAAATGCAGTGGCAGGCAGAGCATCAATTGAGTGATGAGATTGGTATATCGAACGAACAAGCCAGTCAGGTATACCAACAAATGGTCACGGATGTTGAAGAAGGCATCGATAAAATGAAAACGTCAGCTGCGAGCGTACCCGTGATCATGGTTGGCGGCGGCAGTGCCCTATTCCCAGATCATTTTGAAGGTGTAAGCCAAGTGGTTCGCCCAGAGCACTTTGAAGTAGCGAATGCGATTGGTGTTGCGCTGGGTGAAATATCTGGTCAGTTCGATAAGATCGTTCCGATTGATCCCGCTTTTCGAGAGGAAACCTTAAAAGGCTTGGAAGAACAATCAAAGCGACTGGCGATTGAAGCTGGCGCATGCAACGATAATGTCGCGATCATTGAACGAAGCGAGATTCCATTAAGCTACCTACAGGGCAATATGGTTCACGTTAAGATCAAAGCAGCTGGGCATATCAAGATGGCTTAGAGCCGTTCCTAGAACGCCTTAATTAGCGTCTTATTCGAGAATGAAAAAAGCAGGCTACTTCTTCATATTAAAACGGAGAAATAGCCTGCTTTTTTTTTGCATTTTAGCTTTTTGCTTTTTAATCTAAAGCTTTCAGCCCAATAGCCACTTTATAATTGTTCTCGTAGCGCCGCTAGCGAGTCTTTCACCAGTTTAGGTAGTGAGTCAGCATTATCGCGATATTGAAGCAATGGATCCTCGCTCGCTTCAATGCTTTGGCATAAAGCAAACAGTGCAGATAATCCTAGGCTGCCGGCAGACCCTTTCAGTTTATGAGCTAAAGACTTAATTTCACGAGCGTCGTCAGCGGCACTTGCCACAACCAATTCACCAAGAGTGACTTGGCTACTTTGGTCAAACAACCCGACAATCTGCACTATTTTTTCTCGACCGAGAATGGCCAAGTCGTCTTTTATAATCTTAGGGTTAATCATCTGCACAATCGGTTCTCCTTGATTATGTTCCGCGCCTTGGTTTGCTCGTTGTACCGAGCTTGCAAATGCCAATGCTGATAATTCTAGCTCGGTCTCCTGAGGTTTAGAGTTTAGCTGACAACAAACAACATCTGACGGATCCGGCTGAGGCAATAACAGCGTGTGACCGTCCAACTGTTCAACAATCAATTCCGACAAGGCTTCCTTCTCTAACGGCTTAGGCAAGAAACCATCGAAGCCAGACGACAAGTAACTTTCAACTTCTTCGTTAAACACATGAGCCGATACTGCGATCATTGGGGGTACTTTTCGAATTACGTCTTCATCATTTTCATGCTGGAGGGTATCGTCTTTGAGTTGTTGAATTAACTCGACGCCATCGCAGTCCGGTAAGTTAATGTCCACCAGCGCAATATCGAACTCTTGCTCACTGAATATGGCTCTCGCTTCTTTTCCGGTTGTCGCAATCACGACCTCGTGGCCTAGGTTATGTAAAAAGCCTTCAGCAACGATGCAGTTAACCGGATTATCTTCTATCAAAAGTACCTTAGCTCGAATACACGCTTCAATGACCGGTACTTTCGTTTCTATCTTCTCACCGGCTTCAAGTGGCAATGAGAACCAGAACTGGCTACCCTCGCCTTCTTCAGAATGAACGCCTATATCCCCATTCATTGCCAACATGATGCTTTTACTGATCGCCAATCCAAGCCCTGTGCCACCGGTTTTGTTGCGACCGCTGTCGGTTTGGGTGAAGGCATCAAATAGGCAAGCTTGTTCGCTTGCGTCAATTCCGACACCGGTATCTGACACTTCAAACATCACTCGATTTTCATCTTCGATATCTAAGCTGATAAAGATATCGACCGAGCCACTTCCCGTAAACTTAATCGCGTTACCGACTAAATTATTCAAGATTTGACTGATTCGCGTTACGTCACCACGCCAATAGCGTTGCACATCACTTTCAATGTGAAAATCAAAATTCAGCTTCTTCTCAGCGGCGCGCCCTTCCATTAACTGATAGGTATCTTGAACCATCTGATGGAGATCAAACGAAGCAATGCGGATTTCCAAATGCCCCGCTTCAATCTTTGAGTAATCCAACACGTCATTCAAAATCGCAAGTAGATTCTTACCGCTGCGGTTAATGATGTCTGCATAGCCTGATTGCAACGGGTCCAATCCGGTATCTTTGAGCAATCTTGCTGTACCTAATACACCGTTCATCGGCGTTCGTATTTCATGACTCATCGTCGCAAGAAAAGCGGATTTGGCACGGCTTGCTTGTTCTGCGGCGTTGCGAGCTTGAGCGTGGTTCCCCACCTCAATATTCAGCTTTTCATTGGTCTTTTGCAGTTGATAGGTTCGGTCTGTGACCAACTCTTCTAAGTGCTCTTTGTGCTCTTCAAGTTCACGTTTCGCCTTTGCTTCACCCACCGCGACCACTTGCAATGCCTGTGCGGTATTTCTGGCGGTAATGATCGCCTCGCCCATATGAGCCAACTCGTCATTACCCTTAACTGAGATATCAATATTCAGGCGGCCTTGTGCGATAGACATCAAGGCCGATGAGTATTCAGTAAGACGTTTAACAACCGAGATATACACCACTCGCCACACGATAAATGCGACGATAACCAAACCAATAACCGAAATCACAGACAACGACCATTGCGCCAAATTCAACGTGCTGGTCAGCTCATCAACCGCTTTTTTGGTGCTTCGGTTTGAATCATCAACCAGTTGGTTAACGGTTGTATTCAATTGAGAGAACAGCTCCAACGTATTTTGCATCAGAAACTCTGACTTTTTGGTGTTCTCATATTGTTCTAATGAAATATCGAACACAACTTGTCGTTTTCTTAGCTCTTCAAGAAGCTGAGACATCTGCGCAGAACGAGTAGGATCTTCAACCGCTTTAACGCGGCGTGCCATGATTCTTAGGTTGGATTCAAATTCAGATTGGATTTGATGAATACGCTCTACGTTGGTAACGGTTTGCGTTTCTTCAATTTGGTTAAGCATCTTGAACGCCAGCAAATGCAATTCGTGTAGGCGCTCAGACAAATCAAGGTCAACCTCAACAAGCGCATCGAGGGCTTGATAGGCCTTATCTGTTTCTTTGGTTTCTAGCAGGTCGTAGATATGCGTGACGTTAGCAACCGCAATGGTAGCCGTGTTCAAAACTTGGGTTCGCGTCAACTGTTCTAGCTCTTCAGCCAATAGGCGCATCTCTTCGACACGAGACGACAACTCTTTGCTTAACCAAAGCTTACGCTCAACCGACACACCCAGCTCAGCCAGTGTGTTAATAACGCTTTGAACATTGTTTTCGAGTTTATTGAGGAGCTGGGAATCAAAACTGTCGACACCAAGCTCTTTGATATGCTGAAGAAGAGACTCAAGTTGGTCAAACAGTACGGTACCAGCCTCTTTTCTTTCAGCTTCGTTTCTCGCATTAGAAAGCGTCTGTACAGACGAAATAATACGGTTACTCAACTCAGAAACCTGACGAGCTTCGATCATGGCAGGAAGCGCCGAATCAACAACGTTTCTTTCCGTTTTTGCTACAAAGCTAAAACCAGAAACACCAATCAATGCAGACAATAGAACCAACAGTGCCATCACTAAGAATGAGGCCAGCAGCTTGCGTCCAATACTCGCTGAAGCTAACAACATAAACTCTAAACCTTAAAACGTTCTTCTTTACCCATGCAGAATACGCTATATTTTGCAGTGTTTCTTATCTAAAACCAATAAAACGGCAATTCATGCTATCTAGACCTTTCGCTTCAATAATTATTCTCTCACTACTGGCCTCAGTGACTACTGTCGCAAGTGCTAGCGAGCCTTTGAGCCCAATAAAACCCGCCGATGCCACATCGAAAAAAGAGAAAATCTGTGCCATTTATCCGCACCTAAAAGACTCATACTGGTTGTCTGTGAACTACGGAATGGTCTCTGAAGCAGAAAAGCAGCAAGTTGAGCTAAGAGTATTGGAAGCTGGCGGTTACCCCAACGTGGCCAAACAAGCGTCACAACTGGTGCTTTGCACACAATGGGGAGCCGATGCGATTATTTTAGGTACGGTTTCACCCGATGCGTACCATGACAATCTCAGCGATTGGGTTGGCTCGACGCCTGTATTTGCCACGGTGAATGAGTTAACCGTCAATGAAGAACAACAGAAGGTATTGAAAGGTACAATCGGTGTCGACTGGTATCAAATGGGCTACCAAGTCGGAGAGTTTTTGTCGAAACGACACCCGAAAGGATCAGGCGAAACACCGATCGCCCTGTTACTTGGCCCACAAGCGAGTGGTGGCACTAAGCCTGTAGCTCTGGGGTTTTATGATGCGATCAAATCGAGCGATATCAAAATCGCGATCAGCTACTGGGCAGATAACGATAAAGAATTGCAAAGAAACCTAGTACAACAGGTGATCGAGGAGCCGGATATCCAATATATAGTCGGAAGTGCCGTCGCGATTGAAGCAGCGATCAGTGAGCTACGAGCAGCCGATAAAACCGAAGAGATTGGGTTAATTTCAAGTTACCTAAGTCACGGGACCTACCGCGGCTTGCTTCGTAATAAGGTGCTTTTTGCACCAACAGATAAAATGGTTGAGCAAGGTCGTTTGTCGGTAAAACAAGCCACGAGTTACTTACGTGGTCAACCTTACAAGCAACACAGCGCACCAATTATCGAAGCGCTGACACCAGCAACTCTCAAAGATCAAATTATCGCCGACTCATTGTCACCTTCTGAGTTTCGTCCGGTATTCAGTGTGAATCCTTAGTGCTATATTGGCTGAAGAACTCAAAACAATAAAAACGAAACAACAATTTAGGGAACATTCATGCAAAAAACGACGCGCACTATGCCAACACACAAGCATATCGCTTTGGTCGCTCATGACCACTTCAAACCTGAGCTACTAAGATGGGTCAAAGAGAACAAAGAAAAACTACAAAAGCACTTCCTTTACGCAACGGGCACGACAGGTTCTCTACTGAGTAAAGAGACAGGCTTAGCAATCAAAAGCATGATCAGTGGCCCTATGGGCGGTGACCAACAACTTGGCGCGCTTATCTCTGAAGGCAAAATCGATATGCTGATTTTCTTCTGGGATCCACTTAATGCTGTACCACATGACCCAGACGTAAAAGCACTGCTTCGTATCGCAAGTGTTTGGAACATTCCTGTGGCAACTAACCGCGCTACCGCTAACTTCCTGTTTAACTCTTCACTGCTTGAAGAAGAAGTGATCATCGAGATCCCAGACTACGAAGCGTATCTGGCTGAGCGCACGTAATCGCACGTTATATGTGATCTCTACCGAACAGACTAAAAAGCCTGCATTTTATCGCAGGCTTTTTTATGTCTCGTTTCAGGCGTTAAACAATTCAACCATAAAACAGTGCAGTGAGTCTCTCTACTTGTCACTCCACACTGCCATCTCGTTGCCGCTTGGCTCTCGAAAGTGGAAGCGTCGACCACCAGGAAAACTGAATATCTCGCGGTTTACTTCCCCACCAGCCTCAATCACGTCACGTTCGGTCTGCTCAAGGTCTTCACTGTAGAAAACCATCAGCGCTGCACCCTTGTCTGCGTTGGAGGCCAGATCTGCAATGTAGAACCCACCCATTAAGCCTTTACCTTCGAAAGCAGAATACTCAGGTCCGTAATCTTCAAATTTCCAAGCAAACACTTGGCTGAAAAATGCCTTGGTTGCTGCGATGTCACGCGCTGCAAATTCAATGTAGTTGATAGAGCCATGTTCCATATCTGCTTCCTTTTGCTTTCAGACTTCAGCCTAATGAGAATAAGGTAAAAGTGGCTTGAAAATCTAATCTTAGACGATCACCTCAAGTGGCATCACTTTTTGCGAACCACCGGGTAATCCGAACCATGCAGTTCTTGAACGAAACCAGAGCCATCTCCGCTGTGCGTGATCCACACCTTCTCTTTCGCACGAGTCATTGCCACATAGAAAAGGCGACGCTCTTCAGCATAAGGGAATACGTCTGACGATTCCGTTAACGCGCCATCAATATGCAGCTGCTTCTTCTTCGCCGGGAACTGCCCTTCATCGACACAAAGAATAATCACAAAATCGGCTTCTTTACCCTTACTGGCGTGGCAGGTCATGAAGTTGATATCAATAGAGGTAAAGATCTTCTTCCAGTCCTCCAACAACTCTGGTTTGTGGTAATGGTTACGACCAAGCAACAGCACAGACTTGTTAGTTTTTCCCTTAGATTGACGGTTCAATTGATCGAGGATCTTCTCAACTTCTTTACTTGGCGCACTGTACACCGACTTTTGTTTCTGTTGCTTGAAGCTGTTCAATTCTTTAGGCAATTGAATCGGGTTTTCTTGTACGAAGCGATTGGCAACCGCACCTAACTGATTGTTAAATCGGTAAGTGGTATCGAGATGATGAATCGTCGAACTCTCGAAACGATCTTTAAATCCAGTCGTAAGATCGACATCTGCGCCAGCAAATTGGTAGATTGACTGCCAGTCATCCCCCACCGCAAATATAGAGGCTTGGTGGTGAGCTTTCGACTGATTACAAAGCGCTTCAACCAAAGCAAGACGATCTGGCGAGATATCTTGATACTCATCAATCATGATGAACTTCCAAGGCGAGATAAACTTGCCCTTTTCGACGTATTGGGTCGCACGGCTGATCATGGTCGAGAAGTCGATGTGATTCTCTTCTTTCAGCGCTTTCTGCCATGCCGTCACACAAGGCCAGCACAGGGAGAGTTCGCTGTTAAGGCGCGTGTAATCTCGGTGGTCAATAAGCTGCTGCTGTACTTCTTTTTTGGTCAGGCCTGACGCATTCAACTGTTCAAGTTGCTTCTCTAGCCAGCCAATCAATTTGAGGTTTGAAACATGGCTGCCAAGTTCATCATCACCCGTTAGATAAGCAATTGGCCATTTAGACAAGTGCTTTTGCCAGCGCTTAAAGTTGGTTGGTGTCATCCAGTGCTTCTTCAACCAATCAATGCACCAAGCTTGGCGCTGATTGTCATCTAAGGCTAATGGAGAAATCACCACACGCTCGGTTTCAACCTGATTCAGGATCTTCAAACCTAACTGGTGGAAAGTACTCACTTGTACCTTCTCGGCGGACAAGCCAATTTTGCTATCCAAACGCTGCTTCATCTCTTCTGCGGCTTCACGGCCAAATGCGAGCAGTAGAAGCTCTTCAGCTTGCGCCTGATGGCTTTGCAGAAGATAAGCGACACGAGCGGTCAAAACACTGGTTTTACCCGAACCAGCACCTGCAAGAATCAGGTTATGGTCATCGTTCATTAAAACCGCGTATTGCTGCGACAAATTCAAAGGAGACGATTCACACTGAGCAAACAACACTTCCCAGTTCTTCCTTTCTGTCTCTAGCCATTGCTGGTTTCGATCAGCTTGTTTGATCTCGGTTTCAGATAGCCAAGGCTGCATTCGCGCGATGCGGTTTGGCATGCGCTGCGCAGCTTCTTCTAAGGTCATGGTCATGCTTTCTAAACCAGCGTTGACCATGTCGACCCAAGTGTTGACTTTAGAATGAGGTAAGAAGGCAGGAAGCTGCTCCAGACGTGTTAATTCGGCTTCCCATTTAGGAACGTGCTCAGCCAACTGTTCACACTGTGTGTCGTGCCATTTTTGATAAGCGGCAACCGATGTGCGTGCAAACTGGCGACATTGATCCCATGGCAAACCTTGAACTAACCAACTGCGCTGTTTACCGTCTTGTTGGTTAGCAAAAAACTGTAACGATCCCCAAAACAATCCGCGCTTTATCGCGATCTTGCCACTCCAAATAGTAAACGGGATACGTTCTTCACTGCCTACTGAAGATAACAGCAGACGTGAACCATCAAGTTCAACCTGATGATATTCATTTTGAATAAAAAACTGTGCAGTCTTGTTAGCGCTTAGCTGCATTGGAGTGTGCTCTTAATTAGGAATATTGAATTTATATCATGATGCAATGAGAATTAATAATATCTCATATCTTATCGACGCTTTCATGACCACCTACGGGCAATTATGGATAAGTATCAAATTCTTGTGCTTGATTTCTGTTAGGATTATGGTTTTTAGTGTGTCAAGTGAGCGACTGTGGACTTTTCAGCCAAATTACGCCTCTATTGGGCGAATAAAACCATAAATTACAGCGTATTAATTCTCATCACTCTGCTCGGTGTTGTCGTTCCGGCTTGGTATTATGGGCAAAACACACTCATCACTCCATTGATCTTAGGTGTCATCGCCGCTGCACTAGCAGAAAGTGATGACAGCTTCACCGGGCGCTTGAAAGCGCTCACCCTGACCTTTATCTGTTTTGCGATCGCCGCCTTTTCTATAGAACTGCTGTTCGACACACCTTGGCTATTCGCATTAGGGCTTTTCGCATCCACATTTTCGTTCATCATGCTCGGCGCAATTGGGCCTAAATACGCCAGTATCGCGTTTGGTTCTCTGCTGGTTGCTATCTACACCATGCTCGGCGCTCATGAAAGCATCAACTTATGGTTCCAACCGTTATTGCTCTTAACAGGCGCGGCTTGGTACTACTTCATGTCCATGATTTGGCAGATTGTGTGGCCGATGCAACCTGTGCAGCAAAACCTTGCGAACGTGTTTGATCAGATTGGCACCTACATGGGATCAAAGGCTGAACTGTTCTACCCGGTATCTGATCTTATCCCTCAGCCGCACCGCATTATTGAAGCCAAATTAAATGCGAGTACCGTCAATGCACTCAACATGTGTAAAGCAACCCTGCTTAATCGCTCTAAACGCGGACACATTGACGGACCCAGTGACCGATTCCTAAATACTTACTTCATCGCGCAAGACATTCACGAGCGTGTAAGTTCGACCCACTATCGCTATCAAGAGCTTGCCAAGCACTTTGAGCGCTCTGATGTGCTGTTCCGTTTTAAATATCTACTGGAAGCGCAAGCGACCGCGTGTAAAGAAGTGGCGAGCTCGCTAAAGGTTGGCGCGGAATACCAACATGGCGATAAGTCAGTATTAGCGCTTGATGAACTGATGTCTTCACTTAATCATCTACATAAGCAAAACAAACCAGAATGGAAGCCGTTGCTGAGCCAATTGGATTATCTATTCAATAACCTCGCAACCGTTGAAAAGCAGCTGTCGAACATCAGTAATCCAGATGCAGAGAAGTTAGAAGAAGATGTGTTAGACGATACCAATCCGCACACCTTGACTGCGATGTGGCAAAAGATAAAAGCCAACCTGCATACAGATTCAATGCTGTTTCGTCACGCAATTCGTATGGCGATTACGCTGACGCTCGGTTACGGCATTATTCAAGGCTTTGACATTGAACGCGGCTACTGGATTCTACTGACGACGCTATTTGTGTGTCAGCCAAACTACAGCGCTACTCGCCAGAAGCTGACTGCGCGTGTCATTGGTACGGTTGCAGGCTTATTGATTGGCGTTCCGCTACTGACCTTCTTCCCTTCTCAAGAGAGCCAATTGGTGTTCATTGTGATCAGTGGCGTGATGTTCTTTGCGTTTCGTATCAACAACTACGGCTTCGCAACTGGCTTCATCACCCTATTGGTGCTTTTCTGCTTTAACCAACTTGGCGAAGGCTACGCCGTGGTGCTGCCAAGACTGGCAGACACCTTCATAGGCTGTGCCCTCGCTGTATTGGCGGTTGTTTATGTGTTGCCTGACTGGCAATCAAAACGACTACACAAGGTGATGGCTGATGCTCTTGATTCCAATAAGAACTACCTTGCGCAGATCATTGGCCAATATCGTGTAGGTAAGAAAGACACGCTGAATTACCGCATCGCCCGCCGCAGCGCACACAATAACGATGCGAATCTGACTGGTGCTATCAGTAGCATGTTGGTGGAGCCGGGCAAATATCGAACCTCTGAGGATGAGAGCTTTCGCTTTCTAACGTTGAATCACGCCCTACTCAGCTATATTTCGGCACTAGGCGCGCACAGAACGCGTATTGACGACGAATCCACACACAAGCTCGTTCTGGATGCACACCGCGTGATACACGAGCACCTTGATGCTCTGAATGATCAACTCTATTCACATCGTGAACAGTGTGAGGTTAAAAATGCATACGACCCTGAACTTGATAAACGTCTAAGTGAGTGGCGAGAAGAAGATGAAAGCTCTGTCAGAATGGTCTTACAACAGCTTCATTTGATTTATCGAATGCTTCCAGAACTGCATACGCTAGCGACCAAGTTTGCGGTTAAGGTGAAGATTGATAAGCCGCTCGATAAAGCTGATTCTTAATAGACAAACAAAATACTGTAAAAACAAAAAGATAGCATTAATCGTACACCTTTTGATCATTTGTTACAGTTATATGTTGCTCTACCAATACCTCTAATTGAGTAGAGCAACTGCTTACCTACCCTTACCCCATAAGGGTTAAGACGATTTTTACGTTGTAGGAATTTTCTGACTTTGATTGACCAAGCCTTAACTTTGCCTAACATTTCTCGGACAAAAAACGACCAGAGAAATTTATAGTTGTCTTAGTTCTAGGAAATTACAAATTTCGTTTGATATTCACTTAATCTTGTTTGATTTCCTGCACCAGTAGTCTATGCTCAATTGAGCATATGGATTTGCACCAAGGTCACATTATGAATACACAACAATTTGAAGCATTCAAACAACAGATTCAGCTTCTTAGCCCACAGCAATTAAAAGCATTGCAAGGCGAGATTGACGGTAATCTTGAAACGGAACAACAAACTCTTCTTACTGATGAAGAGCTAAACGCATTGAACGATCTGTTCAGTTAATAGACAGATGTCACTATTTTAGCTTAAGTACTCCGTTTCACTGTAAATTTTACCCCTTCACCGTTGCGCTCAAAATATCGTCCACCTAGACTTATTCAACACGTCAATTAAAGGTACTGCTATGTCGATATCTGGTATTCAATCTGGTTACGCCATTATTCAGCAGTCAAACAACATGGCTGAAGAAGCCGCGCTCGAACTCAATCAAGCCTCTAAACATACTCTAGAATCCGATGATGCCTTCAAAGGCAGTGATCTCAGCTTCAACCAAGTAGAACCTGAACAATCCATTTCGTTTAAAGACAAAGAACCAGAACCTGCTTCATCGTCAACCGATTCACTCTTAAAACTAACCCAAAGCGCCAGTTATAACCGTGTGGGTGCGAGTGTAGTTGATCGTCAAAACGAAGCAATCGGTAGTCTTCTAGACATCCACATCTAAGCTATACTTACTGTTCGCTCTTGTTTTCAATGTTCTAAATCAACTTGATTCAACCACTTTGGACGCTTTTTGACGCAATAAGCACACAAACTGTAACTCATTATATCTGACGCTTGTTTCTGGTTTATTACTCGGTAGAATCAGCGCAAACCAATTTGCTGCACAAACTTTACTTCATACTATTTATGCCAAAACTAAATCTGCATCGCCGTGACTATGTTTCTATTTTAGGAGGCGACATCTCCGCAGACGAATTAGAAAAAAAGCTTCAACCTCACTTTGAAAAGCCAGTAAACAAGCTGACACCTAGCCCCTACCTGACAGAAAAGAATCTCACACGCCGTTGGACTGCTCTCGATAACGCAGAATCGCAAAAAGAGCTGCTCGACTCGCATACCGAAAGTCAGATTCAAGCTTATGAGAAAAACATCGAACACTTCATTGGAACAGTGAAAGTACCTGTCGGTGTCTCTGGCCCGCTAAGAGTCAATGGCCTGTTTGCTGAAGGTGATTACTTGGTACCACTCGCAACCACAGAGGCAGCGCTTATCGCGTCTTACAACCGTGGTTCAAAGCTCATTACAGCTTGTGGTGGCGCAAGTGCGATGTTGCTCAATGAAGGCGTAACACGTACTCCTGGTTTTGCGTTCCAAGGTTTAGTAGAAGCAGGACAGTTTGTAGCTTGGGCAGTAACCCAATATGAGCAATTTAAAACCCTAGCGGAATCAACCACATCGCACGGCAAGCTTACCGACATCAATATCAACATCGAAGGCAACCATGTCTATTTGGTGTTTGAATTTCTAACTGGAGACGCTTCTGGTCAGAACATGGTAACCATCGCAACCAATGCCGTGTTTGAATACATCATCGAAAATACGCCAGTTAAGCCTGACCATGCTTTCCTTGATGGCAACTTATCGGGCGACAAAAAAGCCAATACCCAAACCCTACGCAGCGTTCGTGGTAAAAAGGTAACTGCAGAAGTAAATATTCCTGCTGAGCTTGTTGCTAAGTACTTGCACACCACACCTGAGAAGATGGTGCAGTTTGGCCAGATGACAACCGTTGGTGGCGCTTTGAGCGGTACGATTGGTATCAATGCCCACTACGCAAATGCACTTGCAGCTCTTTACATTGCTTGCGGCCAAGACGCAGCGTGTGTTGCTGAGTCTGCGATCGGTATGACTCGCATGGAACTGAACAAAGAAGGCGGTTTATACGCGAGCGTAACCCTACCTAACCTGATGCTAGGGACTGTCGGTGGCGGTACTGGGTTGCCAAGCCAAAAAGCGTGTCTCGATTTGTTAGGACTGCACGGTAACGGTAAATCACAAGCCTTAGCCGAAGTGTGTGCTGCGCTGTGCTTGGCTGGCGAATTATCGATTGTCGGCGCATTCTGTGCAGGCCACTTTTCACGAGCTCACCATAAGTTGGCTCGTAAATAACCTTTATCCAATTTGGCTTGTTCAGTTTTGTCATTCATGCAAAATCACAAGCCAACCTGAATACGTGAGTCACACATGGATTACTTACACTTATCGAGAGTGAGCCTTAAGCACCTCACCGCGCTGCATATTATGCTGAACACTCACAGTGTGACTCAAACGTCTGAGCAGCTTTGTGTGAGCCCTTCGAGTGTAAGTAAAACACTCTCGCAACTGCGTGACATCCTTAACGATGAACTCTTCTATCGAGACGGCACCAAGCTAATCCCAACACCTTTCGCCTTAAAGATAGCTCCAACCGTTCATGCCATTCTTTCTAGTATGAATGGACTCCTTCATCAGAAGAGTTTTACGCCAGAGGAGTACCAAGGCAGCTTTTCGCTCTCTATGCGTGAAAGTACCTTTGAAGTGTTCGCCTCGAAGATCAGCAGAGTCACCACAGAGCTTGCGCCCAAAGCGAAACTCAATATCTACTCGAAACAGCAACTTGGCTTCGATGCTTTGCTTAGCGGTAAGGTGAATTTGATCTTATTGCCTCACGATATATCCCAACCACCGACAGATAACAAAGAACTAGTATGGGAAACGATTCTGCCCGATGAGATGGTGTGTTTGATGGGTGCCCACCACCCGCTCGCTCAACAAGAGCTGACAGTCGAGGGTTATTTAGATTACAAGCACATTGGTATTTTAGATAATGAACTGTCTCAGCCTTACTTTGAGCAAAACTTAGTTCAGTGCCACCAGCCGCGAGAAATGGCGATATCGGTAGCAGACTTTGGTGCTGCAGCCGTGCTTTGTCATCACACGCCTTTCTTGTTCACCTGTTCAAAGCAATGGGCTGAGCATGCAAAACAAGCACAAGGCTTAGTGAGTAAGCCACTTCCCTTCGATTACGGTAAAGTGGCGTACAGTCTCGTATGGAACAAGCCAAACATGAATGATCAGGCCATCAAATGGTTGTGTGACTTGTTCTTAGAAGCTTAATACTTTTAGCTACTTAACATTCTTTAAAGCCTGGCTGGGCGTCTAAACAATTTAGAAGCTAGGTATAAACCTCTGGCGTTTGCATCGGCCTTTGAACTATCGCGTAGAGTTTGTCGTGAAAGCTCTGCATTTGTTGCTCTGTACACTTTGCCCAATCTAGCGCTTCGCCGATCACGCCGTGATGTTGAAAAGCATTGAGCCGAATCCGCACATCACTTGGCAACCCTTTCAAGTAATAGCCAACTTGCTCTATCTCGTCCTCAAGGTCACTTTTGTCCGGAATATGCAGCAACCGAACTTCATGCAACTTACCTTGTCCCGCCAAGTAATTGATGGTTTCAAACACACGATGGTTTCCTCTGCCGACCAACCATTGGTGTGTTTCTGATTGCCAGGATTTTAAGTCAATCATCGCGCCATCAAGGTAAGGCAATACTCGCTCCCACCCCTGTTTCGACAACGAACCGTTACTATCAATAAAACACGTTAGATGTGCTAGCTGCGGATCGCTTTTAATCGCTTCAAATAGGTCAATGATAAACGGCAGCTGCATGGTCGCTTCGCCACCCGAGACGGTAATACCGCTCAGGAAGAATTGGTTATGCCTAACGAGTTCAAGTACTTCCGAGACCGTCATCGATGTGATTTTCGGGCTCGATTTATGGTTACAGATATCAATGCACTGATCGCAATTAGTGCAAGCCACCGGATCCCACTTCACTTTGCCATCAACGGTGCTCAACGCACCGCTTGGACACCCGACGATGCAGTCTCCGCAGTGGTTACAGTGATTAATGGTGTGTGGGTTGTGACAGGTTATACAATCGAAATTACACCCCTGTAGGAACAGCACTAGGCGATTTCCCGGTCCATCAACACAAGAAAAGGTCAGCACACGGCTGACCTTCGCTTGTTTTTCTGTCTTATTGTTATTAACCCTAGCCATTTGAGTTGTTAGATCAGAAATTTTCATAATTAATGTGATTCGATCGCAATGCTATTCGTACGTTGGCGACATCTCTAAGCTCGCCACGCGCGGTTTACGCTCTAAGATACCCGTATTCTTCGCAGCTTCAGCTCCTAAGAAAGTCGTGTTAGTGCGTGAACCTTCCTCGTCGTATTTAGCAATCTCTGACAGTTTAATCATGTAGCCCGTCACACGAACCAAGTCGTTCGATGCCACGTTGGCGGTAAACTCACGATAACCCGCTTGGATTGCGCCTTTACACAGGTTGAACATCGCTTCAGGGTTCGACTTCACTGTTTCGTCGATGGTCAAAATGTCGCTAATACCTGAGGTGTAGAACTTGTGATGACCCGCAGTCGCGCGAACATAAGAGACAGGGTCAGGTTCCGTACCATAAGGAATACGCACGCCTGGCGTTACATCTTCATCTAAGCTGATACCACCTTGAGCGTGTAATAGAGCCTTACCTTCTAGCCCATACTTCACTTCAGAGTTTTCAACGATATCAGCCAGCTTTTCAGAGATACGATGCCCAAGTTGATTAGCTTGTTCGTCATGACCATAACGCCCTGCTTTGCCCTCTTTTTCCATCAAGATGTTGACAGCTTCAGCCATGCCGTAAATGCCAAACATTGGCGCAAAGCGATCTTCTTCGATCAAACCCTCTTTGGTTAAGAAGCCTTCGAAGAAGTTAGACTCTTCATGCAAGAAACGGCTACGCGCGTTCATTAGCTCAACCATGATACCGCTATAGTTTGGTAGCACTTGTTGTAAGAAATCGGCACTGTCCTCAGACTTCAACGCCACTTGCTTCAGGTTCATGCGAACTAACGTGTTTGAGCCACCCGCCAAAGGTAGCGAGTTGTAGCAGCTCACGATACCAAAACGCTTATCACCATACGCTGTGGCATGTGCAGGATAGTTGGCAATGTGCGGCTTGCTGCATTCGCAGATGTTGCTCGCCGCATGACGAAGTAGATCATCAGGTGTCACGGCTGGGTCGTACATAAAAGTTAGGTTAGGTGCGATCTGCTTAAGTTCTGCATCGACACGTAAAATGGTACGGCAGATAATGTTGTCCGTAGGGCCAATATTCACATGCATGAAGGCATCTGGCAGCGTGCGATCCAACATAATCCAGAACAGCTTAAGCTTTTGATAAACCTGCTCTTCCGTTAAGTCGCCAACAAAAGGCATCAACACATCGTCCAGTTGACCTAAGTAAACCGGAATGGAGGTCACCGACGGAACGTGATGATAGAGGATGGTCAGCATGTTCAATGCTTCATCGAAATTAGTTGCCTCGCTAAGCTCTAAATACTCTGAGCCTTGATGTAAGTATTTAGAATAATCTGGAAGTACATAGCGCGGCTTAAATGGTGCGTGCCCTTCAAACATGTCACACAGCACACCTTGTTGTAAGGCTTGCTCTACTTCTTTGCTTACCGGCATATACGGCAGGCTGGCTTCAGCTTCTAAGGCAAGATAGCTCGACTTCTGTTTTGGCGACAGGTTGGCATCTGAAATGATATTGCTAAAGCGTTGTTGTTGCTCTGAAAGTGGTGAAGAAGTAGATGGCGCAGATTGGTGGCTCATGATTAAACCCTTAATGTTATTATGGGCTTATTTTATATCTCACCATTACATTTCCACTAATGAAATGTATGCAAGACTATATTTCCAAAATGGAAACAAGAAAGCGCTAACTCGTTCTGTTTAAAACGATGGCGCCAAAAAGAGAAAACCCACATAACTGACGTTTGAGTCGTTAATGTGGGTTTAGTATTTTAAATGAGCATTCTGAATGCTAGCTCAAGGCATACACACGATTACAGATCAGGGAGCGCTTGTTTACGTCCAACACCCATCAATACCTTTAACTCTCCTTGTGGAGTGTCAATCGAGAACGGTGTGGAGACTTCAACCACTACAAAGCCCGCTGCACTCAATACATTTTCTGAGCGCTGTTGGCTTACACCGTAGTCTTCACTGTCGCTTTCCAAGTACCAATCCCAGTGTACAAACGTGCCGTCGTTTTCTAGCAGCGTGTAAATCAGACTGACAGTGTCTTGTAGGTTCGGGATAAAACCACACACCGAAGAGGCTACCACTAGGTCAAACTGGTTTCTGAATGCTGGATGCTGCGCTGCAAGTCCGCGCGATAAAATATCAACAACCGGTTCAACGTTAGGTAGCTCTTTCTTATCTAACTCTTCAATCATCCCTTCAGAGATATCAAGTGCGATGATCTCTTTTGCTAAAGGAGATATTTTCTGGCTGAGTAGTCCTGTACCACAACCAAAATCAAGGACACGGGTTCCGTTTAAATCAACGAGCTGTGTTAACTGGTCAAATACGGACTGTGCGAATACTGCGGTCGCGGGATCTTTATCCCAATCAACGGCGTATTCGTCCCATTGTTTCGCCATCATGGCCTCCATCTTTACTTCTTGTAGGTTCGGAACTTCCCCAGAGTAAACCAAATTAGTCAATTCGTCATAGAGTTATCATGCAAAGATGGACTATTTCTAAGATAGTCAGCACAATATTCAGATAATATGCACCGACCCCCGCTCAATATGGAAATGAAATGAACCTTTCTCAAGTCCAAGCCTTTTGTTCCGTTGCTGATTTAGGATCAGTTTCTGAAGCTGCACGCCAGTTAGAGTGCAACCGAACCAAACTCAGCATGTCGATTAAAGCCTTGGAAAAAGAGTTAGACGTTGAATTGTTCGTGCGTAGCGGAAACCACGTTGAACTTTCAGAAGCGGGTAAAGCGATTTACAAAGATTGCGAAGGCATGTTGGTGACAGCCGCGCGTATTAAACAAACCTGCTTGCATGTCTCGGGCGAATTCAACGCGGAGATTTGGATAGCACGAGATGACTCCCTACCCGATGAAATGTGGCAGGACTTATCTCACGCCTTAAATAACAAGTACCCTTCTACCTCATTCAACTTCGTTCTCGCGTCGAGTGGCGATTTAGCTAACCTAGTTGAAACTCAGCAAGTTGACTTCGCATTTGGCGTCGATTACGAACGTGTCGATGACCCAAGAATTATCTACAACCCGCTTGGTAAAATTCGAATGATGTCTGTGTGTAAGAAAGGACATGATTTGAGTGCGATGCGTCGTGTATCTGATGAAGTATTGAGAAATTCTATGCAAGCGACCATGGTTTATCTTAATGAAAAGGATAATCCAGAGCTTGAGCCCTTCTCGCGTCGTTACATCGGCTTCTCTAGCTTTGATTTTATGCTGGATACAATTTTACGTGAAGAAGCATGGGGCGTAATGCCAGAGCCACTGATTCGTCATTTGCTTCGTGAACAAGAGTTAGCGGTGATCAAACACACATACGGCTTAACGCAAGAAGATTACTGCATGTTTACCGCAGCTGGTATGGCAGAGCACCCAGGAATGAATTGGTTGGCCGACCAGCTTAGTGATTACTTGTTTGATTTCTAGCTCACGCTTATCGCTTATCGCTTATCGCTTATCGCTTATCGCTTATCGTCCATAGCAAAGGGCAAAATCACAAACAACACAGCTCCTAAAAAACCATCACGTGATCCACTAAGTAGCGTCCGTCTTCTTCAACCAATACCATTTCGGCGACAAACTCACCTTTGGCGATGGTATACGCTTGTTTCCACACAAAGGCGATGGAGTCTGAACGTCTAAACAGCGCTACTGGCTCACGTTCAGCAAAGAAGCCGTTGCTGTGCTGATAATGGTGGCATACCTTTTCTAAATATTCCGGCGTAACAATGTCTTTCATCCTTTGAGTGAAGTCTCGACAGTGCTGTTCATGATCAACCTTGGTTGAACCATCCATCAGATTATCCATGATAGGGTTAGCAATCACCCACAACTCGTTATCACTGATATCGTCAAACTTCATATTGATTCACTCCTTGTCCATCGTAGTCAAATCTAGAAACCAATAAGACCTTAGCGACTGATGTGTTTTATTAATCATAAACGATCCCATTTCAGTTGCACACCATCCCCAAAAAACACTCATCGCCAACTTTATTGACACCAGGGATTAATCTTAAGATACTGAATTTTATTGATTTATATGTATTACTTAAATAAGACATATAAACGTCATCAGATAAAGTTTGTAAAGTTAGCTCAATATTAGAACAATGAAGTTATCAAAAACATCTGGAAAATATTATGTGTGACAGGAAAAGCCAAAACGAAAATCGAGTACTATTGTTCTCAGCCCTTTTAGCATCAGGCTTCGCAATTGGCGGGTTGGTGTTGGGTCTTCTCGTTGGCTCTCTGGTCATAGTATTTGACGGTGTCTATTCTCTTATCAGCTTACTGTTAACTTTATTGTCACTAGCTGCTTCAAAATACATTAATCGCCCTTCAGATAGAGAGTTCCCGTTTGGTCGAGCTATCATCGAACCGATTGTGATTGCGATTAAAGCCGTTGTGATTCTACTTGTGGTTGGTTATTCGCTTTACTCTGCGATTGGTGCCTTGATGACAGGCGGCCGTGAGGTCGATGCTTCTATCGCAACTCTGTTTGGTATTTTCAACGTGTTGGGCTGTGGTTATGCTTGGTGGTACATCGCGAACAAGAGCAAACGTATCTCTTCAGGTCTGATTCAAGCGGAATCTAAACAGTGGCAGATGGATACGCTACTGAGTGTAGCGGTAACAGCGGGTTTCGTCGTAGCGTGGGCAATGACATTCTCACCTCTTGCGTCATACGCAGTATATGCCGACCCAATGATGATGTTGCTGATGTCTTTCTACTTCATCAAAGTGCCATTCGACATGTTACGAGAAGCGATGCGTGAACTGCTGATGATGTCGGCAACCAAAGACATTTGTGATGCGGTAGATAAAAACGTGGTCGCTGTAGACAAAGAAGCGGATCAAGATTTGGAGCTAATGGGCGTGACTAAGGTTGGTCCAGAATTGCGAATCAATGTTGATATTCATACCAACGACCAAGATGCGATTGCGGTTGATGATATTGAACGTACGCGCCGCCAACTTAAGCGACGCTTATCGAAGATGCCTTATGAGCTTCAATTGAATCTCAATATCGCGAGTTAAGAATCGAGAGTAAAAAAACCAAGAGTTAACCCATCAATCTCCCGCTAACTTAAGACTCTGATTGAACCTTTTTAGAAGCCGACGCCGAAACCGTCGGCTTTCTGTCTCTGGTTACCCACCAGCAAGCTAAAGAGCCAATCGTTACCATACAAACACCCTGCCAAAACGTCATGCTCAATGACAAGCCCAAAATCATAGAAGACAATAAGGTCGCAAAAATAGGCGTGAAATAAGACATGGTCGCCAGGAAGACCATATTGCCACCTAGAATCGCGGTATTCCAAAGCGCGTAGCCTGCGCCCATACACACGCCTGCCAACACTAAGTCAATCGCAGCACTGGTTGTCATTACCATACCGGTTTCGTCGCTCAATGCGTATTTGATCCACAAGGTGATTGCCGTCGCGATAAAGAACAACACAATCGCATTCTGCCCTTTCGCCACTTTCTGAGTGTAATTACAGTAAACCGCCCAAATAATCGCGCCGAAAAACGCCATTGAATAGGTTTTAGGATTCGTCGCAATATTAGCCGCGATTTGATCGACAGAAAGCCCCTGCTCGCCGCTAATACTCCAAGCCACCCCGAAGAATGCCAAAAAGATACTTGGATAAACCAACCAATTAATCTTCTTGTCGCTCAGCAGCACCGCAAACAACACCGTCAGTGCTGGCCATAAGTAGTTGATAACGGCCATTTCCAAGGCTTGATGTCGGTTGTTTGCCATCCCTAAAGCCAGAGCTAAGAAGATCTCATAACAAACGAACAGAGCACCACCAATCAACAGATACGACTTAGAGAAGCGCGATAGCTTAGGTAAACCCATAACACAGACCAACAACAGTGAGCTCACTGTATAAAGGCTGGCAGGGCCGCCGATTGGGCCCAGTTGTTCTGATACGCTACGAGACAGCGCAATTAAGCAGCTCCAAAGTAAAATGGCAGCAATGCCGTAGCAGCTATGGCGATGAGATTTCAGCACGCCTCTTCCTTTTCTTTATTGTAATGGTGTAATCAAAGCGAGCTTAAAGCAAAGATAGGCTTAAGCACCACTATCGATAACTTACAGTAGGTAAAAATAAGTAGCCGAGCACATAACTGCACTCGGCTATCAATCATTCACTCAAAAATCTAAAAGCAATTAGCAATTAGCAATTAGCAATTATGCCAATAACAGTGCTTGCAGGTCAGCTAAAGACTTTACTTGATAATGAGGGTTAATACCCGCTGGTGCCGCTTTCTCCTGGCTGTTCAACCAACACGTCTCAATACCAAAATCCAAACCACCTAAAATATCTGAATACGGGTTATCTCCGACCATCAATACTCGTTGCTTTGCAGGTAAACCAACAAGCTTGTGTGCATATTCAAAGATTTCAGCGTCTGGTTTCGCGACACCGACTTCTTCAGAGATGATCACATGGTCAAAGTAATCTGTCATTCCAGTGCGTTCTAAACGGATAGATTGCAGCTCAGTAAAACCATTCGTGATGATGCCCATGTTCACTTTGCCTTTTAAAGACTTCACCAACTCTTGTGCACCCGGTAATAAAGAACAGATATCTGCCATCGCCGTTAAAAATGCACTGTTTAAAGCAGCCGTTGTTGTCTCTAGTTTCTCAGCCCAACTTTCGAAGCGCGTGTGTTTTAGTTGGTCTGCGGTAATACGACCATCTTGGTAATCGACCCAAAGTGGTAAATTAACCTTTTGGTAAGCCGAATAATCTTGCTCGCTGAAATCTACCCCAAAACGGGAAAACATCAGCTTCATTCCTTGATAAGCATCAAAATGGAATAAGGTTTCGTCTGCATCAAAGAATATCCAATCGTACTTCATTATCTGTCCTATTATTCGCGCTATCTAGCCGTGTTATTTTTGTTCTTTCTTAACCTCAAAAGCTAAGTGTGCATTCTACTACCATTTTTGTGAGCCTGAATATAGTTCTAAGAATTTATAGAAAACAAGCAACAAGTCATGATGTATCGCAAATTTTGCCACATATTAAACCAATACCATACAAGAAACACACGTACTGTACCGGGAGGTACTATGAAGCACTTCTTACCCTCATCCGTCATGCTTACTCCGTTTCTTGTCAAATATTATGATGAAGAACCACAAGCTTCTTCTGACGAATGCGAAATGGAGGACTTATCTACGGACAACCCAGAAAGCAAGTCGAAAGAACTAACAAGTGAACCAATAATCAATGAGTAGCCCCATAAAATCATCATTATGGAATCGCATACAGGTCTATAATTAATCAGTTCCTTACGATCTATAAATGACAACGATCACATCAGAAAACTATTAAAACGATTGCTATATGCGCCCTGTCACACCCCACAACCACAAAGTGGTACCTTGTAGCCAACTTTGACTCAGATCAATGGTCGACCAGTTGTTTGCCGACACCATATAGGAAATTAAAAATCATAATTAATGGAGTTTTCCAATGTCTAGTGCTTTTTACATCCCTACAATCAACTTCATGGGAACAGGCTGCTTAAAGGATGCTGTTGATAGCATTCAGTCTCAAGGCTTTAAAAAAGGTCTTATCGTTACCGACAAAATCCTAAACCAAATAGGTATGGTTAAGCAGGTTCAAGACCTTCTAAATCAACGTGATGTTGATGCTGTTGTATTCGATGGTACTCAACCAAACCCAACCATCACTAACGTGAACGACGGCCTTGAGCTTCTGACTGACAACGACTGTGACTTTGTTATCTCTCTTGGTGGTGGTTCTCCGCACGATTGTGCAAAAGGTATCGCTCTGGTTGCTTCTAACGGCGGCAAGATTGCAGATTACGAAGGCGTCGATCAGTCTGAAAAGCCAATGATGCCTCTTATTGCTATCAATACCACGGCTGGCACGGCATCTGAAATGACGCGTTTCTGCATCATTACTGACGAAGCTCGTCACATTAAGATGGCTATCGTTGATAAGCACACAACACCGCTTATCTCAGTAAACGATCCTGAGTTGATGCTAGCTAAACCTGCATCACTAACTGCTGCAACTGGCATGGATGCGCTAACGCACGCAATCGAAGCTTACGTTTCTATCGCAGCAACGCCAATTACAGACGCTGTAGCAATTAAAGCAATCGAACTTGTTCAAGCACACCTAAGAACTGCAGTAGCGCACGGCGAAGACATTGAAGCTCGTGAGCAGATGGCTTACGCACAGTTCATGGCGGGCATGGCATTCAACAACGCTTCTCTTGGCTATGTTCACGCAATGGCGCATCAACTGGGTGGTTTCTATGACCTTCCACATGGTGTATGTAACGCTATCTTGCTTCCACACGTTCAACGCTACAACGCGCAAGTTTGCCCAGAACGCCTACGTGATGTAGCAAAAGCAATGGGTGTGAATATTGAAGGTATGACAGCTGAGCAAGGTGCGGAAGCTGCGATCAACTCGATTGTTCAATTAGCAAACGACGTGAACATCCCAACAGGTATCGCTCAACTTGGTGCGAAGCTAGAAGATATCCCAACTCTGTCTGACAACGCACTAAAAGATGCTTGTGGTTTCACTAACCCTAAACAAGCAACACACGAAGAGATCTCAGCAATCTTTGAAGCGGCAATGTAACTCTCAGTAGTGACATCCTCTTGAGGAGCTTCTGTATAGAAGCGTTATAAGAGAGCAACTTTATATTCTAGTTTTAGGGCGGGCTTACCATTGGTGAGCCCACTTTTTTATCGAGTGACATCATACTTAAAAGGTGAAACAGATCACATATCCAAACAATAGTACTCGTTATTTTAAAAGACCCTACTATTCCCCACACAATCAACATCTTTCTTGTTGCTAAAAACACGCTGATCAATTGATCTTATTTATCCTGGTGTTACATAGCCAACAAACCATCAGCCAAACAAATGCATACCAAGCATTAATATTCTTCTAAAAAAAATGGCCACTTTGCGCACCTTGCACAACTGAAATTCGTTTCCTAGCTTTCTTATGCAACAAACTCCAAACAACGTCAGTTTAGGATGAACTAATGAAAAAGAACCCACTCACTATTGTGCTAGGGCTAAGCGCTAGTGTGAGTCTGGTCGGGTGTTTTGACGACTCCGATTCAGACTCATCTAGTAATACCAGTTCTTATAGTGTGACAGCCATTGACGGTTATTTACGTGACGCCAGCGTGTGGCTTGATCTAAATAGTAACTACGTTTTAGATAACGGAGAGCCTACCGCAACGTCGGGAGAAGGTGGTGTCGCTGAATTAAATGTCAGCGGAATCGATAACCCTTCCCAATACCCTGTTGTAGTTCAAGCTATCGCAGGACAAACCATTGATGAAGACCAAGGCCAAGTCACAAAAAGCTACGTGATGTCCGCGCCTGCAGGAGAAACAGCCGTCACACCACTTTCAACTCTTGTACATAACACCCTAGAGCAAAACCCAAACCTATCCAAGGAAGATGCAACCCAACAAGTCGCCACTCAATTGGGTATCGACGTCGATGATGTTCTTGGTGACTTTTTAGAAGGTAATGGTGCACCTAAAGCCGCGTATGCAGCCGAAAAAATCGTTGAGTTAAGGGCGCTGCCAGAAGATCCCGAAGATCTGCAAAAAGCGACAGAAGAAGGCTCCTCTGAAGCGGGCAAGTTCACCATTATTGTGGCTGGTGTAAACGAAGAAATTAAAGCCATTCTCGATACCATCGATGACGAGCAAACCCCAGAGCAAATCAAGAGTGACTTGGACCAAGCCGCAGAGATCGTCATTGCCGATGAAGATGGAGACGGCGTCAAAGATAGCGTCGACGAGTTCTTAGGTAACCCTAATGAATGGGTTGACGCCGACGAAGACGATCTAGGTGACAACTTAGAAGATCCCTACCCTAATGACAGCGATAACGACAGTTACAACAATGATGTCGACCTATTTCCTAACGACACTACCAAAGCCGGGGATCTAGACTCTGATGGCACCGATGAAATCGACGATCCGTATCCCAACGATACTGACAACGATGGTTATAGCAATGACGTCGATGAATTCCCGGATGATGAGACACGTTCTGGTGATGACGACAACGATGGCTATGACAACCTTGATGATGAGTACCCAACAGATCCAACACGAGCTGGAGATTCTGACGGAGACGACATCGACAACATAGATGATCAGTACCCTAACGACACCGACAACGACGGCTACGACAATGACGTCGACATGTATCCAGATGACAACACCCGCGCTGGTGATGACGACGATGATGGTTACGACAACTTAGATGATGACTATCCAAACGATGATACACGCTCAGGTGACTTAGATAACGATGGCATCGACAACCTTGATGATAACTGCATAAACACAGCGAATGCTGACCAAGCCGACTCGGACAACGATGGCATTGGCGACGCGTGTGCAACCAGCACTGCGTTAACTTGGGATAGCACCAATTGGGATGATAGTAACTGGCAGTAAGCGCCTGTTCACAGAATACGGACATATAAGGAATTTAACATGAACACCACCATGAAACTTGTGTTAGCAACAGCAGTGAGCAGCGCGTTTACGTCGAGTGCATTCGCTGAGGTGCCAAATACCTTTACCGCCAATACTCCGGCTAAAGCGAGCGAAGTAAATGCAAATTTTACAGCACTTGACCAAGATATTTCATCCTTAGGCACTGAGGTTGATGATTTGACGGATGAGGTTGACTCTATCGAGGCGAGAGTGACCAGCTTGGAAGACTCTGGCGTTTCGACAGATGCCTATTCGACCGTCGATATTAACTGTAATGACGACGCTGATTCTCTGAAGGGTGCACTTGAAGACTCTCGTAATACCACCACCAGAACGACTTATAACGTTACAGGTGCGTGCAATTCGGTATTCATTGTTCGCAATGACGTAAAAATTGTTGGCGTAGACAGTGCCAGTATCCTTGCAGGTGCCAGTCAAGACGAACCCGAAGCCGTTTTCATTGATGGTCAATCCAGTGTGAGGCTTCAAGACATCACCCTTGGCGGCATGCTTTTCGCCAGAAACAGTTCATCTGTGCGCTTTGACAACGTTACCCTACCTACTGCGGTAGAAGATGGCGACGAATATCAAACCAACGTAACAATTCGAACCGCTTATCTACGAGTCAATTCTGGTTCAGTCAACAATCTTGCGCTGCACCTTAATCGCAACGCCAGTGTCGATATTCGCAGCAGTATTACCGGTAGTGCTCCTCAAGCTATCGCAGATGCAAACTCTAGCCTTGTGGTTGATAGCGGTGATGTCTCTTTCACCAACCTAGAGGCTATCGGTAGTTCGTTTGTTTACGTTTCGAACCTCGTAGCAGAGAATGTCGTTGTTGAGTCTGGCTCGACGTTAGAAGCCGATGAACTCACCGTGAGTAATGAATTGGAGGCATGGGGTAACTCGCGAATCTCGGTTTGGGGCGATGCCACCATCACAAATGAAACTTACATCTCTCAAACTAGCTCTTTTGTGTCAGATGGTGATGTTTCAAGTGGCGTTTTCGAATGTGAATCCAACTCAATGTTCCAGATTCTCGGTAATCTAACCGTTACCGACACCTTTGAATGGGATGACTCCAATACCAGTGGCTTGAGCCTACAGCGTGGTTGCCACGGGCAATACGGGGTCGATGAAGAGAATGGCGGTACTTTTAATGGCTCATTAATCAAAGATAACTACTCTGCATTAGTAGACGGCCAATATATGGAGGTTATTCCAGATTAATTAACGCTAAAGGCGTAAACGATATTCTCTATATTAAGCCGGGAAAGCAACGCTCTTCCCAGCTTAACTGTTCTATTTACTCAATTTGGACAACAACTCTTCACCAAAATACGAATTACCTGTTACTTCAGTCAACCAATCATTCACCGACAGCAAAGAAACAAACACGGCAGGTTGGTGGTGTTCATAATTATCCCATTTAACGATCTCTGGAATGTAACCATGATTAATACCCACCAACTCCCCATGTTGGTTATACACGCCGCCTCCCGACATGCCGATACGAACTAAACCAGTAGATGCAGACATTGTGCACCCTTGCCAAGTTGCGACATTAATCTCACCAATGTAATAACCACCGTTAACCGTTGGCTCACGCGTCATTGGATAGCCAACATGAGCGACAAACTCGCCACGAAATACTACCCCCAGTTTGGATGACTGTTTGCCTGGGACGTTTGATTAATGCCACATCGCATTTAGGATGATAAATCACCTCCAGATCTAAATTGTCGAGCAAATGCTTATTATGTTTTGCCGTTAACACCCAATCTTCATCTAGTCTAACGGTACTTGCTTCAATGGTTTGAATAAGCGGAACGCCATAAGTAATCTTCTGATTTTGTACCATAAAACCCTCTTTATGGGGTTTTGTTGCAGAAGAAAAACCATTGCTACAGCCAACCAACGTACTGCACAATAACAGCATGAGTACGTTCGATTTTGTAGACATAACACCCTCCGATTTTGCATTTATCGAGTTTCAAGGATGCTGCACCACTAAGGCTAGCAAAATAGATGAAAGGTAACTAAACAACCGCATGCACTTAATAACTGCGCATAAGGGCACTAGGTTGGAGAGTTTCACTATATTGCGAGGGTGTCTCTTTCCGTGGAGTGGGAGTGCACATACTAATGCGGCAAGAAAAAGAGCATGCTCAGTAGCATGCTCTTTTATTATTTGCAGACCTGTGTAATACAGATAGAAAATTAACCTTTGTAATTTCTTACTCGCGCTGCTTCGGCTTCACGTTTATCGACAACCGTCTTACCGATTGGCGCCAGCGAGATAACCGCGAGCTTAAGGTGTTGAATCGCGAACGGAATACCGATGATGGTAATGAAACACGCCACTGCTGACATGATGTGACCAATCGCAAGCCAGATTCCCGCAAACAAGAACCAAATAACGTTACCAATCACACCTAGCGGACTCGTGCCAATGTCCATTTCATTGGTCAGTTCATCACGCGAAATCGCTTCCTGACCAAATGGGAAGAATGAGAAGTTACCCATAACAAAACACGCTCTACCCCATGGAATACCAACGATGGTTAGGAATGCGAGCAGTCCGAAGAACCACCACGCCAGCCCCATAAATACACCACCGAACAGAAACCAAATGATGTTTCCTATTGTTTTCATTCTGTATTCTCCAAATCTTTGAATGCTGTTTATTTTATATGCCGAGTGAGGCAATACTTTTTCTAATAGGTTCATTATTGTTGAACCTTTATGAACCATTTATGAATCACTTACATTTTATGTGATTGATATACTCCACGGTTCTCTAAATCTACATAGGGCTAAACCCATTTATTTGATACCATGCACTTAGATTTTTAGTACCAAAAAGCTAAACAGACACGACAACTACTTTAAGGCCGAATTTATGAATAACACTGAGCAACCTAAAAAGAAAATCAAAAACTGGGTGCCAATCGTCTTCTTCGGACTTCTCAGTACGGTTCCAGTGTTCATGTTCTTAGTCGACGTATACATCAACCAGTATATGTAACAGAGCCTGCCGTCCTAGCTGCATAAATGGATACCGGACCAATTTCCTGTATCCATTTCCATTAGATCCGTTGTTCTGCAGTCAGTTCTATTGTAATCAACTCAACTCTTCCGCAATCAAATCAGCTCTTCGTTAATAAAATCAAGAATGTCGATCAGCTCATGATCAGGCAGATTTAATAAGTTATCCCCTACATACCATTCAATTTTACATTGGTTTGGCAATTCGCTGATCGCTGGGTTTCCTATCCAAACCTTGTGTTTCTTAGCTATGTTATCTCTCACGATAATGCCGTCTTCGTAACTCACAGGTAAATAGAGGTGAAGCATGTTGACCTGCGGTTGCTGTGGGTTAACCGTAAACTGAGGGTAATCTTGTAGGATTTGATAAACCTGTTTGGTGCGTTCGTATAAAGCAGGCATCAGTTCTAATCGCTCATCAAACTGCATCGCAGCTGAAACCACATAAGGCGTTCTGTGATAAACATTACCACCTTGACGTTTCATCCAGGCCGATGCTTTCGCTACAAAAGCTTTATCGCCCAACAATAACGAACCACCAAGGCCATTGAGACCTTTATACAGAGAAACATAGGCGCTATCGAACCCCTTAGCAATTTCGCTGTATGGCTTTTGGTAATAGGCGCCACATTCCCACAAGCGTGCACCATCCATATGAAAGTGAATCGATTGTTCTTTGCAGTACTGCTTTATAGCTTCAAGCTCTTCCCACTCAGGCAACTGACCACCAATCTCTCGCATCGGTAGTTCATACAATGCCGCGGCAATCTCATCAGGCCAAGCCTTTAAGTCGTCGACATTCCAAGTGCGAAATACATTGCCGACCGGAAGCACGTTGAAGCGATTTTGGAGCTGATACCCTTGGCGTTCATGACGCATGATATGACTCGACTCATGCATCGCTACTAGTGGGTTTCTTTTCTCTTGGCAGGCAATTTCTAATGCTGTGGGTTGATTCATGGTGCCAGTGATAACAAACACGGCGGCTTCATAACCAAGCAGATCTGCGACCTTGTTTTCGAAGCTCTCGATAAACTCGCCATCACCGTAGCTATCATGGCTCACATTGTGTGTTTCACACCATTCAGCCATCTGAGCGAATGTTTGTGCTGGTGTCGGTTCTAGATGACCAGAAAGCAACAAATCACATTGTTGACGCAAGTCCATGCTCATAGTTTTTTCCTTTATTCATTATCGTTCTATGTAGGGTTATTGGATTATTTACGTTACCCACCAACGGTGACATAAAATGCCCATATTCGCTTTTACTATTCGTGAATAATTAGTTTTACTCAGTCATCGGCTACTTGCGCCTGAAAGACACAAAATAACTGGTGTATTATAGAATTAAGCGCAGAAAAGCACCCGTATCTAAACAAAGAACTATGGGCTAATTCGTTGTTGTTCAACCATTCTTCTATTATTGTATAACTATAATTCCAATAAATATTATTCGTTAATGGACAAAGAGGGCTATATGTCGAAAAATCGAGTCTTGGTGCTATTCGCCCACCCTTCTCAACATCGTTCTGAAGCAAACAAACCCTTATTTGAACAAGCCAAACGCGTTGACGGTGTTACCTGTGTCGATCTCTATGCTGAGTATCCGACATTTAAAATCAACATCGACCGTGAACAGAAACGCCTGTTAGACCATGACATCATCATTTTTCAGTTCCCTTTGTATTGGTACTCAACACCGGCAATTCTTAAAGAGTGGCAAGATCTTGTTCTTGAATACGGCTTCGCCTATGGCGCTGATGGTAATGAACTGCAGGGTAAGAACTTGTTATGTAGCATTACTGCAGGTGGCAAGAAAGACGCCTACCAAAGTGATGGTTACAACCATTTCACTATTCGAGAGCTGCTTCACCCAATAGAACAAACCGCTTCTCTGTGTGGGATGACCTACCTCGCACCATTTGCTCTATTTGGTTCACGTACCGCATTGGAAGAAAACCGCATTCAAGAGCATGTCGATAGCTATAAAGTGCTGTTGGAGGCACTGGTTGCTGGCAAGATCAATATCAAGAAAGCCAGCAAGGCAGAAAAACTCAACCACTACGTAGAAGAACTAATGGCAGAGGTTAAATAATGACGGGATATTTTCTACAAGCATTTATCTACTTAGTCGCAGCAGTTATTGCGGTGCCTATTGCCAAAAGACTTGGCCTTGGTTCAGTGCTTGGCTACCTAATTGCCGGTGTTGTGATTGGTCCAATTATCGGCTTAGTCGGCGAAGAGACCACAACCATTCAACACTTTGCCGAATTCGGCGTGGTGATGATGCTGTTCTTAGTCGGACTGGAACTTGAGCCTAAGATGCTTTGGGCAATGAGAAACCGACTTATGGGTCTTGGTGGTCTGCAAGTTGGTGGCACGACCGCGATTGTAATGGGTATCGCCCTTTTCTTCGGACAGCCTTGGACCATTGCACTGACTATCGGTTTGATCTTCGCACTATCATCTACTGCGATTGTACTTCAAACCTTTAATGAGAAAGGGCTCTCCAAGACAGAAGGCGGCAAGAATGCTTTCTCGGTCTTACTGTTCCAAGATATCGCAGTCATTCCGATGCTGGCATTTATCCCTCTATTAGCGTTGCCAGAATTAATCGAAGCTGCACAAAGCGCTGTCGCTTCGGCTTCTGATCACCATGAAGAGTTAAGTCTCGTTGCTGGCCTACCCGGTTGGACTTATGGCCTTGTGATCACGGCATCTATTGCGATTGTTGTTGTCGGCGGGCACTTCTTGAGTCGTCCACTGTTCCGCTTTGTTGCAAGCTCAGGCCTACGTGAAATCTTCACTGCAACCGCACTAATGTTGGTGATTGGTATTGCTGCACTAATGAGCCTAGTCGGCCTATCACCGGCTTTGGGTACCTTCCTTGCGGGTGTGGTATTGGCGAACAGTGAATTCCGCCACGAACTTGAGTCTAATATCGACCCGTTTAAAGGGCTTCTACTTGGCTTGTTCTTTATTACCGTAGGTGCAGGCATCAACTTTGATGTTCTATTCAACGACTTTGGTTTGATCATTGGCCTCACCCTTGGCGTTATGCTACTCAAAGCTTTGGTGCTATTTACGTTGGCGTTAATCTTCAAAATCAAAAACAGTGACCGCTGGCTGTTTACATTGAGCTTAGCGCAAGCCGGTGAATTCGGTTTTGTCCTACTGAGCTTCTCATCCCAAAACCATGTACTGCCAGCCGATATTGTTCAAACACTGTCGCTGGTTGTTGCACTTTCAATGTTCCTAACGCCAGGATTATTCATTCTATTTGATAAAGTGATACTTCCTCGTTATGAGCAAAAGTCTAACGATCGCGAAGAAGATACCATCGAAGAGAAAGGTACGGTGATCATTGCTGGTATTGGCCGATTCGGTCAGATCGTTAACCGTTTATTGGTATCGAATGATGTCAATACTGTGGTTTTGGATCACCAAGCCAACCAAGTAGATTTATTACGCTCCATCAATATTAAATCTTACTTTGGTGATGCGACTCGTCATGACTTATTGCATACCGCAGGAATCGAAGAAGCCGCAATGCTTGTTGTCGCGATAGACAACCAGGACTCAAGCGTTGAACTGGTGAAGTACGTTAAACACACCTACCCTAAAGTGAAAATCTTAGCACGTGCATTCGACCGTGGTCACAGCTATCGCCTAAGAGAAGCCGGTGCAGATTTTGTAGAATCAGAAACGTACCACTCGGCGCTTGAAATGGGTGCAGAAGCCTTGCGTTCGCTAGGCCATCACCCATTCTTCGTTGAACAACAGAAATCAACGTATCAACGTGTTGAAAGCCGTAAGTCTGAAAAGCTCTACCAAGCTTGGTCTGAAGCGGAAGAGAACCCTCGCTACGACAACAACTACCGACAAATCTTTATTCATCTAGAAGAAGCGATGAAAGAAGATATGAAAAAAGACCGCTCAGATAAGCACTCTCGCTCAGAACGAGGTTGGACACCGCCACCGAAAGGCTATGCAGATGGCTTTGAGGAAGAAGAGTTCTAAGCACAACTCTAAATAACGGCGTTAGATAACCATACTAGGCAACCATCAAAAGCGGCTATTTAGGCCGCTTTTTCTTTCATTGCCCCCCTACAAAACGTCAAATGAGCATGAGTAGCGGGTGCTAAAACTCGTAATCCAAAAGATTTATGTGATCTAGCTAAAATTTTTAATTTCTGACCACATGGCAAAAGTGAATTCACTTTTTACATTATTGAAACATTCCAACCTCGCATAAACCACACCATAAACATGGCTATATATGCACTCATTTAAGTCATTCAATCATCGCCCCAATTCATAGCGACCACCCTCCAAGGCTTGAGTTACATTGCATATATCTAAATACGCTACACAAGCCCCAATCTAACCATTCACCACGCAAATATGTAACGCGCTACATTCACAAATTCAACCCGTTAAAATTAACATAAACATTTCAAAACATGTCTATCGTTACAATTTGTAACGAATAGCGGTTATCGGTATAGTCCTGCAATTCAAAAAGTGAGACCTTTGCGCTCACCTTAAAGGAGATATAATAATGATTACTAATGATGCTGTAATAATGGGCATGTTAGCTGTTATTCTTGGCGGTGTTTTTATCACGGAAAGTAGCCAAAATAGCGCACTGAAAAAATTCTACTCGTTCGTTCCGGGTCTATTGCTCTGTTACTTTGTTCCTTCTCTACTGAACAGTTTAGGCATCATCGACGCATCAAACTCTAAGTTATACTTCGTTGCAAGTCGCTACCTCTTACCAAGCGCGCTCGTTCTACTGATCATCTCAGCAGACCTACGTAAAATCTTTGGGCTAGGTTCAAAAGCCGTCATCATGTTCCTGACAGGTACTGTCGGTATTATCATTGGTGGCCCGTTGGCTATCTTGATCATCGACCAAATTAACCCTGACCTTGTATCTGGTGATGTATGGCGTGGCCTAACAACGGTTGCAGGTTCTTGGATTGGCGGTGGTGCAAACCAAGCCGCAATGAAAGAAGTGTTTGAAGTAGACGACCAACTGTTCTCTGCGATGATTACTGTAGACGTAATCTGTGCCAACATTTGGATGGCAATATTACTTATTATGGCTGGCCGTCAGAAGAAGATTGATGCGTGGTTAAAAGCCGATACTTCATCTATCGAAGACCTAAAAGAAACCGTTTCTAAGTACCAAGAAGAAAACGCTCGCCCGACGACGACGACTGATCTAATGAAGATCACGGGAATTGCATTTGGTCTTACGGGCTTAGCACACTTTTTCAGTGACATGATCGCACCATGGATCTCAACTAACGCTCCTGAGCTAGCGCAATACAGCCTGACTTCTGGGTTCTTTTGGTTAATCGTAATGGTGACTACGTTTGCGCTGATCGCTTCATGTTTCAAATCAACGCGCAGCCTTGAGCACAGTGGTGCATCTAAAGTAGGCTCAGCGTTCATCTATATCTTAGTTGCAACCATTGGTATGCAAATGGATATAACGGCTATTTTGGATAACCCTGGTTACTTCTTCATCGGTATCACTTGGTTAACTATTCACGCGATTATCATGATTGTGATGGCAAAGCTAATCCGTGCACCATTGTTCTTCATGGCTGTCGGTAGCCAAGCTAACGTAGGCGGTGCTGCATCGGCTCCTATCGTCGCTGCTGCATTCCACCCAGCATTAGCGCCAGTAGGCATTCTAATGGCTGTACTTGGTTACGCACTGGGTACATACGGCGCTTACATCTGTGGCCTAATCATGCAGGCTGCTGCACTAGGTTAATAAGCCTCTTAAAACAAAGATGGCTAAAGCAACAACAAGAAAGGCTGAACGATGATCGTTCAGCCTTTTTCGTTTCTAAAACTGTATTTCAAATAACGGCTTAATCGAACAAAGACGCCAGCTTATTTTCCACAACTGGGCTGATATTAAAGCTCAACATAAAATCTGGACGCGTTTCTTCGTCTTTCTCAAGGTAATAGTTCGCTTCAATGCCAAACTTCCAAGGACGTCCGTTCAACACAGTAGTCTTGCTTACGCTTACATTCAACGGAATTTCCGCCTGATCCTTATTCCAGTCATACGAGAATGTCGGCGCAGAGCCGATAGTCCAACCTCCTCCTAATATCTCCACCCAAAAGACTTGTGTCGATGTCTTATTTATTTGAGTATCAGAATCGTCAGCGCCATCTCCAGAAACACCATATAAGTGGTTTGGAAAAACACCTACAACTCGCTCGCTGCTTGCCTTACCGAACATAAACTCAGGCCCGACAGCAAATTGATCAGCCGTTAAGTCATTACTGCCCGTTGGCAAAGAAGCAAAGAGACCGAAAGCGACAATAGTAACGCCGTCCATTTTAGGCGCATAAGCTAAATCAAATGAGATGTCTGTAACGCCGGACTGATCCATATGCTGCGAGCTTGCTGGTGTATCCATATGGAAAGCGTTCTGTACATAAGAGACAGCCGGGCGGAAAATCACTTTATCACCATTGTCCATTGGAAACGGCAATGTCGGCTGCAAGACGGTCGCGAAAGCATCTCCTCCACCATCGTAACCACCTGAATACTGGAGCTTTAAATTGAGGCTAGCGTAAGCTGTGTTTGGGTTTGCAAGTTCCTTTGCTGCCTTTTCTGCTACTTGATCGCTTTCAGATTTCGAAATGTCGACATCAGCGCTAGCAAAATTCAGCGTTAATAATATTCCAGTTATTATCAGTGCAAGTGGTTTACAAGCCATGAGCCCTCTCTTCAATAATAAAACAATAAGGTGTAACTGCTTATTGAGTATTTTAGAGATTACTGGACAGTAAAATGGCCATTAAGTGACAGGAGTAGATTTCATGTAATTTGACTTCCCAATAACAGTCACAATTGCACAACCGCCAACTCACAAATAGAACAATATTACACAGCATTTATTGTGTTTTTGCTTTTATTACATGAGCTTAGATAATATACATCGTCAAACTACTAATACAGGAGTATTCTTCAAAGAGCGTTTAATTGGAAGAAACGACTCTCAGAAATCATTAAAGACGTAACTCAATAACAACCAAACTTAGCTAGGTAAAACAAATGGAAACAAGTGTAATAGTCACTCTTACTATATTTTTCTTACCATTGATCCTATTGGTGATTTTACATTTAAGAAGTAAAAAAAAGCGTAAAGAGTTTGAAGAACAATTTTCGATAGCTAATCAAAAAATTAGCAACATAGAAAATGAAAAAGACACACTACTAAAAAAGTATGCCCCTGTAATTGATATGGAGTTACACGCTAACCGCCTGCTTGATGAAGCCACCGAAGAAGCTACTTCGATAAGGTTCCAAGCAGAAAGAGTTTTGTCTGAGACTGAAGAGCTGCGTAACGAAACACGTAAAAAGTTAAACGAAGCAAAAGAAAAAGCGGAGATTATCAAGAACGATGCACGCGAAGAATCTGCGAAAGTGCTTAGCTTCGCAGAAGCTCAAGCCAAAGAAATAGCAGGTAATGCTTACGAAGCAAAGGCCAAAGCTGATTCCTACGAAAAGGCGATTCGTGCGATGCGCAATACAATTGACGGCTATAAAGATGACTACATCATCCCAAATCAGTCTGTTCTTGATGACCTCGCAGAAGAGTACAGTTACAAACAAGCAGGTGAAGAACTCAAAGTATCCCGTAAACGAGTAAAGGCAATGGTCAAAGAAGGTCATGCAGGGGCTTGTGATTATGTTGAAGCTCACCGTAAAACTTATGCAATTCATTTTGCCGTCGATGCTTTCAACGGAAAGGTCGATAGTGCTCTATCTAAAACAAAGCACGACAATTTTGGGAAAATCCAACAAGAAATTATTGATGCTTTTGCCTTAGTAAATCATAACGGTGCTCCATTCAGGAACGCTCGTATCAACCAAGAATACCTAGACGCACGTCTAACCGAGCTCAAATGGGCCGTTGCTGCATTTGAGCTAAGAAAGGTCGGAAAAGAAGAACAAGCCGAAATTAAGGCTCAGATTCGCGAAGAAGAACGAGCTATCCGCGAAATGGAAAAGGCGCGAAAAGAAGCTGAAAAAGAAGAAAAGATGCTACAAAAAGCTCTAGAAAAAGCGCGAGCTGAATTAGGTCAAGCAAGTGAAGAACAGAGAGCTGTATTTGAAGCACAACTTGCAGAATTAGAAAGCAAACTACAAGAAGCTGAAGAAAAAGGTCAACGTGCGCTATCAATGGCACAGCAAACTCGCCGAGGGCATGTTTACGTAATCAGCAACGTTGGTAGTTTTGGTGAAGAGGTGTTTAAGATTGGTATGACTCGTCGCTTAGAACCAATGGACAGAGTAAAAGAACTTGGTGATGCTTCTGTACCATTCTCATTTGATGTTCATGCAATGATTTATAGTGACGATGCTCCTTCTCTTGAGAAAGAGCTCCACAAGAAGTTCAACGAGCAGTCGGTTAACAAAATCAACCCAAGAAAAGAGTTCTTCAAGACTACAATAGCAGAGGTTAAACAAGCTGTTGAGCAACAAGGGTTACATGAAGTTCATTGGACTCTTAAGGCTGAAGCCGCTGAGTTCCGTGAGAGTTTAGCAATTGCGAAAGAACAGCAAGCAGTAGCGTAAAGGTAGCATTTATGAACGGGTAAACGATGACCTACTTCTGCTACGTAAAATACAAAAAAGGCGACAGTAATAACTGTCGCCTTTCTATTAAGCGTTCTTAAGTTAGCTTCCTAACTCAGAATTATTCCCAATCAAGAATTACTTTACCAGACATACCAGAGCGCATCATGTCGAAGCCTTTCTGGAAGTCGTCCACTTTGTAGTGGTGAGTAATGATTGGTGTTAGATCTAGGCCAGACTGGATTAGTGAAGCCATCTTGTACCAAGTTTCGAACATCTCACGACCGTAGATACCTTTGATAACCAAGCCTTTGAAGATTACTTGATTCCAGTCTACTGCCATGTCTGATGGTGGAATACCTAGCAGAGAGATCTTACCGCCGTGGTTCATGTTAGTCAGCATGCTGTTGAACGCAGATGGGTTACCAGACATTTCTAGGCCTACATCGAAGCCTTCTGTCATGCCAAGATCAGACATTACGTCTTCAAGCTTCTCTTCCATCACGTTTACTGCACGAGTTACACCCATTTTCTTAGCAAGATCTAGGCGGTATTCGTTTACGTCAGTAATTACAACGTGGCGAGCACCAACGTGCTTAGCAACAGCTGCAGCCATGATGCCGATTGGACCAGCACCAGTAATTAGCACGTCTTCGCCTACTAGGTCGAAAGAAAGCGCTGTGTGTACTGCGTTACCAAACGGGTCAAAGATTGATGCTAGATCGTCAGAGATTTCTGCAGGGATCTTAAATGCGTTGAACGCAGGGATCACAAGGAACTCAGAGAACGCACCAGTGCGGTTAACGCCAACACCTGTTGTGTTACGACAAAGGTGAGTACGGCCGCCACGACAGTTACGACAGTGACCACATGTGATGTGACCTTCGCCAGATACACGGTCGCCGATTTCAAAACCACGAACTTCTTGGCCGATGCCAACAACTTCACCCACGTATTCGTGACCTACTACCATAGGTACTGGAATTGTGTTTTGTGACCACTCATCCCAGTTGTAGATGTGTACGTCTGTACCACAGATTGCAGTTTTCTTAATACGAATAAGAAGATCATTATGACCCATTTCAGGTTTTTCAACCTCGGTCATCCAGATGCCTTCTTCAGGCTTAAGCTTAGAAAGTGCTTTAATTTTCATAATGTTATCCAGTTCATCTCGCCTAACTGTAAGGCGAGAATCAAAAATCTATATGTTCTACTGAGTGTTGCTCTATCTAATTAAAGGATGCTCGTGGCATCCCTTTAAAATTAGATGATACCCATATCTTTACCAACTTGGATGAACGCATCGATTGCGCGGTCTAGTTGCTCACGAGAGTGTGCAGCAGACATTTGCGTACGGATACGAGCTTGGCCTTTTGGAACTACAGGGAAAGAGAAACCTACAACGTAGATGCCTTTCTCTAGTGCGCGCTCTGCGAATTCAGCCGCTACTTTTGCATCACCAAGCATGATTGGGATGATTGCGTGGTCAGCACCGCCCATAGTGAAGCCCGCTTCTTCCATGCGAGTACGGAAGTGAGCAGAGTTTTCCCATAGTTGAGTACGTAGGTCGCCAGATTCCGCAAGAAGATCTAGAACACGGATAGACGCCGATACGATTGCAGGTGCAACAGAGTTAGAGAATAGGTATGGACGAGAACGCTGGCGTAACCAGTCAATTACTTCTTTCTTACCAGACGTGTAACCGCCTGAAGCGCCACCCATTGCTTTACCAAGCGTACCTGTGATGATGTCGATACGGTCTACAACGTTGTGGAACTCGTGAGTACCCGCGCCGTTTTCACCCATGAAACCTACTGCGTGAGAATCATCAACCATTACTAGTGCGCCGTACTTATCAGCAAGGTCACAAATAGCAGGAAGGTTAGCCACTACGCCGTCCATAGAGAACACACCGTCAGTTACGATAAGTGTGTGACGAGCGCCAGCTTCTTTAGCTGCGATAAGTTGTTGCTCTAGCTCTTCCATGTTGTTGTTCGCGTAGCGGAAGCGCATTGCTTTACACAGACGAACACCATCGATGATAGATGCGTGGTTTAGAGCATCAGAAATGATTGCGTCTTCTTTGCCTAGAATCGTTTCGAATAGGCCAGCGTTCGCATCAAAACAAGATGTGTATAGGATTGTGTCTTCTTTACCAAGGAACGTAGATAGCTTTTGCTCTAGTTCTTTGTGAGAGTCTTGAGTACCACAGATGAAACGCACAGAAGCCATACCAAAACCGTGTTGATCCATACCGCCTTTCGCAGCTTCGATCAGCTCAGGGTGGTTAGCAAGACCTAAGTAGTTGTTTGCACAGAAGTTTAGTACTTCTTCACCAGTCGAGATAGAAACCGCTGCTTTTTGAGCGGAAGTGATAATGCGCTCAGACTTGTAAAGACCTTCTTCTTTAACTTCTTCGATTTGAGTTTGAATCTGTTGGTAAAATGCAGAAGACATTGTTCATTCCTTCCTAATTATTATTCAGCAGCATCACGCGCCGCTTTATGTAGGGATATAAACGATCTCAAAACGATCATTTACACTGTAAAACTAATGCCTATATTCTAGTTGAACATCCGCTTTTCGATTATCCCTTTAGTTGGAAAAACATTAGTGAACCTGAGGCACGAATAATAGTTCATCCCAGTGACACAGGGCACATAAACGTCCTTCTCTTGTTCTTTTTAACGCCATATTTACCGAAAATTAGACCTAATTTCGCTTTCATATCAAATATCAATTTTTCATCTCAAAACGATATAGTGGTTAATTACCGTTTCTCTCAGAATGTGCGGCCGTTACACAGATGCCCAAGATAAGATGAGAAACAAGCCCATGACACTATCCGATCACATCATTCAAGAAGCCTTCGAAAACGACTGGTACACCTGCTTTTATCAGCCAAAGGTTGAGCCTAGTATCGAGAAAGTGACTGGGGTTGAAGCACTGTTTCGCCTAGATATCCCAGAGGAAGGCATTTTCTCTCCAGGTGTGTTTATCGACCGTGCATTTGCATTAGGTTATGAAGAAGAGATCTTCTTTAGTGTGCTTGAGCAATCTCTCACTGAAGTGAAATCACTCTCTGTTCACCTCAACTTGGCAGTGAACATCAGCAAGAAAGTATTAGCGAACCCAGATAACGTTGAGAAAGTTCGTGAACTTCTGTGGAATGCATCTTTCAAAGCGGAGCAACTGACTTTTGAGCTAAGTGAAAATGATCAGCTGGACGAACAATTATGTGAACAAATTCAGCGTTTTAAATCTCTGGGCGTAAAAATCTCTATCGATGATTTTGGCATTGGCCATTCAGACATGAATAAGGTAAAGAGCCTCAATGTCGATGAAGTTAAGTTTGATAAGTCGATTGTGAACAGCGCTGAACCAGCAAGCTCTGAGTTGGTTAAACAAACATTAGCGTACTGCAAAGAGTCTGGCATTGAGACTGTAGCGGAAGGTGTTGAAGATTCTGATACACATCAACGAGTCCACCAGCTTGGTTTTGATCAATACCAAGGCTTCTTATACTCGAAACCTCTGCCTCTCACTGATCTTAGATTGGTTATGTAGAACCGTTAACTGTCTCTAACTTAAGACAAATTCGACGCTTTTTTTCTTCTGCTTAAGGTCGTGGTAACGGATGTACTTGAAGTAGATATCGTGTTTATTTTGGATGTTCTGAGAAAAGGGGTTTTTCACTATCTTTTTTATGTCTGCCTTGAAGAACGGCATGCCGAGCTTACTCATATAAGGTTCTAGATATAAGTCATACAGGAACTGACTCATAGCAGGATCAAGAGTAGGAAAGCGGAATTCAGTACCCGATAAATTGTCCGCCATGTAATCGAATATCTTACGACGAATAACAATACTAACGGCACCAACACTGCAAAGCATCTTACTTAACCCGTCATACACCACATGCCCAATAATGACGCCTTCAAAAAGAAAACACAGCACCTGCATATCTTCTTTTACCACACCCAGATGTTTAGAAACCTCAATAAAATCTTTGCCATAGGTTTTTTGATGCATGATTTGAATGGATTTGAGCCTTTTCGCTGGCAGTGTCCCCATGCTGTATGACTCAACGCTCGTCACCTCATAGTCATAACCAATATCAACACTAAATGGACGCTCTGCATTCTTAGTGGCGGCTTTCACTTGCACCATTTCTTCAACGGAGAAATCGTAATCGACCTGAAAGAAGCTCGCGATACCCAGACGACGCACAAAACTCGGCAATGTTTTTGCCCTTTCCCACTGACTCACCATTACCTGATTCACACCTGAAAATGCCCGATGAGAATGGGACAATAACTCTGCGAATTCTTCCTGAGAAATGGATGCTGCTTCGCGAAGTCGTTTTAACTCTTCTGAGAAATTCTCTTTATTCATCGGTCACTTACCTAGCTTTTTTAACAGTGTAGTTTACTTATCTAAGTTATTAAACGACACCGTTGATATACCCCTAATTCACGATTCAATTAATGAAACTGATTCACAAATCAAGTTAGATCACTCACAATTACTATTACGCTCACCGCTGACTCTTATGGATACTTATGGTCAACCCCAAACTCATCGCCCTACTTCCCGATCTTGCCTCATTTATCCTAGTGGTAAACGAAGGGAGCTTTACTGCGGCAGCAAAGCAGCTAGGCGTGACACCCTCAGCGTTGAGTAAATTAATCACACGTTTAGAAAAAGCGCTCTCAGTGAAGCTGTTTGAACGCACGACTCGTACATTGATTATCACGCAAGCAGGCCAACTGGTTTATGACCAAAGCGTGGTTATGATTAATGCGGCGCAACAAGCGGTTGAGCTGTCTACCTCCGACCATACTGAACCAGCAGGCTCTATAACGGTGGCGGCACCAGAAGCCTTCTTGAACTCAGTTCTACAGCCTTTCGTTGTTCCATTCTTAAACCAGTATCCCGAGATCCAACTTAAGTTAAGGGCTGCTGATGGCGACATCGACATATTGCGCCAAGGCATCGACATTGCGTTTCGCCTTACCGATAAGCCCGACGAGAGCCTGGTTTTAAAAGAACTCGGAAAAACAAACCTCGTGTTATGTGCAAGCCCCGACTATTTGACAGCCAAAGGAGTTCCTAGCCACCCAACCGACCTTTCGGAACATGACTGTTTATACCTTGCAGAGACAGACAAAGACCACATTTGGGATTTCTTGAAAGACGATGAATTTCACACGGTATCCGTTAGTGGACGTTACGCAGTAAACCACTCTCAGATGCGACTCAAAGGCGTGAAAGAAGGCCTTGGCGTAGGTATTTTCCACGACTTTGTTATTCAAGATGCATTGACTGAAGGCTCTGTTGTGCAGGTGTTGGAAGATTGGACTATCAAGAGTAATTACCACGGCGCTATCGCGATGCAGTTCGCTCAAACCAAGTACATGCCTGCTCGATTACGTGTATTCATTGATTACGCGATGGAGCACTTAGGTGACAAGTTGGCAGGAGAAATAAACTGATGCTGAAAGGAATACACCACGCCGCCATTATTTGCTCAGACTACCAAGCCTCAAAACGCTTTTACACTGAGATTTTAAAGCTGGAAATTATTGCAGAGAATTACCGCGAAGCACGCCAGTCGTACAAGCTCGACTTAGCACTACCTAATGGCGCTCAAATAGAGTTATTTAGCTTCCCTAACGCACCTGAAAGACCAAGCTTTCCAGAAGCTCAAGGGCTGAGACATTTAGCCTTTTGTGTTGATGACGTTCAACAAATCAAAAACCATTTGGAAGGACAAGGAATCGACGTCGAACCGATTCGAGTGGATGAGTTTACGGGGAAATCATTTACGTTTTTCGCGGACCCTGACGGCCTGCCGCTCGAGCTTTATCAAATCTAGTGCAGTCTAAAGTCTTCCTCACAGAAGAAGCGCTTGCCTGATTAATAAAAACGGGCCTTCTCAAGTCGAGAAAGTCCGTTTTTGATTCAATTAACTTAATGCCGTTTTGAACCGTTCAACACGTGAGAATAGCAGCCAGTCCAATAATATCGCAGCCACAATCGTTGCTCCCGCGAGTGGAAACAGCACTGAAATAACCACCACGGTTACCAAGCCTACTTTCCATAAGCCAGCATCACCAAACTTAGGTGGCGCTCCAAGCTTGCGTTGGCCAGAAGGTCTGCGCATCCACCACATCACGCCGCCAGTCACCGACACCACAATAAATGCAAAGCAGAACAGAGCGTTTAAAAGTTTATTGATGATACTGATGTCACCTTGGTGCAGAGAAATACCGACCGCCAGTGTCTTAGCGATAAAATTGTAATCCTGCCAAGTCACCTCACCCAGAATACGACCTGAGTATTGGTCTAGGTGCGTGGTACGATCCTGAGTTGGATCGATGATGTCACCGCCCATAGTATTCGCTGTCACTGTGTAAACACCCGTTTCTGAGCGTGGGAAGTTCACCTTGTATTGCGTGAAACCAAGAGATCGTGCTTTTTCGATCACATCATCAATAGCAAAGCTGCTTGCTGCCATCACATGTTGAGAGTGGTCTTCCCCCATATTGGAGTGATCATGAGGTTCAGACGCCTCTTTCGCGTGGTGTACATGTTCTGCAGGCTTATCCTGAGACAACGGCAGTGGTGTTTGTTCTAAGTTCCACGGAAGTTCTTCTTCCGAGCCATGATTAAGCGATGCATGCGTCTTATCAGACAAAGGAATATCATCCCACATTTGAGCAGGGAAAGTGCTCCATGCTTGGACTAACTTTCCGCCCCAGAATCCCGTCCACGCCAATCCTGAAAGAATAAACAGCAGTAGAATGAGAGATAACGTGCCGCCGATGTTCGCATGTAAATCACGCATAAGCACACGTGGTCCAGATGACATTCTCAGCTTAAGAAAACCAGCACGGCTTGCGTTGTCTCTCGGTAGCCATAAGTAGATACCGCTGATAAGAAGTAGAATCGATAAGCTGATTGCCACTTCAATCAGGTAATCACCCCAATCGCCAATCAATAATGTGCCATGAATATCGTTCGCAAGTTCGTAGAGGCTTTCACTTCGTGGCACTTCACCGACGACTTCACCAGTATACTGATTCACAGTGGCGAAAACCGATGTGCCGTTTTCCAGAGAGACTGAAAATCGGTTGGCAAAATCAGGTGCTTTGCTTGGTACGAACTGTGTCACCGCCCCCTGTGGGTATTGATTCTGTACCGCGGCTAGCTGCTGTGAAACCTTGACTGGTTCGCCCGATGCAACAATTTCAATCGCATCGTGATGGAAAGCAAGTTCGATTTCATCGTCAAACAGCATCACCAAGCCAGTAATACTCAGCATCAACATAAATGGGATAACAAACAGCCCTGCATAAAAATGCCAGCGCCAAGTTAAGAAGTAGAGGGTTTTATTGCGGTCATTTCTTTTTACATGGGTTTTCGAACCGGTTTTTGCACTGCTTGTAGACTGCGAAGTTGCTTGTGCCCTCGCAGAGGCTTGAGATTCATTTCTCAACATTATTATTTCCTTTGACACGCGCAAACGAACCTTCTGAAAAATCAGAAAGTCACTAAGGCATGTTTAACTTTACTTAATACTTTATTTTTTAATTATTTTAGTGGGTTAGGTTTAAGCAGTAACAAAGGGAGGGCCACGTGGGGCTTGCCTCGTGTAGCGTTCGCTTAGAGCCAAAAAAGCGTAGCTGTCTGAGACAATAAAACTCAGTCGAGTTGTCAGTAGTGTAGTTGGAAGTTCATCTTGGTGAAATGTGGAAAAATGACTAAACGGACACGGCTTACCTTTGTGAGTATTCGGTTCGCCTTCTTCAATTTGAACCAGTTCAAAGCCGTTGACCGTACACAACGACGCCCACACTCCCGCACTGTTACCATGAGCATTGATAACAGGCATTAATGTTACTAAAGCCCAACTTAACGCTGTAGCAAGTAACATGGAGAGGTTGAACGAGGTTCGGCGCATTATTCCAAATCTTTATAAATTCCCCTTATTATGAGGCACTTGCTATATAGGTAAACGTAAAGATTAACATCAGGTTAAAAAATTGAAGCTAACGCACACTCTATTTGGTTAAAAACTGGTTACAACAGAAGCGCTAATAAAATATTACGCACCTCAGTGCATCAAACTGATTAGAAAAAAGACAATAAAAAACGCCGCTTATATTTTCCTGAAAAAGGAAATATAAGCGGCGTTTTAGAAGTTGAACTTTGTTATCTGGTCACTCTAATGAACAAGCGAATTAACCGAAGATCTTGCTCCAAATGCTTGGGTTACGTTTCTCGTGATATTCTTCGCGAAGGCCATCAATCGTGCGCAGTTCTTGCTGTGCCGCTTCAAAGTCACCTTGGTCTAGCTTCTGTTCAATGCTATCAATTGAAGCACTGATCTTTTTGAAGCCTTCCATGAAGTTGTCTTCTTTTTCTACTGGGTAAACACCCGTTTTCAGCTCTGCCACTAGCGTATCTAAACGAACGATAGGTTTCTGCATCTCTTCGATGTTTTGAGCTTCTGCCGCTTGTTTAAACGCAAGCTTCATTTCTTGCATGTTTTTCTTAAGGTCAACATTAGCAAATGCGTTGCCAGACATTACTGCAGCAGCGATTAAGCCAGATAAAAGGATTGAGCGAGTTTTCATTGTTTCTCCAAGTGAAACTGTGACTTTGAAGATAGCGCCATCATGATTGTGGCACTTCGACTTTATTATTTTCGGCTAGTGTATACAAAAATCTGACAGGCACAAAAATTGATTGTGTCGAAATGCAAACCCACCGACATTCTCTTAAGCAAGAGCTGAGTATTCTGGGATGTCATTACGACCACGCAACGCCAAAAAGGCTAGGAATTGCTTTGGCGAATGGGTAATCACCTTACTCGCATCCACGCCCATCTCATCAAGCAGTGAAGACACAAGATCCAGCCCGCCCACGTCTTGGCAGAAATGCGCATCACTTCCGGTAGTAATGAACGCCCCTTTCGCTTTCGCGATTCTCGCGATCTCGAAACAACGGTCGACACTACCAACACGGCTATTGCCTTTCAATGTGGTGTTATTAATTTCGATCGCGACGTTATGTTGGACTGCGCATTCAATCACAGCTTCAAAATCGAAATCAAAATTAGGGTTGCCTAAGTGACCAAGAGCATCGACTCGACCGCCCTTAATCACATTCAACAGCGCTTCTGTATGAGTGGCGACATCCGATGGACGAAATACTGGCTCGTGGAAGCTGGCAATCACCCAATCTAGGTTCTTATCCACGCTCGGATGAATATCGATTTCACCCTGTGTGTTCATGATGTTTGATTCTACGCCGCGGATAATCGCAACGTCTTCGATAAAACGAGGAAGCACACGCTGGTTGCTGAAGAACCAATAGTGTGGCGCGCCCGGCATCGACTCTGAATGGTCGGTAGTGCAAAACATGTCTAAGCCATTTTGTTTTGCCGACTTAGCATTCTCGATAAGCGTGCTGTAAGCATGACCACTTGCGTATGTGTGGGTGTGAGTATCTACTTTGAGTTCCATGAAACAATGCCCTCTAGCTTGGTCTCTAAACGTTTTTCAAAAAGGTATCCCTGAACCGCTTTCTGAAAAGGAGTGCCTCGTGGCAACAATTTAATCAGTTTATCAGTTGAAAGTGACAATTAGCACCAAAACGTAAGGCTTTATTATTACTTCGTTTGTGCCGCACGATAAAATTGATAGACCGCCTCTCCTACACGTATTCCATGCAAATCCGGTAATTGAGCCAATTTTTTGCAACCTACTGAAGTTCGTCAATACTTAAACCAGTTCACAAGTTGGAGTGTTTGATGAGACGAAGACGATATCCGCTGAGTATCCACATCACTAGCCTTTTCCTAATTTTGACAACCTTTGTCGGTGCGGTATTGATATCAATAAGCTATCGGCATTCTCAAGAGTTGTTGTTAGGCACCGTGCGCGAGGTCAGTAATGAACATCGTGATAAGTTGGAATCGGTATTTAAACAAGCCATTGCTCCTGTCATCACCACCTTAAACGTAATGGCAGTTAGCCCGTTTGTGGCTCAACAAACCTCTTCGGTTGAAAAGGAGTCTTGGTTGGCCTCGGTCGATATCATCTTCAAACAAAATACTAACTTAGTCGCTCTGTTCTACGGCTCCGAGGATGGCGAATTTAGAATTTTTCGCCCATTAAGCACCAACAAACAAAGAGCCGACAACAATGCACCCGCCAAAGCGACCATGATGGTCAGCAGTACCAATCTAGACGGCGAAAACTTCATTACCTTTTTAGACGGTGCGCACCAAGTGATCAGCACCATGCAAGCCGAGAGTAAGTTCAATCCAACCACTCGACCTTGGTTTCGTAACGCAAAGCCAGACGGCTCAATACAACTCTCTGAGCCCTATCTGTTCTATTTCCTGCAAACCAACGGTATTACGCTTTCTAGGCGCTCGGCAGATGGCAAGCATGTGGTGGGCGCTGACTTCACGCTGAGTTCACTCTCTTCTCAGATCAGTGAGCTGGCTTATTCTCCACAAACCAGACTCGCTCTATTTGACCAACACTTTAACCTTCTTGGTCAACATCAACTTAATTTAACGACCTCGAATCTCACACTCGAAGCTAGAAAAGCCAACACTAGTAATGGGCAAAGCACAGGTAAACTATCTGGTAGTGAGCAAGAACAAAGCTTCTTCAATATCCCTAAACGAGACCAAATTGAAGCGTTAAAAGCATCTGTTTTGGGCCCACTAATCTCAGATGAACAGAAATTTAATCTCGACTTAAAAAACGTAGAGTACAACCTGAACACATGGGCACTGACCTTAACTCCGGTTGAGCTCACTCAAAACGTAACCCTCTATTTGGCAGAAGCAACACCACACAATGAACTGCTTTCTGACCTTATCTCGATGCGTGACAAACAAGTGGCCGTCGCGATTGGAATGTTGTTCATCTGTTTCGGCATCGTGTGGCTGGTTGCAAATCGCTTATCTAAACCGCTCAATACCTTGATGCAACTGACGGATAACATCGCTCGGTTTGATTTCAGACGCACCCATTACCCCAAGAGTATGATCAAAGAAGTGGCTAACCTCGCCCACTCGATTGAGCTAATGGAGCACACACTTCATGATTTGATAGCTCTGCTTCGAGACACCGCGGGTAATCAGGAGTTTTCGATTTTAGCCAAGAACATTGCCCATCAAAGCTACTTGATCACCAAAGCAGAAACCATCGTGTTATTTACCCAATCCGAAGAAAAGGATGTGTTTGATACGGCAGCCAACCTAGCTATTTTGCCTTTCAAAGCGGACATCAATGACTTCATCAAACACACCCCGTGGCTGCTGTGTCAGCTCAGATCTGGAGAGACGATCCACCTTAATCGAGAAGATAACGTACTCAACTATTATCAGGATTCGATCTTCAATTCAGACCTGTATCTGTTCCCGTTATTAAACCGCGAAAAGCTGTTGGTCGGCATTGTGGCGATTGGCTATGAAAGACCGATTACTAAGATGCAGGCAGACAAGCACGCCTTTTTGCGCGAGCTGCTGAGCTTTGCCGAAATCGCTAAAGACAACATCGATCAAATGCAGCAACAGAAAGACATGCTTAACGCTTTTATTGAGTTGATTGCCTCTGCGATAGATACCAAGTCGCCATACACTGGTGGACATTGCCAGCGAGTGCCTGAACTCACCAAATGGCTGACGCAAGCGATCATTGATGATGACCGTTACTACCCTCAGTTTTCACTTGATAGTAAGCAATGGGAAGAGTTGATGTTAGCCGCGTGGCTACACGATTGCGGCAAGGTCACCACACCAGAATATGTGGTAGATAAAGCGACCAAGTTAGAAACGATTTATGACCGAATCCACGAAGTTCGCATGCGATTTGAGTTGCTAAAACAACAAGCGGAAACCGACTACTGGAAAGCGATGGCGAACGGTGGACTTCAAGAGGAACAACTTAAAATGCTCGAACAAAGCCTGTCTGAGCTGGATGAAGAGTTTGCCTTCGTTGCACAGTGCAACCTCGGTGGCGAATCGATGACAGAAGAGCAACTCGAACGCTTAGACCAAATCGCTCAACGCCAATGGAAGCGCACACTGGACGACCAACTCGGTTTATCTTGGTCTGAAAAAGAGAGATTCCGCACACAACAAGACACGACAGAGAAAGGTAAAACTGAGACAACAAATACAGAACAGACTTTGCCAGTTATGGAGCCTCTACTTGCTGACAAACCCGAGCACAAAATACCTTGGGACAACGGCTTTAACCCGGCTGATGTGTGGCAAGAAGCGTTTGTGCTCAAGCCCGGAGAGGTCAAATACAATCAAGGTGAACTACACAATTTGAAAGTACGTCGTGGCACGTTAAACGATGAAGAACGCTTTATGATCAACGACCATATTATTCAAACCTTCACCATGCTCAACAAGCTCCCTTACCCTTCTTACCTCAAGAACATCCCAGATATCGCTAGCGGTCACCACGAACGCATTGATGGCAAGGGCTACCCAAGAGGCTTGAACGAAGACCAACTGCCACTGCCGTCTAGAGCGATGGCAATTGCCGATGTGTTTGAGGCCCTTACTTCAAGCGATAGACCATATAAGAAAGGCAAGTTGCTCAGCGAATCACTCAACATCATGACCGACATGGCCACCAGCGGGCATATCGATCCAAAACTGTATTTACTGTTCTTAGAAAACAAAATCTATGACAAATACGCTGAGCGATTCCTTGAAGCTAACCAACGCTGTGAAATTGATCAGAACCAGCATATTGAACGAGTAAAAGAGTACATACGCTCTTTATTCTAGATTCTAAGTCTAAGGTTCTATGTTCTATGTTCTATGTTCTATGTTCTTTGTTCTAGTTTTAGGCCATAAGCTCAACGTTTAGCTTTTAGCGGCAGAATCCAACGCTGCAGCATTCGTGAGGTCCATTGTCACTCGCGGTACTTGCTTAGCTTTCGTTTTACTGTGTCTTTTGGCCAATAATGTATTACTGATGCTCGCGACCACAATGAGGTTAATGCCAATCATCTGTTGAGTAGAAAACACATCATCAAAGAACAAGCCCTGCCATAACGCGCTAAACAGCATGTTAGTAAAAATTAACGGAGCCAATTGAGATCCGCTGTCTGCCAACTTGTACGCTTTCGAACGGAAGATCTGCGTATTAATGGTGAATAGTGCCAACCCGAGTGCGCCCAGCCCAATCCAACGTAAGTCATCAAAAGACAACAGCGCCGATAAGCTGCCTGTGCTTTCAATTGCCTCAGGAGCCGCAGAGACTGAAGTAAACACAACCATAGGAATCACAATGATTGCCGCAACTAAAAACGTCCATGCATTAAGCTCTGCTGGCGAGAGGCTCGTCTTAGACGCTCGATATAAGCTGACTTGTGAGCCTGAATTAAACATGCCTGCCAACAAACCCAGCAACAGCGCCGGTCTAAAAAACTCTGATCCAAATTCAAACTGCGACCAATCCCCTGCCATCAGGACTACGCCAACAAAGGTTATCGCTAAACAAACGATGGTCGTTGTATGAATCTTAGTTCCGAATATTAATTTTTCTAACAACGGAATAAACAAAGGACCTGTACTGAATAACACTACACCTTCAACCAAGGTTAAGGTTTGCAATGACGTGAGGAAGCACCACTGACACGCCACCATAAAGATTGCACGCATCACCAAAGGCTTCCACATACCTCCCGATGGTTTGGTCACTTTGTAAAACATCAAGAATAAGAACAAAAACAGACTGGGTAGGAAAAAGCGTACAAAACTCAACAACGAAATGGGCATCGCTTCAGATAGATACTTGGCCATTAAGCCACTCAAAGACAAACTGAACGTCGACAACAACATGAAAGTCGTCGCCTTGGTAATATCAGACATAATTATCACCTCCTATGACACCCATTTTAGAGACGTGACGTGATGAAATATAGCGAGTAATATTAACGATAACTGTAAGGAAAACTTACCAATGAAGAAACTCGTTCCGCTTAAATCCGTTTACGCTTTCATTGCTGTAGCTGAAACTGGCAGCATGACCGACGCTGCTAGGGTTTTGTATGTCAGCCACTCTGCGGTAAGCCAAGCTATCAAATCACTGGAACAACGGGTCAACAAACCGTTGTTTCAACGTGTAGGTCGCCGTGTTGTGCTAAATGCCGCAGGTAAGCGATATTATCGAAAGGTCGCTCCCGCGCTCGAACAAGTAATCGAAGCCACAGAAGAATTGGCAAAAACACCTAACGATCATCGCATCACTCTCAACATGGTGAACTCACTCGCAATGCACTGGTGGATTCCCCGCGTCCCCGACTTCCAAGCTTTTGCTCCCTCACTCGATATCCGTATTTCCACTTTAACTGGCCCTTTTGATATCGAGCAGGAAGGCGTCGATATTGCCCTTGTGCACGGCAAACCGAATGAATGGGATCAGTATTACAGCGAAAAGCTCGGCGATGATGATCTGGTTTTAGTCTGCAGCCCCGCACTATTGAAAAACCAAATGGGATTAAGCGTTGAACAACTCGTGAAACAAAACCCAACTATTGGTGTCTTTAACCCTAGGCGAAAGCATGACTGGCAAGTGTGGTGCGATCATTACCAAATCTCTATGCCCACCTTCCACAGTAACTTAACGTTCGATGTTTCTATTCAAGCCGTACAAGGTGCAATTCGGTCACTTGGTGTATTGGTCACTCACCGCTTGTTTGTGAAAGATGACATTAGCCACGGCATGCTGGTAGAGCTTGGTGAGCCAGTGGCTAATCCACACCAAGATTTCTATTTTGTTTGCCCAAAAAACAAATTAAAACAAGAAAGTGTGCTAAAACTGAGAACATGGTTGAGGCATGAATTCACACGCTCAGAGACAACACTGAGCGATGTTATTCAAGAGTAAGACCAAACTATCAATCCATACAGCGAGTAACAGCTCATCAAGCTTACAAGAGGCCATTATGATTATTACCACCACTCAATCTGTTGAAGGCAAACGCATTGTCGATTACAAAGGGGTTATCGCCGGAGAAGCCATTCTAGGGGTGAATGTTTTCAAAGATATGTTTTCAGGAATTCGTGACTTTGTGGGTGGACGTTCTGGCACCTACGAGAAAGAATTAGAAAAAGCACGCAACTACGCCTTCAAAGAGCTAGAACAAAAAGCCATTGAAGCAGGCGCGAACGCGGTGGTCGGAGTCGATATCGATTATGAAGTATTAGGAACGGGTAATGGCATGTTGATGGTATCGGCGAGCGGTACGGCAGTGGTGGTTGCTTAGCCAGTGGCAAACCCATCGCTCAATAGCTCTATCCATCGAATAACGGATTCAGTCGCTTAATCATGTGATTCTCTAAAAAACGCCCCTTAGCTAAATCGCTAACTAAGGGGCGTTATTGTATGCGTTGCCAAGTTAGATTTGAATATCTCTAACTCGCGCGATCTGCGGGCTCAGAGAGCATGGCATCAAAAGAGGCAATTCGAGCCAAAAACTCTTTTCTATCTTTAGGCATAATTGAGCTTGCCATTGGTAAGTTCGCCTTCATTGCATCGACGGCGCGACCACGTACCAATACCTCAAAGTGCAAGTGCGGGCCAGTAATACGACCAGTAGCACCCGATAGCGCAATTTTCTGACCTCGCTTAATTTGCTGACCTTTCTTAACTAAGAAGCGGCTCAAGTGAAGATAACGCGTCGTATATACGCTGTTGTGTTCAATAACCAAATATTTACCAGCATACGGGTGGTCACGAAGTGCCACCACACGACCATCACCAGTTGAGTAGATAGGTGAACCTACAGGTGTAGCAAAGTCGGTACCATTGTGCGGTGAGATTCGTCCAGTTACTGGGTGTCTTCGTGTCGGATTGAACGAAGAAGTGATTCTTCGGAATTTTCTGTCGACTGGGTATCTATCAAAGGCTTGCTCTAAACTATTTCCTTCTCTGTCATAAAAAAGACCATCTGGTGCTAGAAAAGCTGCCACTTCTCGGTTTCTTAATTGAATTGAGATACCTTGAATTTCTGTTTTGCCCGTTAAGTGATCATCCGTGTACTGCTCTTTGACCAATACATTAAAGCTGTCACCTGCTCTCAGCTCACGAGCGAAGTTGACTTTGTCTTTTAGTGTGCGGGTGATATTGGCTATCTGGTTAGTAGTTAACCCCGCTTTATATGCTGACGTTGAAAAACTGCCATGAACGGTGCCCGTATAGAGCTTTTCCTTCCATTCGCCAGGAATTTCATTGAATTGGTAGTCAAAACTTCCATCGTCATTTCGAGTAAAGGCAGCTTGCTCTACCAAACTTTCATGGAAAATCAGCTCGACGAGTTGTTTAGAGTCACTATCCAAAAGCAACTCTAGGTGGTCACCAGGTTTTATTGTGTCGAGCTTCAAAGACTCCAGATCCGCTTCCATCACCTTTTGAACGGTTCCATAAGGCAGTTGCCATGACGAAAAGATGTTGCTTAGCGTATCGCCAACTTTCACAAAATAATGGACTTTGACCAAAGAGCTGGGAGTCTGTTGAGAGTCGACACCCCCCTCATCATTCGGTTGATAACCTTGATAAGGTGTTATTTTTATAGAGATTTCTGGTGCTGGCTCGGAGTGAAAAGAAAGCAAAGCAGCAAGGGAAAATGCACTGATAGCAATAACGATCAGGCCAATACGGAGGAACTTCATAAAATACTTAGCGGTTATAACGAGGAACTTAAAAAGTGTTATAACATAACAATTCAATCAAAAAAATAAATGAAATGTAAGAAACCATAGCGCGATAGGTGTGAAAGTATGGTGAGCATACAAAGCTCACCACCTTAGTTAACAAGGATCTTTACCTCACACATTACTCTTCACGAAGTGCTTCGAAGCGTTCTAAGCCGCGTAGCATCTCAAAGTCAGGTTCATCAGCCAATAACTCTCGCATTGAACCACTGGCTTCGATAGAGCGCTCTAAGTCATCGATCGCTTGTCCTTCAGCACCTAACCTTGCGTAAGCACAAGCACGTTGATACAAGGCGTGAGCGTTTTGATCGTCCACTTCCAACACGCGATTACATAAGCTCATCGCCCAGTGGTATTCTTGCATGTCCATTGCTGCATCGGCTTTGTAAGTTAGTGCTTCTAAATCACCCGGGCGGACTTTTAAGATCTCATCGTAGATTTCCATTTTCTGCTCAGCGGTTTGAGCATTCTGAGCCCTCAACCATAAATTATGAATTTCGTTGATGATTTCGATTTCACGGTTGTTCTCTGAGATAATTCGAGTCTTACGCTTAAGATCCCTTTCAAGAACGTTAAACTTCTTCTCATAGTCTTGAGCAATCGAGTTGAGTCGCTGATCAGCCATCTCTTTAGTGGTGTGTTTCAACTCTTTGAGCGATTGCCAACCTACCAATGCAATCAAGGAAGCAACACCAGCAATAATATAGAAGAAATAGGTTACGGTTACATTGGCGTAATTCAACGACTTATCTGCGACAGAGAGTTCACGATCGGTCATTTGGATCGTTAAACGCCTTTCGAGATCTTGTTGCTCCATGCGCAATTGCTTCAACTCATCCAAGATGTAACGTTCCATCAATGGTCTATCCAAATACTCTTGATCTGAGTACTTAACCTCTTCGTTTGCAAAACTCATCGTGCTGAACACCGAGATAACCGCAATCAATAAGATTCGAAGCATTATACATTCCTTATATATTTAGCTTTAAACTAACTGTATCTCGTTATAGGCATACAAGCTAGGAAGTCGGCAAGTTTGCCTTGTTTGTATTGGAATTAACACTTTAAAACATCATTGATAATTATAAAACACTTGAAGCAACATCATTAATTTCTAATTAAGGAGAATACGGCGTATTACTGTTCGATATAATTAATTCGCGATGAAAATATACTAAAAGCTAGTTTTTGCATCTATTTGAAAATTGTTGTTATAACATTCAGAACGAGGTTAATTTGAATAATCCACGATACGATTTACTAAGCCGTGTGCTGCACTGGGTGATGGCTTCTGTGATCATCTATGCAACTACCGCAGGGTATGTAATGCACTTTGTCACCGGTAATCCAGAGCTATTTTCTTTCTTGTCAGTGCTCAACATGTCGCTGGCTACTGTCGCTACTCCTTTGTTGGCGATACGATATGTATGGAGTCATTTTAGAACCTCACCGCCCATGCCTTCATCTGTGGCTACTGGTCAAGTATGCATTGCCAAGCTCGCCCATTCACTCATGTATCTCGTTATGTTCATGGTTTTCAGTACTGGTTATTTAATGCTTAAAGAACCGTACTCATTATTTTGGCTGACGACCGTCGATAATCTAATAACCGCCCCCGCAATCAACAGCTTCTTTTTCTATTTACATCGTGCCAGTTGTATTGCCCTTGCTTGTTTGATCCTTTTGCATATTAGTGCAGCGCTCAAACATCACTTCATTTCTAAGAATTACGTGTTGAAGATGATGATCTAGATTTAAATAATACAAACTTTTTAGCACAAACAAAAAAGCCATAGCGTGTAAGCTATGGCTTTATTCAATCTATTTAAGTGCTCAGTTCTTTTGAGTATCGAGCATCACTTGCCAATATTCACATTTGGCTAAGAACTCTTTTAAATAGAGCTCTGGATTTTCAAGTTTTTCGCCGCCTTTTACATCAGCGCCAGTCACTCGCCAAAAGCTACGGGTAACGAGATTTCGATGATAAATAAAATCGCTGATTTCATTTTTTTGCAAAGGAAGTTGCTCACCAAATTTTTGCGCGTACAAACTCAACGTTGAGTCTTGCTCACATGGCTTCTCTCTTAGAAAAGTATCCAAGTCCAAGCCTAGTTGATGTTGCGCTTCCTTTGGTAGTGCTTTAGCTAACTTAGAGATAACACTGAACAGAGCCAACTCAACCTTTTGAGACGCTAATAACGATGCACCTAAAAGCGCATATTCATTGGAAATGTGTTGCTCTGTTGATGAAACGGTTGCTGTTGTCACTGGTTAACCTCAAATAATCATAACGGATGTTACTGAACTGGTAGAGTCTTTTTACTAAGCTGAGACTTTTAACAAAACGCGGTCAGCATCAATAATGGTGAATCCCGATGCATCTTCATTCTTTTCGACTTGCACTAAACCTTTAAAACCAATCTGCGACAGCTTCTTTGCAAGTTGAGCTGGAGCTGTTTCAAAAATAACATTCATAAAAGGTAAAGACTCAGCATCAACAAAACCATGCTCATTAAACAGTTCCATTGCTTGAGATAAATGGTCTGAGTCGGTTAATTCGATAATTTCTACAACTTCTTCCAACAACATTTTCGATTCCATATTCGCCAGAAAGTGACTGACACAAGCACTTACGTTTGCTCGCATACATCCCGATGCCCGAAGACACCCCTTTAGTAGTAGGGAAATCATAACATATTAATAATCGAAAAATATGTTTAATTTCTCCTAAGTTACTGGGAATCTTAGAAAAGAATAGAAGTTGGTGAAACATAAGCAACACCAATCCATATTGTTGAAACGGCGACCTGACTTGAGGGGATCAGGCGACCGTTGCTTGAGAGTCGCTTGTTTTCACAATCGATTCCTTCAACAAGCCGGCATAAATGCCATTGTGCGCCACCAGGTGGTGATGATTACCTTGTTCAACAATTTCACCCTTTTCCAACACGAGAATCGTGTCCGAGTGACGAACGGTACTCAAACGGTGTGCAATCGCAATCACGGTTTTATCTTTGAAAAGGCGCTGCATTGCTTTTTGAATCAGGTCTTCAGTGATTGAATCTACCGAACTGGTCGCCTCATCAAGCATCATCAATTGCCCACCCTGTGCAACCGCTCGTGCAAAGGAGATAAGCTGCGTTTGCCCCACAGACAAATTGGAACCGTTCTTTTCCAAATGGAAGTCATAACCTTGAGGGAGTTGTTCAATAAACTTATCGGCATAAACATAGCGTGCAGCCTGTTCAACCTCAGGTCTAGATAGATGCGTTTTACCCAGAGCGATATTGAATTGGATGGTCTCTTCAAACAAGTGCACGTCTTGCATCATCATTGAGAATAAATGAGCAGAGTCTTCGCTTGAAATCTGCGACAGCTCTATTCCATTCAATAAAATGCTGCCTTCATAGTCTTGGTAGGTTTTAGAGATCAGACGCAGAATCGTCGACTTGCCCGAACCCGTCGAGCCCACAAGCGCGATTTGATGTCCTTTCTCCAATACAAACGAGACATTCTTTAGAACGTAAGGAGAGTCGTCCTTGTAACGAAAGCTCACGTTCTTAAACTCAAGGCTCACAAACTGTTCGAGTTGTTTCTCAACCTTGTTAGATGGCAGCAGGTTGCGTCCTTCCTCTTCAGTCGGCTCAACAAACAGCTCCTCAATATGGTCAAACGCTGCAAATGAACTCTGAATCGAAGCGATCTGCGAAGTAAAGTCACGAATCGGAACAAACACCTTCTCTAAGGTGTTGATGAACGCAATCAGCACACCCAAGGTGAGTGCCCCTTCTAACACTTGCTCAGAGCCATACCAGATCATGATCGCGATGGTGATAGAGGTGATACCAGAGATAAACGAGAACAAAATTGCATCGTACTTATTTATCTTCTTCTGTGCTCTTAGAAACTCATCGGTATAGCCTTGATAACGACGCTCGACTTGATCTTCCGCTCGGTACATCTGAACGGTTTTCATGCCAAGTAAGACTTCTTGTAAAAAGCCAATACCGCGAGCAAGCGAAGAACGAGTCACCTTATATAAGGCTCGAAGTCGGTTTCTCACATAGACCGTCAAATACATCACTGGCGGCATAATGATCAATACAATCACCGTTAACTGCCAGTCAATGAAGAACATCATCACCAACAGAGCAATGGTATTGATGCTGTCTTTAACTAGCCCTACAACCGACTGAACAAACGTCTCGCCGATGGTTTCCAAGTCACTGGTTAATCGTGAAAGCGTGACGCCAATCGGTGTGTTATCAAAATAGCTGCGCGGCAGTTTGAGCACGCGAGCAAACAATACTGAGCGCATGTCAGTTATCGTGTATTGACCAGTTTTACGCAGGTTGTACGAATAGGTGGTATCCACCACATAGCTCGCTACCAGCACGGCAACGAGATAGAAGACGTATTCGAGCAGTCCATCCATATCCCCTTGGCTCAGGTGAACATCGATCACTTGGATGATCAGCCAAGGGAACAACAAACTCGTGATGACAGAAAGAGGAAGCATAGCGATACCCAGAATCGCAGAGCCTTTGTATTTCTTAGCAAACTTAAAAAAGTGCTTGAGGTACTTGAGATCAACACCTTTTAACATGCTGCTGCCTCCGTTTCATTCTGCTGTAGTTGCCATGTATCGTAATAGTAATCACAGGTTTTCAATAATGTGGCGTGGTCGCCCTTCGCGATCACTTTGCCTTCGTTCAACACGATGACTTCATCCATATATTCAAGGGCATTAACGCGGTGTGAAACCACAAGAACCGATTGATTTTCCAAACGCTTAAACAAACCTTCTAAGATCTTACGTTCTGTTTCATAATCGACCGCAGACAGAACATTATCCATGATGATTAAGTCGGTTGGCTGCAATAAAGCACGCGCAATACTTAAGCGCTGCTTTTGACCACCAGACAACATGATCCCTTTCTCACCGACTAAGGTTTGATCGCCGTGTTCAAAACGTGTCACATCACTGGCCAACTGGCTGAGCTCTAGCACTTCATCAACCTGACTCTTTGCCAAATCGGTATCTAGGCTACCAAAGCGGATATTATCTTCGACGGTTGCTGAAAACAGATAAGGATCTTGAGTCACGGTTTTCACGTAACGGCGCAAGTCACTGCGTGAGAAGCTAGTAACATCTCTTTCACCTAGGAAAACAGAACCTTCGGGTACATCCAAGTGATGGTTCAAACAATTCACTAATGTCGTTTTGCCCGCTCCGATCCCGCCCAACACACCCACTTTCTTACCGGCTGGAATATCAAAGCTGATGTCATCAAGGATCAAGCGTTCTTCACCTGCGTAACTAAAGTTGAGGTTGCGAACGGAAAACGTTTTTCCCTTGAGCGACTCAACGTCTAATTCAGTCAGCTTATCTTCATCTAGCTCTGGCACTTTGGCATTAAGAATGGTCTGTGCACTCTGAATACCGACCATGCCTCGCTGGTAAATGGTCGCGATTCTACCTAATTGCATCAATGGCATTGCCAACAAAACCGAGTAAGTCAGAAAGGCGGTAATCTCACCTAGGGTCAGCTCTTGTCTCATTAACATGTAACCACCTAGCCCAAGAATGATGATTTTCATCAGGTCATTGGCGTAGTCGAGTACTGGCATAAAGAAGACTTGAATACGTGTGATTTTAAGGCGGCATTCAAGTAATAATTGATTAAGCTTTTCAGTTTCAGCTTTCACCCAAGGTGACATTTGCTGGCTCTTAATTAGATCGATCCCAGAGAGGTAGCTCATTAGCTGAGCAGACAAGTTTTGTAGACGTTTCATGTGCTCTAAATGCAGCGTTTTCATACGCTTGAAGCCCACACGGAAAATCACAAAAGCGATTGAGATAGGGATAATCGAGTAGAGTGTGAGTTCTGGCGATATGCGCCACATGTAAAGAGGCGTCAGCGACAACGCAAGCAACGCATTGAAGAACTGCAAGAAGCCAACACCAAATAGCAGTCGAATACCACTAAGGTCATTGTTGATAATCGAGATCAGTCGACCCGAAGCAAAGCGTTCGTGAAAGCTGCTCGGTAAGCGATTCAACTTTTGTAAAAGGGTACTTTTGAGTGCGGCCTCTGTAATTCGCCCCGGGTTAAGCGCATAAATACGAGATAAAATTCTCACCACCACCATGGCAACTGACATCCCGACCACAATCCAAACATAGGTTTGAAGCTGTTGATGGCCAGTTGAAGAGGCATCATCAATCAAATCTATCGCCAATTGGATATAGCGAGGGATCTCTACTTGTAACCAGTTGACGAGAAAGATGAACACAATCGCCAATAAGTACGAGGTGCGATTCATCCGCAGATAATGGGCAATAAACTGTCTTTTATTCATAGTATTCTTTGTTTAGGGCAGGCTCACAGCGAGATTTAACTATATAACCGGGCAGTTAAGCTAGATAGGTTCATCGCTGAGGTAAAGATACATCAAAAACACTTAGTTGACAATATCAACCATATTCAATAATTAGTTTCCGCTATTAAATTTTAGCATTGCTAGAAACAACTTTGCCGCCAAAAGTGGCGGCAAATAAATAGCTTAGCAGGCTAATATTGATAACGGCTAAAGCATCTCTTTGGCAATCAAATGCAGCAAAAAGGTTTCACGTTCAATACTCATGCCTTTCTTAGGGCTCTCTGCCATCGTCTTTTCGTTATGAGCGATCGCTTCATGGATATTCATCCACACAGGTTTCATCCCATTTTTCACTTCATAATCTTCGTAAGCAGTTTCACCAAGCTCACGATCAATCTTGCATGAGTAGCAGTAAGAAATCATGTGCATCATATCCGCATCGTCTTTGTACCAAGGACGAAACTCTTCAAAAATACCGAACGGCTTGATGCTATGGATATTCTTCGCGCCAGTCTCTTCTTCGAGTTCACGAACCATACCTGCGATCACATCTTCCCCTTCATCCAAACCACCACCAGGAATGGTGTAGTCGTGATAACGCTCTGTATACAGCATCAGAATGTCTTCACCATCCAATACAATGGCACGGGCAGCGTTGCGCTTATAGACCGTTTTATTGTCTAGATAGTCGATATCAGGGTGGATGGTTGTTTTTAGGTGTCTCATGATTCTGACTGCTCTACTGAATTTGGCGGCATCATATCATAATCATCAATAGATTCGAGGTTCACAACCGCCAACCAGAACTGATCGGACGGGGATATTCTAACGGTAACTTGAATCCACTTAGCTTGATCTAACACTCAAAAAGCAGTTAAACATGAAGAAATATCATCCTATTTCAATATCTTGACCAAATTAGGACAACCTTTTCTGAAATCTAAAATATACTAATTTCATAGAGCTTCTCATTTAGTTCTGTAGAACTTAACGCATTCGATTATAGAGTTATCACGTAGGAGATAGACATGAAGAAAATTGGTTTGATGGCTGTATGTGCCGTTGTATTAGGCGGTTGTGCAAACGACTATGCAGAATATAGCGAAGGCCAACGTGTTTCAGTCGCTAACCCAGCAGCGGTTTATTGTGTTCAACAGGACGGTGAATTAGACACGGTTACTGAAAACAATCAGCGTACAACTTACTGTGTATTCGATGACGGCGAGCGCATTGAACAGTGGGAGTACTACCGTAATAACCAAGAGCAAGAAACTGAAAAGTAATCACTTCTATTACAAGCTTCCCATCTCAAAGCTTTAAAACCCTCCCCCTAAAAATTCAATTATGTTACGTAAACCGCTGCCATAAGGCAGCGGTTTACCGTACATACACCAATTGAACACCGTTTTATTTCTGACATAACTCTGACATTAGCCTAATCTAGGCCGATAGAATGCCTGCCTGTTACAAATATTTACAAGTAGTGTTGATTATGAAAATACAAACAAAATCGAAAGAACAAACTCAAATGTCACTTGAGATACCAGAGTTCAACCTATCTCAGTCGACCTCTGCGGTAATCTACAAACGCTGTCAAACAGCACTGGTAGTTTTAGCGATTGGTTTTATAGTCAACCTTGCAATCCGCATTGATTTCGTTTTCTTGAGTGGAAGAATCGGTGAAAATTCAGTCACTGAAATGCTACAGCAATTCCTTTTAATCGTCTCTTCTGGCGCATTTGCTTACCTCGCTAAAAAACGTCCTGAGGTAAAACATGCCGCTATGTTAATCAGCGCATTTTTCGCCGTAATGTTCATCCGAGAATTAGATTATTGGTTTGACATGATCGTGCATGGCGCTTGGGTTGTCCCTGCCCTACTGGTTGCTGGTAGCGCAATCTTCTATGCAATTAAAAATGGTAAACGAACCATTGATCAGCTTGCGCTTATTCTTGCATCCCCACACATGAACATGCTGGTTACTGGTGTTATGCTTTTAGTTGTTTTCTCTCGGTTATTTGGCATGGGTAGTTTTTGGCATGGCGTAATGGGAAAACATTATATAAGTAATGTTAAGACCATCGCAGAAGAAGGTACAGAGCTTCTAGCTTACTGTCTGATTTCTTTTGCGAGTTTAAAGACCGTTATTGGCATCACGAGAAAGAAATAATCATCTATCGCCACCAGCGATGTGTGTGATCCGATTCCGGGTCTAAATATCGATTTAATAAAGTCAGGTTAGTGTCTAACAGTGCTAGATATTCCCTGACTTTTTTTATGTCAGTATCCACTGGAGTCTGTTGAATACAACGCTCCAAAACCGGAAGCAGGCTTTCCACGATACCAAAAAGGGACGAACGCCCTACCAATCCTTTTGCTTTCGCCAACGCTTCAACGGAGAGCCTTTCAGGCTTTTTCCTCACCATATCTAAATCTCGCTTGAATGCCCCAGCATCGACGCCTTCAAGGTAAACTCGGTAAGTCGTTAATACATCCATCAACAAAAATAGTTGGCCTTGAGTCGTTTGGTGCGGGTATGGAACCGCAACATGAGCATCCAACCTGCGATATATTTGCAGCTCTACCCCAAGAGCGGAACACTTCTCGATGAGAACTTTAAGCAAACCTTGCTCATCCATGAGCGATTGAATCTCGAATATGCGTTGTAAGTGGTAGTCATTAGAAACGAATGTCACCTGCACACTCTGCCCGCGAGTAAACAGCCCGCTTTTAATCATCTCTGAGGCCAAGTTCTGTATGTTCTCGACAGTATTGGTCGAGTGCTGCTCGAGCAAAATCGCCCCTAAGGAAAACGGATGTTCACGCTGCTTTTCAAGCATTCTAAAATACTGGTGCATCGCATCGGCTTCAGACAGTGTTTGCCCTTTTGTTACTCCACCACAAAACGCAACGGCGGTTTGCTGGTTCGACTCTTCTACCAAAGGCTCCGCCAGATACCTCACCAAGGCATCAACTCGACTGATTCCTTCATCAGTCAATTTATTCTCATTAAGTCGCTTACCCAGCACAATAAGGAGGTGATTAATGCTCATTTTATGTTCAAGTCTCGTTTTGGGGATTAGATGGAGTGAATTATGTATACAATACTTGTTAACAAAAGTATTTTGAAATTCTTATATGTTGCTCGCAATAATGCTCACTATTGATAGCGACATCTTAGGTAATACAAGAATAGACGTGTCGCTTTACAGCAAACATAGCACGCTCTTGTATTTCATCGCTCTATGCTTGTTAGCACTGGTCGATAAAAGAGCCCTTTCTATCAATGAATACGCTCAATCACATAACTGTTTCACCCTAAGAACAGGTTCACTCAAAGAAGTGAAACTAACTAAATACAAATTTTACACAGAGTTCGTTCATCGAACCGTCTTCACAGGAAGTTACTATGCTGTCTATTTTTGATATCTACAAAATTGGGGTTGGGCCATCCAGCTCCCACACAAATGGACCAATGATCGCTGGGTTTAACTTTACCCAAAAAATTGATGCTCAGCTTAAGCAAGTGAAGCGTATTCAAATCGACTTATACGGCTCGTTATCATTGACGGGTATTGGTCACCATACAGACAGAGCGACCTTGTTAGGTTTGCTAGGTAACCGCCCCGACACCATTAAAATTACCAGTGCTAACCAAGCTATGCGCAAGGCGATTGAAGAGAAATCTCTATTGGTTAGCGGCAACCATGAAATTCATTTCGATGTAGAAAGCGACCTGCTCTTCCACAAAACTAACCTTCCGTTACATGAAAATGGCATGACTATCTCCGCCTTTGACGCAAGCGGTAGCCTTCTGGATATGGAAACCTACTATTCGATTGGTGGCGGCTTTATCGCAACCGCTGATGAGCTACAAAACGGCAAACAGGAAGCAGAAACACAAGTTGAGTTCCCTTTCTCTTCTGCTGATCAGTTGCTTGAACTATCAGAACAACAAGGACTTAGCCTTGGCGGCTTAATTCTGCGCAACGAAGTTTCCTTCCAAGGTATGGATGTGATTGACCAGAAAGCCGACCAAATTTGGAAAGTGATGTCTCTGTGTATGCAGCGTGGCTTTGACACGGAAGGCATTCTTGATGGCGGCCTAGAAGTAACACGTCGAGCGCCTGCTCTTTTGAAAAAGCTTGAAGCGAATGCCTCGATTGAAAACGATCCAATGGAGATCATGGATTGGATTAACCTATTTGCCTTTGCCGTAAGTGAAGAAAACGCAGCAGGCGGCCAGGTCGTGACATCACCGACTAATGGTGCTGCTGGCGTTATTCCTGCGGTATTAATGTACTACCATCGCTTTATCAAAGAGCTAGACACTAAGCAGCTTAAAGACTTCTTGGCAGTCTCTGGCGCAATCGGCATCTTATACAAAACCAACGCTTCGATTTCTGGCGCAGAGGTAGGTTGTCAGGGAGAGGTTGGCGTATCTTCATCAATGGCTGCTGCTGGCCTAACTGCCCTACGTGGTGGTAGCAACGAGCAAATTTGTATTGCGGCTGAGATCGCGATGGAACACTCACTAGGCATGACGTGCGATCCGATCGGTGGCCTTGTACAAGTACCATGTATTGAACGTAATGCTATGGGTGCCATGAAAGCCATCAATGCATCACGGATGGCGTTGAAGCGCACCAGCAAGTGTCTTATCTCGTTAGACAAGGTTATCGCAACCATGTACCAAACAGGTAAAGACATGAACAAGAAATACCGCGAAACGTCTTTAGGCGGCCTAGCCGTGATCCACATGGCACCACCGTGTGAATAGCAGACAAGAACACGGGTGGAGAAAGCCTCTATAGAGATGGCATTCTTGTAAACTTAGTTTTCAATATCTCAACAAAGCCAGCCACCACGCTGGCTTTTTTATTGGCTAAAGCCCAACAGCCAATTGAAAGTGATACTCACTCAAAATAACTTACAGAATGACTACCTCTAACTTTCCCTTTATTAGTTCATTACTTAGCCACAAATGATGATGGCTAAATTTCATACTGCCATGCATCCATTAGCAAAATCTAACGTTGCAAATTTCATTCATGAGAAATATGAATGTACTCATAAGAAAAGATATATCGAGTAAAGTTCTGTTTGGGATAAATGTTTCAGTTTATGTATTGCTACTAATGATATTATAATCGGGTAATTACACTACATATCAATACAAACGTGAGAATAAAATAATGTGGAATAGATTAAACAAATCAATGATGTTCTGCCAAATGATGTTCGGACTTTCGTTCTATGGCGTCATGGTGATCTTGACTCGTTTCTTCCTTGAAGATCTGAACTACAATGAAGCCGACACCATGATGGTTGTTGGTGCTTTCTCTGCAATTGGACCGCTATTTGCTATTGCAGGTGGCTTTATCGCCGATAAGTTTTTAGGCGCTTACCGATCTTTAACCATTGCCTTCTTAGGGTTCGCAAGTGGTTACGTTCTACTGGTACTTGGTGCAGCAGCAACCAATGTGCCGATGGCATTATGTGGTATCGCTTTAGCAAGTTATGCACGTGGTTTGATGTCCCCTTCTTACCCAAGCCTTTACAAACGCACGTTCAAAACTCAAGAAGATTTTGAAAACTGCTACCCAATCAACTACTCAGTAAACAATATTGGTGCTCTGCTAGGTCAATACTTATTCCCAATGCTAGTGCTTGTTGTTGGTTTCCACGGTGGTTTCCTTCTTTCAGCGGTTCTAGCAGGTGCCGCGCTTCTAATGATGATCTTTGTTCGCAAAGGCCTTGTTGAAGCAAGTGCTGAAATCGACCAAAAACCAGTAAGCACGAAAAACTGGGCAGCCTTCCTTGTTCTTTCTGCTGCGATGATTGGCTTAGTATTCTTCATGTTCTCTAACATGGATATTGGCCAAAACATCGTATACGCGATTGGTGGTGCAGCGATTATCTACTTTGTCTCTTTGATGATGAAATCGAAAAAGTCAGACATGCTGAAAATGGGCACTATCTTAATCATCACATTTCTAACCACCTGTTTCTTCGTTTACTACGGTCAGATGATGACATCGATGACAATGGTAGCGATCAACACAATGCGTGGTGACCTATTTGGCTTCATCCCTGTTGCACCTGAAGCTTCAATGGCAATGAACCCACTATGGTGTATGGTTGCTGGCCCTATCATCGCGGGTATCTTCTCTAACCTAGAAAAGAAAAACATTAACTTCTCTACGGCAACCAAAGTAGGTTTTTCATTTATTCTAACGGCTATCGCTTTCGGTATCCTGACAATGGCAGTGACTACAGTTGGTGATGACGTCCTGATTCGCCCAGAAGTGTTCCTAGCGATTCACTTCTTCCTAGCATTTGGTGAAGTAATTGTAGGTTCAATGGTTGTAGCCTTCATCCTGTCTGTTGCACCTAAGCACATCGAGAACTTCTCAGTAAGCTTGTTCTCTGTTGCAATCGCTCTTTCAGGTATTGTTGGCGCGGTATTCTCAACGTCTATTGCATTAGAGAAAGGTCAAGAAATCACGCAAGAGATCGTACAAACAGTTTACGGCGATTACTTCCAACTATTAACTATCCTAGCGGTAGTAATGGTTGGTATCGCAATGGCAGCATCGTTCATTATTCGTAAGATGCTAGACGCAGCGAAAGCCGCTGATGAAACGATTGAACTAGAGCAAGCAAACAGCTAATAACACTCTTATTCAGCAAGCTCGTTCATCAAGCCCTTTAGTTTTCTAAAGGGCTTTTTTTCGATATGGATATCAAGATAAATAGATGTCAGGATTGGTAGGTAACTAGATGGAGGTTCAGGTTACGTTGCGCTGTGTAAATAAAAGTAAATGATAACCATTAGTATTGAGTGTTTTCCTGTTCAGGATTATGATGTGAAAATCAAAATCTAAGAGAGCCTTATATGAGCAAGCCTAGCCCTATCACATTAACCGTTACTCAAACCTCAACCATTACACCGAATATGCAACGTATAACGCTTAGCGGTGAAGGATTAAGTAAGTACCCAACCGAATGTGCCGGCGGCTACATCAAGCTTTTGTTCTCGCCACTCGGCACCACAGATTTAAGCCAACTGAACGAAGGTGAGCGCCCAACCATGCGCACTTACACCATTCGTCAATACAACCCAGTAGAAAAGTGGATTGAGGTTGATTTCGTTCGTCACATCACCACAGACCTGCAATGTGGCTTTGCTGCAAGATGGGCAATGAACGCAGAAGTAGGTGACACAGTTTCAGTGGCAGGCCCTGGATTAATTCAAGGGCTGAATCTAGAATCGGATTGGTTCTTCTTGGTGGCAGATATGACGTCGCTACCTGCGCTCTCTGCAAAAGTAAAAACACTTCCGGAACACGCAGTAGGCCACGCTGTCATTCAGATCAATTCAGCAGCAGATAAACAAACGCTTGAAGCGCCTCAAGGCATCAAAGTCACTTGGTTAATTGAAGATGAAACCTCAGAATCCCTTTCACAAACGGTTCGCAATTCAGAATGGTTAGACGGTCAGGTTTCAATTTGGACAGCGTGTGAGTTTGAAAGCATGCGCGAGCTGAGACAATACTTCCGAAACGAAAAAGAAGTCGCGAAAGAGAACATCTACATTAGTAGTTATTGGAAGCGTGGCGTCACTGAAGATGGCCATAAAGTATTGAAGCAACAAGATGCTCAAGCTTTAGCGGGTTAAGCCTGTTACTACATACATCTATTAAGCTAGATAAATAGAAAACGCCCTTAACGACATCACTATCGTTAAGGGCGTTTTAGTTTGAATCCGATAAAGAGCAAAGCTGAAATGTAAGATTAGATACTCTCACCCACTTCAATCTCATAACCAAGATCCAGCTTTGCTACCCATTCATTGTTACCTTGCAAACGCGCTACAACTTGCTCTGCAGCGACTTTACCGATCTGCTCCCTAGGTGTTACTACAGTCGCTAAACGCGGCGTCATCGCCACTGTAATGTCGTGTCCGTGGAAACCTGCAATCGCCATCTGCTCTGGTACTTGAATACCACGTCGTACACATTCGTAAAAAGCACCAATGGCCAAATCATCGTTAGTACAAAAAATGCCATTCACTTCAGGGTGCTTCTCAAGTAATTCACCAATCAGCTTTGCACCAAGAGTAAACGAGGAAGCGTCTTCCGTTTGCAGCGTTACTGGCGTTTTGTCAGCTTCTTTCATCGCATGCTCGTAGCCCGCCATTTTCAAGCGAGTACGTTCATCCATACGTGCCGCTAAGTAAGCGATATTGGTACGCCCTCGGTCGAGCATGGTTTTAGTCATCGCTCTTGCCGCTTCGAAGTTATCAAAGCCGACGGCTTGCTCAATTCTTGGCGATACCGAATCCATAATCTCAATCACTGGGATAGAAACAGTCTGCAGCATCTTACGCGCTCTATCAGTGTGCACATTTTCTGAAAGGATAATCGCGTCAACGTTGTAAGAAAGCAGCGAAGCGATGCTTTGCTCTTCCAGTTCAGCGCTATAGCCATAGTGGGCAATCATGGTTTGGTAACCCGCAGGCGCGGTGACTTGCTCAATACCACGAATAACTTCAGCAAAAACTTGGTTGGTTAACGAGGGGACCAAAACACCAATCGCATTGCTTTTTGCGTTGGAAAGAATATCTGGTGCACGGTTATGGATATAACCTAGCTCGTCTACTGCATCGCTGATCTTATCTCGCAGTGCTTCTGATACTTGAGATGAGTCTCTCAGGCAGCGACTGACGGTCATTTTGGTGACACCAACTAAGTTGGCAACATCTTGTAATGTGGGACGTTTTTTCTTATTCGACATAATTAGTAATTATTATTTTTGAGTTATGTTACTGGTAACAGTGTATCCGACTGACGTGGAATTTGAAGCCTAATTTAGTAAAATATTGATACAGCGTCATAATTAAAAACGCCCTCTTGTTGAGGGCGTTATTGATTGTTTAAGCGTTTACTTTTACTTCAGTTCTCGGAGACTGACTCCAAGTGACATGGAATTTTTCGGCTTCCTCTCTATCGACTCGCGAATAGGTATGAGAACCAAAATAGTCACGTTGCGCTTGCAATAGATTCGCTGGTAGCACTTCACAGCGCAGAGAATCAAAGTAACTTAATGCAGAACTAATTCCCGGCATCGACACACCATACAAAGCTGAGTTAGCAACGGCGATACGCCAAACAAGCTCACGCTCTTCCACTTGTTTGATGAAAACCTCGTCAAACAACAGGTTCGCCAGCTCACCATTTTGTTGATAAGCCGATGTGATACCTTGTAAGAATGCTGCACGAATAATACAACCTGCTCGCCAGATCTTAGCTATTTGAGTGAAATCGAGATTCCAACCCTCTTTGTCTGACCCTGTCTTTAATAAATCAAAGCCTTGTGCATAAACAGACAACTTGGCGCAATATAGAGCATCATGAAGCTCAGAAATAACTTCTGTTTTATCCAACTGACTCGCATCGGCAACATTGCCTTTAAGAAGCTTACTGCCATGAACGCGTTGTGATTTCTGACCGCTCATCGCACGTGCATAAACCGCTTGAGCAATGGTTGGGGTTGGACACCCTTCTTGAAGGCTGTTAACTGCTGTCCACAATCCCGTGCCTTTCTGCCCTGCTTTATCAAGCACAACATCAACGAATGGCTTACCCGTCACCACATCTTCTTGTTGAAGAATGTCGGCACTGATTTCCATCAGGTAACTATTAAGTACGCCAGTATTCCATTGCTCAAAGACTTGCCCAATCTCTTGAGCTGGCATTTCAAGCACATCACGCATGAAATGGTACACTTCGCAGATAAGCTGCATGTCGGCGTATTCAATACCATTGTGAACCATCTTAACGTAATGCCCAGAGCCCGAAGGGCCAACATACGCTGCGCACGCTTCACCCGCTTCAAACTGAGCAACCGGTAACCCATTAGCATCCACTTTTGCAGCAATCGCTTCCCACATCGGTTTCACATATTGCCAAGCCGATTGGTCGCCACTCGCCATGAGCGCCGGGCCAACACGAGCGCCTTCTTCCCCACCAGAAACAGCGGTGCTGAAGAAACGAAGCTTGCCTTTGTAGCTCACTTCGCGTTCCTCGGTATCTGTCCATAAGCTGTTACCTGTGTCGATAACAATGTCGTCGCTCTCTAAACCGGCTTCTAGCAAATTACTCACTACGATATCGACAGGTTTTCCTGCAGGAACGGACAAAGCGATGACACGCGGCTTAACTAGCCCTTGCAACACATGCTCAAGGCTAGTCCCTTTTGTGAACTGGCCTTTACCAGTAAACGATTCATTAAGCAGCTTTGCTTCTGTACTGGCACGTTCAATGTTGTCTGTATTCAAATCAAAGCCAGCAACGTTAAAACCGTTATCAAGTAGGTTGAGTGCGAGGCTTTTTCCCATCACTCCTAAACCAATCATCGCAATATCGTTTTTTAACTGAGTCATGGTTTAGCCTATCTGCTTAATTTGTTTGAGTGCACTTTCTACTACCTGTTCGACATCTTGTGAGATATCCACAAACAACGCATCGGCTTCATTCGGCTCAACCAAGGTTGCGAATTGGCTCATTAGCATTTCTTGACCATTGAAGTAATGGTTCTCGCGCGCTTTATGGCGGTTCCAAATGGTGTCGAAGCTACCTTGTAGGTACACGATAACTAAGCCTTCGTTGCTCCTACGAAGAATATCTCGGTACTTCGGCTTCAATGCCGAGCAAGCAATTACGGCACTTGGCTGCTCAAGGTATTGTTTGTTTAGTGTTTCTAGCCATCCTTGACGATCTTCGTCAGTCAACGGAATACCTTGGCGCATTTTTTCAACGTTGCTTTGCGGATGGAAGTCATCACCATCAAAGAATTGGAGGTCTAAAGCCTGCGCGATACGGCTACCAATCAGGCTTTTTCCGCATCCAGATACGCCCATCACGAGTATTTTTTTGCTTTTCATAAGGCAAGCCTTCCCTAAGCCCCAACTAAAACTGGGGTTGACAATCGAATCTAATAGTTAAACTTGTGTTGCTGATGATCGGTTCCTGAACATTAGATTCGCTCTGGAACCTTTGCTGTTATTGCCACCAAAGCGCGAGCTGAGGAAAGATAATAACCAGTGCCAGAACCAATACTTGAAGTGCAATGAACGGCAGTAGTGAAGAGAAAATCTCACCCAAACTGATGTCTTTTGGTGCTACCGATTTTAGGTAGAAAGCCGCAGGACCAAACGGTGGTGACAAGAACGACACCTGCATGTTTAGACAGAACACCACACCAAACCAAACTGGGTCAAAGCCAAGGCCAGTGATGATAGGAACGAAGATTGGCATCGTTAGAAGTGCCACACCTACCCAGTCAAGGAACATACCTAGTACCAACAAGATAGCCATCATGATTAATAGCGTTACTGTCGCGTTACCGCCACTGAGCGCAAGGATGGTTTCTTCAACAAAATCAATACCGCCCATCAGGTTGTAGATACCAACCAATGCACTAGCACCGATACCAATCCACATGATCATGCCGCAGGTACGCATGGTTGCGATGGCACTCTCTTTCAACATGCTGAAATTCAACTCACCACGGATAAGCGCACTGATCATGATGCCAACCACACCCAAAGCAGAAGCTTCTGTTACTGAAGCGATACCCGTGTAGATACTGCCTAGAACTGTTGCTACAGAAAGCAGTGGGAAGAACAGAGCCTTGAAGTAGCTTGGCTGATTTGCGATATCTTCTTCTGTCTCATCATCACTCGGAAGAGGAGCCAGAGAAGGATTCAGCTTACAGCGAATCAACACGTAGCCGATGTAACAGCCAGCAAGAATAAACGCAGGTAAGAAAGAAGCTTTGAACAGGTCGCCAATCGATACGCTGGCTGTCATACCGTAGATGATCAGTACGATACTTGGCGGAAGCATGGTACCAAGTGCGCCACCGGCACAGGTTGTACCGATAGCAAGCTTACGGTCATAACCCAAGCGAAGCATTTGTGGCAGTGCAAGAATACCTAGTAGTACCGTTTCACCACCGATAACACCTGACATTGAAGCCAGTAACACGGCTACCAATAACGTTTGTACCGCCACACCACCGCGAACTTTACGGCCGACAGATTTCATTGCATCAAACAGGTCACGCGCGATACCCGAACGGTCTAATAAAGCCGCCATCAATACGAACATCGGTACTGCTAAGAACACATAACCAGAAGCAAAACTGTAGGTACGGCTTGCGATCAAAGGTAAGGCATCAGGGCCAAACCAGCATAGAGTAAAGAAAATCGCGACAAAGCCTGTTACGAACGCTAGCTGCATACCGGTCAGTAGCAAGCCAATCATCATAACCAGCATGAGCAAGCTGCCCCATGCGATACCAATAGAAGATAAATCAAACATCGTCATTCTTCCTTAGACCCATCAACTCTTGGATTAGGTGCAATACAAACTGGACAACAAGAACACACAAAACGACAAAAATCAGGCCTTTCAGCAACGCAGGGTAAGGCGCGTTTAACACTGAGCCTGATGTTTCAAGGCGGAATTCACCCCATGGTGCAAACCATGCTTCCTCTGCGGTAAAGTAAGCCGCGTAAGCGAGCATGCCAGCAAAGGCCAAACCCACAATGTGGTGAACAAGATTAAGATATTTGCGTGCTTGGTTAGACACTGAATCGTAGATAAGAACCACACGCACGTGCTTATTCGCAGCAAACGCGTAGATACCACCAATAATGAATAAAGAACCACCGATGAAAGAAGCTGTTTCATGTACCCATGTGGTCGGGGCATCGAATGCGTAACGCATCACAACTTCATAAAATGAAATCAATACAGTAAAAATAAACAACCAGCTAACGAGATTACTGAACTTTATAACTAAACGATCGAGCGCATTTCTTGGTTGCTCGTCATTTTCAGCTGGGGCATGGGGAGTTTTGTCTGTCATGGGCCAAATATCCTGGGAAAGAACGGGAGAGCAATGCTCTCCCCCTTCAGTAAGCTAAGTTTGAGTTACAGTAAGCCGTTTTCTTCTAGGGACACAGTCACTGAAGTGTAAACTTTCCCTGCGTTATCAGAACGCTCTGCAAATACTTTCCATTGACCTTTCGCGATTTCACGGAACTTCTTACGCTCAACTTGAGACCAGTCGTGGATTGTGATTTCTGGGTTGGCCTGTGCTTCTTTCAGTGCCGCTTGGTCAGCCATTTTCAGCTGAGTTGTCATGTCGTAAGAAAAGTCACGAACTGATGTTTGAAGAATCGTTTGTAGGTCAGCTGGCATCTTGTCCCATTTCTTCTGAGAAATAGAGATATCAATAAGCGGTAATGAGTGGAAGCCCGGTTGAACTGGGTGTGTTGCAATGTCGTTCATGCCCGCTTTTTGGTTTGTTGAAAATACCGTGTAGTCTGCAGCATCAATTACGCCTTTGCTTAGGCCAGTAAATACTTCAGAACCCGGTAGGTTAACTGGAGTCGCGCCTGCTGCTGCAAATACTTGTTGTACTAAACCTTCAGGAGCACGCAGTTTCAGACCTTTAAGATCCGCTACACCATCGATTGGCTTTTTAGAAATAAAAGACTCAACACCCGTTGTAGAAGCACCAACGAACTGAACACCGTAAGGTTTATACAGCTCGGTCATTAGTTCGTTACCGCCGCCGTAGTTCATGTACTGAAGCAGTTGTGTTGTGTCTGACCATGCGCCAACCATGTTACCGATAAGGCCGAATGCTGGATCTTTACCAGAGAAGTAACCTGTTGCTGTGATGTGACCATCTAGGATACCCATTTTGATCGCGCCTAGCGTTTCCGTGTGCTTAACCACGGCACCAACAGGAAGAAGGTCGATATCAATACGTCCGTTAGACATCGTTTCTACGCGCTCAGCCCACTTCTGCTGAACCTTAAAGTTCAAATCACCAGATGGGTCTGATGATTGAATCTTAAGTTTAAAGTCTGCAGCCATTGCTGAAGTAGCAAATAGACCAGTGAGGGAAGCGGTAATCAGCGTTTTAGTCAGAGCTTTCATTTGGGTATCCTTATGAGTTTCACAGAGTCCGGCTTGCTATTATATGTTACCGGTAACGTTGAGATGGATGTTACCGGTAACTTTACAGCCTTGTCTATGAGAAGGATCACATCTTTAACATTAGTAAAACGTTTGCTATCAACAAGGATAATGGGACTGGAAAGTCACATTATAAGTAGAAAAGTGAATTAAAAAATTTTTTAAATCAGTGAGATAACTAAGCCCGCAATGATAAAAACCACGCCTACACCGCGAGTGGCATGCCACTTTTCCTTTAAAAAGTAGATCCCCATCACTACGCCGAAGATGATGCTTACTTGTCTAAGTGCAACAACTAAGCTGACGTTTTCTGTCATGGTCATCGCAAACAATACTAGGCCATAGGTCGAAGCCATCATGATGCCAGCAAGTGTTGCTCTTTTACGCAGTATCCAAGCGTTATGGAATTCGATTCTTTGATTCGACACAAGCAACCAAACACTCAGCGGAATCACAATCGCCCAAAACTGAATACCTAGGTAGAAAATCGCGGTGTGCTTGTTAGTGATACTAGGCGTGCTTAGAGGCTCTAATAATAGAAGTGCCTCTTTATCAATAATCGAGTAACCCGTGGTACCTATTGCGGCGATGAGCGCCCACAACACGCCAAGGTTTAGGTAGGCCTTAAGCCTCAACTCAGAGAATTGCTTCAACGGGACAAACAAACAGCCCAAGGTAATCAAGGTGAACCCAATCCATTGATTAGACGACAGTTCATAACCAATCAACACTGTACCCAAGCCAACCATTAGAACCGGAAGAGCTCGGGCCATTGGATAAATCACGCCGATGTCTGCTTGTTTATAGGCAGTCCCTAGCCCAATCAAATAGACGATTTGACAAATCCCACTCAAGAAAACCAGTTGCCAAAATGGAAGTGAGATATTTAACAAGCCAACACTGTAAACATACCAAATCAAATATGGCGTCAAAATCGCTGCGGCGGCAAAGCCAGAAGCCAGAAAAAAAGACGAACCCGATCCTTGATTAGACTTGCCTAGAACATTCCAACCCGCATGCAGCAAAGCTGAAATAATCACGATAACAATGGCAGAGACTTCCATTTCGTTCCTGTTCTATTAATTGATCAGCGAATGGCTAAACATAAGTGATAAAAAAACCTCCGAGTAAGAGGCTTTCCAATGAATCTATAAAAACTAAGAACTAACTAGCACATTTAACGTTCTAACTGCGCTATCGACTCGATACTGATCGCGTCGTGGCGCCAATATTCAATATCGCAGTCAATCAAATCACCATCTTGATTGTAGTTAACACGCTCGACCACCATAGCCGGAGACCCTGAGGTCGCACGCAGTGCTTGGGCTGTTTCGCCAAGCAAAGACGTTGTACTCACGCGGTAACGGATCTTCTGATACACAACACCAAAGTGCTCTCGGTAGATGTCAGTCAACGATTTAGACAAGTCGTAGTCAAGCAAGTTAGGGAACAGCTCAGGTCGAATGTAGTTCGTCACATACACAACCGGTCTGTCTTCAAGGTAGCGAACTCTGTCCACTCGATAAACATCTGAGAACGGTTGAAGATTAAGAAGCTTTGTCGCTTCCTTGGTTGCTAACATCCCTTTCGCCGACACCAACTCTGTTTTCGGCTTACGGTTCTGAGACAAAGCCATGTTAGTGAAGTTCAACGTTTGCGTAGGATCGTAACGAAGCGGATCAGGAGAGATAAACCAACCTCGTCGATCTTCTCGATAAATACGCCCTTCCGCTTCAAGTGAAGACAAGGCTTCACGCAACGTAACACGTGTGGTATCGAACGATTCAGCCAGTTTACGCTCAGCAGGTAGCTTCTGTCGTGGCGTTAACATCCCCGACTCTATCTGCTCTACGATGACATCTTTGATTTTTACGTACTGCACTTCATTTCCTTTCATTCTTGTTCTTGTCGTCAGCCATTCCTTGGCCAACTGCAATATAAAATGGTTCGCTAGCGCTTACGCCAAGCTTGGGTGCGCTTCTCGAATAACTTGTTGATTAACATATGAATCAACTTCGCGCTCGCTGCCGATATCATGATCATCACTGCCATGGCAGCTGCTGCACCCGTTTGCCCCGCGTCGTCCATATTCAGTACTGAAACTGACGCAGGTATCGTATCGGTAGAATACAAGAATACTACCGCAGATGTCGTGGTAAGTGCATTAATAAACAGGTATGTCATAATATCTAAAATCGCAGGCAGACAAACGGGCACCGTCACCTTAAAGAACAGCTTATATTGCGGTAAGTTCACCGAGGCTGCGGTCGCTTCAATTTCATCAGGTAGTTGTTTTAATGCAGTCAACGCTGTCATGTGGCCGACTGTGTAGTAGTGAACCACCGTATTAATCACCAAGAATGCCATCGTGCCATACAAGAAGTTGAGTGGATTACTCAAATCATTGAAGTAGAAGATATAACCCAAACCCAACACCATACCCGGAACGGCCATCGGAACCACACTGAGCATTTGCATTGCTTGACGAATAGGGCCAAATGCTCTGCCTTTCTCAATGCAATAAGCACCCAAGAAAATCAATACCGTGCCGATAATTGCTGTCCATGCACCTAGCGTTAAAGAGTTGAAGAATGGCGTCCAACCATAAGTACTCATCTCAGAAAAATTATAGTTATTTAGTGTTAACGCCTTGTTCCAAGGCCAGAACGTGACCATTGACCCGTATATCGCCATACCCAACACAATAATCACAGCCGCCGATATGATGGCGCAATAAAGAAAGCACAACCCATCACGCATAGTGCTTGGCTCTGGTTGGTAAGCGACAGAGCGAGTATCAAATAGGCTCTTCTGCTTCTTTTGAACCCAGCGATCAACGGTAAACGCCAATAATGCAGGCAACAGCAAGATGATACTGGTCACCGCGCCCATAGAGAAATTCTGCTGCCCTACCACTTGTTTAAAGATGTCTGTCGATAGAACGTTATAACTGCCTCCAATCACCTTTGGCACACCAAAGTCACAAACCACCAGCGTAAACACAACGATCAAGGTACTTATCAAACCGTATTTTGCCGCAGGTAACGTCACCATGAAGAAGGTTTTTAGCGATGAAGTATTGAGTGCACGTGCCGCCTCATAAAGACGAGCGTCAGAGGTTCTCAATGAAGTAGTTAAAATCATTAAGGCGTGTGGAAACGTCCAGAATATCAGGCCCAGTGAGATACCAATCAAGCCATAAACCGAGTTGCCACCCAAGACTTCTTTAGCGATACCTTGGTTACCAAATAAGAAGATCAAACTGATGGCAGGAAGCAATGAAGGAGCAAGAATAGGCGCAGAACCCAGCACTTGAAAAAGCCCCTTGAAAGGCATGCATGAACGAGTCAAAGCATAGGCATAACCAAACGCTAGTACCCCCACGACAACGGTCACTAACAACCCAAGCGTGAACGTATTGCCTACCGATTGCCAAAGGCTTTGAGAAGCAAAATACGTTGCGAAATTCTGTAAACCTACAAATTCGCCATCTGCGTTCTGAACACTCTTTTTCAACATTGCCCACAGTGGCATCAGGATAAACAACGTCATGACCACAGACAAAAAGGCCAGCAGACCAAATAGAATTACGTTGTCTTTGCTTAATCGAGCCAGAAAAGGCTGTACTCGTCGTTGAACTAGCAGCTTAGATTGCATCATTTGAGTCGATTCCATGATTGTTTACGCCGCCTTGTCTTTCATCACTTGCAGGCTTTTCGATGAGTAAGCTCTAAGGCCTTCTTGATCAAACGCCACGTAACGAATATCACTGCGACGCAGTTTCAATCGATTAAACTCTTTAACGGGTACATCAACGATGATCTCTTTCGCCGTTGAGTCATGTTGCAATTGACACTCAACACGATAAAACGCCCCTAAGAATTCGCTTGATACAATTCTCACTGGCAAGGATTCACTAAAACGATCCACAAACTGGATTTGCTCTGGACGAACGGCAATATCGAAAACATCACCCAGATTTGGCGTGAGATTATCTAAGTGAGGTAATGGTAGCATTGACTCAGCAATACGTATCTTGCCTTGAGCCGCGACAGAAGCTTGAATGAAGTTCATGCTGCCAACAAACTCAGCAACAAAACGGCTGACTGGTTTTTGGTAAATCTCTTGTGGAGCACCTACTTGTTCGATAACACCATGATTCATCACCACAATGCGGTCAGCCATCGTTAAGGCTTCATCTTGGTCGTGCGTCACCATAATAGTGGTGATACCCAACTTGCGTTGCAGTTGGCAGATCTCATCACGCAGGTGTGTTCTTACCTTCGCATCCAATGCAGACAGCGGTTCATCCAGTAACAACAAGCCTGGAGAAAGAGCCAATGCGCGAGCGAGCGCCACACGTTGCTGTTGTCCACCTGACAATTGATTCGGGTATTTCTGGCCAGATGTTGGTAAACCAATGGTTTCTAACCAAGACTCTACCGCTTCCAGAGCTTCTTTGGTCGACATACCTTGGTTCTTCAACCCAATCGCGATGTTCTCTTCAACGGTGAGATTTGGAAACAAAGCATAAGACTGGAACACGATGCCAAAGTCACGCTTTTCTGGTGGCAAAAAGGTCGTATCATTACCGTTCTGCTCAATAGAGCCCGAGGTTGGTAAATCTAGGCCAGCAATCGCACGTAATAAGGTGGTTTTTCCACAACCAGATGGGCCAAGGAAGCAGACGAACTCGCCTTTATCTATCGATAGGGAGATGTCTTTTAACGCTGTAAATTGGCCAAATTGCTTTACAACGTTTTCAATATTCAAATAAGTTTGGTTGCTCATACTACAGCACTCTCTATATGGTATATACCAAATTTAAACTGAGAATATTGCAGTTGAGTGACAAATTTATAGTAGCTAAATGACAGTTATATTGCAGATATAATAAGCATTAAAGATTGCTATTTGTTCTGCATTAACAGTTCGTTCAACGTTAAAAGCCCTCAGTGACTTGCCCATAAACCACTGAGAGCCTCAATGCAAACTTCTAATTTAAACGCTAGATTAATCTATGATTCAACCTTGTCGGCTTTGCCCGCCGCACCTGCGAGTTTGGATAACTGTTTATCTAGCCACAATGGCGTGCTACCCGAATCTTCCGCGTTCTCTTTTCTTCGTACCGCATCACGCACCATCATGGCACCTACCCAGCGGAATGGCTCCGGTGGGAAATGCCCAAGCGGTCCTTTGGTTAACCCACAACACGTCCAAGCATTATCGGTTCCGAGTACCATTGCTGACAAAATCTTCCCGCCTATACGGGTTTGAGCAACACCATTGCCAGAGTAACCAAGCCCATAATAGATATTACTTTGGCCTTTTAGATTACCGAAAAATGGCAACCCGGTGACCGAACGATCTGAGCCGCCTGACCAGTTGTAATCGAATTCACTTTGCTCCAGTTTAGGGAACAGCTTTTGGAATGATTGATTGAGAATCGGCAGGTAGTTGGTCGTTTGGTTAAACATGCTTTCTACTTGATTTGCAAACGAGAACTTATTGCCACCTTTACCCAACATGAGTCGCCCGTCTTGGGTGTCTCGGTAGTAGTGAACAAAAATACGTGAGTCGACCACTGCGGCTCCTTTCTCTGGGCCAAACTGCTTGAGCTTTTCAGGGATAGGCTTGGTCACCACCATATCGGAAGAGACAACCACTATGCTGCGTTTGAACTCTTTAAAGTGATCGAGCATCCACGCATTGAGTGCCAAAATCACTTTATCCGCAAATATGGAACCGCCTTTGGTTTGAATTCGAGCTGGGGAGCCATAATCGAGTGATGTCATCTCTGTGTTTTCGTGAATTTCGACACCCAGTTCGAGCGCGACTCGGCGTAAACCTCTAGCCAATAACGCTGGTTGAATACTGCCCGCAGCTTCTGAGTAGTAACCCTCAATGTGGCGATCAGATCCCGCTTTATCAACCAAAGAATTATCGCACTTCTTCCAGCTATTGATCCCCTGCTTAACCAGCTCATTAACAACAGGTTCCATTCCACCCTTTTGCGCTTCATTGGTCGCGGTGTAATAAGTCCCACTGCGATACAGATGCGCATCGATGTTATGTTCATTACAGAAAGTTTCTATTTCGTAAATGACCTTTTCAGATTCCTTAACCAACCATTTCGCTTGTTCTTTTCCGTAAAGCTTCTTCAACGTTGGATACTTCGTTGACCACGTCAACATACACCCGCCGTTGGCGCCGGAAGCACCGCTGCCACACAAGCCTTTTTCAATCACCACAACGTGCTTTTGAGGCTGTTGTTGTTTGATTAAAATCGCCGTCCATAAACCGGTGTACCCACCGCCGACAATAGCGATATCACAGTTAACGTCTTTTTGAAGCGGTTTAGCGGATTCTAGCCCCGCGTTGATGCTGCCAAATTCCTGTTCCAATGCTTGCTTGAACCAATATGAGTAGTGCTTTTTCATTTGTTGTACCTTACTAAAAACCTAAAGGCGTAAAACTAAAAAAGGAAGACCGAAGCCTTCCTTTACTGATTTCTAACTTCTAATGAACTCAATAGTTAATTAACTGAATAGGTCATCAGATTAAGATTTAGGCTCTGATTTAGCGTCAAACTTCTCAGACCATGTTTTCAAAACGTCTGCACGCTCGCTGCCCATGCGTGCAAAGTCCATTTTTGCCATGTTCTTTTCGACGTTAGGGAAGTTTTCAATTGTTGCTGTCACATCTTGGTGACCAACAACTGGGTACATTTCGATGTAAAGCTCGTTTGCGGCTTTAGAGATAGACCAATCAACAACGCGCTGCGCCGCATCAGAAGCCTTAACAAGACCTACCGCTTCAGATTCCCAGCCGATACCTTCAGGCGTAATCACTGAAAGTGGAGCGCCTTGAGTTTTCAGCTTAGCGCCACGGCTCGCCATAGAAATACCGATAGCAACTTCCCCCATGCCCGCTTGAACACATGGCTTAGATCCAGAGTGCGTGTAGTGAGCGATGTTTTGGTCTAACTTCTGCATGTAGTTCCAACCTTGGTCTTCACCCATGTTTTGTAGCCACGCCGACACTTGCATGTAACCCGTACCAGAAGACGCTGGGTTTGGCATAGCAATGTGGCCTTTGTAGATAGGCTTCGTTAGGTCATCCCAAGACTTAGGTGCCGGTAGGTTCAATTGCTTAGCAACTATTTCGTTAAAGCAAACTGCATTGAAGAATGCGTCATTACCATACCAAGCTTGAGTGGACTGCGGGTCGTTAAGGTTAGCGCGTAATGCTTCTACACCTTGAGGTGTGTACGGTTTCAGAATGCCTTCTTCTTTAAGCAGAGCCATTGAAGAACCTGCAAGTCCCCAAACGACCTCTGCGCGAGGGTTGTTTTTCTCAGCTAATAATTTTGCCGTCATGATCCCTGTTGAATCACGAACCCATTTGATGTTGATGTCTGGGTTTTCACTTTCAAATGCGTTTTTGTATTTCGCTAAAATGTCAGTTTCAAAAGCAGTGTAAACCGTCACTTCCTGTGCTGCATAAGCATTACCAGCGAGTAGAGTTACTAACGCTGCAAGTGATCCTTTCATAAAACGGTTTTTCATCATTTTCTCCAGTCAGGCTCAACTCTAAAGTGAGAAGTTGCCAAAATTAAAAGTTATCGAGGTTTAAAGCTGCCTAGTTTTGGAAGCAACCAATGTTTAACGTTTCTTAAATTAGAAGCCTCATTAAGAGGCGCCTATATCCATAAATTCATTTAGGTTGTTAGTACACGCCTTTACATTGGTATGTACCAGATTGCGAGTATTAACCTAATCGACTTTTATGACGGTTAAATGAACAAAAAATGGCAATTTAAAGATCGGAAAATTTCTCAACACAAGTGACAAATTTGAATATTAAGCTTTTGTTAAAATAACGTTTGGGCTATTTACGACTGCTTAAATTAGTTGTTAAAGTAACTAAAAATACTGGTATAGTCCAAAATACAAATCACGAGAATTGAACATGAGAAACGAATACCTACTACTGACACCGGGTCCTCTATCTACTTCTGAAACCGTTCGCCAAGCGATGCTAAAAGACTGGTGTACTTGGGATGATGAATACAACAAAGACGTTGTTGAAGTGATTCGTAGCAAGCTTGTGACTTTGGCGACTAAGCAGGCGGGATATACAAGTGTATTAATGCAAGGCAGCGGCACTGCTTCAGTTGAAGCAACAATCGGTAGCGTTATCTCTAACAGCGGTAAGCTTCTTGTTGTCGATAACGGGGCGTATGGTGCTCGCATTGCTCAAATCGCAGAATATTTAAACATTCCGTGCCATGTCGTTTCCCCAGGTGAAACATCACAGCCTGACTTGAACGAAATGGAAACGGTATTGGCCATGGATTCAGACATTACTCACGTTGCGATTGTGCACTGTGAAACCACGACTGGCATGCTTAATCCAATTGAAGAGATTGCCAAATTGGCAAAACAACACAACAAAACCGTCATTCTTGACGCGATGTCGAGCTTTGGCGGTATTCCTATGGATATTGCTGACTTGGGTATCGATTACATGATCAGCTCAGCAAATAAGTGTATTCAAGGTGTACCCGGGTTCGGCTTTGTTATTGCAAAGCAATCAGAACTGGAGAAGTGCAAAGGCCAAGCTCGCTCATTAAGCCTTGATCTGTTTGACCAATGGCACTGTATGGAAAGCAACCACGGTAAATGGCGCTTCACCTCTCCGACTCATACAGTGCGCGCTTTCTACCAAGCTCTACTTGAATTGGAACAAGAAGGCGGCATTGAAGCTCGTCATAACCGCTACCAAACCAACCAGACCACATTGGTTACAGGTATGCGCTCTCTCGGTTTTGAACCTCTGCTAAATGATGACCTTCATTCACCGATCATCACCTCTTTCTATTCTCCAACTCATAGCGATTACCAGTTCAAGGAATTCTATGACCGTTTGAAAGAGCAAGGGTTTGTAATTTATCCGGGCAAGGTTTCAAACGCGGACTGCTTCCGCATCGGTAACATTGGTGAAGTTTACCCGTCAGACATTGAAGCCCTCATTGGCGCAGTGAAAAACGCTATGTACTGGGATATCAGATAATGACCACGACCAATCAAGAACCAGTTCTAAAGACGACACACTTTAGAAGCGAAGGCGATGTGAACACCACGCCAGCACGTGAGAAATGGAACCAATCGCTAAACGATGATGCGACTCAAGCGATGTTAAAACGTGACTCTGACGTATTTCTTCATCAAGCGATGTCAACGCCGTGTCTAGATACACTTGAAGCCGCTGAAGGCATCTATATTCAAGATGCGACGGGCAAGAAGTACATGGACTTTCACGGCAACAATGTTCATCAGTTAGGTTATGGCCACCCACACATCATTAATAAAGTGACTCAGCAAATGGCGTCATTGCCGTTTTCACCGCGTCGCTTCACCAATGAAACTGCCGTTCAGTGCGCTGAAAAGCTCACGCAGATCTGTGGTGGCGACTTAAACCGTGTTTTGTTTGCGCCAGGTGGTACTTCTGTTATCGGCATGGCACTCAAACTGGCTAGACATGTCACCAACAACTTCAAAGTCGTTTCATTGTGGGATTCCTTCCATGGCGCGTCACTCGATGCAATTTCAGTGGGTGGTGAAGCCTGTTTTCGTGAAGGTATGGGGCCGTTAATGGCTGGCGTAGAACGTATTCCACCAGCGGTTTCCTATCGTGGTGCTTTTTCGCTTCGCGGGCAAAACTCAGGCGATGCGAACGAGACCGCATGTGATGTGCACTACGCCGATTACCTTGAGTATGTGATTGAAAAAGAAGGCGGTATTGGAGCCTTCATCGCAGAAGCTGTTCGTAACACCGATGTTCAAGTACCAAGCAAAGCTTACTGGAAGCGCATCCGTGAGATCTGCGATAAGCATAACGTCATGTTGATCATCGACGACATTCCAAACGGCATGGGTCGCAGTGGCGAATGGTTTACACACCAAGCTTTTGATATCGAACCTGACATTCTTTGTATCGGTAAAGGTTTTGGCGGCGGCTTGGTTCCAATTGCAGCCATGGTCACCAAAGATAAATACAACACGGCAGCGCAAGTCTCACTGGGTCATTACACCCATGAGAAAAGCCCTATTGGCTGCGCGGCAGCACTCGCAACCATGGAAGTAATTGAACAAGAAAACCTACTTGAAAAAGTGCAAGCAGACAGCGTATTCGTTCGTGAACAACTGCTGCAAATGAAAGAGAAATACCCAGTTATTGGTGACGTTCGCGGCATCGGCCTGCTTTGGGGTGTGGAATTGGTCACCGACCATATCACCAAAACCCGAGCGTTCGATGAAGCAGAAGCCGTACTTTACCAATGTCTGAACGATGGCCTGAGCTTTAAGGTGTCACAAGGTAACGTGATTCAATTAAGCCCGCCATTGATCATCAGCCGCAGCGAACTAGAAGTCGCTCTGTCTGTATTCGAAAAAGCGATAGCAAAAGTCTGCAAAGACTTTGAATACCTTTAAATCACCTTTTAAAGCATGCGTTTAAGTAATAATTTCAAGCAACCAATAACCTAAAACAATCACTCATCTCCCAGAACAACCTTAACTGGGAGAGAACAGAAATAGGACACGACTATGAACACAACATCACCTATCCAAGCGGTTATCTTTGACTGGGCTGGCACTATCGTTGATTTTGGATCATTTGCTCCAACCAGTATTTTCGTTGAAGCATTCAGACAAGGTTTCGACTTTGATATCGACTTAGCAGAAGCGCGTGAGCCTATGGGGATCGGCAAATGGGATCACATTCAAGCAGTAGGTCGAAATCCTGCTGTTGACGTTCGCTGGAAGGCTCAGTTCGGACGTTCAATGACAAGTGAAGACGTTGACGCGATCTACGCGGCATTCATGCCTCTTCAAAAAGCGAAAGTAGCCGATCACGCAGCACCTATTTTGAATGCGATAGAAGTGGTCAATAACCTAAAAGAGAAGAACGTGAAGATCGGCTCTTGTTCAGGTTACCCACGTGAGGTGATGAATGTTTTAATTCCTGCAGCAGCAGATTACGGTTATCGACCAGATAACGTAGTAGCGACCGATGACTTACCTCAAGGTGGTCGCCCAGCTCCATTTATGGCACTGAAAAACGTAATCGACCTAGGTGTAACCAGCGTTGCTGCGTGTGTAAAAGTAGACGATGCAGCACCGGGGATCGATGAAGGTCACAATGCAGGCATGTGGACAGTTGGACTCGTATTATCTGGGAACGAAGCAGGCTTAACTTATCAAGAATATTTAGATGCAGACGAGACAACACTTGCCGCTGCACGTGAAAAAGCAAGCGTTAAGCTAAACAAATCAAACCCACACTACCTAATCGATACCATTGCAGACCTACCAGGTGTCATTGCAGATATTGAAAAACGTTTGTTAGCTGGCGAACGCCCATAACGGTAATTGTTCAGGTTACCCAACCAAACATTCGATACACATAAAAAGAAACCTCGTATTGCCTAGAAATAATACGAGGTTTCTTTTTTTCCAACATTTGAGACAACATATTGTTAACAAATAACACAGTAAACAACACCTTAAACATATAATTTTTAACAATTTCATTGACTGCGATACGCAATCAGACTAACAATATAAGTACTGAGTAAAAAATAGGTCAACCTGAATCAACGCCTTGATTTACTTATTACAAGCAGTGTCATTAACTAATAAGTGATCGTTTTACTGGCAAGTTCAGATAACAACAATAGTTAATCCAAGGATAAGATTATGAAAAGACTGTCAAAAATCATGTGTGCTGTCGTTGCCGCTTCAGGCTTAGCTGCCGCTCCTTCAATTGCTGCAACCACTTACGTTGGTGCAAAAGTTGGCATGGGCTGGTTAGACAGCGCATGTGTAGCTGGTGCCAAATGTGATGATGATGCAATCGGCGCCGGTATCTACTCTGGCTACAATTTTAATGAGAAGTTTGGCATTGAGCTAAGCTCAGACTTCCTTGGTGACTACAAGACAAGTTTTACAAAAAACGGTACAACAGCTGCGTTCAGCGATCCACTAATCGCAATCTCACTAACGCCAATGTACCGCTTACCAGTACAGCAAGAATTTGACGTATTCTTCAAAGCAGGTCCTGCATACATTTCACACGGCGGCGAAGATGACGTTGTTCTTACAGCCGGTATCGGTGTTGAAAAGCAACTATCTTCTGACTGGGCACTGCGTGTTGAATACCAATACTTTGATGATTTCGACGACAACTACGTTCAAGATCTCAACTCGAACCTGTTGTCGGTCGGTGTTAGTTACAACTTCGGTACTGGTAATACAACCGCATCAGCAGCGGCTGCTGCAGCTTCGGCAGTAGCAGTGACTCAAGCACCATCTGAGCAAATCACAGAGCCTGCTGTTATTGAAGAGAAAACGACAGTAATTGTTACTCAAGCCCAAACAGAGAGTCATTCTCAAGAGATGTTTGCAACGAATAGTACGGAATTGTCTACAGACGGAAAAATTGCATTGATGCCATTAGTCGAAGTACTAAAAGAGCACCCTCAATCAACAATTGAAGTTGTTGGCCATACGGACTCGACAGGTGCGGCAGAGTACAACATGATGATATCTAAGAAACGTGCTGCCGCTGTAGCTGCATACATCGAAGAGCAAGGTATTGAAGCAGACCGCATCACTGCAACAGGTGAAGGCGAAGAAAACCCAGTTGCATCGAATGATACAGCTGAAGGTCGTGCTCAAAACCGTCGTGTTGACACAACGATCCCTGCTTTTGAATACCAGCAAGAAGTGAAAGTTGAAGAAGTTATCGTAGAAACGGCTGAATAACAGCACTCTACCTTAGCTAAGGTAACAAGGGCGGAACACTTTCAAGTGCTCCGCCCTTTTATTAATCTGTCTTTGTCCCAAATCTTAAGCTGCAAAAGTCAACCTAACACCAGAGGTACAATCAGAAGACTAGACGATTTCCCAGCTGTGAGTCATTTCTACGCCAGCACCTAGCATCAGACATACTGAACAGTATTTCTCTAATGAATCCGCACAAACTTTAGCAACAAGCTCAGGATCAAGGTTGTCACCCGATACTTCAAAATGAATATTAATAACGGTAAAGATTTTTGGTGCGGTTTCACGACGTGTTGTTTCAAGTTTTGCATTACAGCCTGTAATGTTCTGGCCTGCAGATTTCAAACCATCAACCACATCAACAGAGCTACAACCACCAGCCGCCATTAACACCATTTCCATCGGGCTTGGCGCAGTAGCACCACCACTTCCATCCATCACGACAGAGTGACCTGATTGAGATTGACCTAGGAATTTAAAGCCTTCGACCCATTTAACTTCTGCTTGCATGCTGTTCCTTAGATGTACGAAAACGTCATCATTAGCTAGTATTTTATATCAATGCCTACACCCTACTACTGGCGGCATTTATGAGCAAGATTTTCTCAATAACATATTTTTTCGTGAATGATGCAATTTTTTCCATCTAAAACCTGTCTCTATTCGTACATTCAAAATCGAATGAGAAGAACGTCAAGATGAGGTATCTATGAATAAATTATCTAAAATATTGGTATCACTCGTGGTTGCGCTACCACTGATTTCGCTGTTTGTAAGCCAGACTGGCACTGCCAATACAATGGATAAAACAGCTAATTCAGGTAAAAGTGAAATCGCGACACTGGCTGGTGGTTGTTTTTGGTGTACAGAATCCGACCTAGAAAAGCTGACAGGCGTCACCGACGTTATCTCTGGGTACTCTGGTGGTGAACTAGAAAACCCAACCTACAAACAAGTATCCTCAGGCAAGTCTGGTCACATCGAAGTGATCAACGTGACTTACAACCCTGATGTTGTTAGCTATGAACAAGTTCTTGACCAATTCTTCAGACACATCGACCCAACCGATGACAAAGGCTCTTTTGTAGACCGAGGCCGTCATTATCGACCGGCTATTTTCTATCATAACCAAGCACAAAAAGATGTTGCTCAGAACTTCATGATGGAGATCGACAAAGCTAATATCTTTGGTGAACCACTAAAAACAGAACTGATTGAATTTAAAAAATTCTGGCCAGCGGAAGACTATCACCAAGACTATTACAAGAAGAGTAAAGTTCGTTACAACTACTACCGCTATGCTTCTGGTCGCGATCAGTACCTAGATAAAATCTTCGGTGACGATAGAAAAGAGAACCCGCAAACACTCCGCCAGATCATCGACAGCAAAAATGCGACAGCCAACGCTAAGACCTACGTTAAACCGTCTGATGCTGAGATTAAAGCGAAGCTAACCTCACTTCAGTACGATGTCACACAAGACGATGCAACAGAGCGCCCGTTTGACAACCAATACTGGGATAACAAACAAGAAGGTATTTACGTTGATATCGTAACTGGTGAGCCACTGTTCTCTTCAAAAGACAAATACAAATCAGGTACAGGTTGGCCGAGCTTTACACAGCCAATCAGCGAGGCTTATGTGGTAACAACTACTGACTACAAACTGCTTTACCCAAGAACAGAGGTTCGCAGTAAGTTTGGTGATTCTCACCTAGGTCATGTATTTAAAGATGGCCCTAAACCGACAGGTTTGCGTTACTGCATGAACTCAGCTGCGATGCGCTTTATCCCTGCGGATAAATTAGCAGAAGAAGGTTATGAGGAATACGTTGAGATGTTTGAGGGATAAACATTCAGCAATTAACGATAAAACCATAACAACAAAGCCAGCATATCGCTGGCTTTCTATCATTTGCAGAGCTTTATTTATTAACCCGTTAACACCGTGTCTTCTGGGTATTTCAACAAGGAAGGTTCTGGACGAGCTAACATATAAGCCAAGGTCAAAGGACCAATACGCCCGATTACCATCACAACAATCATGATGTATTTACCAGGCTCCGTGAGGTTCGCAGTTAAGCCTGCTGTTAGGCCAACGGTTGCAAAGGCAGAAATCACCTCAAACATAACTCGATCAAACGCAGCCTTTTCAGTAAGCATTAACAAAAACATAGCAGTGGTTAATAACGCCCCACTGACCACAATAATGGCCAATGACTTTGTTACCGCTTGCCAAGTAACCGTGCGTTTAAACATCACTACATGCTTCTTTTGACGTAAGAAAGTCCAAGTCGCGACAAATGCAACCGCAAAGGTCGATACCTTAATACCACCACCAGTAGAAGTCGAACCAGCACCAATCAGCATCAGTACTATCATCACCAATAATGCCGGTTGCGTATACTGAGACAAATCCACACTATTAAATCCAGCAGTACGAGCACTCGCCGATTGGAAGAATGCCGCTAACCACTGCCCTTGAGTCGATAAACCTTCCATAGTTGCAGAGTTATTCCTCTCCAACAGCCAAAACATCACCGTACCGACCAACAATAGAGTAGGTGTTGCAGTTAGCATAATCTTGGTGTGTAAATGTAGATGTTGAAAGCCTTTACGCCAGTTACTCGATAGGTCCCCAACGACAGTGAAGCCTAGCCCACCAAAAATAAACAAGCCAGCTAAGGTAAAGATCACCAATGGATCATCGACAAAACTCATCATACTGTCTGAAAACAGCGCAAAACCTGCGTTATTGAATGCGGATATCGCGTGAAATAGCGCATAAAAGCTGCCTGTTGCCCATCCCATCTCAGGCACCCAACGGAAACAAAGCAATACAAAACCGATAAATTCAGCCACTAATGCAAAGATGATGATTTTCTTAACTAATTTACGAAGGTTAATCTTACGATCTTGGCCAAGCGCTTCTTTCGCCAGGGCTTGTTGTTTGAGGCTTAGCCTAACTCCGAACATGTAAAGTAACACTGCAGACAGGGTCATTTGCCCTAACCCACCGACTTGCATCAAGAACATCAGTAAGATTTTGCCCGCCAAAGTGAAATGCTCACCGGTATCGACAACACCTAAGCCTGTCACACTGATCGCCGAGGTTGCTGTAAACAATGCATCCGTAAAGCTTAGGCCTGTCACAGAGAATACCGGCAGCGTCAACAATATTGCAGAGGGGATAAGTACACCTAAGAAGCTCGTAAGGATAATCTTAGGTTCAGAGCCTTTACGTGGCTTTTTATCACTCTTAAGCGTGTAGAAAGTACCTTTTCGTTTTAACGAATTCATACTGTTACCTTATTGCCAATTACCAATTGCGTAGCTTTCTAGATAAAGTCTCTTTCGGCCCAGCGATAATCACCACATCCCCAATTTCTAAACTCACCTCCAGTTCTGGCGCTTTAGTGAGGTTCGGTCCTCGCTTGAAGCCAAGTACCTCTACACCATTTTCTTTACACAGCTTAAGGTCGCCAAGTTTCTTGCCCAGCAATTTGGCACCGATAACAATCTCCGTCATCGCTAAGCCGCTGCCAAGGTCGATAAACTCAAGAACGCGTCTATCTAACATTTTACGTGCAACGCGAATACCCATATCTCGCTCGGGCATAATGATGTGGTCAGCACCAATCTTAGAGAGGATCTTGCCGTGGAACTTATCATTCGCCTTGACCCAGACTGCTTTTGCTCCAGATTCTTTCACCACCAAAGTCGTTAGAATGCTTGAGTTAACATCAGAGCCAATCGACACCATCACCATGTCGTAATCGTCGAGTCTTAACTCTTTCACTGTCTCTTCGCTCGTGCAGTTCGCAACAATCGCTTGTGAAACAAAAGCCGCCGCTTCCTTCACCCGCTCTTCATCAATATCGACGGCAAGTACCTGTGCACCTGAACTTTGCAACTCTTTGCAAACAGATAAACCAAATCGCCCTAAACCGATAACTGCATATTGTTTGTCGCTCATTTGAAATCCTGTTGAGAAATTTTAATTACACGAGATAGCCAAACCTACATTAGTTTCTATCTCAAAAAAAGTCAGTTCTGTAAGAATAAGGTTATACTATTGTCATAATCGCTTGATTTATAAAGGTAGAGAACAACTCGAGTTTCTGCTAATTTCCAATTCATAATTTCTGCGGCAGCACACACAATGAATGAATTCATAACCCAAGTACAAACCTACATCAACCAGAGCCATAGTGATTGGGCAAACAGCGTCCTATTCATCACTATTGCGAGTTTTCTCGCTTGGGTAGCTTGGCGAATTATCCATAATCGCTTAGAAATTCTGGTTCAAAAAACCCCATTCCACTGGGACGATCTACTGCTAGAGGCACTAAAAACCCCTGTCAGCACGTTGCTTTGGTGTTGGCCTGCTACAGTATCTGTCGGGCTAATCCTTCAAGACCAGTTTGGCAACGAAATCAACTGGTTAAAAACGCTTAAACACATATTGATTATCTGTACCTTCGTTTGGTTTACCTTACGAATGATCACAAACACTGAAGCCTATGTTTTAGAGCAAAAAACCAGAGACGAAACCACAGTACAGGCTATAGCGAAAGTCGCTCGCCTGTTCTTTATGGTGATGGGTGGCCTAACCATTATGCAGGCGTTTGGGCTCAGCCTATCAGGCTTGCTCACATTTGGTGGTGTTGGTGGCTTGATCGTCGGTTTAGCGGCTAAGGACTTACTGTCGAACTTCTTCGGTGGGATGATGATTTACTTCGACCGCCCGTTTAAAGTCGGTGATTGGATACGCTCTCCCGATCGTCAAATTGAAGGTACTGTCGAACGCATTGGCTGGCGCATGACCATCATTCGCACCTTCGATAAACGCCCTTTGTACGTACCCAACTCGGTATTCAGCAACATTGTGGTGGAGAACCCATCGCGAATGTTGAACCGCCGAATCAATGAGACTTTTGGGCTGCGTTACCAAGATGCAAACAAACTGGCTCTGATTGTGGATGACGTAAAAGCCATGCTTGAAACGCACCCTGACATCGATGCTAAGCAGACGCTGATCGTTAACTTCGATAAGTTTGGACCATCAACGCTTAATTTCTTTATCTACACCTTCACCAAAACGGTCAACTGGGTGAGATACCATGAAGTTAAGCAAGATGTATTGCTGCAGGTGCTAGCGATTATTCACAAACATAATGCTGATATCGCGTTCCCAACTCAAACACTTAAAATCGACCCGCAAGGTTTTAGCGAAGCTCAGGACATGGTCATTTCCAATCCAGAAGGTCATCGATAAGTAAATTTCTTATCGATAAATAATAACAGTGAAGCGTGGTAACATGACGCCAGTATTTCAAGGCACTCAATTACCACGATATGATTTTACCTGTCATTCTAGCTGGCGGCTCTGGTAGCCGCCTCTGGCCACTATCTCGCGAGCTTTACCCTAAGCAGTTCCTCAACATCGCAGGTGAGCAATCTATGCTTCAGCAAACCCTTTTGCGTTTGCAAGGCCTTGAAGCGCACTTAAGTGATACCGAGTGTGCCGCTCCCTTCATTATCTGTAACGAAGAACACCGCTTTATTGCTGCGGAACAAGCTCGATCGACTAACATCCAACACAGTGGTATTTTGCTAGAGCCTGTCGGTCGAAACACGGCTCCTGCCATCGCATTAGCGGCATTACAAGCTTTAGATAAATCAACCCATAATGAGCAGAATGCATCAGACCCGATTTTATTAGTACTGGCTGCCGATCATCACATCGCTAACACCTCTGAATTCCAACAAGTGATTAGTCGTGGTGTTGATTACGCGAAGCAAGGCAAACTGGTGACATTCGGTATAACACCCAACGCACCAGAAACGGGTTATGGCTATATCAAACAGGGGGAACCTCTTTCCCCTCTCGTTCAGACCGATACCAACGCTAAAGAGCAATCAGCTCATCACGCTTACGCTATTGAATGCTTCGTTGAAAAACCCGATCAAGCGACAGCACAAGAGTACATTCGCTCAGGGCTGTACTTATGGAACAGTGGCATGTTCATGTTCAAAGCATCTCGCTACCTTGAAGAGCTTTCGGAACATCACCCAGAGATCTTGGCTGCTTGTAAGCTCGCTTTGTCCAAGCAAAATACCGACCTCGACTTTATCCGTATAGACGCTGAAGCATTCAAAAACAGTCCGAGTGACTCAATCGATTACGCCGTGATGGAAAAGACCTCACACGCCGCAGTAATCCCGATGGATGTCGGTTGGAACGATATTGGTTCATGGTCTGCAATCTGGGATGTGAGTGATAAGGACGAGCACAACAACGTAATTGAAGGCGATGTGTTGACTGTCGATTCTCAGCACAACTACATCCATGCTGAAAATAAACTGGTTGCAACTGTGGGTGTCGAAAACCTAATTATTGTCGAAACCAAAGACGCTATATTGGTTGCGAATAAAGATAAAGTTCAAGGTGTAAAATCGATTGTTAGTAAACTGAACCAAGCTGGTCGCACAGAACATGTTCATCACCGTGAGGTGTTTAGACCTTGGGGTAAATACGATGTAATCGACCTAGGTAAACGCGACAAAGTAAAACGTATCACGGTAAAACCCGGTCATAAGTTATCGCTACAGATGCATCATCATAGAGCGGAACACTGGGTTGTCGTAGCAGGGACTGCGAAAGTGACCAACGATGAGAAAACCTATCTGGTTGAAGAAGATCAATCCACTTACATTCCTTTAGGCCATATTCACAGCCTAGAGAACCCAGGGGGTCTGCCACTCGAGATGATTGAAGTACAAACAGGCAGTCATTTAAGTGAAGACGACATCATTCGATATCAAGATAGCTATGGCCGAGATGTGCGAGACGAACAACCTGACTCACCTCAAATCAACAAATCGAACTAAAGCAGCAACAACAAATGAAATCAACATTAGACCTTAGCTGCTTCAAGAACAACGATATCCGCGGCATCATTGGTGAGCAAATCAATGCCCATTTTGCCTACCTGCTCGGCAAGGCATTTGGCGAATACGTCCTACCCACGACACCTGAAACTTCATTCGATGGCTTGGCTCAAGTGGTGATTGGTCGTGATAACCGAGAAACGTCCCTTTCATTACAAGAAGCCATAACCCAAGGCTTAATCGAGTCTGGGATAACCGTAATAGACCTAGGTATAACTGGTACTGAAGAGGTCTACTTTGCAACTCGACACCTTAACGCCATTGGCGGAATCCAAATTACGGCAAGCCATAACCCAATCAATTACAACGGAATGAAATTAGTAGGTGCAGGTGCGAGTCCGATTAGTAAAAACAATGGTTTAGATGTAATAAAACAACGCATTGAGGTTCTGGATCAAGAGCTGAATAGCGGTTTACCTATCAGCCATGTACAACCCTCTTATTCTTGTAGAACGGCCAGTATTCTTGCTCCATACGTAGAGCACCTACTCTCGTATATAACCCCATCAAAGCTGTCACCGATGAAGATTGTGGTTAACGCAGGAAACGGCGTTGCAGGACATGTCATTGATGCTTTAGAGAAGAAATTTAACGAACTCGGTGTCCCTATCACCTTCATCAAGGTTCATCATACCCCTGATGGAAACTTCCCAAATGGTATTCCAAACCCTTTAATTAGAGAGAACCAAGCAGCCACTCGAGATGCCGTTTTAGAGCATTCTGCCAACCTTGGAATTGCTTGGGATGGAGACTTCGACCGATGCTTTTTCTTTGATGAGCAAGGCAATTACATCGAGGGTTATTACATTGTCGGGTTGCTTGCTGAAGCATTCTTGGTCAAACAGCCTAACGCGGCTGTATTGCACGATATGCGCATGACATGGAACACGATTGAAGTCGCTAACACGCATGGTGGAAAAGCGATTGGAATTAAAGCGGGGCACGCACTTATTAAAGAGAAGATGCGTGAAACAAATGCCGTCTATGGTGGCGAAATGAGTGCGCACCATTATTTTCGTGATTTTGGATATTGCGATTCAGGCATGATTCCTTGGCTATTGGTTATCGAACTAATGTCGAAAACTCAACAATCTCTTCACCAATTGACGAGTACCAGTATAGATAGATTCCCCTCTTCCGGGGAGATCAATCGAAGAGTATCAGACCCAGAGCAGGTCATGGCTTGCGTGTTATCGCACTACCGAGATAATGCCGTTGAGATCGATCACACAGACGGGATCAGCATCAATATGGGCACATGGCGCTTCAACTTGAGAAAGTCCAATACCGAGCCATTAGTACGCCTTAACGTTGAAACAAAACAAGATAGAGCTTTGCTATCACTTAAAGTCGACGAGCTACTGTCTTTTCTCATTTAAGAATACAAACACTTCCAGTTTTCAACTAAGATCCACAAAAAAGCCCTTACTAGCTGTTGCTAATAAGGGCTTTGAATTTTCAATAGCTTAGTTGCTGATTGTAATTAATCTATTTGTTGCGGCGAGCTTCAACAGCGTCTGCCAGTTGGCGAAGTACTGTCTCAGTGTCTTCCCAACCAATACACGCATCAGTAACAGATTGACCGTAAGTTGCAGCTTTGCCATCAACCAAGTCTTGGCGACCTTCAACAAGGTGAGATTCAATCATCACACCAAAGATAGCTTTGTCGCCACCAGAGATTTGAGCACTAACGTCATCAGATACGTTCATTTGACGCTTAAACTGCTTAGAGCTGTTTGCGTGGCTGAAATCGATCATCACTTTTTGTGGAAGACCTGAAGCTGCTAGCTCTTCTTTAATCTTACCAACGTGTTCTGCGCTGTAGTTTGGCTCTTTACCACCACGTAGGATGATATGACAATCAGGGTTACCTGCCGTTTCAACGATAGCTGAATGACCGTACTTAGTTACCGATAAAAAGTGGTGAGAAGCGCTAGCAGAGCGAATTGCATCTGTTGCGATCTTGATGTTGCCATCAGTACCATTCTTAAACCCAACTGGGCAAGATAGACCCGAAGCCAGTTCGCGGTGAACTTGAGATTCTGTAGTACGTGCGCCGATTGCACCCCAGCTGATTAGATCTGCAACGTATTGAGGCGTGATCATATCTAGGAATTCGCTTGCCGTTGGCATGCCCATGTCAGTTAGGTCAAGCAGTAGCTTACGACCTAGACGAAGGCCATCATTTAGCTTGAACGTATCGTTCATGTACGGGTCATTAATTAGACCTTTCCAACCAACAGTTGTACGTGGCTTTTCAAAGTAAACACGCATTACGATTTCAAGGTTATCACCAAGTTCGTCGCGTAACACTTTCAAACGCTTACCGTACTCAAGAGCAGCTTCTGTGTCATGAATAGAACATGGACCTACAATAACAAGCAAGCGGTCATCGCTCTCTTCTAGAATATTGTGGATCGCTTTGCGGCTTTCAAAGGTTGTAGAAGAAGCAACTTCTGTCGCTGGAAACTTTTCTAAAACAGCAACAGGGGGTAATAACTCTTTTACTTTGTTAATTCTTACATCATCAGTTTGGAACATTGCTTACTTCTTCCTTTTTTCTATCCTTGAGCTGAATGTACGTTGTCTCACGTCACTTTCTATCAGCACTAATCTTCTTGTTCCCTGTAACTTAACTAGTAAAAACTCTAGTTTCAATCACTAATTGAAAATAAACGCAATTTTTTTTGTGTTTTATATTTAAAACACCCTGTATACCATTATTTACACGCATTCGATTGCGTAATTTCAAGGACGGCACGAGGAGCTATTCTCAATAGCTTCACCATACATGTGAAATTGTGTAGAACTTAGAAACAAAAAAGCTCACGTGATTAACGTGAACTTCTAACTAATTACATTCCTTTCAATGGCTTGACAACACTATCAAGTCCTTCAATTTTCAGAGCAAGACACAGTTTTAATAAATCGCCTAGTTCACCAGGCGGGAATCCCTTTTTATCAAACCACAGCAAATATTCTTCAGGCAAGTCAATCAGTGTACGACCCGCGTACTTTCCAAATGGCATATGCATTCGAGCCAACTTAATCAGGTTCTCTTTCTCTAGCATTATTCGCTCTTTCTATGCGTCATCTATGTTGTGTAGAGTATCACCTAAACGCTCGAACCAATAGTTGATCGCGTCTTTCGCATCATCTAACGAGTCAATCATGGTTGAAAAGTCTTTATTACCCGCTTCACGGTCGATGGCAGCAAACAATGGCGTGCCCTCTTGAGCATCACTGACCAATAACTCTACACTCGCACTACCAACATTCGTGTGTTCGCCAGTTGTCACTTTAGATATGGTTGACATCGCAAGGCCAAACGGCAGTACACTACTGGTCACGGCTAGGATAGGGTTTGGAGTTTCAACGTTACTCAATGCAATACTTAGGCGCAGCGTATTCCCGGTAGGCTCATCGACAATCGTTTTATGGGGCGATATTTTCTCTTCCAAGCGTGCAACCATGTGATCAGTCAACTCTTGAATCTCTTCCTGATCGAGCGAACCTTCTTCTGCAAGCACAAAGATCTGGTCAATGACCACAGAATCATAATCGTCTAACTTAGATTTCAAACGTTGTGCGTCACGTAGGCCGATTCTAGCCCAAACTAAGTCAACACCACCGTCAGGACCTGGCTGAAAATCTTCATAACTGGTGAATTTGGTTGCGGTTTTAATTGGACCGCCTGCACAACCAAACAAAAAATGCTGGTTGCAACAAGCAAGAGAAGTTTTAAAGGTTTCATAGCGCACTTACATTAAATAGAAGAATCCAACTAAATATGCCATACCCTATGTGGAAAGATTGTAGAAAAGGGGTTAAAACTCAGAGCTAGCTCTAAAATTAATTATGCTGCACGGTGTGAGCATACTCTACAATCACCTGATTTCCTTCGATATAAGCGTTTTGAATCTCGCCATCAACACTCATTCTACTTTTCAAATAAACCACTTTAGGTCCAGATTCATTGCCTTCTTTTAGTGAAGGGAATACATTCCTTGGTTCCAAATGAAGTAAACGGCAAAAATGACTGACGAAAGACATAGTCAATGGCGTCTCCCCTCTCAACACTCTAGAGAAATCAAGCTGGTTCATTCCTAGCTTTTTTGAAAATTCCATCTGCGTAATTCGCATTCGCGATTTTTGTGACATCCACGTTTGATACAACGCATCTCTGTCTTGTTCTGTGAATTCCATACTGACTCCTTTATATAATTCATACCAATCAATTGTCCGTTTTTTCATACACGACATGTCAGGGTTCGGTTAATGGAAACCAAAGGTTTGGTTTTGATATGAGTGCAATTGTTGTACAGAGCAGAACACAAAAACCCAAAAGCATTCACAAAAACAATTAGAGCAAATACTTTCTTTATTTATATCAATAATTTATACGTTAACTAACGAAACATATAGCAAGTTAATTTTTATTAAGAATTAAAAGTTCGAGATTAGCATTCCACATTTCAATCTATTGATTCGCATTTATAAAACTGGTTGGCTACATTCCGTTGGCTTAAACGCACTTCTGGCAAACTATTTGAAAGAATAGGACGCAAAGCCACCGGTCTGTCGACAAATATTCTGTCTATGATAGCGGGGCCGCCACTTAATAGGATTTAAGTGCACATGCATGCCGGAGTGTTCTCTTTTTTGTCGGCCAAATACAGTAAGGACAAATAATGAAACAACTCCCAAAAAAATCACTCATCGCGCTGTCGCTACTTAGCGTAAGCGGTGCAAGCTTTGGTCACGGTTATGTTTCGGCATATGATAATGGCGTTGCTGAGAGCCGTGTCGCTCTATGTAAGTTCCCAGCGAGTGACACACAACAGAAAAACACCGACTGTGGTGGTATCCAATACGAACCACAAAGTGTGGAAGGCCCTGAAGGTTTCCCTGAAGTCGGCCCTGTCGATGGAAAAATCGCCAGTGCAGAATCTTCTTTAGCGGCAGCACTAGACGAACAAACCGCAGACCGCTGGGTTAAACGCCCTATCAAGTCTGGTTCTCAGTACTTTGAGTGGACGTTCACAGCTAACCACAAGACCCGCGATTGGAAATACTACATTACGCAACCAGACTGGAATCCAAACCAACCTTTGGCACGCAGCTCTTTTGATTTAACGCCATTCTGTGTTGTTGAAGGCAATATGGAGCAACCACCAATGCAAGTCAGCCACTTGTGTAATGTTCCAGAACGAGAAGGTTATCAAGTGATCCTTGCTGTATGGGATGTGGGTGACACTGCTGCAGCTTTCTACAACGTTATCGATGTGAAATTTGATGGCGACGGCCCTATCATCCCGGATTGGGATCAAGGCGGTCAGATCAACCCAACTCAAGACCTGAACGTTGGTGATGCGGTTTACACTCGTGTCTTCGACCAATCTGGTGAGAACGCTTCATACAGCACTGAGCTAGTGATTGAAAGCAACGAGCAAGGCAAAGCAAACAGCTGGTCTTACGCACTTGCAGCTAAGATCAACAAAGAGCAAACTCAAATCAAAGCAGGTCAACTAAACGGCCAAGGCGATTTCGCACCCGTTTACGGCACTAACCCTGTTTATCTAAAAGCAGGTTCTGGCTTTAACAGTGTGGAAATCGGCTACAAGATTGACACTCCAGAACCAGACCATGAGCTAGAAGTAACAGGCTTAGAGTCTGAGTACATTATTGATGAAAACCAGCCGACACAGCTTGATCTTACTCTTGCAGCAACAGGCGATATTCAAGCTGAATTGACTGTGTACAACCATCACCGTGAAGCACTTGCCTCTCAGAAATCTGAATTAGCAGACGGACAAGTTGAAGGTGTTCAGCTGACTCTTTCTAAGTCTGAAGCTGGCCACCACATGCTTGTGGTTGTGACGAAAGATGACCAAGGTAACTTAGTGGATCAGAACACGCTTGATTTCCACCTAATGGACGAGCAAACACCGCCACCAGCGGGCGACTACGACTTCGTGTTCCCAGAAAGCATTGAATCTTACACTGCAGGAACAAAGGTTCTGAGCAGCGATGGTGGCATTTATCAGTGTAAAGAGTTCCCATACTCTGGCTACTGTGTTCAATGGGCTCCAACAGCAACTCAGTACGAACCAGGTGTCGGTTCACACTGGCAAAGTGCTTGGAACAAAGTGGACTAAGTACTCGCTAGATACTTACTTTGTATTAAGTGCGTTTTAGTGATCAACCAAACAAAAACGGATGCCCAGAGCATCCGTTTTCTTATTCTGTAACAGCTGAAGCATCAGTTATCAAAGTAGATAGTGGTCCGCCAACAGAGCGACAAACAAGATCATGAGATGATAGATGGAGAACTTAAAGGTCTTCATCGCCATATTAGGTTCATCACGATATTTAAGTACCCAAGCGTGATAAATAAAACCGCCGTTGAGAACCAAAGAAGCGCTCAAATATATCCAGCTACTCATGCCGACCAATACCGGCAATATACATACGATGCTTAGCAGCAAGGTATAGAGCAAAATAGAAGTCTTGGTGTATTCGATTCCGTGGGTCACAGGCAGCATGGGGATATTCACTTTGGCATACTCATCACGACGATGAATTGCCAACGCCCAGAAGTGCGGAGGTGTCCAAATAAAGATGATCATCACCAACAACCAAGCGTTTGAATGCAGTTCGTTAGTAACCGCCGTCCAGCCCAATAGCGGAGGCATAGCGCCAGCGATCCCTGCTATCACGATGTTTTGCGGCGTCGCTCGCTTTAAGTACATGGTATAAATCACCGCATAGCCTAATAAGCTTGCAAAAGTTAACCAAGCGGTCAGTTGATTGACCCACACCACTAACGTGGCGAAACCAAGTAAGCCGATACCCGCGGCAAAGCTGAACACACGCACACTACTCAGTTCACCAGATGGTAAAGGGCGTCGATTTGTTCGAGTCATCTGGCCGTCGATCTTTTTATCGATCAAGTGGTTAAACGCCGCTGCTGAGCCTGCCATTAATCCTATTCCGATCATTCCAAACAGAGTTTGCTGTAAAGGTAATCCGTTAGGCACCGCCAAACACATCCCAACCAGTGCCGTCAGCAGCATCAAAGCCACGACCTTAGGTTTAGTCAGCGTTAAATAGACCTTCCAAGCGGCTTTGCTTTTCGAGACCAGCTCATTTTTTAGAGCACTTTCTCCGTTGACTGCGATCTCTTGGCTGGCTGCTATCTCTTGGCTAGCAACTACCTCCTGGCCTGAAGCTGCACCTTGAAGCACTACTCCATGTTGTGTTGATGTTCTAGTGACCATGATTACCTCCTTGTAATACATCGTTCTTCATCAAGTACTCACTCGGTTGACGTTGCCAAACCACAAAGTTTGTAACAACCATGGTGACAAGTAACAGAGCGGCCACCAAATTATGCAAAACGGCTACCGAGATCGGTAGGTGAAACCATACATTGCTGATCCCTAAACTGACCTGAGCAAACAACACTATCGCCAAAGTGAGAGCCAGCTTTTTTTGCGGTCCTTTTTCAAGCTTCCAAAGCTGATAAACAATCATCAACACCGTAAGTGTTGCGGCGATAGCTCCGAACCGGTGCATGACATGTATGGTTAGTCTCGCAGGATATTCCAACACACCAAACTCATAGTTATCATGCCCGTGTTGAGCAAAATCGAAGGCGTTCTTGAAATCTAAATAGCTTGCCCAGTTCCCTTCACAGATAGGTAATTGGGTACACACCAAAGCGGCATAATTAGACGATGTCCATCCACCAAGCAATATCTGGCCAACCACAACGATTAATCCAAACAATGCCCAGACTTTAAGAGACGAATTAAAAACCGACTCACTAAAGTGATGTTGGACATTAGACAGGCGACAATAGAGTAAACAGAGCAGTGACAGTAGCGTGAACCCGCCCATAAGGTGTGCCATTACCACAACGGGCATCAACTTGAGAGTCACCGTCCACATTCCAAGCAAAGCCTGAAAAATCACAGTGGCTGAGATAATTAATGGAAGACCAACTGGTGTAATGTTCTTTTTAATGCACCAAGAAACAACGACAAAGATAAGCAGCCCTAATGTTCCTGCAAAGTAACGATGTATCATCTCTATCCACGCTTTGTCTGCTTCGAGAGCTCGATCAGGGAATTGTAGATTGGCTTGATTCACCGCTTGGGCATCAGAAGGAACGGTGATCTTACCGTAACAACCCGGCCAATCAGGGCAGCCAAGGCCAGCATCAGACAAGCGTGTATAAGCGCCGAGAACAATCACGGTAAGGGTTAATAAGATCGTTAACCTCATCATGTGCATGAGTAAATCAGGGGCTTTATTCTGCATCACTTATCTCCCTATACTTATTCCCTTTCGCTGCTTACACTCAAGCATTCGCGACATCAACTACCCAACTCGTGATAGCTTAAGTAGCTTTCTTAAATCATGAATCATGCCTTTGGATTGCCCGACTAGCTGCGACGGTTCCGAAACGCTTTTGTACTCCATAACCAACTGCCCTAGTGGGTCAATAATGACAATAGAAGCCGGCGCAAACTCGGTACTTAACTGATCACCACCAGCTAACAAAGACAAATCCGGCTTATCAAGCGAACCCGTTAACGAGTTACCTTCCGATACAAAAACAACGGCGGTCACGCGCTCTTTGTTTTTCCCTAACGCCAAGTAGCTTTGATTCAAATAATAAAGCTGTTGTTCACACAAGCTTTCGCACTCCATCGGCGCAATATAACCCACTAACCACCCCTCTCCAGCCATGGGTACCGTTACGCCGAAATCCGCTAGTGTAATTCTTGGTTCGACCAATTCGCCGGAGTTAGTGACACCTGAAGTGTACCAATTCTGATCCAACACGGTTTTGGCAATAATCGCAGGCAAAGCGAAAATCAAAACTAATCCGATTAATACCAGACGCCCCTTAGTACGACGGCTTTTAAGCTCGGCCATGTTTGCCTCGGTACTTTCCCTGTTCATTTGTGCTTGAGATTTATCCATCTTTCTTCCTTGTTGCAGGCGATGCCTTTAAGTCGCTATTTAAACTTCAAGTGCCTACTTCTTATTCATGTGGCTATTTTTTTTAAATATCGGAATCCAATCAACAACATCAAAAACAGAAGTACAGCAGCCATTACAAACCATTGAAACGAGTAACCAAAGTGCTTCTCAGATTTCATCGCCGTCGGCCGCCATAACAACTCATATGGCCAGGAATCTAAGCTCAGAGGTTGGAAGACAAAGGGCAGCACTTCTTGCCCTGTGTACTGTGATAACGCTGCTATGTTTAGGTTTTGGATTCTATTAGGTGTCGTATTTTCTAAACCCAACTCATGACTTAAAGGGTTAATTGAGCGTGTATACAAGCGCCCTGACATTTTGGTTGGTACAGTGATAGTTCCTAGTTGCGGTAGTTCTCTTCTGTCATTACTTGCCGGAACAAACCCAAGATCGATCAACAACTGTTTTTCAGCCACTAAGGAATTGTTTTCATCTTCAAGACGAACCTTCCCCAACATGTAAATCACATACCCTACCGTTCCTTGGTTTATCTGGTTGTCTAACAAGAGCATCAAGCCACTCGTATTTACTAATTCAACATCAGCCTTCAACCCGTTTAGGGTTTGAGGATTTAATGACTCTTGACTAGATAAACCCAGCTCTCGCAACTCAGAAATAACGCCACCTAAAGGTTGTGACGATAGCTGTGCTCTCTCTGTTAATTGCTGTTCATAACGCAATTTCTCGTTACCACGATCGAGTTGCCATAAACCTAACTTGATTAAAACGCCGACTGAAACCACAGTTAAAACAACCGCTATCCAAAAACCTTTACTGCGGAACTTGTGTTCATCATCAATCAATCGGTTTGGAGTTATCACTATGGCGTCATCTACCTTTGTTCTGTTATTTAAAGTCGTATTGGTCGCTTTGCTGTTTTTTATCGCTTTCAATTTGATGAAAGGTCTAATCCAAATCGCCTCGGGCAAACACAATGGAAAAAAGCTCAGTCACTTCTTGGGACGTCGTGTGATGTGGTCAGCCGTTGTCGTGCTACTTTTATTACTTGCTTTGGGATCAGGAGTGATAACTCCCAACCCTCGCCCCTATTAATCCCCAATAGGCTCAGCAGTTAAAGCACATAAACAAACACAAACAAGCCTAACCAAACCACATCAACAAAGTGCCAATACCAACTGCCCGCTTGGAACGCAAAGTGGTCTTTCGGAGTGAAGTGGTCTTTCGCAACCCTCGCCAACAACACAATCAAGAAGATTGTCCCTAAACAGACATGCAAACCATGGAACCCAGTCAACAAGAAGAAGGTGTTGCCGTAGATGCCAGACTGAAGTGTCAGCCCCATTTCTTGATAAGCGTGAAGATACTCTTCAACTTGGAAGAACAGGAAGAAACCAGCCAGAACAATGGTTATCTCCAGCCAGACGATCAAAGCCATACGCTTATTTTGTTCAAGACTGATATGTGCCATATGCAGCGTCACAGAGGAAAGCAGCAGGATAATGGTGTTCTTAAGCGGGATACCTTGCCAAGGCATGGCTTGTGTCGTCACACCATCAGGGGTAGTCGTTAGTGGCCAAATAGATTGGAACATCGGCCACAACACTTCATGGGTCATTTCATTATTACCCGCACCACCAATCCAAGGCACAGAAATCATGCGAGCGTAGAAAAGCGCGCCAAAGAAAGCGCCGAAGAACATGATTTCAGAGAAAATAAACCAACTCATTCCTTGTCTAAAAGAACGAGAAATCTGCTCAGAATATAGACCACTCAATGATTCTGTGATCACATTGCTAAACCAACCTGCGAGCATGTAAAGCAGCACAGCAAACCCGACTAACAACACCGCTTTACCAAACACACCACCTGCGGCGTCGGTACCCATGTTTTGCACCGTCAATCCAGCGCCAACAGCGACCAAAAACAGTGCTACAGCACCCACCAATGGCCAGTGGCTTTGGTGTGGAACGAAATAAACTTCCTTTTTAGAACTCATCGCTCAACTCCTTATGTTGATACTGGTTCTGTAAATCCCTAGTTACTTGCGAGTGTGCTCGCTTTTGGTGAGCCAGATTGTAGTGTACTCAATGTTGATGTACTCACTTCAGGCTTACTTGCATCTCCACTCACCTGACTCGTGATGTTAAACAGCGTGTAAGAGAGCGTAAGCGTATGTATCGATTCTGGAATATCTGGCTCTATGTAAAATATCAAACCCATTTCGGCACTCTTGTGCCCCTCTAATGGTTGCTGATTGAAACAAAAGCACTCCATCTTATTGAAGTAGGTTGCCCCCATGCCTGGAGAAACCGATGGTACGGCTTGGCCAACCAATGAGGATCCAGAAAGGTTTTTGGCAATGTAGTTAGTCTGAACCACCTCACCAGGATGAACCTCTAACACTCGAACCTCAGGCGAAAACTGCCATGGCATATCTGGCTTGATGTGGGACATGAATTCAACGCGGACCGTACGAGAATAGTCAGGCTGCATTCCCTGAGGTTGAACTGCGGAAACGGTATTGGTTTTACCATTGATCCCTAAGGCCTCACACATCACATCGTAGAGCGGCACCAAAGCGAAACCGAAGCCAAACATCGCAACCACGCTCAACACCAAGTAGCCCGTCAGCTTTTTGGTCGATCGCTTATTAGACAGGCGCTTTGGTTGTTTTTTATCTTGATTGGGATCGCTTTGCTTATCACTCATGGTTCTGTCCTCTAATCCACTTTCGGTGGATGAGTAAAGGTGTGGTGAGGCGCAGGGCTTGGTACTGTCCATTCCAGACCTTCAGCTCTATCCCAAGGCTTACTTGGCGCAGGCTCTCCCCCTCTTACGCACTTAATCGCTAGCCATAAGAAAATCAGCTGAGACAACCCAAAGGCAAAACCACCAATCGACACGACTTGGTTAACGTCAGCAAACTGAATCGCATAATCAGGAATACGACGCGGCATACCCGCTAACCCTAAAAAGTGCATAGGGAAGAACAGTACATTGACTGAAATCACCGACGTCCAGAAATGCCATAGGCTGAGCTTGTGGTCGTACATATGTCCGGTCCACTTAGGCAGCCAATAATAGGCGGCAGCCATAATCGAGAACACGGCACCTGTTACCAGAACATAATGGAAGTGAGCCACAACAAAATAAGTGTCGTGATATTGGAAATCAGCAGGCACGATAGCGAGCATCAATCCAGATAACCCACCAATCGTAAACAGAACAATAAAGGCAATCGCAAACAGCATTGGGGTTTCAAAGGTCAAAGCCCCCCGCCACATGGTCGCCACCCAGTTGAAGACTTTCACACCGGTCGGCACCGCTATCAACATAGTGCAATACATGAAGAAAAGTTCGGCAAATACTGGCATACCCGTGGTGAACATGTGGTGCGCCCAAACCAAGAATGACAGCAGTGCGATACTACAGGTCGCATAAACCATCGAGTGGTAGCCAAACAGACGCTTGCCACTGAATGCAGGGATGATAGCTGAGACAATACCAAAAGACGGCAAGATCATGATGTACACTTCGGGGTGCCCAAAGAACCAGAATATGTGCTGGAACATCACCGGATCCCCACCACCAGCGGCATCAAAGAAACTAGTCCCAAAATATTTGTCAGTCAGTACCATGGTCACAGCCCCGGCGAGCACGGGCATCACGGCTATCAGTAAGAAAGCGGTAATTAACCAAGTCCATACGAACATCGGTAGCTTGAACCAAGTCATACCCGGCGCGCGCATGTTCACTATGGTTACGATCACGTTAATCGCCCCCATGATCGAACTGATCCCCATAATATGGACTGAGAATACGAATAGCGCTGTACTGTCTGGGCCATAAGTCGTTGAGAGCGGCGCGTAGAATGTCCAACCAAAACTCGGGCCGCCTCCCTCAGTAAACAGAGAACCAATTAGGATCAAGAAAGCAAAAGGCAAAATCCAGAAACTGAGGTTGTTCATTCGTGGCAGCGCCATATCGGGAGCGCCGATCATCATCGGGATCATCCAGTTAGCGAGCCCCGTGAATGCCGGCATTACCGCACCAAACACCATGATCAAGCCGTGCACTGTGGTCATCTGATTAAAGAAATCAGGCTCAACAAGCTGCAGACCCGGTTGGAACAACTCAGCACGGATCACCATTGCCATCGCACCACCGGTTAAGAACATTGCGAAACTGAACCACAGATATAATGTACCGATGTCTTTGTGATTGGTTGAATACAGCCAACGCGCCCACCCTTTTGGCGCAGCGTGAGAATCGTGCTCATCCAGAGGTAGGTCATTGCTGTCCAATGTACCTTCCACAGAATGGCTCAAGGCCTGATCTTCTGCAGGCGCCGATTTCACCGGCTTATCAATTGGTGAACTCATAGCTGCTCCTTAGCATCACTTTGTGCTTCATCCGTTGAGCCCTGTTCGTCAGATGCTTGGGCTCCGCCTTCTTGTTTAACTTTGTAAGCGTTAATATCTGAAGCCTGAACAATATCGCCCGTGTCATTACCCCAAGCGTTTCTTTGGTAAGTAACGACCGCTGCGATCTCTTTCTCGGTTAACTGGTTATCGAAGGCTTGCATTGCCGTGCCTCCACGACCATAAACAATGGTATCGATATGCACATCGACATCCCCAAGAGCAACCGTGCTACCTTTAATTGCTGGGAATGCACCAGGAATACCTTCACCGTTTGCTTGGTGACAAACCGCGCATCGAGTTTTGTAAACCTCTTCACCGATGGTGTTCAGCTCTTCCAAAGAAAGTGACGCGTCTAATGCATCTTGAGCCGCTTGCTGTGCAGCAACCGTTAGCTCTTTCTGCTCTGCTAGCCATGCATCAAACTCGTCTTCTTCCATGGCATGCACCACTATCGGCATAAAGCCATGAGCTCGGCCACACAGTTCAGCACACTGGCCACGATACACACCGGGCTCATCGATTTTTGTCCACGCTTCGTTAATGAAGCCCGGAATGGTGTCTTTCTTAACAGCAAAGGCCGGAACCCACCAAGAGTGAATCACATCGTCAGAAGTCATCAAGAAGCGAACTTTTCTATCAATAGGAAGGACTAATGGTTTATCAACCTCTAGCAGATAATGCGCGCCTTTCACTTCGATGCCTTCAATTTCTTTGTCACTGGTCGCTAGCAGGCTGAAGAACTCAACATCTTCGCCAAAATAGCTGTAATGCCATTTCCATTGTGAGCCAGTAATTTTAACGGTGAGTTCAGACTGAGAGGTGTCTTCCATCGCTATCAAGGTTTTAGTAGCGGGTATCGCCATTGCGATGAGGATGATAATAGGAATGATGGTCCAGAGGATTTCAACTTTGGTGCTTTCGTGAAAATGAGCGGCTACCGCGCCCTTCGACTTTCTGTGCCTCAGAATCGAATAGAACATCACACCAAAAACGACGAAGGCGATTGCACAGCAGATGTAGAAGATAAGCATGTGAAGTTCATAAACCTCACCGCTGATCTCAGTCACACCTCTTGTCATGTTGTATTCACTACTTGCATGCACTAAAGGCGACACTAAAACCACAACAAAACTCTTCAAAAGCCACGCTAGCCTAACCAGTAATCTTTTCAAAAGATCTCTCCTTATCCTTCCTAATTGGATACTTGCGACCTAAATGTCGTTACGAGCCATATTTCGTTGTGAGCTAAGTTTCATTACAAGCTATATGCCATTACGAGCCAGACAACATTCATTGTTATCCCGACTACACATGAAAAGGCTGAATCTGAATCTCAATCTACAACTCACATGGAGACAGCTTTAAAACACTATCAACCTCATATCTCCCCATGAGCCAATACGGCTCAAAAGCGTTGGAGGTTTCCATGAAAGATTCAAAAACGGCGAATTTGTTAAATTTTGTTATATTTATGTAAAAGGCTAGTTAGTGATATCCAATTGTTCAAGGTAAGTTTACTTACTAAACAGTCAATTATTTGAAGTGACTAAGCTACATGCCCTCTTGCCGTTGGAATTTATTTTATATCGAGTTTTACGATTGCTTTCATAGAAATGATAATCAATATCACTTAAGTTAAATCAACAGTAAGTCATACAGACATTAAAAGGTTTAGTGATTATGCAAGATGCAATGAATTGGTTAGCGAGAGACCCAGACCCGAGAACTCGTGAAGAGCTTCAACACCTCATCGATGAAGGAATGCACGACGAATTAGAAGACCGCTTTACGCAGCGATTGGAGTTCGGAACAGCAGGTCTACGAGGCAAAGTGGGATGTGGTCCAAATAGAATGAATCGCTTAGTGATACAAGAAACCGCGACTGGGCTTGGTCATTATTTGATAGAGCACGTTGCAAATGCCAAGATTCGTGGTGTTGTTGTGGGCTATGACGGCCGCTTAGATTCAAAGCAATTCGCTATTGATACCGCTTCTGTACTCACGGCTTTGGGTATTAAGGTTTACTTAACCTCGAATGTCGCAGCAACCCCTATCGTTGCTTTCGGTATTGAACATTTCAACGCAGCCGCAGCTGTTGTGGTAACGGCTAGTCATAATCCACCAGAATACAATGGCTTCAAAGTGTACTGGGAGAATGGTGCTCAAATCATTCCACCGCATGATGCTGGCATTGCCTCTGAAATCGATATCGCATCGACCAAGCCTATTCCTTTAATGAGCTTGAGTGACGCGGAAGCACAAGGCAAGTTAGTGTGGTTAACTGAAGGCTATTACCAAACGTATCGCGCTGCGATCAATCAGAGCCCATATGTGAGTAAAGACATTGAATCGGCGAACACCACCATCACCTACACCGCTATGCATGGTGTGGGCGCACAAATGGCTGAAGATTTGCTCCATGATTCTGGTTTCCATAAGGTATTCAGCGTTGCAGAACAAAGAGAGCCCGATGGTAATTTCCCGACCGTCAACTTCCCTAACCCGGAAGAGAAAGGGGCAATGGACCTTGTGGTCAACCTAGCAAAAAGTGTCGATGCAGACATAGCTTGTGCCAACGATCCAGATGCAGACCGATTCGCCGTTGCGGTCAGAACTGAAGATGACTCGTATAAAATGCTGACTGGCGATCAAGTAGGTGTGTTGTTCGCTCACTACTTGTTATCAAAGCCGCACACTAAAAATCAGCTGGTTGGTAATAGCATCGTCTCATCAACGTTACTTGAAAAAGTAGCGAATGCTCATGGAGCTACCTATTTCCAAACTCTGACAGGCTTTAAATGGTTGGCCAACATCGGCATGCAATTAGAAGACGAAAACAATGAGTTCTTGTTCGCCTATGAAGAAGCGCTAGGCTATACGATTGGTACTCAGGTTCGAGATAAGGATGGACTGTCTGCTATCGTTGTTTTCGCTCAACTTGTAGAAGAGCTCAAATCTCAAGGTCGAACGGTCTGGGATCTTCTTGCTCAAATTTCATTTAAACATGGGGTTCACACCAACGCACAAAGAAGTATTGCACTAGAGCCAGATTCACCATCGATTGGTTCTAAGCTCCGCTCGGCACAGCCTAAAGCAATCAACGGTGTCGCTATCTCTGTAGTTGAAGATCTGCAGTCTTGTTTACGCTTCGTCATTGGAGGCAATACTGAAGCCATTAACCTGCCTGCAAGTGACGTACTCATCTATCACCTCGAAGATGGTTCAAGAATCATCGTAAGACCTTCAGGCACAGAGCCAAAAGTGAAAGTCTATTATGAGACGGTGACAAAGTTTGAAGGGACAGAAACCTACGACGACACTCGCCTGCGCGGTGAGAAGTACATGGAGAAACTGATTGAACAGCACCAACAAGATTTGAATTCATAGAGATTTAGCGGGTTCAACATGTAACGGTTAAATATAAAAAATGGACGCTCGAAGCGTCCATTTTTGTCTCAGCGGCTAACCGCGAGAAAATATCTGGGTTGATTCGTCTACGAAGTAAAGAAAGAAGACAGCATCCAGATAGCCAATACGATGAAGACTCCACCCATCACTTTCTGTTGATAGGTGCGAAACTTAGCATTCTCTACCAGAGACTTACCAATCGTACCCACCAGTGCTACCAGTAGGAAATTGAACGTTAAACCTAAGACATTCAGCAGTAAACCAAGCACTAACATTTGCTCGCCCGAAGTCGCTTCAATGTTTGTCGACACAAACTGAGGTAAAAACATCACAAAGAATACCAAGGCTTTTGGATTAAGCAGGTTACTAATAAGCGCTCTTTGGTAATAGGCTTTTGCAGCAAAATTATCGTTTAGCTCCGGCGCTCTTCCCTGCTCTGTTCGCAGGCAGTCCCATCCCATCTTCAACAAGTACGCGCCGCCTAACAAATGTAGAGCTTTAAGCGCTATTGGGCTCATTGCGATCAACGCTGAAACACCCATTGCTGCCAATACTGTAAAGATGATTCCGGAAGTTGCGTTACCTAAACTTGCGAACACACCAACCTTGCGGCCATAGCTCATACTTGAGCTCGCGATGAGTAACATATCAGGGCCAGGTAAAAGAAGCAGTGCAACAACGGCTGTCAGGTAAACAGGTAAGATGGCTAAGTCGATCATGAGTTTCAGTATTGATAAAAACGGAGGCAGATTTTATATCAACTACCAACAACCTTCCAGATGCAATTGGTTGTAATAGGGTTAATTGTACGAATTAAAAACTAACTTCAACCATTCAAACCAATTTATTAACTAAACATGGAGTATTAATTAACTCGCTACCCACTCAATCTCAATCAATGTCGTTTCACCACACTTTAGACGACCAAGGAAGATATCACCTCTATGGACCTCACCAACACCTTTAGGTGTACCTGTCATTACAACATCACCATCAAGCAAAGTCGTATAAGAACATAACTCTTCGAGGATAGTTTGTGGAGAGTAAAGCATCTGCTCTACGTGTCCTTTTTGAACGCGAACACAGTTAATAAATAGCTCTAGATTTAAGTCAGAGAGATCGAAGTTATCAATAGGTACAAAACGGCTTAAAACAGCGGAACCATCAAACGCTTTCGCACGTTCCCAAGGTAAGCCTTTCACTTTTAAGCTACTTTGCAATTCGCGTTTGGTGAGATCTAGCCCTAAGCCTACAGCGGAGTACTGGCCATTTTCAACGATAAAACAGATTTCTGCTTCGTAGTGCAGCGCTTCTTGATGAAAAGAAGACAGAGATGACGTAACACTGGTGCTCGGTTTATTGAAAACCACCATAGAGTCTGGAATTGCGTTATTGAGTTCTTCGATGTGATCGACATAGTTACGCCCAATACACAGCACCTTGGTTGGAGTTGCTGCTCGTTTCGAATTCATCAACTGTTCCTGATCGACAACACTGCTCATAGTTTATCCTTGAACTATTTTTTGGAGTGCAGAGTTTAACGCATCATAAAATGAGAGTCTTCGACAAGATGGTTACCAATATCTAAATTCTGATCTTTAGCTCAATTAAATGATTTAAATACTTTTATCCGAAGATCGCGACATATAAGAACTGATGACAAGCCCCATAGTTACGTAGACAAAATGAATAGCAGAAGAAACATGAAGGAAAAGCTAAAACAGATACGTATAGAACGAAAGAAGCCCTCTCTAACAAAAAGTCAGAGAGGGCTTAGCATGGTGTCTAGGACAGTATCCTAAAAGGTAAACTTAAGGAGTAAACACTATGCTAAATCAGTCTGCGACTTATAGGTAGTAACGAGCACCAAGTAGCCACTGGTCATCAGCTTTTTCTTTGTACACGCCAGAACCTTGTAGGTCGAACTGGTAACCAGCGAAGCCTACGAACTGAGATGTGAAGTTATATTCAGCTTGTAGAGCTGTTGTGCTGTACACAGTTTCGCTCATCTTGTCGTCTTCTACTGCTTCGTAGTTAACGCTTAGGTTAAGGCTGTTAGCTAGTGCGTAAGATGCTAAAAATTCGTAACCTGTAGACTCTGAAATAACGCCAAACTTACCATTATTCATGTAGTTGTTCGCTGCGTATACAGCTGCAACGTAAAGACCTTCAGCGCCGTACGAACCGTAAGTTGCACTTACTACGTGAGAATCAGCAGTCTTTGAATCAGTGCCAACATTAGCACCAGTACCGAAAGTAACGTCACCAGTATTGTAAGCGTAGTTCGCAGAGAAGTTAGCGATATCGTAGTTCAGAGCGATTTGACCGCGGTTACCGTACTTATTCTCTGAAGCAACTTCGTTGTATTCTTCGTCAGAAACCTTACGACCTTGCCATGCAACGCCAATTGCTAGAGAGCCAGCGTTACCGAAATCTACAGCATTAGCGTAGCTCACCATCTCTTCAGCACGACCAGTACCTAGATTACCGTGATCTTCGTAGATGAAGTCATTTGCGAATGCGATTGGCATATCAGCAACACCAGCAACGTTGTAGTAAGGTGCCCATTGAGTACCTACTGCTGCACGGCCGTAATCGTCGTGAGAAACACCAACGTAACCAAGACGAGTTGTGAATGACTGATCACCACCGTCAAGCATGTTTAGCGCCCATTCACCTTTAGCGTCAGCAGTGAAGCCGTTACCAAGGTCGTGAGTTGCACCGAAGTTGATACGTGGAGATACAGTCTCTACACCGATATCATCGCTGTTTTGACGGTCATCGCTGTTTACATCACCAACTGCAACTGAAACGTGGCCGCCAACTGAGAATGTTGTGCCATCTTCGTTGTAAAGCTCTACTGCAACTGCCTGTGTACCAAATACTGCACCAGAAATTGCTAGCGCTAAAAGTTTCTTATTCATTTGTCATGTCCATTATGTAACTGGGTGAGTTATTCACTAACAACCTCGTACTTACGGAGAAGTTGTTACCTGCATTTAACAAGTAGGCAAACACTAATCGATGAATGACAAAAAAGTTGCATTAAAATATATAAAATAAAAGCAACAACACTATAAAAAACAAAAATTACTTTAAAAACAACATAATAAAACACAATTACAAGAAAGCCTTTGTGTTTTATTTATATTAGTCAAAGCGATTTTTTGGTTTTTAAGTCACTAAAAAAGCATTTAAAATCAAAGAAAAGAAAGACTGAATCAACGATGAATAGGAAAAACCTGACATTGAAACATTCAGTAACATATAGAATCTACTAGAAAACTTTCAAACGAAGGCTTACTAACTAGGCCAAAGCTAAACTCGCCAATATATGGATATACCACTGCTTTCAAGCTAAAACGTTAGACACAAAAAAGGGCAATCAGTCGAAGACCAATTACCCTACTTGTCATTTTTCGAAGTACGTAATAGCCCTATCAGAGCTAAACGAATCAAGCTGTTATTTAAAACAAACCTCAGCCCAACGAGCTAGGCCAGCGGTTACAGAACCAAAGTAATTACCACTCACAATAGGAACGTTTGGTACAGCTTGTTGTACGGCTTCACGAAGTATCGGTGAACGAGCTGAACCACCCGTCATGTAGATTACGTCTGGCTTTTTCTGGCCTTGTTGAATCGCTTCTTTAACCAACTCAATCATCTTAGACTTTGGTGCTTCAATCGCTTCAACCATCTGTTCGACTGAGATATCCACTTCGACCAGTTCAGAGGCAACATTCATCGCCGCACGATATTGAGAGGATTCTGCCAGCGCAATCTTAGCTTCTTCCGCTCTACGCACAATGCCGTAGCCCAAAGTGTCGTGATAAACCTTCATCAAGCGTTCTAGCTTTTGAGGCTCTGACGCTTCTTTGCGAAGTAATTTCAATGCCGCTAGGTTTTCTCTTGAATAGAAACCCTTTTGAGCTTCAACATTATTAATCGCAATTGGATTCCAGAATTGCGTCAATGGCATATCGATACCCGAAATGCCTTTGCTGCCCATACCAAAAGGTGACATCAGTTGTTTGAACGCAAGATAGATATCGAGGTCATTACCCCCTACCCTTTGCCCGCTGTGAGCTAACAAGCTCTGGGTTCGGTCCGCTTTACCCGACCAAGTTGGCCCCATTTCTAGCAATGAGCAATCGGTGGTACCACCGCCAATATCTACAACCAATACCGTTTGATTTTCAGTCAGGGTACTTTCGTAATCAAGGCCTGCGGCTACTGGTTCAAATTGAAAAGCGATATCAAGGAAGCCTGCACGCTTAGCTGCGCGTGAGAGTATGTCTTCAGCTTGTCGGTTTGCTTCTTCACCACCTCGACCGTGGAAGTTAATTGGTCGGCCGATAACAGCTTGCTTGATCTGCTCTTGAGTCGTGAGTTCGGCTTGATGCTTGATATTTGCCATCATGGCGCACACTAAATCTTCGAAGAAACTCACCTGAACATCATGCAGTCCACTCGCGCCAAGGAAAGATTTAGGGGACTTAACATAATAAACATCGCGAGGGTCTTCTAGATATAAGTCCAACGCAGCCTGACCAAATGCCATGTCTTCTGGCACTAAGTCGATACTCTCTTCTCTGTTCAGAGCGATCGCACGTCGTAAAACTTGCTCACCGATCGCATCACTCGGCTTGATATTCAAGTGGCGGAAGAGGTGTTCAGAAACACTCTCGCGGGTAGGCGCAAACACGGTTGAGGGAATATAGTGGTTGTTACCTTCGAGCGGTAACAGGCTTGGCTCTCCATTAACCATCGCCGCGACAGAACAGTTCGCTGTTCCATAATCAAATCCAATAAACATAATATCCCCCACTCAACAAAAGGGGCGAGATGCTACATGAAAAGCCTAAAAATTACGAGGTCATTTCTAAATTTAACTGAGTAATTTCTTAGCCTAACGGCTCTTCAAGAAGAAACAAATATGCTACATTTCAGCCCAAATGAATCACAGGTTAGATAAATGAAAACACCTTGCCGAGCGGCTTGTAAAAATAATGGCGGAATGTGTAGTGGCTGCTTTCGAACAATGGATGAGATTATAGGCTGGAAAGGCTTATCTGAAGAAGAGCAAACGTCGGTTATGGATAATCTTAGCGGCACGAGTTCGACTCACCAATGTCCACAGTGTAATGAACCAGCTCAATGCGATATCAGTGCGGGCAAAGAGACGTGTTGGTGTTTTGAGCTAGAAAAACGAGATACTAGCGATATTCCAAAGTCTGGAGTATGTCTATGCCGTAAATGCTTATCTGCTTTGCCTATTCAGTAGTTAGAGCCTATTTAGCAAGTTACAAGCTGGTTCAACATAGACAAAAAAAGCGAGAGGTTGTTTTCTCGCTTCAAAATACTGAGATTAAGTTTCGACCTGAACGCTACCTGGTTAGTGTCTACTTCGCTTTTTCAATCAGCGCAGGCTGAGAAAACTGGATACCCTTCCAGCCATGAACCATGAAGTTACGAATATTTTGATGGTCGGTATTCTCTGGAAAACCTAACACGTCGTTACGATAAAATTGACCAAAACAAGCAAGTGTTTGCTCTGCAGACAGACTTTGCTCTAAACCAAAAGCAAAAATCTTACACGAACCATTATTCTGCCCTGCAGCGTTCACTACCTCACCATTGCGAAATTCGCTCTCAGAAAAATCATAGTGAGCTTCGATCACTTGCATTGTATCTTCAAATTGCACGGCTTCTGGGGTTTCAGCCAGAGTATTCAATAAGGTTTCCAGTTCCATTTACTATTTCTCCATCAAGTATATATCTGTCAGCAGTGTATCTTGTTTTACGACAAGAGTAAGCCGTTGTTTACTTGAGATAGCGATTCACTTTTTTGTTGTACGTTGCTAATTACTTCAATGAAACTAATGACATAGTATCATCAGGACGTTATATTATTTTATCAAACGATTAACATTGTTCAGTAACGAATATGCATAAAGATAAAAACTTAGAACTGTTCAGATACCTAAAGCCAGGTACAAAAACAGCAGGTGTATTGGAATTTGGTCCAGACGACTCAATCCAGATCAGTACGCTTTATATCGGACACAAAGAAGATCAGTACCTTATCCTAGAGCTTACGCAAAAAGCGACAGAAGCACTGACACTGAGAAAGCTCACAAACGTTGATATTATTATTCGTGCGATTACCGACACCGAACTTGGGCACATTGTCGCCTTCAAAACCAATGTACTGGCTCATATCACCTCACCAGCACATCTAATCTTCCTTCGCCCACCCTCAAACTTTGCAACCAAGCCTATTCGTGAACACGAAAGGTATAAAGTACGCCTCAGCTGTGAAGTCACCTTTGATACCTTGTCACTGGATGCCACACTGGTCGATTTTTCAGCGTCAGGCTGCGGTATCTATCTTACCCAGCAATCAGATATCGATGTCGGCTGGAAGATAAAAGTTAATTCTGACTTAAATGAGTACTTAGATGACGATCTGGTCTACAAAGTGGTGAGTAAGAAAAGGCAAAGACAAGGCTGGTTGTTAGGTATCCAATTCCCTGAACACCTAGATATGAGTGATGAGTTGAAAACGCTGCTGTTAGAACAAGCCTTTGTCGCTGGCTCGATATAAAGGCAGAAAATTAGTTACTTCTCTTCAACAGACTCCATTAAAGAGCACTAAGTTAAAGCCTAGCGCTCTGTGTCATTCCAGTATGAGTTTTTGAAATGAACAAACGCTTGGTGGAGCGACTCTTCCTTAATCGGTTTTACAATCACGTAGTTCGCCCCTGCTGCCATAAAGCTGTCTCTTGTCGACTCTTGAGCATCAGCGGTACACGCATAAATAGGGGCTGACACACCAATCTCACCTCTCAGTTGCTGAGTGGTTTCTACACCACCGAGATTAGGAAGCTGGTTATCCATCAAGATCAAGTCATAGGTTATCATTTTAGCCATCTCAATCGCTTCTAAGCCATCTTTTGCCCAGGTGACGACCATGTCATATTTCTTACAGAAAGCCTGAGCAATAAAGGCGTTGGTGTGATTGTCTTCCACCAACAACACATTCAAACGTCGACTAAACAACGCCTCTGGCTCAACCTCAGCTTGTTTCTTAGCATCGACTAATAGCGGCTTGGCGTGTACGACCACTGGAATTTCTATCGTGAACTCTGAGCCTTGATCTATCACGCTGCGGACTTGAATGTCCCCTTCCAGCATATCGACCAGATTTCTTACAATTGTAAGTCCTAAACCAGTGCCTCCATATTCACGAGTGGTGGTCTCTTCTGCTTGAACAAAAGGTTCAAAAACAGCATCAATTTTACTTTCATCAATACCGATTCCGGAATCTTTCACTCGAACGATTAAGCTCGCGTGATCAGAGTTAAAGATACTCTCGAGCTCAAAGCTGACGGAGATACCGCCGTGATGAGTGAACTTAAGGGCGTTACTCAACAGATTAAACATGATCTGATTGAGGCGTACCTGATCGGTGTTGATTTCGATGTCATCAACCAAGTGATTCACAATGGTAAATTCGACGGATTTATCTTCGCACAGTGGACGATAGATGCTGTCTAAAGTATTAACTAACTCCCCCAAGCGGAAGTCTTTCTTTTGAATATTAAACTGCCCTTGCTCAATTTTTGAGAAGTCCAAGATATCGTTAAGTACCGCCAGTAAATGTTCCGCACTATTACACAATACATCCACCTGCTCGCGATTATCTTCATTGTGCATAGAACGCTTGAGCAGCTGAGACACACCGAGAATACCATTGAGCGGCGTGCGAATCTCGTGACTCATCTTAGCTAGGAAGTCTGCACGTACATTCGCAAGATGCTCGGCTTCTTCTCTTGCTCGATCGGCCTGTCGTTCCGCCTCGATAAGCTTAGTAATATCTTGCCCTTGTACCACTACACCTGTGATGCCGTGTTCCACGCGAATAGCAGACATATTCCAGCGAAACACCTTTTCACCAATGGGAACGTTAATACCCGTGAGTTTAGAGCCTTGAACCACCATTTGAATATTAGGCAGCATTCGATGCTCAAACTCTTGAGCGATTGGGCCATAATTGTCATCATCATCGAACAGTGCCATACGAGCGGCGGGGTTCATCTGAATCAAGTCGCCTTTTTCAGACCAAACCAAAATAGGTGAATGAGCAAAGTTAAAGAGATCTTGGAACTTTTGATTCTGTTCCGATAAGCGCTCAAAGGTGTCTTCAAGGGTACAACCAATATGGTGGAATTCGAAAATGTTAGAGCCATCAAACTTGTTGTACTCTTCACCATCACTTGCTGAGCGAGTGAAATCCATCAGCTTATCTAGCTCAGCAGCAACCCTTCTTTGGATCCAAGTTCGAGCAAAGAAAGACATCAATATGATCACCACAATCACCACGATAATCGCGCGCTGATAATTTTCTTCTAACGCAATGAAGTTATTGTTCTTTTGAACGGCTCGAATGATTAAAGGGGTTTCAACCGCGTTGATCTTAATGGTTGCTATAGTGACGAAATGACGAGGCAACTGTTCGTACATTTGATAATTGAGGATGTCAGTAATTGTGTAGCTTTCATCACCACTGAATGTCGATGTCACCGGTGTACCGTGCGCTTCAATAACGATATTTTCGCAATTACTGCCTTGTTGGATTGACTCAGCCAAAGAGAAGTTATTATCAAGCACAATGGCGATATAGAGCTGACCAAGCACTTCCCCGGTAGCGTTATCAACGATAGGAGTACGGCGAGCCAACAAGTGACGCTTACCTATATCTGTCCTCAGTTTAATAAAATGCCAATTACTGCTGAATGAAACTTCATCAGAAATATGCTTTAAGTTGGACTCATCCAAACCATAGAATTGACTGTTGCCATCTTCCCAAGCCAAACCATCGTGGGTAGAGACAAAGCGTAAATCTGGGGCATGATCAGGTTCACGTTGGTCAACACCAAAGAAAAAGTAGCTCAGAATCTCGTCATTACCCGTATCAAAATACTCTCTGAGAGTTTCACTGTGTGAGCTGCTGTCTTGGTGGATTTGCAGCACCGACAAACGATAATCAAACATGTTTTGGATCAGGCTAGAGGTTTGCTGAACCGTTCGATTCGTCTCTTGCTGTACGATGTTACTGCTGGTTTCATAATTATGAATAAGCACGCCAAGTGCCATCACGCCTATCACCAAAATAACGATACGCGTAATGAGTCTAGCTAAAGTGTTTCTAGGTGTACTGGCGTAGCTTTTCTTCATTATTGACCTGAGTACCTAAATGCTCGCTGTTTGAGTTCTGAAATACGTTCTGGGGAATCTTCCTTGGTCACAATTTCAAATTCACCAGAGTAAACAGTAGGCACTTCCAAACCGGCTAGATCCCACTTGATCGCCTCTGCCATCGCAATGCCCGTATCGTCGTTCATACGCATGACAGTAACATCTAGGTCGCCCCTTGCAATGGCTTCAAGTTCAGCAGAGCCGCCTCCCCAACCATTCACTAAGATATCTTGACCCGATTCACGAATCGCTTCCACTGCACCGAGAGCGACATCCGTTGAGCATGCATAGATAAAGTCTAGATCCTTATCGTTCTCTATGCTGATTTTAGCCGCTTGGTAGCCACTGTCTTTGTTTGATTTTGTGTAAAACGAAGACTTAAGGGTAAAGTTGGTATCCGTATTCACTTCATGGATAAAAGTATCTCCACGCGCATCACTGATATAGCCTTGTGAGTAATACAAAACAGAATACTTACTGTCTGGTGGACTTACTTGTTTAAAATAGTCCGCCAGTTTTAAGCTGCCTATCGCATGGTCAAACCCCACATACATAAATGGCTGTCTATCTGCCCAAGCTCGCACTGGCGTCGTGATATTTTGAAGAATCAGTTTGGTGTCAGTAGAGGTCAACACGTGTTCAATAAACTTGCGGTGGCGCGTGGTATCTAGCGTGAAAATCAAATAATCCGTCTTGTTTTCAATCGCTTCTTGCAACGAAATACTCTGCTGCGCGAGATCGGCATTAATACGGGTAAATACTTGATTTATTTGGTAGCGGATCTTCAGCCTATCGAGACGCTTCTCAAAAGCTTGAATATTACGAACCCAGTAATCCGAGATCTGTTGACCCGGATACACCACGGAAATCGTAATCGGTTCGTCTTGGATTCTTCTCAATGGCACAGGGTGATTTTGTACAGCCTCGACCATTTTATCAGTCAATGCTCTTTGTTCTGGAAAAGTGGAAAGATAGTCTTGGTATTCCCAGTACCCATTGAGGACATGAGTACCATGGGAGAGAGCGGACGCAGAAAATACGGCAAGTCCAAACAACATCAGTAAACGTTTCATATTTTTCTCGTTTTATATGAGCTACTTTGGCTCATTTTTTAACCTAGCATGACACCATCTCTTTGTATGGCTAATGGATATTATGTAGGACAACGATGATAAATGATAGCGTCTAACACTAATTAGAACGACATTCTAAATGAGCAATATGTTAATTTGGAATGGAGATTAACAACAACGTGTTCATTCATAATTTCAGCCCATTCATGGTAAGAGTAATTACCATTTAAATTCATAAGCTTAGCTAGAGCTACTATAGCCCCTTACATTATTAAGATTTAATCAATAACAAACATTTTGGCTATGAATTATGAGACTTCGATATATTGAATTTTGTCTTTTTGCCACTCAATAATCAGTTTGAGTGATACCAGTTTTTCTTTGCGGGATTTGGGCAATTGCTTGATCGCGTATTCAGTTTTCAATGCTTCACTTTTTGAGCCAACATCAAAACTCCAAACCAGCTTAAGCGGGCCTTTACCTTTTAAAGCTTTGGCGCCTTTACCGGTTCGATGTTGTTCAAATCGACGTTCTAGATTGTTCGTCACGCCACAATAAAGGGCATTGTGACGATTGCGGATCAAGTACACGACCCAATCCGCATTTTTATCAGCGTCTGACATTTAAAGCAGTGATTCAACCAGAGCCTTAAGCTCTGCCACTTCTGCTCGTAGGCTTGCTACTTCAGACTCAAGTTCTTCAAATTTTTCACTCGTTGCAGAGGGTGCAGCCGCGCTTACTGATGCCGTCGCAAACGCTTCAACATCCACTTCACCACTCAACAAATGCTGGTAGCGTGATTCACGTTTACCCGCTTCGCGTGGTAGCTTGACCACTAAGGCACCTGCTTCTCTTGCAGCTAGCTTATCTAATGTTGCTTCTACTTCTTTCACATCACTAAAGTTTGCAAGGCGACCCGTTCGAGTACGAAGTTCACCAGGTGTTTGCGCGCCACGCAGTAACATACAACAGATGATTGCGCGCTCTTGCTCTGTAAATTGCAGATCACCGAACTCAGTGTTGCAGAAACGATGCTGATACTTATTAACACGGCTATTGAAGCTGCTCTCATCGCTCACCATGCGACGTCCGATTAAGCCATCAACAGCATCTAAAACATCTGACTCAGAAAGAGAGAGAACAGGTTCACGGTTACTCTTTTGATTACATGCCGTGGTTAAACTGTTCAGTGTCAGTGGGTAATGATCGGGAGTAGTGACTTCTTTCTCGATCAAACAACCGATAATTCTCGCTTCAATTGGGGAAAGTACTGTGTTCATCGTTTTTCCTTTTTATTATTTTGATAATTCCATCTCAACACCTAACAATGCAGTAACTAGTGTTCAGACAAAATTGGTACTCGTTTCTTCCTGCCCTGTTCATCAATCATTATGATCTTAGAACGGTTTAGCTCTATTTCCACGACTTCCAAATAAGTACGCTCTTGTACATACGCATCACGAAGCTTGTTTTGTTCTGCTGAAGATTCAGTGACATTGTCGCCCAATTCTTCGTTTTCCAATTGTTGTTGATTCATTTCACATTTCGTATCAATGCAGTATCTACATGGGATACTAACTTGAACGGTAAGATAAAAACAATCACACATCAGCGAGAGTGACGAATAATTAAACAACCTTACTTTTGCTTTGATCTAAAGACTGTTACATCATCAATTGATGTGCTTTAATCAGAACCAGACAACGTATTTGACGATTAGGAAAAGGAATCTATGAGCAGCGTATTTGAAATTGTTAACCAAGCACGACGTAAGAACAAACTTAAGCGTGAACTTTTAGACAACGAAAAGAAAGTTCGCGACAACCGCAAGCGTGTCGACCTTCTTGATAACCTACTTGATTACATCAAGCCAGAGATGACTCACGACGAGATCCTAGGCATTATCAAAAACATGAAAGCTGACTACGAAGACCGCGTTGATGATCACATCATCAAGAGTGCAGAGATCTCTAAAGCTCGTCGCGACATCAGCCGCCGCATTCGTGAACTAACAGAAGAAGACAAGCAAACTCAAGGTAAGAAGTAATCTAACCTCGCTAATTTACTTGTAACAATGTTAGTAACCCACTCTTAGTAGTGGGTTTTTTTGTACCTAAACTCCAGCGTCTATACTTAAGCATCTAGACCTAAGCATCTAAACCTAACCGTCTAGACTTAAGCGTATCTAAGCAAAATGAATGAAACTCAACAGCAGTATCAAACTAAATAACGAGTGTACACTAGCGATGGAGAGACTTTATGTACGGAAGTATTCTGATTACCTTGGCGTTATCAACGACACAACCTTACCCTGAAAAATTTGAGAAACTTTATACCGAAGAGACCGAAATCACTTATGACGATCTCGTGGTCGATGTTCATGGCTACAAAGTTCCGACCCGATCAGCATTTCGAGGTTGGATGCTCCTTAACCACGCCCAAGATCAAGTCAAAGCGATCGGTCAACAACTCAAAGACAACGGCATCACTCAGAGCATGCCTCTGCATTTAGTCTTGTTGCAAGGCACGGATTGGGCAATGAGTAATACGACCCTGTTCACCCTTCCCAATAAGAAACATGTGCCAAACATGATCAATACCCTTAAGTACATACAACAATATATTGAGCCTGAAATTGGCGTTGTTATCCCTGTATCCGGAGAGCGAACCAATATCTACAATCAACAAGCTGGCGGCGCACTGCGAAGTAAACACTTGGAATTCTGCGCCTTAGACTTAGTTCCTGCGAATGATATTACTCGCGAAGATCTACACGTGAAACTTAAAAAGATTCATGCTGAATTTGGGCAAAAAAATAACGTTGGGCTGGGTTTGTATTCTGGTGTTCGATTCCACATCGATACTTGCGGATTTAGACAGTGGTAACCACTCAATGGAGTCATAATGACTTAATTATTATCAGAGTCATTATGACTCAAATAATTGACAGGACACTTTAACCAATTGATTTAATGATTAAAATAAAACTGGAACGCTAATTGCTATTGATAACGAGTGTCATAATTATTAATAGCAATTAGGAATTCAATATGAAGACGATGACTCAACGCTTTCAAACGCTACTTTCTGTTTCAAACTTCAGTCTAGCAACCACCGCCTTGCTTATGCTACTCAGTATTATTGTTGCTTATCCGATGGCCGATCACTTCTCACTGCCAATTCAAATTGTCGCACACATCAGCACGATCTTAGTGGCTGCATTACTAAAGATTAGTTATGTCGGTCGCTGCCTTGCGCAATACAACCTTGGGTTAGAAGTTCGCTAAATCGTACAGTGCTAGCCTTGATAATGAGCCAGTTAGACAATATCAAGGCTACTGAAAAGGTCATACAGTTGGTGGGATTTATAAGGTTTCGGCAAGTAGGCATTCATGCCCGCTTCAAAGCAATCTTTGATGTCTTCTTCCAGCACACTAGCGGTTAAAGCAATGATGGGTAATGGTGCGGCTTGCTGATCAATCTCCCACTGTCGAATCGCACGAGTCGCCGTTATACCATCCATAACAGGCATCATGCAGTCCATTAAGATGGCATCAAACTGAGCGCCTTGAGTAATGACATCCACCGCTTCTTGGCCATTACTGGCAATCAAATATTCATAGCCCGCTTGCTCAAGGAAGAAGCTCGCTATCTTCTGATTCATTAGGTTGTCTTCAACAATCAGAATACGTCGGTTCAGAGAACGAACCTCTTCATCTTTTACTTCCACCGTCGGCGCTTGTTCTTCACCGATATCGAGCGATTGTAAGCTGTTTAAGAATCGTCGACCCAAGAATGGCAATGTATGAGTTGAGTGAACCGTTTCTGTGATTAGATTGGTTTTAAAGAGATGATGCTGACACACGATAACGCGAGCCAAAGGGTATAACGCCTTCAACGTCGCAAGATCTTTATCCATGGAGTGATGCAGCGTATGACAATAAAGTATGAAGTCACTTTCTTTCAGGTTTTCATCAAGATCCGAAATGGATGACACAACATTAGGTCGAACATTTAAGCGTTCACACTCTTTGACCAGTTGATCGAGGTAATTGAAAGAATTCGAAATAATAGTCGCACGGTTTAGGTTGTCGAAGGTTTGAAGATGAGTTTCGACAGTGTCGACATACAAACAAAAAGTGAACGTTGAGCCCTCTCCTTTCACTGAACGTGCGGTAATGTAACCACCCATTAAATCAACAAGCTGTCGACAAATCGCAAGCCCTAACCCTGTCCCACCGAATTGGCGAGTAATGCTGCCATCTTCTTGAGTGAAAGGTTCAAATATGGACTCTAACTTCTCAGGCTCAATCCCAATCCCGGTATCAGACACACTGCATTCAAGCTTGCCTCTACCCAAAGACATAGGTGTGTATGCGATATCCGTCGTAATCGTGCCCTTTGACGTAAATTTGATGGCGTTAGACAGCAAATTGGTCAGCACCTGTCTCACGCGGTACTCATCGAAAAAGAGTTGTGGCGGCGTTTGATAATCGATATTGATGTCGAGCTCGATATCCTTACTTATCGCTTTCGACTGAATCACGCTCACAGAGTCATAGACCGCTTCGCGCAAATCAGCATTGTGTGGTGACAACATCAAGTTACCCGACTCTATTTTAGACAGGTCGAGGATGTCATTAAGCAACACCAACAAAGAGTGAGAAGACGATTCGATGTCTCCCAATACTTCTTGTTGATTTGGGCTCAGTTGGCTTTGAGATAAGATCTCAGCCATACCAATAATCCCATTAAGTGGCGTACGTATCTCATGTGACATATTGGCTAAGAATGCGCTTTTGGCTTTATTAGCCGAAATCGCGTCTTCTTTTGCTGTTATTAACTCTTTGTTGTGAAGATAGTTGCGCTCCATCACTCGATTTAGGGTTTCAGTGAACTCGGCAAGCTCATCGTTCCCTTGGATATGAATTACCTTAGGCTGACCGTAACTATCAGCGCATTCCGACACCCCTTTTAGAATCAGCGATAAGTTTCGATTCAAACGCAAAGAAGTAGCGATACCGAGCCACAGCAAAACACCTGAAGCAACCAAAATCAGCAGCGTCATGACCAAGGTCTGCCGTTTTTGCAATGCGATGTTCTTTGTCAGATCTGATTGCAATTGCTTGGTGTAAGCACCAATCGCTTGTGAAATAGCCCTTTTTTTCAGCTCTAAACCTTTCAAATGGTCATAGATTTCGGGTGACGAGAAGTCCCCTTTGAGGATTCGTGATGTGAAGTTGTCTTGAAGTTTATCTTTGGCGACAGTGTTTAACAGTTGTCTAATATTTGAAGAGCGAGTGCCCGAACGAAAAAACGTGTCTAATAACTGTTGTTGTCTTTCCAAAGCACCAACATAACTCAGTAGATATTGGTTTTTCAACTCTGGAGAACGATACAAACTGTAGCTTAACCACGCCTCTCTCTGAGTCCAGAACACGTAATTAGTCAGATGGACAAACATCGCCTCAGCTTGGCCGATATCTTGATCCACCAAGATCATTTGATATTCAGACAGCTCCATCAACACGGCTTTTAACAAATCGAAGACGCGTTCTGTGAGCTGTGTGTTATCGGTGCTTTCTGTCGCTTGAGCAAGGCTCATCAATACTATTTTAAGTTCGACCAACTGTGGTTCAACACTCCAGTTAGTATCGAACTGTTGAAGTCTTATCTCATACTGAGTGAGCCTATCCAGTTCTGATTGCAACTTTAAAAGCAGTTGACCTTTCTCAGGAGAGTCACTAGACAGAACCAACCATCGATAGGCATTACTTGAAATAGTATTGAAAGATTGAATCGCTTCGACCTTAATACGTGTTGTTTCAAGATAGTTCATCTTCTTATCGTTCTTTAGCACTTCATTGACTGTAAACCCAAACATAATGAATACAGAAACCGTGGAAAGAAAAATAAGACGCCATCTAATTGACATGTTTATCATTTTATAACGACTCCCTTCCCGACAGTAATTTTACCTAGCCCAAGTTAAGGATAGGACATTAACAGAGGTTATTGATCAAATTGGATATGAACAAACGATACTCTGAGCCCAGAACGAAAAATTAGAGCCAACTGGTATCCAGAAAAATGCTTTAAAGCGGAAAGACGTGCTTTTATTAAGACTGGTTTAAACAAGCGAGGTTTCAGTGAGCAAAATGTAAACAAAAGACGTTTTCTCCAGTTATTATCACCCGCATAACAAGTTAACATCCACATTCTACGGCTCAACTAGACTGTGAATAATGACTCTGCGCGCTAACAAAGCGGATAGTTAGGTTAAAATTGTGACATCCAATCGTTTGCGTGATGCACTTTTCACGCTCAAGCTAAGCTTATTCAAAGGTCGAACAACAATACTGGTTGATTCCCTTATTTGTCGTTTACTGTTTACGTGTAACTTGAGTTAATGATCACATCTTTTATGATCACTATGACCTGCATTACATATCATATTTTGAGTTGAGTATTTTTTGGCAAAAATTAAGTGCTACAGATTGTTAAAGTCAACAGCCTTTATTGACGCTAAAAGCTTGATTTATGACTAATATAAAGCCAAGTTTCAGACAATTTATCTGCATTTATTTTTCCTAGCAGAATAACCCGTCGTACCTTACAATCCTGCCACATAAAAATTACAAGTTACACACAAGGCATATCAAGCGCATTTTAAGTGGCGTTAAAGACCACAAAAGCTTAGATAGCTCAATTCCCCCATGCACTCATGGCTACCCTACATTCGCTATGATTGCAGAAATTAACGTGAAAGGTCCCGAGTAAAGATGAGTCCCGAAAAGCACCTCCTAGACTGGCAAACTAGTCAAACTATTGCTGAATCAATCGCTCCTACTTTAGGTCAGTTGTACCGCCAAAAAGGCGTTGAAGTTATCCTGTTCGGTAAAACACTGGTTAACGCGACAACTATCGACATCATCAAAGCTCACCGCATCGCAAAACGTTACACAGGTTCTCCGCTTACAGCAGAACAGACTCAACCAATCATTCAACACCTTCTCTCTATGGACTTGTCTCCATGTCGTATCGATGTTGGTCGCCTTGCTCATACATTCTGGCAAGATCGCGAAGACACAAACGGATTGGATGATTTCCTACAAACTGCACTTTTAGAGTCGCTTGAAGGCGATGCGATGACAGAACCTCGCGATGTTGTCTTATACGGTTTTGGTCGTATTGGCCGCCTGCTGACTCGTCTATTGATCGAAAAAAGTGGCCCAGGTTACCCACTACGTTTACGTGCAATTGTTGTTCGTGGCGGTAAAGACGGTGACTTAGAAAAACGTGCAAGCTTGCTACGTCGCGATTCAGTTCATGGCCAATTCAACGGCAGCATCGTTGTAGACCAAGAACGTAAAGCGATCATCGTTAATGGTAACTTCATCCAAGTTATCTACGCAAACAAGCCAGAAGAAGTGGATTACACGACTTACGGTATTGAAAATGCACTTGTGGTTGATAACACAGGCGTATGGCGTGACGCGGAAGGCCTAAGCCAACACGTTGCATGTAACGGTGCAAAGAAAGTACTACTGACTGCGCCAGGCAAAGGCGACATCAAGAACGTAGTATTTGGTGTGAACGAGAATGTCATTCAACCAGAAGACACGATCATCTCTGCTGCAAGCTGTACGACAAACGCAATCACGCCAGTATTGAAAGCGGTTCACGACAAATTCGGCGTACTGTCTGGTCACATTGAAACGGTTCACTCATTTACCAATGACCAAAACCTAATCGATAACTTCCACTCAGGCGATCGTCGTGGTCGTGCTGCATCATTGAACATGGTACTGACATCGACTGGTGCTGCTAAAGCGGTATCAAAAGCGATGCCAGAAATGGAAGGCAAGCTAACAGGTAATGCGATTCGCGTACCTACGCCAAACGTTTCGATGGCAGTAGCAAACCTAAACCTTGAGAAAGGCACAAACAAAGAAGAATTGAACGAGTACCTGCGTGAAATGGCGCTGTCTTCTTCTCTGTCTGCACAAATTGATTACACAGACTCGACTGAGATTGTATCGACGGACTTGGTTGGCTCTCGCCACCCAGGCGTGGTTGACGGTGTTGCGACTATCGCCCAAGACAACCGTGCTGTTCTGTATATTTGGTACGACAACGAGTTTGGCTACAGCTGTCAGGTTGTTCACTGTATGGAACAAATGATGGGTGTGCGCTACAAGACTTACCCTGAAGTATAAACTGCTTAGAGCCTGTAAATTGCTTAGATTCTATTACTTCCTTAGATTCTATAAACAGTTTTAGGTAACCAGCTCCACAACATAATAATTATATCTGCGAGGTCTGTAATGGGCTTTGCAACCCTTCTTGTTTTACTCCCCCGTATAAACAGGAAGGTTGCCACTTAGATCTGCTCTCTCTATCTGATCTAAGTGGCCTTTTTACATCTGGCAAGCTAACTTTTATCGCTATGACAAGAACTTTATCCTCGTCACTCTTGGAAAGCTTCACTTCACATCTGTTACAACTCAATCTCAACATCTGACTGAATCGAACTCGAACACGCGAGTACATAACCTTGTTCAATCTGTTCTGGCGTCAATGTTTCTTGGCTGCTTGATTCCACTGAACCTTTGGTTACTTTGCACTTGCAAGAACCACAAATCCCACTACGACAAGCGATGATAATTGGAACGCCTGCTTTCTCTAATGAATCAGCGAGTGGTGTACCCGCCTCCGCTTCTACTTCTGCGCCAAATGCAGGAACAAACACCTTAACGGCACTATTTGAATCTGCTGACGCTTCTGTTTGTGGTTCTTCTGAAGCAGTATTGCTATTGGCTAGTGAATTATTACTTTGAGTCGCTGGAGTAAAACTTTCTTGGTAGAAGTTATCCATGTTGAACTCAAGTTCTTTCAGGTAGTTTTCTATGTCTTGCATAAAGCTAACCGGCCCACACAAGTAAACGGTTCTGTCTAAAATGTCTGGGCTGAGTGTTACCAACCAGCTCTTGTCTAGACGACCTTGGGGAGCAGTTGTTCCTTCACTGTCTTTCAGAAGCAACTTAAGGTTAAAGTTAGCGTGTGTCTCATCAAGTTGGTTAAGCTCTTCAAAGTAGATGGTCTCGCGTCGATTACGTGCCATGTGAACAAAATCGATGTTAATATCACTGCCTTGAGCCAACCAATACTTTGCCATCGCCATCACAGGAGTGATACCGCAACCCGCACTCACTAGCGTCACTTTTTTTGTCGTCGTTGGCATGCAATCAATACAGTTAAACGCACCAGCAGGCTTCAATACAGAGACCTCATCACCTTCATCAAGTTCATCAACAATAAAGTTCGAAACCAAGCCACCTTCCACACGCTTTACCGTCAATTTCAGGCGGTTATCTTCAGGACAAGACGCTACAGAATAAGCACGGTAATCGGTTTTCGTCGGCATATCCAAACCCAGAGTAATAAATTGTCCTGGCTTAAAGTTGAAATGTAAGTCTTGTGGAACGCAGCCAAGCTCAAAGCTGACCGTATCTGGCGTCTCATGCCATTTCTTTAAACACACTAAATTGATTGAATCGCTATCCGACCATGCATACATAGTTCGTGTACCTTGCTAATGACTAGATGATTAAATGACTAAAGATTTAAATCGAAAAAGCCCCGCCGTTGTCTGTTTTAGAAAAACGTCACAACAACGGGGCTTAGAGTTGGCTTAAATTAAGCCGCTAAGATTGTTTTAAGATCTTGCTCTGGCGTTGAGATAGAACGCATATCGAACTCGTCTTGCATAATCTTTAATAGGTTTTCTGTTAGGAAGGCAGGTGCTGTTGGGCCCGTGTAAATACCTTTCACACCAAGAGCGAACAGGGTAAGCAGGATAACGATCGCTTTTTGCTCGAACCAAGATAGAACCAGCGTTAACGGAAGTTCGTTGATACCACAATCAAACTCTTGAGACAGTGCGATAGCAAGCTGAATCGCTGAGTAAGCATCGTTACATTGGCCAACATCTAACAGACGTGGGATACCGTTAATGTCACCAAATTGGTTCTTGTTGAAACGGAATTTACCACATGCCAATGTCAGGATTACTGAATCTTCTGGCGCTTGAGCTGTGAAGTCTGTGTAGTAGCTACGCTCAGACTTGTCACCGTCACAACCACCGACTAGGAAGAAGTGCTTGATGTTGCCTTCTTTTACTTGCTCAATAACCGCAGGTGCCGCTTCCATCAGTGCGTTACGACCAAAACCGACAGTGATCATCTGCTCGATCTCGTCGTGTTTGAAACCTTCTTGCGCAAGAGCACAGTCGATTACTGCGCTGAAATCGTCGCCTTCAAGGTGATCAACACCCGGCCAGCCTACAATGCTACGTGTAAATAGACGGTCTGCGTATGAACCTACATCTGGGTTAAGTAGGCAGTTAGATGTCATTACGATGGCACCAGGGAAGTTAGCGAATTCTTTTTGCTGGTTCTGCCAAGCGCTGCCGTAGTTACCCGCAAGGTGTGGGTACTTGTTCAGTTCAGGATAACCGTGTGCAGGTAGCATCTCACCATTGGTGTAAACGTTGATGCCCTTGCCTTCAGTTTGTTGAAGGATCTTTTCTAGATCATGTAAGTCGTGACCAGAAACAAGAATACAGTGGCCTTTCTTAGTCTTAACATTCACGGTTGTTGGTTGAGGGTGACCAAATGCATCTGTCTCACCTTTATCCAGCATTTCCATTACTTTGTAGTTCATCAAGCCAATTTGCATAGACGTATCTAGCAGTTGTTTTAAGTCAGATGGGTCAGTACCTAAGAAAGCCATGATTTCGTGGTATTCAGCAAAAATAGCATTGTCAGTTTGACCAAGAACACGCGCGTGCTCCATGTACGCTGCCGCACCTTTTAGACCGTATAGGCAAAGAAGGCGAAGACCAATCACGTCTTCATGTTGAGAGTCGTGACCACGGTTTACCGCAGCTTGAGGGGCAAGTGCCAATAGCTCTGAAGAATCGGTTGGAAGATCGAATTGCGCAGCAGCCGAAAGTGCTGGAATTTCAAAACCAATCAATGTTGCTGCTGCACGAACTTTTTGCTCTAAACGCTGCTTGAATTCATGAGACTGTTGTGCGAATTCGATAATACGAGCAGGGTCGAAGTTAACATTAGTCAGTGTTGCGAAGAACGCTTTTGGTGCCCACTCATCAACTTCTGTATCAATAACATCGCAAGCGCGACCTAGGCTTGCCCAAAAAGAAACACCTTGAAGAGAATGCACCAACACGTCTTGAAGGTCGGATACTTCCGAGGTTTTTCCACACATGCCTTGTGCGAAAGAACAGCCTTTTACGGTTGGGGTTTGAATCGTTTGTTCACATTGAATACAGAACATAAAGGGGCTCCAGTAATTTTTTATTAGCTGTAAGTGCTTTGCTTACAGTGACTTATTCCAACCCCTATAGAGCATCAACCGTGCCAACTTTTAACTCATTGATTTTATTGACCTTGCGTTTATTCCCTTATTTTAGTGCGTGATTATGACTACATATAAACTCTCAATCCACACACACCTGTGTCATAGTGACTCTCTAGAATTATTTGGTGGTGTTCATGTTTCGTTCAGAATAGAAGCGATATAGTAACAACATAGAAAAAGAGGAATGAATATGAAAAATATATTAGTTACGATTGTTGCGTTGTTTACTGGCCTTTTGGCGTTATTCACTAGCTTGATCCTTGCTATTCCTTTAGCTATCGCAGCTTTAATTACTGGCAAGCGCATTCAGAATCAAATGAAGAAACAAGGTTTCGCAGCTCATATGAACACTCGTCAGTCATCAACCAATGATGCCGGTGTTATTGAAGGTGAATACGAAGACCTTTCAAGCAGAAAGTAATCTAAACTTTAGTTTCAAACATAGTGAAAGCACAACAGAGACAAGATTACATAATGCAAAGAAAACCCCTCCTAGCACTGCTCGCCTTAACGACTTTAAGTCTCGTTGGTTGTTCCAACGAGACACCGATACCCGCTTACCAAACATCTCCTGACTTGCCTAGCTATCAGCAAGACAGCTTTGATGACTACGTCAATGACACCCAAGATTGGTTATTGAAAAACCGCGTGTTCATGGCAGAAGACAAGCAGCTTGAGATTCAACTCAATTCACCCACCGAATACGAACCTGCGACACCTAACGGTAAGGCAGTTTTATTGGTTCATGGGTTAGGTGATTCTCCGTACTCATTTAAAGACATCGCAACGCACCTAGCAGAACAAGGTTACTTAGTGAGAACGGTATTGCTACCGGGCCATGGCAGCCGTGTCGGTGACTTAATGCAGCCAAGCTTAGAAGATTGGCAAGGTGTTGTAGATCATCATACGAAGTTACTAGAGCAAGAGTATGATTCTGTGTGGCTTGGCGGCTATTCAACAGGCGCAAACCTCGTGACTTCACAGGCGATGAACGATCCTAAGATCTCAGGGCTACTGCTGTTCTCTCCTGCGTTTCAACCGAGCTCATCTGCGGTTCAGTATGCTGGGCTAGCAAGCTACTTTGTCACTTGGGCTGACCAAGATCCTGAAGACAATATGTTGCGTTACAACTCACTGCCAATGAACGGTGCCTCGGTTTACTACGAGACATCAGAAGTGGTTCGTGAAGACCTGCAAGATAAACACTTCGATAAACCGGTGTTTATTATGATGAGTGAAGGCGACAGCGTGATTGACACCAGTTTCGTTCAACAAGCGTTTACTGAGTCCATGCCCAACCCAAACAATGTGTTGATTTGGCAAGGAGAGACGACACTCGATGATCCGCGAGCGGTTCAGTACAGCATGAAGCTCCCGGAGCAACGCATTTCGAACGGTTCTCACATGGGTTTACTGTTCTCGCCAAGCAATCCGTATTACGGAATCAATGGTAGCGAGAAGATCTGCTCCAATGGTCAAGAGGAAGGTTTTGAAGAACAGTGCAACGCGACAAGTGAAGTTTGGTACTCAGCATGGGGGTATCGTGAAGAAGGGAAGAACCATGCTCGTTTGACCTATAACCCTTACTTTGCTGACTCAATGAAAGAATTAGATACGGTTCTAAACTCAGCAGGCTAACTTCTTTTAGCTGTTAACTGTTAGCGTTTAGATAAGTAGAAACAAAAACAGCTCACAAGATAATCTCTTGTGAGCCGTTTTAGATCTTAAGGTCTAGTGATGACTAAATCATCCACACCACACGCACAGCAAGTAGAATCAACACCACGCCAGATAGTCGATCAATCAACTGAGCTTTCGAGCGAATACGTTCAACAATCAAAGGGCTAGACAACACCAAGGTGATAAATGTGTACCATAAACCGTCTACAAGTAGCGGTGTTGATACGATAATCACTTGATTGGTCAGTTCATTACCTAACGCAACAAATTGGCTAAACAGAGCGATGAAGAACAGCGCGATTTTCGGGCTCAAGATAGAGATCAAGAAAGCCTCGCGAGCAGACTGCATGTAGCTCATCTGTTCACCCGCTTCCAATTTCGCGGCAACACCACCTTTCGAACGCAACGCATTCACGCCGAGATAAAGCAGATACGCTGCACCCGCTAAACTAATGGCTTTGAACAACATGGGGGATTGCTCAAGCACAACGGCTAAGCCAACAATGGTTGCGAACGCATAAATACCGATGCCTACGGCGTGAGACCAAGCCGCGATAAGCCCGTTCATGCGGCCACCAGCCAGGCTGTGTTTTGCAATCATCGCCAAGCTTGGGCCCGGAGACATTGCACCCAACAAGCAAATCGCTAATAAAGAAAACCAAATTGTTACTGTCATCATTCCATTCCTAGTAAAACAAAGCGTCCTAGCTGAACCCTCTTTGCTTAATATTCAATACTTAGCACTTACCATAATTCGCAGAAGGTATTATTTGAAATCAAAGATTATCATTACACCTATGATTTCAAGTCATACTGATATTATAACTCGACTTCTGCATAGCTTGGAATGCCTTTTCTCTCGCCCATTTGTGGGCAGAATCGTTGTCATACTTGGGGTGCCACATTAACCAATAGGTGTGCATTTCCGTATCAAATGGCAAAGAAAAATAGGCAGTATCGAGGTGCCGACCTAGGTTATAGGCGATATGTTCAGGCACGATCATCAGATAGTCGTCTTGCATTAATACAGTTCCAGCGGATGAAAAGAACGGAACCTGCAGAGCCACTCTTCGTTTAAGTCCTTTTTTCTTCAATGCTATGTCCGCGTAGCTGTCTTTATCTCCGCCACCCGTCACTTTGATGTGAGAATAGTTGACGATATCTTCTGCACTCAAAGCCGCTTGTTGAGCCAATGGGTGCGACTTGCGCATTAAACACACCGATTTATCTTCACCGAGCTTAATGCTTGATACATGTTCTGGCTTTGTGGGAAACATACTGGAAGCCAAATGAATACCCGACTCGTTCAGAGCTTCAAGGTAGTTTGGCTGCCACAAGCGGAAAGCCAAATTAATGTTCGGGGCTTCGGCGGACACCTCTGCAACAATAACAGGAAGAATATACTGAGCCACATAGTCACTCGAAGACAATACCAATTCACCCTGCCAGTCTTGCGGTTCAAAGGGTTTATCGTCTAAAAGGTGGTCGAACTCTCCAAGCAAGTCATCGAGTTTGCCTTTAAGTAACAAAGCACGGTTAGTCGGAACCAGTTTGTTGCCATCACGAACCAGCAAAGGATCACCACATAGATCTCTAAGCTGAGCCAGTTGACGGCTCACCGCCGATTGCGTGATGTGCAAACGCTGAGCTGTTCGACTGACATGACACTCTTCAAGAAGCACATGCAGAGAGCGCAGTAGGTTTAAGTTGATATTGCCTAGCATGAATGCACCTTCGCATTCTGTTTGTTAAAAAACTCCGTCAAGACAGTATGAGTCATAAGGTGTCGAAGCTCTGGATAGCTTTGCAGCCGATCGCGGATTTGATTCAAACGTTCCATGCTTTCAACTTCAACATAAAGCATCATATCTGTCTCACCGCTAATAGAGTGGCACCATTGCACCTCATCAATACTCTGGATTCGTGTCGCGTAAGACTCACAACTATGGTCGCTGCTCGACATGTCGAACTTCAACAAAATGTAAGCGCACACATTCTTCGTTTGGTTGGGCTTTGCCACTTGAGCACAATAACCCGTAATCACTTTGTCGCTTTCCAGTTTCTTGATTCTGGCATTCACCGCCGAACGCGACAAACTGACATCTCGGGCGATATCGCTCACTGAGCATCGTGCATTGGTTTTGAGAATATCCAAAATTTGGCGATCAAATTTATCCATGCTTCTGATTCTTTCCATTTATTGTTCTATTTATAACGCCTAATTTGACACAACTTTCCTACTTATAACAGCCATTATGACAGCCGACACTTTCACGCTTAATCAAGTTAAAACCGTTAAATTGACGGTGTCTTAAGACGTTTCGCTAGCTGTATTATTGATGCCGACAATGTATGCTCTCATTCATAGCATCACCCATACATCAGAAGACAGGCACAATAAGGCCGATATGATAAGCCAATAGCTAGGAGAGCGAATGACGCAACTCAAACAAGAAATCACGCTTATTTCAGGAATCGGACAACTCTCGACTACCTTGCTAGGCACTGGATTATTTATGATCCCTGCGATCGCAGCAGGCATTGCAGGACAGTTGTCACTACTCGCGTGGTTAATCCTGTTTATCGCTATTTGCCCGATTGCACTAACCTTTGCCGCATTAGGAAAACGCTACCCCAATGCAGGTGGTACGGCCTATTTTGTTCGCAAGGCGTTCAGTGAGCGATTAGAAACCAGCGTGGCTTGGTTGTTTGTGAGTGTTATTCCTGTCGGTATTCCGGCTGCCATTGCATTGGCTGGAGGTTTTGCACAACAACTATTGCCAGCGCCACTCGACACACCACTTGGCGCTCAGTCCTTTACCGTCGCTCTGCTTATTGCTGTCAATTTGATGGGCAGTAAGTCTTCTGGCCGCTTACAAACGGTGATTGCCTTGTCGATTTTTGCCTTGGTTAGCGCCTTTGTTTGGAAAGCCGACATCACTGCAGCTGACATCGCAGTTCCGACCATGACGTCTGATTCGATGTGGTCGATTGGCGCAGCCTTAGCGGTGATGTTTTGGTGCTTTGTCGGGATAGAAGCCTTTGCTCACATGGGAGAAGAATTTAAAAATCCACAGCGTGACTTTCCCATCGCAATCATTGCAGGGTGTTTCGTTGCGGGCATAGTGTACTGGGCTTGCTCGGTGGTTATTATCAAGCTAGGCGCTTATGGTTCACCTGAATTTGATGCTGCATCCATCCCGTGGGTAACAGAACAACTGTTTGGTAATGGCTTCAAAACCGTCATCAGTGTGCTTGGTTTCTTTGCTTGTTTTGCTAGCCTAAACCTTTACACACAAAGCTTGTCTCGTATGATTTGGGCTCAGGCTCGCCAACACACTCCTACGAGTAGAATGGCTCAACTCAATAGCCGTGGCGTACCACTTTACCCAACCTTAGCAATTGGCTTTGTCGCGCTTATCTCTTGTGTGATTGGTGAGTTGTCTAATCTCGATCTCGAATTCTTTCTTAAACTCGCCAACGGTATTTTCGTTCTGGTTTATCTGCTTGCAATGTTAGCGGCTTGCCGATTACTGACTGGCGCATCTAGATACACCGCCATGCTCTCATTGCTCATCTGTACTTTAGTGTTTATCTGTTTAAGCTGGTCGATGCTCTATGCCGTGACTATTTTTGTGACATTGTCACTCCCTTGGCGTAAGTGGCTAGGTAAAGGTAAAACCGTTTCTGTCGACAAGTTATAACTCGATTAATGATGAATCGACAAACTGTAGCATGCCCTACCAATATTACTGATAAAAAAGCCGAGCGATCTGTGTGATCTTCGGTTTTATCTCAGCCAAACGGATATTTCCAAATCCCAACACCGCCCCATTCCAATCACGAGCATCACTTGATCCATATTCATAAAAGTCAAAAGGACGAATGATGATATTTTCAAGCTCTGCTCTACGGCTCCACTCATGTTCAGATATGCCTTGATACCACTTCACGGTCACATGTAGCCCTGCCGCTTGGCTAATCACTTCAAGATCGCCATGAAACTCACTTTTAATCGCTTCTATCATCGCTTCATGCTTGAGTTTGTATGAACGACGCATCTTTCTAATATGACGCAATAAATCGCCTTCGCGAACAAAATCCGCCAAAGCTTCTTGTGTATGAGACGCCGTGTCTCCGGTGAGCGCATCTTTAATCTCAAGACACTTCGCCACCAAATTTTCAGGCACCACTAAGTACCCTAATCGAAGGCCATTGAACATCACCTTACTCAGAGAGCCAACATAGATGATGCGATCATCGAATCCTAACTTTCCCGCCAACCCTTGCATACTGGTATAAGGGCGATGAGCGAACTGGAACTCACTGTCATAGTCATCTTCAATAATCCATGACTGATGTTGATTGGCCCAATCGATCAATTTAAGGCGTTGCTCAGTATTTAAGGTCGTGCCCATTGGGTATTGATTACTCGGCGTGACATACAGAGCCTTAGCATTACTGGCCAACACTTTCTCAATATATAGCCCTGCCTTTTCACGCACACTCACACCGTCTAGCTCTAGTCTCAACAGATCGATAATCTTATGCACTTGTCGATAACCGGGTTCCTCCACAAGAATTTTGTCACCCATCTCTAACGTTGCCATCAAACCAATTGAGATGGCTTGCTGCGCACCTGCTGTGATGATAACTCGGTCTGCACTGCAATGAACTGAACGACTGCTTGCCAGATACCCGCTCAACGCTTCCCTCAAGGCTAAGCTTCCCTGAACCTCTTGATTGCCCGCAATGTTCTGACGTGTAGAGTGGCGTTGCAGTAACCTCTGCCATTTAGCAAAAGGGAACGCATCTAAGTCAGGGACTCCGGGGGCAAAGCTGCGGTTAATGTCGTTAGGTGTCGCTATGTTTGCACTCGGTTGACTGACTGTTTGTTTAACCTTCGCATCCTGAATACACTTCGGCTGAGACAAACTTAGAAAGTGCTCTGGTTGTTCAACCGAGACATAAAATCCTGAGCCTTGCTTACTCTCGATATAGCCTTCAGTGACCAGTTGTTCGTACGCATAAATCACCGTATTTCGACTCACCGATAACTCGACGGCCAACTTACGTGTTGAAGGTAACTTACAGCCCTTGCTCCATAAATCGTGAACGATCTTCTCTCTTATCGCGTGGAACAAGGCGGTTTGACGCGTGTCGTGCTGTTCGTCTAACTGTAGGTCACCGACATCGATAGGTTGCATAACTGGATCCAAATAGTGTTTAAAAGTGGCTCTATTTAATAGACCAGTTAATCGCTACATTAATCAAAAGGCAATGATTAAGGAGCGATTATGTTATCTAACACGAAAAGAACCACGATTAAAAAAGGGGCTCACAAAGCCGTATTTGAACAAGAGAAACTGCACCAAATTATTGATGAAAGCTTAATCGCACACATTGCATTGCAGGGCGAACAAGGCCCAATGGTTATCCCGATGCTCGCGTGGCGAGTGGATGACATGGTCTACATTCATGGGGCTAAAAACAGTCGCCTACTAAAAGGACTAAAAAAGGGAGAACCAACCTGTTTAACGTTCACCTTGTTTGATGGTTGGGTGTTGGCTCGTTCGGCATTTCATCATAGTGCGCATTATCGTTCTGCTGTGGTGTTGGGATCATTTTCGGTCATTGATGACAACCAAGAAAAGGATCGCTTGTTGAACATCTTCATTGAGCAGATAGCACCGGGAAGAACCGACGAAGTCAGGCTCAGTAATGAGAAAGAGCTCACCGCGACTGAGTTGCTGGCGATTCCGTTAACCGAAGCATCGGTAAAAATTGGTAAGCATGGTGTGAATGATGACAAAGCTGATATGGACGTTCCCGTTTGGGCTGGCGTATTGCCTTACCGAACCGTTGTTGGGCCACTAGAAACAGTGCCAGAACAGGAAGGGCTCATTGAAAAGCCAGATTACCAACAAGCCTATGGTGAACGTTGGTATCAGAATTAACACTCGAAGATGGTCAACCAAGAATAGTTGTATACAATCTGGCGTATCAAAAATTTAACATAATGAAATTCTGTCGCCAGATGATGAACACGAATAAGGACATTCTTCTACTTCAAGGCTTGCTCAATGGCATTGGGCAAGTCTATTTCACACCGTCTGTTATGACGTCGACTTTGCTGTTGCTTGCCATTTCTATTGAGTCACTTGCACTGGCTTGTCTTACTTTGCTTGGCGCCAGTTGCAGCTTTGCATTGGCCTTCTATGGCTATATGTACACCAACACCAACAAGCCAGCCGACGACATTGATAGTGGAATGTACGCGCTAAATGGGGCTTTGATTGGTTTATTTATCGGTAACTTTTTTGGTGTCACACCATTATTGGCGCTAGTGACTGTGTTAGGTGCGTTACTCACTGTGCCGATTGCGCATATCGTATTCAGTTTTAAGAAATATCGCAGTTACACTAGCGCCTTTATCCTCAGCACTTGGCTGATTTATGCTATCCAATCGACCTTTGAGCTATCAGCATTTTCTGCACCTGACTCCGCACTAATGCCCCTAATAAGTATTGAGGCTAACTCGTTGTTTAAACTGCCGACAGTGGTAATCCCGTTGTTAAAAGGGATAAGCCAAGTCAGCTTCATCGAAAATGCATTGTCGGGGCTCGTAATCTTGGTTGCCATCGCACTCAACAATATCAAGCATGCCATTTGGATTATGCTCGCAGTAACAATTAGCACCGTATTTAGCGGTTTGATTGGCGCTTCTAGCGAACTGGTAGCGCAAGGTCTTTACGGGTACAACGCCATTCTTGCCACTTTAGCACTTGTGCTCTATCCGCGAATCCCTTGGCCGTTAACCCTATTAGGCATGCTATTAAGCTGTGTAATAACACTTGGTTTTCATGAACTGTCATTACTGCCACTCACCGCCCCTTTCATTTTGAGTACTTGGGCTATGGTTTACTTGTCTAGCCTGAACCATAAACGAACCATAAGTTAGCTCTGCATAATTACAGGCCGATTTTTAAGCGCTCAACATATTGCTTGGGTGTCAAACCTCGATGTTTCTTAAACATTCGATTAAAACTGGCAGTATTGGTATAGCCTAAGCGTTTCGCAACCTCTTCGATAGACAATTTATAACTCAATAATTCCACTGCAACATTACTTAGCGCATACCCCATAATGGTGGAAAAGTTAACACCCAGTTTGTGCAATCTTCGCTGAAACTGCTGCTCAGATAGTCCCAGTAGACTGGACACTTTATGCAGTGTCGGCAAGCCAAAATGGCGGCTATAGTTGATCATCTCGTAAGTCACTTTATGTTCATCACCGGCATCGGGCATATTGAGGTAATTGTCTAGATCATGAAAATTCATCGCCAAACCCATTTTACCTACGCTTGGTGATTGATTAATCGATAACCTCGACTTACTAGGAATCCAAACCTCTGTGCGTGGCTGCCCCCATTGAATATTGCAGCCAAAGTACTCGTGATAAAGGTCGACATTCTCACGATACCCAGCAATAGATACTGACGCTGGTTTGAAATCAGGCCCTAGATATCTCCTTATAATTTTCATCATGAAAATCGCGATACGGACTGAGTCATGAACCTTACCAGTGTCAGAATATTCAGGGTTGTCATAACACCACTTAATAAGACTACCTACTTGCGCCCCGTATAAGAAAGCACCCGATTGCAAACAGTGCAATCCAATATTGACACGCCGAATGGTTGAAGCGAGGTCGTGCCCCGAGAAAAACCAATTAGCAAGTGGTCCTAACTTCTCAATATCTACCCTATCTGCCAACTTCAAGATAATATCGGAATCACCGGCTTGCTGTTCAAGCAAGCCATACCATTTGTCCACTTCATTAACCGGAATTAAGTTCATGGCGTTAGCAAATACCGAGTGCGGAATACCTAGAGAGTCCATATCTAGCTCACGATTCGCCGCCGCATATTGATATATTCCTAAAATTCCTAATGCTCTTAAGAAGTTACAATTATTCATCAGCCACAATTTCCCGACAACAAAATCACAGATTCAATCATATAAGACCTATTATTAAAGTAATTGGTAAAATTTCAAGCGATAAATCTGATATCAATCACACTCGGTGCTCAATTTAACCTAGGGTTTATCAATGAGTTTAGTTAGTGTCCCATTTGTAGGAACCGGCGCAGATACCGTATTACACGTAGTTGCTGGTGTGGTATTGGTCGCAACCATTGCAGCTGCATGTTACGGGTTCTGGCGCGTCCATGAATTACCAATCAACAAGGCTCACAGTAAAGAGCATCAACAACTTGGTTTGATCACCGCATTAACATGGATTGGTTTTGTATGGCACTGGGTATGGGTACTAGCTGTGATCTTGGCCTTCGTCGATATGGAAAAAGCCATCATCAATCTAAGAGACACTTGGAAATCACCAGCAACATCTGAGGAACAAACGACTTCCGACAAACAAGATGAGGAGAGCCAAACATGTTAGAAGGCTTGGCTATTTGGGCACTGTTCATTTACTTACTTAGGCTAATCGGTATGCCTTGGAATAAAGGTACCAAGGCGTTTGCGTACCTCGGTGGTACATCTTGGTTGTTGTTTGTATGGGTTGGCCTACTCAACTTTACTCCAATGGATTTATCTGGAGGCTCAGTTGTACAATCTCCACACATTCAATTACGCCCAGACTCAACGAATGTGTCGGGTAAAACGACTAAAGTCCATATCCACCCCAATCAAGATGTAACTGAAGGACAGCTAATTTATGAGATTGATGACACCAAATATGTCATCGCAAGAGATAAAGCCAGCGTTCAGCTCGAGTCAGCAGAGGTTGCTTTAGATACGGCCCGCCAAGAAGTAAGCATTGCAAAAGTGAGCTATCGTTCGGCGCTAGAAGACATTAAGGCTTCAGTTGCACAGATAGAGTCAGCAAAAACAGATTTAGTTTTACAATCTAAAACGCTTGATCGTTACCAGAGGCAAAACAGCGTCGTAGAACATACGATTACTGAAACCGACATCGATCAACAAACAGCAAAGGTTGACTTAGCCACTCATAATGTCACTACGCTGGAGTCTCAGCTGAGTAAAAAAGAAGTCGATGCAGAGAACGCGAAACTCGATATTCACAAAGCAGAAACCAACGTAAGCAAAAAACAGACAGAGGTGGATTCAGCGAAAGCAACATTGGCACAAGCACAATGGGATCTTAATAGCACCAAGGTCACTGCACCAACTGACGGCTTTGTAACGAATTTTATTCTACGTGAGGGTCAGCGCGTTTCTATGATGCCTCGTATCCAGATGTATACCGAAGAGAAGTACGTGTTGATGCGAGTCAACCACCAAGCAATTCGTAATATTAAGGTTGGTCAGCCAGCGGAATTTGCGACAGCGGTATATCCAGGGAAAATATTCTCTGCAACCGTAGAAGGCATTGTTGAGGCGACGGGTGAAGCGCAAGCAAGTTTACTGGGTATTGATGAACAAGTTCGTGTCACCACAGGCAGAAATCTTCAGAACAAGCACCACTTTGTTCGTTTAAAAATTGATGAGGCAGAAGGCTACGATATTCCTGTTGGTTCTGTCGGTTTAGCCTGGGTAAGTGGTGAGAAGCCTATCAGCTTTATGGCGTTTCTAGACGTAATACGCGGGATCATCATTAGAATGAAGTCTCAGCTGTACTTCTTCTACTCTATCTAATACGCCTGATAGACAAGACAAAGCCCGTGCGATCTCAGATCGCACGGGCTTTTTAATTTGCTTGCTTAAAATGTCATGTTTAGGCGTAGGAAGAGTGCATAGAAAGAAAACAACTCAGAGACGCGCTGTGCTCACCTTTCCAATTACCTCACTTATCTCATCGCGACACTAGATCATCAACACCTAGATCACCCTACAGTAGCATTAAATTGCAAATCGCAACTGCATAATGCAACATGGAAATTCTAAAACGCGAATAAAACGCCCAAATACGCACCAAATTGCTATAAAACTGCCATTTTACGTGGTTTTAAAAGTTGGCACACTAACTGCAATGTATATATTGACCCTTCTTAAGCCGAGGGTCACCTAGCCAACTGACGTTGTTAGTGAACCTACTCTTGTTCACAAAATATATAAGCCAATTGCGATTATTGCGATTGGCTATTTTTTTACCTGCTGCTTGGCCGACCGCCCTCACCTTCGATACAGACACCCATTCAATCGCATAATAATCAACATTCATAGCCAACTATCGATAGCAGATATTCAATACACTATAGAAAACGTTTTCTATTTATTTTCATGAAATAAATGAAGAAAATAACCTTATGTTTTACAAGAGATTTAAGGTGATAATTGATTCTCAGGCGCCTTTATTGACAAAATTAGCATTGACTATGTGATTTATATCACCATAATGCGCACGTTTGCCTGCAATACGGCGACCGTTAATTTTAATTTTGATCATTTGCGGAGGTAAAAAATGGCTGCTGATAATAACTACAGTCTAGGGCCGGTTCCTACATCGGCTAGGAAAGGAGTCGCTTCACTCACCATGGTAATGCTTGGACTCACTTTCTTCTCTGCAAGTATGTGGACAGGTGGTTCACTCGGGACAGGCCTCTCATTCAACGATTTCTTCCTAGCCGTTCTCATCGGTAACCTAATTCTTGGTATTTACACTTCTTTTCTTGGCTACATCGGCTCATCTACTGGCCTCTCTACTCACCTCCTAGCGCGTTTCTCTTTCGGTACAAAAGGCTCATGGCTTCCTTCTGCTCTACTTGGTGGTACACAAGTCGGTTGGTTTGGCGTAGGTGTAGCGATGTTCGCAATTCCGGTACAGAAAGCGACAGGCATTGATACCAACACTTTGATTATTGTGTCAGGCCTTTTGATGACAGGTACGGTGTACTTCGGTATTAAAGCGCTAATGGTACTTTCAGCGATTGCGGTTCCAGCGATTGCGATTCTAGGTGGTTACTCAGTACTGACAGCCGTCGACAGTGTTGGCGGACTAGAACAACTACAACTGATTAAGCCAGAAACTCCAATGGACTTCTCAATGGCCTTAGCAATGGTTGTAGGTTCATTTGTCAGTGCGGGTACGCTAACAGCCGATTTTGTTCGCTTTGGTAAAAAGCCAGCGAGCGCAGTATTAATCACAATGGTTGCATTCTTCATCGGTAACTCACTGATGTTCATCTTCGGCGCAGCCGGTGCAGCAGCAACAGGCCAATCAGACATTTCAGATGTGATGATCGCACAAGGGCTGCTGCTTCCAGCAATCATCGTGCTTGGTTTGAACATCTGGACAACCAATGAAAACGCACTTTATGCATCTGGCCTTGGTTTATCTAACATCACTGGTCGCTCAAGTACTACAATGTCTATCATTAACGGCATCATCGGTACGATTTTCGCGCTTTGGTTGTACAACAACTTCGTAGGTTGGTTAACCTTCCTATCGTTGGCGATTCCACCAATCGGTGGCGTAATCATCGCTGACTTCTTCGCGAACCGTAAACGTTACAAAGATTTTGCAAATGCAGAGTTCCAAACCGTTAATTGGGCTGGCATTATCGCGGTAGCAACAGGCGTAGCCGCTGGTCACTTCCTTCCTGGCGTTGTTCCTTTGAACGCAGTGTTAGGTGGTGCAATCAGTTACCTCGTGCTTAATCCTCTATTGAACAAAAAAGCTCTGAAATCTCAGGCCGCTTAAGGACACACTATGACAACCTTATTAATCAAGAACGCGAAGCTTCAAGACCAAGAGGGCTTGAAACAGATTCTGATTGAAAATGGTCAATTTTCTCGCATTCTCGATAATGACGCACAAATCAATCATCAAGGTGACATTCTTGATGCTGAAGGTGGCATTGCAGTTACACCGTTCTGTGAACCGCACATCCACCTAGATACTACTCAAACCGCTGGTGAGCCTAACTGGAACATCTCTGGCACTTTGTTTGAAGGTATTGAGCGTTGGGCTGAGCGCAAAGAACTGCTATCAATTGAAGACGTGAAATCTCGTGCAAAGCAAACACTGAAATGGCAGATCGCTAACGGTGTTCAACACGTGCGTACTCACGTTGATGTATCTGACCCAACGTTAGTTGCGTTAAGAGCAATGGTTGAAGTTCGTGAAGAGATGAAAGAGTGGGTCGACATTCAGATCGTTGCATTCCCTCAGGAAGGCATTCTTTCATACCCTAACGGTAAAGAGTTGCTTGAAGAAGCCGTGAAGATCGGCGCTGACGTTATCGGTGCCATCCCCCATTTCGAATTCACTCGTGAATACGGTATTGAATCTCTACATTACGTGTTCGAACTTGCACGCAAGTACGACTGTTTGATCGATGTACACTGTGATGAAATCGACGACGAACAGTCTCGTTTTGTTGAAACACTGGCAGCCCTTGCTCATAAATTCGACATGGGTGAAAAAGTAACGGCAAGCCATACCACAGCGATGGGCTCTTACAATGGTGCTTACGCATCTCGCCTATTCCGTTTGCTAAAAATGTCGGGCATTAACTTCGTCGCGAACCCGTTAGTAAACATTCACTTACAAGGCCGTTTCGATGACTATCCGAAACGTCGTGGCGTAACGCGCGTTAAAGAGATGCTAGCGGCTAATATCAATGTATGTTTCGGCCATGATGATGTGTTTGACCCTTGGTATCCGCTAGGTACAGCGAATATGCTGCAGGTTCTTCACATGGGACTGCACGTAACACAGGTTATGGGCTACGACCAAATCAACAACTCGCTTGATTTGATCAGCAAGAACTCTGCTCGCACATTGAACATCCAAGACAACTTCGGTATTGAAGAAGGTAAGCCAGGTAGCTTGCTTATTCTTCCTGCAGACAATGGTTTTGATGCAGTTCGTCGCCAAGTGCCCGTTCAATACTCGGTACGACACGGCAAGGTGATCGCTGAAACGCAACCTGCGAAAACAAAAATTAACTTAGATCAGACTGAAGATATCAACTTCAAGCGTTAATATCGTCTATACTGATGAAGAAAAGGAAGCTACAGGCTTCCTTTTTACTTTGCCATGGTGCGAGACTTTATAAAACCATCAACTATTAAGGTTGGTTTTGTTAACGAGCACAACATGACAAAAAAACTCGCTGATTTCTCAATCAATGAGTGTACAACCGGAAAGACTGTGTTAACATGCACTCGCTCTGTTAGCCGGAGTTATTTAAGTTAGATAAATAGTAAAAAATGACATGTAAAATCGTTACCCGTTTTTGTAAGTAGTTTTTCCTTATTTCTTAGCAATATTAAATAATTCAATTATCAGCGCATTGCAGTAATGCAATCAACAATTTAGAAAATTTATGAATAAGGGACAAATTATGTCTAACACAAATACTGGCACTGTAAAATGGTTTAACGAAGAGAAAGGTTTCGGTTTCATTTCTCAAGACAACGGCGGTGCTGACGTATTCGTTCACTTCCGTGCAATCGCTTCAGAAGGCTTCAAAACTCTGAAAGAAGGCCAAAAGGTTTCTTTTGAAGTTGAAAACGGTCAAAAAGGCCTACAAGCAGCAAACGTTGTTGCTCAATAATTAGCTTTTAGCTAAAAAGAATTTTAAAGCGCTGATTTTTATCGGCGCTTTTTTATATCTGCTCATAAATTCTTCCTCTCGCGATACAAGCCTCCTCAATCTATCTCTCTGTTAAAACTCGACGATCAACTTACTTCGCTTTTTATATGCACTTGCCCAAGACAACAACACTCATTTCTCACCAATATTTTGATACGAACCCATTCTAAGCTAAAAGTTTGATAACCCTAAATATGGTTAAAGAACAATCCATTAGATGAAACTTATGATTACGCAATCGATATTCATAATAAAAATGAGTTATTTATCCAATCCTCATCCATTAATCATATAATTTTTAAAGCAAAGACCTTCGAAATCCGCTAATCTTGTCCACAAGTGGCTTAGTTGTTTTGGTATCTGCAGTAAAAATAATGAACAAAGACGAATTTCAGAAATCCACCGCAAATCTAAAAAAAGCGGTACCTCTAATGATGAAGAACCGGGTGTCGACTACACCTGCAAATTACGCACTTTGGTATACCTATGTCGATAACGCTATTCCACAGCTGACTCAAGACATGGATGGTATCTTAGAACACTACGGTATTTGCCCTCCTGCCGTTGGTGAGCAACTTTACAACAACTATGTTGCTAGCAAATCTGAAACCAATATCAATGACCTCCGCGCTAATTTGGAACTGTTGGTTTCTGAAGTTTCCAATTCAATGAACGACACCCTGACCGACACCTCCGCTTTTTCTGACATGATCGATAAAAGCTTCGAAGATCTGGCTCGTGTTGATCATGAAAGCTTATCCATTGACGAAGTCATGTCTCTGGTTCGCCAACTGGTTTCTGAATCTCGTCATATTCGTCACTCTACTCAGTTTTTGAACTCACAACTAAACTCTGCAACGTCAGAAATCACTAAGCTCAAAAACCAGTTAGTAGAAGTACAAAAAGATGCGCTCTTCGATAGCACAACCACACTCTATAACCGACGCTCTTTCGACCGTGACATGGAAACTCTGTGCGAAGCACAGCAATCTTTGTGTTTGATTCTTCTCGATATCGACCACTTTAAAAATTTCAACGACACCTATGGTCACCTGTTTGGCGATATGGTTCTTAAGGGTATTGCTCGCAAGCTGAAGTTAAGCTGTCGCGATGGTATTTCCGCTTATCGATTTGGTGGTGAAGAGTTCGCGCTGATTGTGCCAAACAAATCTTTGCGTATTGCTCGTCAACTCGCTGATACCAATCGTCGCTCTCTAGAAAAGCTGTCGATTAAAGATCGCCGTAGTGGTCAACAAGTCGGCAGTATCACTGCATCGTTTGGTGTAGCTGAACTTGAACCCGGAGAATCAGCTCAATCACTGATCGAGCGTGCTGATAAGCTGCTTTACGAAGCGAAATCACTTGGCCGAAATCGAGTCATGCCTCTTTAAGGCTTATCTGTGATGAAATTCAACTAAAGCCAGCGAAGCATTAATAATCATACGTTAAAAAGAACATCAAAAAGTCCCAAGGACTAACTACTAATCTTTGGGACTTTTTTGTTGGCTGCGTATCGGTTTGTTAACTACTGGCTTTAACCCTATAGTCAACTAAACTCTACCTCTTACCACTAAAGCTGGTAGCAGTAATTTAGGCAGTAGTCTTCACCACTCTTGGCTCTGAACTCTTTATCTTCACTGCACGCCTTTGGTTTTCCTTTCTCGTCACCTTTTACTAGGCTGATCCAGTGACGCATTGCTGCGATAGTTTCTTGATGTAAAGTCGTATTCGTTGTTTCTGTTGGAGATTGACCGAAGGTCGTGCACGACTCTAACTGAATGTCATCAATCTCTACTAGCTCAATGCAACCCGTCCCTTTGTGACAACCAAACATCACTTCTAGGTGGCTTCCGCTGCCATCACGGAACAAGATTGAGTCTGGGTCACTCTTTTCACCCATGTAAGCCACAAACTGCTTAGGGTGCTTCAGACCGCTGTGTTGACCATCTTTAAAGTAAGCCATGATATGGCGGTAATCGACTACGTAGCTCGTTACGTCTTGGTGTGAGCCGTGCTCCAGTGGGAACAGACGGTCAAGTAGTTGCTTTGCTTTCACTTGCTTTTCAGTTTGCTGGTTTGCGCTGATTGTCTCCACGGCAAAGACAGCTTCAGCGATAAATGGCTTTGATTGTTTTTGGATTTCTGTTTTATCGAATGTAAGCATATTCATAGTCTTTCCCTCTTGACCAGTCCGGTGAAAGCCACCGATTTGTAACGCAAAAATGTGTCCTAGAGCAATTATTCCAAACTAACGTTTAATTTATTTGTCATTTTGTGAATTGCTTAGTTTGTAGATTAGCGGTTTTTTACATACAATTTCACAACAAAAATTTTACAATGTGAATTTTACAAATATGGCCTTGTCAAAAAGTTTAGTTCGTCAGTCACATTTCCTAGGTACGAAAATACGTAACCTTAGGAAGCGTAACCATTTAACGATGGAAGACCTGTCTGCGCGTTGTATTAGAATCAACCCAGAATACGCGCCTTCCGTTTCTTACCTTTCAATGATTGAGCGTGGAAAGCGGGTGCCAAGCATCGACATGCTGGAAGTGATCGCGCAGGTCTTTCAGAAGAACCCTACATGGTTTCTCGACGACGAATCAGAACAACAAGCCATAGCTCCGGATAAAGGGAATCGCGGCGGGATAAGTGGTATGGCGCTCGAGCCTAGCTTTCTTTTCTCCAACGACATCCTGCAAATTGCGATACCCGAGATGTTGTCACAAACCGGTATCTCTGGTCGCCAGTTTGCACACCTATTGATTCGAGCACACCAAGAGAGTAATCAAAACCACTTCCCTGACCTTGAGCGTGCTGCTGAGGAAGTTGGCCTAAAACGTCTCAACCTCAGCGTAGAGGACCTCATAGACATCGCGAGAACGCTTGGAATCAATATCCGCTGGGTAACACGCACACCGCAAGATGTGGTCGATGAGCTAGGCATCAACGCCAAGCAGTTAGTGACCTCGTTCTTCGAACCTCCGGGTACAATTTTCTTAAACGAGATTCTTAAAGAGTACCCAACTCGTCTGAAATACGACCTCTCGGTTTATATCGGTCATTGCATTCTGCACAGCAAAGAAGGTCTGAAGAGTGTGTTGTCGGTCGGTAACAACAACACATGGGATGACAACCAGGTATCAGGATCTTCACAACTCAACTCTCAAGACATCCTCCAAGCATGGCGAGACTTTGAATCCAGCTTTTTTGCTGGCGCACTTCTGTGTCCGAAAGTTCCGTTTAGACAGCTACTCGACCGCACTGGCTACGAAATCGACGTTCACGAAAGAGCAGGGGTTTCCCCCTCTGTTGCGATGCGTCGAATGACGGTAGTATCGCCCTACCCTCACTGGCACTACTTTGATGCTTATGGACCGGGGAAACTTAAGGCGGTTTACCGCGGGAACGGGATTCCGCTACCTTGGGGAAATATGAGAACGGTCGCTGACCCATGTCAACATTGGGCTGTGTTCCGTCGATTATCAGAACCTAGAGCGGGAAGCTCGGCTCAAATCTCCATTTTGAATGTGGGCGATGAGCCAAGGATCTACTGCTGTGAGTCCATCAATATGACGGATCCTGCGGGTAACAATCGTGTGTTGTGTGCTGGTATAGATCTCAACCCTGCGATTGATGCTCAAGGCGGAAATTCAAGAGACATAGCAGAGCAGCTAAAAGCATCATGTGTTAACAATGGTGGTTCTGTGGTTATCCCGCGTAACATCAAAAAAGATCTCACGACAATAGCCAAGATTCTAAATATAAATTGGATTGAACGTGGGATAGAGACAGAGGCGAGGCTTATCTGCTCCAGAGGCGGAGAATGCCCACGCCAACCAAGCTGTTACTCAAAGTGTGGTGAGTGTTAAAGCAATTGAGGTACGAGCATGATAAGCAATTATTGTGTTCTACTTATTTTGTCTGGTTAGCTTTGATTTGGCCTGATTGGCTTTATAGAGCAACGACCATTAGTAAAAAGCAATAAAACAAATAGAACCTAAAATTCAGGCAAAAAAAAACCAATCACAAAAGGGTGATTGGTCATATATTTTGTGTGAACAATAAAGGTTCACTAACAACGTCAGTTGGCTAGGTGACCCTCGGCTTAAGAAGGGTCACCATTACTAATGCAGTATACGTGCCAACTTTTAAAACACGTATTTACTACGCATCTGGACACGTATTACCCGTATATCCTTGCTTGTTTTGCAAACTGAAATTGCAAATTGCAAAAACCAACAAAAACGCTAGTGATTATGTTGTTATTAATGAATCATTAAAGATTCATTACCCTTCCCCAAAATGCCATATTTCTCTTAGATTCAATCACTTTAAACAGCAATAAACCTCCCCTAGCTTACTCAACATAAACGGTTACTCAACATAAACGGTTACTCAACATAAACTACACCCATAACCCATAAAAAAACGCGAACATTGAAATTCAATATTCGCGCTTATTTGAGTTAGATAGTAGAAAGTCACTAATTAACGAGAGCTCACCTGTGAAGCATTCTCGTTATTCAACCTCTTATGATCTATCTAATAGACCCTACTTCTGAGGAGTTGGCTTAGAGCGGCTTCTCGACGGTGAAGGCTTGTTGCCTGTCGGCTTATTTGACGACTTGCTTGGCCCGTAGCTACCGCCGTAACCAGACTTCTTAGGCTTGCCTGCAGGTTTACCCGCGTTGTTTGGCTTACCAGCACCGTTAGATTTACCCGCACCACTTGGTTTGCTCAACGTGTTCTGAGCACCCGCGTTATTTGCAGCAGGTTTATTGCTCGCACTACCGCGCTTAAAGTTGCTGCCGTTGTTTCTTACTGATTTATCTTCAGCTGTCGCGGCTGAGTTGTTTTCAGCCGGCTTCTTTCCAGACGTTGGCTTACGCTTTGGAGCCGAACCATTGCCAGCTACATGACGCTTGTTCTTACCTGTCGGTTTGTGCCCGCGAGCATTCTCACCAGAACGTTGACCATCAGAATGTTCACGTGTCTTTTTCGGCTTCTTAGGCTTAATCGGACGCGAATCCAAACGAGATTCAGGCAGTTTGTTTACAGGTGCAAAACCTTCAAGTTCACGGCGCTCAAGCACTTGCTGAATAAGACGCTCGATACCAAACAGTTCACCCACTTCGTCAGCACAAACCAATGAAATTGCTTTACCCACTTCACCAGCACGGCCAGTACGACCAATACGGTGAACGTAATCTTCTGATACGTTTGGAAGGTCGAAATTCACTACTTGAGGCAGTTGCGGAATATCGATACCACGAGCAGCGATATCAGTTGCAACAAGTACTCGAACCTTACCTGTTTTAAAGTTCTCTAGGGCTTTAGTACGTGCGCCTTGGCTCTTGTTACCATGAATAGGTGCCGCTGAGATGCCCTGCTCGTCAAGGAAGTGAGAAAGCTTGTTCGCACCGTGTTTCGTTTTGCTGAACACCAACACTTGTCGCCAATCGTTATCTTTGATCAGCTTAGCGAGCATTGGTGCTTTTTTCTTTTTATCTACTGGATAAATGCTTTGTTCAACAGTTGGTGCCGTTGAGTTTGCAGGGCTTACCGAGATTTCAACTGGGTTGTTTACTAAGCCTTTAGCCAAGCCACGAATATCATCAGAGAACGTTGCTGAGAACAGTAGGTTCTGACGTTTCTTAGGCAAGAAAGCCAAGATCTTACGGATGTCGCGAATGAAACCCATGTCTAGCATACGGTCGGCTTCATCTAACACTAGGATCTCTAGTTGGTCAAAACGCACTGCATTTTGGTTGTATAGGTCAAGTAGACGACCAGGTGTTGCCACCAACACGTCACTACCTTTACGCAGTTTTTGCATCTGAGGGTTAATCTTCACACCACCAAACACTACCGTCGAAGTCAGCGGTAAGTTAATACCGTACTTCACTACGCTGCCATTCACTTGCGCCGCAAGCTCACGAGTTGGCGTTAACACTAGTGCACGAACTTGGTTCTGACGTACACGAGGACCTTTCGATAACATTTCAAGAATAGGTAGCGTGAAGCCTGCAGTTTTACCTGTACCTGTTTGAGCAGCGGCCATAACATCTTTGCCCGTTAGGACAGCTGGCACGGCTTTCTCTTGTATTGGTGATGGCTTATCGTAACCTTGTGCTTCAATAGCTTTAAGGATCGGTTCAGAAAGGCCCAGGGAGGTAAAACTCATAGATTATTTTCTCAGTTGAATAACATTTAGTATGAGCAACACCCCATGAAGACGTATTGCTGCAGCTTTTGCTTGTCAATTAGATTGATACGAAGCAAAGCGCGGTATTCTGAGGCTTTTCCCCACATTCAGCAACTAAATTCTAATCGCAGCTCAAATTCAACCTAAATAACTTGTCGCTTCTGTTCGTACATTTTTCATCAGCCGCTTTTAAGAGCGCATCAACATCATTGTAGTTGTTATTGTGAATAACCCAACCAACACTGATTCTGAGATAAATTGAGTGCGCCTCGTATACAACCGGTGCCGAGCATATCGCCTTTCGTAGTTTAGTCACGATCGACGATACGTGTTGATCATCGATAATGCGTGGCAATAAGACTAAGAACTCATCACCGCCAATCCTTGCGACGATATCTGAAACACGCAGCTCACTTCTAATGCGGTTAGCACACTCGATCAGTACCTGATCACCAGCTGCATGACCATAAGTGTCGTTGATTGCTTTAAACCCATCGAGGTCGATATTTGCAACCGCAAAGGTTCTTGATCTCTGCTTTTGAGTGACCTTGAATGCCTGCTTAAGGCTATAAATGAAGTATCGACGATTCGGTAGCATCGTTAGCTCATCATGCATAGAGCGGCTATCTGCAATTCGGTACAGGCGATAAATAGTAAAGAAGGCAAACGCCAGCACCAACATTATGGAGTAGCCCACCAGTCTTACCGCTTGGATTCGATACCAAGGCTCATCCATCAATACATGTTCGTTACCTGCGAGTGCAAGATACCAACCACCGTGTGGGAAACTCACCTGTTCAGTGGCAAACGCTTTATCGAACACATCCTGAGCGCCATAAAAGACAGCACCATCTTTACCTGAACTGTTTGCACCGCGAATAGCGAGCTCATATTTATTCTCAATCTTGCCTATTCCGACATCTTGAAACAGCTCATCTAAACCGATAACGGCACTGGATACACCCCAGTAATCTTTATTAAAAGGCGGATCTCGAAAGATCGGAGTTCGCGTAATGAGGGCTTGCCCACCTTGAAACAGCTCAAAGGGACCAGCGATAAAGGTGTTACCAAGAGCACGGGCTATCTCAACAGACTCCCATTGGTTTGGGTGATCACGATAATTAATACCGAGAATCTGCTTATTACCTTCCAGAGGGTAAACAAAATTCAGAATGTCATCTTTGGCAAGTCCGATAAGTCGAATATGGAAGCCATCTTGAATGATATTCTCAGCAATCTTATCCCAATTTTTCACCTCACCATCGGGATTCATGGTCACTAAAGTCGAGAAGTTATTGAGGATATACATATCTGACACGATCGCGGCTTCAATCCGAGAACGAATAATGGATAGTTGCTTTTTTGCCTCTGAATACGATTCGTTTTTAAGAAAAGTTAATTGCTTAGCATGAAAGAACTCAATTGCGCTTACTATCGCAAGGAAAAAAAGAAAAGATACTACTCTGGCAGACCACTGCTTGCTAGAACCACTTGGCATTTACGAACCTCTAACACTATTGTTCTATATACTGCCTTATAACGGCTCATTTCTGGCTTATTGCTCCAGTATGCCGCTAAGTCATTAAAAATCCATACTAACGGCGACTATCTATCAAATATTGAGTGATCCATCACTTCAAACTTCTTTACTAAACGAATGGTTTAATCAAAAAGGGTTAGTGAACCTTATAAAGCTTACATTGTATTGACTCAACGCTTACATTAAATGATTCATCAATGTTATTTTACATAGACTAATAATCAGCTTGGTACCTCACGACATGAAGTTAAAAACTATCACACTGTGTACATTGCTATCAGCTTCCGTTGCCGTCCACGCACAAGAAAACGTTCAAGCGACAACCGCGGTGAACGTTCAATTCCAAGCAGATTCGCTCAATTCTCAAGAACAATCTTTCAAGCAATCTGCTGATCTCATTCGCACCACCTACGAAAGCCAGCTTTACACTCTTCCTGCATTCAAAGAAGGTCACTACGGGCTGCGCATGTATCGCCAAACATTAGACGATAAATATTCGGCTGCGGTGTGGAGTGACATGGCTCGAGTGGCAAGCAAGCTCAGTACCCTGTCGAATGACGTTCAAACCATGGAACAAATCGTACTCTACTCAGAGAAGCGAGTTGCATCTTATATTGGTGATAACGATGAGCGCAGTGTTCGACGCTACAACATCACCAAGCACATGCCTGAATACCTTTATCTTGGTGTTGACCTTCTAGGCTCTATGGCTCGTGCTAATGAATACGGTTTAGAGCACAAGAACGATGCCAAGCTGCGCGAAATCATTCGTCGCTATGACTTCTCACGATACGTGACCAATGAAGACATGGTGAAAGCGTGGGCTGCTCAATTAGCTAATCAGGTTTACTGGTTGCGCCAGCTGGGTGAGCAGGATGTGGTTGATGAGTTTGTCGATACCTTCAAAAAAGCGTACCCAGACGATGATGATAAGAAGCTTTCAAGCCAGCAATACGGTAATAAAATCTATGGTATGACACACGTCATCTTTGGCGATTCAGAATACTATCAGCATCAAGTCAGCGAACAAGATCATCAATGGATCTACGATTACTTCAGAGAAAACATCGATACGATTCTGCTACGTGCGAAAGAAGATGTGATTGCTGAGGTTGGATTAACCTTCTTATTGGCAGGTTTAGAAGATGATCCAGTTGTAGAGAAAACTCGATTCGCGATACAAGATTCAATCGATGAAACACAAGGCATGATCCCTTCAATTACTGGCGATTTTGATCTTGAGTACGGTGAACACCGCAACGTGTTAGCAATCATGCTACTCGATTGGCAGCAAGTGAATGAAGCGCCAACTTATGAAGGGAACCCTAAAGTGTTTACTAACATCCCTTACGGGCTCGTTAAAAACCAACCGCGAAATACACAATAACTTTAGAGTAAATAGCGCGCTTTGAATAAGCAGCAATACCTAGATTGATTTTGGAACCCAAAAACCGCATTCTTTCGAGGCTTGCGGCTTTTTTAATTCTTTCCATACCATTATCACTAAATTCTGGCTCTGGATACGACTTTGTTCATCACTATAGTAAAATCCCCTTCTGCGTAACCTTCTATTAAAGAAACATCCTCACAAAGCGTTTTACAGAAACGATGTACGCCCTGAGGGTGATAACTCATCAAGGTATTACGTGAAGGATATTGGCTGGAGTTGAGAAGATTAAAAATCACCGTCTGATTCGCCAATTCATACATGCGAGTAATCATGTTTGTCAGATAATCAGAATCACGAGAGATATAGTTCAGTGAGCCACTTGCGATAACCACGTCGTGCGCTTCGAGGCTCATCTTACTCATGTCACCCGATAAAAACTGGCAACGAGCTTCAGTGTAATTTTGCTTGGCCTTTTTTAGGAAGTCCGCGTGTTGATCAACGCCCGTATAAGATTGAATTCGATAGATGCTGTCGAGCAGTTCAAACAACTCCCCGTAACCACACCCTAAATCCAAAACACTTTTTTTCTCAAAGTCGGCCGAGCGAGCAATCACTTCAAAGCGACATAATTGACTCTCTTCGTTAGTCCAACCTAAAGACTTCGCTTTATCGCCGTTCGAGCGGTTTGTCTGCTTTCGGTGATACCAATACACCTTAAAACGATCACGCCAGTGCATTACGAGAAATCCACCCACACTTCACGGCCACCAGCCAACTCTTGGTTATGGTATTGCCATTGATATTGCGCGAGCAGCTTCTCGGTGAGCTCTAGCCCTAAACCAAAGCCGAGATTATTGTCTTCTACCGTGCCGTCGGTATTGTGATTGACGATGGTAACTTTTGAACCGACTTGAACGATATCGACAGTGCCGCTTCCTGTGTGTTGGAAGGCATTACGAATCAGGTTGGTTAATACGATTCGGGTGAGTCCCATTGGCAACTGCCACTGTGTGTCATCGCTTTCAAGATTCACGGTCACAGACTTTCCATTCAATAGATAGGTTAAGTCGTGGTTTATCTGTTGCAGCATGTCGCCAAGATGTATGTTTTCCAGAGGCAGGTCTTTGTCTTCTTGCCGAGTGAGCCACAACAAGGTTTCTGTTAGGTCTGTCATAGTGAATCCCGCACGCTTGATTCGGTCTATCACTTCAAGCTGCTTTTCAGGGCTCTTGCCTTTTTGAATCAACTTCTCTAGCAGTTCACTATTGGTTCTTGTCACAGCGATAGGTGTGCGTAACTCATGGCTCGCGTAACCCAAGAACTTCTGTTCTCGTTCTAAGCTGCTTTGAACCGAACTTAAGCTATCACGAATGATGTTAGCCAAAGTGTTCAGCTCACTGAAATGAAAATCGGGAGTGGGTTCATTCAGGTTATCTTTATCTAACGACTTAGCCCAATTTTTGAGTCGTTCAACAGGCGATGCGACCTTACGTAATACCAAAATTAGAATGACAACAAACAGCGCAATCGCGCCTAATGCAGTCAAAAAGATCGTCACAAAATGCGGAAGCCCTTCTTCATTTTTGAAGGGATCGTGTTTTTGACTAAACACCGCTGAAACATAACGAACCTCATCCCCTTTCATCACCTTCATGGCGAAGTACCCTTCCTCTGGCGGTGAGAATATGGATTTACCGATTATCATTTTTGTGATGAGGTCGAATTGGAGTTCATTCTGCTTAAGGTTGCTCTGGATGCTTTGTGGCAAGTCACTCCATTGCGTCGCTACAGTAAATTCTTGGTTGTTCATCGGTTTGCCCGGTTTCACAGCATCTTGCTGAGCTTGAGCAATCATAGAACCACGCATCGCGATATCCATACCCGAGACAAAATAGTTTACGCTCAACGCAGACAGAACCAGAATCGTCGTGACACCTGTAACCAGAATCGCCAATAAAACGTAGATCCTTAAACTTGGTCTGATCTTCATTCTTGTCGTAACTCCTTAATCGCAAAGCCTTTGCCCGCAATGGTATGCAGCAGCTTATTGTCTTGTTCAGCATCGACTTGTTTACGCAGGTTGAAGATATGCACTTTTAAGCTATTGCTGTCGGGTTGATCGTCACCCCACACGCCCTGCATGATCGTCTCTCGTGAAACAGGGTTAGGGCTAGAACGCATCAACACTTCTAAGATTTTGAGTGCGGTTGGCGAAAGCTTGAGAGGTGAATTCGCGCGATAAGCTTGATGTTGTTTAAGGTCAATCTCCAAATCACTCACCGATAAGCGGCTAACCTGACCACTGCGTCGCTTTGCCAATACTTGCGCTCGGACAATCAGCTCTTCCATCGCAAATGGTTTGATCAAGTAATCATCCGCACCCTTTGAAAAACCCGTCAACTTGTCATCGAGCGTGTCACGCGCCGTCAACATCAATACCGGTGTATCAATGCCCTGTGCTCGCAAGTTCTCACACACCTGCAAGCCATTCATTTTGGGCAAGTTAAGATCGAGTATCACCGCATCATAGCGGTTGGTTTCGATAAGGTTGAGACCAGCTAGACCATTCGCTGCGTGATCACACTGAATGTCTTCTAAATCGAGGTAATCGATGACAGCCGTCGCCAAATCGAGGTCGTCTTCAACCAAAAGCAGTTGAAGCTTATCTGTGAGTTTATTAGTGACGGATTCTGCCATCATGACGACCTCTATTGTTAGTTGTATTGTGGCTGGTAAGGTGCGCTTCTGTAATGAATCTAGACCGAAGTTACTGAGCCTCACTCGGCAATCATCAGCCTAGATATCATTAGCTTAGCCATTATTAAGCCGTTTGTTCAACGCCTTTGACTCGATTTGTGACTTTAAGAATCAGCGACTTAATCTCACACTGAATCATTAACAATGCTGGTGTCAGAATCAGTGTAATAAACGTCGCAAACAAAATACCGTAGCCTAATGCCGCTGCCGCAGGAATTAGGAATTGAGCCTGCAAAGACGTTTCACTTAACAGTGGCGTCAAACCTGCGAACGTTGTGACCGATGTAAGTAATACAGCTCTCAGTCGACCAGAACACGCTTCAACAATTGCATCGTGAACCGACTTACCTTTCTCCTTTATTAACTCGTTAAAACGAGAAACCAACAACAAGCTGTCATTCACCACCACGCCGCTCAACGCTAGAATACCGTTTAACGATAGGATACTGATTGTTAAGTCATTCCACCAGTGTCCTAGGATTGCGCCAACAATACCAAATGGAATCGCCGTCATGATGATCACTGGCTGAATGTAGGACTTCAGCGGGATAGCAAGCAGCGTGTAAATAGCAATCATAGCGAGCACAAACATACTCATCATCGAGCTAGCCGTCTCTTCTTGCTCTTCCGTTTCGCCTGCAAAATCGACCGTTAATCCCGGGTACTGCGCTTCTAGAACTGGTACTAATGTATCTTGTAGCTGACGAACAAGCTCTGCAGGTGCAACCACGTCTTTATCTAATACTGCACTGATGTATACAGCACGTTGGCTATCAATGCGTGTGATCTCTGATACTTGGTAATCTGAATGTACTTCAGCAACCGTACTCAAAGGCACCACGGTACCGTCGTTGGTTCTCACGCTTGATTGCTTAATATCAGCAATGGTTTGACGATCGGACTCTGGGTATCGAACTCGAACTTTCACCTCATCTTTACCGCGTTGGAACTGCTGAACAATGTCGCCACCAAACGCTTGTAACACTTGTTGTGAAAGGCTTGCCGTATCAAACCCTAATGCTCGGCCTTGCTGTGTTAATTCAAAGCGATACTGAGGTTCACCAAGGTCCAAGTTGTGGTCAATGCCACTCACACCATCAATGGTTTGCAGTTTAGCTAAGAACTCATTGCCCGCAGCCGTTACTGATTCTTCATTCCACGCTTTCAGTTCAACTTTGAAGTTGTCGACCATCTCCATTTTAGACAAGACTTTAAGCTTCTTAACGCCCTCCATTTGGCCAACGCTTTCTTCCCACAGATCTGCAAATTCATTGGATGTGTAAACACTGTTGCTGTCGAGCTCAATTCTTACCTGCCCCGAATCATCGGCATCAGCGATAACTTGAAGGCTAAGCAGTTCAGATGGTTCACCTTGAGCACCGTAGTGCGCTCTCAGAGTTTCATCCGTTTTTGCTGCCGCGGCTTCAAGCACCAACAAGTTTTGTTGTGTTTGACCAAAGCTCGCATCGTTTTGCATCGACATATCAGCAGTCACTGTGTCGCCCGGCATATCAGGGAAGAAAGCCACACGAACCGCGCCTGTCATTGGTAATCCAGCTACTAAGATTAGTAGCGACAAGAAAACCATCACCACGGCATAACGCAGTTTCAGCGCCCATTCGATCACAGGGCAGTAGATGCGCTTATTGAACCAACCTAATCCTGTATCGGCAGCATGTTGAACACGAGCCCACAGCCCCTTCTTGTCACTACGCTTGGTATTAATGTGTGCGAGGTGCGATGGCAGAATGAACTTAGACTCAACCAAAGACAGCAACAAACAGATAGTCACGACCGTACCGAATTGAGCGTAAATTTGCCCCATTTTGCCTTCAACATTAGCGAGTGCTAAGAAGGCAACAACCGTCGTTAACACACCAAATATGGTCGGTGATGCCACTTTCATGGTGCCTCGAACCGTACTGCCTATCGAGTCCCCTTCTTCCTTACGCGTGGAGTAAATGCTTTCCCCGACGACCACCGCATCATCGACGACTATTCCAAGCGCCATGATGAAACCGAAGGTGGTCATTTCATTGATGGTTAACCCCATAAAGGTGTCGGTCATGAAGAACATGGTGCCAAAGAATACGAACGGTAAGCCCGCTGCTACCCAGAAAGCGACACGCACGTTTAGGAATACCGCTAACACGATGAATACCAGAGCAATACCCGTTAACGCATTCTTCACCAATAGGCTCAAGCGATCTTTGATCATGGTACTTTTGTCGTACCAAGTTTCGATTTCGACATCGCTAGGCAGCATGTTGCTGTTTTCCCAGCGATCTACCACTTGTTGAGCCTGTTCAACGATGCTGACGACGTCTCCGTATTCATCCATCACGATTTGAATCGCCATCGCATTCTGTTGGTTATAACGAGAAAGCATGAAGGTGTCGTCGGCAAACATGTCTTCAACGTTAGCAATATCACCCAATGTAATTTGAGTGCCATCAGTAGTCGTCATCACCGGAATTGCGTTGAAATCTTGCAGTTCGTACGCCTGTTCAGATACCTTCAAACGAACCGTTTTTTCACCATTGCGAAGGCTGGTCGAAATAGCAGCAGAAGATTCCGCATTGATCGCTTCAGAAACGTCAGTCAGAGTTAAGCCGTAAGCTTGCAGCTTATTTTCATCAACCTCGACCGAGATCATAGGATCAGCTTTGGCCTTAATCTCTAAGTCACGAATCGCCGATTGGCTCAACAAGTCCGACTTAAGTTGGTCCGCTAAACTCTGCAACGTTGCTCTGTCTGCATCCCCATAAAGCTGTACCCATAAGGCGTGGTCTTGCATGCGAGCCTTATCAATTACTGGATTATCAGCGCCTGCAGGCAGGTTATTGATAGCATCTACCTTGGTTTTCACGTCGGTTAACAGGGTATCAAGATCATAGGTACTCGTTTTCTCAATCGAAACATGGCTACCGTTCGCGTCAGAAGTCGACGTAATACGCTTAATACCCGGCACGGTTTCTAGCGCATCTTCGATCTTAATCGCGAGGCCTTCTTCAGCCTGAACAGGGTCACCACTGTCATAAGTGACTGAAACAGTGACAACATCAGGTTCAAGGCTTGGGAAAGCCTCTTTACGTAACGTGTTGAGCGATAATACGCCAATAATGATCACGCCAACGAGCAATAAGTTCGCTGCCACAGAGTTGTTAACAAACCACGCGATTACGCCAGTATGCGGTTTATCCGACGTCCGGTTACTGTGCACTTGGTTATTAGGTTTCAACTCATGAGACATGATTAACCCTCCGCCTTAGCCAAAACGACCATGCCTGCTTTAAAGCTGCTTAACGGACGCTTAACCACTTGAACACCGTCACCAATTTCCAAGTTCAATTTGGTAGGATCGATGTAAATCAAACCACCCTTTTCAAATTCAACATTCGCGTTTGATTTCGAAAGTTGACCACTATCATCCACAAACCACAGGTCGCCTTGCTGAGAAAGTGCTGAAGCCGGAAGCTCCCACAATTGGGTTAACTGCTTACCCGAGATCGTCGCTTGCACGAATGTGCCTGGATAAAGATCTTTCTCTTGCTCCAAAGGGTTATCAACTTTCACGATCAATGAGCGCTGACGCGTGTCTTGTTGTAAGTGCTGCTCTACTCGCTCGACATAACCTTGCCATTGGAATTGACCATCAGAACTCGACAGAGTCACAGGCCACGGCTGTTGTTTCAATTGCGAGTTATCGCTGCTTGGCACACTCAACCATTGGCTTTCAGACAGTGGCACAGAAACTTCAACCTCGTCGATGCTGTATAACGTAGCGATCTGCGCGCCCGTTTGTGCGTAGCTTCCCGGTTGAACGTCACGACTCACGACCAACGAATCAAAAGGGGCAACCAAGGTTGTTTTTTCGAGGTCTTGCTCAGCCTTCACCAATTCAAGCTTGGCGTTCTCTAGAGCTGCTGTTACTTGTGCCAATTGTGGCTCACGCAATACCAAAGGTGAATCAGGTTCGCCAGACAAACCAGAACGTTGCCATTCGGACTTCGCTTGTTCGCCTTGTCTTTGCTCTTCCAATAAATCCAGTTGAGCTTGAGCCACATTCGCCTTTGCTTGGGTTACCGCTTGTTGGTAACTGGTCGAATCGATATTGGCGATCACCTCACCTTGGCCAATCACTTGCCCTGTTTCAAACTGCGAACTGATCGTTTCTACTCGGCCGCCAACTTCAGTTGAAAACATCAACTCGTAACGCGACTTCGCTTCTCCGTATCCCACGACTTCTGCTTGGTAGTCACCCAATGTTGCGAGTACTACAGACACTTGTTGCTGCTGTGAAGCAGCCAAAGTCGTCGTTTCAGTATCAACAGACACAGCTTGAGGCTCTGAAACCACTAGTTCATTGGCCTTTTCAGGAACAGGAGCCACTTGGGAACCGTTGTAAGCAAGGGCTGCAAAGATGCTTGAACCAGCCACTAGAGTGATGGCAATTGTGATGGTATTCAGTTTCATGAAGATACTCCCAAGCCCAGAGCTAGGCCTAAATCAATTCGGTTTACGAGACGGTTATAAATGGTTTGTGTTAGCTGCGATTCAAGGTCATAGGTTTGTTGCTGAACAGTAAGTAAATCAAAAATGTCGACCAAACCCTGACGGTATTTCTCTTCATAGCTAGTGAAGCTGCGTTGTGCGCTCACTAAAGCGTTCGTTAGATGTTGCTGTTGAAGCGTTAATGACGACTCTTGACCCATCGCATTCTCCACTTCATTTACCGCACTCAGCAGTGTTTCTTGGTAAGCCCAGTAGCTGGTTTCCGTGGTTAAATCTGCAATCTCCGCCTGTGCTTTCAGCTTGCCACCTTGAAACAGTGGTGCTGACACTTGACCAAGCGCACTCCACAAAGGCCCAGTCAACAAGGCTTCGCTTGGAGATTCCGCCATGTCAGTTAGGCTCGCTGATAAGCTGATCGAAGGCAGCATCGCTTTGTATGCTGCATCTGCACGCAATGCTTCTGCTTCGATGTTGAAGAAAGCCGCTTGAAGATCCGGACGCCCTGCCAGATCTTGCGTCGGCATGTTGTCTAGCGGGTTAATGATGGTTGGGAATGAACCGAGCTCAGGTATTGAAGCTAGATCAGAGTCGCCACTCCATTGCCCTGTTAACAGAACCAGCTCACGGCGACTTTGTGCAAGTTGCTCGCGGTAATCGGCTAAGGTTGACTGAGTCGATGCGCTGCTGGTTTTGGCGTTATCCAGGTCTTCAAGGCTACCTAGCCCAGCACGGTAACGTTCTAAAACCAGCTCTTCGTTATTTTCTAGAATCACCAAGCGCTGCGTTTCAATATCAACAAGCTGCTGCTTCAAGCTGATATCAAGCCAACCTCTCATCACACTCGCGACCAAAAGGTCTTGAGCGCCCTGAAGGTTAGCCTGAGACGTCGCTATGTCTTTTAAAGCGGCGTTGTTTGTGTCTGCAAGCTTCTGCCATAGATCGAGCTCCCAACCAACCGTCACATCTGTGGTATAGGTTTCAGTGGTGCTTGAGCCGTTAGTACCTTCGGCAGCTTTACCAGAAAAGCTCGCATCTACGGTTGGCAAGCGGTCGCCAGACGTTACACCTTGCTGTGCATAGGCTATTTTGAGTGCTGTGATGCTTTGTTGGAGGCTTGGACTGTTCTGCAGTGCACGCTCGATATAGAGATCGAGTTCTGGTGCATTCACGAGATCGGTGAGTTGCAGGTTCTCAGTTTCCAGATCTTGGCCATTAGAAGCCTTTTGATCCAAAGCTTGTTCATCAGAAGCTTTCTGGATCAGCTCCGAGAGCAAGCTTTGCTGCGTCTGATTAGTATTTTGTTCGGCTAGCGATACGTAATCAGCCTGACTGGTTGAAGTACAACCGATCAAACCAATTAGAGCGAGCGCGATAACGGAATGTTTTAAAGGAAGATTCAATTTCATCTTCTTGTCTCCTGTAAGAATGGAGACAAGATAACGAGCTGGGGGTTAAGAGAGGGTTAAGGCGAACGTTAACCCTAAAGAAAATGCATAGAGCATACGTTTAAACTTCTGATTTACGCTTCTGACTTGCTTGAGAAGAGCCCACCGATCTTATAACCAATCGCATAACAAACTACCGCGATAGTCACAAACACCAGTGCCGAGAAGAAGTAAGCCACCGATGCCGCTACGCCAGTGCCCCATACAACGCTAAAGACTAAACCGAGATAAGCCTCTTGCGGCCACTGAGAGATAGGAAACTGAGTACCACCAGCAATAAGATAAACCATCGCAAACAAGCCAATGAAGGTAGCAATAAGACCGATGAGAACGCGCATGTTCATGGAGAGACCCTTGATAAATTTGAGCTTGGTTGCCGTATTCTTAATCGAAGCCGAGTGTTCTTAATAGAAACCGGATTTTCTTAATCGAAGCAGAATGCTATTAATCGCAACCTAATGATATTCAAGTATATCGGATAAAACAGGCTTGCTCTATTACTCTTCCGAGTGAGCCAAGCACACAACAGAGCAATGAAAGTGTTGATTTGAATCTGAATCAACCTAACGAGCAGGCACAAAAAAGCGGACACCCTTCTTACGTAAACTCCGTAAGTCAGGTGCCCGCTTTTACTGAATCTAGCTGTTCTGTCTAAATCTAGCTTAAAGCAGGATGAAGATACCCGCTAAACATGCACTCATTAGGTTTGCTAGCGTACCAGCAGCTACCGCTTTCAAACCTAGGTTAGCGACTTCAGCACGACGCTCTGGCGCCATCACACCGATAGAACCCAGTTGAATCGCGATAGAGCCGATGTTAGCAAAGCCACATAGGGCAAATGTCACAATCACTTGGCTGTGTTCAGATAGCAGCGCTTTGTTCTCTACGAAGTCGATGAAAGCAACAAACTCGTTCATTACGATCTTCTGACCGATGTAAGAACCCGCCATTAATACTTCATCACTTGGAATACCAATCAGCCACGCTAGTGGTGAGAACAGGTAACCGAAGATAGCTTGCAGAGTAATACCCGCAAAACCGAACGTCTCACCTAAGCTTTCTAGTCCCGTATTCACCATTGCAATCACACTCACGAATGCAATCAACATAGTACCTACCGCTACTGCGACTTTCATACCGTTCATCGCGCCGCTTGCCAATGCATCGATCACGTTGCTTTGGTCAGCTTTATCTAGTTCGATATGGTCGTAGTCACTTGGTGTGCTGCGCTCAGGAACGATGATCTTCGCCATTAACAGGCTACCTGGAGCTGCCATGAAGCTTGCGGCAATAAGGTATTTAAGTTCAACACCTAAACCAGCATAACCACCAAGCACACTACCTGCTACCGACGCCATACCTCCTGCCATTACAGCAAACAGTTCAGAACGAGTCATAGACTTTAAAAAAGGACGAATAAGAAGAGGAGACTCACCCTGAGAAAGAAAGATATTACCTGTCGCAACAAGAGATTCAGCTTTACTTGTACCCAGCAGTTTTTGCACCGCTCCGCCCAAGATTTGAATCACTTTCTGCATGATACCTAAGTAATAAAGCGCAGAGATCAAAGCACTGAAGAAGATAATGATTGGAAGTACGCGAACCGCGAAAATGAAGCCTTCAGTAGCAAGGTCACCGAAAAGGAAAGCAATACCAGCGTCTGCAAAACCAAGTAGGCTAGAAACGCCATTACTTAGGCTTGTTAACGCCAACTGTCCCCATGGGAAATACAATACTAGAGCAGCAAAGCCAATCTGAAGTAAGAGAGCACGAGAGACCGTTTTCCAGTTAATCGAAGAACGACTTTCAGATAGCAGGTACGCGCAAGCAATCAGTGCAATAACACCGACAAAACCAAATAGAATATTCATAATGTGTCCTAGTAATCCTTATAGAGTGAACATGAGCCAAGCAAATGACATCAAAGGAACAGGACAAAGAACCGCAAGCAAAACGCTACGCGATGAAGGAGCTAACAGAGTTAGCGACTGTAACAACGAGTTGTTCATGTAAAAAATCACCTTATACAAGCAGTGGAACGTAGCTGGTCCGGTCCGTGGGGTCATTCACATATCCATGTGACGGCTTGTATTGGCTAAGCACCGGCTTAAAACCGGAAGAGAAGTATAAACAGTTAAGTGAGACTTTCATCACATTTTTTAACGCAAACGATCGCGCGGTCAAGGATTAAACAAAACGTATTGTTTGTCGTCGTTTTCGTGCTTCAAAAACTGTAAACAATCTGTATAAGGTTGAATTTGGAATGTTAAGTCCTTAAGCGTATGAGCGTAACCTCTCGGTTAATTCTGTGTGATTATTAGCTGTTTTCTGTGCTCTGCCTCATTTCCCGCGACTTCAAGATTCATCTTAACTTTAGATGCGTATATACTTTGTAGGTATCTCACCAAATAATATCTACAAAATACTAATAGAGCTGATTAGATATAACAGCCATTGAGACTAAGAGAGGAAACACGTGAAGAAAATGGAAGCTCCGCACGACATGAACAATGGAGCTAGATTCAAAACAAATAGACACGGCTATGTGAAAGTAGTTGAATATTATAATACCTACACTGTTATTGTCGCGTTTGAAAACACCGGAAATATCCGCGCTATCAGTGCGGCGAAATTACGTACAGGTCAACTAACCGATCGTTCGGTTGCACCTGAGTCAATTATGATTGGTGAAAAGGTTGAGTCTGTTAAACACGGAATATTAACCATTACTCAAGTTGAATCTGAAAATATTGTTGTACTGACCAATGCTAATAATGAAGAAATTAGAATGCTATTGCCTGCAGTACAAAAAATGAAAGATAAAACTGAAGACGTCGACAATGAAAATGTTGCCGCGCCAAAACCGACCTCGCTTAGTCAGTTAACGAAAAGAAATAAAAAGACCAAAGACGTTAATAGCATGCTTAAGAAAATGCTTACTGACTACGGTCGATACGATTAATTACTCATTATCTGCAATAAAGCCTCTAAATATTTATACCCTAGCGTCAGAATTAATTAAGCCTTCCTTTCTCAATAAAATACGTTGCATATTCAAGTGAAAAGTTAAATTTGATCAAAGTCTCACTCTGGATCTTTACTGCAAATTAACGAGATCTCCGTCACAATCTCATTCTAGCTTTGTGATGGGGATCTTATTGAAATCTGAATATTTCCATTACTATGCTCTCACACAATAAGAGAACGAAGTTTCTCAACCCCTAAAATCCAATTGAGACAAATATTATGAAAAAGATTCTTGTAGTTTGCGGTAACGGCCTTGGTACTTCTCTAATGATGGAAATGGCAGTGAAAGAAGTCGCTAAGAAAATTGGTTTTGAAGCAGAAGTTGATCACGAAGATCTATCATCAGCAGCATCAAGCAATGCCGACATTTGGGTAGCAGCGACAGACGTTGCAAACCAACTAAAAGACGCTGGTAAAGAGAACATCATCAGCCTTAAAAATATTTTTGACAAAGCATCAATCGAAGAACAACTAAAAACTTTCATGTAAGGTCAAAATTATGCAAAACTTTTTCGAGTTCATGCTCGGCTTATTAAAAGAGCCAGCGATCATGGTAGGTTTAATTGCTTTCATTGGCCTAGTTGCTCAGAAATCTGATATTTCTACCATTCTTAAAGGCACCATTAAAACCGTAATGGGTTTCCTAATTTTAGGTTTTGGTGCAGGTGCTCTTGTTGGCGCTTTAAATAATTTCTCAGTTGTATTTACTGAAGCATTCGGCGTAAGTGGTGTTATTCCAAATAACGAAGCAATTGTGGCACTAGCACAAGAAGCATTCGGTTATGAAATGGCACTTATTATGTTCTTCGCATTCGTTGTGAATATTTTATTGGCTCGTTTAACACCTTTAAAATATATTTTCTTAACGGGTCACCACACAATGTTCATGTCTATGCTGGTAGCAGTAATCCTGTCTACAGCGAACATTCAAGGCACGGCTCTAGTTGCGATTGGCTCGATCATTGTGGGTTCATTGATGGTTATCATGCCTGCACTTGCTCAAAAATACACAGAGAAAGTGATGGGTACCGATCAACTGGCGATGGGTCACTTCTCAACATTCTCATACTTGGTTTCTGGTTACATTGGTAGCAAGTTCGGTGACACGTCTAAATCAACAGAAGATATCAACGTACCAAAGAGCTTAATGTTCCTACGTGATACACCTGTAGCAGTAGCAACAACAATGGCAATCTTCTTCATGTTTGCTTCTATTGTTGCTGGCGGTGACTTTGTTGAAACCGTTTCAAATGGTCAAAACTGGGTAGTGTTCACCTTCATGCAGTCTCTTGTGTTTGCCGGCGGTGTGTACATCGTACTGCAAGGTGTGAAGATGCTGATAGCTGAAATTGTTCCTGCATTTAAAGGTATCTCTGACAAGCTAGTACCGGGTGCGAAACCTGCTCTAGACTGCCCAATGGTATTCCCTGTAGCGCCAAACGCGGTACTTATCGGTTTCCTTTGTTCTTTCGCTGCTGGCCTACTAGCAATGGCAGTTCAAGGCGCACTTGGTTGGACAATCATTGTAGCGGGCGTTGTTCCTCACTTCTTCGTAGGTGGTGCAGCGGGCGTTTACGGTAACGCAACTGGCGGTCTACGTGGTGCGGTTCTAGGTTCATTCACGCAAGGTCTATGTATCTCTTTCCTACCAATGCTACTGCTTCCAGTTCTAGGTGGCCTTGGTCTTGAAGCAACAACATTTGCTGACTTCGACTTCGGTGTAGTTGGTCTGATTCTAGGGTGGATTGTTTCATGAGCCTATTCGATTTAATTGGTAACCAAGGCGTTATCATCAACTCTGAAGAGAACCTAACGGTTGATGCAGCGATTGATGTGACATGTTCAACACTGCTAGCAAGCAACAAAATTGAAGCAAGCTATGTTGAAGCTATCAAGCAAAAGCACAAGGACATCGGCGCGTACTATGTTCTAGCACCAAAGATTGCTATGCCTCATGCTCGTCCTGAAGATGGTGTGAACGAAGCATCACTGCAAGTGACAGTATTCAAGAAGGGTGTTGATTTAGAGTCGGAAGACAACGGTGACGTTTATCTTTCAATTACTCTGGCGGCGATGGACTCAGATAGCCACATCCATACGATTATGGCGCTATCAGAGTTGTTCCAAAATGATGATGACATTGATGCCATTATCGCAGCGGAAACAGAGCAAGCGATCATCGAGATCTTAAAGCGATACTAGCTTCAATTTTTAGGTCTTAACCTTTAGTTCCTACTGATGTTTATCTCCTGAAAGCCCCCATTAAAAAAGCGATAGCCTCAGCTATCGCTTTTCTGTTTCTGGTGCTTAGTCATTTCTCATTGGGAGTAAGTTAAGCCATCCCTCCCCCAAAAGACTCGTTCGTACTAAAACGCGAACATTCTTTTATCGGTCGATAATTCAAAGCAGTACTGCGCATGTTTTTCAAGACATTCAAACACTTCTCGGTCTAGCTTATAGTTTTCAACATGGTCTCTCAAAATAGCCATCGTCTGTTTTAACGTCATACCACCACGATAAGGACGTGACTGAGATAATGCTTGGAACACATCAACTACTGCGACGATCCGACTCGGTTGATCCAACTCTTCTGCCGTTTTGCCCATCGGATAACCTGAACCATCTAATCTTTCATGATGATTGGATGCCCACTGGCATACCTGAGGAGAACTAAACAACTCTTGCAGTGCAAATCGAGTATCCGTTGCATGTCGCTTAATACAACAGTACTCCTCTTCGGTCAGCAAATCCGGCTTATGAAGAATGTCATTAGGTGTTTGCAGTTTGCCGATGTCATGAACTAACCCTGCTAAATAGAGTTTACGCTGAGTTGTGTATGAATAACCCAACTGCTTGGCAAGATATTCTGAGAGTTGCCCAACCTTCAAAGAGTGCTTAAAGGTAAATGAACTCTTGGTATCAACCACATTGGCAATGAATTCGGCAAAAGCCACGGTTTCATCCAGCGACATTTGTTGAGAGAAGAACGGCACAGGTTCAAAGTTGTCCCGCATGTTTTCAATGTAAGGGATCTCCATCGAAAACCAAAAATCGTCCAGATCGACCAACTCACACATGTGTTGCACAAGATTGGTTTCGAACATCTCGTCTGCTTGCTCAGTCAAACGTTCAATAATGCTCGCTTTGCCATCCGGAGTCAGGTTTCCATACCGATCTGAAGAAGTGATGCCGTAAAGGTAGTCCACTCGATCCGCGAGCATGACAATCGCAGCCAACTCTTTTTCTAACTCACTGATCGGCATCGCTTTAAGATCAACCCAAGGGGTATGGTGATAAAGCACCGGCTTAGCGAATATAGAAAGAACTGGACACTCTTTTAGGATTTGGTAGCCCTTTTGACAATGGTGATAGCTCGCATCAGGAACAAACCCAGAAGTCAGACTGAGCTGCTCATCAATTTGTGATACGCCACAGTCGTGAATTAACCCCAATGAGAACGCAAGTTGCGCCTGCTCTTCTTCCCACCCGACACTCAGAGCACATCGATACGCGATGTAACCCACCCTCTGTCCATGATTCTTGCTTTCAAAACCGACGTTATCAAGCGCCTTCGCAATACCAAATAGAGCCTTTCTAAGGTCTACGGTTACATTCTGGCAATGTTGATTCATTATTTAAGCCTAGCATTTTTATAGTTTTTATATATTTAGGTTGCCAATACTAATTCATAGTTAATGATTATATACACAACTATTGTAAGGTTTAATGAGTTTCGTGATAGAACTAACGTATCACGTAATATTCGTGCTACAAGTTGTTGCATATTGTTTATTATGCGACATTATATCCTGCTGTTAATCGTACATTTTCAAACCAACCGAGGACAAAAACACGTATGTTCGAAACTGTTATAGACGAAGAACTCTCCATCGCATTGGTCGAAGAAAGCTTCGCTACCCATTACGCTGACTATTCACAAAGCCAAAATGAGTATCTTAGCCAGTGGTTAGCATGGCCACCGCACTGTAAAACAGAGCAAGATTTTAGGATTTTCATCCAACGCTCATTACACGATTATGCTGAAGGGAAAAGCATGACATGTGCCATCGTGTATCAAGGAAAGATCGTCGGTAACTGCAGTTTCAATACCATCGACCACAATACCAAAAAGGTAACGATTGGTTATTGGTTGTCACAGTCTCAACAAGGCAAAGGCATCGTCACTCGCGTGGTTCAAAAACTGATTGATATTGCTTTCAATGAGTTAGATATGGAAAAGGTAGAGATATCAGCCGCAACCGGTAACCAAAGCAGCCGTAAGGTTTGTGAGCGCTTACATTTCACGTTAGAAGGTATCATCACGCGTAACGAGAATTTGAATGGTCGCATCGTTGACCACGCTATTTATGGCCTTCATCGCTCTAAGCTCTAAGCTCTAAGCTCTAAGCTCTAAGCAGTAGTAACTAAGAAGTCACTCGCTTGTGAATCGGAATATGAAAAAGCCACGGTATTAATCCGTGGCTTTGTTATTTGACGAGCCTGAACAGCTCTTAAAGCTATAGCTTATGCGATTTTTGGAATCACGATACTGAATTTGGCGCCACCATAGTTGCTGTCGTCGATTTTGATATCCCAAGAAAGCTTTTTAGTCGCCGATAGAGCAATCGCGAGGCCTAACCCCAATCCACCGGTGGTCGACGTTCTGCTTGAATCTAATCGAGAGAACGGTAGAAATACCTCATCACGCTTATTCTCCGGTATTCCAGAACCATTGTCTTCAATCACTACCAGCCAGTTTTCTGAGTTTTCATCTAACGTCATCCACACTTGGTCTTGTGTGTAATTACCAGCATTCTTGAGAACGTTATCGAACACCAAACGCGCCATTGAACAGTCACATTTAATCTTGCACTCTAGCTGTACCTTAGATTCAAAGGTGACATTCTCTAGTTTCGAGTAACGAATTCGGTCTAGGCAATACTCACGAAGATCGGAGGTCACTTTAACGAGCTCAAAGAAAGAGTTATCCATGACGTTCAACTTCGACAGCATGATGATTTCTGACGTGAGCTCGTTGATATCCTCAATGTAGGTATCAATGTCATCGAAAAGAACCTGATGATTATCGGGCGCTCCCCTTCTTAGGATATCGGTCGCCAGTTGAATACGACTTAACGGAGTTCTCACTTCGTGTGGGATAGCTTGAGCGAAAATATGACTTTGTTTTACTTTGCTTTCGATCTCTTCAGCCATGAAGTTAAAACTGCTGGCCAAATCAGAAACAGGATGGATGTCGTCCATGTCAGATCGAGTACTGAGCTTGCCCTTACCAAATTGCTTCTGCTTCTCGACAAGCAACTCTATTCTTTCTTGAAAACGCCTCACAGGTAAGTAAACACTTGCTCCAATCGCTACGATCACAGCCAACAACAGCCCTAACAAAAAGTGTCGTTCTGAATCTTCATACCACTCAATGTCAGGAGAGAAAAAGTCCCCTACCTCACTGAACCCAAAACTAAATTTAGAGTTTGGTAACTGAAACACGGCCGAATAGAGGTTGTCATCACTTAGATATATCGGCACACCGTTTAAGGTTGTGTATAACTCACATTGTTGGCAAGGCGCCTCGCCCGACCAATTCTCCAACAGGCGTAAATTGAAGATATAAAATTGTTGGTAGCCTGTTCTATCGAGCTCTTTATAGAGTGAGTTTTCTTGATTGTGTTGACGAACATACTGCTCCGCAAAGTAGATGCCATCATTGAGGAAGGTTTCGATCTCGGTGCGTCGCATGTGCCCTTCACCAAGGTTCAAAAACAAAAATATCGTTGCCGACATCCCAGTCACAATCCCAAGGTATAAGCGAGCAAACATCGAAACCGAGCGAAGCTTCGTAGCAATAGACTTACGCAACCAGCATATACCCCTTGTTGCGAACCGTACGAATCAACTGTTTGTCTTTTGCGTGAATGCGCAGCTTTCGGCGTAACCCAGACACGCGCATATCAATCGAGCGATCATTAAACGCGTAATCAATCCCTCTAAATAGCTGACAGCACTGGTCTCGAGTCACGACCTGACAGATGTTATTAACGAGAAGGTTTAAGATTTCAAATTCAGCAGAAGTAAGCTTGAGGTTTTGGCCATAGAGCGTGGCACTTTGAGCAGAGCTGTTGATTACAATATCGCACTGTTTTTCAGCCGTGGTTTCTTGGGTAGTTGTTACGGGAGTGGCTCGACGCAATAACGCTTCAATTCGTGCTAATAAGGCATGGCCACGAATCGGCTTGGCAACGTAATCGTCCGCGCCAAACTTAAATAAGCTGACCTCACTCATTTCATCGGCAGAGGCCGTGAGCACTAAGATCATTCCATTGTAAAACTCACGGGCTTGACGGCAAATCTGCGCGCCGCTCATGCCTGGGAGCATCAAGTCCAACAGCACTAAATCAGGTTCAATACTTCGGATCGCTTCAAGTGCCAAGTTTCCTTCATGAACAACGCTAACATTGTAACCTTCGGCTTCGAGGTAAAGCGTCGTTAAACGAGCTATCTCTTGGTCATCTTCAACAATGAGCACTTTGGTTTTCGACATTCATATCACCAGTATTTATTAAAAGCGAGGGCAGTATATATACTGGTCATAGATCATCAATATTGCGATCAGAGCCCTACATTTACCGTACGCAAAACATAGTAATCACTTTTGTACATACACGTTTACAAAATAGAGAAGCAACAACCAGTGCGCCTTGGTTTATCAAGGTTACCTCCTTCAGTACACATTATTTGCTGTGTTTTCATCGCCTACCACCCGCTTACATTTGCTTTATTTTCTTACGCGTACTTACATTTGAGGTGTTTACAAAACCCAATCAAACCAACTACCCATACACCAATAACATAACAGTTAATAGCACTGAAAATCCAAACTTTACCAGATTAAAAATTTAAAAAAATAGACTTACAAGTAAAGGTAATCGATTACCTAGACCCAGACTCAGAGCTTTCCATTTTTCATCGTGAGGTAGATCCTGTTAAGCAGTACCTTCTTAAAGTAATATTCATGCAACTAATGAATAGACTCAATATTACGCAATAATCACTTCCATAGGGCCCATTTTAAGATGAATAAAACGCTTTCACTGTTACTGACCGCCACCGCTTTAGTTTCAACACCAGTCATGGCAGACACCAATAAACAAGAAATGGTGAACCAAATTCAAGCGCAAGTCAGTTCTTGGATAGACATTCAGGTCACGCCACAAAGCAGCATTATTCAAAAGATGGTCTTCAACTGTGAGTTCTACAGTGCAACGCCTTACATTAAGTCACCAGACGGAAGCGAGAGTAGTTCTGGCTCATACCGCTTTTACGCACATAACGGTGTATTGGGCTCGATGACAGAACCCTTCACCACTCAACCTCTACCTGAATTGACGATGTGCCTGAAAGAAGACTTCGTGGTGACCAATCAAGATGAAGCACAGCTATTATTTGAAGCTATCGAAACTGTCTATCCAAACCACTCTATGTTTGATGAGAACTTTCCTAAAGAGATCATCCAAAAACCAAATGGTTGGCACTTCATCGACGGAGAGATTTTTGATGATAAGAAAGGCTATGTCATCGAAAGTACCCCTGAAGGTAAAGTGACCAAAATCATCCGCTCACTGAACCTTTAACACGCTGTTTCTTCTGTGGCACTTTGCTGTGCTTAAGCACTTTATTGTTCTGTAGATCATTACGGTTCTTCAAAACAGCTTCTTAATGCGCTTAAAGGCCAGAATTCAATTTGAGACGCGACGACCGAACACACGATTTCGGTGGTCGCTGTTCGACCAAAATATCAGTTCACCGAGTTCAATATGATGACAAGTTATCAACCCTTCGAGCATCTCCAGTGTCCAATTTGGATATATGACATTGATAATAAGAGAATAACTTGGGCAAACAGCAGCGCCCTTCCTCTGTGGGAGTCTGAATCTCTATTTGAGCTGACATCTCGCGACTTTAGTGTCGAGATGTCAAAAGCAATCGAAGCGACATTGGAAGAGTACCAAAGGCAATTTCTACGCAACGAAAGCATCAAGACATGGTGGAACTTCACTCCCAACTACATTTCGAAGCGTGCATTGTGTCTGTTTTCTGGAATCCCACTGCCAGACGGTCGAACTGGCATGCTGGTACAAGTCGTCGCTGAAGAAGGAAGTTTAAAGCACGATCTCGCTTGCTCTGATGGTGCAAACCTCTCCCTTCTATTTAATAAATCGGGAAGCATAGTGAGTGCTAACTCCGCATTTTTTCACAACTACGGCTCACCGTTTAGCACCCTATCCGACTTCGTTTCGAGTGAAGAGACAGCAGCACAATGGCTGTTTACCGTGCGTAAAGGCCGAGAGATATTAGAAGAAGTCAGCTGCGAAATAGATGGCAAGACACACCATTTTGATGTGCAAGGAAAGTGGCTCTTTGATAAAAGCGAACTGCTGTTAATGTAGTGGTCAACTAAAATTGGCCACGGTTTTAGAGTTTTCCCAATATAATCGTT
>NZ_JAPHPW010000060.1 GCF_026241515.1 Vibrio sp. 14G-20
AAGTTTGGTTCTTGATCAAGGGTACTCCATACCTGAAGCAGCTAACTCTATGGGCGTAGGTGAAACGGCTTTACGGCGATGGGTCGACCAACTCAAAGTTGAGCGAGGTGGGATGGCTCCAACGGCTAAAGCCCTCACGCCTGAGCAAAAGAAAATCCAAGAGTTAGAAGCCCGGATTAACCGGCTAGAACGAGAAAAATCCATATTAAAAAAGGCCACCACTCTCTTAATGTCGGACGAACTCGAACGTTCTCGTTAATAGACAAGTTGAGGGAGCATGAATCGGTCAAAATGCTTTGCGAACTGTTCAACGTAGCTTCGTCTTGTTACTACGAGTTTAAGCAACGCAAGCCGGATGCCAGTCGCATTCGTCTAGCTAGCCAAATTAAAGAACTCTTCAACATGAGTCGAGGCTCTGCTGGCAGCCGTACTCTTGTCTCGATGCTGAGCGAAGAAGGCATAAAAGCCGGACGATTCAAGGTTCGCCAGATAATGCGTGAAGCTGATTTAATGAGTAAACAGCCAGGTTCGCATCGATATAGACATGCAAAAGTAGAAAGGCCAGATATTCCAAATCTACTGAAGCGTGAGTTTTCTGTCAGTACTCCGAATCGTGTTTGGTGTGGCGATATTACTTATATTTGGTCAGGTTCGAAGTGGACCTATTTAGCGGTAGTGCTTGACCTATTTAGCCGACGCGTTGTGGGGTGGTCTTTATCCGATAAGCCCGATACTGAATTAGTATCTAAAGCTTTGGAGATGGCCTGGGAGCAACGAGGATGTCCGAAGAACGTGATGTTCAATTCAGATCAAGGCTGCCAATATAGCAGCCGTAAATATCGCCAAAGACTTTGGCGATATCGTATAACT
>NZ_JAPHPW010000061.1 GCF_026241515.1 Vibrio sp. 14G-20
ATCAGTGAAAACGAGTAGGGCGGGACACGTGATATCCTGTCTGAATATGGGGGGACCATCCTCCAAGGCTAAATACTACTGACTGACCGATAGTGAACCAGTACCGTGAGGGAAAGGCGAAAAGAACCCCTGTGAGGGGAGTGAAATAGAACCTGAAACCGTGTACGTACAAGCAGTAGGAGCACCTTCGTGGTGTGACTGCGTACCTTTTGTATAATGGGTCAGCGACTTAATTTTAGTAGCAAGGTTAACCGTTTAGGGGAGCCGTAGGGAAACCGAGTCTTAACTGGGCGTACAGTTGCTAGGATTAGACCCGAAACCAGGTGATCTAGCCATGGGCAGGTTGAAGGTTGAGTAACATCAACTGGAGGACCGAACCGACTAATGTTGAAAAATTAGCGGATGACTTGTGGCTAGGGGTGAAAGGCCAATCAAACCTGGAGATAGCTGGTTCTCCCCGAAAGCTATTTAGGTAGCGCCTCGGACGAATACTACTGGGGGTAGAGCACTGTTAAGGCTAGGGGGTCATCCCGACTTACCAACCCTTTGCAAACTCCGAATACCAGTAAGTACTATCCGGGAGACACACGGCGGGTGCTAACGTCCGTCGTGGAGAGGGAAACAACCCAGACCGCCAGCTAAGGTCCCAAAGTATAGCTAAGTGGGAAACGATGTGGGAAGGCTCAGACAGCCAGGATGTTGGCTTAGAAGCAGCCATCATTTAAAGAAAGCGTAATAGCTCACTGGTCGAGTCGGCCTGCGCGGAAGATGTAACGGGGCTAAGCTATACACCGAAGCTGCGGCTACGTACCTTAGGGTATGTGGGGTAGGGGAGCGTTCTGTAAGCCGTTGAAGGTG
>NZ_JAPHPW010000063.1 GCF_026241515.1 Vibrio sp. 14G-20
GTTATTACTCAATTGTAGTTGCAATAACGGGGCGGACCATACATTTTTGTGTCTGATGAAAGTCAGATTCACCAATTTCCTAACTGACGCTCAAGCTGAAAGGTATATGTTACACATCGATCGTATCTCGACATTTGATGCACTATTATTAGAGTAATCAAAAACCTTATGTAGATTGAACACTGGATTTGGTTAGTACCAAAGTGAAGGCAAAGGATGTTTAATCCTGATAAAGACGACATGTAAACAGCGATAGCGATCTTAGCCAGAAATTTCACTGGAATTGAAACCATGTAAAAAACCCTTTCTTCTACGTACTAGCGAGTCTCCCAATAGACCAATCTTCAGTTGTATAAGCATAACTCGCAAGGCTTCAGCATCCGATGATTGAAATAAAAATAATGAGACTCAACGTCTAGCAGTAATTGATTTTGTCGTTAGCGGAAACTTCGGAGCTTGGTGAGTGTTGAACAGGAAGCTCTAGTTTTCAACTAAGTACTTAAATGCGACAAGATTGTACTAAGTAGGTATTAAAGCGGTTCGATTAAATAGGTGTAGCTAGAGGAACACTTAATATTTCTAGCGTTACGTTAAAGGTGACAGGCATAGTAATTCTACCTGGGCGCGCAGTCTAGAGACTTAAATATGGTAGGGGTGGGGAGGTTCGAACTCCCAACACACGCTGTTTTGGTAAGTCGGAAAATCCGCTGCTTTGCTAATGGCGTATGTAAATTAGATTCAGAAAGCAAAAAGGCTCTAGCATTTCTGCTAGAGCCTTAAATATGG
>NZ_JAPHPW010000064.1 GCF_026241515.1 Vibrio sp. 14G-20
TGCCAAGGCATCCACCGTGTACGCTTAGTCACTTAACCATACAACCCGAAAGGGTTTCTATTTGCTTTCACTTTAAAAAGTGAAGACAAATAAACGTATGGCAACTAACCAAGGTTTTTGGTTGTCATTAAGAAGGGTTAATTCTCAATGACTGTTTGCCGGACTCAATTGTGAATCAAACTAAAGTTTGATTCGAATACAAGACACTTGAATGTGTTTGTTGTGTTTATCTAATGAAAGATAAACATTGAGAACTTTTAAATTTGATTTGAATTACTCGTAAGTAATCAAATCAGTCAGCTTTCCAAATTGTTAAAGAGCTTGATTCAATAAATGAACCATTTTTAAAAACACTTAAATAAATGTGCTTAAAGATGGTATCCCGTAGGGGAGTCGAACCCCTGTTACCGCCGTGAAAGGGCGGTGTCCTAGGCCTCTAGACGAACGGGACATAGGTTACTCTTAACTGTTTAAACATATCAATCTGTGTGGACACTTATCGTGAGTATCTTCGTATAAGGAGGTGATCCAGCCCCAGGTTCCCCTAGGGCTACCTTGTTA
>NZ_JAPHPW010000065.1 GCF_026241515.1 Vibrio sp. 14G-20
TAACACTGATCATTTAAGCATTTTCCTGATCAGTTGAACGATCCTACAGATGGTTAACAATACCCTTAAGCACTTTTGTTTAAGGGTATTTTTTTATGCTGTCACACTGGTTAATCGATGTTGACGATTTTGCTAATCCAGAATCTCTTTCTTTGTTCCAAAAAGACCTCCCGCTAGATTGGATAAACCAAGCTTTATCTGAAACGAACAAAGCGAGTATGCGCCGTAGAAAGTTACCTGCCGAACTTGTTGTATGGTTAGTCGTTGGTATTGGTCTATATCGAGATAGACCGATTACTGATGTACTAGATAAACTCGACCTCAAATTGTCTAATTCATTGGGTGAAACAATTGCACCTAGTGCAATTCCTCAGGCAAGAAAACGCCTCACCGCTAAGCCTTTAAAGTCATTATTCTCAATCACAGCAAAGCACTGGACACAGTCGGAAGATGCGGGTGATAAATGGAATGGTTTGAGCCTATTCTCAATCGATGGCACACAGTTTAGAACTCACGATAACCCAAGCTTAGCTGAGCA
>NZ_JAPHPW010000066.1 GCF_026241515.1 Vibrio sp. 14G-20
CTCTGAGACAGGTGCTGCATGGCTGTCGTCAGCTCGTGTTGTGAAATGTTGGGTTAAGTCCCGCAACGAGCGCAACCCTTATCCTTGTTTGCCAGCGAGTAATGTCGGGAACTCCAGGGAGACTGCCGGTGATAAACCGGAGGAAGGTGGGGACGACGTCAAGTCATCATGGCCCTTACGAGTAGGGCTACACACGTGCTACAATGGCGCATACAGAGGGCAGCAAGCTAGCGATAGTGAGCGAATCCCAAAAAGTGCGTCGTAGTCCGGATTGGAGTCTGCAACTCGACTCCATGAAGTCGGAATCGCTAGTAATCGTGAATCAGAATGTCACGGTGAATACGTTCCCGGGCCTTGTACACACCGCCCGTCACACCATGGGAGTGGGCTGCAAAAGAAGTGGGTAGTTTAACCTTTCGGGGAGGACGCTCACCACTTTGTGGTTCATGACTGGGGTGAAGTCGTAACAAGGTAGCCCTAGGGGAACCTGGGGCTGGATCACCTCCTTATACGAAGATA
>NZ_JAPHPW010000067.1 GCF_026241515.1 Vibrio sp. 14G-20
TCGTTAAAGACACGCTGGCGGACATCAGTGTCAATTTCGATGGTTTTGGTGATGAATATTACAACTCTGCAGAGGTGAGTAATGGCGCATTGGTTGGTACGGTGACCAATGTTGAAGATGGCCAGACAATATCAATCACCATCACTGATGCCGATGGTAAGTCAGAAAATTATACCGCGATAGTTTCTGGTGGCGAATGGACCCTGACGGGGCAGAATTACTCAGGTTTTGCTGAAGGCACGCTAACATTAGAAGCAACGGTTATGGACGTTGCCGGTAATACTGCTACTTCTAGCGATATTATCGTCAAAGATACACTGGCGGACATCAGTGTCGATTTTGATGGCTTTGGTGACGAGTATTACAACTCTGCCGAGGTCATCAATGGCGCATTGGTTGGCTCGGTGACCAATGTTGAAGATGGCCAAACAGTGTCAATCACCATCACCGATGTTGATGGTAAGTCAGAAAATTATACAGCGATAGTTTCCGGTGGCGAGTGGACTCTGATTGGTC
>NZ_JAPHPW010000068.1 GCF_026241515.1 Vibrio sp. 14G-20
TTAGAGAAGTCAGCAGCCCTTGTATATGATTGGGTTGTTGTTCAACGTCATCGGGATATAGAGCTAGCCTAGCTTTCCACGTTTCTGGGAGACTTGGGTCTTGCTTTCTAGCCTGGGGAGATACTTTCATATCCACAATCAGATCTCGCCCATCATCATCGAGCTGCTCGATGATTTCATATTTCACATTCGACTTTATTGGCGTCATCCAGTGGCTTGTTCCATGCTCTTGTTGCCAGTTAAGCATAAGCTCTGCGCTCAAGTAGCAACGATCAAAAATGGTCAATGAATTCGGAACTGCTGATGAAATTAAATCTTTTGCATAGCTGATTTCACCTTTAGAACTTTCCCCAAAAGCCACATCATGAATAAGGCGACTCCGTAGTGATGTGAGTGCGCACATTCGAACGATTGGGTACTCAGTGTGCCTGTCTTTTCGGTAGTAAACATACTGATAGTGCTCAGCTAAGCTTGGGTTATCGTGAGTTCTAAACTGTGTGCCATCGATTGAGA
>NZ_JAPHPW010000069.1 GCF_026241515.1 Vibrio sp. 14G-20
GGCTTTGTTGCGTAATTCAGTTTAGAGGCAGAGCAGCCCCATTTCGTGTCTTTCTTAGTCAATACGACAAGTTTCAGGCATACCTAACCCAGTGAGCTTGTTCAACGCTTTTATCATCGCGTAAGTTTCACCCACCTGTGCATTGTAATTTCTTAAGCTCAATCGTCCTCCTAGCAACTGTTTAACTCGATACATCGCTGTTTCTGACAATGAGCGTTTGTGGTATCCATACCGCTCTTTCCAATACTTATTTGAGCCGTATAACTTCTGGCAACCCACGGCGAGATTTCGAGGGTGACCACGCTCCCAAAAGGCTGCCCCTTCTCGTGGGGGAACAAGAGCAATGGCTCCCTTAATCTTAATTGCAGCGTGACATGCTCTTGTGTCGTAAGCGCCATCACCAGACACCTCAAGGATACTTCGGCGTGTTTGTTTCAGTAAGTTCGGGAGTACTTCTCCATCTGTAACCGTTGATAAACTTAG
>NZ_JAPHPW010000006.1 GCF_026241515.1 Vibrio sp. 14G-20
CGGCAACCGTTAATAGCGGTTCTAGGGTTCAAATCCCTATCCCTCCACCACCATTGAAAAGCCCGCTGAGAAATCAGCGGGCTTTTTCATATCTGCTGTTTAGAAAAGCAAAAAAGAGCACTGACGTGCTCTCTCTATTATTCTCTTAACCAGCATACCTAAAGTTAACTAGTCAGGGAGATATTTTCCTTCGGCTACTTGCCAAAACGCTCTAATCAGTGGGTTCTCAAGTTGAGAGCGCTTACAACACACACCTAACTCAAATGGTTTGATTGGCTCTATCTTTAAGCGGTCTACTTTGTCTCGTACAGGACTGTTGTTGATGACGACATCTGGTGCAATACCCACTCCACAACCAAGAGCAACCATACTGACGATTGCTTCATGGCCTGAAACTTGAGCATAAATGTTCGGTTTTATCTTCATCTTTTTGAACCATGCGTTTGCTCGTTCTCGGGCTGTCCCTGCTTCCGGGATGATAAAGGGTACTTCATTCCAGTTGGGCTTATCTGATTGCAGTTGCTGACTAAAGCTACTCACGCCAGATGGAATGATGACTGACAGTGGAATATCGCTGATGGTCTCGAACTCTAACCTTGAAGGCAGGATGTCTGGCTTCGCTGAGATCGCGATATCCGCCTCATCATTCAATATTTTATCGATAGATTGGGCTGGATCGCCAGTAGAGAGCTTAAATTCAATATACGGATGAATAGCCCTAAATTCGGTTATGAGTTCAGGTAGGTGACTGTAGCTAGCCGTTACTGAACAAAATATACGGATCTCACCTTTAAGTTCTTGCTCTCCGCCCTTCAGGTGAAGGTTATATTGCTGCCACTCTCCCACGATGCTCAATGCTACAGGCAATAGGTGTTTTCCTGCTGGGGTAAGATCAACACTGCGGTTGTCTCTGATTAGCAGTTCTTGTCCTGTTTCCTCTTCAAGCTTTTGCACCTGACGGCTCAGCGCAGAAGGACTGACGTGCATAGCTGCAGCAGTTTTGCTGAAACTCTTGCTATCACATAAATGTATAAATAATTGTAGAGATTTTATGTTCATGTTTTGCGAACGTTTCCATGTTGCATTTATTGCAATAACTAATTGTGAATATATCACTTTCAGCAACGGAGTGTCTGTTTTAGTATGAAGTCATTCGATAGAGAGATATCGACCTTACGGACTTATTTTTAAAGGAGTGCCCTAGAATGGCTAACTATTTCAATACATTAAACCTTCGTGAACAACTTGACCAATTAGGTCGTTGCCGCTTTATGGATCGTGAAGAATTCGCGACAGAAGCTGAGTATCTTGAAGGTAAGAAAATCGTAATTGTTGGTTGTGGTGCTCAAGGCCTAAACCAAGGTCTAAACATGCGTGATTCTGGTCTAGACGTATCTTACGCTCTACGCCAAGCAGCAATTGATGAAAAGCGTCAATCATTCAAAAATGCTGATGAAAACGGCTTTGTTGTGGGTAGCTACGAAACGCTAATCCCTCAAGCAGACCTAGTAATCAATCTTACTCCTGATAAGCAACACACAAACGTTGTTGAAACAGTAATGCCTCTAATGAAGCAAGGTGCTGCTCTTGGTTACTCTCACGGCTTTAACGTTGTTGAAGAAGGCATGCAACTACGTGATGATCTTACGGTTGTAATGGTTGCACCTAAATGTCCAGGTTCTGAAGTTCGCGAAGAGTACAAGCGTGGCTTTGGTGTACCAACATTGATCGCTGTTCACCCAGAAAATGACCCTAAAGGCGAAGGTTGGGATATCGCTAAAGCTTGGGCTGCAGGTACTGGTGGTCACCGTGCTGGTTGCCTAGAGTCTTCTTTCGTAGCGGAAGTTAAATCTGACCTTATGGGCGAGCAAACTATCCTTTGTGGCATGCTACAAGCAGGTTCTATCGTATCGTACGAGAAGATGATTGCTGATGGCATCGAACCGGGCTACGCAGGCAAACTTCTACAATACGGTTGGGAAACGATCACTGAAGCACTGAAGTTTGGTGGCGTAACTCACATGATGGACCGCCTATCTAACCCAGCTAAAGTTAAAGCGTTTGAGCTTTCTGAAGAGCTTAAAGACCTAATGCGTCCGCTTTACAACAAGCACATGGATGACATCATCTCTGGTCACTTCTCTAGCACAATGATGGCTGACTGGGCGAACGATGACGTGAACCTACTAGGCTGGCGTGAAGAGACAGGCGAAACGGCATTCGAAAACTACCCAGCTTCTGACGTAGAAATCTCAGAGCAAGAGTACTTCGACAACGGTATCCTAATGGTTGCTATGGTTCGTGCTGGTGTTGAGCTAGCATTCGAAGCTATGACGGCATCTGGCATCATTGATGAGTCTGCTTACTACGAATCTCTACATGAGCTTCCACTAATCGCAAACACAGTTGCTCGTAAGCGCCTCTACGAAATGAACGTTGTAATCTCTGATACTGCTGAGTACGGTAACTACCTATTCGCTAACGTAGCAACACCACTACTACGTGAGAAGTTCATGCCTTCAGTAGCGACAGACGTAATCGGCCGTGGTCTAGGTGAAACATCTAACCAAGTTGATAACGCTAAGCTAATTGAAGTAAACGAAGCTATCCGTAACCACCCTGTAGAGTACATTGGTGAAGAGCTACGTAGCTACATGAGCGACATGAAGCGTATCGCTGTAGGCGGTTAATGAGTCTCTTAGATACTGACAAATTTGCAGAAAAAGCGAAGCAGTATCACTAGCTCCTTACTGGTTGGAGTTATAAATAAGCAACACAACATCTAATAAAAAGGCTTGGTCGCCGTTGACCAAGCCTTTTTGCTTTTAGGAACATTGCCTTATAAGTCAATTGAATGAACATTCTTGATAGGTCTTCGTCGACTTGCAGTTCTTGATTGATCTTCAGAAATACAAAAGGGTTGGTGTTTTCACACCAACCCTTTCAGTTTTCTTGCTTTACGCTTACTTGTCGGCAATCTTTGCTTCTAAGTCCGCTAGCTTTTGTTCCATTTCAGTCAGCTTTTGGCGAGTGCGCAGTAGTACTTGTGTTTGAACATCAAACTCTTCACGGCTCACAACGTCTAGCTTGTTTAGTTGGCCTTGGATAACTTGGCGAACTTTTTGATCTACGTCTGAACCAAGCTCTTTTACTGGTTGAGGCATAGAATCGTGGATCTGCTTAGCAATCTGCTCTAGTTTTTTTGGATCAAACATATCAATTAAAACTCCTGAATATTTACCACTATTCTATTTAATCACACTTGAGATGTCGCCTATGGCGTACAAAAAAAGGCCACCGAAGTAGCCTTTTTATTGTTATTACGACTTAGTGATTACTTATTATCAGCTAATTCTCTGTGCGCTGCTTTTGCTTCATCGACGCGAGCTAGCTTTTCTAGGTCTTTGTCTTCAACAAATACAGGTAGAGGTTTGTGTTTTTCAGCCAAGTAGCTGTAAATCACTGGCAGTACAAATAGTGTGAAGATAGTACCAATCGCTAGACCTGCAACGATTACGATACCAATACTGAAACGCTGAGCTGCACCCGCACCACTTGCGTACATCAGTGGGATTAGACCCGCGATCATCGCAGCCGTTGTCATCAGGATTGGACGAAGACGAACCTTCGCAGCTTCCATTACTGCTTCGATACGAGTTTTGTGATGATGCAACTGTTCTTCTTTTGCAACTTCACAGATCAAGATACCGTGCTTGGTAATTAGGCCGACCAAGGTGATCAAACCTACTTGCGAGTAGATGTTCATCGTTGCCGCACCCCAAGCCAGAGCGATTAGGGCACCACAGATCGCCAGTGGTACAGATACCATGATAACTAATGGATCTTTCAGGGATTCGAATTGAATCGCCAATACCAAGAAGATGATAGCCAGTGCTAGACCAAAGGTCGCGTAAAGTGCGCTACCTTCAGTTACGTATTGGCGTGCTTCACCCATGTAATCGTGGTTGTAGCCACTTGGGAGCTTATTCGCCGCCGTGTCTTCAAACCATGCAATTGCATCACCCATTGCAGCGCCTGGAGCTGGTACTGCGCCAATCGTAGCTGAGTTCAATTGGTTGAAGTGAGGAAGAGAGCGAGGCTCTGCCACAACATCAATCGTGATCAAACTTCCTAGTGGTACAGCATTACCGTCCGCAGCTCGTACGTAGTAGTTATTCATCGATTCTGGGTTCAAACGGAATTTACGTTCAACTTGAGGGATAACCTCGTAAGAACGACCATTCAAGTCGATACGGTTTACGTAGCCATCTGACATCATAGTACCTAGCGTGATACCGATATCTTGCATGGTCACACCGTATGCGCCCGCTTTATCCTTGTCGATGTGTACTTTCATCGTTGCTGAGTCATAGTTTAGATCGAGATCCGAGTATACGAACAGTGGGTTTGTCGCTACATCAGTCAAGATGTCAGTGGTGATCTGGAACAAGCTCTCAAAACTGTTTGGTGTTGTTATAACAAACTGAATTGGAAGACCTGAACCCGCACCTGGTAGTTCTGGCATTTGGAAGGCTGTTACTGCCATTCCAGGCACATCTTTCACTAAACCACCAACGCGGTTTGCTACCTCAGATTGACTTGCTTCACGCTCACTCCAAGGCACCATAGATGCAATACCAAACGCTTGGTTTGCATTAGGCACACCTGTAAATACCTGTGCGTAAGCGACTTCTGGCTGATCAGACAGAATCTTGTTTACGTCGTTCATGGTATTTTGCATGAAGTCTAAGTTCGCATTAGATGGTGCAGTACCCATCAGCATGATTACACCTTTATCTTCTGAAGGTGCTAATTCACTAGGGATGAACTTAAACAGCATCGGTAAGCTTGCAAATACGATAACAGCAAAGCCAATGAACACTGGGCGGTGATTCATAACCGCGCCAAGCATACGTTCGTAACGGTTAGTCATGCCATCCAAAACGCTATGAACTTTCTGCTCAAATTTGCTCGGCTCAGCGTGAGCTTTTAGCATTTTTGAACACATCATTGGCGATAGCGTAAGTGCCACGATACCCGATACAAATACAGAACCGGCTAGGGTTAATGCGAACTCTTTAAATAGCGAGCCCGTGATACCACCCATCATTGCGATTGGCGCGTATACCGCACCTAGCGTTAGTGTCATTGCGATAACAGGCACCGCAATTTCACGAGTACCGATGATCGCCGCGCGGAAAGGGGACTCTCCGAGCTTGATATGCCTGTCGACGTTCTCAAGTACTACGATTGCATCATCTACTACCAGACCGATGGCGAGTACCATTGCCAGTAGCGTCATCAGGTTCCAAGAGAAGCCCATTGCCTGCATTACCATTGCCACACCAATCAAAGACAGTGGGATAGTAACGATAGGGATCAGTACCGCTCGGAATGAACCTAGGAACAAGGTAATTACGATCAATACGATTAATGCCGCTTCAAGAATGGTCTTAATAACCTCTTGAATTGATTCGTTAATCGCAATGGTTGAATCGTACATTACGTTCATAGAGATGTTGCTTGGTAGGTTCTTCTCTAGTTGAGGAAGAAGCTCAAGTACATCTGCAGCGATGTTGATTGGGTTCGCACTTGGTGCCGCATTAATTGCTGCAACAACCGCTTCCTGACCGTTCGCACTTGCACGGTAGACGTCGTGGCTTTTCTCTAGAGAAACCTTAGCGATGTCAGACAGACGAATAATCTCACCTTCACCACTTCTAACGACTAAGTTCTCTAACTCTTCAGTGTTCGAAACTTGCGTGTCGGCACTGCCGTTATAAAGAACAAATTCACCCGTTGCTTGACCCGTAGCTGATTGGTAGTTGTTCGCATCCAATACCGCCATAACGTCAGTTGCGGTTAGGTTTACCGCCGCCATTTTTGATGGGTCTAGCCACACGCGCAGTGCGTATTTCATACCACCATATAGGTCAACTTTAGATACACCATTTACCGTGAATAGTTGCGGGTTGATTACACGCTCTAGATAGTCGGTAATTTGGCTCGACACCAACTCATCACTGGTAAAGCCAATGTAGAGTACCGCTGTCGTTGAACCGGTAGACATGGTTACGGTTGGATCTTCGGCCTCTTTAGGAAGCTGAGAACGTACCGAGTTAGTCTTGGCCAGTATGTCAGACAGCGCTGCATTCGGGTCGGTGTTCAACTTCATGTTCACAGTAATAGTAGAACTACCAAGTACAGAAGAAGAAGTCATATAGTCGATGTTATCTGCTTGGGCCACAGCCTGTTCGAGGGGCTGGGTGATAAAGCCTTGGATAAGATCGGCACTTGCACCGTAGTAACTCGTTGTTACGGTTACTACGGTATTCGTCATTTCAGGGTATTCACGCACCTGCATTTTGAAGATTGCTTGTAAGCCAAGCAGCGCAATCAAAAAGCTGATGGATACCGCTAGAACTGGACGTTTAATAAAAACATCAGTAAAGCGCATTGTGCCTCCGGTTACAGCTTAGGTGTTTCAGCAGGTGGAGTGATTGCATCACTTTCAACAACCTTAACTTTGGCACCGTTACTTAGACGTACTTGGCCAGAAGTTACAACCGTATCGCCGGCTTTAACGCCTTCAAGGATGTGTGCAATATCAGCTGTACGCTCACCTACTTTTACAACATGTTGAGCAACACGTTGAACGCCGTCTTCTTCAGTCAGGATGTAAACATTGTCACCGTATAGAGTGAAAGTAATCGCTGTTTGAGGCAGAGTTACTTGGTTCTCTAGTTTAGGCAGAATGATGTTAGCGCGAGCGAACATACCGCTACGAAGCTTGCCATCATTGTTTGGAATGTCTGCCTGAACTTGAATAAGACCACTTTGGATACTTACTGCGGGTTCGATTGCACTGATAGAGCCTTCAAACGGTGTCTCTGGGTAAGCATCAACAAAGATGTCGATAGCCTGACCAACATTGATACGAGAGATATCTGTTTGAGATACAGTAAAGCGTAGGCGCATCACGCTGGTATCTTCTAAACGAACGATATCTGTACCTGATTGCAAATATTGACCTAGGTACACGTTACGAATACCCACTTTGCCATCGAAAGGAGCGCGAATTTCACGGCGCTCGATCGATGCTTTTAGGCTTTCAATGTCAGCAGATAGAGAGAAGTAGTTCGCTTCTGCTTCATCGTACGCTTCTTTAGAGATAGAACCTTTCTTGAATAGACCTTGGTAACGCTTGTATTTTGCTTTCGCAGCAGGCAAACGAGCTTCAGAACTCTTTAGGTTTGCCTTTTCTACGCCAGAATCAAGACGAACAAGAAGCTGGTCATTTTTAACATCAGTACCAGAACCAAAAGAGATTTGGTCAATAACACCGCTGGTTTCGTTCGCTAGTGTCACACCTTGGTTAGGTTCGATGAAGCCGATAGCTTCAATCACTGGAACCCAGTCGATCGGCTGAACTTCAGTTACCGTTACTGGAAACTCTGGTTCAGGGCGGTTGGCCATATACTCAGCAATTTTTTGTTGTTTGAACATGTTAAACCCAATAACGCTGCCGAAAAGTAGTACAGCGATGAGTAACATGAAGAAAGTCCACTTTTTCATTATGGTCAAAACTCCGATCTAGTGTTTAATTATTGCGTCCCAACTAGCTTCGATTGCAGATTCTAGTTCTGCCTCATCAAGTTGGTAAAATCCTAAAGAATGCTTGCGTGCTAGAGAAACACTAGCCGCTAAGCTCAATCCACCTAATACTTCATTGTTAAGTGGTTTAAACAATCCTTGTTCTTTCCCCTCATTAAATAGCAGCTCAACTTGGGCAAACATTTTACGTTCTAGTTCCCTGAAGTTTAGGCTATTTGTGATGGGTAGAGAGTCATACTGAACCCTATTTTTTATTGCGGCTAAATTCGTTCCTGCTAAGTTCCATATGTTCAACCACATAGTACGGTAGCGTTGCTTAATTGGATCCGAATCATTAACCCCATCTTGAACAGCATCAGCTACTCTTTGAGTCACGAGCATTCGAACATCTTCTATCAAGTGCTCTTTATCATCGAAGTAGCGATAGATAGTGCCTGCAGCTACTCCTGCTTCTTTGGCTAATTTTTGCATTGAAAGGCCTTGGAAACCGACCTCTGCAATTAGCTTTTCAGCTGCAGAAAGTATTTGCTGGCGTTTATCCCGAGGTGCATGAGTTGTCATATTTCAATCACCAATGAATGAACGTTCATTCATTATAGCCTAATAACCACACACATGTGCAACAAAGTTTTACATAATCAGCGTAAAAATCTTGTATAAGAGAACGTAGCATTCGTGCTGTTGCAGCATTATTATAGGCGCGCAATTGAATTCGCCCCTCTAGACCAAACTGAGAATCAAATGAAACTGAACCCAAGACAAGATGAAGCCGTGAAGTATGTTTCTGGCCCCTGCTTAGTATTAGCGGGCGCTGGATCGGGTAAAACACGTGTTATCACCAACAAGATTGCTTACTTGGTTCAAGAGTGTGGCTACAAGGCTCGTAATATTGCAGCGGTAACCTTTACCAATAAAGCGGCACGCGAGATGAAAGAGCGTGTGGGTCAAACTCTCGGTAAAGGCGAATCTAAAGGTCTGATCGTTTCAACGTTCCATACTATGGGTTTAACAATCATTCGCCGAGAATACAAAGCGCTGGGTCTGAAAGCGGGCTTCTCGTTATTTGATGACCAAGACCAGTTAGCTCTACTTAAAGAACTAACCGAAACACAGATCGATGGTGATAAGGATCTGCTGCGTTCTTTGATGAGTACCATCTCAAATTGGAAGAACGACATGCTGACGCCAGATCAGGCGAAAGCAAGAGCTCAAGGTGAACAAGAGCAGTTGTTTGCATTCTGTTTTGAGATGTATCAGAAACAGATGAAGGCCTATAACGCGCTCGATTTTGATGATCTGATTGCGATGCCGGTATTGTTACTGAAAACCAATCAAGAAGTGCGTGACCGCTGGCAGTCTCGCATTCGCTATTTACTGGTCGATGAGTACCAAGATACCAACACCAGTCAATATGAGTTGGTTCGTTTACTAGTAGGAGAGCGTGGTCGCTTAACGGTAGTAGGTGACGATGACCAATCTATCTATTCATGGCGTGGTGCAAAGCCGCAAAATTTGGTGTTGCTGGGTGAGGACTATCCGAATCTTCGCTTGATCAAACTCGAGCAAAACTATCGCTCAACCAGTCGAATATTACGTGCGGCGAACATCTTGATCGCCAACAACCCACACGTTTATGAAAAGTCACTGTTCTCAGAGATCCCGGACGGTGAAAAGCTCAAGGTACTGAATGCTAAGAATGAAGAGCATGAAGCAGAGCGTATTACCGGCGAGATCATCGCCCACAAGTTTCTGAATCGCACAGAATATAAAGATTACGCAGTACTTTACCGAGGTAATCATCAATCGCGCTTGATTGAAAAAGCCTTGATGCAGAACCGTGTGCCTTACAAGATCTCTGGTGGTACCTCTTTCTTTGCTAGAGCTGAGATTAAAGACATCATGGCTTACCTACGTGTGTTGGTGAACCCTGATGATGACAACGCCTTCCTGCGTATTGTGAATACGCCGCGTCGTGAGATCGGCCCTGTTACGCTGGAAAAATTAGGCAGCTACGCCAACATGCGCGGTAAAAGTCTGTTTGAAGCCAGCTTCGAAATGGGTTTAGAGCAAACGCTGACGGGCCGTGGTTTAGAAAACCTACGTCGCTTCGGTGATTGGATTGTTCGAATTTCAGATAATGCTGAACGTGGTAATACAGTTGAGGCGGTTCGTTCTTTGGTTCGTGACATCAATTACGAAGATTGGCTTTACGAAACCTCAGCGAGCCCTAAAGCCGCTGAAATGCGAATGAAGAACGTTTCTGATCTGTATAGCTGGATTGTGGCCGACCTTGAGGGTGACAACTACGACAAAGAAGAGAAAACTCTACGCGAGGTGGTTCAACGTTTAACGCTGCGTGACATGATGGAACGTGGTGAGGATGATGACGATGCAGACCAAGTCCAATTAATGACATTGCATGCATCGAAAGGCCTAGAGTTCCCGTATGTATTTCTGATGGGAGCAGAAGAGGGTATCTTGCCGCACCAAACCAGTGTTGATGAAGGCAACGTAGAAGAAGAACGTCGTCTTATGTATGTAGGGATTACTCGAGCGCAGAAAGAGCTGACCTTTACTAAGTGTCGCGAGCGTCGTCAATATGGTGAATTAATAAAGCCAACACAAAGCCGCTTCCTTGATGAGTTACCGCATGATGATGTGGAGTGGGAAAGCGTTAAGAAGCCTCAATCTGCTGAAGAAAGGATGGAAAAAGGGCAGGCACACATTGCGAATATTCGCGCGATGTTCAACAAGAAATAATGCTCTGCATTAATAGCACTATATAGAAGCCAATAAAAAAGGTGACCATGAGGTCACCTTTTTTGAATCTGGCATTTTTAATTACAGATCGGTAAATTACAGACCGGCAATCATGTGCTCGATAGCATCTTTGATTTCGTCGTCTGAACAGTCCATACATGAACCTTTAGCTGGCATCGCATTGAAACCATTGATTGCGTGGTCAGCTAGGATGTCGCGACCTTGAGCAATTCGTGGAGCCCAGTCACCAGCATCACCTGTTTTAGGTGCGCCACTTACGCCAGATGCGTGACAAGCGATACAAAAGGTACCGTAAACTGCTGCGCCATCACGAGGGCCTGTTGGTTCTGCGGCTACTGGCTCGCTGCCGACTAGGTAAACTTGGCCAACTGGTTTGATGCGTTTAGCAATTGCATCGTGCTCCGCTTCGCTTAGGCCTGCAGCCATTGCGCCAGTTGAAAAGGTTAAAACTGCGATGACAACGGTTAAAATTCGACGAGACATATCCATTAAACTCACTTTACATTCCCAAGGTAAGTACATGCTTACCAATTTATAGTGTTGGAAGGGTGTTTTGGCTTTAACCAGCAAAGAGCAACTGTTAAACCAATGTAAATAATGGGTGATTATATCCCGATAAGTTGTTGCAATAAACAACAACTTATAAGCTGTGGCGGGTTGTAGTACTCAAATAAGGGGTTTATCACATATTAACTGTCGAAAAAGAGACCAAACAGAAAAAAAAGTTAAAAAAGTACTAGACGGCATTGGGTGATATACGTATTATTCCACTCCGCCGACAGGGCATGCGCCTGTAGCTCAGCTGGATAGAGCGTTGGCCTCCGGAGCCAAAGGCCGAAGGTTCGAATCCTTTCAGGCGCGCCATCCGGTCTCTTATTTCGGTAAGTGAGAAATTGGCAAAAAAGAAACAATGGTGGCTATAGCTCAGTTGGTAGAGCCCTGGATTGTGATTCCGGTGGTCGCGAGTTCGAATCTCGTTAGCCACCCCATTCTTTCTTTACAAAATATCGGTAGCTTCGGCTTCCAGTGTTGATTCATTATTCCCAAGAGTCGATACAAAACTAGTCGGTGAATAGCGCAGCTTGGTAGCGCATCTGGTTTGGGACCAGAGGGTCGGGGGTTCGAATCCCTCTTCACCGACCACTATTTCAATAATCGCTTTTAAGCGGTTATATAAAAAATTAGTGGTGGCTATAGCTCAGTTGGTAGAGCCCTGGATTGTGATTCCGGTGGTCGCGAGTTCGAATCTCGTTAGCCACCCCATTAATTTTGGTAGCTTCTTTGAAGTTCCCAGTTTGAGAAATCAAACGAAACGTCTCGGTGAATAGCGCAGCTTGGTAGCGCATCTGGTTTGGGACCAGAGGGTCGGGGGTTCGAATCCCTCTTCACCGACCACCTTTAAGAAAGCTCATCAGAAATGATGAGCTTTTTTTTCATCTGTAGATCACAGATTGGAACCCAAGTGGGGTTCGCCTGATGTTCAAAGGATGTCTCTTCACTGACCGCCTTTAAGAAAGCTCATTAGAAATGATGAGCTTTTTTTCATCTGTAGATCACTAGATTGGAACCCAAGTGGGGTTCGCCTGATGTTCAAAGAATGTCTCTTCACCGATCACTTAAGAAGCCTCAATTAGCCGTCCGCGTCAGGAATGACGGGGCTTTTTTACGTCTGGAATTTAGATAATTTGGTACCAAGAGGGTCGCGGGCTGGATCGTTAGTTCTAGTCGCTCCTCTTTAGTAAGCTCCTTTCAGACGCAAGAATCCCACCTTCGAGCTCCTCGATTATTGCGTCTTTATAGAGGCACTCCATTTATCAAACGAAAAAATCTATATCTAATTTTATATAAATTAACCGTTCAATAATTCGACAAATCAATAGGTCTGGTCTGGAGGTTTTTGTGAAAAGTAGAATTTGGTCCTTAATCTGCCCACTAAGGCACGTATTTGACAGCTTTCTTCCAATCAAGCACTTCAAAATATCATTTAATTTACTAAGCCTTTGGGTTGGTTGTCTTCTATTTAGGCAAGCGATGAAAATGGTTAAATATGTGGTAATTACAATTCCATATAGTTGTTTTGTTTGTTTAAATTAACAAACTTAGCGTTTGTTTCTATAGTGTTAATTGTTTTTTGGAATAATTATTTGTTTTTAGTGACTGGTAGTGAGATCTGCTTTGAAGCACAGGTTTCACTCTACAAGTAAGTAGTGGTAAGGAGTTTGTGAGTATTTCTTGCCGATAAAATAATGTTGATTTTTCTTACTATATGCTCTTTTGGTGAATAGTTATGTGGTACTTTTGCTTGCTAAGCGCTTGATGTCGACTTTTTATCCTATTTTTGTTGCTTTTCTGTGAATTATTTGCCAAATTGTCAACCGTATAAAATATCAGAACAATATTCTGGTAAGAATGGATTCAATTTTGCAGACAGGGCAGAAAGCTGCCAAAGCAGTAGAGGTCTGGTAATGTCACTTTTAGAAGTAAAAAATCTTCGTATCGAATACCCATCTCGTCATGGAGTTCACGCCGCAGTTAAATCACTTTCGTTCAACATTGAACGTGGTGAGATCGTTGGTGTTGTAGGCGAGTCTGGTGCAGGTAAATCAACAGTCGGTAATGCTGTGATCGATTTGCTGAGCCCTCCCGGCCGCATTGCTAGCGGCGAGGTATTTCTGGATGGCGAAAAAGTCTCTGGCTTATCTCCTGAACAGATGCGCTCTGTTCGCGGCTCAAAGATTGGTTTTATCTTCCAAGATCCAATGACGTCTCTTAACCCTCTATTTACCGTAGAACAACAGTTAAAAGAGACGATTCATGCCAACATGAAGGTTTCGGATCAAGAAGCCTACCAGCGTTCATTAGACTTAATGAACCAAGTGGGTATCCCACAACCGGAAAACCGTTTAAAGCAGTACCCACACCAGTTTTCTGGCGGTATGCGTCAGCGTGTGGTTATCGCGATCGCATTGGCAGGTGAACCTGACCTAATCATCGCAGATGAACCAACAACAGCACTGGATGTTTCTATCCAAGACCAGATCTTGGGTTTGATTCGCGACCTATGTATCAAGAAGAACGTAGGTTGTATGTTGGTCACGCACGACATGGGCGTGGTATCTAACGTTACCGATCGCGTAGCGGTAATGTATCGTGGTGATCTCGTTGAGTTTGGCCCAACAGCGAAAGTACTAGGTACTCCTGAGCACCCATACACGCACAGTCTTATTTCTGCCGTTCCTCGTTCAGACCGAAAACTCGATCGTTTCCCTCTTGTTAGCTACATCGAAGAAGCACAAGAGATGGAACCTCTTGATGTGAAGAACCACTGGTTAGGTCAAAGCCAAGATCACCGCGACTACACTGGTCCACTGTTGAACGTTGAAAACGTAAACTTGCGTTTCACCACCAAAGATTCTTTCTTTGAGAGCCGTCGTGAGTACGTTCAAGCATCAAACAACGTGAGCTTTGAAGTGCATGAAGGTGAGACGTTTGGCTTAGTAGGTGAATCAGGCTCTGGTAAATCAACGATTGCTCGTGTGATTGCTGGCTTGTACGCACCCAATTCAGGCAAGGTAACGTTTGAAGGCGTTGACCTTACCGGGCTTAAATCTGAAAAAGAGCGTCGCCCAATGCGCCGTCAAATGCAGATGGTTTTCCAAAACCCTTACACATCAATGAACCCTCGAATGAAGATATTCGACATCATTGCTGAGCCTATCCGATTCCATAAACTTACGCGCAACGAGAATGAAACTCGTCAGATCGTGAACGACCTGTTAGAGCACGTTGGTTTAGGTGTAATGGCAGGGGTTAAGTACCCACACGAATTCTCAGGTGGTCAACGTCAGCGTATTTCTATCGCTCGCGCTTTGGCAACTCGCCCTCGTCTTTTGATTTGTGATGAACCTACCTCGGCACTGGATGTGTCGGTACAGGCTCAGATCCTTAATTTATTAAAAGACTTACAAGACGAGCTAAACCTAACCATGTTGTTCATCAGTCACGATTTACCGGTTATTCGCCAAATGTGTGACCGAGTAGGCGTGATGCAAATGGGGACACTGTTGGAGGTTGCTCCAACTGAGCAACTGTTCCAATCGCCTCAACACGAATACAGTCAACACCTAATTTCTTTAATGCCTGAATTTACAGGCTTAAGAGAAGAAAAAGCAGTGGCACAAGCCGCGGTATAAAAATCAGCAGGCTGGATTTAGCTTGCTAAAAACAATAAACAGACGCAAATACAACAACTAGGGATCTGGATTCCCGCATGAAGGAGTTATGCAATGAAAACCATGAAAAGCAAATTAGTAGTAGCTTTAATGGCAGCTGGCCTAAGTTTTAGTGCAGCAGCAGCAGATATCACCGTTGGCTACGCAGCTGACCCAGTATCACTTGACCCGCACGAGCAGTTGTCAGGCGGCACACTACAAATGTCTCACATGGTGTTTGACCCTCTAGTACGTTTCACACAAGAGATGGATTTTGAAGGCCGCCTAGCATCAAGCTGGGAGCGTGTTGACGATACGACTTTCCGCTTTAACCTACGTAAAGGTGTGAAATTCCACTCTGGTAACGAGCTGACTGCTGATGATGTTGTGTGGACTTTTGAACGTCTACAAGCTTCTCCAGACTTTAAGTCTATCTTCACGCCATACGAAAAAATGGTAAAAGTGGATGACTACACAGTTGAGCTAGTATCAAAAGCGGCTTACCCACTAGTACTACAAACAGCAACTTATATCTTCCCAATGGACAGCAAGTTCTACTCTGGCCAAACAGCGGAAGGTAAAGACAAGTCTGAGCTAGTTAAGCACGGTAACTCGTTCGCTTCGACTAATGTTTCAGGTACTGGTCCATTCATCGTAACGCAGCGTGAGCAAGGCGTTAAAGTAACGTTCGAGCGTTTCAACGATTACTGGGACACAGAAACCGAAGGTAACGTAGACAAGCTAACACTTGTACCAATCAAAGAAGATGCAACACGTGTTGCAGCACTTCTTTCTGGTGACGTTGATATGATTCACCCAGTAGCACCAAACGATCACAAGCGTGTTCAAAACGCTAAGAATATCGATCTAGTAACGCTACCTGGTACTCGTATCATTACGTTCCAAATGAACCAAAACAGCAACGAAGCACTGAAAGATGTTCGCGTTCGTCAGGCGATTGTTCACGCAATCAACAACGAAGGCATCGTTAAGAAGATCATGAAAGGCTTCGCAACAGCTGCCGGTCAGCAAAGCCCAACAGGCTACGCGGGTCATGACGATTCACTAGTACCTCGTTACGACCTGAAAAAAGCAAAAGAGCTAATGAAGGAAGCGGGCTACGAAGATGGCTTTACGCTAACTATGATGGCACCAAACAACCGTTACGTGAACGATGCGAAAGTAGCGCAAGCGTCTGCGGCAATGCTATCTAAGATTGGTATCAAGGTTGATCTTAAGACTATGCCTAAAGCACAGTACTGGCCTGAATTTGACCTATGTTCAGCAGATATGATGATGATCGGCTGGCACTCAGATACAGAAGATTCTGCTAACTTCAGCGAGTTCTTAACGATGACTCGTAACGAAGAAACTGGCCGCGGTCAATACAACTGTTCTGGTTACTCAAACCCAGAAATGGATGCGATTGTAGAAGCTTCTAACACTGAAACTGACCCAGTTAAGCGTTCTGAAATGCTGAAAGGCGTTGAAGCAACACTTTACAACGACGCAGCATTCGTACCGCTACACTGGCAAAGTGAAGCGTGGGGCGCGAAGTCTAACGTAGGTGCAGCAGACGTAGTAAACCCAATGGTTATGCCTTACTTCGGCGACCTAGTTGTAAAATAATCTAGCTTGCTAGAATCGAGAGCCTGAAGCTTTTCAGGCTCTCAAATTATTAAGATATAGATTTAAGTTTCGGTATTTGGTCTTCCTTCAGTCTGGCTAAATACCTTTTTTAAGACTGAATTTTGTTATCTAGTCGCGGATTTCGACTAGATAGTCATGGATAGATAAGGGGCAAGGAATGGTTACGTTTCTGGTCAAGCGCCTGTTTCAGGCACTGATAGTGATGTTTGTGATCAGTTTGGTGGCGTTTGCCATTCAGGATAACCTGGGCGACCCGTTGCGTGAGTTAGTCGGTCAATCTGTTTCAGAATCGGAGCGTCAAGCGCTGCGTGATGAACTCGGCTTAAATGATCCCTTCATTACAAAATACACTCGCTTTGTGGGCGCAGCTCTACAAGGTGATCTTGGTACTTCATATTTCTTTAAACGCCCTGCTGTGGACGTAATCTTAGATAAACTTGTAGCAACGCTTGAACTTGTGTTTGGCGCTTCTCTGATCATTGTTTGTCTGTCGATTCCACTTGGCGTTTATTCTGCAATACACCCAAAAAGTTTCTTCACTAAATTGGTGATGGCGGGCAGTAGTATCGGTATTTCGGTACCTGTTTTCTTAACCGCAATCATGCTGATGTATGTGTTCTCTATTGAGTTAGGTTGGCTGCCGTCATTCGGACGTGGTGATACCGCAAACTGGTTTGGTTGGGAATCTGGCTTCTTAACGCTAGACGGCCTTGCGCACTTAGTGCTGCCGAGTATTGCTCTCGCATCGATCATGCTGCCTCTGTTCATTCGTCTAGTACGTTCTGAAATGCTCGAGGTTCTTAGCTCTGAATACATCAAGTTTGGTAAAGCAAAAGGCCTAGCGCTGAACAAGATTTACTACCAACATGCTTTGAAGAACACAATGCTACCTGTACTAACGGTAGGTGGTGTTCAAATCGGTACGATGGTGGCTTACACCATTCTTACTGAAACTGTATTCCAGTGGCCGGGTACCGGCTTCCTATTCCTTGAAGCGATTAACCGAGTGGATACTCCACTGATTACCGCATACGTTATCTTCGTTGGCTTGATCTTCGTAGTAACGAATACCATTGTTGACTTGCTGTACGGCATCATTAACCCAACAGTGAACATTACAGGGAAAGGAGCATAATCATGGAACACACAACAACAGCTCCATCTCGTTGGGAGCGATTCAAGCAGTCAGACATTCTGTACTACTTCTTACGCGATAAAGTAGCAATGGTGAGCTTCGCTATCTTTGCAGCTTTCCTTATTATGGCATTGGCGGCACCGATTCTAGCGCCAACAGACCCGTATGACGTGACGTCTATCGACATCATGGATTCTGAGTTGCCACCATCTTGGATGGAAGACGGCGAAGAACGTTTCTTGCTCGGAACGGATGAGCAAGGCCGTGATATTTTATCTACTATGCTTTACGGTTCGCGCTTATCTCTGACCATTGGTTTCTTAGCGGTAGGCCTACAACTGACGCTTGGTATCATCATTGGCTTGTCTGCGGGTTATTTCGGTGGCCGTATTGATAGCTTCTTGATGCGTTTCGCTGATGTTCAACTTTCGTTCTCAACCATGATGGTTGCGATCATTGTCTCGGCCATCTTTAAGGCAAGTTTCGGTAGTGACTTTTACGCGCAATATGCCGTTGTTATGCTGGTGGTGATCATCGGTATTGCCGAATGGCCTCAGTATGCTCGTACGATTCGTGCATCGGTATTGGCAGAGAAGAAGAAAGAGTACGTAGAAGCGGCTCGTGTGATGGGCTTCAGAGCACCTCGCATCATGTTCCGTCATATTCTGCCTAACTGTTTATCACCGATTTTGGTTATCTCTACAGTACAGGTGGCAAATGCCATCATGTCAGAAGCGGCACTTTCTTTCCTAGGTTTAGGTCTTCCGGTAGACCAACCGTCACTCGGTGCCCTGATCAGCACTGGTTTTAACTACATTTTCTCAGGAGCATGGTGGATCACAGCATTCCCAGGTGTGCTTTTGGTAACATTGGTTCTAGTTATTAACCTATTAGGCGACTGGTTACGCGACGTGTTTAACCCGAAAATTTATAAAGGGTGATAGCCCGGTTTGATTTTTAGTAAAAAAAGTCACTAAATTAAGAGCCGTAAGTAATTACGGCTCTTTTTTTGCTTAATGGATCTGGAACTTAGTATTATTGGTAGTGTCAATAATACTTAAAATGGAATTCATGTTTTATCGACATAGATTCGGTAATAATTAGCCTGCAAGGGTTTAAGTGGTGGTTATGAAATTGACAATGAATGCTGTATGTCGTGCTGTGACAAGAAATTATCGTATGGGGCTTATCGCTGCATCTCTTTTGGTATCGAGCCAAGTGAATGCAGAGTCGGTTCTATGTGATGCAACTCAGGCAAGCACCAACCAATTACCACAGCTAGAGCAATCATGTCCGATCGGTAAGGGTGTGTGGGGGAGCAAGGCACCCAAACATCATTCAGATAACGAGCTGTTTTGGGTTCAATGTGGCCTGCTGAACAAGCCTCTGTCACTGAGCCGAGCAAAGCCCCTATATGAGAAGATCTCGACCAACGTTTGGATGAAGCCGGAAGGCGGAGACTACCGTTGCTTAATCGGACCTTATTCTACTTTCTCTGATGCGAGAAAAGACCTAACGCAGGTACGTAAGGTTCCTGGTTACGGTGAAGCCTTTATTCGTATGGTCGATAAGTCGAAAACCTCATCACAGCCTATCGTTGCAAAAGCGGCAGAGCCAAAAGCCGTGAAGCCTAAGGCTCCTGTAAAAGCAAAAGTAGAAGCCAAGTCTGCATCGAAACCTGTGGCTGTTAAGCAAGCGGCGGTAACGAGTGCTGCTGCTATTCAGACGCTACCAAGTGGTAACGCGATCTCAGACAATGATCTAGAGATCGAGGTTCGCGTGAAAGCAGACGTTGCGGGTAGCCAATATGCGATTCCTTACCTTCTAGACCATAAACAACAGTTCTACATGGAGCAAGGTAAGCCTTGGAGTCGCCTAGATTATGACAGCGCTAAATTGGTGTGTAATCAGGTCAACATGAAGCTGATGAGTGAAAAGCAATGGCAGAGCATCTTGAACTCAAAGGTTATGGAAAAACAGAACTGGCCAATGCATCTCCCTTATTGGGGCGCAGATAAGAAAGGTTTGTTTACCAACGGTAACGTAAATCAATTGAAAGGTTCTTCATTACTTAACGTGATGTGTGTGAAGTAGTGTTAAGAGCATTTGAGTTGCTGTAGGCCAAAAGGCTCTAATAAAAGAAACCCCAGCGATTGGCTGGGGTTTTTGTTTTTTAGTTCGTTGAATTTTAGTCTTGGATTAGTGGCAGCTTAGCTATCACTTTTTCCATTGATGCTTGGTCGTATGAGTACAAGCCAAAGTCAGGAGCCGATACGTAGTTCCACTGTGGCTCTTCGCTCCATTTAACCCCAATGTAGAAGTCACCAAACTCACGTTGGATGTAGCGGTAGCGCGTTTTGTAATCTGAATCTGAACCAGTCTCTTCCAATACTAAACCTTCGCGGCGATTGTCATCGAAAACAAAGCTTAGATTTCCAGGTGTATAGAAACCTGTAGGTTTAATTGAAGTATATTCATAACTTTCTTCAGCATATTCAAATTGACCAGCAGCGTATGTCAGCGGATAGCCATCAAGCTCTGGGTCAAACTCATCTCCTTTTTCCACTGTCAAATCGAAATCGGTGAAGCCGGAAGTAATCTTGCTTGAAGCCTGAGACGTTTGTGCAAATGTTGAAGAGGTTGAATCTAGCCAGAATAGTTCGTCTTGATTTACTTTCAAGATAATCTGGTATTCGCCCTGTGTTGGTTTGTGTTGATAAAGCATCTCATAGAGCGTGCCTTCTTTATCAATCATCTTTCCATCATCGAGTGTCACATCCATACAATCTTTATCTTGATGCGACATGTAATCATTGTGTTTATCTAGTTCAGCTAGCTTAGCAAAAGGTGCGTAGCTATTACCCCATTGATCGAGCGAGTCGCTCATATTATCAGAATAGCTTTCGTCGCTATTTGAACCCCAGCAGAACATCAGTCCGAGCTCGTCTTTTACAAGTGATGCGTAGCCGATTTCACCATCATTGTCTGCAAAGCTACCCATCTTCCATTCTTGGTTATCGAAGTGTGCTTCAGTAAATCCAAGTTCAGGTGCTGGTGGATCAACTTCATCAGTTGGTTTTACATTTGGTAATGCAAAGGTAACCATTTCAGATTCAATATCATTCTCGTCACTACCAGAGAAGTTGATACCTTTAGCGACGTAAAGCATGACACCGTTAGTTTCAGCTGTTGGTTTTCCAGTTAAGGTTATTAGGCCGCTATCGTCAACCTGCACAGAAACACCAGGAATTGGGTTGTGTGCTGGTTCATTGTCGTGAGCAGCGTAGTTTGCGTAGTATTCAACGTCACCAGAAACACTTGAGGTAAATAACTCGCTAATATCTAGCTGCTCAGAGAATGCTTCACCGGCTTTGAGTGACCAAGTCTTTGTAATAGTCTCTTGCAGGTCGGCTTTCACTGTAGGTTCAATAGTAATATTACCTAGTGAAATAGTTGGTAGATCAAAACTTGCAGGCTCAGACACCATGAATGTTGCAGCGTGTCCGTCATCGGCTGTGATGTTGAACTGCTTGATATCTTCTGTTGGCGTTTCCGGGTGGCCTGAGATAACTAGTTTGCCTAATTTAGCATCGTATTTTGACGTCAGACCTTTTACGACAGAGCTAATGTTGGAGTCATAAGTTAGAGTATCGTCCTCACGGTCTGTAAATAGGCCAGTAACAGATAGCTCTGCTGAGAACGCTTCACCCTGCTTCATTGTCCAGTTGTCAGTAATCTCGCGCTGTATTTCTGATTGTGCTTCGGGCTCTACTTTTGGCGCAGTATTTACCAGTGAAACATCGAATGAGAATGTAGTACTTAATTCACTCAGTACTTTTGAGTCAGCAGTGGCACGATCAACTGCTGTCAGAGTAACAATGTAGCTGCTTAGTGTAGGAACAAAGCTATCTTTTGCTGAGATAGTTAATGTCTCGCCTTCTAGCGTTAACGTAACTTCTTGCTCACCATTCACTTCAGCACGAGCGATAGCTATGTTTTGATATTTATCTTCAGAACTGTACTTATCTTGGAATAAGTTTTCAGGAACAGTGATCGTCTCCGTGAACCCTTGACCTTCAACTACCTCTAGTTTTGCAAATTCTGATTCGAGATTAGCTTGTGCAGTATGGTCTACCAGTAGCTTGTAGTTAGTCACAACGGTTTCTGGTTGGCTTGGATCGATTACAGGCTTCTCATTAACAAGTTCCTCAGAACCCATGTTCTCTTCTGTTACGATCTCTTTAGAAGTTTCTGCAGCGGTCTCGGTAATGCTATTTGCATTATTTTCGTACGCTGTAGGATCTTGTGCTTTGGATTCAGTAAGAATTTGTGCAGTTTTGTGCAACTGTGCGCTTTCAAGATCATCTTTTGAAGTTGCTACAAAGTCTGAAAATAGATCGATAGGTTCTTCAATCGTTCCGCCTAAATTTTCGTTTACAGATGTCGTCGCATCTTCGAATGAGCTATTGTTTTTCTGCATTTCAATAGCAACGAGGTCGGTAATTGGAGAGATAACTAATGCAGTTTTATCAGTACCTTCAGGCGTGCGGAATACCACGCTGTTAGCCATTGGCTGGCCTTCATGGTCCATGTCTGTGGTGTAAACATCCATAAAATCAGAATAGCTATCCGCTTTAGAGCTCAACGCCGAAAGCTCTTCAGCAAGCGCTTTAGTCATATCGCCTGGACGAAGTGTTTTTATGGCTAGTTTTCCATCAATTTCAGTATCTACTGGAAGTGTGATTTTGCCATCTTGGTCTGTTAAGCCAAAGATAGTATCTGTGCCAACCTCTAAAACGCCAGATTGACCGACATCGTCAAATACAACTGCATTTTTAAAGTAGCCGTCGAAGCCAGTAATCACGATACCGCCTGGGGTTGCTTCGTTAGATGAACCACCATCTGAACCGCCACAACCTGATAACGCAATAGCCACTGACGCTGCTAGTAAACTAACCTTCTTCATTCTTTTCATCCTTATCGAGTGAAATCTATTATTTTTTGAGGTGATATAAAACTGGCTAGTTTTTACAGCTTGTATGAATGAGGTGCAAGATACGGGAATGAATGGAAAATCCGTAAAATTTTAAAACAATATTTAGTGGAATTAGGAATTCAGAAGGAGTGCTTACATTCGAGGTTGTATTTGTCAGGAGAATAAAACCCCGCATTGGCGGGGTTTTGAGTTAAAGGTTCAGTGCTCTATTTGTTCCAAGCATCGTGGATGTGCTTGATCGTTTCTTCCTGATTTGACTTGATAAAGAAGAAACCGTTGTCATCGTGGCCGTAGCCGAACTGTGCATTTTTATTGTGATCACCAACACCGATAGTCAGTTCACCAAAGTCGCGGTAAGTAAAGTAGCGACGAGTTACAACACAGTTACAGTCGTCGTTGTCTTCAACTAAACCTAGGTATGGGTTGATCAACGTTTTATCGTAATTATCAACATTCTCACCAACAAGCCAATTATCTGACCAGCTTTCACCTGGTTCGGTGATTGATGTTGCTGTGTACGTGCCCTCTGCAAGATTTTCAGCATTCTTACCTGTCATTGAGTAAGTAAACTTATCAAGTAAAGGGTAAAGGTCGTTATATCCACCGTCATCATCAACAAGCAGGTACTCATCAAGAGTTACTCCTACTGTCATGTCGTTTTGGCTTGGGTAAGAGAACGAGTTGTAGTTAACACCATCTTCTACTTCTGTTGAGTCCATCCAAAACAGCTCTTTATGACCAGTAGACTCTTCAATTAGCATCACAATCTGATAATCACCATCTTTCGTGATATTTTGGTAGAGCATTGTTGCCGTATCTGTACCTGCATCACTAGGCAAATCGACTGTGCCGTTGTTGTTTAATGTGACTGCGAAACAGTCGTCATCTCTGAGTAGACTCTTACGACCAAGATCCCAGTAGTTATGCTGCATGTTGTCTAGTGTGCTTAACCAATCTTGACGACTAAGTGTTGAGAAGTCACTTGAATCATCTGTTGCAAAACATAGCTCATTCTGGTCATTGTTAATACGTAGAGATGCAAATGCTACCTCTGCATCACCATAGTCAAAGCTACCCATTTGCCATACGCCACCTTTATCGAAGTGTGCTTGAGTGAAGCCTAATTCTGGTTGTGGTGGTTCTACAGGAGTACCTTCTAATACTTCAGGTAAAGTAAATGTCACATAGGTTGGTGCGCCATCGTTATCAACACCACCGACATTGAAGGTTTGTCCTGCTGAGTAAGATTTACTCGGTGTTCCCGAAATAGTAACGATTGAACTTGTGTCTTCCGTTGGGGTAATGGTTAGCCCATCAACAGTCAGAGCACCAGAGCGGTATTTAACGATGTCACCATCAGAATCGTTAAATAAGCCTGATAAATCGATAGTTTGGTTGAAGACTTCACCTTCTTGAAGCTGCCAGCCATTAATTACACTTTGTAGCCTTGTTTGCTCTTCTTCGACGACTTCTGGAGCTAGGTTCTCAGCTAACTTAATGACCTTAAGACTCAGCGGGTATGACAGTGCACCATGCTCATCTTTTGCGAAGATTTGGTAATCGTAAGTGCCAGGCTTAGTAAGGTCACCACTGATAATGCCAGTGTTGCTATTGATCACTAGTCCGTTGAGATCGTCAGCGAGCTCTTTGAGTTCGAACGTTAATGTATCGCCTTCCGCATCTTGGAAAAAAGTAGAAGCATCTAGTTCTACCCATACATCTGAAGGCTCAAGAGTGATGTTCTCTAAAACACCATTTTCAGTGTCAACTGGACGAGAGTTAGGAGCTACCGTGATTGGATTACCATCAGTAGGAACATCAACAATTGGGGAGAAATCATCAATCTCTTGTAAAGGATCTACAATGATAGCTTGAGCTTCTACTGCAACAGCTTCAGTCAGTTCTAGTTGCTGTTCGATAGTTAAACCTGAGTTATCAACAAGTGTCTCACCAATAGCATTTAGAGCTTTTGCTTCTTCAGTACTATCAGCAATGTAGTCACCAAAAATAAGATCTTCAGAGGCTATTAAGCCTGAATCTGTTACCGATGCAACAACGGCTGCTTCTGCATCTTCTTGAGTTAGAGCGTCATCACCAGCTAACTGCTCAACAACCATGTTTGTCATTGGGTTGATTACTGTAGAGCCTGCTGTTGCTGAGATAACAAAATCAGAAGCAACTAAACCACGAGTGCTATCAATAGTTTGGTTTGCAACTGCTTTAATGAAGATTGCGTTATCTTTGTGCTCATTAGGAAGAATGTACTGACCAGATGCATTCGTTAGCTCGGATAGCTTAGTATCTGCCGCTTCATCCAATAGTAAATCGTTGTCCGTATCAACCCATACCTCAGCATGTTGTAGGTAGCCATCGATAGCCGTAATGACTACACCACCTGGAGTAGCACCAGAGTTATCACCATCTGAACCACCACAGCCTGTTAGAGCGAAAGCCACTGACGCTGCTAGTAAACTAACTTTTTTCATGTCATATCCTTTGTAGAGAGCTCTAGCCAAGCCCTATTTGTTTCATTTTCTGATGCTTACATTTGTTGTGTGAATGTTTTACTGGGTGTTGATTACTTTTTCAACATACGTAAAAGCGGGAAAAATCCGTAAAATTTATTTGATGTTTATTTGCTCGACTGCTCTTCAAATTGATTTCCAATTTCAATAGCATGCTGCCCCGAATTGGTTTGGTGGATATAAAAATGAAAAAATGGATCGGTTTGTCTTTGTTGCCCTTTTCTGCAGTGGCTCAAGAGGCAGGTGTGAGTGATAAATACAGCTATTCGTACTTCACTGTCGGTGTTGAAAACGTCACTTATCAAGAGTTCTATGGGGGGCTTACCTCGGAAGTCACCGTGACTAACCCTGTCTTAAACTCTGGTGGTTTGTATTACGTCAATCAAGACTTTGACTTCTCAGTTGATGCATTGGCCTCATTCTCTCCACAAAACTCGACAGAAGATTGGAATAATGTCGGTTCGCTGCAGCAGAACAACCAGTTGGAATATCTGAAGACAGCGACAAATATCCAGCTTCATTACAAGTTTCAAGATAATTGGCGTGTGATTGGCGGCCCTTCGTTGACCTATCAAACCTTCACTCGCTATGGCGTAAAAAATTACACCCAAGAGGGTAATAAATATTTCTACGGCACCTGGGAGGAGACCTCAACGGACATCTTCATGGATGTCGGGTTAGCTTATGATGACGGCAGTCTCTACCTAAATGACAAATGGCACATCAGTGGTAAGGCGACTTTTGGTCTACCGATTTGGAGCGTTACGTCGAATACGCAATTTGAGGACGTCGATTTCTACGATTTCGGTTACCGAGCAGCAGTTGAAGGTACGGTGAGCTATGAAGTGATACCCGGTTTTCATTTAGGTTGGTATACGATGTTTGGCTACGAGAAACGCTTCCAATCCGACACTGAAACTGTCACGACCACGTATTGTAAAACCATGGTTGATGGCGTGTGTACGGAATACGTAACTGAACAAAAAAAGGCGACCTTACCTGAAGCCGACACGTTCACTTTCAGTACTGGCTTACAGGCACTGTGGAGCTTTTAAGCGTCAGGGGCTAGATACCGAACGTTGAGCTTCATCTCTTCAACCTTATGGCGCCACTCTTTTTTAGGGCGAAGTATGATGCTAAATACTTCGCCATGTTTGAACTCATCGAATTCAAGAAAATCGACATCGAAGAAAGAGTATTGAAGGTGACCTAGAGGGCGCTCTTCACACTTGATAGGCTCGAAGTTTTCGCCGATGGTTTGGCCAATGATGTCGCCATATACCCCTTGCCCGCCAATGGAGTAGTGATCAAATTTACTGAGTAAATCTTCGCAAATAACCGTGGTGTTGTAGGATTGGACATTGAGGTCGCCATCCATTCGATCTGGCCACGTTGGATCTGTTTGTTGGTAGTTGCTTAGGTGCATACCATACCAACTGAGGTAGTAGCGACCATCGTTTGCTAAATACATGTAGTTGACGGGTGTCATTTGCAGCGCTTCTAAGCCTGTAACTGTGTTTATGCGTTGTTCTATTTGCGCTTTCGAGGCAATTGTATAGGTTTCATACTCATTGCCCATTTTAACTTGCGTGACATGAGCGGTCGTGAAGGTAGGGTGACTTGGGTAGGTCTCTAATATTTTCCAGCGCATGTCAGTGTCAAAAATTGACTGATTGCTAGAGACAACCAAGGTATTACCATCGACATGATACCCTCCAACTTTACGCAGCTCGTGCTCACTCGGGCAGGTGGTTAAACTACTTGAAGAGGCAAAGAACACTTCGTCATTGATGAACTTAAACGCTTCGCAGTAGACCTTTTCATAATTGTACGTCTTACCAGCAAATTGATGGTTGGTCTCTAGTCGATACCAAGTTTCGCCAATCAAAGGGTGTAAGCCATCTTCCTCTAAACCTGAAGACATGGAAGGGAAGGGGAAGCTGGTGGTAACCCAAGCACTTTCGTCTGAGCCGTGATAATCATCTTTGGCACGAGCAATAAGCTGAGTCGGCGCTTCGCCGACTTTAGGTGTACCTTGGACGTTGGTTTCTCCACCGAGATTTGAAACAGAAAACTTGGGATGATTAACTGCAAGCTGTGTCGTCATAAGATCATCATCTGGGTCCTCAAACAGCCCAGCAATATCAATCGAGTAGTTGATCGGGGAGTTTTCGGTGAATGACCATTGATTGATTTCGTGCTGAATACTTTGTTGAACTTCTAGGTTTACTTGTGGCTTTTGGTTGCGATCAGCTCTGTCTTTTCCATCTGCAACGACCAGTATTTGTGTCTCGAGATCCTGTTTGTCAGCGAGCACCGTGAATGGTTCGTTGTGCTGTTGCGCGGGAACGAGCGGTATCGTCACGTCTGAGGTCGGTTGTTCAGCTCTATTTTTTATCAGAACACCAGAAACGGTACCATCTTGTTGCTTTTTATTCGCTTCGAGTTGGAGTGATGGAGCACTAGCCGTTGGCGAACTAAGTAAGGGCCCTGGCTCACTACTTACAACATTGGCCTTACTCACTTCTTTTGAGGCAAGCCAAGGTGGCAGCAGAACTAATGCTCCACAGCCAGACGCGAATAAGAAACAGAGGCGCTTTTTCATTTTAAACCAGTTTACTTTGTAACCAACAACGAGAGAACTTGAGATCTTTTTCAATCAAACTTGCACTGCACTCAAGCAATTCACTGATCTCGCGGTTTCTCATTCCCATAAGGTACTTTAGCTTTAGTGCTTTAGATTGACGTGGGTAGTAGATGCTGAAGTTATCGAGCGCTTTATCCATCATCATAAATTGCTCAAACTTATCCCCTTCATGGTTGCTCAGAATGGTCATTTGCTGACGTTTTTGTGCTTGAAGGTGGCGAGCGTTATCAATCAAAATTTGGCGCATCACTTTCGCTGCCATCAAGAAAAAGTCTTTCTTATTCTCGATCGAATGCAAATCTGAAGACGAGATTTTGAGGTATGCATCATGGATTAAGGCGGTGGTGCTATTCATGCTGTCACTGAGTACTTGGTTATCTGTACCGTACTTTTGAGCACTGCGTGAGCGCTCTTGTTGCGCTATTTGCCTCAACTGTAAGTAAGCGAACTGATACAAATCGGCTTCAGCACTTTTGTCGCCGGATTGCCACTGTTGGATTATCTGTGTGATGTTTGGAGTTGTAGTTGCCATTAGCTGTTAGACCTCACTTTAGTAAACTCAGAAACAGATAGGGTGCTGATATTATGAGATTTATCAGGGTTTAGCGAAATTTTTTGTTTGAATCTGTAGAGTATGCCTTGGTCCCAATCTTTACCTGCTGGTAGATATTCCCACGCTGTGAAATGTTGCTGGGGTACGGAATCATACCAACGAATAGCAACGTTCATTTGAGCAAGAGAGACCGTCGGTTCTGCATTGGTCAGCCACCACATGTCTCCAAATTTCTCTGTCACATCTTGGGTGTATTGTTGGTGGTTTGTCGGACAGGTTTCGCCATCGTTACTGCCTAACATAATGCGTCTATCTTTAATCAATAAGCATTCAGTAATAATGTTGGTCTGCTGATACAGGGTGTGTTGCCAGATACCTTCATAGGGGATGTGGTTCCCACGCTCATTGGTGTAAGTAAACCAGATCATTTCTGCTTTATTCGGATGGCGAATATGTTCTTTTTGGCCCAAGCCTTGGGTCTTCTCCATCAAGAGTTCGGTCTCGGTATCGAAGTCCAAAGCGACGGTACGGTATTTCCAGTCACCTTCATCGTTGTAGTCTTCAATAGAAAAGCCGCTTAGATCGTGGCGAGTACAGCCCTTATGGGCACAACTGGTGAAACCGGTCCAACCATCGCCGACGGAAAGAGGTTCACGGATGATTTCTTGAGGTGTGTGATAAGGGCGCAGGTTACATCCGTTAAAATAGTCACCTGTTCCAGGGAACTGAATGAGTTCTGTGTCTGTGATTGTGTAGCTCAGCTCACCGATCGGTCCTTCGTATTTTGGATTAGTGTGGTGAGCTAAGTCGTAAAAGCAGGCGCGTCCAGCATAGTCTTTCTTGGCAATAATAATGTTATGAAGCACTTTGTCTTTTGGCGAAAAAATGATCTCTTCGGAAGCGAAGTTATTCTTGATGTATTCTTGGCTCTGGTTGAGGTGCTTTGCTGCTTCTTTGACTGAAACAAGGTCAATACCTAATTCCTGAGCATCTAAATAGCTTAGGTCGAGATTTTTGAGTTTCTTTTGAAATTCTACGTCAGATAAAACTTTACTCGCTAAGATGATTTCATCACGATGCTCTGGTGTGTCATCTAGTGACAGCAGTAATCGAGTCATGTTGATGCTACGGCTTGGGCGTGTCGAAGATAAGGTTGGAGTGATGACTTCTTGCCCTGACAGCGTTGTCAGTAGGTATCCGGAGTTATCCGTACCAATGAAAAAGCTGACAATATCACCTGAATTGTATTGGAATGCCCCTTTGTCAGTAGTGCCCGAAAGGTTGGAGCTGGTTTCGTAATAAAGCCCTGATACTGGCGAATCAATAAAATATCCGGTAAGAACTTCGCTGCCATTAGCATGGATGTAAAGGCTCGTAGACCAGAGAGTTATCAGTGGGATAAGTATTTTTTTCATAATTAATCGTTGGATGACTTTTCTTTGTTTTTATTATTCACAGACTTTTCAGGTGATGGTGTCAGCATCGCCAATAGCATTTTTTGCTTAACGTCTTTGGGTAAATCGGGGTTTGATAAAATTCGACGTCTAGTGAGCTCAAGCATCGTGCCTACTGACATTTTTGCAGCATCGCTACCTTTTGCATGAAACAATAGGCTCGTCACTTCATACATCATCTCTTCCGCGACTAGTTTTTCTTTTTGTAGCTGTAAATTCTTATTGAATATAGCGGTTGAAAACGTTGTGCCTGACAGTAGTAATAGAATCGTTAGAGCACTCTGTACTGGGCGTCGCTTTAATAGTTTTGATAATGAATAGAGTGGCTGCTTCTCTCTCAACGAAATGGGACGGCATTCTAAGATACGGACTATATCTTGGCGCAATTCACTTACGCTGGCATAGCGACGGTAGGGTTCGTGGTTTGTCGCCTTTTCTACAATTAGATTAATATCTAAGTTTGAAGAAGAGTCAAAAACCAGTGCTAGAACTTTACCCAGTGAGTAAATATCACTTTGTTGAGTTAGGAAGTGACCTGCAATCTGCTCTGGGCTGGCATAAGCCTTGCTGTAGGCAGTTAGTATGGAAGCATCTGAGCTTTGGTGAGGCGCAGGTTGTTTGACCTTTTGGGTTAGGTTGAAGTCGAGAATCTTAGGTGAACCAAAAGGATCAATTAAGATATTCTCGGGCTTGAGATCAGCATGCAGCACCTGTTTTTGATGAGCATGTTCAATTGCCGAACAAATTTCTTTAAATAAATTGAGCCGTTGTTTTTCACTGTGAAAGCGATTTTGCAAATACAGAGAAAGTGTTTCTCCTTCAACTCGTTCCATCACAATGTAGACCGACTCTTGGTAGACTCCGCCGTCAAACACCTTAGCGATACATGGATGGTTTAGGTGTGCGAGTAATTGTGCTTCTTGAAATAGAGCATGCTCACCTAAAATATGTGAAAGAGAGGGCTGTATGAATTTAACTGCTAAGTCTTGCTCAAAGGTTCTATCTGCTCGACTGGCTGAATAGACAATCCCCATACCACCACGACCGAGTTCATGCGATATATAGTATTTATCGACTAAGGTGTCGGTTAGGTTGAGCTCGCTTTCTGTTGCTTGTTGTGCGTAAAAGCCGAGCAGCGATGTTATCTGCTCTGAGGGTACTTCGTTAATGAGAGGAAGTACTTGTTGATATAGACTGGGCTGCTCTTGTTCTAGTCGTTCTAGGTAGAGACTTTTCTTCGCGTCGGAGAGATCCATGAGGCGATAGAAAACCTCAGTGGCCCCACTGCTTGCATTTTGCACAACTGATCTTTTTTATGTTTCTTATTGTGCGTGCATTCTATAAGAGTTTTAGATGTTTTTTCGATGTTTTTATCAGTTACATATAAAAAAATAAGCTAAAGAGTCGCATTTTTGAGAGGTGGCATCAAAAATACGGGTATGTGATCTTCTTTCCAAAGTTTAGCTATTGATTTTCTCTCAAATATTGACGGTGAATAGTGGTTAAAGGCTCGCTTTATGGAGGTGGATTATGCCAAATTGTTCTCTAACCTTATTTGTTTCGTATTGCCTCTGACTCACATCAATGAGGTTATCAAGATATGAAATTGAATAAGTGGCTAGAGGGCGTATCCCCTCAATTCGAAGCGGGTGGTAAGTACGAAAAGCTTTACCCTGTCTATGAGGCGTTTGCCACCATCTTTTACACGCCCGGCAATGTAAATCGAGGCTTGACCCATGTTCGAGATAGTATCGATCTCAAGCGTATTATGATTCTAGTGTGGCTGGCGACGTTCCCGGCGATGTTCTGGGGGATGTATAACGTCGGACACCAGAGTGTCTCGGCGCTCACATCCAGTTATCAACTCAATGAGCTTACCTCGGTTATCGAGAGTAGCTGGCGTTTGTCATGGGCATTTGGAGATGTACAGTCCTTAATGGTAAGCGGTTGGGGGAGTCAGATGTTGCTCGGTGCTCTCTACTTCTTACCCGTGTATGCGACGGTTTTCGTTGTCGGTGGTTTCTGGGAGGTGTTGTTCGCCGTTGTGCGTAAACATGAGGTCAACGAAGGCTTCTTTGTTAGCTCAGTTCTCTTTGCCTTAATCCTTCCGCCGACTATCCCGTTATGGCAAGCTGCGTTAGGTATTACTTTTGGTATCGTTGTCGCGAAAGAGCTATTTGGTGGTACAGGACGTAACTTCCTTAACCCAGCCCTTGCGGGTCGAGCATTCCTTTATTTTGCCTATCCTGCCAACATGTCAGGTGGCTTGGTATGGGTTGCCGCTGACGGCTATTCAGGAGCGACTCCGCTTAGTCAATGGTATGAAGGCGGTAGTTCGTCACTCATCAACAACATGACTGGCGAGACAATAACGTGGATGGACGCGTTTGTCGGCAACATACCAGGCTCGATGGGTGAGGTTTCTTCGTTGCTCATCATGTTGACGGGGCTGATTCTGATTGTCATGAAAATCGCCTCTTGGCGCATTGTCGCCGGTGTGATTATTGGCCTAGTGGTGACATCGAGTTTGATGAACTGGATCGGCTCTGATACCAACTCGATGTTCTCGATGCCGTTTTACTGGCACTTCGTGTTGGGCGGTGTGGCATTTGGTACTTTCTTTATGGCAACGGACCCGGTATCTGCCGCTTTTACTAATCAGAGTAAATGGGCTTACGGGATTCTTATCGGTGTGATGACGGTTGGTATTCGAGTACTCAACCCTGCTTATCCTGAGGGCATCATGTTGGCCATCCTGTTCGCCAACCTCTTCGCACCACTGTTCGACTTTATTGTGAAAGAGCAAAATATCAAACGCAGACAGAAACGGACATCGCGCTGATATATGTGGATATCAAGGAAGGTTACTCCCATAAGAAAGGCTTGCATCATTGCAAGCCTTTCAATTTCTATCGCAATTGATTTGAAGTTGATTTAACTCCACTTCAAATCAATCTCGAACGGTTGGGTGCTACCACAATGCTCACCACACATCTCGTCGTAGGCACTGTTATGAATGAGGGTTGCCGAGGCTACGCCTTGGTCACTAAAGTGGTCGCGTGCTTGGTTAACACTCAAAAACTTCATTGGGTGCTGGTGGTCGTCTTTAATTAACTTCTTTTGCTCGCCAATGATTTGGTAAGCCAAGTAAATCCCGCCTTCAAATGATTCAATTAGTAGATTCATCACAAACTCCTTTGTTGTTCTAGATAGGTCAGTATCTGTGTTACGTGGAGTTGAGAGGGAAGGTTCAAGAGTTGGCATAAAAAAAGCAGGCACGAGGCCTGCTTCTAAAGAGTGCTCAACTAAGGCGTTGATTATCTCATCGTTACGAACTCTTCGCTGCCCGTTGGGTGAATCGCAACAACAGAGTCGAAGTCAGCTTTGGTTGCGCCCATCTTCATTGCAACGCCGAAGCCTTGAATCATTTCATCAACAGTGAAACCTATGCCGTGTAGGCCAACTACAGTCTCTTCTTCGCCAGCACATACTAGTTTCATCTTACAAGGTTGACGGTGCTTGGTTACTGCTGTGTACATTGCCGTGAAGCCCGACGTGTAAACCTTGATGTTGTCTTTGCCGTATTGCTCTTCAGCTTCTTGAGTCGTTAGACCAATTGTGCCGATAGGTGGGTGGCTGAATACCACAGTAGGCACTAGCTTGTAGTCCATTTTCGCGTTGGTTTGACCGTTGAATAGACGCTCAGAAAGCTGACGACCTGCTTTAACAGCAACAGGAGTTAGCTCGATACCGCCTTCCATGATGTCGCCAACACAGTAGATGCCAGGAACATTAGTTGCTTGGAACTCGTCTACTTTGATGTAGCCACGGTCGTTAGTTGCAACGCCAGTTGATGCTAGGTTAATAGCGTCAGTTGCTGGGTGGCGACCGATAGCCCAGATTAGGTGGTCAACGTTTTGAGTGTTGCCGTTCTCTAGGTGTAGAGTCAGTGTGCCGTCTGCTTCTTTCACTACTTCTTTTGGAACAGAGTGTGTATGCAGTGTTGGGCCTTCCGCTTCCATTACTTCAACCAATGTCTCGATGATCATTGGGTCGAAGCTGCGAAGTGGTGAATCTTTACGACAGAACAGGTGTGTTTCTGTGCCAAGTGCGCTTAGTACGCCTGCGATCTCAACTGCGATGTAGCCCGCGCCGATAACAGCAACACGTTTAGGTTGCTCCATTAGGTCGAAGAAGCCATTTGAATCGATGCCGTATTCTGCACCCGGGATGTTTGGAATGGTTGGACGACCACCTACTGCGATCAGGATGTGATCCGCAGTGTAGTGCTCACCGTTAACTTCAACAGTCTTCTCGTCAACAAACTTAGCAAAGCCTTTGATTACGTTTACTTTGTTGTTACCAAGAACGCGATCGTAAGATTGGTGGATACGGCCAATGTACGCTTGGCGGTTTTCTACCAATTTGCTCCAGTTGAAGCCTTTTACGTCAACGTCGAAGCCGTAATCTTCAGAGTATAGGTTGATAGCTTCAGCAACTTGAGCGCCGTGCCACATTACCTTTTTAGGAACACAACCAACGTTTACACAAGTACCACCAAGGTCTTGAGCTTCGATAAGTGCAACCTTTGCACCGTGCATTGCTGCGCGGTTTGCTGATGCGATGCCGCCTGAACCGCCGCCGATACAGATGTAATCAAAATGAGTCGCCATTACTTTCTCCATTTATTGAAGGCTGTGGGTACAGTGAGCACACTGAACACCTACGTCCTATATATTCTTAAATTGTCTAATTATTATATTGAGGGCAGATCGGTTGAACTCAATCTCCCTGTTTAAAATTTATTCGTGTACGTCACAATCTACTGAATATTCGTCAGAGCATGACGTTAAGTTCGAGATTACTCGGGTACGATCCACTCTACTTTGAAATGACCGGTCGCCGGCGCAATTGCTTCCTTCAAGAATGGAAGAATCTCTTTCATTTGGCTTTCTAGCTTCCAAGGCGGGTTAATCACGATCATGCCTGATGCTGTCATGCCACGCTCGTTGGTGTCTGGTGATACGCCAAGTTCGATTTGTAGAATCTTGTTGATGCCTAAGCCTTCGAGACCTTCGATCATATCTTCGATATCACAGCGATTTACTACCGGGTACCAAATAGCGTAGATACCGGTTGCCCAGCGCTTATGGCTTTGAGCAATCGCCGTCACCACATCGCGGTACTCTCTTGCTAGCTCATAAGGCGGGTCGATAAGTACCAAACCACGACGCTCTTTTGGTGGCAGGCTGCCTTTTAAACGTTGGAAACCATCTTCTTTGTAGATAGATACCTGACGATCGCGGTGGAACTCTTGCTCAAGCAGCGGGTGATCGGCTGGGTGAAGCTCGGTCAGTACCATGCGGTCTTGGTCGCGCAGATGGGCACGTGCAACACGTGGTGAGCCTGGGTAGTAGCGCAGCTTGTCGCCGTTGTTTAGCGTTGAGATAGACTCAAGGTAGCTTTGAATGTCTTCAGGAAGTTCTGTTTGTTCCCAGACGCGTGCAATACCTTGTTTGTATTCGCCCGTTTTTTCAGACCATTCATGCGTTAAGTCGTAACGACCTACACCAGAGTGAGTATCATGATAAACAAAAGGCTTATCCTTCTGTTTCAAAGAATTAAGAATAAGGCTCTGTACGATATGCTTTACTACGTCGGCGTGGTTACCTGCGTGGAAGCTGTGGCGATAACTTAACAAATTAAACTCTCGTAACACTCTCGATTTAGAGTGTGGTTAGTGTAGGTGGGGTTAATCAGACTATTATAACCCTCAATGGACCATAAATTCTCGAACAATTCAGGAACAGTCGTGCGCAATATGTGGTTAGTTATTGGTTCTACTATTGAAATTTGCCTTATTGGGCACTATTTAATAACTATTCGCAGGTGATTTTTTTAGGGCGAACCTGAGCCTGATGACTGTAAGACGACCTCATTACAAAAAAGACGAAAGTCTCTAACGCCAAAGGAATGTTTATATGTCTAATCCGCTATTAACCTTCACGGACTTACCTCCGTTTTCACAAATCAAACCTGAGCACGTTAAGCCAGCGGTTGAGCAAGTGATTGAAGCGTGTCGCAACAAGATAGAACAAGTACTTGAAGGTAATACTTCACCAAGCTGGGACAACCTAGTTGCTCCGATTGAAGAAGTGGATGATCGTTTAGGCCGTATTTGGTCACCAGTAAGTCACATGAACTCTGTTGTGAACAGCGACGAACTGCGTGAAGCGTATGAGAGTTGCCTACCAGTACTGTCTGAGTACGGCACTTGGGTTGGTCAACACAAAGGCTTGTTTGAAGCGTACAAAGCGATCAAGGCGAGCGAAGCATTCTCGGCATTAAATCGAGCTCAACAAAAAACCATTACAGACGCACTGCGTGACTTCGAACTGTCGGGCATTGGTTTACCTGCAGACGAGCAGCACCGCTACGGCGAGATCAGCAAGCGCCAATCTGAGCTAGGCTCTCAGTTCTCAAATAACGTGCTTGATGCAACTATGGGTTGGAGCAAGCAGATCACAGACGTAGCTGAACTGGCGGGTATGCCTGAATCAGCACTGGCGGCAGCACAAGCCGCAGCTGAATCTAAAGAGCAAGAAGGTTACCTACTGACTCTGGACATCCCATCATACCTACCTGTGATGACTTACTGTGATAACCAAGAACTGCGTAAAGAGTTGTACGAAGCTTACGTAACTCGTGCTTCAGATCGCGGTCCAAATGCCGGCAAGTGGGACAACACTGAAATCATCACAGAACAGCTTAAACTGCGTCACGAGATCGCTCGCATGCTTGGTTTTAGTACCTACAGCGAGAAATCATTGTCGACTAAAATGGCAGAAACGCCAGATCAAGTGCTTGGCTTCCTTAACGACCTAGCAGTAAAAGCCAAACCACAAGGTGAACGCGAAGTTGAAGAGCTACGCCAGTTTGCAGAGAAAGAGTTTGGTGTCTCTGAGCTAAACCTGTGGGACATCGCTTACTACAGCGAAAAACAGAAGCAGAACCTGTTTGAGATTTCTGATGAAGAGCTTCGTCCATACTTCCCGGAGTCAAACGTGGTTTCAGGCCTGTTTGAGGTACTAAACCGTGTGTTTGGTATGTCGGTAACAGAGCGTGAAGGCGTAGACACTTGGCATGAGTCAGTTCGTTTCTTTGATATCTTTGATGCGACAGGTGCACTGCGCGGTAGCTTCTACCTAGATTTATACGCACGTGAGCACAAACGTGGCGGAGCTTGGATGGATGACTGTCGTGGTCGTCGTATTACTGAATCTGGCGAGCTACAAACACCTGTCGCTTACCTAACGTGTAACTTCAATAAACCTGTTGGTGATAAGCCAGCATTGTTTACTCACGATGAAGTCGTGACTCTGTTCCACGAGTTTGGCCACGGTATCCATCACATGCTAACGCAAGTTGAAGCGGGAGCAGTTGCGGGTATTAATGGTGTGCCTTGGGATGCCGTTGAGCTACCAAGTCAGTTCCTAGAAAACTGGTGTTGGGAAGAAGAAGCGCTGTCGTTCATCTCAGGTCACTTCGAAACGGGTGAAGCATTACCAAAAGAGATGCTAGAGAAGATGCTAGCGGCGAAGAACTTCCAATCTGCGATGTTTATCCTGCGCCAACTAGAGCTTGGTTTGTTCGACTTTACGTTGCACACAGAGTACGACCCAGAAGTGGGTGCTCGCGTACTAGAAACACTAGCAGACGTGAAATCTAAGGTGTCGGTACTGCCAAGCCTTGATTGGAACCGTTTCTCACACAGCTTTGGTCACATCTTTGCTGGTGGTTACAGTGCCGGTTACTACAGCTACCTGTGGGCAGAAGTGCTATCGGCAGATGCGTTCTCAGCATTTGAAGAAGAGGGTATTTTCAACACTGAAACGGGTAATCGCTTCCTGAACAACATACTAGAAATGGGTGGTAGTGAAGAGCCGATGGAGCTGTTCAAACGCTTCCGTGGTCGCGAGCCACAAATCGATGCGATGCTGCGTCATGCGGGTATCAGCGCTTAATATTGTGCTGAGCAGAATGTAAAAAGAGCCTCCTTGTGAGGCTCTTTTTGTATCTATTTATCAAACGATTATGGATTCACATTGCGATTGATAGGGTTCTGCAGTGAAATCAGTGTCTCTGTCGACTGCACCTCATCAATTGCCTGCAGTTTATCGATCAACACAAACTGCAGCTCTTCAATCGATTTACACATCAACTTAACGAAAATATTGTAAGCACCAGTGGTGTAGTACGCCTCAACCACCTCATCTAAGGCGTTCAGCTTGGCGATTGCCGAGTGATAATCTTTGGCAGCATTGAGGTTGATACCAATAAAGCAACACACGTCGTAACCCAGTTTTTTTGTGTTTACCACAACCTCGGTACGCTCAATAATGTCGGCCGATCTCATTTTCTCGATACGGACGTGAATAGTCGCAGGGCTTACGTCAAACTGCTTTGCCATCTCGGCATAAGGCGTACGAGCATCTTCCATCAAGGTTTTCAGAATGGCACGGTCTAGGTCATCGAGACGAGCGGTGGTTGTGGACATGCTTAACCCTTAGATTTAATGAAATTATATTGGCTAGAGTACATATCATAGCCAAGGGTGATAATATTAGCAGCAACGATGATGTTAGGGTGAATTCAGTGCGATTTTGGGTGTTATTTATTGCGATGTGTTGGAGCATATTTGCTTCGGCGCAGACAAAAGATGTATTGGTGATCCACTCCTACCATCAAGGTTTTTTCTGGACAGATGATTTCCATAAAGGACTATCTGATGAGCTCGATCGCGATGGTCTGTCTTATCGTGTCGTTTATCTTGATAGCAAACGCTCTCAAAATCCTGAATACCTTGAGCGTGTCTACCAGCTTTATCACACCAAGTTGATGCATGAAGAATTCGCTGCAGTTGTGGTGAGTGATAATAACGCGCTCAATCTAATGAAGCGTCTCGCGCCCGATCTCAAAGATACGCCCGTCATCTTTGGCGGTATCAACAATTTCTCCCCTCAAATGATTGAAGGCTTAAATGCGACCGGCATTACCGAAGACATAGATTTGGTTGGCAACATAGAGCTGATCAAGCGCCTTCAAGCGACCGTAAAGAAGATCTACATTGTTACCGACCACTCAGTTACAGGTGAGGCCATTCGTTCTCAAATCGATCTGTTCATCAAAACCCATCCGGACTTTTCCGATCTCGTTGAGCACTATGTGCCGGATTCTTACCAAGAGTTAATGGCCTTTTCTCAACGTGCTGACCTAGGCAAGAGCTTGCTGTTTTGGGCGTATTACCGCGATGCACAAGGTAGAGTGAGTAACGATGAGGATTGGCGACAACTGAATATCAAGACCCAAATGCCACTGTACATGGTGCACGATCTCGGACTAGGTTTTGGTGCGATTGGTGGTGTGATTCAAAGTGGTGAAACGCAAGGTCGAGATACAGGACGCGTGCTGCTGAGTGTGCTGAACAATCCTAAGGCTCCATTGCCATTGGTGGTTGCTGGCGCGCCAGAAATCAAACTCGATTACCAACAGATCTCACGTTGGGATCTGGGCGCAGAGAATGAAGCCTCGGTGACCTTCCTCAATAAGCCGAAGTCATTTCTAGTACGCTACCGCGATGAAATTCGTACCATAGGTTTGTTGTTTTTGGTGATGTCGTGTGTCATCGCGACCTTGGTGTATTACCTCAATCGCCTTAAAAAAAGTGAACGTGCCAGCCGAAAAAGTCAGTTGCTGCTTGAGTCGATATTCGACCAAAGCCTACAGTTTATGGGCATCATTGATAAGGGTGGTGTGCTGCTGTCGAGTAACAGCAAGCTGCATGAGCTGCTTTATAATCAAGGCTATAAACTGGGAACGCCTCTACAACAACACCAACATTGGGAAAGTTCTGCGCGAGAAGTGCTAGCCGACTATTTCATCGCAAAAAGTGAGCACCCAGCGTTACGATTTGAAGCCGAGGTGTGGTGTCGAGATCGCGGTGCGATGGTGTTGGATATTTCATTGAAGCCGATGCCGGGCAGTGAAGAAGAAGACATTCAGTTTCTCTTTGAGGCGCGCGACGTGACCTCGCGTAAGCTTGCTGAGAATAAGTTGTTCCAGCGTGAAGCGAACCTTAAGCTGTATTACGACAAACAACCCGTGATGATGATTACGCTCGATGGCAATAATCGCATTCAACAAGTCAATCAGTTTGCTGAGCAGTTACTAGGCTATCCGCTAGACCAGCTACTAGGTCATCGTCCTAGAGAGTTCTATGTCGATGAAAACTCAATGATCCCGCGTCATATCTTATTGCAACCACAACATAAGATTCGTGGCGTATGGCGTCGTGATATTGAATATCGCCATGCTAATGGCAGCACTATCTGGATTCGTGAAAACATTCGCCCGTTGGTTGAGTCTGATCAGTTGTTGATTGTTGGAGAAGACATTACCGAAACTCGTGAGTTGTCTGAAAAGCTAGAATATCAAGCTCGTTATGATTTGCTGACGGACACGTTTAACCGTAACCACTTTGAGCAAGAGCTGCAAAAGGCGCTCAAAGAGGTTGAGAGCCACATGCGAACTCACGCGATGTTGTTCTTGGATTTAGACCAACTTAAGGTCTTGAACGATACGGCGGGGCATGAAGCGGGAGATGCCGCAATCATGTTTAGTGCTAAGCTGCTGGAAGAGGTTCTGCCCTACAATGCCGTGTTAGCGCGAATGGGTGGTGACGAATTTGCAGTACTAATGAAAGACTGTACTGAGCGAGATGCGGTGAATGTGTGTCGCAGTATTATCTCGACGATGAGCGAGAACCCATTCTTGTGGGGTGATATTCGCCTTAATCTTACCAGCTCTATTGGTATCCGATTGATTGACCATACTGCAGCCTCACCACAGATGGTACATGCTCAGGCCGATGCTGCTTGCCATGCTGCTAAAGAGGAAGGGCGTAACCGTTACAACCTTTACCATCAAGATGATGAAGACTTGCGTCGTCGTCACCTAGAGATGGAATGCGTGAATCTAGTGCATGAGGCTTTGGCTAACGATCGCTTAGAGTTGTTTGCTCAGCGCATTCTTGGTTTAGACAAAGACAGCGAGAAAATGCACTTCGAAATCTTGGTTCGCATCAAGAATATCCACGGTGAATACATCTCTCCGGGGATTTTCATGCCAGCCTCAGAGCGCTATAACATAGCGCATTTGATTGACCGCCAAGTTGTCAGTCAAACCTTGAGTTGGTTGGAGCAACGCCCTGAGGTTATTGAGGAACTAGGGATGTGTTCAATCAACCTTTCTGGTCATTCGATGGGTAATCGAGAATTTGTCGAATTCTTGATTGAGAGCTTGAGAGACTCGTCGATACCGTGCCATAAAATCTGTTTAGAGATCACCGAAACGGCTGCGATGAGTAACATGAAGCAGGCGATCAAGTTCTTTACTCGAATCAAAGAGCTTGGCTGTATGATTGCACTGGATGATTTTGGCTCTGGATTATCGTCGTTTGGCTACCTGAAGAAACTGCCGGTCGACATCGTGAAGATCGATGGCTTGTTTGTGCGTGATATTGCTGTCAATGAGATGGACCATGTGATGGTTCGCTCGATCAATGATTTAGCTAAGCAAATGGGCAAACACACAGTGGCTGAGTTTGTTGAAAATACCCAGATAATCGACAAGCTGATCGAACTTGGTGTGAACTACGCACAGGGTTACATCATAGGCCGACCTAAGCCACTCGCGGAGCTCGTTGAAGAGTTAAGACAAGAACGAGAGACAGAGCCATTGGTTTAGGTAAGCCGACTTTAGCCGGGAATACTTTTCACCGCTAATATGTATTGTTGAGGCAATCAGGTAAACTGGTTGCCTCTTTTGTTTTGAATACTACTGTCTGTTGGAGACGACCTTGCAACTACAACTGATTTGCGAAGATGCTACCCAAATCGATCATCTAAATGACTTAGCGACCCGTTGGAATTTATCTCATGATGAAAACAGCGATTTTGCTTTGGTACTGACTTGCGAGCGACTTGAGCTACGTAAAGTCGATGAGCCTAAGCTTGGCGCTATTTTTGTTGATTTAGTGGGAGGCGCAGTCGGTCACAGACGTAAGTTTGGCGGTGGTAAAGGTCAGGCGATTGCTAAAGCGGCAGGTTTAAACAAAGGTGCAACGCCAACTATCCTCGATGGTACCGCTGGTCTAGGACGTGATGCGTTTGTGTTGGCGTCGTTGGGCTGTAAAGTACAGATGGTCGAGCGTCACCCTGTTGTGGCAGCACTGCTCGATGATGGCTTGCAGCGAGCTCAGCAAGACCCTGACATCGGTGGTTGGGTAACTGAACGTATGAAGTTGATTCATGCTTCAAGTCACGATGCGTTAGATAAACTCAGCAACGATCCAAATTTCGAACAGCCTGATGTGGTCTACCTAGACCCAATGTACCCGCATCCTGAGAACAAGAAGAAATCGGCGTTGGTTAAGAAAGAGATGCGTGTATTCCAATCATTGGTGGGTGCCGATATGGATGCTGATGCTTTATTGCAACCAGCCCTTAAACTCGCATCTAAGCGAGTTGTGGTCAAAAGACCGGATTACGCAGCATGGTTAGATGAGCAAAAACCAAGCATGGCGATCGAAACCAAAAAGAACCGTTTTGATGTGTATGTGAAAGCATCAATGACTTAATTGAAGCATCAATAACTTAGAGACACGCTAAGAAAGTTTCCCGTCATAAATACGATAAATTGCCATTTAACACTTGCGATAGTCGCGTTACGGATGTATATCTAACTAAGAATCATTATTATTCTTAGCTGGAGTTGTAGCATGGCTAAACGCTTTTGTAAGTTAAACCGTCGAGATATCACTGAACACCTAGGCGAGATCCACAGCTTGGTTACCCAACCTAAGTTTGTGTGTCGTTCTTGTGCGCGTTCTTCGGCGGATCAAGCGAACCTGTGCAAACCAACAGCAATCCCACCGATTGATTGTCAGAATAAACCCGTTGAAGAAAAAGTCGCGTGTGGTCTACTTGCCGAAACATTGCCAACTCCAGAAGTCTCTCTTATCGAAGTCATGGACAGTGCTGAGCCAGTTGTACAAATCTTTGACCCTGCGGTTGTAGCAACAGCGGATAAAGTCGCGTTGAAGAAAGCCAAGCTGAAAAAACTGATGGCGAAGGCGAGCGGTGATGAAAAAGCTGAACTCAAGCAAGCGAAGAAAGCGGCGAAGAAACAAGAGAAGTACAACAAAAAGCTAGCGAAGATGATTAAGAAGCAGCAAAAGCTGTTTAAGAAAAGCCAAAAACTGGAAAGTGACCTTGAACGCATCAACCTACAACTTGATGACGTTGCCTTCACTGAAACCAAGACTCAGGTCGTGAGCCACAATCACATCCACTGAAGTTAATTCGAAGCGCTTATTGCTACACAGATGATTTAAAAAGAGCGACCTACGGTCGCTCTTTTGCTTTCTGGGTATTATTTAAAACAAGAACCTTGCTAGTCAAACAAAGCCTGTTAGCTAAATAGAGCTTGTTAGTTAACTAAAGCTTGTCAGCTAAATACAGATTGTTAGTTCAACGCGCTAGGCGTTGGCAGCATCTCTCGCAACACGCTTCTTAACCCAAGTTTCATTAACCCATAAAGACAGCAAGATAACCCCACCACCGATGGAAAGTCGTACCAAGTCGACATCTCTGTTCCAAATCAGGATGTTCACCACAAGTCCCGCAGGAACCAATGCATTGTTCATTACCGCCAGTGCGCCAGCGTTTACCATGCACGCGCCTTTGTTCCACATAAAGTAACCCAGCCCTGAAGCAATTAAGCCGAGGTAGAGCAGGATTCCCCATTGAAGTGTGGTCGTAGGCAGTTTCTCTGGGTTGCCCAGTAGTATGAAAGCAACCGAAGCCACACACAGAGCGCCTAAATAGAAATAACCAAACACCGTGTGTTGAGGTAATTCAGTCGCTTCTTTTTCCATCACCACCTTGTAGCCAACCTGACCGATAGCAAAACATAGGTTCGCGCCTTGCACGACAAGGAAGCCGATTAAAAAGTTTTCATTGATGCCCGCGAATTTAATAAACACCGCGCCTAATACCGCAATAGCAGCGGTCACTAGGTACCACGGAGAGAATTGTCCTTTGAGAAAGTCATAAATTAGCGTGACGTAAATTGGGGTAAAGACAGTAAACAAAAGGACTTCAGGAACGGATAGCAGTAAGAAAGACTGATAGTAGAAGCAGTACATCAGGCCAAGCTGGATACCACCAATTGCCATCAATTTAGCGATCAGTTTACGCGAGATGCCGCGAAACTTTAGGAAAGGAAGAAATACGACGCCAGCAAGGGCAACACGCATTAATACAGAGAACCAAGAATCAACCTGACCCGCAAGGTAAACGCCGATCAGGCTAAAGGAGAAGGCCCATAGGAGGGTAACACCAGCTAAATAGCTCATAGAGAAACTTCGTTAATAAGATATGAGCTGTATGTTACCTAACCTTAAATCATTAGTCTTCTGAATCTCTTAGAGGCACGACCAGCATATCAACCGGAGAAGCGTTGATCAGTTGTCGTGTTGACGAAAGCAGCTTGCTCCAAAAGTCTTGATGGTGACCGCAAACCACGAGATCAACATTGAACTCGTTGATGGTGTCACACAGCTCATGACTCAGGTCGCCACTGCCTACTAAGGTGTGGGTGATAGGGTACTGAGCATGTTCAGCAAAATTTTGTAGCTGAACACGAGATGCTTCCATCGCGTTATGCTGAGTTTCTGCCATGTTGATGTCGATAAGGCCGGTATACAGCTCGGCATAGTTAATATCAATATGGATAAAAGAGACTTTTGCCTCTAATGGCTTAGCCAGTGCTACCGCTTTATCGACAATCAATTTACTGTCATCAGATAAATCGACCGCAACCAAAATATGTTTGTAACTCATATTGCTACCTCCCTATTCATTGTCTAATTAAAGATTAGCACTATGCGATGGCTTTTTTTGCTGAAGTGATCTCATATCCATCGTCTTGCGTACTGGTTCTGTAAATTGTTGGTTAAGTAATGGTCAGCGAGATATTAATTAAATAGTGATATAGTAGAGAAAACTAAGGTGTAATCAGGAGACTTAAATGCTGTCTAAAACAATGGTTGATCAACTCAACGATCAAATTAATCTAGAATTTTTCTCATCCAACCTATACTTACAAATGAGTGCTTGGTGTGAAGACAAAGGATTTGAAGGTGCAGCAGAGTTTCTGCGTGTTCATGCAGTAGAAGAAATGGAACACATGCAGCGTCTTTTCACTTACGTTAGTGAAACAGGTGCAATGCCAATTCTAGGTGCGATTGAAGCGCCAAAACATGAATTCGACAGCCTTGGTGCCGTGTTCCGTGAAACATACGAACATGAGCAAATGATCACTGAAAAAATCAACAAACTGGCTCACGTTGCTTTCACATCACAAGATTACTCAACCTTTAACTTCCTGCAATGGTACGTTGCAGAGCAACACGAAGAAGAGAAGTTGTTTAAAGGTGTATTGGATAAGCTAGAACTTGTTGGTGAAGACGGTAAAGCACTGTTCTTTATTGATAAAGACCTAGCGCAATTGGCAAAAGATGGTTCATCTTCAATTATGGAAGCTCCTGCCGTTTAGGTAGTACGAGAAAGACACTGATTATCTTTTTCTTTTGAGTTTTCTTATGAAGATGTAGGGAGGAAAGGATGATCAGCGGCGACACTATTCTATTTGCACTAATGGTTGTGACTTGCGTGAACTGGGCGCGTTATTTTACTGCGCTAAGAACGCTTATTTATATTATGCGAGAAGCGCATCCTCTACTTTATCAACAAGTAGACGGAGGCGGTTTTTTCACAACCCATGGCAATATGACCAAACAGGTTCGCCTGTTCAGTTACATCAAAAGCAAAGAGTATCACCACCATCATGACGAAGTTTTTACTTCTAAGTGTGATCGCGTAAGACAGTTATTCATCCTCTCTTCCGCTCTGCTAGGTGTAACCTTGCTGTCTTCTTTCATCGTCTAAGTGTTTTAGTACGTGTGAAGTCTAGCTTAGGTTTTGGTGTGAAGCTTCGGTTGTTGGTTCGCTAAGCCAAGTAGTGGTTTTGCTGCTGTCTGCAAATTGTACAATTGAACATCAATTGCAAAGTTTAAAATTGCCGCTAAAATAGCGAGCAATTAGTAAGGATGTGCTGTTTATGCACATCCTTTTTTATTGATGGCATTTCGAGAACAGGGCGTACTCGGGCTGCAAAAGTGAAGAAAAGCAGAACCACATGAGTGAAAAATTTGATGTAATCGTAATTGGTGCGGGCGCCGCGGGCTTAATGTGTGCTGCGGAAGCTGGTAAACGCGGCCGACGAGTGCTGGTGGTTGATCATGCAAAGAAACCAGGCAGAAAAATTTTAATCTCAGGTGGCGGTCGTTGTAACTTCACCAACTATGATGTTTCAGCCAACAACTTCCTGTGTAATAACCCTCACTTCGTGAAGTCAGCTTTATCTCAATACACCAACTGGGATTTTATCTCGATGGTGAGCAAGTACGGCATTGAGTTCGAAGAGCGTGATCACGGCCAGTTGTTCTGTGTGAATGACCACACAGCAAAAGACATCGTGAGCATGCTGCTTGACGAGTGTAAGCTGGCGAAAGTTGAACAACGCTACCGTGGTGATGTTCACTCTATCGAAAAGACTGATTCTGGTTTCAAGATGCACCTTAACACCGACGAAGTTGAGTGTGACTCGCTAGTTGTCGCGACAGGCGGTTTATCGATGCCTAAGCTCGGCGCAACCCCATTTGGCTACAAGATTGCAGAGCAGTTTGGCTTATCAGTCATGCCAACTACCGCAGGCTTAGTGCCATTCACTCTGCATAAAGAAGATAAAGAAGCTTTCGCAGAGCTTTCTGGTATCGCAATTCCTGCCGAGATCACCGCGCAAGACGGGACCTTATTTAAAGAAGCACTGTTGTTTACGCATCGTGGCCTATCGGGCCCTTCAGTTCTGCAAATTTCTTCGTTCTGGAAAGCGGGTCAATCGGTTTCGATTAATCTAGTACCAGAAGTCGATGTAGCTGAGCTGCTGGCTAACTCTCGCGAGAAACACCCAAATCAGAGTCTGAAAAACACGCTGGCGAAAGCATTACCAAAGCGTTTCGTTGAGGTGCTGATTGATCGTAAAGAGCTGGAAGACAAGCCGCTCAAGCAGTTCAATGAAAAACAGCTGAACGACATCGTAGAGCACCTAGAAAATTGGAAAATCGCGCCAAACGGCACCGAAGGCTACCGAACGGCTGAAGTGACTCTAGGCGGCGTCGATACCAATCACCTATCTTCAAAAACCATGGAATGTAAGAGCGTGTCTGGCCTCTACTTCATCGGTGAAGTGATGGACGTAACAGGCTGGTTAGGTGGCTATAACTTCCAATGGTGTTGGAGTTCTGGGTTTGCAGCAGGTCAGTGGGTGTAAGCACTGCGCTTATCCATTAGTTCAGGTTACATAAAAATGGCGAGTCATATGACTCGCCATTTTTGTATCTAGTTCAGAGCTGAAATTAACTAAGTTGATGGTTTTCGCAGTCAATCGGCGCTTTTAGTTCTCATTAGCAACGGTCTTGTTTTTTGAAAACTTGATCTGTTGAATCACCAAACCGGCAATGATCAGCACCAAACCAAACAGTGTTGCAGGGTGAATTTCTTCGCCAATAATGGTCGAAAGTAGCATCAACGAGATAAACGGTGAGGCGAAAATTAGGTTACTGATACGTGCCGTGTTGTTGGTTAGCTTCAATGCCGATAGCCACAGCACAAAGGTAATCCCCATCTCAAATAGGCCAACGTAAGTCACCGCCATCCAACCTTTCGCTGTGATTTGGCTAAAGCTTTCGCCCTCATAAATAGTTAAACCAATCGCGAATGGCAACGCCACTAAGAATCCAAGCAGTACGCCAACCACAGGGTCAGCCTTGTTTTTGGTGTTGAGAATCCAGTAGCCTGCCCAAAGTAGGGTTGAAAGCAGCGCCAATGCTACACCAAGTGGGCTATCGAACTGCATGCCTAGCACGTCGCCTTTGGTGGCAATGACCACGACACCTGCATAGCTGAAGGTACACGCAATCCAATCTTGCTTACGAATCTTTTGTCCCAGAAAAAGCGCTGCCATTAAAGTTAGGGTGATTGCCCAGCTGTAGTTAATAGCTTGAGCTTGAGAAGCGGGCAGCAGGTCGTATGCTTTGAAGAGAATCAGGTAGTAAGCTAGTGGGTTAACCAAACCAAGCAGTAGGTAATACCAAGGGTTTGAAAGAAACGTAGTACTCAGCTGAGAAAGCTTACCTTGAAAGGCGCAAACGGCGATAAGCGCAATCGACGATACAATGCTAGCAATGGTCAGCATTTGAATCGGTGAAAACTCAGCAAGGGTCAGCTTAAAAGCAGTAGCGACCGTTGACCACAGTAGCACTGCGGAAAGACCAAAACCCAAGGCACGACGTTCGTTCATAGCAACTCATTCTAATTTGATGGGACAGAATACGGAGCGCTTAGTCTATCTGTCGAATTTTAATACGGCAAACTGGACATTTATCCAGTATCAAAATACCATTTAATGAGTTATTTCCAATTAGGCTAAATCATTATCATGCAATGGATTATCGAACATCAGGCAACGCTTATTGCTGCAATTTCTGGCGCGCTCGTCAGCGGCGGTGTCGTGGGTTGGTGGATTAAACAGAAGCTCTCTTTTCAGCAGCGATTGCTCGAGCAGCAGCTAGAGTCTGATCGTTTGTTGCATGAGTCTCAACAGGCGCAGCTCAAGTCATCGCTCGCAGAGGCGCAACAAGAACTGGATGAGCTTGACGATGATCGAGATAAAGCAGCATTCGAGCTCAAGCAAGCGCACGGCAAGGTGATGGCCGCAATGGAAAAGCTGCGCTATTTTGAAGCCGTGAAACAAGAGCGCCAGCAGTACGCCGATGATATCAATGTTCTTAAGGAGCATAAGTCTGAGTTAGAGGCTGAACTTCGAGAACAAGAAGCAAGACACGATCAAGAAAACCTCGCCAACAATGAAAAGCTGCAATTGTTAGAACAAGCGGAATTTCGATTGAAGCAACAGTTTGAACTGTTAGCAAATCAACTGTTTGAGAGCAAAACCGCCAAGGTCGATCAGCAGAATAAGCAGAGCTTAGAAGGTTTATTGTCTCCACTAAGAGAGCAGTTGGAAGGCTTCAAGAAACAAGTGAACGACAGCTTTAGCCAAGAGGCCAAAGAGCGCCATACCTTGGTGCATGAGCTGAAAAACCTGCAGCGCCTTAATGAGAGCATGACGCGTGAAGCGGTGAACCTGACTCAGGCGTTAAAGGGTGACAACAAACAACAAGGTAACTGGGGCGAGGTGGTACTGGCTCGCGTGCTGGCTGAATCAGGGCTGCGCGAAGGCCATGAATACCAAACGCAAGTGAACCTGCAAAACGATGCAGGCAAGCGTTACCAACCGGATGTGATTGTGCATTTGCCACAAGACAAGCAAGTGGTGGTGGATTCAAAAATGGCCTTGGTGGCGTTTGAGCGTTACTTCAATGCTGAAACCGATCAGCAGCGTGATGCTGCGCTGCGTGATCACTTGGTGTCACTGCGAGCGCACATAAAAGGGTTAAGCCAGAAAGATTATCATCAGCTTAAAGGCATTCAGAGCCTTGATTATGTGCTGATGTTTATTCCGGTAGAGCCTGCGTTTCAGGTGGCGATTCAAGCCGATCCTAGCTTAGTCAAAGATGCGATGGAGCAAAACATTATCTTGGTCAGCCCAACCACCCTGCTGGTGGCACTGCGTACTATTGATAACTTGTGGCGCAATGAGAGGCAGAACCAAAATGCGCAAGTTATTGCGGAGCGAGCGAGCAAACTTTACGACAAACTACGCTTATTCGTTGATGATATGGAAGGCCTTGGCAGCTCACTTGATAGAGCCAACCAAAGCTACCAAGGGGCAATGAATAAGCTGGTGACTGGACGTGGCAATGTGATTCGTCAGGCTGAAAGCTTCAAACAACTTGGTGTTGAAGTGAAGAAACCGATCTCGATTGGTTTGGCTGAAATGGCGCAAAATGAGGCTTTTTCAGAAAATGCCTCCTTAGTAGAAAGACAACCTGCTGAGGATAAAGTAAACTAATCGGCCGCAGCGCCTCTAAATACAAAGAGCGCTGTCGATGAGAACTTACCATGGTAGATAACAGCATTATGGACACAAGCGTGCAGACAAATTCAGCAGTAGAGTCAGAAACCACACACTTTGGTTTCGAAACAGTCGCGAAAGACGAAAAAGTCGCGAAAGTAGCAGAGGTATTTCACTCTGTAGCCGCTAAATACGACATCATGAATGACTTAATGTCGGGTGGTGTTCACCGCTTGTGGAAGCGATTCACGATTGATTGCAGTGGCGTTCGCCCGGGTCAACGTATCCTAGACCTTGGTGGTGGTACTGGCGACCTTACTGCGAAATTCTCGCGCATCGTTGGTGAAAAAGGCCACGTGGTTCTTGCTGATATCAACAACTCAATGCTGAATGTTGGCCGCGATAAACTGCGTGATAGCGGTATTGTTGGCAATGTACATTACGTGCAAGCTAATGCTGAGGAACTACCATTCCCAGACAACTACTTCGATTGCATTACCATCAGCTTCTGTCTGCGTAACGTAACCGATAAAGACCAAGCGCTGCGTTCAATGTACCGCGTGCTTAAGCCGGGTGGTCGTTTGTTGGTTCTTGAGTTTTCTAAGCCAGTGCTTGAGCCACTATCAAAGGTTTACGATGCCTACTCTTTCCACCTATTGCCAAAAATGGGTGAGCTGATTGCTAACGATGCAGACAGCTATCGTTACCTTGCAGAATCTATCCGCATGCACCCTAACCAAGAAACCTTGGAAGGTATGATGCAAGAAGCGGGTTTTGAAAATACTAAATATTTCAACCTAACGGGCGGCATTGTTGCGCTGCACCGCGGTTACAAGTTCTAGTCGAACTTGGTAGCAGGCTCGTTGAGTGTGCAAAAAAATAAGAATAAAGATAGAACGGATAGGTTAAGGCTTATCCGTTTTCAAAGGTAAGGACAGTCATGCCATTTGATCCATTGGTAACCGCGGTTATTGAAACCTCTTTAAATACTTTCGTGAACGATGATCCAGCTTTGGTTCGTCGTTTGTCTCGTTTAAAGGGGCAGATCATTCAAGTTAATTTGAAAGAGCTGAATAAAACTCTCACTTTCGTTTTTAGCCAGCAAATTGATGTGTTGTCTGAATACGAAGGACAACCTGATTGCTACCTATCTTTGAATCTGTCGGTACTGCCAGAATTGCGTGAGCAATCGAACATCACCAAACTGATCAAGCAAGACAAGCTGATCTTAGAGGGTGATATTCAACTGGCTCAGAAATTTGCTCAGCTAATGACAGACTGCAAGCCAGACTTGGAAGAGTGGCTATCGCGAGTGACGGGCGACGTGGTTGCTCATACCTTGGTACAAGGCGTTAAGAATGTCGGCGGCCTTGTGGCTAAGCAAGCGACTAAGCATCAAAACCACCTCGCTCAGGTATTAACTGAAGAGTGGAAGATTGCACCAGCGCCCTTAGAAGTGGCACATTTTTGCGATCAGGTTGATGACGTGAAAAGCTCAGTTGCACGCCTTGAAGCTAAATTGAACACTCTGTTGGAGAAAGCATGACCCCAACAGAACTGAAACGTCTTTATCATATTATCAAGGTACAGTTAGAGTACGGCCTTGATGAGTTGATGCCTGAGCACCAGTTGACTAAAGCCCCTTTGCTGGCGAGAAAGTCACTGTTTTGGCTCAAGAATAATCATCAAGATAAAGAATTAGGCCACCGCTTGCGTTTAGCGTTGCAAGAGTTAGGGCCTGTTTGGATTAAGTTTGGTCAGATGATGTCAACGCGTCGCGACCTATTTCCTCCTCATATCGCTGATCAGCTGGCGCTACTGCAAGACCAAGTGGCGCCGTTTGATGGTCAATTGGCTAAGCGAGATATGGAAAAAGCCCTCGGTGGTAGCCTAGATAACTGGTTTACCGACTTTGATATCGAGCCACTGGCTTCAGCTTCTATCGCTCAGGTGCATACTGCGAAGCTTAAAGAGAGCGGTCGTGAGATTGTTCTGAAGGTAATTCGCCCTGATATTCGCCCGGTGATTGATGCAGATCTAAAACTGATGCACCGAATGGCGCGTATAGTCGCTAAGTCGCTTCCTGAAGCACGTCGTTTGAAACCTGTTGAGGTGGTTCACGAGTACGAAAAAACGTTACTTGATGAACTAGACTTGCGCCGCGAGGCAGCGAATGCGATTCAACTGCGACGTAATTTTGAAGGCAGCGAAGAGCTTTATGTCCCAGAGGTTATCCCTGATTTAAGCAGTGAAACCTTGATGGTGTCAGAGCGAATCTATGGTATTCAAGTTTCAGATATTGAAACGCTGAACGCCAATGGCACTAACATGAAATTGCTGGCTGAACGTGGTGTGACGGTATTCTTCACCCAAGTGTTCCGCGACAGCTTTTTCCATGCAGATATGCACCCGGGCAACGTATTCGTTAACCCAGAAAATCCAGATAACCCGCAGTGGATTGGTTTGGATTGTGGCATTGTCGGCACGCTCAACAGCGAAGATAAGCGCTATTTAGCCGAAAACCTGCTGGCTTTCTTTAATCGAGATTACCGAAAAGTTGCCGAGCTTCACGTTGATTCGGGTTGGGTGCCACACGACACCAACGTCAACGATTTCGAATTCGCGATTCGCATGGTGTGTGAGCCGATTTTTGCAAAACCCCTTGGTGAGATCTCATTTGGCCATGTGTTGCTAAACTTATTTAATACAGCAAGACGTTTCAACATGGAGGTTCAACCTCAGTTGGTGCTTCTGCAGAAGACCTTGTTGTATGTGGAAGGCCTAGGCCGCCAGCTGTATCCGCAACTTGATTTGTGGGCAACGGCTAAGCCTTTCCTTGAAACCTGGATGATGAATCAGGTGGGGCCGCAAGCTGTGATTAACGCAGTAAAAGAGCGTGCGCCATTCTGGGCAGAAAAACTGCCAGAGCTGCCAGAGCTACTTTATGACAGCTTGCGCCAAGGTAAAGCGATGAACCACAGAATGGATCAGCTTTATCAAGGCTATAGAGATAGTAAGCGTCAGCAAGCAACTGGGAAGTTTTTGTTTGGCGTTGGAGCAACTTTAGTCGTATGCTCCGCAATATTAGTTTCAAGCCCTTATGAGCAGCTATCTATGGGCTGTGGCATCGCAGGTGTCACATTTTGGCTGCTAAGTTGGCGAGCTTACCGTCGTTAGACAGTAGACTTCCTTAATATTTTTTATGTGTAGACAGACCCGAGGACAATGACAATGGGTGGTATCAGTATTTGGCAACTTCTAATCATTGCTGTAATTGTAATTTTGCTATTCGGAACGAAGAAGCTGCGCGGCATGGGTGGTGACTTAGGTTCAGCGGTTAAAGGCTTCAAAAAAGCAATGAGCGATGAAGACAAGCCTGCAGATAAGAAAGATGCAGACTTCGAACCAAAGAATATTGAACAGCAGAAGACAGAAGCTCACGCTGAAACAACTGCTGAAACAAAGAAAGACAAAGAGCAGGCGTAAATCGTGTTTGATATCGGTTTTTGGGAACTGGTATTAATATCTGTCGTTGGGTTAGTGGTTTTAGGGCCTGAGCGTTTGCCCGTGGCGATTCGCAGTATTTCCAAGTTTGTTGGACAAGCGAAAAGCATGGCAAATAGTGTGAAAGATGAACTTTCTCATGAGCTTAAGGTGCAAGAGCTGCAAGAAAACCTACGCAAGGCGGAAAAAATGGGTATGGAAGATTTATCTCCAGACCTTAAAGCGTCAGTCGATGAACTCAAGCAGGCCGCTGCTGAGGTTCAACGTCCGTATGCTAAGCCTGAGTCTGATAAGCCGAGTGAGACTAAACCTAGTGTCACGGAAACTGTGGAATCTGAAACCATTCAGGTCAACAGTGAAGCTTCAGCACCGTCAGATAAGAAAGCCGAATAGTCTCGCAAGGAGGAGTCGCCAGATACTTGAGTCGCTAGATGTTTAAGTCGATAGCTATTTAAGTAGATATCTATTCAAGTGGATACCAATTCAACTGGATAGATAGGTGCGCGGCTCCTTTTCGATCTTCCTGTTTAAGAGGTTTGACATGTCTTCGACTGAGCAGACACAGCCTTTAATTAGCCATCTTCTAGAACTACGTAATCGCCTACTACGTGCGATTGTCGCGGTTCTGGTGGTATTTGTTGGGCTAATTTATTTTGCTAATGATATTTATGAATTCGTATCAGCACCTTTGGTAGATCGCTTACCTGAAGGCGCGACGATGATCGCAACTGATGTAGCGTCACCATTTTTCACACCCTTAAAACTGACCTTGATCGCGTCTATATTCCTCGCGGTTCCGTTTATTTTGTATCAGGTGTGGGCTTTTGTTGCTCCGGGTTTATACAAGCATGAAAAACGCTTGATCATGCCGCTATTGGCTTCAAGTTCATTGCTGTTTTACTGTGGTGTGGCGTTCGCTTACTTTATTGTATTCCCATTGGTATTTGGCTTTTTTACGGCCATATCATTAGGGGGAGTAGAGTTCGCAACCGACATCTCAAGCTATCTTGATTTTGTACTCGCGTTGTTCTTTGCTTTTGGTATTGCCTTTGAAGTGCCAGTTGCGATTATCTTGCTGTGTTGGACAGGGGCAACAACGCCTCAATCTCTATCTGAAAAGCGTCCTTACATTGTTGTGGGTGCTTTCATCATCGGTATGATGCTGACACCACCAGATATGATCTCGCAAACACTGTTGGCGATTCCAATGTGTATTTTGTTTGAGATTGGTCTGTTCTTCGCTCGTTTTTATACGCGTAAGCCAGATGCGGATGAAGAGGAAGAAGCTGAATCTTGATTCGGAATGCTTCAGTAAAAATCACATAATAAAAAAGCGGCCTAGGGCCGCTTTTTTATTATGTCTGTTTATCGAATCTTTAACTGATAGCCACAGTTATGACATATATAGAGCTCTTTAATCCCTAATATTTTATGCCATAGAGTTCGATGTTGACGTTGTAAGTGTTGTGAATGGTCACACATAATCAACTACCTCCATATGCAGGTGGTTGATAGTATACATATCACTTTGTTTTAACAAATAAATAGGCTATAAATTCATAAAATTAAGTTATTAATGGTTTTATCATAAATTAAATAGTGATTTAGCATTTGTGGTGGTTATGATTTCGACTTCTTCAAGGGTAATTCCGCGCAGTTCAGCGATGCGTTTTGCGACCAATTCTGTGTACGCGGGCTCATTGCGTTTACCTCGATTTGGCGCTGGCGCTAAATAAGGGCAGTCTGTTTCGAGAATGACGTAATCCATATCAAGATGTGGAATCACCTTATCCATCCCTGAATTCTTAAAGGTCGACACGCCACCTAAACCTAAGTGAAAGCCGAGTGCGTTGATCGCTTGAGCTTCCTCTAAACTGCTGCCAAAACAGTGGAACACGCCACGTAAGCTGCCATCTTGTTCTTTACGAAGTAGGGCAAGTGTCTCTTCAATGGAATCTCGCGTGTGGATCACCACAGGTAGATCAAGCTCTTTTGCCCACTGCAGCTGAGTCACAAACGCCATCTCTTGTTCTGCTTTAAAGGTTTTATCCCAGTACAGGTCGATACCTATCTCACCCACGGCGATAAAGTCATGCTTATCGAACCAAGCTCGAATGGTTTTCAGGGTCTGTTCGATATTTGCATCCACATAACAAGGGTGTAAGCCCATCATTGAACGACATACCTCCGGAAATTGAGCTTCCGTCGCGAGCATTGGCTCGATAGATTCTAAATCGATGTTAGGCAGTAGAATGGTATCAATACCTTGAGCAAGCGCGCGTTGCACGACTTGTTCGCGGTCTTCATCGAATTCGCTCGCGTAAATATGGGCGTGGGTGTCGATCATTGTTGTGTCCTGAAAGCAGTCTTTTCTGAGTTGTCATGAGTATACGGCAGTGTGAGGAGAAGGTCATTTTTTGCCATTTCTCCCTGTTTTTGAGTGGGTTTTTCGCTTTACTGCTAGCGTCCTGAGCCATCAGTGATATGCTTTTGCCAGTATTTAGCACTTTTCATATCTAAGCATTTTGGTGTTTAGACTAGGCAAGGAGAATCTAGTGTCTGTTTCAATTCAAGGTCAATTCCCAGGTCGTCGTATGCGTCGTATGCGTAAACATGACTTTAGCCGTCGCTTAATGGCAGAAAATCAATTGTCTGTGGATGACCTAATCTACCCAATGTTTATCCTGATGGGTAAAGACCGCCGCGAGCCTGTCGAGTCAATGCCAGGTGTTGAACGCTTGTCGATCGACTACATGCTTGAGGAAGCAGATTACCTGTCAAAGCTCGGTGTTCCTGCGATTGCTCTATTTCCAGTCGTGAACCAAGATGCTAAAAGTTTATGCGCAGCTGAAGCTCATAACTCAGAAGGTTTGGTGCAACGAGCAGTACGTTTACTCAAAGAACACGTGCCAAACATTGGCGTTATTACTGACGTAGCACTAGACCCGTTCACCACTCACGGCCAAGACGGCATCATCGATGAAGATGGTTACGTGATGAATGACGAGACGACTGAAGTCTTGATCAAGCAAGCATTATCACACGCTGAAGCGGGTGCGGATGTGGTTGCACCGTCAGATATGATGGATGGTCGCATTGGTAAGATCCGTGAAGCGTTAGAAGAAGCGGGCCATATTCATACTCAGATTATGGCGTACTCTGCGAAATACGCATCGTGCTACTACGGTCCATTCCGCGACGCAGTCGGCAGTGCTTCGAACCTGAAAGGTGGTAACAAGAAGAACTACCAGATGGATCCTGCGAACAGCGATGAAGCGATTCACGAAGTCGCGATGGACCTTAATGAAGGTGCGGATATGGTGATGGTTAAGCCTGGCATGCCTTACCTTGATATTGTTCGTCGTGTTAAGCACGAGCTACAAGCGCCGACATTTGCATACCAAGTGTCTGGTGAGTATGCGATGCACAAAGCAGCGATTCAAAACGGTTGGCTGAAAGAGCGTGAAACCGTCATGGAATCACTGTTGTGCTTTAAGCGCGCTGGTGCTGATGGCATTCTTACTTACTTCGCTAAAGATGTCGCAGAGTGGCTTGCTGAAGATAACGCACAAGCTGCTGAGCACCTGCAAGGCAAGTAAGTACGATCAAGCAAACCATATGATCATTAAAGGGTTGGCCGTTGTGCCAGCCCTTTTGTTTTATTAGGATGAAACAAGATGTCTGTCATTGTGCGTGAAGGCTCATTAGAAGAGGTGGTTTCTGTTGTTGAACAGATTACCGAGTTTGCCAAAAAAGAGAGTGTAGCGTCTTTATCGGAGCGATTAGCGGGTAAAACAAGCCTGATCCTCGTTGCTGAAGAAGCGGGTGTGTTACTGGGTTTTAAGATCGGTTATGAATTGGATGAAAACACATTTTATAGCTGGTTTGGCGGTGTTTCATCATTGGCGAGAAACAAAGGTGTGGCGCAAGCGCAACTTGATGTTCAAGAACAGTGGGTGAAGCAGCAGGGCTATCAACAACTGAAAGTGAAGTCTCGTAACCAGTTCCCCGCAATGTTGCGCTTGTTATTAAGAAACGGTTACCTAATCGAAAAATTTGAAGAAAAAGAAGACATTAATGACCATAGAATCCATTTTTTGAAGCAAATTTGAGCACTGCTGTTAACGGTTTATAAATTAAATGAGATTTATTATCATTTAAGTGTTGACTATCAAATGAGAATCATTATTATTAACTTTGTCTTAGGGAATGAGGAAATGTTCACAAGGATGTTAAGTACTCAAGTATCTACTTGGTTACCCAACAGAATTCTCGCGAACTTGTACTAAGTTCTTTTTGACACGACATTGCTCACATTGCTTCCAGTGTAATTTATAGCTTTTAGGTAAAGCTGTGGTATTCAATTTGAATGGCTTTACCGGTTTTTGCTAGGCGACATCTTCGGGTGTCGCTTTTTTTATACCTCCATTTCAACAAGATGCATATTTAGTGGCACATATTTTTATGAATAAAACGCCATCAGTATTCTTTTCCACAACGCAAGATCGTAAAAAGATCGTTGATCATATGTTCGATCTGTAATTTTATTCTTTATTTTCATGTGTTTATTGGTGTTTTATTGCTTGTTGTGCTTAGTTTTCAACAAGGTGGATAAATAATATAAACAGAGTTATCCACAGAACGCTTGCGTCTAAGAACAAAAAATAACAATAAATCGATTATAACGAACACAACCGAGTGAACGGATACAGATCGACAACGTGGAATCCAACTAACAGACGTGGCATTCTTAACAGATAATTTCTGTACTTACTGGATACACAAACATTATGGCTCGTATTCCTGATAATCCATTGATTCTGATCGATGGCTCTTCTTACCTATATCGCGCGTTCCATGCTTACCCTGGCACAATGAGCAATGGTGATATCCCAACCAACGCCGTTTACGGTGTAGTTAACATGTTGCGCAGCATGATGCGTCAATTTGCTTCTGATCGTATTGCGGTAATTTTTGATGCGAAAGGAAAGACGTTCCGTGATGACATGTACCCAGAGTACAAGGCAAACCGACCACCTATGCCTGACGATCTTCGTTGTCAGATAGAGCCTCTGCACAATGTTATTCGTGCGATGGGTTTACCACTTATCTCTATTCCTGGCGTTGAAGCGGATGACGTAATTGGTACGCTGGCTTCTCAAGCTTCAGCTCTCGGTATGCCTGTACTTATCAGTACTGGCGATAAAGATATGGCGCAGCTTGTCGATGACAACGTTACTTTGATCAACACCATGACCAACGTAGTGATGGATCGTGAAGGCGTGATTGAGAAGTTTGGCATTCCGCCAGAGCTTATTATCGACTACCTTGCGCTGATGGGCGATAAAGTCGATAACATCCCAGGTGTTCCGGGTGTCGGTGACAAGACAGCGACAGCTTTGCTGCAAGGCATTGGTAGCATCGAAAAGCTGTATCAAAACCTGGATGATATTGCCGCTCTTGGCTTCCGTGGTTCAAAAACCATGGCTAAGAAGCTGATTGATAATAAAGACAACGCTGAGATGTCTTATGAGCTTGCAACAATCAAACTGGATGTTGAGCTTGAAGAGACGCCTGAGTCATTAGTAAAAGCCCAACCAAACACGGATGAGCTGATTAAGCTATACGGTCAACTGGTCTTCAAGTCTTGGTTGAACGAGCTACTTGAAGGTGGCAGTGGTGTGGTTGAGGCGGATGAAAAGTCGGGCGCAGTGCGTAGCAATACGGCATCAACCACTTCTACCGTAGAAATGAATACCTCTGCCGTGACGATTGATCGCAGCAACTACGAAACCATCCTCGATGAAGCGTCATTCAATGTTTGGCTAGAGAAATTGAAAGCGGCTGAAGTGTTTGCTTTCGATACCGAGACAGACAGCCTAGATTACATGGTGGCGAACCTCGTTGGCCTGTCATTTGCGACTGAAGAAGGCGTTGCCGCTTACGTGCCGGTTGCTCATGATTACCTAGATGCACCGCAGCAGCTGGATCGTGATTGGGTACTTGAACAGCTTAAGCCGATTCTTGAAGATGATGCACAAGCGAAAGTAGGTCAGAACCTTAAGTATGATATGAGTGTGCTAGCGCGCTACGGTATCGAGATGAAAGGCATCAAACACGACACCATGTTGGCGTCTTACGTTTTCAATAGCGTAGGTGGCAAGCATGATATGGACAGCCTAGCGCTGCGTTTCCTACAGCACAGCTGCATCTCATTTGAGCAAATCGCAGGTAAAGGTAAGAAGCAGCTTACTTTCAACCAGATTGAGCTGGGTGAAGCGTCTCCATACGCTGCAGAAGATGCTGACGTGACACTACGTCTTCATAACCGTTTGATGGAAAACATTGAGCAAGATGAAAAGCTAAAAGCCATCTATGAAGAAATCGAAGTACCACTGCTCCCTGTAATGTCTCGCATTGAACGCACTGGCGTATTCATCGATGACATGTTGCTAGGGGCTCAATCGCAAGAGATTGCGGTTCGTCTGGATGAGCTAGAGCAGAAAGCCTACGAGATTGCAGAGCAAGAGTTCAACATGAACTCACCAAAACAGCTGCAAGCGATCCTGTTTGAGAAAATGGGTCTGCCAGTAATCAAGAAAACGCCATCAGGTGCACCTTCAACCAACGAAGAAGTGCTTCAAGAGCTGGCTCTTGATTACCCGTTACCTAAGCTGATCATTGAGTATCGTGGCCTTGCGAAGCTGAAGTCGACGTACACAGATAAACTGCCGAAGATGATCAACGCTGAAACGGGTCGTGTTCACACGTCTTATCACCAAGCGGTGACAGCAACGGGTCGATTGTCTTCAACAGATCCAAACCTACAGAACATCCCAATTCGTAATGAAGAAGGTCGTCGTATCCGCCAAGCCTTCGTTGCACAACATGGTTGGAAGATTCTAGCGGTCGATTACTCTCAAATTGAATTGCGTATCATGGCGCACCTATCGGGTGACAAAGCGTTACTGGAAGCGTTCCAACAAGGTAAAGATATTCACGCAGCAACTGCTGCTGAGATTATCGGTGTTGATATTGATCAGGTAACTACTGAACAACGTCGTCGTGCGAAAGCGGTTAACTTTGGTCTTATCTATGGCATGAGTGCGTTCGGCTTGGCTAAGCAGCTTGGTATTCCTCGTGGTGAAGCACAACATTATATGGACACTTACTTTGAACGCTACCCTGGCGTGATGCAGTATATGGAAGACACACGTAGCACAGCTTCAGAGCAAGGCTTTGTTGAAACCATTTACGGTCGTCGTCTACATTTACCAGAGATTCAATCTCGTAATGGTATGCGTCGTAAGGCGGCTGAACGTGCGGCGATCAACGCGCCAATGCAAGGCACAGCGGCAGACATCATTAAGAAAGCGATGTTGCTGGTTGATGAGTGGATTCAAGCTGAAGGCGATGGTCGTGTGAAACTGCTTATGCAAGTACACGATGAATTGGTATTTGAAGTGGAAGAGTCAGCTTTAGCCGAAATTGAAAGTAAAGTACAACAATTGATGGAGTCAGCCGCTGATCTAGAAGTACCGTTAGTCGCGGAAGCTGGCCACGGTGACAACTGGGATCAAGCCCACTAATCAGTTTTTGACCTTATTAAGTAAATTAGTATGAGCCAGTGCACAAACACTGGCTTTTTTTTGTCTCGAATAAAGATGGGCTATGAAAAGAACTTAGGTGTTTTAATAAAACATTCATGAAAAAAAACTACAAAAGTTGTTTTCATCTCTGAGCAATTGTTGTACATTAAATCTCGTAGGGTACAGAGGTAAGATGTTCTATCTTTCAGACCTTTTGTTTCACGTTATTGGATTAGGCTGATTCAGCCGCCCCAGTCAGTATTTGACTGGGGCGTTTTTTCTTGTGCCAAAGAAAAATATTTCCAACCTACTATTACTCCGTAAACCCGCCCTTTTTAGTGTCTTTTCTTACGATTTCTCAAGCACAGTGATAAACACCTGATTTGCCTTAGAGCTGGAACTCGATCAGCTTTTGGTAATTTAAATCCATCCTTAAGTCGATTGTTTTATCACTTAAAATAACTTTTACATTACAAATGACAGATAAAGGATTGATGGCTCACGCCTTATTTATCAGTGTATTGAGTCGGTGAATGCTCAATGTACTCCATAATTTCTTGTTGTTTCTCAGTACTGTATTTTAGCGCTTCGGCGGTGATCTGGATGGATTGCGCCATAGAAGAGATATTGTGGGTCGCTTTTACCAAGGTTTGCTGCATGGGTTTTAGGATAAGTAGGTAGATAGCAGTCAACGCGATGACAATGACAGCGACCACAGCCACTAACGCAATGATGATCTTGGTCTGAATATCATCCAACAGCATTTGACTGGTCTTTTTAAAGGCGAGTCGAGATTGGTCTAAGGCTTGTGGGAGTTTATTGAGTGATGTCTTGGTAGAGCTGGCGAGCTTATTAATGCTTTCGACGGTCTGATTCAATGCTTGCTGCTGATCTTCACTGAGGTTGGGGTTGTTGACGATCGCCTGCAAAGATTGCGATATCACCTCAAGAGATTCACTTGCCTCCTGAGCATACTTCTCCATGCCATCGAGATCTAAGGTCATATCAACATTGACCAGAGCGGCCTCGGTCTTGGTCTGTTCTGCTTCAGAGGCGAGCCCTGTTAATGAGACCAGCATAAGTGCAATGATGGCCAATGGTGTTTTCCACATGAGTACTCCTTTCTCATTGTTCTGTTTATTTCGGTGTGTCTTTTAGTATGGTTCACTTCTATTGGTTTAAGTGGATAAATGCGGTCTCTATCGCTAATAATTCAGGCCTAACTCACTAATTTTCTGGCAAAAAAATACCCCGCTTTTATAGTGCGAGGTATTGATAAGGCTAAATCACTGGTTGTCAGTGCTTTAATCCCTAACTATAGATAAATCTATAGTTAGGAGAACTACTCTGAATCGTTGTGCTCTTCGTCCGCTAGCTCATCAATGAGTTGGTCAGCGAAAGCTGGGGCAAACCACTCATCCATCTTGGCACGCAGTTGGTCAACGCCGATGCCTTTCATTGAAGAGAAAACATCAACCGCAACATCACCACCGAAAGATTTCGCGTCGTTACGGATTTTCAGTAGCTGTGCTTTACGCGCACCACTTTTCAGTTTGTCTGCTTTTGTTAACAAAACCTGTACTGGGATACGGCTATCGATAGCCCAATAGATCATTTGTTGGTCAAGGTCTTTCATTGGGTGACGGATATCCATCAATACCACTAAACCTTTCAGGCTTTCACGTCGTTGTAGGTATTCGCCTAGCGACTTCTGCCATTTTTTCTTCATCTCAAGTGGTACTTGAGCAAAGCCATATCCAGGTAAATCGACGATATGACAACCGTCCGTTACCTTAAATAGGTTGATTAGCTGAGTTCGACCGGGTGTTTTACTGGTTTTCGCCAAGCTTTTTTGGTTTGTAACGCGATTTAGCGCGCTAGATTTACCAGCATTGGAGCGTCCTGCAAACGCAATTTCGATCCCTTCGTCTTCTGGTAAATGACGAATATCAGGTGCACTGGTAATGAAATGCGTGTTTTGATAATGAATTTTTACGCTCACTGTTAACTCCATCTCGACTTTGTGTAGTCGATTGATTACTTTTTTGTGAATTTGTGTAAAATAACCGTGCTCGGCATAAGGTCGCCTATTGTACCATGAGTGGCAACATAGAGTGGTACTGGAAGCTTGATAATTATAATGGAATGTCATGAAGAAATTAGCGCTAATTTTGAGTCTTTTAGCCAGCTGCTCAGTATGGGCTCAAGGTAGTATTGAAGCTGGTAAAGCCAAATCACAAACATGTGTTGCCTGCCACGGTGCTGACGGCAACAGTCTGATCACTCAGTACCCTAAGCTGGCCGGTCAACATGAGAAATATCTAGAGAAGCAGTTAAAAGAGCTTAAGCTAGGTATGACAAGTGGTGGTAAGCAAGGTCGTTACGAACCTGTAATGGGTGCAATGGCGATGCCTTTATCTGAAGAAGATATGGCTGACCTAGCGGCATACTACGCCTCTCTACCTATCTCTAGTAACTCTACTCCTGAAAATGTAGTAGATGAAGGTAAGGTTCTTTACACAGCGGGTAACGCAGAACGCGGCGTAACGGCGTGTATTGCTTGTCACGGCCCTCGTGGTAATGGTACCGAACTTTCTGGTTTCCCTAAGATTTCAGGTCAACACGCAGATTACATCAAGGCTCAACTTGAAAAATTCCGTGATGGTGACCGTAATAACGACATGAATGCGATGATGCGTGATGTAGCTAAAAAGTTAACAGACGCTGATATTGATACCTTATCGAAGTACGTTGGTGGTTTACACTAATTTGTCGGTTTCTTGCTCTTAGCCAGAGTAAAGGAATGTACGTTCGAGCGAGATTGAAGAGACGCCCCGATCAGTAATGGTCGGGGCGTTTTCTTTTGTATCGGTTTTATTAATGTATTTTGTGTTTATGTCTGATTTATCAATGTGTGATCGATTTGTGTACAAAAGTGTGAAGTCGCACTCTTGTAGTCTTTTTGTAACACGGTAAAGTAACCGCCATCAGCTAGGAGCTGACTTAGATATGGATGATCATCTAGTCTAACGGTATAGACAGAAATGGATCAGGCTAGGACAGCCCAGTAACAAGGTGTTAGAAAAGGATAGCCAAAACTCATCAGGATGATGAACAACAAACAAATTTGGCATGGAAAGCACCAATAACAAATGGAGGTTTGTGTACCGAGTTGAGTATGCAAATTTTGGCCGATATAGGCAGATTTAGAGAGCGATAGGTTTTCCTATCGCTTTTTTTATTGATTTGATGAAAAAACACCCAATACCTCTCCACTATAAACTCAGTTTCTGGTATGTTTCGCATCCCTGTTTAAGGATGTGCTATGTATACTTGTCCCTTATGCCATCACCAAGGCGTGAATCACTATTTTGAAGACAAACGCAGAGCCTATCTGCAGTGTCAGCAATGTGAACTGGTATTTGTTAAACCTGAACAAAGGTTAGAAGCAAAAGAAGAAAAAGCACACTATGATCTCCATGAGAACGATCCTAGTGATGCAGGCTATCGCCGCTTTTTATCTCGCATCGCAGATCCTCTAACAGACAAAATTTCATCTAACTCACAAGGGTTGGATTTTGGTTGTGGCCCAGGCCCTACGCTATCTATTATGTTAGAAGAAGCCGGACACACCATGGAGTTGTACGATATCTATTACCACCCAGAACCCTCTGTGTTGGAAAAAACGTATGACTTTATGACTGCCACGGAGGTGATAGAGCATCTTTATCACCCAGACAAAGTGTGGCAGCAATGGTTGAATTTAGTTAAACCCAAGGGCTGGATTGGTCTTATGACTAAACTAGTAATAGACGTAGACGCGTTTGCTGGTTGGCACTACAAGAATGACCCGACACATGTCGTCTTCTTTAGTCGTCAAACATTCCAGTTTTTGGCAGAGCGGGATAAGCTCGAACTAGAATTTTTTGGAAATGATGTAATTTTACTGAGGAAAGTGCAGTAATGGGTCGTAGTAAGAAATCAAGAAAGCCGGGAGCACTTGGCGCTCCGGAACCTATGGTTACTCGTAACCGTAGTGAATCTGATGTTGAAGGTCGTGAACGTAAGCGTGTTAAAAAGCGTAAAGGCCTTAAGTCTGGCAGCCGTCACTCAGATGGTAGCGAAGCAAAACAGCGTAAAGCTGCACAAGCTCGTGACCCTCGTTTAGGCAGCAAGAAAAAAATCCCGCTGATCGTTGAACCAGCGAAGAAGCCGACTAAACAAGAGCGCAAGCTATCTAACGAACAAGAGTTAGAGATGCTTGAGAATGATGCTCAACTGAACACACTGCTAGATCGTATCGAAAATGGTGAAAACCTAGGTGCTGGTCTACAGAAGTTTGTTGATGAGAAACTTGATCGTATCGAACACCTAATGGGCCGCTTAGGTCTACTAGAGCCAGAAGACGATGAAGAAGAAATCTTCGAAGAAGCACCGGTTGCATCTAAGAAGAAAGCGAGCTCTGACGAAGACTTGCTATCTCAATTCGAAGATTTCGATTTAGACAGCTTTAAAGGTTAATAGCCAATGAACGTAACCTTATTAGCAATTGCTGGTGGAATTATCATTCTCGGCTTGGGCTCTTACGCAGGTTACCTTCTACTTCAAGTGAAGAAGCAGACGGAGTTGCAAAAGCAGCATCAAGCACTAGCCATTGAAAAACGTAACGCGACGATTTACGACAACGTAAATACTTTGTGCTTAGCGGGCATTCAAGGGCAATGTGACTTACCTGAGATCAGTATCCGAGTGTGTATCATTATGGATAATGTTCAGGGTGATGAGCGTGTCGATTTTGATTCTGAGTATCCTGCTCTTTCTGAGCTGTACCATATCGTAAAAGATATGGCGCGCGGAGATGCAAGACAGGAACTGACGAAGAAAGAACGCATGCAGCAGAATCTCACGCGCCATAAGGCAGAGACTCGCTTGAATGATGCGGTCATTGAAGATCTGAAAAGGTTGCAAGAGAAGGTTAAACCTCTCAACAACCAAATCAACATTCAGATGATCTAGTCGCTAAGACTTTTAAATTAGAGGTTCGTTTAATACAGGGTGTTCTTGAGATACGTTGTTTTTGAGACATATAGTTTTAATACGCCTTGTTCTTAAGACACCTTATCTATGTAGATAGTGTTAAATGAGCCTTCTTACCTTTTGCGTCTCGTTAATCCCGACGCTTTGTTAGTGATCAAGCTAGCAGTTCTGAGTTTTTGTCTAAAAAATTGATTTTGTCTTGGAACGACCTTACAGGTCGTGTGGCAAAATAACCCGTCTATATTTTAATGTATGTAAAATGATTTGAGAGACCTTAGGTTCTCGCGGATCTAAATTGGAAATACCGCTATGTCGAGCAAGCCAGTAACAACGAATCAGCAAATCGTTTGGGATCAAGAGATCTTGAACAAGTACAACTATTCGGGACCTCGTTACACCTCATACCCAACTGCGTTGGAGTTTCATGAAGCGTTTACCGTCGCTGATTACGACATGGCGTGTACTCAATACCCTGAGCGTCCACTTTCTCTTTACGTGCATATCCCGTTCTGCCACAAGCTTTGTTACTACTGTGGCTGTAATAAAGTCATTACTCGTCACTCGCATAAAGCGGATGAGTACCTTGATGTGATTGAACATGAAATCCGCCAACGCGCCTCTTTATTGAATGGCCGTGAAGTGACGCAATTGCACTTCGGTGGTGGTACGCCAACGTTTTTGACCAAGACACAAATCACTCGCTTGATGATGATTCTGCGTGATGAATTTAATTTCACCGATGACGCTGAAATCAGCATTGAAGTTGACCCGCGTGAGATTGAGCTAGACGTACTTGATCACCTGCGTAGCGAAGGCTTCAACCGCCTGAGTATTGGTGTTCAAGATTTCAATAAAGAAGTACAGAAGCTGGTTAACCGTGAGCAGGATGAAGAGTTCATCATTGCGATGGTTCAACGTGCGAAAGAACTGGGTTTCCGCTCAACTAACCTTGATTTGATTTACGGCCTACCAAAGCAAACTCAAGCTTTGTTCGCTGAAACATTGAAGCAAGTGCTAGAGATGAAACCAGGTCGTTTATCGGTATTTAACTACGCACACATGCCTCAGCTGTTTGCTGCGCAGCGTAAGATTAAAGACGAAGACCTACCAGAAGCGAAAGAGAAAATGGCTATCTTACAAGATACCATCGAGACGCTAACGGGGGCGGGTTACCAGTTCATCGGTATGGACCACTTTGCTCTACCTGAAGATGAGCTTGCAGTAGCACAGCGTGAAGGCATTCTGCATCGTAACTTCCAAGGCTACACTACCCAAGGCGAAGCTGACCTAATTGGTTTCGGTGTTTCTGCGATCTCTATGGTGGGTGATGCTTACGCACAAAACCAAAAAGAGCTGAAGAAATACTACGCTCAGGTGAATGACCTGCGCCACGCACTTTGGAAAGGTGTGGCACTTGATAGCGATGACCTTCTACGTCGTGAAGTGATCAAGCAGCTTATCTGTAACTTTAAGCTGGATAAGACCATGATCGAATCTGAGTTCTCGGTTAACTTTAATCGTTACTTCAAGGAAGACTTAGAGCTTCTACAAACCTTCATTAACGATGAGCTGGTTGAAGTCGATGACAAAGAGATCCGCGTGACTCTGCGTGGCCGTTTGCTGATTCGTAACATCTGTATGTGTTTTGACAAATATCTACGTGCCAAGGCTCGCCAACAGCAGTTCTCTCGCGTTATCTAATCGCTCGATTGAGAATAGAAACATAAAAAATGCCAGCATCATGCTGGCATTTTTGTATCTGTGTATTGCTACCCTAAGACTGTCTACAACCTGGCTAGGTAGCGCTCTCTTTGATGCTTTGTTTACTTTTGGTATTTTGTTGAGCGTTGGCATTCTTTTGAACATTGCTGAGGTCGGTTGGCCATTGGTCAAATGGAACTGGACGACTGTATAAGAAACCTTGAGCCAGCGGGCACTGCAGTTGCTTGAGGAGTTCAGCCTGTTGCTGTGTTTCAACGCCTTCTGCCACCAAGCTTACTTTGAAACCCTTAGTGATGTTAACGATGGCCGCCACGATGGAGCTGTCGAGGCTCTCTTTGTTGAGCTTGCTAACGAAGCTACGATCGATCTTCAGGCAATCAAATGGCAGCTTTTGCAGATAGGCTAGGGAAGAGTAGCCAGTACCAAAATCATCAATTGCGATTGAGATCCCTAATGCCTTTAGTGTCAGCATGTTATCGATGATGGTCGGGTCGTTGTCGACGATACGTGATTCGGTGATCTCTAGTGTCAGGTTACTCGCTGGCAGCTTGGTGTCTCGCAGCGTGCCTTTTACTTGTTCAACAAAGCCACTTTCGCTTAGCTGGTCGACCGATAGATTGACGTGAATCGAGAAGTCTTTGCTCCACTTTCCTGACTCAATCGCGATGGCTGTATCTCGACAGGACTTATGCAGAATTTGTTTTCCGATATCGTAAATGAGCCCGTTCTCTTCCGCGAGGGGAATAAACTCGAGCGGAGAGAGCACCCCTTCATCGGTTATCCAGCGTGCTAAAGCTTCTGCCCCTATGGTTGAGCCGGATTCCAGATCAATAATAGGCTGGTAAAACGGTTCGAACTGTTGGAGCTCAATCGCTCGGTTCATTCGCGCTAGCATCTTGGTGCGATGTCTCGATGCGTTACCCATCTCAGGGCTGTAAATGCTGACACTGGTTTTGTCTTGTTTCGCGTTGCTCAGTGCAATGCTGCTGCTGCGTAGCAGGAGTGTAATGTCGTGGAGATTCGAGACATTCACTATCCCCATCGATACCTTAATCACCACGCTTTCCGATTCCATTGAAAATGGGGAGGCGAAGGTTTGAAGTAAGCGGTTAGTCAGTAGCTGAACATCATCGCTTTGCGTAACGTTTGGCGCGTAGATGGCAAACTCATCACCACCAGTTCGAGCTAGCAGGTATTCGGATGGCAGTGTGCCTCTTAAACGAGCGGCCGCAATGATAAGTAGCTGGTCACCATTGTAATGACCAAGGCTGTCATTGATGTCTCGAAAGCGATCGATACCAATCAGATACAGCGTGCCTTCTTCGTTGTTAGGGTGTTTCTTGGCCGCATCAATAAAGCCTTCACGGCTGTATAGCTTGGTTAATGAATCATAGGTAAGCTGAGACTGTAATGCGTGAAACGAGGCCTTTAAGTTGTTGGCCATTTCATTGAATGACTCCACTAACATGCTGGTTTCATAGATATGCCCCGTCTTTGGCATACTCGTGTCCCAATCGCCTTTAGCAAGGCGTTTGGCTGCATCTGCTGTCGAGGTGATGGGTTGGGTTACGCGATTAAAGGCAACTAATCCTGCAATGACCCCAAGGCAACTCAGTGCTAGCCCGAGCAACCAACTGTTTCTTTGATTTTCTGGCAATTCACCGAGCAGATAGCTTTCAGGGATCGAAACCCCAATAAACCACGTGAGGCCATGCTCATCTTCGTAGGGGGTGATTTGGTTGAAGTATCGTTCGTTGTCTAGGCGGAAGTTAAAGCGCTGCTCGCCCAAATTATCGATTAGGTGGAATTGGTCTACGTAGCTAGCACTTTCACGTATGACTGGGTTAGCACTCTCTGTTGCCAGTAAGCGTTGGCCTTTGTCCGTTTTTCCTGTTCCCCATGAAACGACACTGCCTCCGCCTGAGTGCGCGACCAAGCGTTGCTGCTTATCGATGATATAAACAGAGGCATCTGTTCTATCTTTGAGTTTTCTGAGAAACGCATTGAAGGTATTAATCTTGATGTCGCTGACGACGACGGCTTTGAATTCATTATCATCATAGATAGGCGCGAGAGCAGATAAGGTGATTTCTTGGCGTTCGTCAGCATTAGCATAAATTGGTGACCATACTGCTTTTTTCTGTGTCGCAACGGGGGTGTACCAAGGACGGATTCTTGGATCGTAACCTGATATCACCGATCGAATGTCTTCACTAATATTGCTGCCACGGTAAATGACCAACTGATCATTGGTGCGTTCGTCTTGCACCATCAAGGTGTAGCCTTTGTTGGCTTCTTTACGGAAACCGACGTAGTTACCATCTTCAGAACCAAAGCCGATCACATCGAGTTGAGGTACAGCAGTGTAATGGTCTGAAAACGTATAAAAAATATAGTCTTGGACCTTACTAAGATTGCCCGCTTGATAAAGATGGTGGTAGCCGATGTTATGACTGAGCGAGAGGTTCGCGTGAAATGGCTTTTCTAAAAAATTAGACAGGCTTTGATGAACATTGTCAGTCAGTGATGTCAGTTGGCGTGCACTAACATCACTCACCATCTCTTTGTAGCTTAGCTTTTGAGTGAAAACCATTACGCCCATAGTGAACAGAAAAATCATCACGAATGGCAGAACCACTGCGGATCTCAAAGTAATTTGTGTTTTCAAAGACATCTTTAGCTACAACTTTGGTGAATAGTGTACTGTAATTGTACCGATACTATCCAAACCAAGCGACACTTTTTTGGTTAAAAAGTAGCTGCATCGAGAATCATATAAGGTCTAGTACAGTTCTTTGAGTTTACGAGTTAGGGTATTTCTTCCCCATCCCAAAACCTTAGCTGCGTCCTGTTTATGACCATTAGTATGGTGGAGTGCAGCCTCTAGCAGTATACGTTCAAACTCTGGCAGAGCATAAGTCAGCAGTTCTTTTTCTCCTGAATCAAGCGCACACTTTGCCCAATTAGCGAGCAGTTGTTGCCAGTTATCTCCGGTACCAGAAGTGGTCACTACTTTCTCTTCCAACAGCTCTGGTGGCAGGTCTGAAGGGAGAATTTCGCTTCCGCTCGCCATCACGGTGAGCCAACGACAAATGTTCTCAAGCTGACGCACGTTACCTGGCCAATTGAGCTGGTTGAGCTTCAAAATGGTCTCAGGATGCAGTGTCTTCACTTCTACACCGAGCTCTTCGGCGGCGGATGCTAGGAAGTGATGAGTCAGCTTTTCAATGTCTTGTTTACGTTCACGCAGTGCCGGGATATGGATTCGGATAACGTTGAGTCGGTGGAAAAGGTCTTCACGGAAGTCGCCTTCATGCACCAATCGTTCAAGATCTTGGTGGGTTGCGGCAACGATACGAACGTCAACCTTAACCGCAGAGTGTCCACCGACACGATAAAATTGGCCATCAGAAAGTACACGTAGTAAGCGAGTTTGAATATCGAGTGGCATATCGCCGATCTCATCAAGAAATAGTGTACCGCCGTTGGCTTGTTCGAAGCGCCCTTGGCGAACGCTGTTAGCACCAGTAAAGGCGCCTTTCTCGTGGCCAAACAGTTCAGACTCGATCAGATCTTTGGGAATTGCTGCCATGTTCAAGGCAATGAAAGGTTTTTTAGCTCTTGGGCTGTGACGATGCAGAGCGTGAGCGACCAATTCTTTACCGGTACCCGATTCACCATTGATCAGCACGGATATGGATGAGCGAGACAAACGGCCAATAGCCCGGAAAACCTCCTGCATTGCTGGTGCTTCACCGATGATTTCTGGTGCGTTGGTGTCTTCAGCGACTTCACTTGCTTGCTCGCGTTTCTGCTCTTGGCTGTGCGCGATTGCTCGTTCTACTAGAGTCAATGTCTCATCAATATCGAACGGCTTTGGTAGATATTCAAAGGCGCCTTTTTGATAAGCATTCACCGCCGCATCAAGGTCTGAGTGCGCGGTCATAATGATCACGGGCAGGTCGGGAGAGCGCTGGTGAACTTGTTGTAACAGTTCAATTCCGTCGATGCCAGGCATGCGAATATCAGACACCAATACGTCAGGTGTCTCACGCTCAAGCGCAAGCAACACGCTCTCAGCATCAGCAAATGTTTCACACTTTATATCCGCAGATGAAAGCGTTTTCTCTACTACCCAACGGATAGAGCTGTCGTCATCGACGACCCAAACGTATCCCTTACTCATAATTCAATTCCTTTGCAGCCAAATCTATTGTGATAATCATTGTTGTTTTTATGATGTCTTAATCTTTGTGTTACCGAGTTAAGCCTTTCATCTCGCTGTCTAATCGCGAAGTTCTGGTGACCTAAATCGGAAGGTAAATCGTGAATGTGGTGTTGCCCGGCCAGCTTTCAACATCAATTTTCCCATTGTGTTGATCGATCAGGTTTTGAGAAATCGATAGCCCCAGCCCCGTTCCACCTTCTCGTCCGCTGACCATTGGATAAAACAGGGTGTCTTTTAAATCATCGGGGATACCCGGACCGTTATCGCTGATCTCAATACGAGCCGCGAGTTTGTGTCGCTGCCCATGAATATTTGCTTGATGCACCGTTCTGGTGCGAATAGTGATTTTTCCAGAATCCTGAGTCTTTAAAATCTGCGCTGCGTTGCTCACAATATTAAGCATCGCTTGTTCAACCTGTGCCGAATCCATCAAGATGTCCGGTAGGCTAGGGTCGTAATCCCTTTCAATAGCCAGTGTTGAGCCTGATTCAAGCTCTACCAACTGTCTTACTTTCTCAAGTATCTGATGGAGGTTCTCTTCTGACTTAGTCCCCGGCTTCTGAGGGCCAAGCAAGCGGTCGACCAAAGCTCTTAGGCGGTCGGCTTGCTCAATAATGATCTGTGTATATTCATTAAGAGACTGATCAGGAAGCATTTTTCCAAGTAACTGCGCCGCACCTCTCAAGCCGCCTAATGGATTCTTAATTTCATGTGCTAACCCGCGTACTAGCAACTTAGCCGCTTGTTGTTGTGCATGTTGGTTGAGTTCTTGGCTAAGACGTCTTTGCTGGTCTATCTTGCGCATCTCTACCAATAACAAGGTTTCACGTTGCCAAGATATTGGGCTAACTGTGACTTCAAGCATCAGTGGGCGATTATCGACAACAAAGGTAACATCACTGTCGGTAATGCTCTGGCCACTTTGCAGAGGTTGTGTCAGGAGGGCTAAATCGAGAGAGGCATGTTGGATGAGTTGACTCAATGGATGATCAACGATGCGTCTCGCGCTTTGTGAAAAGAGTTGTTCAGCCGATGGGTTGGCGTATCGCACATACAGTTGTTCATCGAGCATCAAGGTCGAGGTCACCATATTGTCGAGAATGGCGCTGGAAAGTTGATGTGTATCTATGCTGTCGCGTTTCGCTGATCGATTCACTATTTCGTCCTTGAACTGGTGTTTTCTTTCTGCACCAATTTGGTGCGTAGCTAAGTTCAAGTATGGCGCATATTAATCAGAAGCTAAAGTTAATTCATTAAAGCTGCTGAAAGCTGTTGAGAACAGGTGAAAAGTTGAGGTAATTCAGTCTCTTTTAACACACAGGCCTACTTGATCGTCGCTCGATGTAAATACACGGTGACTGGACTAGTAGATGCAATAAGCTTGCCGCTTCTATGTGCTTGAATTGCAATGGTGTGAGTACCTCGATCGATGTCTTTTAATTCCCAAATAGGTTGGGTCTGTGGGGCGCCATATCGACGGCCATCAAGTATTAATTGTAATTGCTCCCCTATACCAAGTTTTCGGTTGAGATCTATCTGAATCGGGATTAAGCCACGGTTGCTGCGAATAGTTTGATCATGAATTGGAGTCAGCATGGTAAGGGCTAATTGAGTGGGAACCTCGCGTTCTGTGGTTTCTGTTCCTGCTTGATTTTTATCTGGCGCTGCCGTTTTAGTTGTAGATGAAGCCGTGGCGTCAACCGGAGTAGAGGCTTCAAATTTAGGGGCGGGTGCTGAAGCTTGCACATCTGGCAGGCGAAGGGCCTCGGCATCTTGATCGCTAGGGTTATCACTAAAGTGGAGCACGCCATCTTCATCTACCCAGGTATACACCGTTTGAGCAGAGCATGAGAGTGCGACTGTTAACCCGATCAGGAACAGTATATTTTTCATATCTTTAGCCTCTTTTCACAGCTAGGTGATTTCACGTTTGGCGTTGGTTTTATTGTATTTAGCGCGACAGCCTCTGAGGACTTTTGTCTAAGGTATGGTACGAGGAGGGGAGCGTCGAGAGAATATAAAAAAGGCCCACCTGCGAGGCGAGCCTAATATTTTTTAGCACTTCTTACATGTTGCAGTAAGAGTCACTACACGATTATTAATCGAGGATTAAACTGAGTAGTACAGTTCAAACTCAAGTGGGTGTGTAGCCATGTTCACGCGTTGTACGTCGTCAGATTTCAGAGTGATGTAAGAATCGATGAAATCGTCAGAGAATACGCCGCCAGCTGTTAGGAACTCACGGTCTTCGCTAAGCGCTGCTAGAGCTTGCTGTAGAGATTCTGCAACTGTTGGGATCTCAGCTGCTTCTTCTGCAGGAAGGTCGTATAGATCTTTATCCATAGCTTCGCCTGGGTGAATCTTGTTCTTGATACCGTCAAGGCCAGCCATAAGCATTGCTGAGTAGCATAGGTATGGGTTAGCTGCTGGGTCACCAAAACGTAGCTCGATACGACGTGCTTTAGGGCTTGGTACTACTGGGATACGGATAGAAGCTGAACGGTTACGTGCTGAGTAAGCAAGCATTACCGGTGCTTCGAAACCAGGTACAAGACGCTTGTACGAGTTAGTTGATGGGTTAGCAAACGCGTTGATTGCACGAGCGTGCTTGATTACACCACCGATGTAGTAAAGAGCCATTTCAGATAGGCCGCCGTACTTATCACCAGCAAACAGGTTAACGCCGTCTTTTGCTAGAGATTGGTGAACGTGCATACCAGAACCGTTGTCACCAACTAGTGGCTTAGGCATGAATGTCGCTGTTTTACCAAATGCGTGAGCAACGTTGTGTACAACGTACTTGTAGATTTGAGTTTCATCAGCTTTCGCTGTTAGCGTGTTGAAGCGAGTTGCGATTTCGTTTTGACCCGCAGTTGCTACTTCGTGGTGGTGAGCTTCAACTACTAGGCCCATCTCTTCCATTACTAGACACATTGCTGAACGGATGTCTTGAGATGAATCTACAGGAGCTACTGGGAAGTAACCGCCTTTAACGCCAGGACGGTGACCTTTGTTACCGCCTTCGATGTCAGAACCTGTGTTCCAAGCTGCTTCTACGTCATCAATCTTGAAGAAAGAACCAGACATGTCGTTTGAGAACTTAACGTCATCAAATAGGAAGAATTCTGGCTCTGGACCCACTAGAACTGTGTCAGCGATACCTGTAGAACGTAGGTATTCTTCAGAACGTTTAGCGATAGAACGTGGGTCACGGTCGTAGCCTTGCATTGTTGCAGGCTCAAGGATGTCACAACGGATATTTAGCGTTGCGTCTTCTGTGAATGGGTCCAGTACAGCAGAAGCTGCGTCTGGCATCATTACCATGTCAGATTCATTAATGCCTTTCCAACCAGCTACTGAAGAGCCGTCAAACATTTTGCCTTCTTCGAAGAAGTCTGCATCAACTTGGTGAGAAGGAATAGAGATATGCTGCTCTTTACCTTTTGTATCAGTAAAACGTAAGTCGATAAATTTAACTTCGTTCTCTTGGATCAGGGATAGTACATTTTCTACTGACATCTTGGATAACCTCCAGTGTTATTAATTCGGTATTAGCTCGATTCGGTTGAAACTAGCATTGATTAATGTCTATAAGTGCATTAATCGATGCTGATTTATCTATAGCCAAAAACGTGCCAAAAAAATTATTCCATTAATTTCAATAATTTAGTTGTTTTTCTGTTTTGCCTTATCTGGTTTTTGCACCAAAATGATCTTCACTCGCACCTTATTGGTGCAATCGTTTGTCTGTGCACCAATATGAGACACGAGCGAGCACCATTCAGCAATGAATTGCCTAAGTTGTCAATCCACTTTTGTTATTTTGCCGGAGATTTGGCTTGCCACTCGCAGGTGATACTTTTTAGGGTCCTACGAATTTAGCTACTCAACACTGTACTGAATCAAAGTTAAGCGGATATGAATCGCTAATAAAGAAAAAAGCCTCGGTTCAGATCACATATTTCTGGGTTTTTGTCTAGAATCTGGTATATTATTGACCGTTTTTTAAATCAAGCTAGCGGTTATTATCCAAACTTTTGGATAAGTGACGGCTACTTTTATGAGTGAATCGAGAATCCATGTCTACTCCACAGATTGATAAGTTAAGAAATATCGCGATCATCGCGCACGTTGACCACGGTAAAACGACTTTGGTTGATAAACTGCTACAACAGTCAGGCACTCTTGAGTCTCGTGGTGAAGCTGAAGAGCGTGTCATGGATTCGAATGACATCGAAAAAGAGCGTGGCATTACAATCCTTGCTAAGAACACAGCAATCAACTGGAATGATTACCGCATCAACATCGTAGATACTCCGGGACACGCGGACTTCGGCGGTGAAGTTGAGCGTATCATGTCTATGGTTGATTCAGTTCTTCTGATCGTAGATGCAGTTGACGGCCCAATGCCTCAAACTCGTTTCGTAACGCAAAAAGCATTCGCACACGGTCTTAAGCCAATCGTTGTAATCAACAAGATTGACCGTCCTGGTGCTCGTCCTGATTGGGTTATGGATCAAGTATTTGACCTTTTCGACAACCTAGGTGCTACTGATGAGCAACTAGACTTCACAGTTGTTTACGCTTCAGCTCTAAACGGTTGGGCAACAATGGAAGAAGGCGCAGTTGGCACAGACATGGAACCATTGTTCCAAGCTGTTGTTGATACAGTTGAAGCGCCTGCAGTTGACCTTGACGGTCCACTACAAATGCAAATTTCGCAACTTGATTACAGCTCTTACGTAGGTGTTATCGGTGTTGCTCGTGTTACTCGTGGTTCTGTTAAGCCAAACCAACAAGTAACTATCGTGAATGCTGAAGGCAAGAAACGTAACGGTAAAGTAGGTACTGTACTTGGTTACCTAGGTCTTGAGCGTCACGAAGTAGAACAAGCTAACGCTGGCGACATTATTGCAATCACTGGTCTTGGTGAGCTGAAAATTTCAGACACTATCTGTGACGTAAACAATGTTGAAGCAATGGAACCACTGTCTGTTGATGAACCAACAGTAACAATGACTTTCCAAGTAAACACTTCTCCGTTCGCGGGTAAAGAAGGTAAGTTTGTAACTTCACGTAACATCCTTGAGCGTCTTGAAAAAGAATTGGTTCATAACGTTGCACTACGTGTTGAAGAAACTGAAAGTCCAGACCGTTTCCGCGTATCAGGCCGTGGTGAGCTTCACCTTTCTATCCTGATCGAAAACATGCGTCGTGAAGGTTTCGAGCTAGCAGTTTCTCGTCCAGAAGTAATCATCAAAGAAGAAGATGGTCAGAAAATGGAACCGTTCGAAACGGTTACTATCGATGTAGTTGAAGAGCACCAAGGTGCGATCATGGAAAGCATCGGTCTACGTAAGGGTGAGCTAACAGATATGGCACCAGATGGTAAAGGCCGTGTTCGCATGGACTTCATGATGCCTTCTCGTGGTCTTATCGGTTTCCAAACTGAATTCCTTACAATGACGTCTGGTTCTGGTCTTATTTACCACTCGTTCGATCACTACGGTCCTTACAAAGGCGGTATCATTGGTCAGCGTAACAACGGTGTTCTAATCTCGAACGCGACTGGTAAAGCACTGACTTATGCATTGTTCTTCCTTCAAGCTCGTGGTCGTCTATTCACAGAGCACGCTGATGAAGTTTATGAAGGTCAAGTAATCGGTATTCACAACCGTTCAAACGACCTGACAGTAAACTGTCTGAAAGGTAAGCAACTAACGAACGTTCGTGCATCTGGTACTGATGAAGCACAAGTTCTTTCTCCACCGATCAAGCACACTCTAGAGCAAGCTCTTGAGTTTATCGATGAAGATGAACTAGTAGAAGTAACACCACTTAACGTACGTATCCGTAAGAAACTTCTTACTGAAAACGAACGTAAGCGTGCAGCACGTCCAGCTAAGGCTTAATTGCCAGCTGACTGGCTTCTAGCTAAGTAGATAAGAAAGCCCCGAGTAGCCTAGCTGCTCGGGGCTTTTGTTTTATGTGGTGTTAGCATAGATACGGGTAAACGAGATGCGAGATACGAAGAGCGTGTTTCATCTCTATTCATCGAGTCGTCATCCTCAAGAGGGAGGAACGAGCGAGTTGGGGATCTAGCTTTTGATACCTAGGAGGCTTTTAACAAATAGAGCCCGTTCTTCGACTGGCATAAATGGCACCTCAACCACCTCATAACCAAGTTCTTGGTAGACTGTTACTAACGCGTGGTGAATCTCTAGTGCTTCCTCAAACGGATAAGGGCGTACTTCATCTTGAACATAGATAGAAGCCTCAGGGCGACAGAATAGAACTTGGGAGTGATAGCCCTTGCTCGCTTCTCGGTAGTTCTCATTAATATCGAGGTTCGCCTGAGCTAAGTAACCGCAGATATCTGGGATAGCACGGTCGAGAAACGCAACCGGATGCTGGTTGGCCTGTTCCTTTTGCTCATTCATGACAGTGAGACACAAGCGAGCAAAGCCCGGTAGGTCTAACCAAGGTAAGATACCGTTCTCAAGTTGGCTCTGCTGTTCTATCAACTGGCGAGAGGACTCAGCGAAGATCGGGTAACCCATGTCACCCAAGGCATTAATTAGTGTGGTTTTGCCAGCCCCTGGGCCGCCAGTAATAATGATTGGGTTCATACGGATTTATCTTAATTCGTTTCTAATGGCACTATTTCTGATTGAGTTGAGCTAGGAATTTATCCGACTCTGCTATTGCCGCATTCATCTGCTCTATTGCATAGGCGATGTCTTTTTCTAAGCTCATAAATTCACCCTGCAACGAACCAACAGCACTCGCATTGAGGTTGTGCTTGAGATAAAGCGTATTGTCACGAAGGGTGTTGAGAACAGGGTCCATTTTCTTCTCAGCTCGTTTCATCGCTGACAGCATGGTTTGGTAAGACGATTTGGTTTCTCGCAGCTTTTGCTCACTTGAACGACGCAGTGAATCACTGGTGTAGAGATCTAACTCACCCTGCCACTCTTCAAATAGCGCATCGGACACGTCTTCAATCGCAGCAATGCGGTCACTGACATTTTGTGCGGCTTTCTCGCTGTCTTGGTATTTATCATTGATCTTGTTGTACATGTCTTCAAGGTCGCCACCACTGAAGTTAGTCAGGCTACTCAAGGCTTCAAGTGCGCTGGTAAACTCTTCCTGAGCATCCTGCTGCGACTCTTTAGCGTCTTCCACTCTATCGACCATAATGTCGCGCTTGTGGTAACCCACTTGCTCCATGGCGGAGTAATAAGCGGACTGGCATCCAGTTAGAGAAAAAATAGAGAGGACTATAACTATTAAATAAGGCATCCTAGTTTCCTATAGTTAAATAATATCAATCGTAGTAAATAACTGCTCAACCTAGCTTGTTAAAATGCTCGATAACGGCGTTAGAATTTTTGATTGTAGAATAACTACTTATCAAAAAAAGCTGCCTTGTTCTCAAACCTTTTTCCTACGCTATTTTTGAACATTTACTTACTGTGATTGATATGTCGAAATATTAATTAGGACTATGAACGAGTTACCAGGGAGTTACAAGTTGAAGATAAAAAAGGTCGCCACACTCAGTATTCAGTTTTCTCGCTATCTTTTGGCGCGAATGACGCACGATAGAGTTAATGTGAATGCGGGCTATTTGGCGTACATTACTTTGCTCTCGATCGTTCCTATGTTGACGGTTCTGCTTTCTATCTTGTCTTCATTTTCCATCTTTGCTGATGTTGGGCTCGTGATTCAAAACTTCGTTATTACCAACTTTGTTCCCGCGTCTGGGGATGCAGTACACGGTGCTTTGTTAGAGTTCGTTGCCAATACCGGAAAAATGACGGCGGTGGGTAGTGTGTTCTTATTCATTGCAGCACTGATGCTGATCTCTAATATTGATAAGAACTTAAACTACATCTGGCGAGTCGATGAGAAACGACGAGCGGTGCTGTCTTTCTCTATGTACTGGATGGTGCTCACGCTTGGGCCTATTTTAGTTGGGGCGAGTATTGCTGCAACGTCTTATGTGACATCATTGAGTTTGCTGCAAAACGAAGTGGTGTCTGGCGCCTTTAATACTGTGATTCGCAAGCTTCCTTTGATTCTCTCTTTCTTTTCGTTCTTTGGCTTATACCTGCTTGTTCCAAACAAAAAGATACATTTTTCTCATGCGGCGGCGGGTTCTCTGGTTGCGGCTCTGTTGTTCGAACTCAGTAAGAAAGGCTTTGCAGCCTACATTACGCAATTTCCTTCTTACCAGTTGATTTATGGCGCATTAGCGGCAATTCCGATTCTTTTTGTCTGGGTGTATTTGTGCTGGCTGATTGTGCTGGTTGGTGCTGAAGTGACCGCTGCGCTTGGTGAGCAGGAACAGTGGAGTGGCCCGCAAGAAATGGTACACTCAACGGATAACGACAAAATTACAGAGCAAGGAAACAACAGTGATAGCACTGATCCAGAGAGTAAGTGAAGCTGCCGTCCGTGTTGATGGCGAAGTAGTTGGTGAGATTGAGCAAGGCTTATTGGTTCTGTTAGGCGTAGAAAAAGGTGATGACGAAGCCAAAGCCAAACGTTTGATGGAACGAGTGACCACTTATCGTGTCTTTGGAGATGAAGACGATAAAATGAACCTCAACGTGAAGCAGGTAGAAGGTAAGGTATTAGTGGTGTCTCAATTCACTCTGCCAGCTGACACCAAGAAAGGGACACGAGCAGGATTTTCTCGCGGTGCTCACCCAGAAGATGCCGAGCGTTTATATAACTATTTCTCTGACCAATGTGAATCCGTGTTGCCAACGGAACGTGGCCGATTCGCAGCCGACATGAAAGTGTCTTTGGTTAATGATGGCCCAGTGACATTTTGGCTGCAGGTTTAGGCTTAAAGGAATAAGCATGTTTAAACTCATAACACCAACTACCGAAAATCAGTTAAATAAGTATTACCATTTTCGTTGGCAGATGCTCCGTGAACCTTGGCGAATGCCGGTAGGTTCAGAGCGCGATGAATATGACCCAATGAGTCACCATCGCATGATTGTTGATGGTCGAGGTCGCCCGATGGCTATTGGACGTCTTTATATCACCCCTGATCTAGAAGGTCAGATCCGCTACATGGCGGTTAAGAATTCTCGCCGTAGTAAAGGTATGGGTTCGTTGATTCTAGTTGCGCTTGAGTCACTGGCTCGCCAAGAGGGCGCCAAGCGCTTGGTGTGTAATGCACGTGAAGATGCGATTTCATTCTACGAGAAGAATGAATTTGAACGTCGCGGTGAGATTAACGATCAACGTGGTCCTGTGCGTCACCAACAGATGGTTAAACACCTAGATCCAATGGCAGACGTTCTGCGTAAGCCTGAATGGTGTAATGAGCTACAACAGCGCTGGGAAAATCAAATCCCGATCAGTGACAAGATGGGCATCAAGATTAACCAATACACGGGTTACCAATTTGAGTGTAGTGCTCAACTGAATCCTAATTTGAACCCTCATAACACCATGTTTGCAGGCTCCGCCTTTACCTTAGCGACCTTAACCGGTTGGGGCATGACTTGGCTGCTGATGAAAGAGCGTGGGTTGACTGGTGACATCGTGCTGGCAGACAGTAATATTCGTTATCGTCACCCGGTTGAGCAAAACCCTGTTGCCTCTACTTCATTGGATGGGATCAGTGGTGACTTGGACCGCCTCGCATCAGGCAGAAAGGCACGTATCATCATTCACGTGACCATTCATAGCGGTGATGTGGAAGCGGTAGAGTTTACGGGAACCTATATGCTGATCCCTGACTACAAAAAGATACTCTCGACAGATTCTAATGTGAGCGAATAGCTATCACCAGTAATGCTGTCGATATTGAATGAAAGCGCTACTCCTGAGGAGTGGCGCTTTTTTGTTGGCAGTCGTTAATCTCCGAATACTCTGCTTGAGTGAGCTTTCCTGAAATTTGGTTGCATTGGTCAGTTAAGGTGATAGAAAGTGTGTGCTTGGTCGTTTCTAGCAAATCGAGTTCTCCAGAAACCTCACCATCGAGCGTTTGAATCCTTTGTTCGCCTTGTTCTACTGCTGATGCACCAATGATGTGCGTCGGTTCGAGAGTGAAGCGTCCACGGTCAAAATGCGCATTAAGATCTGGAATTTCAAACACGTTATCAGTCGATGTTTCAGAAAGCTTGTCATTAAAGGTCATCACACCTTGGCGAACGCTGCCTGTGAGTTGCCCTGTGGTTGAGTAACCGAGCATCAGTGAGTCGCCATATAAACCTGCGGCTTGAAGTTCAAATTCACCATAACCGGTTGCATCGAGCGGTAATTCAAGTTGCTGTAACATGGGCGCAATGGGTAACCCATCGGCAGAAATATCTAAACTCCATGGCTTACTGATTTGGTTAAAATCGAGTGTTGCATTGGCTTCAACATAACCATTCTTTAATGGCATAAACAGGCGTGTCAGCGTCCATTTCCCTTGTTCGCTATTCATTTCAACCACAGGTTGAGCGCTGAGAATATTTTGGTAGCTGGCATCGTTGGCGCTGGCCATCAATTTGCCTTGCCATAAACCTAGCTTTCTATCTTGCAGCAGTTGAACTTGATGCCCTTCGATATGTAGCCCTGATACTTGCCAGTAAGGTTTTTCTGCAAGTTGGATGAGTTGGCTGCGTTCTATATTAAGCTGGCTAATTTCGACGTTCTGGAGTTGTGTGAGCCAAGGTAATAGGCGAGCGGCGGGTAGAGGACTATCTTGGTTTTCGGTAATCCACTTGATGCCTTGCAAGTCAAACTGCACTAATTGAATGCTGCTAGGGGTGACTTCGCCATTGAGCTGAACAGTGCCTTGCAGGAATTGTGTATAGAAGTCTTCAACCAAAATTTGGTTGGGGTTTAGGTTCAGCTTGAGACTTGGGTCGATGAATTGATCATTATCTAAGGTGACGCCTTCAGCTTGCAGAGAGAAAATGGCTTTCTGTTGATTCCACAGTTCAAAGGGCAATTGGATATTTTCTAATGAGGCATCAAAGGCTGCAAAGTGACCATCTTTCCACTCTATGTCGCTACGCAGGATATCTAAGCTGTTGATGTGGTTGATCTGAATACCTGCCGCATCCCATTCTTTGTTCAATAGATTTTGAGTTTGTTCTTGATTTAATCGCAAACCATCAATCGTCACATTCACCAAAGACCAATCATGTTGATATTGTTCGGCTTGCCCAGAAATCTTGGCACCACGCCAATCAAATGAAGCGCCATAAAGGGTGCTGTCAGTCGGCTTTAGATCTAGGTCTATCAACAGGTTATCGAAGGCTTCGCCTTGCCAATACAGCTGCGAGGCTGACAATTGGATTTTGCCATAAGGCAGCAGTGAGTTTTGGTTATCCCACACGGGCTCGGCGATCTGAAGGTCGATGCCTCGCGCATTAAAGTCTGGAGTCGAGAAATCTAGGTTATTGATCGCTAGCTGACGGAGCTCGAGGTTTGGTTGGGTAAACACTGATGTGAGTGTGTCCAGATCGTCGGCTTCTAACTGCAGGCCGCTGACCAATACAGAGTCCAACACTAGCTTAGCTTCAAGAACAGAGTCTGGGCTGAACCAAATGTCGAGCTTGTCGATATACAGAGGTGGTTGCTTTTCAGATTGGCTTTGGGTGATGCCCATCAAGGTGATGTGATAAGGCGCCTGATACTCAACATCTTCAATCAGCACCGGTTGTTCAATCGTATGTTTGATAAAAAAGTTAGCAACATCGGCGCGGTATTGGGTCTGTAGGCTTAATAGCAACGCTGCGATAACCGCAACGGCGATAGCCAACACAATGCCGAACACCATGAATACCTTTTTCATTCCTTGAAAGCCTTAAATTTCAATCGTCTCAAAACAGAGTGGAACAAAAAGGGGCAAGCAGCAACAAAAAAGCCCCTCAAAAGAGGGGCTTGCTACAAAAATATCATTTTAAATTGGGCGTTCGCTTTTGGCTAAGCCCGAGCAGATGGTTGGCTTAGTCCAGTTGAGGACCAGCCGCAACCAGTGATTTACCTTCAGCGTTGTCAGTGTACTTATCAAAGTTGTTGATGAAGCGCTCTGCTAGATCTTTCGCTTTGCTTTCCCATTGTAGAGGGTCGGTGTACGTATCTCGTGGGTCAAGGATCGCTGGGTCAACATCGTGCAGCGCTAGCGGTACTTCTAGGTTAAACATAGGGATAACCTTAGTTTCAGCGTTGTCGATTGAGCCATCTAGGATAGCGTCGATGATGCCGCGAGTGTCTTGGATAGAGATACGTTTACCAGTACCGTTCCAACCTGTGTTTACTAGGTAAGCTTCAGCACCTGCCGCTTCCATACGCTTCACAAGCACTTCAGCGTACTGAGTTGGGTGAAGAGTTAGGAATGCCGCACCAAATGCCGCAGAGAACGTTGGTGTTGGCTCAGTAATACCGCGCTCTGTACCCGCTAGCTTTGCAGTGAAGCCAGATAGGAAGTGGTACTTCGTTTGCTCTGGAGTCAGTTTAGAAACTGGCGGTAGCACACCGAATGCATCCGCAGTTAGGAAGATAACCTTTTGAGCGTGACCTGCTTTTGATACTGGTTTAACGATGTTGTCGATGTGGTGAATCGGGTAAGAAACACGAGTGTTCTCAGTTTTTGAACCGTCATCAAAATCGATAGAGCCATCACCACGAACCGTGACGTTTTCTAGCAGTGCATCACGGCGGATAGCATTGTAGATTTCTGGTTCTGCTTCTTTAGATAGACGGATAGTCTTCGCGTAACAGCCACCTTCAAAGTTGAAGATACCATCGTTATCCCAACCGTGTTCATCATCACCGATCAGCTCACGCTTAGGATCGGTTGATAGGGTTGTTTTACCTGTGCCTGATAGACCGAAGAAGATGGCTACATCGCCTTTTTCGCCAACGTTTGCACTACAGTGCATTGAAGCAATGCCTTGCAGAGGAAGTAGGTAGTTCATCATTGCGAACATGCCTTTCTTCATCTCACCACCGTACCAAGTACCACCGATGATTTGAACGCGTTCTGTTAGGTTGAAAGCAACGAAGTTTTCAGAGTTTAGGCCCTGTTTTTCCCAGTTAGGGTTGGTTGTTTTAGCACCGTTCATTACCACGAAATCAGGTTCGAACGTTGCTAGTTCTTCGTCAGTTGGACGAATGAACATGTTCTTAACGAAGTGCGCCTGCCAAGCTACTTCAGTGATAATACGTACACTTAAGCGCGTATCAGGGTTAGCACCACAGTAACCGTCAATGACAAACAGGCGCTTGCCAGATAGCTGAGTTGTCACAAGCTCTTTCAGCTCACTCCATACTTCAGTTGTAATCGGTTTGTTGTCATTTTTGCCTTGATCTGACCACCACATGGTATCGCGGGTCGTGTCATCTTTAACAATGTACTTATCTTTTGGTGAGCGGCCAGTAAAGATACCAGTGTCTACCGCAACAGAGCCTAGTTCTGTTACTACGCCTTTTTCGTAGCCTTCTAAACCTGGCAGTGTTTCTTCAACGAATAACTGCTCGTAGCTAGGATTACGAAGAACTTCAGTAACGCCAGTCAGTCCGTGCTTAGTTAGATCAATTTGTGCAGCCTTAGTATGTTCCATAACGGTCATAGGTGCTCCTTGTAGGATATTTTGTAGGGATTTTGTAATAATTTTTTATTGTTATCTGCTCACCATGCTAGCAACGAGGCTCGGGGGAAACAGGGATACAGCTCAAAAAATATCCATATTAACCTTAGGGTTTTAAGCGCCTCGTCACATATTGGCCCAACTAGTCTATCCTGTACGCAAACCTTTGCGCTAGGGGCGAGAACATTATTAATTGATTAAAATTAAGCGGTGATTTTATTACGAGATGTTACGGAGTTTGCGCTATTTTGATCACAAAAAAGGCCAGCTGAGTGCTGACCTTTTTGGGGTAAATTACGTGTTTTTGGTACGCCGTAAATTAATGAACCGTATTGCTGCCTTTATCTGCCGCTTCTGCGTACAGAGCATCCACATCATTCTTGTCGAACGAGTAATTTGTGCCACAGTAATCACAGTGTAGGCCCACGCTACCTTCCGTACTTAGAATGTCGTAGATCTCTTCTTGAGCAACGGTAATGATAGCCGCAGCGCTTCGATCACGCGAACAGCCACAGAAGAACTCAACAGGCTGTGGTGTGAACAGCTGTACTTTTTCTTGGTTGTACAAACGGTAAAGCAGTTCGTTAGCTTCTAAAGAGAACAACTCTTCGTTTTTAACGGTGTCGGTTAGTTGCTCTAGATGTTCGAAATCATCTGGCGTACCTGTGCCGTCAGGCATAACTTGTAAAAGCATACCTGCAGCGTGAGCTTTACCTTCATGTTCGCCAGTGCGTAGCCATAGACGAGTCTTAAGCTGTTCTGAGTTAGCGAAGTAACCTTCAAGTACTTCCGCTAACGTGTCACCTTCAAGACCAACGATGCCTTGGTAACGCTCACCTTTTTTAGGATCGATTGTGATCACTAGGTGGCCTTTACCTATTAGGTCGTGAAGGCCAGCGTCGTCAGCAATATCACCGTCAAAGCGAGCAACACCACGGATCTTCTGATCGTTATCGCCATTAATAACAGCGAGAGATACTGGACCATCACCTTGCAGTTGCATCGTGATAGAGCCTTCAAACTTTAGGGTTGCTGTTAATAACGTCGTTGAAACCAATAGCTCACCCAGTAGCTTTTGAACTGGTGCTGGGTATTCCTTGCTAGAAATAATTTGTTGGTACGCTTCATCGATTTGTACCAATTCACCACGTACTGATAGATCTTCAAATAGGTAGCGATTTAAAACATTACTTGTAGACATTGGGTCTGCCATTTGGCTATTCCTTCTAGCTTATTGAGTCTTGAACTTGATGATGTCACGACGTTGCTTTTTATCTGGACGACGTTCTGGTGCTGGGCTATGAGCATTTAGCTTACGTTGTGTGGCAAACTCTTCTCTTTTTGCCAAGCTTTCGGTGGTTTCTTCATAGAGGGTTTGAGCGACTGGCGCTCCGCCGCGGTGTGCGGATATTTTCTCTATGGTGACCGTCTTTTCTTCATTCCCTTGGCGCAGGGTAATCACTGCCCCAAGTTCTACGATTTTGCTGGGTTTGCTGCGCTGACCATTATAGTGGACTTTACCACCATCGACCATGTTGCGAGCAATTGAACGAGTTTTATAAAAGCGTGCTGCCCACAACCATTTATCGAGTCTGACAGCTTCATTAGCAGTTTTCATATAGGGCTGCGCCTTATTAAGTAAGAAATGAATGCGGTTTAACTGTAATGAACAGTGCGCAACATGTTTTTTTGATGATGCTTATCACATTAAGTAGAAGCTTAAAGTGGAGGCGGTTGGCATTTTTTTCAAGTCATAATACAAAATAGCCATGTTATACCGATTTACCGATTTGCTATGGTATAGTTCAGGATCTTATTGCTTAGATAAGCTTGGTATTGAACGAATGAATAAAAAAGCTGAAAGTTTAATGATTTGCAGCGTTTGTCGTCATGAAAAGGGACAAGGAAAGTGAACTTTTTGGAGCTCAAAAATCGCATAGGGAATTCTCCTATGTTGAGCCGCTTATTAGAGAATGGATTTGTACTTCAGCAGAAACTAAGCTTAGCGACCTGTTGTGTATTGATTGCAGCTTCCGCATGGATTTTAGGACAGCTTGCATGGTTTATCGAACCTGCTGAGCAAACTGTTGTGCCTTGGGTAGCAACGGCTTCATCGTCTTCAGCACCTCAATCGACCCTTGATATTTCTTCTTTGCAGCAGAGCAATATGTTTGGTGCTTATAACCCAAGCACGCCCGCTGTGGTTGAACAGCAAGTTATCCAAGATGCGCCTAAGACAAGATTAAACCTCGTTTTGGTGGGTGCAGTCTCCAGCTCGAATCCAAAATTGAGCTTAGCGGTGATCGCGAATCGCGGTACGCAAGCGACCTACGGGATTAATGAAGAGATTGAAGGCACCCGAGCCAAGCTAAAAGCCGTATTAATCGACCGCGTGATCATTGATAATTCAGGAAGAGACGAAACCCTGATGCTTGAAGGTATTGAGTACAAGCGTTTAGCGGTATCAGCGCCTGCGTCACCTCGTAGCTCTTCTTCGGTTCGTGGTAATAACCCGGCTTCTGCAGAAGAGAAGCTTGATGAAATTAAAGCGAAGATAATGCAAGACCCGCAACAAATCTTCCAATATGTTCGCCTGTCTCAGGTGAAGCGAGACGATAGCGTTATTGGTTATCGTGTGAGCCCTGGCAAAGATTCAGAACTTTTTAACTCAGTAGGGCTCCAAAGCGGAGATATTGCTACTCAGTTAAATGGTCAAGACCTGACAGACCCCGCCGCTATGGGCAACATATTCCGTTCTATCTCAGAGCTGACAGAGCTAAACCTCGTTGTCGAGAGAGATGGTCAACAACATGAAGTGTTTATTGAATTTTAAAACTTTGCGTCTAACGAAGGACGAAAGTGTAGGAGAAGTACGTGAAGCATTGGTTTAAGAAAAGTGCATGGTTACTGGCAGGAAGCTTAATCTGCACACCCGCAGCCATCGCGAGTGATTTTAGTGCCAGCTTTAAGGGCACTGATATTCAAGAGTTTATTAATATTGTGGGTCGTAACCTAGAGAAGACCATCATCGTTGACCCTTCGGTACGCGGAAAAATTGATGTACGCAGTTACGATGTACTCAATGAAGAGCAATATTACAGCTTCTTTTTAAACGTATTAGAGGTATATGGTTACGCGGTCGTTGAAATGGACTCGGGTGTTCTTAAGATCATCAAGGCTAAAGACTCTAAAACCTCGGCAATTCCAGTCGTTGGAGACAGTGACACGATCAATGGCGATAGCGTAGTGACACGTGTTGTGACGGTTCGTAACGTATCGGTTCGTGAACTTTCTCCTCTGCTTCGTCAACTGAACGATAATGCAGGCGCGGGTAACGTTGTGCACTACGACCCAGCTAACATCATCCTTATTACAGGCCGAGCGGCGGTAGTAAACCGTTTAGCTGAAATCATCAAGCGTGTCGACCAAGCGGGTGATAAAGAGATTGAAGTCGTTGAGCTAAAGAATGCATCAGCGGCAGAGATGGTGCGCATTGTTGATGCTCTAAGCAAAACCACAGATGCGAAGAATACGCCTGCATTCCTACAGCCTAAATTGGTTGCCGATGAGCGTACCAATGCGATTCTTATTTCTGGTGATCCCAAGGTTCGTAGTCGTTTAAGAAAGCTTATCGAACAGCTTGATGTCGAAATGGCGACCAAGGGTAACAACCAAGTTATCTATCTTAAATATGCAAAAGCCGAAGATCTGGTTGATGTGCTGAAAGGCGTGTCGGACAACCTGCAATCTGAGAAGCAATCATCAACCAAAGGCAGTTCATCGCAACGCAACCAAGTCATGATCTCAGCTCACAGTGACACCAACTCTTTAGTGATCACTGCCCAGCCAGACATCATGAATGCCCTGCAAGATGTGATCGCTCAACTCGATATCCGTCGTGCTCAAGTGTTGATCGAAGCGCTGATTGTTGAAATGGCAGAAGGCGATGGCGTAAACCTTGGTGTGCAGTGGGGTAACCTGGAAACGGGTGCCATGATTCAGTACAGCAATACTGGTGCATCGATTGGTGGTGTAATGGTTGGTTTGGAAGAAGCGAAAGACACGGAAACGACCACTGCAGTCTATGACGACAATGGCGACTTTGTGCGTAATGAGACAACTACAGAGGCAGGCGACTACTCAACCTTGGCTTCCGCTCTTTCTGGCGTTAATGGCGCAGCAATGAGTGTGGTGATGGGCGACTGGACTGCATTGATCAGTGCGGTAGCGACCGACTCAAACTCAAACATCCTATCTTCTCCAAGCATTACCGTGATGGACAACGGCGAAGCATCGTTCATTGTGGGTGAAGAGGTTCCGGTTCTAACGGGATCAACAGCGGGCTCAAGTAACGATAACCCATTCCAAACGGTCGATCGTAAAGAAGTGGGTATCAAGTTAAAGGTTGTTCCACAAATCAATGAAGGGGATTCGGTTCAGCTGCAAATAGAACAAGAAGTCTCTAACGTATTAGGAGCGAACGGCGCGGTTGATGTGCGTTTTGCTAAGCGTCAATTGAATACATCAGTGATTGTTCAAGATGGTCAAATGTTGGTGCTCGGTGGTCTAATTGATGAGCGCGCGCTTGAAAGTGAATCTAAGGTACCATTCTTGGGCGATATTCCAGTAATTGGACATCTGTTTAAATCAACCAGTACTCAGGTTGAGAAAAAGAACCTAATGGTCTTCATTAAGCCAACCATTATCCGCGATGGCATGACCGCTGATGGTATCACTCAGCGTAAATATAATTTCATTCGTGCTGAACAGTTGTACAAGGCTGAGCGAGGGTTGAAATTATTGGCAGACGATAACATCCCGGTATTGCCTAAATTTGGTGCCGATATGAATCACCCGGCTGAAATCCAAGCCTTCATCGATCAAATGGAAACAGAATAATGGCTGAATTGGTAGGGGCGGCACGTACATATCAGCGCTTGCCGTTTAGCTTTGCGAATCGCTACAAGATGGTGTTGGAGTATCAGCACCCAGAGCGCGCACCGATACTTTATTATGTTGAGCCATTGAAATCAGCAGCGATCATTGAAGTAAGCCGTGTCGTCAAAAATGGCTTTACTCCTGAAGCTATTACTGCAGAAGAGTTTGATAAAAAACTGACCGATGCTTATCAACGTGATTCGTCAGAAGCGCGGCAGTTAATGGAAGACATCGGTGCTGACAGTGATGATTTCTTCTCATTGGCAGAAGAGTTACCCCAAGATGAAGATCTACTCGAATCAGAAGACGATGCACCGATCATCAAATTAATCAATGCGATGCTGGGTGAGGCGATCAAAGAAGGCGCTTCTGATATACACATCGAAACCTTTGAAAAGTCACTCTGTATCCGTTTCCGAGTTGATGGTGTACTGCGTGATGTTCTAGCGCCAAGCCGTAAATTGGCCCCGTTGTTAGTTTCACGTGTCAAGGTTATGGCTAAGTTGGATATTGCGGAAAAACGCGTGCCACAAGATGGCCGTATCTCTTTGCGCATCGGTGGTCGAGCGGTGGATGTTCGTGTTTCAACCATGCCTTCTTCGCATGGTGAGCGTGTGGTAATGCGTCTGTTGGACAAAAACGCGACTCGTTTAGACTTGCATAGTTTAGGCATGACGGCAGAAAACCACGAAAACTTCCGTAAGCTTATTCAGCGCCCACACGGCATTATCTTGGTTACTGGTCCTACGGGCTCTGGTAAATCAACGACCTTGTACGCTGGTCTGCAAGAGCTCAATAGCAACGAGCGTAATATCTTAACCGTTGAAGACCCAATCGAATTCGATATCGATGGTATTGGCCAAACGCAGGTGAACCCTAAGGTGGATATGACCTTTGCGCGTGGTTTACGTGCCATTCTTCGTCAAGATCCCGATGTGGTCATGATTGGTGAGATACGTGATTTGGAAACCGCTGAGATTGCGGTACAAGCCTCTTTGACGGGTCACTTAGTAATGTCGACTCTTCACACCAATACGGCAATCGGTGCGATTACGCGTCTACGTGATATGGGCATCGAACCCTTCTTGATCTCTTCTTCGCTGTTGGGGGTTCTGGCTCAACGCTTGGTTCGCACTCTGTGTAACGACTGTAAAGAACCGTACGAAGCGGATAAAGAACAGAAGAAACTGTTTGGATTGAAGAAAAAAGAGAGCCTGACGCTTTACCATGCGAAAGGTTGTGAAGCGTGTGGCCATAAAGGTTATCGAGGCCGTACCGGTATTCATGAACTGTTGATGATTGATGATTCAGTTCAAGAGCTGATTCATAGCGAAGCGGGTGAACAGGCGATTGAAAAAGCCATTCGTAGCACGACACCAAGCATTAGAGATGATGGCTTAAGCAAGGTTCTGAAAGGGATAACGTCCCTAGAAGAAGTGATGCGCGTGACCAAGGAAGTCTAGTATGGCGGCATTTGAATACAAAGCGCTGGATGCTAAAGGTAAAAGTAAAAAAGGGTCTATCGAAGCGGATAACGCTCGTCAGGCTCGCCAGCGCTTAAAAGAGCAAGGCTTAATGCCGGTTGAGATGACTGAAGCCAAGGCAAAAAATGCTAAAGGCTCTCAACCTTCGACCAGTTTTAAGCGCGGTATCAGTACGCCGGATCTTGCTTTGATTACACGTCAAATATCAACGCTTGTTCAATCTGGTATGCCGTTGGAAGAATGCTTAAAAGCGGTCGCCGAGCAATCGGAAAAGCCACGTATTCGAACTATGCTATTGGCGGTTCGCTCTAAGGTTACCGAGGGCTACTCGCTAGCTGACAGCCTGTCTGATTACCCACACATCTTCGATGAGCTGTTTAGAGCGATGGTGGCTGCAGGTGAGAAATCGGGGCACTTGGATGCGGTATTGGAGCGATTGGCCGACTACGCCGAAAATCGTCAAAAGATGCGCTCTAAGTTGCTGCAAGCGATGATCTACCCAGTCGTGCTGGTGGTATTTGCGGTGACGATTGTTTCGTTCTTACTGGCAACCGTAGTACCTAAGATCGTTGAACCCATTATTCAAATGGGCCAAGAACTTCCGCAATCGACACAATTTTTATTAGCATCGAGTGAATTTATCCAGGATTGGGGCATCCAATTACTGTTGTTAACTGTTGGTGTGATTGTTCTGATTAAGACGGCACTGAAAAAGCCGGGCGTTCGCATGAGTTGGGATCGAAAATTATTGAGTATCCCGCTGATTGGTAAAATAGCGAAAGGGATCAATACCTCTCGGTTTGCACGAACACTTTCTATCTGTACTTCAAGTGCGATTCCAATCCTTGAGGGGATGAAGGTCGCGGTTGATGTCATGTCGAATCATCATGTGAAGCAACAAGTGTTACAGGCATCGGATAGTGTCAGAGAAGGGGCGAGCCTGCGTAAAGCCTTGGATCAAACCAAACTCTTCCCACCGATGATGCTGCATATGATTGCCAGTGGTGAGCAGAGTGGCCAGCTGGAACAGATGCTGACAAGAGCTGCGGATAACCAAGACCAAAGCTTTGAGTCGACCGTGAATATCGCGCTAGGTATTTTTACGCCAGCACTTATCGCTTTGATGGCAGGCTTAGTGCTGTTCATTGTGATGGCGACGCTGATGCCGATGCTTGAAATGAATAATTTGATGAGTGGTTAACCAACTGCTCATAAGACGTTAGTTTTTGGATGAGCGAGAAGAAGGACATTATTACCTTCACTCGTTGTCTGTAATTTGGAGAAAACAATGAAAAATAAAATGAAGAAACAATCAGGCTTTACCCTACTAGAAGTGATGGTTGTTGTGGTTATCCTCGGCGTATTGGCGAGCTTTGTTGTACCTAACCTATTGGGTAACAAAGAGAAGGCTGATCAACAGAAAGCGATCACTGATATTGTGGCGCTAGAGAACGCGCTGGATATGTACAAACTGGATAACAGCGTTTACCCAACAACGGATCAAGGCCTTGATGCATTGGTTTCTAAGCCAAGCAGCCCAGAGCCTCGTAACTACCGTGACGGTGGCTACATCAAGCGTCTACCTAACGACCCATGGGGCAATGAGTACCAATACCTAAGCCCTGGTGATAACGGCACTATTGATATCTTTACGCTTGGTGCTGATGGCCAAGAAGGTGGTGAAGGTATTGCTGCGGATATCGGCAACTGGAACATGCAAGACTTTCAATAAGCCTAGGCTTGTTGCTTGATGCGTTATTGTTGTTTGATTCGTTATTGATGGTAGAACATAAACAGATGGAGTCTAAAGGTGAAAACTAAGCAAACACAGCCAGGTTTCACCTTGATTGAGATTCTTTTGGTATTGGTATTACTGTCAGTAACGGCGGTCGCGGTTATCGCGACCATTCCTACCAATAGTAAAGATGTTGCCAAAAAATACGCTCAAAGTTTTTATCAACGAGTTCAGCTACTCAATGAAGAAGCTATTTTAAGTGGCTTGGATTTTGGCGTTCATGTTGATGAAAAGAAATCGACTTACGTTCTGATGACGCTTAAGTCTGATGGTTGGCAAGAAACTGAGTTCGAAAAGATCCCTTCTTCAACTCAATTACCAGAAGACCTCGCACTGACGCTGACACTGGGTGGTGGAGCTTGGGAAGACGATGATCGCCTTTTTAATCCGGGAAGCTTATTTGATGAAGATATGTTTGCTGATCTTGAAGAGGAAAAGAAACCGAAACCACCGCAGATCTACATCTTGTCGAGTGCTGAAATGACGCCATTTGTATTGTCGTTTTATCCAAATGCCGGAGACACCATACAAGATGGTTGGCGTATTCGAGTATTGGACAATGGTGTCATTCGATTGCTAGAACCGGGAGAAGAAGATGAAGAGGAATAACCGTTCTCCTTATCGTTCTCGTGGTATGACTCTTGGTTCTCGAGGAATGACTCTGCTTGAGGTGTTGGTTGCACTCGCTATCTTTGCGACTGCGGCGATCAGTGTGATTCGTGCTGTCACTCAGCACATCAATACCCTCAGTTACCTAGAAGAAAAAACCTTCGCGGCAATGGTCGTTGATAATCAAATGGCTTTAGTGATGCTGCATCCTGAGAAGCTAAAAAAAGCGCAGGGCACACAAGAGCTGGCCGAGAGAGAGTGGTTTTGGAAGGTCACGCCAATCAATACTAGCGATGATTTATTAAAGGCGTTTGATGTGAGTGTAGCTACCAGTAAACAAGCTTCTCCAGTGGTCACGGTGCGCAGTTATGTGGTTAAGTAAGTGCATGTCCACCAATAAGCGTGTGTCTCGCAAGCAAGGTCTTTCTTCTAAAGGTAAAGGTTTTACCCTAATTGAAGTTTTGGTCTCGATCGCTATCTTTGCCACGTTAAGCATGGCGGCTTATCAGGTAGTGAATCAGGTTCAGCGCAGCAACGAGTTGTCAATCGAGCGCAGTGCTCGTTTAAATCAACTGCAACGTAGCTTAGTCATTTTAGATAATGATTTTCGCCAGATGGCGGTGCGACAATTTCGTACCAATGGTGAAGAAGCATCATCTAAGCTGATCTTAATGAACGAGTATTTATTGGATTCCGACAGTGTTGGCATCATGTTTACTCGCCTAGGTTGGCACAACCCGCAGCAGCAATTTCCTCGCGGAGAAGTCACTAAAGTTGGCTACCGCATCAAAGAAGAGACACTCGAGCGTGTGTGGTGGCGTTACCCCGATACCCCTGCAGGCCAAGAAGGTGTGATTACTCCTTTGCTTGATGATGTAGAAAGCTTGGAATTCGAGTTTTATGACGGAAGCCGTTGGGGGAAAGAGTGGCAAACCGATAAATCGCTACCGAAAGCGGTGAGGCTCAAGCTGACACTGAAAGACTATGGTGAGATAGAGCGTGTTTATCTCACTCCAGGTGGCACCCTAGATCAGGTTAATGATTCTTCAAACAGTGACTCTTCAAGTAGTAATGAGGGGAATAATGACTCATCGAACTAACAAGTTTGCACTGACAAGGTCTGCCATGGGTCGCAAGCAGCGTGGTGTCGCGTTGATCATTATTTTGATGCTATTGGCGATCATGGCAACGATTGCTGGCAGCATGTCCGAGCGTCTGTTTACGCAATTCAAGCGCGTTGGCAATCAACTGAATTACCAACAGGCTTATTGGTACAGCATTGGTGTAGAAGCGCTGGTGCAAGATGGCATTAGGCAAAGCTACAAAGACAGTGATACCGTGAACCTAAGCCAACCGTGGGCGTTAGAAGAACAGGTTTACCCATTGGATTATGGACAAGTTAAGGGGCGCATTGTTGATGCTCAGGCATGTTTTAATATCAATGCGTTGGCTGGTGTGACGACGACTTCAAGCAACCAAACACCTTATTTAGTGACGGTGTGGCAAACCTTATTGGAAAACCAAGACATTGAGCCTTATCAGGCCGAGGTTATCGCACATTCAAGCTGGGAATTTGTTGATAGTGATACCCGAACCACCTCTTCAACAGGTGTAGAAGACAGCACTTATGAGGCGATGAAGCCATCCTATTTGGCGGCAAATGGCTTAATGGCCGATGAATCGGAGCTACGAGCGGTTTATCAAGTTACTGGTGAAGTGATGAATAAGATTCGTCCCTTTGTTTGCGCTCTGCCGAGCGACGACTTCCGTTTGAATGTGAATACTCTTACGGAAAAGCAGGCGCCGTTATTGGAAGCAATGTTTGCCCCCGGCTTAAGTGAATCGGATGCGAAACAGCTGATAGATAAACGCCCATTTGATGGTTGGGATACGGTAGATGCATTTATGGCTGAGTCTGCCATTGTTGGTGTGAGTGCCGAAGTCAGCAAAAAAGCGAAAGCATATTTAACTGTAGATAGCGCCTATTTTGAGCTAGATGCAGAGGTATTAGTTGAGCAGTCACGTGTACGTATACGGACGCTTTTCTATAGTAGTAATCGAGAAACAGTGACGGTAGTACGCCGTCGTTTTGGAGGAATCAGTGAGCGAGTTTCTGACCGTTCGACTGAGTAGCGAACCACAAAGCCCTGTGCAGTGGTTAGTTTGGTCGACAAGCCAGCAAGAAGTGATAGCAAGTGGCGAACTGTCGAGCTGGGAACAGCTTGACGAGTTAACGCCTTACGCTGAAAAGCGCAGCTGTATCGCTTTATTGCCGGGAAATGAATGCTTAATTAAGCGTGTTGAGATCCCGAAAGGTGCTGCTCGCCAGTTCGATTCTATGTTGCCGTTTTTGTTAGAAGACGAAGTTGCACAAGATATCGAAGACTTACACCTGACTATTTTAGATAAAGACGCAACGCACGCGACAGTGTGTGGTGTCGATCGTGAATGGTTAAAGCAAGCTTTAGACCTGTTTCGCGAAGCCAATATTATCTTTCGTAAGGTGTTGCCAGATACACTGGCCGTGCCTTTTGAAGAACAAGGCATCAGTGCATTACAGCTCGACCAGCATTGGCTATTACGTCAAGGTAACTCTCAACGCCAAGGTCACTATCAAGCGGTATCGATCAGCGAAGCATGGTTACCGATGTTTTTGCAAAGTGATTGGGTTGTCGCTGGTGAGGAAGAGCAAGCGACGACTATCTTTAGCTATACAGCGATGCCGAGCGACGACGTTCAACAGCAAAGCGGTCTTGAGTGGCAAGCAAAGCCTGCGGAATTGGTGATGTCTTTATTGAGTCAGCAAGCGATCACAAGCGGCGTAAATTTACTGACTGGCACCTTTAAAACCAAATCTTCATTCAGTAAATATTGGCGCGTATGGCAGAAAGTAGCGATTGCTGCTTGTTTGCTGGTGGCTGTGATTGTGACTCAACAAGTGTTGAAGGTTCAGCAATACGAAGCGCAAGCACAAGCTTACCGCATGGAGAGTGAACGTATCTTTAGAGCCGTTCTGCCAGGTAAACAACGTATTCCGACAGTAAGCTACCTTAAACGCCAGATGAACGATGAAGCCAAGAAATATGGCGGCTCAGGCGATGGTGATTCTTTACTAGGCTGGTTAGCGCTGCTGCCAGAGACCTTAGGCAAAGTGAAGTCGATCGAAGTTGAAAGCATTCGCTACGATGGCAACCGTTCTGAGGTTCGACTGCAGGCGAAAAGTTCTGACTTCCAACACTTTGAGACCGCAAGGGTGAAACTCGAACAGAAGTTTACCGTTGAACAAGGGCCATTAAATCGTAATGGCGATGCCGTCTTTGGCAGTTTTACTCTTAAACCCCATCAATAACCTGCGTAAGGAGATCAGTGATGAGAAATATGATTGAGCCACTCCAAGCGTGGTGGACTTCAATAAGTCAGAGAGAGCAACGATTAGTTATTGGTTGTTCAATTCTATTGGTGGTCGGTGTCGTTTATTGGGGGTTAATCCAGCCACTCAGTCAGCGAGCTGAACTTGCGCAGAGCCGTATTCAAAGTGAGAAGCAACTACTGGCTTGGGTAACCAATAAAGCCAATGAAGTGGTTGAGCTGCGAGGCAGTGGTGGAATCAGTGCGAGCCAGCCTCTGAATCAATCTGTACCTGCTTCTATGCGTCGCTTTAATATCGAGCTGATACGCGTGCAACCACGTGGCGAGATGCTGCAAGTGTGGGTAAAACCTGTGCCTTTTAATAAGTTTGTCGACTGGCTAACATACCTGAAAGAAAAACAGGGTGTTGAGGTTGAGTTTATGGATGTAGATCGCTCTGAGAACCCTGGGGTTATTGACGTCAACCGACTACAGTTTAAACGAGGTTAATGTGAAACGCGGTTTATCTTTTAAGTATGGCCTGCTCTTCAGTAGCATCTTTATCGTCTTCTTCTCAGTCAGCTTGTTGCTGCACTTGCCGGCTTCTTTTGCTCTCAAGCAGGCACCTGTTGTGCGTGGTTTGAATATCGAAGGCGTTGAAGGGACGGTTTGGCAAGGCAGCGCTAACAATATCGTTTGGCAGCGCATCAATTACGGTTCAGTGCAGTGGGACTTCCAGTTTTCTAAGCTATTTCAAGCCAAAGCAGAACTAGCGGTTCGTTTTGGTCGCAATAGCGATATGAACTTATCAGGCAAAGGACGTGTCGGGTACAGCATGAGCGGCGCGTATGCCGAAAACTTAGTGGCTTCAATGCCTGCTATGAACGTGATGAAATACGCACCAGTGATCCCAGTCCCGGTTGCTATTGGCGGACAAGTTGAACTGACGATTAAGCATGCGGTTCATGCTCAACCTTGGTGCCAATCGGGCGAAGGCACGCTTGCTTGGTCTGGCGCTGCCGTTGATTCCCCTGTGGGTGCGCTAGATCTCGGCCCTGTGATTGCTGACATCAGCTGTGAAGACAGTACAATTGCAGCCAAAGGCGTTCAGAAGAGCACTCAAGTAGACAGTGAGTTCTCAGCGAGTCTAACACCTAACCAGCGCTACACATCTGCAGCGTGGTTTAAACCGGGTGTTGAATTCCCGCCAACGATGCAAAATCAGCTTAAATGGTTGGGTAATCCAGATAACCAAGGTAAGTATCAATTTACCTACCAAGGTCGTTTTTAGCTCGGTATCTACTTCTGAGATAGGCGCTGTTGGTGAGTGAATTTGGTTATTAAATCGCGAGATATAAAAAATGGGCACCTCACTGAGGTGCCCACTTTGTTTGAATATCGGTAAGTTACAGACGCTAATCTTTACCCTGAAGTATCTCAGCCCAAGGTAAGTCTGCATCACCAAGAACAATGAAGTTCGGGTTCTCAAGCGTCTCTCTTTCGTTATAAGAAAGTGGCTCTAATTGAGTGCTTAGGATTCGGCCTCCCGCTTCTTCAACAATACATTGCGTTGCTGCGGTATCCCACTCGCCGGTTGGGCCTATTCTTAGGTAACAGTCCACAGCGCCTTCCGCCACTAAACATGCCTTAAGTGCAGCGGAACCTAGTGGAACCAAGTCATAGTTCCAAGCTGAGCTCATACGGCTAGTGATGCGGTTGATGTCTTGACGACGACTGATCGCCATCGCGATCGATTGGTTTGGTAGCTCGTGATGATGCGTTTTGATTTTCACGCTGTCGTTGAGGTCTGGAATTTTCCAAGCGCCTTTACCGCTATAAGCGTAATAGCTCACCCCTGAAACTGGCGCATACACCACGCCCATTACTGGCTTGTTGTGCTCAATTAAGGCGATGATTGTTGCAAAGTCGCCACTTCTTGCGATGAACTCTTGCGTGCCATCGAGTGGGTCAACCAACCAGTAGCGATCCCATTGAGAGCGTTGCTCTAGGCTGATGTCGGCGTCTTCTTCGGATAATACGGGAATATCAGGCGTCAATTCACTGAGTTTTTTTAATATCAGCTTATGTGCTGCAAGATCGGCACTGGTTACTGGAGTGTCATCACTCTTAGTGAACTCTTCGTAATCCTTTTTCTCGTAAATCTCTAAGATGAGTTGGCCTGCAGAGCGAGCAATCTCAATGATAGAGGGTAGGAGGTGAGACAAATCTTTTGTTATTGGCATAAATATTCTCTTACTCTTCGAGCGAGCCTGAATGTTCTAATTATTGTTTAATACACGAAGGGCTAATAGTAGGGCTGTAATACTGCGAGCCTCACAGAAGTCGAGATGCGTTAACAGTTCTTCGGCTTGAGCAAGTGGCCAGCGCACAATGTCGAGTGGCTCTGGTTCGTCACCTTCTAGTTTCTCAGGGTAGAGTTCTTCTGCGATAAACAGCGTCATTTTGCTAGAGAAGTAAGAGGGTGCAAGGATCACTTCTTTTAGGGTAGTAAGCTTGTTGGCACCAAAGCCAATCTCTTCTTTTAGTTCACGAACGGCAGCTTGATTGGGCAGCTCTCCTGGATCAATTAGCCCTTTTGGGAAGCCGAGTTCATAGCGCTCTGTGCCTGCTGCGTATTCACGCACCAACAGAATATCGCCTTGTTCAGTAATCGGAACCATCATTACTGCGTTGCGGCCGCTGGGCTTCATGCGTTCGTAGGTACGCTCTACACCGTTTGAAAAGCGTAAATCGAGAGACTCGATAGAGAATAGTTTTGATTGAGCGACAGTTTGTTGACCCAAAATTTCTGGCTTGGTCCTTTTTGTCATTGCGCTCGCTCCTTAGCTCATTGGAATTCTTTCTTATAAAGTCATTCTAATATAGGGGAAATAGAGTTGAGTTCCTAGATCCGAGTTTTCATATCCTAGAATTATTGGATCAGGAACCGATTGCGATCACTTGAATACCTTACTCCAAATGGTAACGCGCCCGTCATTATGGGCATTGAACGAGAAATAGACGGTTCGAAAGCGCTCTGCTGTTTTAAACACAAAAAAAGGTTGATGCTTGCGCATCAACCTTTTGATTGAATCTTTAACTTTCTACCGGCTAAGACTGTATGAGTGCTTAGTCGTAGTAACACTTAGTTGTAAGGTACTTGGTCGTGAAGTAGCTAACCATGAAGTACCTAGTCGTAAAGTGATTAGTAGTAAGAATGCTCACCGCGATCGTGTTCAGTTGCATCACGAACGGCCGTCAATTCACCTTCGAATTGTTGAAGAAGTTCTTTCTCGATGCCTTCTTTAAGCGTTACGTCAACCATAGAACAACCGTTACAACCGCCGCCGAATGCAACGATAGCTGCGCCTTCTTCAGTGATCTCTACTAGGCTAACGTGACCGCCGTGGCCAGCAAGTTGTGGGTTCACTTGTGTTTGGATTGCATACTCAACACGCTCTATCAGAGTTGCGTCGTCTGATACTTTACGCATTTTAGCGTTTGGCGCTTTTAGCGTGAGTTGAGAGCCCATTTTGTCAGTTACGAAGTCAATCTCAGCTTCGTCTAGGAATGGTAGGCTTAGCTCATCTACGTAAGCAGAGAAAGCTTCAAAAGAAAGCTTAGTGTCAGACGCTTCGATAGCATCTGTTGGGCAGTAAGAAACACCACACTCAGCGTTTTGTGTGCCTGGGTTTACCACGAACACACGAATGTTTGTACCTTCAGGCTGCTGTGACAGCAGATTGGCAAAGTGAGTTTGAGCTGTTTCTGTAATAGTAATATTTGACACGACGAATACCTGAGTAGATTTGTAGGTTATTAGCGCCATTCTACTCCTGTCAGATTTGTAATTCAGCCCTTTTTTGTTGGATTGCTGTACAAGTAGCGATTCACAGCTTTTATCCAGAGGGCTCAGGAGTGCGGCAGATGCAGTAAATATCAATCCTTTTCACGCCTACTTCAAGTAGTAATTGGCATAATTGATACACAGTACTGCCGGTGGTTACAACATCATCAATTATCGCGACGTGAGAAGGGACAGTTCCTTGAAAGTCTTGTTTTCGAAGCGTAAAAGCGCTCTTTAGATTATGTAAGCGTGCGGATTTAGTCAGCCCTTGCTGAGAAGCGGTTGAGCGAATTCGACGGAACAGCACCTCAACTTTAACGCCAAGTTCTTGAGCTGTGTAATTAGCGAGCAGCTGACTTTGATTAAAGCCTCGATGAATATATCGACGCCAATGCAGAGGTACGCTGGTGATCAGCGGAGCAGGATGCTCGATACGTGAAGCCAATAACTTTGATAGATCGCGTGCAAACCAGAACTTATCGGCGTACTTCATTTGTTGAATGTAACGTGCTGTTGGAAAGGTGTAGTCCCCAACGCAATAGAGACGATGCCAAGGTGGAGGTTGAGATAAGCACTGTCCGCACTGCTCTACTGTGAGCAGTGTTTTTAAACCACATCGTTGGCAGCGAGGAACTGACTCAAAGAGATTAAGACAAGAATCACACCATCGAGGGTGAACATCGCTGTGCGACTTATCTAGCTTGCATAAGTGGCATTGAGGTGTGACCAGACGTGGTGTGTGTTTTTGTAGCCAATCGGATAACATAGCTTGTGATGCTTTTGGGTTATGGTGTTCCTTTTGCTCACCATACTGAAAAATGCAGGTTATTGCTGATGGAAAAAGTAGGGAATATTGAGAATGAGTGACGCGTTATATTGGCATGTTTCAGGGCAAGGACCCGATTTAGTTCTGGTTCACGGCTGGGGTATGAATGGTGCCGTATGGCAGCAAACGGTTACTGCATTGGAGTCTGATTTCCGAGTACATGTTGTCGATCTGCCGGGTTATGGACACAGCTCTCACTGCCACGCTCAAGATCTTGAAGAGATAGCTCAGCAACTGTTGGCCGATGCCCCTAAGCAAGCTATTTGGGTCGGTTGGTCACTCGGTGGCTTGGTCGCGACGCATATGGCTCTGCATCATTCAGATTATGTAAGCAAATTGGTGACGGTCGCCAGTTCTCCCAAATTCGCCGCTGCAAAAGAACCTGTTTTGTGGCGAGGTATTCAACCCAATGTATTAACGGCTTTCACTGAACAGTTAGTGGAAGACTTTCAGACCACCATCGAACGCTTTATGGCATTGCAAGCCATGGGCAGCCCTTCAGCAAGGCAAGATGTAAAACAGCTCAAGCAAGCAGTGCTTTCACGTCCGTTGCCGAATCCAGATTCTTTATTGGCGGGCCTAAAGATGCTGTCGGACGTCGACCTGCGTGAACAGCTCTCTGAGATTTCAGTGCCTATGCTGCGTTTATACGGTCGATTAGATGGATTGGTGCCAGTGAAAGTGGCCAAAGATCTGGGAAATGCGCTACCCGATACCGAGCAATACATCTTCACACAGTCGTCCCATGCGCCGTTTATGACAGAAGCCGATGCCTTCTGCAGTGAACTGATTAGCTTCGCACAAAAATAATCGCTAAATTTATCGCTGGCTTGGTCGATATATAACCTAATACCAAGCACAGTGAGTAAGTGTTCAAAAATAGCGTAGGAAAAAGGCTTGAGAACAAGGCAGCTTTTTTTTGACAAGTAGTTTTGATAAGTAGTTATTCTACAATCAAAAGTTCTAACGCCGTTATCGAGCATTTTAACAAGCTAGGATGAGCAGTTATTTACTACGATTGGTATAACACCAAGGCGTTGCATGATACTCAGACCTAACTCTCTCCTGAGCTGATTGCGGTAAGTTGGGCTATGCCTGTTGTGCTGACTCACAGTACAACAGCGTTATAGCAATAACGATGGGCGATTCTTGAGGAGTTCGCGATGATTGTGTCACCTGCAACTGCAGTGAGTGTGCCACTGATCGCTCCATCCGTTAATGTGCAAACAGAGCAAGTTGCGCGTGATAATAGAGTTCGAGAACCCGTAGCTCCTGCCGTAGCATTGGCGAAAACCAATGCAGAGCGAAAGGTAAAATCGGACGATAAGCGAAGGCAGCAGTCGGCTTGGGATCCTTCAGACCATCCTGGTTATGAAATGGAGAACGAGTCAGAGGCCAATTCGATTAGCCAAGAAGAGCCACAAGATCCTTTTGAGAGGTTATTCAGCTTATTGGCACTGAGAACATACAGTGCTGATCAAGGAAAGGGCTATACCATGCGTTTTCGCCTGCCAAAGCATGTTTTAGATGCGGCGATTCAAGAGGGACAGATGGAGAAACGACGTAAGGTCATAAAATATCATTATGGTCATGCTGTTGCGCCTCATGCTCCATCAGAGATGCTGGTCGTGTTGTAAGTCGAAAACTTATGACCCTGCCAAACTTCGATGTCTTTTTTGAACATATAATAAAAACCTGCATACCCTAAGGGATGCAGGTTTTTTGTTTTAGGCGAATCAGCTTTTCAGATGAGCTAACGGATTACTTTTTCGCTTTTGCAAAAGCAGCAGCGAACGCACCACCCATCGCAGCGTTTTGTTGCGGCTCTTCGCGACGGCGTTGTCCGCCTTGTGAATTGTGGTTCGGGCGGTTTTGCGTGCGAGGCGCGCTTGAGCGCTGTGCACGGTTGTCTTGTCCAGGCTCATCTTTCATGCGCATGCTTAGCGCAATACGTTTACGTTGAACATCGACTTCCATCACCTTCACTTTCACGATGTCGCCCGCTTTAACCACTTCACGTGGGTCAGAGACAAAGCGATCGGTCAGCGCTGAAATGTGCACTAAGCCATCTTGGTGAACACCAATATCAACGAAGGCACCAAAGTTAGCCACGTTCGATACAACACCTTCTAGAATCATGCCTGGTTCTAGGTCTGAAACGCTGTTTACGCCATCAGCGAAGGTTGCAGTCTTGAACTCAGGGCGAGGGTCGCGTCCTGGCTTATCTAGCTCCTTGATGATGTCGGTGACCGTTGGAACACCAAAGCTTTCATTGGTGTAATCAACCGCGTGCAAACCACGTAAGAAGTCAGTGTTACCTACCAGAGATTTGATGTCTTTCTGGTTTTTCTCGGCGATGGTTTTCACCACAGGGTAAGCTTCTGGGTGAACCGATGATGCATCTAACGGGTTCTTACCATCCATAATACGCAGGAAACCAGCACACTGTTCAAAGGCTTTTGGCCCCAAGCGAGCGACTTTCTTCAGCGTAGTACGAGCTTCGAAGCGACCATTTTCATCACGGAAATCCACGATGTTCTGAGCGATAGTGCTAGAAAGGCCTGCTACGCGAGTAAGTAGCGCGGCAGACGCGGTATTCACATCAACACCTACGGCGTTTACACAGTCTTCGACAATCGCATCTAGGCGCTTAGCGAGCATTGTCTGGCTAACGTCGTGTTGGTATTGGCCCACACCGATCGATTTAGGGTCAATCTTCACTAGCTCTGCCAGTGGATCTTGCAGACGACGTGCAATAGATACCGCACCACGAATCGATACATCCATGTTCGGGAATTCTTTTGCCGCTAGCTCAGAAGCAGAGTAAACCGATGCGCCGGCTTCGCTGACAATGATTTTTTGTGCTGTTAGGTTGCCACGCTTAATTACATCAGCAACAAAGCTGTCGGTTTCGCGTGAAGCCGTACCGTTACCTATCGCAATTAAATCAACATTGTATTGACGAACCATTTGCTCAACAACGTGCGCAGACTTGTCGTATTGCTTTTGCGGTGGGTGAGGGTAAATCGTTTCTGTTGCCAGAACCTTACCGGTAGAGTCCACAACAGCAATTTTCGAACCGGTACGTAAACCCGGGTCCAAGCCTAAGGTTGCTCGAGGGCCAGCAGGCGCAGCCATGAGTAGATCTTTTAGGTTGGTTGCGAATACTTCGATCGCTTCGATCTCTGCACGCTCTTTCATCGCGCCCATCAATTCAGTTTCCATGTGCATAGAAACCTTGATGCGCCATGCCCAGCTAATCACTTGCTTGCGCCATGCATCCGCTGGTGCGCTACTTAGAGTAATGCCGTAGTGATCAGAGATGATGTTCTCGCAGTATGAACCACGTACACCTTCTTCTTGCTCAGGATCTGCATTCATCGTCAGTGTTAGAAAGCCTTCATTACGGCCACGCAACATGGCAAGGGCACGGTGTGAAGGCACTTTGTTTAACGTTTCGTTATGCTCGAAGTAGTCTTTGAATTTCTCACCTTCGTTCTCTTTGCCAGCCACAACACGAGCACCAAGCTCTGCATTACGGTTTAGATGTTGGCGAATCTTTTCAAGTAGGTTTGCATCTTCAGCAATGCGTTCCATGATGATCGCACGTGCCCCATCGAGTGCAGCTTTCGTATCGGCAATGCCTTTATCACTGCTGATGAAGTTAGCGGCTTCCGTTTCCGGATCGTGCTGTGGTGCATTCCATAACGTATCGGCGAGTGGCTCTAAACCTGCTTCAATCGCGATCTGACCTTTAGTACGACGCTTTGGTTTGTATGGCAGATATAGATCTTCTAGGCGCGTCTTGCTGTCGGCTTGAGTGATATCACGCTCTAATTCTGGCGTGAGTTTGCCTTGGTCTTGAATCGACTTAAGAATCGTTTGGCGGCGATCGTCAAGTTCGCGAAGGTATGAAAGGCGACTATCAAGGTTACGTAGTTGGGTATCGTCTAAGCCACCCGTGACTTCTTTACGGTAGCGGGCAATAAAGGGAACGGTGTTACCGTCGTCAATTAGGTTTACTGCGGCGGTGACTTGCTCTGAACGAACATTCAGTTCTTCAGCAATCAGTCGACAGATAGCTTGGCTCATCCGATGAATCTCTTATTTAATATCATGACAAATACATGGGGGTGAGCGTACGCTTTTTCTAGCTTTGGCTGTGTAATTATCCTGTCAGAAGTCGAATTTCCGTTTGTGATACCCACTTTGTGCGAGATCTCTTACACGTGGTGTGCGACTAAGTCACTTTAAACCGATGAAATCGTCTTGAGGTTGTTCTAAGTTTCTGATTTTATTTGGTTTTGTGTTTGTGGGCGTACTTCTCACTAGAAATGTTTTTAGGGACTATCTAGGAAACTTACCCAAATACCGTAATATTTAACTTGTCGACAGGGAGTTGGCAGGAACAGGAAAAAGCCTAATGGACTAGGTATCTTCAGGATGAAGATTTGATTACTTAGGATGAGTGGTCAGCAAGGAAGTTATAATCTCTGGATGAGATTCGCCAGTCAGGATGACAGGCTAGAATGGACACCGCTAGGATGGCGATGAACAAAAAGGAAATTGGTTAAAGGATTTAGCCACTATCAAGGAAAGATGCAGGGAGCACCTTATCTCGAAGAGATAAACAGTAGCCGGATTGCTGCGATAGAGACTTAACCCCGTCAGGCGAGAGCCTAGCGGGGTTTTCTTTTATCTGGCGTTTGGTTTTTGCAAGCTTCGAGCTGTGATAGTCGGTTAACTGCGCTTGTCTAGTCAGTTCTAAGCGTTATCTGTGTAGTGAATTGAATTGATAAACCATTCTTTTATGCCTTCCGGGGTTTTCACCTCGAACTCATCATCGACTTCCTTTTTAAGCAAAGCTCTAGCCATAGGTGAGTCGATAGAGATATAGCCTTTAGCATCGCCGTAGATCTCTTCAGGGCCGACAATACGAAACTTTTTAATTTCGCCATCATCATTCTCAATTTCGACCCAAGCACCGAAAAATACCTTACCTTCTTGTTGCGGCGAGTAGTCCACGATCGTGACATCAGGTAGGAACTTTCTTAAGAAACGCACTCGGCGATCAATCTGTCGAAGCAAACGCTTATTGAAGGTGTAATCTGCGTTTTCTGAACGATCTCCAAGGCTTGCAGCCCAAGTGACTATTTTGGTGATCTCTGGACGCTTCTCGTGCCATAAGTGGTCATGTTCTGCTTTGAGTTTGTTATAACCTTCACGAGTGATAAGTTTGGTTTTCATAAATCTGACTTAATGAAATGATGATCTAAGATAGAATATATAGAAAGGCAACATACGTTAACAATTATTTAGGCGACTTTTTCCCCAATAATGTTACATTTTTAATGTCTTATACAATTTACCAAGAATGCTTAACCTCAGGTTTAAGCTTTAATAGGTGGAACCATTACATGCAAGAAAACTACAAAATTTTAGTGGTCGATGACGATGCTCGTTTACGTGCATTGCTAGAACGCTATCTGTCAGAGCAAGGCTTTCAAGTGCGTAGCGTGGCAAACAGTGAGCAGATGGACCGCCTGTTAACCCGTGAAAACTTTCACTTGATGGTATTGGATTTAATGTTACCGGGCGAAGACGGTCTGTCGATCTGTCGCCGTCTAAGAAACGCAAACAACTCGCTACCAATCCTGATGCTGACGGCAAAGGGTGACGAAGTGGATCGCATTGTGGGTTTGGAAGTGGGTGCTGATGATTACCTGCCAAAACCGTTTAACCCACGTGAACTGCTTGCTCGTATCAAAGCGGTAATGCGTCGACAAGTGATTGAAGCGCCGGGCGCACCAAGCACAGAAGAATCTGTGGTTGAGTTTGGTGAATTCCGCCTAAATCTAGGTACGCGTGAAATGTTCCGCGGTGAAGAGCCGATGCCTCTTACCTCAGGTGAATTTGCGGTTCTTAAGTCACTAGTGACTAACGCTCGTGAGCCAATGTCTCGCGATAAGTTGATGAACATGGCGCGTGGCCGTGAGTATTCAGCGATGGAACGTTCTATCGATGTTCAGATTTCTCGTCTGCGTCGTCTAGTGGAAGAAGATCCAAGCAAACCTCGTTACATCCAAACGGTGTGGGGCTTGGGCTATGTATTCGTTCCAGATGGCAAAGCTGTGTAATCTAGCTTTATAAGCTCTATAACTGCTTTACCGATTCTGTGAATCTTACGGGTCATCTCATTAATATGCGATGGCCCGTTTTGTATTCAGCACAAGGGTTTACAGCTATAGTTTCCATTATGTCCCTTTATCACCCCTAACTTTAGGTCTTCTATGCGCATACGTAGCTCCTTTACTCAGTCGATAGTGCTCTTTTTAACCCTGTTGGTCGCTAGCCAAATTTTTTCTTATTACGCGGTGTTTAATTATGCGTTGATGCCGAGTTTGCAGCAGTTTAATAAGATTTTGGCTCACGAGCTAAACCTAGTATTGGACCAAGGCAGTGATATCGAGATTGATGCGCCATTACGTCAGCGTGTGCTTGAGCAGCTTGGGGTAACCGTTCATACCAAGGACAGCGAAGCGGCGGGTGAGTATTACCATGCAGTCGCAATCGACTTGATGAGTGAGGAGATGACCAAAGAGCTGGGTTCTGAAACTGAAGTGCGGCTGATCTTGGGCAATGAAAGCTATGTGTTGTGGATGGACATTGCGCAGCTGCCTAACTCTTTGATTCGTATTCCGTTATCAGAGCTGCAAGAAGAGGATTTTGCACCACTGTTTCGTAACAGTCTGATCATGGCGCTGTTGATTGTCGCCGGTGGTTGGTTGTTTATCCGATTGCAAAACCGTCCGTTGATTGCGCTGGAGAAAGCCGCGCAAGGTGTCGGGCGAGGTGATATACCACCACCCCTGCCAGTACAAGGTGCGCAAGAGATTCGTTCAGTAACCCGAGCCTTTAATCAAATGTCGAAAGGCATACAAGAATTGGAAGAAGATAGAGCCCTACTAATGGCGGGTATTAGTCATGATCTGCGTACACCACTCACGCGTATTCGCTTGGCGACAGAGATGATGTCGCCAGAAGACAGTTACTTAGCGGAAGGCATCATCAGTGATACCGAAGAGTGTAACGAGATCATCAGCCAGTTTATGGACTACTTAAAACCCGTTGATCGAGATTCATTCCAAGCGGTGTTTGTTGACGATATTGCTCGCGAGGTTTCTAGCTCTGAAGGTGGATACGAAGTGCAGATTGAAACTGATATTCCGGAATCAATGAAGCCCGCGCTTGGTAACCCAATTGCGATGAAGCGTGCGGTGAGTAACTTGGTAGTAAATGCGCTGCGTTATGGTAATGGTTGGGTCAAAGTGTCTACCGGCATGACGGCGGATAACAAACTTGCTTGGGTAACGGTGGAAGATAATGGTCCAGGTATCCCGCAGGATCAGATCGGGAAGTTGTTTGAACCGTTCACCCGCGGCGATACTGCCCGAGGCAGTGAAGGGACAGGCTTAGGCTTAGCGATTGTGAAACGTATTGTCAGCCAACACCAAGGTGCGGTGGTGGTGAATAACCGCAGTGAGGGTGGTTTAAAGGCGCAGATCAGTTTCCCTGTGAAGCCCCAGGCTTGAGTTTACTAGCACTAAAAAGGCTTCCTTGAGGAAGCCTTTTACGTTTTTGAATGACAGTGTCTGTGCTAATTAAGCCTTAGAGTAAACATCGCGCTCGCCTAGCCAGCGGTTGATGATCGCCTTGGCGTTATCTGGGTAGCTATCGTGAATATGACGCGCAATACGCTGCACTTCTGGGATTAACCTTTGGTCTCGTACCAAGTCGGCAATCTTGAAGTCGGCCAAGCCTGTCTGTTTGGTGCCAAGCAGCTCACCGGGGCCACGGATCTCTAAGTCACGCTGTGCAATCACAAAGCCATCGTTACTTTCACGCAACACTCCTAAGCGCTTCTGAGCGGTTTTAGACAGCGGTGAGTGATACAACAATACACAGTGGCTTGCGACCGAACCACGGCCAACACGGCCTCGTAGTTGGTGCAGTTGTGCAAGGCCAAGACGCTCTGGGTTCTCGATGATCATTAAGCTCGAATTAGGCACATCCACACCGACTTCAATCACGGTTGTCGCAACTAATAGATGCAGCTTGTTCTCTTTGAACTCTTGCATCACCGCTTGTTTCTCGGCAGGTTTCATACGGCCATGAACTAAACCAATTTTGACGTCAGGCAGTTTGCGTTGCAGCTCTTCAGCGGTATCAGCCGCAGCTTGAGCTTCTAGTACTTCGGACTCATCAATCAGCGTACATACCCAATAGGCTTGTTTGCCTTCATTGAGACACGCATTTTTCACACGTTCGACAATGTCATCCCGCTTGGTATCAGGAATCGCCACGGTTTGAATCGGTGTTCGACCCGGTGGCAACTCATCAATAATTGAGGTTTCAAGATCGGCATAGGCCGTCATCGCTAACGTTCGTGGAATCGGTGTTGCCGTCATGACTAATTGGTGTGGGTAATAACCTTGCTTTGCACCTTTCTCACGCAGCTCTAATCGCTGGTGGACGCCAAATCGGTGCTGCTCATCAATGATTACTAAGCCAAGGTTTTTGAACTCGACATGTTCTTGGAACAAAGCATGAGTACCGACTACCATTTGTGCTTCACCACTGGCAATACGAACGAGCTCGGTTTCGCGAGCCTTGCCTTTGAGTTTACCTGCTAGCCACCCAACTTGAATGCCCATCGCCTCAAACCAGTTAGCAAAGTTGATCGCGTGTTGTTCCGCGAGCAATTCGGTGGGTGCCATTAGCGCAACTTGTTGACCGTGTTCGAGTGCGCGAACAGCCGCAAGCGCAGCGACCAAGGTTTTACCTGAGCCTACATCGCCCTGAACTAAACGCATCATTGGGTGCGGTTTTTCAAGGTCAGCTTCGATCTCCTTGGTTACTCGTGTTTGTGCATTGGTTGGTGAGAACGGTAACTGAGCGAGTAGCTTATCTTTAAGAGCATGTACTGGAGGAAAAGGCATCGCTTTGTCTTGTTGCCCCTTACTACGAACAGACAGCATCGATAAGTTCTGAGCCAGTAGCTCTTCCATAATCAGGCGTAGCTGCGCAGGGTGTTTACCCTCATCAAACAACTCTAGGTCAATACCTGGAGGTGGCCTGTGAATGGTATGCAGTGCTTGTGCGAGGGTAATTTGGTGATCGTATAAACCTGATGGTAGCAGCTCATTCACCGCGGCTTTGTCGATCAGTTCTAATGCTTGGTCGGTGAGGTTACGCAGCGTGACTTGCCTTAAGCCCTCGGTGGTTGGATACACCGGAGTCAGATTGGCTTCAACATCTGGTTGTTGCCTAGGCGCAAAGAATTTGTAGTCAGGGTGGACGATCTCAAGCCCCATATTACCGCGCTTGATCTCACCGTAGGCATGGACTTGTTTGCCTTCGGCAAAGTTATTCTTCATACCAGCGGTGAAGTTGAAAAAGCGCAGAGTAATGGTGCCGTTACCATCACTGATTTTTACCGCCAACATCTTACGTTTACCGAAAATGGTATCGACGTGCATCACCTTGCCTTGCACTGCAGCCCAAAGGCCAGCGTGCAGTTTTACGATTGGATAGATACGCGTTCGATCTTCATAGCGTAAAGGCAAGTGAAACAGTAGATCTTGTACGTTGTTAAGCCCAACCTTTTCCAGTTTCTCTGCGACTTTAGCGCCGACTCCAGATAAAGAGTTGAGAGGGATAGCAGATAAAAGCTGTGACATAACAAGGCTCATAAACGTAAGAGAGATGATCTATTCAAGCATTTTACTGGATTTTTGTACAGGGTAAAGCTTAGAAGCAGATACGGGATTCGGGATACGAAGAGATCAGGAGCAGATTTGGGTTGCGGCTAAATGAGTACTAAAAAACAGGGCAGTACAAAAAATTAAAGCAGACTCGAAATACGAAGAGTTGAGGTGGTGAAAAGCTTTTGCTCTTCGCATCTCGAGACTCGTATCTCTCATCTGCTTTTTAATCTGCTTCTAGATCTAGTTCTTACGACGTCTTACTTTTAGCGCGTGTGGCATCACACGTAGCTTTTTCATAATACTTGCAAGGTGAACACGATCTTTGGTGGTCAGCAAGATAGTCACTGTGTACAGGCGTCCATCTCGTTCTTCGGTTGAAATACCGTGAATGTTTGAGCCCGTTTTAGAGATAACGTTCGTTAACTCAGCCAGTGCACCTTGGTGGTTCTGCAGATCGATCTGAAGTTCAGCTGTGAACTCTTGATCGTAATCGTCAGACCATTCTACCGCCATGTATTTGTCTGGTTCTTTTTGGTAGCCACGAACGTTTGGACACGTTTCACGGTGAACCACAAGGCCACGACCTGGGGATACATGGGCAATGATGTGATCGCCTGGGATCGGGTGACAACAATTAGCGAAAGTCAGTAGTAGACCCTCAGCACCACGGATAGGCAATTTCTTCCTTGGTGTGTCGCTGTTGTTTATCACTTCTGTCAGTTCGTCAGCATCACCCAGTAGACGACGAGCAATGACGATACTCATCAATTCGCCAAGACCAATCGATGCTAGCAAGTCTTCAACGCTTTCTAGGCGTAAGTCAGACAATACGTGCTCGAGGTTCTCTTGGCCGATATCGGCAATAGAGTGTTCACCAAGTGCGTGGTTCAGTAGACGGCGACCTAGCGTAATAGACTCTTCACGACGCATGGTTTTCAGAACCTGACGGATCTTAGTACGTGCGCGTGAGGTCACTACGTAGTTGAGCCATGCAGCATTCGGACGTGCGCCCGGAGCACTGATGATCTCAATGGTTTGACCGTTCTTCAGCGATTTGCTAAGTGGATAAGGGTTCATGTCTACACGAGCACCTACACACATGTTGCCGACATCGGTATGCACCGCGTAAGCAAAATCGACCGCTGTTGCGCCCGCAGGAAGTTCGACAATGCGACCTTTTGGCGTGAACACAAAGATCTCATCTGGGAACAGATCTGATTTAACGTTTTCAATGAATTCGAATGAGTTACCTGCGCTTTGTTGCAGCTCAAGTAAGCTCTGCATCCAACGTTGTGCTTTAACCTGTGCGGTTGTCCCGTTACTGCTGCGCGAGCCATTGCCTTTGTAAGACCAATGCGCCGCGACACCTTTATCTGCCATTTGCTCCATATCTTCAGTACGGATCTGGACCTCAACTGGCACCCCGTGAGGGCCGATCATTGACGTGTGCAGAGATTGGTAGCCGTTGGCTTTTGGTACCGCAATGTAATCTTTCATGCGGCCAGGGCGGGGCTTGTACAGGCTGTGAGCTTGACCAAGTACGCGATAACAAGTATCTGGGGTATCAACCACCACGCGGAAAGCGTAGATGTCCATAATGGTGTGAAAGCGCTGCTCTTTGGTTTTCATCTTGTTATAGATGGAGAACAGATTCTTTTCACGACCAAGTACGCGAGCAGGCAAACCGACTTCTTCAAGGCGGCCTTCGATTTCGCTATGGATACGTTGGATCATCTCCTTACGGTTACCACGCGCAGCTTTCACTACGTTTTTCAGTACGCGATAACGGTTAGGATAAAGGGCTTCGAAGCCCAACTCTTCTAGTTCGGTCTTGATGTTATGAATACCAAGACGGTGAGCTAGCGGAGAATAAATCTCGAGGGTTTCACGAGCAATACGACGCTTTTTGTCAGGACGAAGTGCCCCAAGCGTACGCATGTTGTGAGTACGGTCAGCTAATTTGATCAAGATAACGCGGATGTCTTGCACCATGGCGAGAACCATCTTACGGAAGTTCTCTGCTTGCGCTTCTTTGCGATCACGAAATTTAAGCTTATCCAGCTTAGATACACCATCAACCAGTTCAGCAACGGTATTGCCGAATTGAGCTTCTAGCTCCTCTTTTGTAACTTCAGTATCTTCAATTACATCGTGGAGTAGGGCAGCTTGCAGGGTTTCGATATCCAGACGCATTTCTGCCAGGATTCTTGAAACAGCAACAGGATGGATTATGTATGGTTCACCCGTTGAACGGGTTTGCCCTTCATGGGCATTTCTCGCTACCACATAAGATTGACGCAGAGCCTCAATTTGAGGCTCTGTTAGGTATTCTTGGGCAACGTCTTTGAGGCTATCGAATAGATACAAATTAAAGGCCCGGAAGGTTAATTAGTTCGAATGACGCTTTTTGCGACTGTGAGCTAACGAGTGTGAGCGATGCTGCTTACTGCTGCAAGTTCAGCCGCTTCTTGCTCTTGTTGCTCTTGACGCTCACGAGCATCTAGTACGTCTTTAGTGATAAGACCTTCTTCGATTTCGCGAAGAGCGATAACCGTTGGCTTATCGTTTTCTTCAGGCACTAGTGAATCTTTACCGCCAGTTTGCATTTGACGTGCGCGGCGAGCCGCAATAAGAACTAGGTCGAAACGGTTGCCAACTTTTTCAACAGCGTCTTGAACAGTTACGCGTGCCATGAGGACTCCAAATAGTAATTAACTAATAAATTTTTAATGACGAGAAAGTATACAAGTTTAACTAGAGACTTTCTAGTTCACCGTATACTTATCTCAATGGAAAATCCAGTTATACCAATCACAGTAAAATAAGTGCTCAGAGATAGCGCCGGAAAAAAGTTTGAGAACAAGGAAGAATTTTTCGATAAGTAGTGACCCTACAATCAAAAATTCTAACGACGTTATCAGGCTTTTTCACAAGCTAGAATGACCAGTTGTTTACTACGATTGGTATCAGAGATTATTCCGCTAGTAGTGCTGTAAGCATGCCGCTGTATTTAGCTGCTTGCTTATCTTCTTTCAAACGCTCCGCACGAATGATAGCTCTGAAGTCCATTAGGGCTGCATCAAAGTCGTCATTCACGATCACATAATCATATTCTGCATAGTGAGAAATCTCTGATTTTGCTTCGCTCATGCGTTTCGCAATAACTTCGTTGCTGTCTTGACCGCGAACATTCAAACGACGCTCTAGTTCACCATTTGATGGTGGAAGAATGAATACACTCTTCGCTTGAGGCATTTGTTCACGGATCTGACGAGCACCTTGCCAGTCGATATCTAGGAATACATCGATACCGCGGTTTAGGTTTTCTTCAATCCAAACGCGTGAAGTACCGTAGTAGTTGCCGAAAACTTCAGCGTACTCTAGGAATTCACCTTTAGTAATAAGGTCTTCAAAATGATGCTTCTCTACAAAGTGGTAGTGAACACCATTTTCTTCACCAGGGCGCATACCGCGAGTGGTGTGTGAAACAGATACCTTCATTGCGTAGGTTGGATTGGTTTCTAGCATTGCTGAGATCAAGCTCGACTTACCTGCGCCACTAGGTGCAGATACGATGTAAAGAGTACCTTTGCCCATCTGTATATTTCCACTGTTGGTTGGATTGAGTGAAGGTGATAAACCTACACTATAAAAGATAGCACTGACTCTAATTGTTGTTCCGTTGGTTACGTCTATAAAGAGATAACGAGTAAAACTAATAGAAGCAACTGGTGAAAATTAGGCCAGAAAAATGGAGGCGAAGAGTAGCATATTTAGATGATTGAGAACAACTGGCTTGATCGTTATTTATTAGCAAATGATCTTCTCAAGGATCTTTGTATAAATGTAATGACTCGTCATCGGTACTTTTTTATGTGATCTGGACAAAATTTGTTGAAGTTTTAATCTCAATCCTTACAATCCGCGCAAACGATTAAATGCTGTATATGTTTGATGAAATGGGTCAAATGTTTCTACTACCGAGCCTACCTTGGTAACTACAGTTTTTAGTGTAGAGACCTCTCTATTCTCGCAGCATTTGAATCACCAAATTCTTAATTTATTGCAAAGGTTTTGTTGTGAGTACCGATTCCACCCTGAAAGCCCAGAACACCTCTGGCTCGCTTGATTCGATGTTTAAAATCACTGAAAGAAAAACCACGATTGGCACTGAGCTGTACGCGGGTTTCATCACTTTCTTGGCGATGAGCTATATTCTGGCGGTTAACCCTGCGATTTTGGGGGATATCCCAGGTATGGACAAAGGGGCAGTATTTACAGCAACCGCTCTGTCTGCCGCTATCGCAACGCTTATTATGGGCATTTGGGGCAACTACCCAGTGATGCTTGCACCAGGCATGAGCATGAACGGCTTCTTCAAAGGCTTATTATTAAGTGGCTCTGTTGCGGTGCTTTGGAATGAAGCGCTGTTTGGCATCTTCCTATCGGGTATCCTGTACCTCGCGTTCTCGTTAACCAATATTCGTAAATCGATGATTGAGTCGATTCCTGAAGATTTGAAGTTGGCGATTACCGTGTCTCTTGGACTGTTCATCGCTTTCTTAGGTCTTAAGAATGCGGGCATCATCGTTTCTAACCCATTTGTATTGGTTGGCTTAGGTGATATTTCCGATCCAAAAGTGATCATCGCTTACGTGAGTATCTTCATCGCACTGGGTTGTATGGTTCGTGACATCAAGCTAGCAACCTTCATCTCGTTCGTTTCTGCTATCGCGCTGACCATTCTTGCTGATGTATTCATGGGTACATCAAACGCACCAATCCCAGACCAATTTTTTTCTATGCCACCAAGCATGGCAGGCAGTTTCGGCGCTATCTTTGATTTCTCTGCTTTCACGCCTGAAAAAATGTTCGATCTATTGTTCATTGTACTTATCTTCCTGATTGTCGATTTCTTCGATGGCTTAAGCACGATTGTTGGTGTTGGACGTGATGCGGGTATCATCGACAAAGACGGTAAGGTACCAAATGCGAAATCGGCTTTAGTTGCTGATGCAGGTGGAACAGTGATTGGTTCTATTTTAGGTACCACATCGATCACCGCGTTCTCGGAATCTGGTATTGCTTCTTCTCAAGGGGCGAAAACGGGCTTGGCAGCAGTCATGGTGGCTGGCTTATTCCTAGTGTCGCTATTCCTATACCCAATCTTCTCTATCTTCTCAGCGGCAATGGTCGCGCCTGCGATGGTAGTGGTAGGCATCTACATGGTGGGTCGCCTTGGTCAGATAAACTGGGAAAAGAAAGAGTCACGCATTGCAGCTTTCTTCACCATCATGTTCACCGTTCTAAGCTTCTCACCAGCAAACGGCATGGCGATGGGCTTCATCAGTTACGCATTCACGATGGTTGTGGCAGGTAAGCGCAAAGAAGTGCATCCACTTATCTACGGCCTGTGTGTGGTGTTCTTAACTTACCTGATTCTTCTATAAGGCTAATTCGCCACTACTAATTAGCCACTAACAAGTCGCTAAATAAAAGACAAACAGATGGCTCTGCAGTGAATGTGGGGCCATTTTTGTATCTGTTGTATCTTAAATTTATGCTCGTTCTTGCTGAACGTTGAGTTCAACTTACCGCCATTCTGCTGATGTTCACCTAAAAAGGGCGACGGTGGTCGCCTCTTTACGTTTACTAGCCAACGAAGTGTTCGTTATTAGAATTTGTACGTTGCGCCAGCGTAGAAGCTACCAAGTTGGACGGTCACATCATTGTATAACCAGTGGCCAGTATCAACGCTGAAGGTATCAACTTCGTAAGCCACACGGAAGTTTAGGTTCTCAAGGCTTGCTGGTGTGTATTCTACACCTGCGCCCAAACGCAATGCTGTTTCATCTTTGCTACCATAGTCATCAACATCAAATGAAAGCTGCGTTAGACCTATGGTACCAAATGGACGCCAACCGCTATCAAAGGTGTAGCCAAGGTTTGCAGCAATAGATATGCCTGCTGTTTCGATAGCATAACCTGACAAGCCTGGTGCTGTTATATTACTGTATTTGGTGAATTGTGTTTCAACGCCAACAATGCGGTTAAATTGATAGCCACCAATCAACTTAACCGTTGAGTATTTTGTTTCTAGTGTAGAAAACGCGGCATCGTCATCGTAAGTTGTGGTACCAAAACCACCACCTAGGTAAAAGCCAGATACGTCTTTCTCAACTGCTTGATCTTGGGCACTGGCAAAGGCAGAAAATGCTGCCAGAAGGATCACTGCTTTTTTCATTAGATTCATCTCATCGGGGATAAAAAGTGGTGTGCATTATGTGTTCAATGGCAATATAAAACTAAAGATGGAATTCATATAAACTTCATGACTTGTCGGTTTATTGATAATTCCCCTTTTATATATTTTTATCTTTATTACATAATTCATTGATATGTTTGATGTTGTTTTTTCTGTAGGAACTTCTGCTTTAGGTGGATGGACTGTACTCACGGCTTACGCAGTTGACTTGGTAATGGTAGGATCCAGCTCTTCACGCGTGTGTTTTTTGGTTGTGTGAGCCCTAATTTCAGTAATAGTGAGTGTATGCATAGAGTCTGTTTTTCCAATTTGATTCTCGATCCAACGACTCTAACTTTATCGAATGCCGATGGTGAATGTATTCAATTACGCCCGCTTCCATATGCAGTGTTGAGTTTGTTACTTGAAAACCAGGGTGTTCACGTTACTCGTGAACGACTATTTGAAACCTGTTGGGGGGGCGCATTAGTCACTGACCAAGCGATCACTAATGTCATTTCAGGTTTAAGGAAAAACTTCGAGCAGTTGGGCGCGCGCGATGTCACCTTGAAAACAGTCAGCAAAATTGGCTACGTTCTGAACATTCACAGTGGCAAAGAGCCGATTAAGAAAATAGGAAACCGAGCAATTCGGGTTAGCCAAGAGCAAGAAATCGTTTTAGAAGAGGTGAGCCTTAAGCCTGCCCCTACCTTGAAAATGAACATGTATTCTTGGCATGGGTTTGTGACGGTATTGCTGCTAGCCTGTTTGGTGTTCGTTTTTTTTACTAAGCCTTTTATCCGAAAGCCACAGTTTCTCCAGCCTAGTGAGTATCAACATTTTCAGATTGGCGTGACCGATTTTTATCTTTATGACAGTGCTTATTTAATAAGTGACGGTCGACTGCTCGCATATGAATTAGCGACTCAATCGTTTCCAACCTGTCATGCGGATATGTATCTGCGAATCGCAGAGTCTGCTTATGACGACGACGTTTATATGATTAAAACTTTTGCTTTTGCGAAACACGGCAGTAAGAACGCAAGCTACGTGAATCATTCGGTGAGTATTGATGATTTATCAGAGACGGTGGTGAAAGCAATTAGGAGGGCTCGATCAATATGCGGATAAAATCGGTCGTCGTTTTCAATATTGCGCTTGCTACCTGTGTCATCGGTGTGGCGTTGTATCAGTGGAAGTTTGAGCAACAACAGTTAGCGGGTAGTCGTTGGGCATGTGTTCAGCTTGATGAGGGGTTTGTTTCGCAAGGGTATCGTCACTATCAAGAGATCGCTGATCGCTCTATTTTAGAGTTTACCTCAAATGACAGTTTGCTGATTTTTCAGAAAGGTTATGTTCAGACACTTGTCGGAGAAACCAAGCCCTACGAAGTCTATTATGAAGCAAACTACATTGCTGAGAATGGTCTCCTATCGGTTGCCTATCAACATATCGACTGGAATCTAAAGCCAACTGGCAATGAGATCTTTGTTCGTGATATGGACGCTCTGGTAAGAGCTAAAATTGAACTGATGTATAAAGTGAAAGGTGACCAGTTGTTTTTGTTCAGTAAAGGGCATGCAGAAGAGAGGAATCATATCTGCTATTCCAAATGACGATTTTGAACCATAGTAACTCCGATATCAGCGTGTACTATTATGACACTTTCAAGCTTAGGTACTTAATTTAATTGAGTTTATTTTTAGTGGTTTTGATTTGTATAAAGAAGTGCATCCACTTATCTACGGCCTGTGTGTGGTGTTCTTAACTTACCTGATTCTGCTTTAAGGCTAATTAGCCACTAAAAAGCCGCTAAGTAAAAGACAAGCATATGGCTCTGCAGTAAATGTGGGGCCATTGTTTTATCTGTTGTTTCTTACCTTTACTTCTTACTGGTGGTTACCGATGAATTGATGGCGATGCTTTGACAGTACGCGACTTATATTGATGCATGCTATTGTAGAGACTGGATTAATTATTTTTTGAAGAGTGACTATGCCTTCTAACTTGCCTAAATCTTTTAGTAAGCCGTTTTTAAAAGTATTCCACATTATGGAAGCGGTATTGCTGGTGGCGATCACACTGGCGACCTTGTTTGCGATGGTCGAAGAGTTCATGCATGTCTTCGCTGAACGCCGAGTGCAATTGACCGACATTCTGCTGATGTTTATCTATTTAGAAGTGTTGGCGATGGTTCAGCAGTTTGTGATGAACGGTAAGATCCCAGTGCGATACCCCATCTACATCGCGATGATGGCAATTGCTCGTTATATCACTTTAGGCATGAAAGAACTCGATGCGGTATTGATCGTTTGGTTATCTTTAGCGGCATTTATCTTAGCCGCAGCAACACTCTTGATTCGTGTTGGGCATCATTATTGGCCATATGTCGATCTAAGAACCAAGCAGCCGGATGAGTAAATCAATCAGGTTATAAGCTAATAAGAGCCCGGCCATGTTGCTGGGTTTTTTATTGCTCTTAGTGTGTCTAAAAGACATAAAGATGTCTCTTTTGTTGCTGAAATTGTGCTGTCAATAAGACTCTAATTGTTGTTTTTACCTTGATGTACAAGGCTTTGTGTCTTGGCATGAATGTTGATTAGTAAGTAATAGACTCATATAAGGAACACGCTATGCATTTTGAAAGCACTCATTATAAACCTGAAATCTTCTCCGAAAAGGTTGCACTTCTTGTTACTCGACTTCTCAAAAAGACACTTAACTTGTTTTATGGAAAACACTTAGCCAAACGAGCCATGTTGTTGGAAACCATAGCGGCGGTGCCGGGCATGGTGGCGGGAGTGTTCAATCACCTCAAAGCTCTGCGTCGCATGAAAGACGATGGTGGTTGGATCAAAGAGCTACTGGACGAAGCGGATAATGAACGGATGCACTTGATGATTTTCCTTACCGTTACCAACCCGTCCATTATAGAGCGCATTTTAGTGATGCTATTACAGTTCATCTTTTTACTTATCTATGGCGTGATCTACTTAGTCTCATCTAAGACGGCACATAGGATCGTTGGCTATTTCGAAGAGGAAGCTTGTAACAGTTACTCCGAATATATCTCGAAAATTCAAGATGGCACGTTGCCCAATCATCCCGCGCCTGAGATTGCGATTAAATACTATCGCTTACCCGAGAATGCCATGTTTTTGGATGTGCTTTTCTGCATAAGAGAGGATGAAGCCAAACATAGAGATAAGAATCACGACATTGCCGATCTCTATAAAACCCAGGACTTACCCGATCACCAGTGTTAGTCATTAAAAGACAGAATTAAGACAAATAAAGCTCAGTAACCAGAAAATAAAGTCGTCTTAATTGCCTTCAAACTGTGGGGTGGGGTTGAGCTTTGCTGTGGATTCGAGAAATACGGTCATACCTGATGGTGAGCGCTTTAGGGCGCCTACTATGAGTAAATTTTTTGAGATCAAAGTCTTATAAATTAAGCTCTGCGGCATAGCAGGGCTTTAATAAAAGCTAACCGAACAAAAAAACATCAATTTTTTCAAATAAAGCTTTACAACCCGGCTCAGATCACCAAGAATGGCGTCGCTCTGTTTTCAGAGTTATTAAATGAAACATCCAGTTGTAAAGTAAAACCCTTAGTATTGCTTCATTGTTATTCTCAGTGTTTCCCTTGGCTTCATAGATACATTAAATAATTCAAGCTTTCAGCGCATCGCACTTTTGGCGATTAATTTTTTATTTTTATATAAGGGACACATCATGTCTAACAAAACAAACGGCGTAGTAAAATGGTTTAACGAAGAGAAAGGTTTCGGTTTCCTAACTCAAGACAACGGCGGCGCTGACGTATTCGTTCACTTCCGTGCTATCGCATCTGAAGGTTTCAAGACTCTTAAAGAAGGCCAACAAGTGTCTTTCGAAGTAGAGCAAGGCCAAAAAGGTCTTCAAGCTGCAAACGTTGTAGCTCTATAAGATTTTAAGTCGGCGCAGGTTGCATTAGCAACTTGCGTCACTTTCTCTATCAAATCTGTTTTCCCCCTCAGTTCTACCGTAATACTCTTCTCCACTTGCAATACCCCCTCAAAATGTTCTTAAATTCTTTTGTACATCTATTCAGTTCTATCTATAGCTGTATCTATCTCTTGCTCCAAACAAATCTCTTGCGTAACAACCTGCTCAACTTACTCATCCGGATTTTCATTATTGTATCCATAAAAAAAGCCCCTAAAACTAGGAGCTTATCTTGATCTAATCAACACTGTTAGTTAATCAACACTGATTCAGCTAATGGCTATTCACAGCGTGTTACTGACAAACTGTTATTCAATATTCTGGATCTGAATATTGATTAATTTTATTTTTTCATTATAAAACAATTGCTTATGATTTGTTTTTTTGTTTTATATAGATATTTGCCACCACTTATGTCACCAGCTCATGAGGATGGTAGAATTGTTTTCAGAACGTTGGCTAGTTCATCTACTTTTGCCCGAGGGTTTAGTGAAATAACCCCGAATTTAAATTTATCAACATATGCTGGATTAAAGAAGATCTTTGGAGATGACTCCTTCTTCCAGTCACTAGAAGGAGCGGAGTTAACCGAAGGTGAAATTAAGTATGCACCAACCACTTTTCGCTCTATAGAGCCCCCATTATCGCTAACAATAGCATCTCTATACATATGCGAAGAAGCTATAGCATCATTTAGAGCTCTCTCTACACGATACTTTGCATCTAGCACTACTATTGATCTACATGAGGCTGTACATCGTATGGATATATCAGGAATCATTGTTCTTGAATAAGAACCGATATCATCGCTAGCTTTCCAGTATTCATCGTAGCTTTTCTGAAAATGAAGTGAAAAATTAGAAAAGGCAACCTCCACGACAACATTACTCTCGGCTAGAGGTGTTGAACTTTTTTTGATTGAATACAATGTTGGAGTATGACCTAAACTTCTACAAGCACTAATTATTCGATAGTAGCACCAGATTTCATATAACTTGTGAGTTTGCGCTATTGGCATGTTTAGAAAGTCCCCAAAAGACTTGCCTATGCCCATATTAATTTTTCTTTGGAGATCAAAAAATTTTCTGTATTGCGGAATGGATGTAAAAATGTGGGTTGGTTGGATAAGTAAATCACCCAAATCACTTACGCTATTAAAAAAACCTTCTTTCAATAAACTTTCAATTGAAGAACTTAACTTGAAAGCTCTCTGTGCCCATTTTAAGAGTGTCTTATTACCTTTTGACTTTTCTGATCTGCTTCTTATTTTTCTCCCGATAAATAAAAGCCAAACTGACCAAACATTTAAACACTGCTTGATACATCTATGCTCATAAATGTCAAGCTCACTATGGGTAACGACTACCGGTAGTTTAGTTGGGATGAACGTTTCTTTAAACCTCATCGAACCATGGATACTATGCGCTTCAGTAATCCTTGTAGGGTCGACAATTCCTGATAGCTTACTTGGATCTTGGTATTCTACTTTATTCCTCAGATAAGAAACTGGACTATCTATAATACGATTAATGCAAAGGCTAATTGCATTGAAGTTTGATCTTAGGTGTTCAAGTTTGGTTAGTGGGGTAGAGTAATCTATACCTTCATCAACGCTGATTCTAGACTCTCCAAGAGAAAAAAGTTCAGATGATTCTTGGAGAATTTGGGAGAGCATAATCTCAAATTCGGAATGTGTTAGTTTGTTCCTAGATGGTGATAATACTAGATTTTTATTGAATAATAACTTGTTGTTTTCATACAAATCAAAATCAATTGAACCAGCTATAAATCCTGTTTCCCACTGCCATAAGTCAGTATCAGGCGACTTTGGTCTTAAGGCGAGTATCTCAGAGTCATCAATAAATAAAGACGTTTCTTTTGTCTTTCTAGTATAACCGACCTCTATTTGATAACTTTTGTTCTCATACAACTCTGGTTGAATATCAGTTGATTTGCTTGGCCAAATTCTTAAACTTTCATTCGTATTCGAATCAATTAAATCTATATATTTAATCATTGGCTATCGGAATGCCTTATATGCTCCAAAATCATCTAATTGATCTTGGAGTGAGCCAACAAATTTCTGACATAAAGGAAGCTGAATAGAAAGTGAATTACTCACGAAAAATGAGCTTAGTTCTTCCAGCATTTCTCGAGAGCTTTCATCTCCCTTGAGTTTTTCAATAACTCTACTTTTTATTACCCGATCTAATTGAGAGCTATAGTCGATATCCTTTTTGGATTTTACTTTTTCCATGTAGAGAATAATTTCTTCTATGACTCTATTTGTCAATCGGTTGTTACCTTTATTTAGTATATCTGTTAAAGTGCAAATGAACGTTTTTAATTCACTAATAGTGCCTTTTAGTTTAGAGATCTTTTGAGCTAAAAATAGAAGGAATTCCTCGGTATTATTAGCCTGTAGATCAATAACTACTGCTCGATCAAGAACCTTATCACTAACTGGCGTAGTTGACTCATCAACGTTGATTGTCCCAATTAGGTATAGATTTGGTGGTAGAACTATTTTCTCTGGAATTACTCTTCCTTCAGGAGAAATTACTCCTTCTCCTCGAGAGTGTAATTCAAATTCTTCTCTAGACTCCATCGCAGATAATATATCTGAAAAATAATGCTCTACACGAGCCAAGTTCATCTCATCAAGACACACAAAAATAGGGCAACGTGGGTTCTCATAAGCCGTTAGAATCGCCTTTAAAACAGGAGGTACGATATAATGGTTAGACATTACATCAAAGTATCCCATTATTTGGCTAGGGTCCGTCCAGTTCGGCCTTACCGGACATATAAATAGAAGTGGATGTTTGTCTTCTAAACTATCAATTTTTGATACAGCTCTAGAGTATGCTCTAACTAATAAAGTTTTCCCTGTGCCAGAGGGGCCCTTAATAAGGACAAAGTGCTTATCAGGGTGAAAAGTTAGTCCTAAGTGAAACTCTTCAATAGTAGATTTTTCGTAATGACCACCCAGTGATTTTATCCTAGAGAAAATATCATCAAGATCAGTAGAGTCTAGATCTACATTGAAACTTTCGTAATCCCCATATCTCTCTTCTTCCACTGTTAAGTCTGAGAAATAGTATGAGATCCAGTCATCTTCATCATCAGTATCATAAAAAATAGGTGGATTTAATAAGATATGATCTATCGCATTTAACGCATGTGAACAAAGGTTTCTAAAACCATCAGAGTCTTGTGTTCGCTCAATTAAAAGTCCACCCCATCCTGCAATCGAGAATAAAGGTGCAATTCTCGCGGATGTCTGTTTAGTTATAACAGAATGACCAAGCTCTGAATCAAGAGTCTTAGAGTTAGCATAATCACCTTGAATTACTTCTCGAGCTGCTTTTATTTTTTCTATAGCTTCATCGATTTCATCATCTGATTCGACTTTGATTAAAACACGATTTACTTCTTCAAAGTGTATCTTGTTGCCTAGAGAGCGCATTGCTTTCCAAAGTAGAAAGTAGGGGTGAACATTAGGAATGCTCTCCCCCTTTCTTGTTGAATCAATAGGATTACTATACTGGTACCGAGAGAGTATCTTTACGACTGAAAAGGAAGTTTCTTTTAGTTTGCTTTCTGCGAAAGATTTTATGGAATATTCTAGGTTTTCGATATCAGTGCTAAGTTTGGAGTGCTCAATCTTATGATCTCGAATAAATACAAGCCCTAGTCTTTCATATAGTTTACGATAAGTTCTAATTCTTGAATCAGCTTTTCCGCTATATCCATACTTTCGAATTTCATCATAGTCTGTTGATAAAGTGCCAGATGGGATATTCAAAATATCTTGTAAATGAGACCTTAAATCTGAATTTATATGTATGTCAAACTCCGGAAATTCAGTGGTGTCTCTATCTGACATTGGCCAAGTCATGCGGCAACTCCCTTATCTTGAACAGTTATATTTTCGTCTAGTAAAGATTTTATTTGTTCTGCAATACAATTTGAAAGTTTAGGGGGCACAGCATTTCCTATTTGTCTGGCAACTTCTACTTTTGTACCAAAAAATTGAAAGTCATCAGGAAAAGTTTGCAACCTAGCGCCTTCTCTTAGAGTTACAGTTCGATCCTCTTCTGGATGCCCAAACCTACCTCGAGAAAAGGAGTCAAACCTTGCTGTTATCGTTGGAGCAACGCTGTCCCAAGGCATTCTACCATAGGTATCTAGATGCCTATGTGAGGAATTGTTTTTGTGGCAAGCTAGTTGCAAATGATCAGGCAATGAGTCTCGACCTTGTCCAGCAGTGATACTTCTGATTCTCTCTAAGTTAAGAGCCGATAGTTTGTCAGCTTTGTGATTATAGGCATGTTCTTCTTCAACATACTGTAAATCAGATATTGCATCACGAACAGTAACAGGTCTCTGCTCAAACTTAGGAATTGGCTCTGGGAACTCAAACGTACAGTCTATTTTATGTTTGTTGACCCCGATTAGGAATACACGCTTCCTTGCTTGAGGAACACCAAACTTACTCGCATCAAGCTTTTCTGTATAAAACTCAAAGTTTGCCCCTAAAGTTTCTTTTAAACTTTTGAGAACTTCTTCGCCTCTCTTTGAGAGTAAGCCAGATACATTTTCCATAACGAAAACATAGGGATTTAATTGGCTTACTAGTCTTGCATACTCTAAAACCAAATAATTTCTTTCATCGGTATCACTTCCTCTTCTTTGGATGCTGAATCCTTGACACGGAGGTCCACCAATCACAACATCCACAGTCTTATTTCTACCGATTTTTTTTAGTATATCGCTGCCATTTAAATTGTAAATATCAACAACTTCAGCGTGATTTCCTAAGTTGTGGTTATACGTTTTGATTGCTTTTTCATCATTATCTGCGGCAAACAGAACCTTAAATCCTGCCTTTTCAAAGCCGAGTGACAAGCCTCCAGCTCCGCAGAATAAGTCAACTACATTGAAAGATGAACTCATCGATTGTTCTACCTTGCTTTATGAAAGAGATAAGAGTGCTAAAAGAGTTGCCTATAGGGCTATCTATGGACCGAACTAGTCCTGTAGTTTGTTCATTTTTAAAACAAAGGGCCATATGTTTAGCTAAGGACTCAGAAAACTTAGGAGGCACGGCATTCCCAATTTGTTTATATTTGTCGTCGAAAGGCCCTTCAAAATAGAAGTCATTTGGGAAACTCTGTAATAGAGCAGCTTCTCTTACGGTTAACCCTCGATCTTGTTCTGGATGCAAAAAACGTCCACATGATGGGGTTCGGCACCTTGCTGTTATTGTTACAGAAGGTTTATCCCAAAATAATCGGCCATAAACATCAGAAAAACCGTTTACCTTATCAAGACATTTTGGTCCAACACCTTTGGGCCTTGAGCCACCATCGACAGGAACTTGTTTGAAAATCTCAATTGTGTTTTTTCTGTGGCTTGAAGTTATATGCATCGCGTCATCTTTGCACTTTTCGCCAGCTGCCAGTTTTGGTAATGTTTCAAGAACATCTCGTACGGTACTGAATTGCTCTCGATTATACTCAACAGGTGGAAGTGAAAATTGTTTATCTTTACTAGCAACGACTACGGCCCTGAAACGCTCTTGAGGAACACCATATTCAGCCATGTTAACGATAGTTGATAGTGTGTTGTATCCGTGAGAGTCTAATAGTTCTTTTGCTGCTTTGTAATGAGGCCAATGTTTTTTGGCAAACAAGTCTGGTACGTTTTCAATTACTATAGCGTCAGCATTACACTGAATTGCTAATTCTACATATCTTGCGACGAGACTATTTCTATCATCTAACCTCTTATCCTTTTTTTTGTGTGAGGAAAAGCCTTGGCATGGTGGGCCACCGACAAACACTAAAGGCATATTAGACTGGATATTGAAAGTACTTTTTAGTACTTCAGAAGATAAGTCACTGATGTCTAGCTGCTTTGGTGTTATACCAAAGTTAGTTTCATAAGAAGAGTTAGCATGCTCATCAAAGTCGATAGCACCAATTACTTTATAAGTATCCTTTAGTTTGTGAAAGCCGTATGAGAGTCCTCCACAGCCAGAAAAAAGGTCAAGTACCTGAATCATTAGTTAAACCGCTGTTTTTATATACAGTATCATTATAGCCAAAAAGGATTGATATTTAATCAATCCTTTTCGACTTTGTTTGAGAATTTAATGTTGTTTGCTATCAATAGGTTAGATTTAGCTAGTCTATAGTGCCGCAATCACATCCTTTATAGGGGTGTTAATGTACAGTAAATCCTCTAACTTTTCTACGAGGCAATTGGTGGAGCATCAACCTTCAACCGATGGAACCAGTATTCTCTATCTCTATACAGGTTTTTAGTTCCAGTAAGTGCTCAATTGCCAAGGGTGTAAAGAACTCTTGTTTGAGTAGGTTCTCTAAAGTAGATTGTCTTAGTTCCTCAGTGAGCTCTGAGTGTTCATCGCTGGCTCTTGCACGCTCACTTATTTCGGCTTGATTGACATAGATATGAGATTCATCTTTATGGCGGCTCAGAGCGACATAAGTCTCTCGTTGCCCCATTCGGCCTGAATACAAAGTGAATGTATTACCGTCTATAGTCGTACCCTGAGAGCTGAAAACGGTTAAAGCGTAAGCATGACAGAGATTTAAGCCTATATGGTCACTATATTCTGAAGCTCTAAAGGACACGATACGTTTATCATCAAGTTCAATTGAGAGCTTTGTATCACTATCACTTAATTGCGAGATTTTTTTAATGGTGCCTAAAGTTCCGTTTGAAACTTGAAAGCGTCGATACTCATTACGGCAAAACTTAACCCTATCACCCACGGAATATTCATACTTAAACTGCTTGTCAGCAACACTGCAAGTTAGTTTGATATTTTCCGTCCCCACTTTGCCCTCACGAATGTAGATCTCGCGAATTGCTTTACTTAACTTTTTAACGTCTTTCCATTCGCGAGCTATCACCAAGGATTGCTTTTCAGGGTGAGTCATTTGATACTTTTCCCAATCGCTTACCAGCTGCTGAATAGCTTCTTCGTTAGTCTCAGCCCAATGCACGCAATTATGGTCATCAAGCGTTACTAGAGCTTGTTGTGAGCGTTTATCTCGAAGATTTACGACTACTTGTTTTGCCCAATCTTCGCGCTGGCGGCGGATTGTTTCAATCCTTTGGGTACCGAGAACTTCCGGTCGAGAGAGAAAGCGTAGGGCACCACCGCGATTGATGGCATCAAGCTGCTTATCCTCACCTGTTAGAATAACTTTGCAGGTTGATACTTTTGCTTCGTGTAGAAGTTGCTGTAAGTCGGTGCTTGGGATTAGTCCAGCTTCATCAACTACGAGTATATCAATGCCCCTTAGTGGATGCTTATTACCATTGATAGATGAAACCAGTGAAGCAATGGTTTGAGATTGAATACCTGTTTCATGCGTTAGGTTGTCAGCTGCCTTTTTGGCAATACACGCCCCTCTGATATTCATACTTCTCTTTTCATACGCAATCTTTGCAGCAAGCATCAACGTTGTTTTACCTGCCCCTGCACTACCTTGAGTGATGGACAGATCACCGGAACACAAAGTGTAGTGGATGGCTTCTTTTTGTTCTTCATCGAAACAGAACCTAAGCTGATTCTCGGCTAGGTGGATCGCCTCACTTACCTCCGTTAATTCAATTTTGTGTGAAACTCGCTTCGCCAATGTTTTAGCATCATTAACCATAAGTTGTTCACATGATAGAACATCCAGAGTAGTGAACTGACGCGAAAATGCGTTTTTAGGCTGCAATGCTATTAGATCTTCACTCCGTTTTGCCAACCGTGTTAGATTTTCTGCTTGTGCAGCATTGTGGCCGTTGTGGGATGCTACAACAGCAATAACTCTGTAAAGTTCTTGCTCAGTGAAAACAGCTTTATTGTTACTGATTTCTGACAAGATGGAATCGAGCTCTAGCGGAGAAGGCGGTAATTCCTTTTCGCGATTCGTTAAACGTTCAATGTAAGACTCTGATAGTCCATATTTTCCAAGTTCACCTTTCCAGCTCTCCAAAAGCTGACCTCGCACGACATTTTTTTTCGCTTTTCTGGTGCGAGTTTTGAACGATGCGCCTTGCTTACTAGAACTACTTTGTATCCCTGCTTTTTTTAGCTCATAGTTAATCTCCTGGGCACGGCTAGAAAAGGCATCACATGCTTTCTTTGACACGCCTTTGAGGTGAAAGGAGTCTCCATCAGGTTCAATACTAAACCCAAGTTCTCGCAGTTGGTAAGCGAGCTCGGCCCTATAAATCGCACCACATGCCATCTTTGAATGATAAAGACTTTCAGAGGCTATTGCTCCCCATGAATCATCCATACGAGGAGCTGCATTCAAAGCTAGCAGATGAGTATGTAGCTGAGGTTCTTCATTTCTGTTAGTGCAGTGATTAAAACAAGCAAAGATGAGGCCAGCAGTGGGTTCATATTGCGAAGACGTGTTCCCTCGGCGTGTCAAAGCAACTTGTTGTTCCATAAATCTAATTGTTCTTTGTACAGCTATATCTATAGCTTTCTCTATGTTTTGTCTTAGCTTGTGTGATGAACTAGCCCACGCAAGGCTGACGCTTTTGGGGGCGCTAAGTGTGCAGTCCCATGCAGCCCGACGATTATCTTTTCCAGCGTTTTGGACCAAAGCTTCACCAGAGGGAGAAAACCCAGTCATTAGCATGTTGTAGTCGTCATCCCTAATGGTTTTATTCTGTAATCCAAATATCTTAGAACCAAGGCCATACCAGATGCCTTTAGGCTCGCCATGGCCAGAGTAATAGTCTTCTTTTGCCAAATCGGCGTAATAGGCGATGTTGTTAACGGGACTAATTGACATCATGGTTTGAATTCCTTTTGTTCAGTCTATTTGTCTGGCTAGCTGTCAGAGGCTTCGAATTGATACTGGTTAACCACTTTGCTGGGATTTTTTTGGGAGCACTTATTATGTCTTTAAACAATGGCCACCTCAGCTTGTAAGCCGATCTCCACCCAGGTATTTGCATGTAACCTTCAACACCTTTCTGTGTCGGTTGACTCAAATGAATAAGATCTGATTTTCTAACAAGTGGTCGCTCAACCCTTGTTCCGATGCGCTTGCGGTGTTCGTAGTTAGGAATTTCGGCTTCGTATTGGCCGAATATGTTTGCTGTTTCTTCAGCATCTTGCCCCACAGCTCCCATTCGAAAGGCGATAACATTAGACAGCAGGTTCAAAATTGTACTTGTTTCATCTTTTCCGTAGATATCATGGAGCTGTGAAATAGACTGTGTACAAAGAACAGTTCGTGCTCCGTTAGCTCGTGCAAGCTCTAACCATTTTGAAATACTCGGATTTCGAGGAAGGTTGGCAAACTCGTCAATGAACAACCATGTTCTTCTTTTCGATGAGTAGCTTTCACTTAGGTAGTGCTTGGTCATAAATGAAATAATGGCATTACATAAAGGCTCTCCAAGGCTTTGATATTGACTATCTGCTTGAATGATGACGATATGCTTTGTGGCATCTGTCTTTACCCACTGACTGAGACTAAATTCTGCTTTCAAGTCTTTGGGCCATGCTTTTGCTAGATCCTCAATCCAGCTAAGTTTGCTCATTATGTGAACATAGAAGCTTTGAGTAGTTTTTGAATTCGGCTCAAGTAAGCTGCTCACCAAAGGGTAATGCTCTACAAATATGGAACGTGCTACTTCTGGGGTGAACGTAAGTTGTTTGTACAGATCACTCCATCCCCATGTGCTACTTTGTTTATTGATTAATTTCATCAACATACTAACGAGGATGATTCTCGCCCCCTGATCCCAAAGTGGATCTACGTTCGCAGAGTTAGGAATAAGGGATTGTGCGAATAGCTCTGCATCTTGCTTGCTTTTAATATCGTGAGAAATATTCCACTTTGCCCCTCGCTCATCCCATGGAGCTATCAAGACGCTTGTTTCCTTACGATAAAAGCTCTCGGTATATTCACCTTTTTCATCGTAGATAACAGCATTGTCTCCGCGTTCAATTGCTTGCTTAACCAGAGGTTTGAATGCGGTCGATTTTCCAGAACCAGTCGTTCCGAGTATGAGGAAATTGTTCTGCTCTCTCGCCAGAGTGATTTTAATTTTTGGGTGAACATTGACACCAGCAGACGTAATGCCGCTTAGCCTAAGATCTTTCTTATGCATGTTTAAAGCATGATTGATGGCTTTTTTTCCCAAGTAAAGCTTGGGGCCACTCACATGAGTCAATTGTTTTGCCGCCTCTCTATCCTTGATGCAAAACAGTACAAAAAGTAGTGACACCGAAAACGATGATAAGAATGGAGTTAACACATATTGAGTGATGATCTCAGTGCTTTCTAACTGAATCATGCTTTGCCATAAATCTAGTGATGTTATTGGTGCTGCGTAGCTGTTTAAACTAGATAGCCAATCTAATGACAAAGATATCAAAGTCACAACACTTTGATTAGTTGATACAGCCCAGTAGGTACTTATCGAAACACAAGTAACAGGAATCGAAAGAATTATGCTCAAGACGAAGGCAATTAGAGCGGTATTTGTGCGAGTTTCTGCGTGCATTACTTTCCCTTTGAAGCTAGGTTTGAAAGGTACTTCTTTTTTGCTTGTAAGCGTTGGTTTTCATCTAACCCGGCTATTGCAGAAACCATTTCGAAAATTCGTTTTTCTAATCGCCGCTCGAGGAAGTCTATTTTCTCGTTTGTGTCTTGTTGGTTAAGTTTGTCGTCGACAATTGATCGAATGAAAGCCGAGTTATTCATATTTTTATCTTCCGCTGCTTGGGAAACTCGGTTATATTGATGTCTCGTAACACGTAAAGTTATTGTCTTTTCTGTGTTCGGTTTTTTCTTCGAATGCGTCATTTTTCTTCCTTATGGTGTATTCAATGTAAACACTCTGAATTTGTTAGGTTTTTTTGCGGAAAACCTAGACAATGTATTCAGAGTGTCACACACGCCAAGTCATTGTTTCTATTGGCATTAACTCTAATTGGGTTGTATTGCAAAAGCAGAGCTAGCGGCGTTCAGGTCTGAGTCAATCTTTGCTCAACAGAAGCGAGCAAATAAACTTCCATTTGAGCGTTCCATTGAAAGGGCGCTTATTTATTTTTGCTTCGTTAAATGCAACGATTAGAGGGTAGCTAGGGTTTACTCCTTCTAATTCTTTAGTGCCAGACCTTCTAAGTGACTCAATATCATCAACTATCCTCAGCATCTCCAGAGTGCTTTCAGCGCTTAGGGTATTAGCTGTATGTATGGGGGAGCGACCTGTATATTTTCCTATGGCTAGAAATGCATTAAATGCTCTTTCCTTTGTGCCTTGTTGGATATCTAAACCTTCAAGCTGTAAATCAATAGCTATCTTCAGGTCTTTTTCGGTTTTGGATGATGTTTTCATAAAGCTTCCTTATTGAGCGTTTAACCAGTTCTGAATGTCGCTTGTGCGCCATCCAACAATTCTTGGACCTAAAGTAATTGGAGCGGGAATCACGCCAGATTTCCTATAGCGCCACAATGTGGAAAGGCTTATGCCTAAGGCTTCGGAAAGCTCATTTGCTCTGATGAAAAGGCGTGTTTTGTTTTGAGTATTAATGTCCAATATTCATAGTCCTCTTAATTCGTGTAGGGTATTAACCTTGTCCAGTTGAGATGAGGCAACTACCCCCCTCACTTATCTATACCGATGATGTCTTCGATAAATGGGATATGCCTAAAAATTAATTATCCCGCTTGTCGGAGAAGATCGGAGGTGTTTAACCCTTCCTCTCTTATCTATACCGATGATGTCTTCGAAAAATGGGATATGCCTAAAAATTACTTATCCCGTTTGTCGGAGAAGATCGGAGGTGTTTAACCCTTCCTCTCTTATCTATACCGGTGGTGTCTTCGAAAAATGGGATATGCCTAAAAATTACTTATCCCGTTTGTCGGAGAAGATCGGGGGTGTTTAACCCTTCCTCACTTATCAATACCGATGGGGTCGTCAAAAAAAGGGACAGGATTGAAAATTTCTTTAGCTGAAGAACTTTGAAGTGCTGTTCACATATTCATTTGTGATGAAGTTGGTGAATTTAGAGGACAAAGTCTGGTGCAATGGTTAGCTAAGTGATATTGATATCATTAATTTAGATTTGAATTTAATGTGGTGTAACTATGACGGCTGTCTCTCATTCAGCAACAGATAAAGAACTATTCGAGCTTAGCGTAGGTGGGAATTCTGAAGCGTTTAGCATATTGGGGAAACGCTATGACCCAAAGCTGAAAGCTATTTTCAATAGGAGCTTCAAATCAATTGAAAATAGGTTGTCTTATTCAGTTGATGCTTTGTTTGAAGACTTTAAGTCGATGGTTCTAGCTGACTTACTTATTAAGCCAATAGCAAGCCTGAGTTTTGATGAGAATGGTTCGATTGGCGGTTTGATTGATACAATCGCAAGAGATAGGGCGCATAGTATGTATACACGTACTGAAAACCACCGCTCAAAAGACAGCACCGCAACTAGAAAGAAAAAAGCTCTAAGTGAGATGCAATCGAATGTTGAGCATTGTGCTCAATCTGAACAATCCACAGTGACTAAAAGAAAAAGCTTGAAAGGTAGCTTTGATTTCGGCTTTTCGGAGTTCGACGAGAACGAAATTGACGGCTTGAGCACTGAAGATCCAGAGATAGAGTTTCTTGCAGAGGATCTTAGAACAAAGATATTTGATGCTTTTACTATGGAACAAAAGAAAATTATGGAGCTTCGTTCTCAAGGTTATACTCAAAAGGAAATGGCTCAAGCTACGGGTTTAACACATGACCAAGTGAGGACGCAGCTTAAGAAGATAGACTCAATATTGGATGAAGTTAAAAGAGATAACCCTTATAACTTGTGTTTATCTGAGCCTAAATAGATGTTCTATCGTAGTGCGGCTAATATTTGAGTTATGGCTGGAAGATTGAGCCATAATCGCTGACTTTAAGAAATGGAATGATTTTCTCTGCAATCATTTCTAAAGCACCTCTACGTTCTTCTAGGTAATTATATCGGTCATAGATGCCTTCAACCCCTTTGATTTTGTGGTTAAGGCACCTTTCGGCGACATGGCTAGGAACACCATTTTCAGCTAGAAGGCTGCGACAAGTTCTCCTTAGGTCGTGAACAACAAAGTGTTCGATACCATGCTCTTCCATAATATTTGGAAGAGGCTGTTTCTTGGAGTCGACTTTTTTTCCAAACAACTTAGCTAAGGCATGATTTAGCGTGTCATCACTGATGTATTGTCGCCTTTTACTGGCTCGGCGAGAAGGGAATAGGTAGTCTGAACCATTGGCTCTCACATGTAGCTCTTTGAACAAAGGTAGTGTTGTTTTAGGTATTGGTATAACGATTTTTACCCCAGTTTTTGTCCGTTCTGCTGGCAGCTCCCAATGCATGTTTTCAAAGTCAAACTCATCCCATTGAGCGGCAATTAATTCCCCCTTACGAATACCAAAGATGAGAAGCAGAGCTACAGCTATATAATTCTCACGAGTCAAGATGTCTGAGTGTTTGCCAAAAACTAGAAAAATAGTTTCAATTTCACGAAGAGACAAGGCTCTATCTCTAGGCTTTTCAGTTCCTCCTGCGTCTTTTTCCGTAAATGGGACTGCTGGATTATTTCGTACCAGATCCAGTTTCAAGGCGTGATTAAATAGTTGCTTACAATAGTTCAAAGCGTCATTTGCTATTGAAGGTCGACCACTTTGATTAATCAATCGGATGATGTTCAGAATGTCCCTAGAACTTACTTTATCGACGGCTAATTCACCAATATAAGGAGATATATCTTTCCGATATACACGAGCAGGGATTTGGGGGTTTTTTAAATGGCGTTCACACTCTTTAAGCCAGTCTTTTGCTACATCATCAATAGTACTAAATTGAGGTAATTGGTTTCGCTTTTTTTCAGCAATAGGGTCAATACCCTTTCTAATACCAGCCCTTAGTTGTAAGGCTTGTAGTTTTGCATCGCTAAGAGGTAGCCCTTCAGGCACTCTTCCATATCTGCCAAGTGTTAGCTCTCTTCTCTTTCCATTAATGGTATAGCGAAGAACCCAGAAAGCGCTACCTTGCTCGGTGATTCGAAAGTAAAGACCAGTATCTACTTTATACTTCCCAACCTTTCCTTCTCTCAGCTTGGCTTTTAATTGTGCATCATTCATAAGCGTAAAAAAAATGGTGACAGATAAGAAGTAACGTATCATTACTTTGTTCGTCTGTCACCATTTATGCCACCACCTAGATGATGTCTTGTCACCTTTTTTGAAATCTCATGAAATTAAGCTGTCAATAAAATTCCTTTATAAACAGGGGTATTGAGTTCTTTTGGTGTCTCGTGAAATTCTATTCAATATTCTGGATCTGCTCACGCATCTGTTCGATAAGAACCTTAAGCTCTACGCCAGATGCAGTGATGTCTGTGCTGATAGACTTAGATGCTAGCGTGTTTGACTCACGGTTGAATTCTTGCATCATGAAGTCTAGCTTACGGCCACAAGCGCCACCTTTCTTCAATACTACGTTCGCTTCTTTCACGTGAGAGTCTAGACGGTCTAGCTCTTCTGCTACGTCTGACTTCTGAGCCAGTAGGATAAGCTCTTGCTCAACGCGAGAACCTTCAAGTTCAATTTTCGCATCTTCAAATTTGGTAAGAAGACGCTCACGTTGCCATTCTAGGATCTCAGGCATGCGTGCACGAACTTTCACTACTTCTTCAGTGATTGCATCTAAACGCTGAACGATGAGCGCCTTCATGTTCTCGCCTTCACGAGCACGAGCGTCAATGAACTCTGCGATTGCATCGTTGAATGCTTCAAGTAAATCTTTGTTGATGGCATCCATATCTTGCTCTGGCGTTTCCATCACGCCAGGCCAGTTCATGACTTGGAATGGATTCAGACGGCTGTCTTCACCTGTCATGGTCATTACTTGGTTAGCAGCATTGATTACTTGCTGAGCCAAACCTTCGTTAATGCTTAGCTCGCCTTTCGCTGCTGGGTTTGCTTCGAAGCGTAGGTTACATTCAACCTTGCCGCGAGCTAGACGCTTACGGAAACGCTCACGTAAGATTGGCTCTAAACCACGGAACTGCTCAGGCATACGGAAGTAAGTTTCTAGGTAGCGTTGGTTTACACTACGGATTTCCCATACTGCTGTACCCCAATCGCCTTTTACTTCTTTGCGCGCGTACGCGGTCATACTATAAATCATCGAATTTTCCTGTCTTTTATCATTCTGAAAATAACGCGCACGCATAGTATCACGATATGGTGTGCTCCCGAAGCTTGTCGCCTTTCATGATGGATAGCTTTGCATGATAAACTGCTATATAATCTTGCCCCAATCAAAACTGTCTCACCCCTTTCTTAGGTGATGCACTCTTTCGATAGTAAATCACTTCAGACTGTTAATAAGGTAGATACCAATGCGTCCAAATGACCGCGCTGTAGATCAAATTCGTCCAATTAAAATTACTCGTAACTACACAGCTTATGCTGAGGGTTCTGTATTAGTTGAGTTCGGCAACACTAAAGTTCTATGTAATGCGACGGTAGAAGAAAACGTACCGCGTTGGTTAAAAGGCCAAGGAAAGGGTTGGGTAACCGCTGAATACGGCATGCTTCCACGTGCAACGCACACTCGTAACCGTCGTGAAGCGGCGAGCGGTAAGCAAGGTGGTCGCACGATGGAAATCCAACGTCTGATCGCTCGTAGCCTACGTGCAGTTGTTGACCTGAAAGTAATGGGTGAAATCATGATCACTGTCGATTGTGATGTTATCCAAGCAGACGGCGGTACTCGTACTGCGTCTATCTCAGGTGCAAGTGTTGCAATGGCTGATGCTATCAACAGCCTACTAGCAAGCGGTAAACTGAAAAAGAACCCAATGAAAGGCCACGTAGCGGCAGTTTCAGTGGGCATCGTTGGTGCACAAGCACTGTGTGACCTTGAGTATGTTGAAGACTCAGCAGCCGATACCGATATGAACGTTGTAATGACGGAAGACGGTAAGATGATTGAGATTCAAGGCACCGCAGAAGGCGAACCGTTCAGCCACGAAGAGCTGATGCAGCTTTTAGCCCTGGCGAATAAGGGTATTGCTGACATTGTTGAAGCGCAGAAGTCGGCGTTAGCAGAATAGTTTTTAGATAGCTCCCAAATGGGGGCTATTTTTTTATTTTCGTCATAGATAACTCTACACCTGTGTTAGCTACAATTTTTCACCCTAATCACATAGGTTCCCTATGCTCATAGGGTTGAAAAACTTTGCTGCCTTGTTGTAGAGCTATCTATTTAGAAAATACATCATCGTTAGCTTTCGAAGTGATCGGAAGTTAGGAATTGGAAAGTAAATTAATTTAGAGGATGAGCATGAAAGCATATCAACGTGAATTTATTGAATTTGCACTAGAGAAAGAAGTACTTAAGTTTGGTGAGTTTACTTTAAAGTCTGGCCGTAAGAGCCCTTACTTCTTCAATGCTGGATTGTTTAATACAGGTCGTGACCTAGCGCGTTTAGGTCGCTTCTACGCAGCGGCATTGGCAGATTCAGGTATTGAGTTCGATGTACTATTTGGCCCTGCATACAAAGGTATTCCAATCGCAACAACAACAGCGGTTGCACTAGCGGATCACCATGATGTGGACACGCCTTACTGTTTCAACCGTAAAGAAGCGAAAAACCACGGTGAAGGTGGCAACCTAGTGGGTAGCGAACTTGAAGGTCGCATCATGCTAGTGGATGACGTGATCACTGCTGGTACTGCGATCCGTGAGTCGATGGAAATCATCCAAGCAAACGGCGCTGACTTAGCGGGCGTGCTTGTAGCGATTGACCGCCAAGAGAAGGGCAAAGGCGAATTGTCTGCGATTCAAGAAGTAGAGCGTGACTTCGGTTGTGCGATTATCTCAATCGTTAGCCTGACTGATCTGGTGACTTTCCTTGAAGAGAAAGGTACCGACGCAGCACATCTAGAATCAGTAAAAGCGTACCGCGCTCAATACGGAATCTAATTCGTAAACTGAAGAAGTTGAACCTGATGGTTTAGCGCTCTAGGTCAAGAATCGAAAAAGCAAAAAGGCCCGAGAGAGATAACTCTTTCGGGCCTTTTACTTTTCTATGAGGTGAGCTGCTTTCTTATCTGAAGATAGGCGCTCTATTTGTAGCGGCTACTCTATTTATAACGGCTACTCTATTTGTAACGAATGCCGCGTTCAACTTCTGGATCTTCCATTGTTTTGAAGCGCTTGTGTAGCCACATCCATTGATCTGGTGCTCGTAAAATAATCTTCTCAAGATAGCGATTTAGATAAGCGGCCGCAGCTTTCTCATCTTTCTGAGGATAGTTATCTTCGATTGATTCATCGGCCATGATTTCATACTTGCCGTCGGCATTTCTAAAACCAGACCCTGGAACAAGGGCGCATCGGCTGGTGTAAGCCAAAATACTGGTGCCTGTTGTGGTACATGCATCTTCTACTGCGAAGAAAGGTACAAAGACCGACTTGTTACGGCCGTAATCATGATCCGGCAGGTAAAAAAGGATCTCACCCTGACGCAGGATTCGAATCATACGCTTCACGTCTTTACGGTGGATTAGACGGTTGCCGTTTTGAGTACGACCGCGGTATTGAATGAATTCGTAAGCTGGATTGTTGTGCGGGCGATAAACACCTAAACCTGAAATACCCAGTACCGCCATTGCTCGTGCGGTGATCTCTAGGTTCAAGGCATGTACACAACATAGAAGAACGCCTTTACCGTTGGCTTTGTGTGTACGCAGCGTTTGGGTGTCTTTATCTACTAGGATTCGCTTGAAACGCCATGTCGGCCAGAACCAAGTAATTCCGGTTTCGATGAGTGCCATACCAGTGTTCTTGAAGTTCTCACTGACCATTGCCGCGATTTCATCTGCGGGCTTGTCTGGGAAGGCGAGCTCCAAGTTACGTGTTGCGACCGCTACGCGCTTTTTACCATAGCGAGCCCCAAGAGAACCCAATGAACGACCTAGCATTAATAATATACGGTAAGGGAGAACATTAACAATAAGCGCCAATAGTCCAAAGCCGAACCACACTCCCCAGTATTTAGGGTGGAGTAATGCCAGAGTAAAAGGTGGCTTAGTAATAACGTGTTGTGCAGTGCTGTTTGTCGGAGAAGTTTTCGTCGTCATAACCATCACTTAAGATTTGATTGCTACTTAATTTGATTGCTACTTAATCTGAGCACTTAGCAGTGCCCAATAAGCATCAAAGTTTTCTGTCGGTTGATATTTGAAGTCAGAACGTACAAATCGATTCAGGCTGCCTTCAACTTGACCGAGCAGTTGAGCCGCTAAGATTTTCTCATCAACCGGGAACGATTTCCCTTCACGAAGTTTTCTTTCACGCAGGATTTGGCGAAGCTGAGTTTCAATACGCTCAAAAAGCTGATTAATTCGTTCACGCAGGCGCTCATTTTCAAACATTAGAGCATGGCCCGATAAAATACGAGTTAAGCCTGGGTTGCGCTCAGAGAAGACTAAGATCAGTTGCATCACGAGTCGTATACGCTCAAGTGTGTCTTTCTCTTCATCGAGAATACGGTTGATTCGAGACATCAACGCTTCTTCAATGAACTCGATCAGGCCTTCAAACATGCGAGCTTTGCTTGGGAAGTGGCGGTATAACGCAGCTTCAGAAACACCAACTTGCTTGGCCAACTTTACCGTTGTGATACGAGAAGCACCTTCGGTCGATTCCAACATTTGTGCGAGAGCTTGTAGGATTTCTTCACGACGGTTTGATTTTCGAGTACCAGCCATCTATTTACTTCCTTTCCTAAAGATGAGGATTGAGTGAAGAAGGATTATAAACACCATTCAATTCTGTTTCCTAGTTTTGTGAGCCCTAGGTCAACAGAATCGAGAGGTGTCAGCAGATTGTCAGAGCAAATTTGTGCGTTTATGCATCAATAAGCTGTTGGATCTGATCGAGGATCTGGAAACCAAGTGTGTCTTTACTTTCCAGTGGTAGAGATTTATCGCCGCCTTTCCAGTAAAGGTGCAATTCATTGCTACTGCTATTGAAGCCTTGTCCTTCGACTGAAACATCGTTGGCGCAAATCATGTCGAGGTTCTTTCTTTCCAGCTTGCCGCGAGCGTATTTCTCTACATCTTGCGTTTCTGCAGCGAAGCCTACGGTAAATGGACGGCTTTCCGTCATTGAGGCAACAGAAGCGACAATGTCTGGGTTCTTAACCATTTGAATGGTCATGTCATCTTTACCATCGACCTTTTTAAGCTTTTGGTCTGCAATGGTCTCAGGGCGGTAATCGGCAACCGCAGCGCAGCTGATGAAAATATCGTGCTGAGCGGCGTTAGCGCTAACGGCATCAAACATCTGTTGTGCGCTGTCGACATCAATGCGATTAACCTTGTTTGGCGTTGCTAGTGATACAGGGCCGCTGACTAGAGTCACTGTTGCGCCTTGTTTCGCGGCCGCTTCAGCCAGTGCATAGCCCATTTTACCTGAGCTGTGGTTAGTAATGTAACGCACAGGATCGATGGCTTCACGAGTTGGCCCCGCCGTGATCAATACAGAACGACCAGAAAGTGGCTTAGGTTGGAAGAAGTCTTCACAACGGTGCACGAGCTGCATAGGCTCTAGCATGCGACCCATGCCGACATCACCACACGCTTGCTCGCCTGCAGCAGGGCCCCAGATTTCACAACCACGACGTTTTAGCGTGGCAATGTTCTCTTGAGTCGCCGGGTGGCTGTACATTTGCTGGTTCATTGCTGGGGATACCGCAACTGGCGCATCGGTCGCCAAAACCAGAGTGGTCAGCAAGTCGTTGCCCATGCCCGCCGTCATGCGAGCAATAAGGTCAGCCGTTGCTGGCGCTAATAGTACTAAATCAGCCCATTTCGCGAGTTCGATGTGCCCCATCGAAGCCTCAGCAGCAGGATCAAGCAAACTATCAGACACCGGTCTTCCAGATACAGCTTGCATGGTGAGAGGAGTGATGAACTCCTTAGCCGCATTTGTCATGACGACTTGTACCTGCGCTCCACGTTCAATTAAGCGGCGAGTCAGTTCGGCACATTTATAAGCCGCGATACCACCACTAATACCAAGTAGGATTTTTTTGCCAACTAAGCCTTGTTGGTCAGCGCTGCTCTGTTGATTAACCAGTGTTTGCATGATTCTGTTCCTTAATTTCTCTGGGACTTACGATATCAGAACAAAGGATTAGTGCCTAGAAGCAGAATTGGAACAGATTTGATGCTCATCAAGTTGGTGTTATCAAACTTATCAATTACATCATTCTGCTAGGCATTAGTCTTCTTTGTAACGCTACGAAAGCTGTCCACTGGCAAATAAATTAGGCTGATGGATCGTGTTCATGACCCACTGATTAGTTTTTATATGTCCATAAGTAAAATACCTGTTGAATCTATGCCAAGAGAAAAGCTACTCAATAGAGGGCCGGACTCTTTGACTGATGCAGAGCTGCTCGCGATATTTCTTCGAACGGGTACACAAGGAATGAACGTTCTAGAGCTAGCCGACAAGTTGATCAAAGATTTTGGCTCGCTGCGTCACCTTTTTTCAGCAACGGAGGCCGAGTTTTGTGCTCATAAGGGAATGGGTCAGGCAAAGTACGTCCAATTACAGGCCGTATTGGAGATGACGCAACGCTACTTAGCAGAGACATTATCTCGAGGGGACGCGTTGACCAGTCCGAATCATACCAAGTTGTATCTTTCGAGTATGTTGCGCGATCGCCAGCGAGAAGCCTTCTATATATTGTTCTTAGATAATCAAAACCGGGTAATAAAGGATGAAGTCATGTTTGAAGGAACCATCGATGCAGCGTCGGTTTACCCAAGAGAAGTCGTCAAAAGGGCACTTCATCATAATGCCGCCGCATTAATCTTGGCTCACAACCATCCTTCTGGTGTTGCGGAGCCAAGCCAAGCAGACAGGCGAATTACACGCCGATTAACCGATGCATTGGCGCTGGTGGACATCCGAATTCTCGACCATTTTGTGGTTGGAGATGGTGAAGTTATCTCTTTTGCAGAGAGAGGATGGATTTGAATCACATTTTAGGTTGTTAGTTGCGTTAAATCTGCTATTATTCCGCCCACATTTTAGAACCTTAAATCAGCTCTGATTACTCAAATAGCTGCGGTGTTCAAAAAAAGATCACGAAATCCTTAAAAAGGATCTGTTCGGGTCTTGAGCAATGCATGTCAAGTTAGTATAATACGCGACCTTTGATAGCCTTGAATGGATTTTCCATTGTGGTTTTTACCTCTATTTTCAGAATTGATAGAGAGGTTCGGCCACCAAGGTTGATATCGAGCTGAAACGATTTGGAGAGACATTCATGTCCCGAGTATGTCAAGTAACTGGTAAGCGTCCAGTAACGGGTAACAACCGTTCACACGCACGCAATGCTACCAAGCGTCGTTTTCTGCCGAACCTACAAACTCACCGTTTCTGGGTAGAGAGCGAAAAACGTTTTGTTAAACTACGTCTAACTGCTAAAGGCATGCGTATTATTGATAAGAAAGGCATCGATGCTGTTCTTGTTGATATCCGTGCACGTGGCGAAAACGTTTAAGAGGAATTAAGCAATGGCTAAAGGCATTCGTGAGAAAATCCGTCTAGTATCTTCTGCTGGAACTGGTCACTTCTACACAACTGACAAGAACAAGCGTAACATGCCAGGCAAATTTGAGATCAAAAAGTTTGATCCAGTAGTTCGCCAGCACGTTATGTACAAAGAAGCTAAAATCAAGTAATTGATAGCCCCTTTGTCTCTTCTTTTATAGAAGAATAAATTAAAAACCCAGCTTATAGCTGGGTTTTTTTATGCCCGAAATTTGGGAGCCCCATTGTTTTGAGAGGTCTAAGGTTTTTTGAGAAGCCTAAGCTTTTTCGAGAAGATTAAGTGTTTTTGAGAGGCGTAAGTTTCATTGGCTCAATTTGGCACCTACCGTACGGACGTTACACTGCCGATGGGCTTATGTGATAGAAAATAGCGCAACATAGAAAGTATCGCCTTTTTCACGATATACTGAACACTCAATAGGTTAGATGAGCAGAATCAGATGAGATATCGTGGACGCCGGTGGAACAACATACTCATGTTAAGCGTGATCGCTTTTATTGGGGTATTAAACCTGCCCACTTTGATCAAAGCGTATCTTATCGAGCCCGAGCCTGAAGTTAATGTCAGCAGTCCTTATCCCTCTCTTTTAAATCCAGCAGCTGAGCTTCAAGCTTTACACTTTGCTCATTGGTCAGTTTTGAAAGAAGATGGTCATTGGATTTATCAATTTAAAGACACAACACTTCCTCAAACTACCAGTGCACAAGAGCTGTCTCAGCGATGGCAAGAGCTTGTGGGCACTGAAGTCGATTCACAAACCTATACCGATCTTGCCCCTCAGCTAAAGACACCCCACACCATTGAAGTGTGGTATCAAGACCAAGAAGAGCCACAGCGCATTACTTATTATCAATTGCCTGAATTTTGGTTGTTAAAAAACTGGAATGATCAGTGGCTAGCAGTGTCTATTGAAGAGAACTATTTGTTTCCAAGCTTTGGCTCAGACCAGTCCTTTAAATCAGACAAACTATCTACATCAAACAAGCAGTCTATATCAGACAAACCAATGAAATCGGACGACTAACTATGCCTGAATTACCCGAAGTTGAAGTAAGCCGCATGGGGATCTCGCCTCATTTAGTTGGCGAGACGATTAAAACCCTTACCTTTCGTACCCCCAAGCTGCGTTGGGATATCCCTCAAGAACTTAAGAAATTAGAAGGGCAGGTGATTCGCTCTATCTCGCGTCGCGCAAAGTACCTACTGATTGATACCGATATGGGCACAGCAATTGTTCACCTTGGTATGTCTGGCTCACTGCGCGTGTTAGACGCAGATTTCCCGCCAGCAAAACACGATCACGTGGATCTTAAGCTCACCAATGGCAAGATATTGCGTTACAACGATCCGCGTCGTTTTGGTGCTTGGCTATGGTCGGCGCCTGATGAGATACATACTGTACTACTTGGCTCTGGTCCTGAGCCGTTAACCGATGACTTCAACGCAGATTACATTGCCGAGAAAGCAGAAAAGCGTAAAGTTGCCGTCAAACAGTTCATTATGGACAACAAAGTAGTGGTAGGAGTGGGTAACATCTACGCTAATGAGGCGCTGTTTTCTTCACGAATTCATCCACTTCGCCCTGCTAACAAGATAACTCAAGCAGAGTGGATGCTACTGACCAAAGAGATAAAGCAAGTACTTGCGACTGCCATCAAACAAGGTGGCACTACTTTAAAAGATTTTGCGCAAGCAGATGGCAAGCCGGGGTATTTCGCCCAAGAGTTGCAAGTGTATGGTAAAGCGGGTGAAAAGTGCCCAAGCTGTGAAGCTCTAATCCAAGAGTTAAAAATAGGGCAGAGGAATACGTTTTTCTGTGAAGAGTGCCAAAGTTAAAAAGGGGAGCATTGTGCTCCCCTTTTACTTTTATTGTTGAACCCTAAAGCCTCTCATTTGCGAATTGATAAACAATGTCTGTAACTTTGAATGTTCTACATCAATATCAGGCGTTGGGTTTGGTATCGCTTCCCTTTCAACAGCAAGATTAGATTCATTCTTCCAAGGGTAAATCGCTTTAGAATTTGTGCTATGGGATACGCCCTGTGGGGTAAAGGTTACTCCGCTTGTGTACGCGTATGGGGATGAGACGTCTTGTTCTGCTAGTAGGTTTCTACCTCCCTGTACTCAACGGACTCAGGAAACGCTTCGTAGATATCTTCTTCCGAATAAAATTCATAAACCCCTTGTACCGGCATGTAATACTTGAGATTGCGCCATAATGGGCTACCTCCGGTAATGTATATAACTTTATATCCAGCTTTTTTATAAGGTAGGAGCGCTGAGCCTGGTAATGGGGTGTTCTATTCTTTACCGTGGCTTATTGAGTTTACGTTACTATGAAATAACACCATGACGATACTGTTAATGGTCCCGCCTGTACCGGGCAGAAATCGCTCAAAGCTAAAATCGTTCTCGTAATGTGGTCTTAGTGAGCCCAATAGATCGGTTGTTTTCCCATTATCTTCAACAAGTAAGTTTGTCCCCATACTTTCCATGAGAGCAAACACAACGTTAGGTTTGTTGCTTTCAAGGTAGTTGTTTTTATCCGTATGGTAAACTGGTTCGTCCTGACCAAGAACTTGGTGTGCTTTTTCTTCGAAATCCGTTCTTGTTACCGCGGTAAAATTTGCGCTTCTTTTATGCTCGCTTCTTGCCCAATCTAATGCTAAAAAAGCATTGGGTGTGACTTTATTGAGAACTTCGTAATTTGAAACATTAGCGTGGTATTGTTTGAGTGGGAATGTCCCTACAGAGCCTCGAGCTAACACAAAATAAGCCGCGATGGTAAAGAACACGGTCAGAGTTGTAACCCAAACCTTTTGCTTCGGCCATGTTTTTTTATCTAAATTCGCCCAAACAGATAGCGTTATTTTGAAGAGCGTTATAGTGGTTAATAGCGAAATTAACGACATGATGATGATTGGATAATCTTGCCACATTGTTAATAAAACGGCTGAAGTATCATCTTCAACAAGACCAAACATGAAGATATCGAAGTGATTACTGTATGTTTTATAGTAATAATAATTACCAATAGATACAGATACCCCTAAGAAATATATAACAAATGAATAAATGGAAATTATTTTACTGATTAATTTAAATAAATTGGTACCTGATAGAATTAGCCCCAGTAATAATAATGGCGCAAAGGCTATTGTTGCGACTCTTAAATCAAACCTCAATCCAATAACAATTGATTGAATATAATCCGGAATGACTTGGTATACTTCAGTGACATCACCAATTAAAAAATAAAAACCTGTCTAAACAGTGATGCAAAAATAGTGAATAAAGCAACTTGTAACCAAATAATACGAGTGAGATTTTTGATGTTGTTTTGAAACATAAATCTAACTTAAACCAATATTAATAACCAAGTGAAGATAGCAAATAGAATTGCAACCATGACCGCCGCGGAACCTATGTCTTTCGCTTTGCCGCTAAGCTCGTGATGTTCTGGGCCGATCCGATCAACGACAGCTTCTATTGCTGAGTTAATTAGCTCTAATATAAAGATAAATACTAGCGAACCGATAAGAGCTAGAGTTTCTAGTTTGCTTACATCTAAGTAAAGGGCCATAGGGATAAAAATAGCGCATAAGGCCAGTTCTTGTCGAATGGCAGCTTCACTCTTAAAGGCTGCTCTCAAGCCTTTTAAAGAATAGCCTGATGCTTTGACAACTCTCAGAAGTCCAGTGTCACCTGGTTTGTTAAATAGGTCTGCCATAGAGTCCTCTTGCTAATCAGATATGGGGTCGATATTATACTATATTGAACAACAAGAGTTGAGGTTTTAAAGTGGAAGCGATGGTAGGTGCAAAGTTAAAATTATTCGTAATTACTACAGGTGATGAAGAGAGAGTTACAAAGATTTCAAACTATCTTCAGGATGTTGATTTCGAATTTGTTTACTCTGATTCATACACTGACCTTCAAAAACTGGAAGCAAAATACGAAAAATATTCACATGGTTTTAGGCAAAAAGCGATTATGGCCGGTGAAATCGGTTGCTTTAAAACTCACTCCCAAGCTTGGGAAAAGATTGTTGCGCATGGAGAAGCCGCGATAGTTATTGAAGATAATATCGAGTTCATTGAAAGTGCTTCAAGGCTTCTAGAAGATGATGTACTTAACTACATCAATCAATATGGTTTAGTGAATTTTACAAACTTTAGTTACATTTTGAATGCGGAAAAGCCATTTAGAGTATCTGATGTAAAAGAGAATAAACCGTTTCCAACTGTATGCTACGGAATTATGCCATTAAGAGCACGAGACTTACTCAGCAGTATGAGCAAGACTGCTTATGCAATGCCTATTGATAAGTGGCTTTCAATACCTAAATTGAGTGGCTGCTACGGCTATATTAGTCCAATTGTCGTTGCTAAAAGGCAAGAAAACCTAACCAGTATTGCGAATAAGCGGAAGGGTAAAAAAACGTTCAATCCATTTAATATGATTCAACGGGTTATGAATAAAGTGAAATATCGTTACTAGATCATTTAAGTAGATTGGATGTTAGGAATGATTAGCCCAATTTCCACATTATTAAAAGTTGTTGAAGTTGTTGAAGTTGTTGAAGTTGTTAAGCATCTTGTTTGATTTTTACATGAGAGAAATACTTATCAGCAACCATAAGTGAGATTATTTTCTCTTGTTCGCTGTCTCTAAATTGGTCGACCCATTGATGGGCGTTGTTTACAATTTCTTTTGCTTTTTCGGGGTGTGCTAAGTAGTAATTCATCTTTTCATCAAGATCTGAGAAATCATCGTTCACTTCAACAAAATGAACACCACCTTGTAGCTTCCCCTCCATAAACCAAGTCTCATATCTTAGTTTAGGCGTAAAGCAAAGTGAATTTGATGACATGATCCACTTTAAATTTGTTGCAACGTCCATGCCTTCTAAACTCAGGATGAATTTATAGTTGAGCTGCTCTTTAACTGTCATTGATGGTGTTACGTAGCTCAATTGTTCTGGTTCTTTGTCTTGCGTGTCTACTCGACCGACATTACAACGGGGATTGTGAAAGTGCGTTGAAAGAAGTGTTCTACGATTAGGTCTAAATCCTGTCCCCCTCCAAACTAGCATGTCTTTTTTACTTTCATAGGCTTGATCGCCATCTACGAAAAAATAATGCCTTATAGCGTTGAGTTTTAGCAATATCGAATTGGTATTATTCCCTTCAATTGGACGACTTTTGAGAAAGCTCGGCTCTTCGGGAACATCAATTACATCACCGTTAACATATTTAAAGGTGGCATGTTTAGGGAAGCACTTGATAACCTTTAATAAGTCAAAGTAATAAGCACTACCTCCCGTTTTTTTAAAGTCCCCTACTTTTGTTCCACCTCGAGGGGAGATCTCAACGTTTGTTTGCAGCTTGCAGTAGTAATCAACTCTTTGCTTGAGGTAGGAATAATCATATTGGCTTTTGGAGCTTAATAATCGTTTAGCTGATAGGTGAAAATATGCTGATGGCAACCAAGCTAATAGGGTATTTGATAGGTAGTATTTTAGTTTTTTCATAACTATTTTAACTTCTTTAAGATAGCTTGATTCACTGGCTTAGGCACAAACGGAGTAACATCACCGCTATGAATAGCAACTTCTCTTACTATTGTTGATGAAAGAAAAGCAAACTCTTCAGATGGTGTAAGAAAGATACTCTCTAGGCTAGGTAATAGCTTTCGGTACATGCTAGTCAAACCAAATTCATACTCAAAGTCCATAGTTGTGCGTAAACCTCTAATGAGTATGTTCGCTCTTTGATCTTGCGCAAAATTCACTAGCAGCCCACTGAAACCAACGACGGAAACATTATTAAGGTGCTGACAAGACTGCTTCACTAAGTTGACTCTTTCCTCTAGGCTAAACATAGTCTTTTTGGAAGGGCTCGCTGCAACCCCAATGATGACAGACTCAAACATATGAGCAGTGCGTTCAATTAAGTCTAAATGTCCATTGGTCAATGGGTCAAAGGTTCCTGGGTAGATTACTTTTTTACTCATGATTTTCCCAACAAAAATTGTTCAATACCATTTTCACAACGAGTCAATTTTTTTTCTATCGTGTTGTCAAGGATGGCATCATTTTCAGGTAACGAGCCACGGGAGTTTTCTGCATGGTAAAGGTGATAACCCACCCCCGAAAACTTAAGGTATAGACGAGAGTGACCTGAATTGAGCATGCGGTGAACGAACTCACTGTCTTCACGTCCCCACCCTACAAAATCTTGGTTGAAGCCGTTAACTGCGATAACATCTTGTCGCCAAAATGCCATATTGCAGCCGCGAGTCGCGTTGTCGTTATTGCGTTCATAAGAGAACCAGTTAGCTAGCCGCGAATTTGTGATGCAGTTCTTACGGTTCCGGATCCCCTTGCTAAAGACAGAAGGAACTAATCCATTCTCCATGATTTCACGACTGCATGCTTCGTCAGTCAGCACTCGTCCACCTTGGACAAACCAACCTGGTTTCGCCACGCGTTTATGTGATTCGATAAAGGTTTGTGACAACACCATGTCGCCATCAACCATAATCAGGTAATCGCCAGATGCTTTAGCTATAGCACGGTTTCGGCTCATAGAGAGTTGAAAACCATGGTCTTCATGCCAACTGTGTATCAATGGAACCGGGAAACCATTACGCATTTGGTCAATCATTTCTTTGGTGTCTTCTCGAGAACCATCGTCTGCCACAATGACTTCATCAGGCAAAACGGTTTGGCGCGTTACACTCTTTAACACGGATTTTAAGGCTTCTTTCCAGTTATAAGTTGTAATGATTAAAGTTGTTTTCATTATTTCTTTGCCTGTTCTCGTAGGTATAGATCGATATATTTTACGAATGTAGAGTGCATACATAGCCAAGCTAGAATAAAGCCATGCTTACCGTCTAAGAAACCACGTTTAATAATATACATCTTAATGAAGCTTGCAAAAGCGTGAGTTAGTGCTGTTGTTAGGCCGGCACTCTTTCTACCTTCTCTCTCATCCGTCCAGGCTTTTAAGTAACCTGTCGTTTTATTGATGTAGTGGTGAAGGTGCTCGTAGGTATAGTGATGTAACCGCCCATCGAGTTTTTGTATCGCGTAGTTTTGATTCTCAACTTTCTCATGAACAAGAGAGTCATTATATTGAGTGTAATCTGTACGATAGAGGCGAACTATCCAATCTGGGGACCATCCTGAGTGATAGATGAATTTTCCGAATGCGGCACTTAATCGATTTACTTGAAACAGCGTATTAGGTTTATCTTCTGCCACTGCCTTTAAAATGCTCTGTTTTAATTCCGGGGTCACTTGTTCATCAGCATCCAACCATAAAACATAATCAGCCGTAACATATTGTTGAGCAAGTTGTCTTTGCTTCCCAAAGCCGGGCCACTCTAAATTGGTGTAGAACTTATCGGTGTATTGCTTTGCGATCTCTTCTGTGCGGTCGCTGCTACCAGAGTCGAGTAGGACGATTTCATCGGCCCAACCTTTTACAGTATTAAGGCATGCCTCAAGATGCTTCTCTTCATTCTTTACAATTAAAGCAACGGCTAAAGTTGGTTTAGACAAGATTTCTTCCTTATTCGTGCGGTTTAAGGCATTGGTATTGTGGGTAAATATCAGTGACTATTTGGTCAAACATGCGAATGACCGTTTCACTTTTTATAAGCTGCATCGCTTGCTCATCTTTTGCTCGTGTGCGCCAGCTTAGATCTTGGCTCGTTTTACCCGTCTCTGCCAGTATCGCCTCTTCGTAAACCGACACCACATATTGCAGGTAGTGGTAAGGCCCAACGCGGCGTGGGTTATGGTGAGCGTATAAACCAATAACCGGTGTTTGCATCGCATTCGCCATATGAGTTGGGCCGGTATCGGGGGCAATGACAAGCTCTACTTTATCAATAATAGCAAGCATCTGCATGATAGAGCTTTTACCAACCAAGTTGCGGCAAGGTTCGGTTAGCTTTTCTTGAATCGCTTGTGTCAACTCGACTTCAACCTGCGCTGGGCTACCTGCTAGAATGACATTCCAGCCTTGATTGCGGGCATGGTTAACCACATCAACATAACCTTGTGCATGCCAGTTCTTATAGGCTTTACTGGCGCCAGGAACCAGGAGTAGGTTAGGTTTGTTGGTGTCGAGCTGTTGCTGTGCCCATGCGTTGTCTGACTCTTTATAGGACAGAGACCAATTCAGCGTTGTATCGTGAACACCAATGTGTTGAGCAAAGGCCATTAACCCATCTGCGACATGCAGTGAAGAGGGCGAACTCACTTTGGTATTGGTAAATAACGTCTGAAAATCTTGACTGCGATCGGCCGCAAACCCGAGTTTGTATTTTGCCTTGATACCCAGAGTGGCAAAGCTTGCACGAAGTGCGTATTGCATATGAAGTAGCGCATCAAACTCACGACCTTTGAGCTGTCGCCACAACGATTTGTAGCCTTCAAGGCCCGCTTTCTTGTCAAAGGTGAGCACTTCCACGCCTTCAATTGCAGCGAGTAATTGAGCTTCTAACTTTCCGGTGATCCAAGTAATCTTGGTAGCAGGCCATTGCTTTTGAATTGCTTGAACAGTGGCGATGGTGTTGCACACGTCACCTATCGCAGAAAGTCGCAAAATACAGAGTGATTTAGGGGCAGATTCGAACAAAGGCATGAGGTGAGCTCTATCAAATTGATTAATAAGAATTATGCAGTTGGGCTAGGGGAATGTAAAATAAAACTAAGCAATTAGGTAGGTAGATAGGATGCAAACGCTTAACTTTGACAATCAAGTGATTTGGTTTGACGAATCATTAATTTCACCAGATCAGGCAAAGCATGCCTTTGACGCTGAATATTGGCAGCAGCAAAATAAAATCATAGGGAGCGCCACCGGGCGTGGTACGACGTGGTTTGTTGAGTTAGACACTATTCAAGCAGCATTGCGCCATTACCGTCGTGGTGGCCTATTTGGCAAACTTGTTGAAGACAGGTACCTATACTTTGGTGATGAGAAGACTCGCAGCTACCAAGAGTTCGAACTGCTTAAAGTACTTAAGAAGTTGGGGGTTAACGTCCCTAAGCCGATTGCTGCTCGAGTGGTGAAAAGCGGGCTCACCTATAAAGCCGATCTTTTGAGTGAAAAAGTCCCTAATGCTCAAGACCTAGTGGCGATCTTACGAGATAAGGCATTGCCTAAGGAAATGTACCAAAAGATAGGTGCTGAAATTCGTAAGATGCATGAGGCACAAGTTAATCATACTGATCTTAACATCCACAACATCTTGATTGATGATCAGGATAGGGTGTGGATTATTGATTTTGATAAGTGTTATCAGCAACCTGGTGATGACTGGAAGCAGGGGAATTGGGATAGATTAAAGCGATCATTTGAGAAAGAAGTAGAAAAAAGAAATATTAAATGGCGGTCTGAGAGTTTTTCTTACCTTTAGGTAAGGTATAAGTTTACGTATAATAAAATGTATAATATGACGAAGTGAAATTACTATGAATTCCATTTTACCCCTCATCGGTCGTACCGATGCTCTGTTTACACAAGATATCGCTAGTCACGAAGCTGAGCTATCCCGTATTGTTTCTGAATCCTGTTTCCTTGTACTTGGTGGCGCAGGCTCCATTGGCCAAGCGGTTACTAAAGAGATCTTTAAACGCAACCCTAAGAAATTGCATGTTGTTGATATCAGTGAGAATAACATGGTGGAGGTGGTTCGAGATATTCGTAGTTCTTTTGGTTACATCAATGGTGACTTCCAAACATTTGCTTTAGACATTGGTTCGATTGAGTATGATGCGTTTATTAAAGCTGATGGGCAATATGACTATGTATTGAACCTATCGGCACTTAAACATGTACGTAGTGAAAAAGACCCGTACACACTAATGCGTATGATCGATGTGAATGTGTTTAATACTGACAAGACCATTCAACAGTCTATCGATGCAGGTGTGAAGAAGTACTTTTGCGTATCGACAGATAAAGCGGCAAATCCAGTCAATATGATGGGAGCATCAAAGCGTATTATGGAGATGTTCCTAATGCGTAAAAGTGAAGAGATGGCTATCTCGACAGCACGTTTTGCTAACGTGGCATTCTCTGATGGTTCCCTATTACACGGCTTTAACCAACGCCTATTGAAAAACCAACCTATCGTGGCGCCAAATGACATTAAACGCTACTTCGTCACGCCTCAAGAGTCTGGTGAGTTATGCTTAATGTCGTGTATTTTTGGTGAAAACAGAGACATCTTCTTCCCTAAACTTAGTGAAGCGCTTCACTTAATCTCATTTGCAGATATTGCTGTGAAGTACCTTGAGCAACGCGGTTACGAACCTCATCTTTGTGAAAGCGAAGATGAAGCCCGTGAGTTGGCGAAAACACTTCCATCACAAGGCAAGTGGCCTTGTTTGTTTACGTCTAGTGACACTACTGGTGAGAAAGACTTTGAAGAGTTTTTTACCGATAAAGAAACACTCGATATGGAGCGCTTTGCAAACCTAGGCATTATTAAAAACGCCCCTTTGTATCAGCAAGAGTTACTGAATTTATTTGAAAGTACAATTGGTCAAATGAAATCCGATCGAGAGTGGAGTAAAGAGCAAATCGTCGAGCTATTCTTTACTATGATTCCTGACTTTGGACACAAAGAAACAGGCAAATATCTAGACAGTAAAATGTAGGAGAGATCATGAAACCTGCATCATTAGTTGAATTTGTTCGTGATACTTACCAAACCAATGAGTTTGTTCCTTTGCATGCGCCAACATTCAATGGCAACGAGAAAGCTTACGTCACAGAAACCATTGAGAGTACGTTTGTCTCAAGTGTTGGTAAATTTGTGGATCAGTTTGAATCGAAGATTGAAGCTTACACCGGAAGTGCAAAGGCGGTAGCTGCTGTCAATGGCACCGCAGCTCTACATGCAGCACTCTATATGGCGGACGTACAACGCGGTGATTTGGTTGTTACACAAGCTTTGACCTTCGTTGCGACTTGCAATGCCCTGTATCACATGGGTGCAGAGCCAATTTTTGTTGATATATCTCCGGTAAGCTTAGGCTTGTGCCCTAAAGCTGTTGACCACTATCTAACACAACACGCTGAGTTGACTGAAAAAGGTTGTATCCATAGACAAACAAGACAACGCATCCGCGCTGTGGTTCCGATGCATACTTTCGGCCACCCTGTCGAACTCGATGAGTTAGTCGCCGTATGTTTAAAGTGGCAACTGGTCTTAGTGGAAGATGCAGCAGAAAGTTTGGGCTCTTTCTATAAAGGCCAACATACAGGTACATTCGGTGATTATGCTGCGATCAGCTTTAATGGCAACAAGGTTATTACAACCGGTGGCGGTGGTATGGTTCTGTGTAAAACTCAAGAGCAGGGTGCTCGTACTAAGCACGTGACCACGACAGCTAAGGTCCCGCACCCTTTTGAGTTTTATCATGATGAGCCTGGTTTCAATTATCGAATGCCAAATTTGAATGCCGCATTGGGTTGTGCACAAATGGAAGTGCTCGAATCATACCTAGTTCAGAAGCGCCAATTGGCTGAACAATACCAACATTTTTTCGCCGGTTCAGAATTTACATTCGTGACAGAACCAGAATACGCGACGTCGAATTATTGGCTGAATGCGATTATTTGCCCAGACACAGCATCACGAGCTCAAATTTTGGAAGAAACCAACTCTGCGGGTGTCATGACGCGTCCTATTTGGCAGTTGATGCATCGTCTTCCTATGTTCGAGAACGCATTGCGTGGTGACTTGACGCAGTCTGAGTTTATTGAAGCGCATTTGGTCAACATTCCGAGCACACCCATTCAAATGTCTAAAGGCGCTTAATGGAAAACAAGATTCAGAAAGTAGCGGTTTTTACCGGGACAAGAGCAGAGTATGGTCTGCTCTTTTGGCTTTTGAAAGATATTCAAAATGATCCCGATTTAACACTGCAGCTTCTCGTTTCAGGGATGCACCTTTCGCCGGAGTTTGGGGAGACCTATCAGCAGATAGAAAAAGATGGATTTAAGATTGATGAAAAAATTGAAATCCTGCTTTCGTCTGATTCTGCCGTAGGTACAGCTAAAAGTATGGGCCTTGGTGTCCTTGGCTTCTCGGACTCTTTAGCACGTCTACAGCCTGATGTATTGGTTATACTTGGCGATCGCTTTGAGGCATTAGCCGCTGCTCAAACGGCGATGATTTTGCGTATTCCTATTGTTCACTTGCATGGTGGTGAAATTACAGAAGGCGCATACGATGATGCGATTCGTCATGCAATTACCAAACTGAGCTACCTGCATGGTACGTCGACAGACGAATATCGTCAGCGCGTGATTCAATTGGGTGAGGCTCCTGAGCGAGTAAGAAATGTCGGTGCAATAGGCCTTGACCACCTTAAACGTGCTGACTTCATGTCATTAGGCGAGTTAGGGGAATCTCTCAACTTTTCTTTGACTAAGCCGTTTTTCTTAGTGACTTATCATCCGGTGACACTCGGCAATGAAGCACCTGAAGAGGCATTCCAAGCTTTATTGGATGCTTTAAACTGTTTCCCAGAGCATCAAGTTATCCTCACTTACCCAAATGCTGATGATGGTGGTCGCCGCATTATCCCAATGCTAGAAGCTTACGCCGCGAGCCAACCTGATCGCGTATTAGCAATTCCTTCGCTTGGGCAAGTGCGTTACCTCAGTGCAGTTAAATATGCAGTGGCTGTGATTGGCAACTCTTCTAGCGGTGTTATTGAAGTACCGGCATTTGATGTTCCCACTGTTAATATTGGATCTCGCCAGAAAGGTCGCTTGGCAGCAAAAAGCGTGCTGCATTGTGAGGCGAACAGAGCTGACATTGAGCGAGCTATCAGATCTGCGAATGAACGTGAGTATAAGGAAGCTGCGGAAGAGATAGAGAATCCGTACGGACAAGGAAATACCAGTGAAAAAGTGATCGAGATGATCAAAACTCTGGATTTCAATCCATGCAAAACCTTCCACGATTTACCGAACTGAGAGCTATACATTTAGCTTTTAGTAACAAATAACGAAAGAGAGAGCGGTATGACTCTGATTATTGCTGAAGCAGGCGTGAACCATAATGGTGATGAAAAACTGGCTTTTGAGCTTGTTGATGCAGCCTATCAAGCGGGTGCTGATATTGTAAAGTTTCAGACGTTTAAGGCAAAAAACCTTGTAACTGAAGAAGCGAAACAGGCGGAATATCAGGTTACCAACACGCAGAAACAAGAGTCGCAATTAGCTATGCTTAGTCGCTTAGAGCTCTCTTATGATGCTCACCATCAATTGGTTAAGCATTGTGAGCAACTCGGTATTGAGTTTTTATCAACCGCTTTTGATTCAGAAAGCCTAGATTTTTTAGTGAACGATCTAGGGTTAACTCGCTTGAAGTTGCCTTCTGGTGAACTTACTAATGCCCCTCTCGTACTAGAACATGCTCGAACAGGGTGTGATTTGATTGTCTCCACTGGTATGGCGACACTATCGGAAATCGAAATCGCGCTGGGTGTGATTGCATTTGGTTACACTGCTGATGACAACGCCATACCTTCTGTGCAGGCCTTCCAGGAAGCTTATGCCTCTGATAAAGGTCAACAAGCGCTTAAGAGTAAGGTCACAATCTTGCACTGTACGACTGAATACCCAGCACCAATGGAAGAGATTAACCTTAAAGCTATGGACACTTTAGGTCGTGCGTTTGACCTACCTGCAGGTTATTCAGATCACAGTCAAGGTATTACGATTCCTATTGCAGCTGTCGCTCGCGGTGCGGTGTTGATTGAAAAGCACTTTACGCTAGATAACAACATGGAAGGACCGGATCACAAAGCTTCTCTTGAACCTCAAGACTTAACGGCCATGGTCAGCGCAATTCGACAGGTCGAGTTGGCATTAGGAAGTCGCGTAAAAACACCAACGGTATCAGAAGTGAAAAACAAAGCGGTCGCAAGGAAAAGCCTGGTCGCTGCGTGTGATATTGCCGAAGGTGAGGAGTTTTCGTCAGAAAATATCACCATTAAGAGACCGGGTCATGGCATGTCACCTTATCGCTATTGGGATATGCTTGAACGCTCTTCTTCTAAAGCTTATCAAGCCGGAGAGCTGATCTTTGAATAATGCTGCTTCTATGTTGCCTATTGTGCTAATTGGAGGCGGAGGACATGCGAGCGTGCTTGCAGACATATTGCTTCGCCAAGGGCGTGAGATAGTTGCGGTGATTTGTCCTGATGATATATCGCAACGAAAAGTTTTCTCTGGGATGAAACAGTTAACGAAAGATAGTGATATCAAGGGCTACCACCCCGATGACGTTTGTGTGGTTAACGGAATAGGCATCATGCCTAAATCTCGTATTCGAGAGAAGGTTACTGAGTATTATCTTGAGTTAGGTTATCGATTTGAAAGTGTTGTTGATGAAACTGCACGAGTATCAGAATTCGCTGAATTAGGTCAAGGTGTGCAAGTGTTTGCTAATGCTACTGTTCAAACTGGAGCCAAGGTTAATGACTTTAGTGTAGTGAATACAGGAGCTGTAGTAGAGCATGATTGTCAGCTAGGTATGCACAACCATATCGCTCCGAATGCAACACTTTGTGGGCAAGTGTTTACAGATAATTATGTCTATATTGGTGCTAATGCTACTGTTTTTCAAAGCTTATCAATTGGTGAGTCGACGATCGTTGGTGCTGGGGCTATTGTGACAAAATCTCTTTCACCTCAAAGCATATGTTATCCTTCTCGCAGTATAATTAAGTCATATTAAGTGCCCTCTGTGTAGTGAGCATTTCCCAGAATAACAACAAGGTGTGCAATGAGTCATTGTTGGAATAACGTGCTAATTAAGCCAAATAACACAATTCGCGAAGCTCTTGAAATAATCAACACAGAAGCATTACGAGTAGTGTTAGTTGTGGATGAGCAACAGTCATTAGTCGGCGTTGTGACCGATGGTGATATTCGACGTGGTTTATTGAATAATTTGCCACTCACCGAGCCGGTATCTGAGGTAATGAATACTCAGCCAACAACGGCGCTGGCAACGGCATCTCGAGAAGAACTGATTGCTCTGATGGAGAGTCGCGGTATTCTTTCTATCCCCTTGCTTGATGAAAGCGGTAAAGTTATAGGGCTCGAAACGCTACATGGTGCTTTGCATCAGCCTAAGCATCAGAATCCAGTGTTTATTATGGCTGGTGGTTTTGGTACTCGCTTACGACCATTAACGGATCACTGTCCTAAACCGATGTTAAACATTGGTGGCAAACCTATCTTAGAGACGGTAATTCGTAGCTTTATCAAAGCCGGGTTTGTCAATTTCTATATTTCAACACATTACATGCCAGAGCAAATCCAGCAACATTTTGGTGACGGCTCTGAGTTAGGGATTAATATTACTTATGTGTATGAAGAATCTCCTCTAGGCACAGGCGGTGCTCTTGGTTTGTTGCCTGAGAGTCTTCCCAAAGACCTCCCATTGATTATGATGAATGGTGATGTCTTGACGAAAGTGGATTTTCAACGATTGTTAGAGTTTCACTCTGAGAATCAAGCTGACGCGACAATGTGTGTTCGAGAGTACGATTACCAGATACCTTATGGTGTCATTAATGGTGAAGGTAATAAAATAACCAGTATGGTCGAAAAGCCAATTCAGCGTTTTTTTGTGAATGCAGGGATTTATGTAGTTTCACCTCAGGTGATCGCCTCTGTACCTGAAAATCACTGTATTGATATGCCGACTTTGCTTGAAGAACATATGAATGAGCGTGATAACATTTTAATGTTCCCTATTCATGAATACTGGCTAGATATAGGGCGTATGGATGACTTTAACCGAGCACAATCAGATATCCTTAGTTTGGGGATCTTGTAATGATAGATGGTAAAAAAGTGATGGCTCTTATTCCTGCTCGAGGTGGTAGCAAGCGTTTACCTAGGAAGAATATCCTTCCTCTTGCTGGAAAGCCTTTGATTTGTTGGTCCCTAGAAGCCGCAAGTAAGAGTCAATATATTGATCAAGTCGTGGTTAGCACTGATGATAAGGAAATTGCGGATGTTTGTCAGGCTCTGGGCTTTCCCGTTCCTGAATTGAGACCCGGCTTTCTGGCTTCAGATACCGCTAAAACGGAAGATGTACTACTACATGCTCTTGAGAGGTATAGGGAAGGTGCTGAGATAATCGTTTTGTTACAACCTACATCACCACTTCGTACATCTAAGCATATTGATGAAGCACTTGAGCTATTTGTAGAGAAGCAGGCAAATTCGGTAGTTTCCGTTACCCCCTGTGAGCATTCACCTATGTGGTCGAATACATTGCCAGTCGATTTATCTATGGGCAGCTTTATTAGGCCCGAAGCATTACAACGTTCTCAAGACCTTGAACAGTTTTACCGTTTAAATGGGGCTTTGTATATTTTTGATAGCGGTAATCTTGAAAGGTTGGGCTGTATTTCTTATTCTGAAAGTGGTTATGCGTATATTATGGATAATGAGAGCTCTATTGATATTGATACTAATTTTGATTTTTCGATGGCAGAGAATATAATTGATTTTTATAGGTGATGTTAATTTAGTCTAAATGATTATTGATGTGTTTTACTTGGTTGTTGGCAAACTTACATTTAAATAGGATAGAAATAGAATTAATTATGAACATGGAATATTTATTTTTTCTTTCATCATTACTAATTGTTGTCGGGCTTAATTATACTTTGTTAAAGTACATTTTTCCATTATCAAAAGTTAAAGGGATTGTAACTAGAAGTGTGTTTAGTTCCATGTTTTGTATTGGTCTTTCAATTTTTTTTGAACGTGCTTTATTGGTTCTGTTACCTATTGTTTTTGTTTTATTCTTCTTTTCTTATTTCTACTCTTCTGTATTTGGAAGGCTTAGCTATGGAAGTGTAGCCTCAATACTAGAGTCAAACCCTTCAGAAGCCAAAGAGTTTTACTCTAGTTTAGATAAAAATAAGCTTTTTTTATCTATTGTCTATAGTGGTATATACGTTTTTCTACTGTGGTATATTTCAATATCCAATATAAGTGAATTGTATTTATTTAATTATTTGGTTTTTTTTTCCTTAATTATATTAGCGCTTTCTATTTTTTCCTTATTGTATATTTATATTGAAAAAGTTGCAGAAGCTAAAGCTCCATTGAAAATTCTTAAATACAATGCACTACTTAACTCATTAATTTATTTTGCAGAGTACTTTAAGTATAAAAAACTATTGAGAAATATGAGAATAGAATCTGAGTGGGAAGCGGTATCAAGAAAAGATAGCAATACAGATGTATACGTCGTTGTTATTGGTGAGTCATCTTGTCGATCCCATTATCATGTTTATGGTTATGACAAACCGACAACCCCGCCACTAGAAAAAATGAAAGGTTATAGTATTGTCCATGAAGCAATTGCTCCTGCCATACAAACGATGACATCAATCCCTAGAATATTAGCTTGTAATGATGCGAATGAAATCAACTTTAATCTCAATATTGTTGATCTAGCAAATAGTGCAGGATTTGAAACGTATTGGTTATCGAATCAAGGTGAGTTAGGGCATGCTGATCGACCGATAGCAGCAATTGCTAATCGGGCAACTTATAAAGAATATCTTCAATTTGATTATACTAAAGCAGGAAGTGATTTTGAATTAATTGATTTAATTAAAAAGCATATTAAAGAGCCTGCAAGTAAACCTAAACTATTTTTGGTTCATACTATGGGGTCTCACTGGGATTTCCGAGAGCGATCTGCTTTAGGCAAGTATCACTTGGATGGCATTGAGTCCCATATAGATTGTTATGATGACACAATCTATAACTCTTATATGTTTTTAGAGGATATAAGAAACTGTTTATTGGAAAAAAATCTAGAATATAAAATATGCTACTTTTCTGACCATGGTTTGAGTAAGACTGAAGAGTACCCTAATCTTATTCACGGTGCTGGCAAGTACTTTTCTTATGAGGCTGCAGAAGTACCATTATTCTTTATTGATAACAATCAGAAACCAGGTAGATACTTGGATAGAACTTACTATCTTCGAGATTTTGTCCATACATTAGGAGACTGGATGTCAATTGATGCCAAGCAGATAAAATTAGGATCATCGGTTTTGAGTTCTGAGAATAATAAACAAGAAGAGTTTATACTTGATGATGATTTGAATGTTGTAAGGAGAGGTGCTACATATGAGCTTTAGAAGGATTAAAAGGAGTTTGAAAAATATTCTAAAGGGAGAAGAGCGAGTCTCACAGTATGCCAACTTAGGACCTATACTTGATAAAATAAACTCTTCCACCTACGGTGATGCTTACTCCGTTATAGCTCACGGAGGTGGTGGTACGCAAAATGAAATGAAATATAGTCATTTATATACTAATTCTCTTTCTTCAATAATTGACTCAATAGCGGATGGTAAGAAACTTATTGAGATTGATTTAGCTGTAACAGCTGATAATGAAATAGTAGGAGTACATAGTTGGCCTGAACTCAAGGCTGCGATGAACTACAATGGCGAAGGTCGTGCTCTATTACAAGATGATTCACCACTAACATATGAAGAAGTTAGAGGATTTGAATTTAACCCTGGAACAAGAGCTGTTAATATTCATGAAATAAATAAATTATTCTTAGAGAATGAAGACTTAGTTTTAGTAGTCGACAAAATAAAAAATATTCCTTTATTAATGAAAATGTTTAATTACCCTAACCGAATGATTCTGGAAGTTTTTAATGTATCAAGTTTTGACTTAGCTGTTCAATTGGGAGTTGAAAATATAGTCTTCAACATAAACATTAAAGAAAAAAACATAGTTGATTGGTTGGTAAGTAATAAAATACCAGCTGTAACATTTAGTGCTCATGCTATTGATGTAAACAAAAGAGCCTATACTAATGCAATAGCTATAAAAAAATTAGGTATCGTATCATTAGCATACACATCAAATGATGATAAGTTTATTAGAAATAATATTGGAGTGACCATTTCAGCAGTATATACTGATTTCTGGAGTTTAAATAGCAAGCAGTCAATAACCAATGGTGAAAATATCACATACTAAGTATATTAGGACTTAAAATGAATAAACATGCCATAGTTGGATTTTCTGACCATGTATTTACAAATCTATATATTGATGTGCTAATTAATAAATGCAGTGTTGATCCCAATAGTATTGAGCTTATATGTTTGGGTGATATAGAGGATACTAATGAGAATAGTCGCGTCCATAAAGTTAGATTTAGAGATGTCTTACCTGAACAATTTATTGATTTTAAGTCAATAACATTTATATCACTTAACTCTTTTAATTCAAGTTACTTAGAAATTATAATTTCTTACACTAGAGATAATATCTATATTTATTTGACGGATGATGAGTTAGCTCGGTGGAAGTTGTCTAAAATAGAAAATGGGAAAGTTTCAAAGTCAAATAAGCTAAATATTGGTGAAAGTTGTGTAAATGTTTTACCTAAAATTAAAAACTTTATATCTCTTGGAAGTGTTTATCGAGAGCCTCTTGAGTCTGTCTTGGAAAGAAATGATTTTGATATTATAGAAGGTAGAGATCCATTTGGAACTATGCCTGTTGAGCATTTGGAGTTACTAAAAAGAATATATGATATTGGATCTTTGCATGACTCTTCAGAAAAAAGTGTATTAATTGGTAGTAAACAAGGCGTTTTCTCAGCAAAAGAAGTTATCGATATTATTCGTTCGTTTAATAGAAATAACCTGTTAGATGAATTCAAATTTCATATATTCACCAATAAAAACAACCGAAAGGCTCGGGTTATTATTGATCTATATGCACTTTATATGAGGAAAATCAGGAAAGTAAAGATTGATATAGGCTTCCCAATTGCAACTAACTCCCTAACTTATTCGAACCTTGTAATGTCATGCTCAGTCTTCCTTTTGCAAGGAAGAGGTGGTATTTCGACAGCGAGAACTTATTTGAGATTTTCTAGGGGCATAATAGCTGTACAAAAAAACACACCTAACGAGAGCGAATTAGTTAAAGGTTTAGGCATTGATCTTATTAGTTATACTGATTTTGATGATTTGGTCTCTCAAGTTATTAATCAATCGGTTGATATAGAGCGTAACTCTCAAAAAATTGAAATTGATTTGAAACGCTCTTATGATTCCCTAGGAAATCTTTATCAGTAGTCGTAATGTCGACATAGCGATCAATTATTTTATTTCCATATTATTAGTGATGCTCCATTGTTTGAGGAAACTATGTAAGTCAGGTGCCAGTAGTTCCACAGAAAGACTGGTGTTTACCTCTTTAAGGTTGAGAACTGAGGTGGAGCTCAGAGTATATAAACTTGTCCCCGTATCATCTGGTGAGATTAAGACTTCCGCAGGTACAAACTTATCTAACACAAGGCATGAGAAGTGCTTTGAGTAATCCGTGGTTTCTCGTGGGTGTGGTTTGATTGCTGTAATCGAGTACCTATCGACAATTTCTTGATATAAGGCAACCTTCCCCTCTTCGCTAATAATATCGCTGATTGGTTGTGTGAAGAGAATATTTTGATGGCTGAGGGAAGTTAAACTATGTGCCATTACAAGTTCTAGGCTCTGCTCTCTTGTATATTCAAGCATCTTAGGAACATCAAAAACTTTAGCTTTGGGCTTTAACAAGCGATCAATTTGCTCTGGCTTAGACAAGTAAACAGAAGTTATATCTTGTCCATAGCCGAGTGGTGAGCTTACTCTTCCTTTGAAGCTGCGCTTTAGCTGCTTCTTATAAGGAATCGGCCCGGTATAGTTGCCAGCCCCATCTTCCAGAACAGAGCCATTTTCCAAATCAAACAAAAAAGCATAAGTTAAATGGTCATGGCCAAAAAAGAGTTTCTTGGCGATAAATTCAGAAATGTCATACTTTAAGGCACCAAATTTATAGGCTAGAGAGTCCCAGTTATTATTTAACTTAGTGTCGACAATAATCACATTATTTAGCTGGCTTGCTTTGAGTAGAACTTCAAAGTCGGTATGGCTTACAAATAGAGTATTCTTGTCGCCTTGGTTGATGTAGAGATAGAGAAAGAGAGCAAAGATAGAGTTTACGTAGCAAACATTCTCGTAGTCTGAGTTTATTCTTTGGTAAGTAATGATGTTTTTCATTGTTATTACTCTAATATGGTTTGTGCAACGTTCTGGGCGATATTGGTATAGCTTGATAACACTGACAAGTTCTTATGATCTACTGATTGCTTGGGTTCGTGAGCCAGAAAGTATTGGGCTATCTTATGTGCTAGTTCATTACTATCTTTCGCTAGCTCACATATAGAATCTTGGCTTAGCAATTCCACTATCTCAGTGAAGTTGTAGTAACTTGGCCCTGTAATTACAGGTACCCCTAAAGCTGCGGGCTCTAATACATTGTGCCCACCTACTTTATCTCCGATTAGGCTTCCACCCATAAAGCAGATATCGGCAGCACCAATTAGTATCAACATTTCTCCCATCGTATCGCCAAGATACACTTGGGTTGATTCGGACTGTGATGATTGACTTGTGCGGCGGACGGTTTCAAAGCCTTGTGCTTGGCAAAGCTCAAACACACTATCAAATCGCTCTGGGTGGCGAGGAACTATAATAAGAAGTGCATTTGGGTGTGCCTCTAGAACCTTCTGATGGGCATCCAACACCTGTTCATCTTCACCCTTATGAGTGCTGGCAGCTATCCATACAGGACGGTTTGCACCAAGCTCAGCCCTTAGTGCTTTGCCTTTTTCTCTTACTTCGTCTGAAATTTGAATATCAAACTTAATTGAACCAGTGATAGCCAATTTGTTTTTATCTACACCTAGACATTCGAAGCGTGCAGCGTCAGATTCAGTTTGGCAAAGTATTTTGGTTAGACAGGGATGCAGCAAATTAAATAGCGGTTGAACCTTGGCATAGTTGTTACATGACTTCTCTGATAGACGAGCATTAACGACGGTAATTGGAATTCTTGCGTTATGCACCACGTTAAGCGTATTTGGCCAAAGCTCGGTTTCGATAATCAGCATCTGTGTTGGTTTTATCGCTTTTAGGAAACCTTTAACAGCAAAGCTAAAGTCGATAGGCATGTAACGGTGTTCAACAATATCGCCGAGCTTTTCGATTTGCTCAGCCCCGGTACTTGTGGTTGTGGTGACCAAAATGGGTTGATTAGGGGCTTGTTTCTTTAGTTCTTTAATCAGAGGTACAGCGGCAATGCTTTCACCAACAGAGACCGCATGAATCCAAATGGGAGATACGTCACTGACTAACTTTGGAGTGAAACCAAAATGCTCTTTCCAGCGAGCACCAAACTTAGGCTTATTGGGTTTATTTTTATATAAGCCAAATAGCAAGATTGGTGCTGCTAGTGTTAGCACAGCTGTATAAAGAATGCGGATTAGCATGCGCTGACCGAAATGGCTTCCAGTTTTTGAATGCTATCGAGCACTTGCTTAGGAGATAGCTCAGTAAGGCATTTCAGGTGCTTGAATTCACACTCGCGCTTAAAACATGGGCGGCAGTCGATGTCGGTATGCACAATCTCTACTTTCTCAGCTAACGGTGGAGTGTATTTAGGTGATGTTGAACCATATACCGCAACGACATTGCAACCGACTGCAGCAGCGACGTGCATTAAACCGGAATCGTTGGCAACCACGGTGTCGCACGCACCCAGTAAATCAACAGCTTCAATTAAGCTTGTTTGGCCAGCTAGAACATGAATACGGTATTGTAGCTCTTTAGGTACTAATGCTTTGATGTTGTTGCAAGTTTCGAGATCTTTTTGTGAGCCAAATAGCCATATTTGTTTGCCCGCTTGGCTCATGTGAGTTGCAACTTCTGCGTAGTGCTCTTCCGGCCATTTTTTGGCTGGGCCGAACTCTGCACCTGGACATAAGCCAATAATTGAGTTGTCATTCTCTAGGTTAAATTTGGCAATGGTTGCTGTTTGTTCCGTTTCATTAATGAATAATTGAGGGCGAGGAAGAGTACCTAGGCCACCCAGCGATGAAGAGTCAATCATCTCTTTTTCGGTGTAGGCTAGGGCAACATAGCGCTCAACCATGAATTGAAATGACTTCATATTTGGGCGCAGGTCGTTTAATAGGCCATAGCGCATCTCACCTTTCCAACCTGTGCGCAGTGGGATATTGGCAAACCAAGGGATAAGGGCGGACTTAGCAGACTTCGGTAAAATATAGGCGTGGTCATATTGGTTTGCGCGCAAAGATTTACCTATCTCTCGACGACCCAATAAATTAAATGCGCCATGGCCAATAGGCATCTCAATTGCTTGGTGTATTTCTGGCATACGTTCAAGGATTGGTTTACACCACCCAGGAGCAATCACGTCTATCTGGCTTTCAGGGTGAAGCTTCTTCAATACAATATAGAGTGATTGAGACATAACCATGTCGCCAACCCATGAAGGACCAATAATTAGGATCTTTTTCATTACTTTATGCGCCAGTCTGTTTTGTATCTTGGTTTGAAGAGGTTGTAGTAATTATTGCCATCTTCTTGAGAGTGCAAAAGCTGAAGTATCCACATGTACTGTTCAGGTTTGTCCCCAACAAAATATTCGATAGCTTGATTACACGTTCTTGCGTCTTGCTCTTCGCCTTTATCGAGTTCAAAAGCCGGTAATATCTCGATATTAAAAGAGCCGTCTTCCGTATTCATTGAGGCAAACAATGGCAAGACTTTTGCCCGAGATAGCTTCGCTATTTTCCCTAAACCTGGCAGAGTCGCTTTTCTTGTCGCGAAAAAATCGACAAAAACACTATGTTCGGGGCCATGATCTTGGTCTGGCAGGTAGTATCCGATATAGCCATCACGAATTGATTTCAAAAATGGTTTTATTCCACCAGAACGCTCATATACACGGCCACCGTGTTGAACACGTTGCTTGTGCATAAGCCAATCAGAAACATCATTTTTCTGTTTCTTTGCCATGGCAGACACTGGCATATCCATAGACGCAAGAAGAATGGCTGGAACATCAATCGCCCACGAGTGGGGCACCATTAATATGACATTCTCATTAGCGTCAATGTGGCCTTGTAATATATCTAAGCCTTTAATATGGCAACGCTTCTTTAACCACGAAGCAGGTTTTAAGCTCAATAAACCAAAGCGAATGAAAAATAGTGATGCAGTAAACAGTGTTTTTTCAATCAGGGCTTCGCGCTCTTCAAATGTCTTCTCTGGAAAGCAGAGTTCAAAGTTAACACGACTCCGGTGGGCTGGACCTTTATGAGATTTTGCGAGTTTAGCTGCAATGGTTTTAGCAAGCCATTTTTGAGCTTTGAGAGGCAATAACGCAAGAGGGAGGCCAGCAATAACCCCGAGCCAGGTTCCCCAAAATTTAGGCGTTAGGAAGCTTCGGTTGAATGTTGGATTATAGGCTTTTGGATCAAAATCGTTTCTTTGGGTCATAATCACTACTACAGCGGTTCATTATCTGAACCGCTGTTATTATTGAGTATCAAAGCTATATTGAGCATTAAAACTTATTTGTTTTGAAGTGCCATATATTCTGCAACGCCTTGCGCTACAGTTTTAAATACCACATCACAGCCAGCTGCTCGAAGTTTCGTAAGGTCAGCTTGAGTGAACTCTTGGTAAGCGCCTTTTAAATGCTCAGGGAAAGGAATCGTTTCGATTTCACCTTTACCGTGGTGCTTAATTACCGCTTTGGCAACTTCGTCAAAAGACTCAGCATTGCCGGTACCTAAGTTAAAGATGCCAGAAACACCATTTTCTAAAAACCACAGGTTTACTGCTGCAACATCACCGACATACACAAAATCACGCTGGAATGTTTCGCTACCTGCGAACAGTTTAGGGTTCTCACCGGCGTTCATTTGGTTGTTTAGGTGGAAAGCAACAGAGGCCATGCTGCCTTTGTGATCTTCACGTGGACCGTAAACATTGAAGTAACGGAAGCCAGTAATTTGAGGTAACGTCTCGTTATGCGCTACAGCATCCGCGGTTAGGCGACGAACGTAGTTATCAAATTGTTGTTTAGAGTAACCGTAGACATTTAATGCGCCTTCATACTCTTTCTCTTCGATGAAAGTATCTGTCTCACCGTAAGTTGCAGCTGAAGAGGCATATAGGAAGGGAATTTCACGCTCAACACAGTAGTGCAGTAACTCTTTTGAGTACTCATAGTTGTTAAGCATTATGTACTTACCATCCCACTCGGTCGTTGCTGAACAAGCACCTTCATGGAAAATAGCTTCAATCGGGCCGAAATCATCGCCAGCCATAACTTGAGTTAGGAAGTCGTCGCGATCCATGTAGTCAGTGATGTCTAGGTCTACAAGGTTCTTGAACTTTTTACCGTTCTTGAGGTTGTCGACAACTAGAATATCGTTGTGGCCTGCGTCATTGAGTGCTTTCACAATATTGCTGCCGATCATGCCAGCACCACCAGTTACGATAATCATATTTTCCCTACTCTTTTGAATATAAAACTACCGCAAGTATAGCAAGGAATGACAAAGACGGGCTAGTGGAATAATTCCTTAAGCGGAGTATGATATGAGCAGATTAGTCTTAGGTAAGTGCGCAGTAAGCACTCGAAATTATAGGTATTATCATGAAAATTGCAGTTGCGGGTACCGGTTATGTAGGTTTATCCAATGCGATGTTGTTGGCGCAGAATCATGACGTGGTAGCAGTTGATATCGTCGAAGAAAAGGTATCGATGTTGAACAACAAGCAATCGCCAATCATGGATGTTGAGATTGAAGAGTTTTTGGCTAATCGTGCTTTGAGTTTTCAAGCCACAACCGATAAGCAAGCGTATCAAGATGCCGATTTCGTTATTATCGCTACGCCAACCGACTATGACCCTAAAACGAACTATTTTAATACCAGTTCAGTAGAATCGGTGATTCGTGACGTCATGATGGTTAACCCGAATGCCGTGATGGTGATCAAATCAACGGTACCTGTTGGTTATACTGAGCGCGTTAAGCAAGATTTGAACTGTGAAAACATTATGTTCTCGCCAGAATTTTTACGTGAAGGCAAAGCCCTGTACGATAACCTACACCCATCACGAATCATTGTTGGTGAGTGTTCTGAGCGAGCTAAAGTGTTTGCAAACCTTCTTGTTGAAGGCGCAGAAAAAGAGAATATCGACGTACTATTTACTCACTCTACAGAAGCGGAAGCAGTAAAACTCTTCTCAAATACCTACTTGGCGATGCGAGTTTCTTATTTTAATGAGCTTGATTCTTACGCGGAAGCGCATGGCTTGGATTCTCGTCAGATCATCGAAGGTGTGGGCTTAGACCCTCGTATTGGCAATCATTACAACAACCCTTCATTTGGTTATGGTGGCTACTGCTTACCAAAAGACACCAAGCAACTATTAGCAAACTATCAAGATGTACCTAACAACATTGTCGGTGCGATTGTTGACGCGAACCGCACCCGTAAAGATTTTATTGCGGAGTCCATTATTAAGCGCTCGCCTAAAGTGGTGGGCATTTATCGATTGATCATGAAGGCCGGTTCAGACAACTTCCGTGCGTCGTCGATCCAAGGCATCATGAAGCGTTTAAAAGCTAAAGGTATTGAAGTGGTCGTGTTCGAACCTGTGTTAGAAGAAGAGCATTTCTTTAACTCGAAGGTTTATTCTGACCTAGAAGAGTTCAAAGCCGTATCTGATGTGATTGTATCCAACAGAATGGTCGATGAAATATCAGACGTTGCAGATAAGGTGTATACACGAGACCTGTTTGGCAGCGATTGATTACAGCCGCGATTGTTCAAAGGTGTGATGGATTAAAGGTGTGATCGATTGAAGGTGAATTTTAGCGCTTGCTAATTCGACCAGATGTTAACAGCTCGATCTATCCGTTTAGTGGCGATATACTGAGCCACTAAACGGATAGGGATACTAATTACTAATGAAAACACGTGACAAGATTGTTTATGCTGCTCTAGAGCTTTTTAATGAGCACGGCGAGCGCAGTATTACGACCAATCATATTGCTGAGCATATCGAAATTAGCCCTGGTAATCTTTACTACCACTTCCGCAACAAACAAGAAATTGTCCGTGATATCTTCACTCTCTATTCGACAGAGTTGCTTGAAAGGTTCTCACCGATTCAAGGCCAGCAAGAAAGCCTGACGCTATTAAAGACCTACTTAGATTCTATCTTCACGCTAATGTGGAAGTACCGATTTTTCTATGCGAATCTACCTGAAATATTGTCACGTGATGAAAAACTCCACCTTGATTACATGGCTGTGCAAGAAAGATTGCAAACCAACCTTGTCGATATTATGAGAGCCTTTGTTGAGTTGAACTTGCTCAAGGCAACAGATGCAGAAATGAAGTCGATGGTGACGTCTCTTCACTTGATTGCATCAGGTTGGTTGGCATATCAATCTGCGATGTCTCCAAAAGCTCAAATTACCGAGCAAGTGGTACATCAAGGAATGCTGCAGATGATCGCGACGGTTAAACCGATTGCGACAGCACAAGGTTTTGAGCAACTAACACTATTGGAAGATGGTGTAAGGGCGTTGAACAGCTAACGCCAGATGCGGGTAATCGAGATTCGAGTAAACGAAGAGCTTAAAAGCAGATGCGAGTAACCGAGATTCGAGATACGAAGAGCGGTGGTTACTCATTAATACGATTACTGCACTCGCTTTTTAAAGCTCTTGGTTAATATGTTATTCGTATCGATGTCTTCATCACGCATTGTAAATAGCGACGTCATTCCCTACAGCGAGGTACGAGCGTGATAGGGAATCTTTATGTTGTGGTGAATCAAACATGACAAATAATATATGATACTGAGATTCCAGATATTTCGTCCCTCAATTCTGGAATGACGAGGTTTTGTACGTGACTAGTTCAAGGCCTCTTAACTCTTTTGGGTTGCTCAAGATTAATTAGTACCTTTTCCTCGTACCTACTTTAACCCTTCTGTATCTGGAGCATTCGCACCCGCATCTGCTTTTAAGCTCTTCGCATCTCGGCTACTCGAATCTCGTATCTGCTTTTAAGCTCTTCGCATCTCGATTACCCGAATCTCGCATCTGTTTTCAAGCTTTTCGCATCTCGTTTACTCGCATCCCGCATCCCGCATCCCGCATCTGTTTTCAAGCTCTTCGCATCTCGGTTACTCGAATCTCGCATCTGCTTTCAAGCTCTTCGCATCTCGGTTACTCGCATCCCGCATCTGCTCTTTATCGAACCAACCAACTCTTTGGGTTTTGAGCTTGGCTGTTTCTGCGAATTTCAAAGTACAGTGATGGGCGCGTTTGGCCGCCAGTGTCACCTGCAAGCGCGATGGCTTCACCCGCTTTAACCTTGTCACCTTCTTTCTTCAGTAGTGCTTGGTTAAAACCATAGAGCGTCATATCACCTTTACCATGGTCGAGAAGAACCACTAAACCATAACCTCGCAGGTACTCGGCAAATACCACCGTACCTGAATAAACGGATTTTACCTGCTGACCGTACTTGGCGTTGATCACCATGCCTTTCCAGTTGATTTGGCCCGTTTGGCGTGAACCATAGTTATGTAGAACTTTATCTTTGATCGGCCAAGGCAGTTTGCCTTTGCGTTTGGCTAACCCATCCATAGGGACGGCATTACGTCGTTCTCGAGCCGCTTTCTCTGCTTTCGCTATTTCAGCTTTTAGGCGAGTTTCATTTCGCTGAAGCTCCGCCAAGTAATTTTTGTCGCCAGAAATATTCTTCTTAATACTGCCAACAGTTTTCTTACGCTGTGTTTGGGTTTTGGTTAGCGTATCGCGCTTAGTGGTCTGCTGCGTTAACAGCGTTGCGATTTGTTCTTGCTCCAGCTGACGCTGTTTGTAGCTTTCTTCTAACTCAAGTTGTGTCTGTTCAATCGTTTTAATTGTTGCGGAGCGAGCTTTGGCAAGGTGCTGGTAATAATGACTGATGCGGTCTTCTTCTACACCTGTGTTGAGAATGTGAGAAGAAGCCTTAGCTCGACTCGTCATGTAGTAAGTCTGAATGAGCTGCTCTAACTTGTCTGTCTGGACTTTTTTCTGGGCAGTGAGTGCTTTAATCTTTGTGTCTAAGTTAGCAATATTAGCATTAGCGGTATTGAGCTGCGCTTTGCTATCGAGAATTGCTTTTTCAAGTGAAGCGATGGATAGCTCCTGCTTTTTGAGGTTTGCCTGTAGGCTATCGAGTTTCTTTTGTTGGGAAGAGAGCGCTTTCTGTTGACGAGAGATTTCGCTTGATACGCCTTTCAGTTCACCTTGAGATGCAGCAAATGACGACGTAGATAACAGAGCAACACAAAGGCTGGCAGATATCAAAAGAGTCCGGCTAATAGCTAGAATTTGTTTCATCATTATCGTCATTTAGTTGTATTCATCTGCTCTTAATTTTTCGAATTACGCTGAATCGAATCCCGCATTTGCTTTTAAGCTCTTCGTATCTCGTTTACTCGAATCCCGAATCTGCTTTTAAGCTCTTCGCATCTCGGTTACTCGAATCCCGCATTTGCTTTTAAGCTCTTCGTATCTCAGTTACTCGAACCCCGAATCTGCTTTTGAGCTCTTCGTATCTCGATACTCGCATCCCGAATCTGCTCTTAAATCCCATCACCATGGATGAAGTTCTGAGAGCGACCGTTAAACCCCTGATCCATGTCTAAAGATGGTTTGTCAGTTTTCGGTTTTCCAACAATTTTTGCAGGAACACCAGCGACAGTCGTATGAGGCGGTACGGCTTGCAGAACCACAGAGCAAGAACCAATTTTCGCGCCTTCACCGACCTCGATGTTGCCAAGTATTTTAGCACCGGCACCAATCATCACGCCTTCGCGGATCTTAGGGTGACGATCGCCACCTTCTTTACCGGTACCACCTAAAGTAACGTCTTGAAGGATAGAGACATCATTTTCAACGACGGCAGTTTCACCAATCACGATACCGGTGGCGTGGTCGAGCATGATCGCTTTACCGATACGAGCGGCTGGGTGAATATCCACTTGGCAAGCAACCGAAATTTGGTTCTGTAGGTAAGTAGCAAGTGCAATACGTCCTTGCTTCCATAGCCAGTTAGCCACTCGGTAACCTTGCAAAGCGTGGTAGCCTTTCAGATAAAGCAGAGGCATCGAGTACATCTCGACCGCAGGATCTCGATTTACCGTCGCGCAGATATCACAAGCAGCCGCATCAATAATCGATTGATCTTGCTTAAATGCTTGTTCAACCACTTCACGCACCGCCATTGCTGGCATTGAAGCTGTCTTTAACTTGTTTGCTAGGATGTAACTTAGCGCAGCGCCTAAGCTTTCGTGGTTGATAATGGTGGCATGGTAAAAACTCGCAAGCATAGGTTCTTGCTCTGACTGCTGTCGAGCTTCCTTCACAATGCATTGCCAAACCTTTTGCTGTTCACAGTGTTTCATTTTTCCATCCATTCCTTTAAACCAGATACGTGTAGCGAGATGAGAGATGCGAAGGGCGACAAGAACAGATTAGAGTAGCGAGATGCGAGTAACGAAAAGCAGCCTTTTTTAAGCGCTCAATCCGCTTTTACTCTTTTCGCATCTCGATTACCCGAATCTCGTATCTGCTCTTACTATCTTTCTGACTTCTTGTCTCGAGCAAGCAGATCTTGTGCCGCTAAGTGTGCATCTTTCCCTTGATACAGTACTTGATAGATTTGTTCAACAATTGGCATCTCAACGCCCATACGTTCGGATAATAACCAAACTTCTTTAGTGTTGCGATAACCTTCGACCACTTGGCCGATCTCTTCTTGTGCAGTATCGACGTCTTTACCTGAACCTAAAGCCAATCCAAAACGACGGTTACGTGATTGGTTATCAGTACAGGTTAGTACTAGATCGCCCAGTCCTGCCATACCCATAAAGGTTTCGGGTTGTGCACCCAGTGCAGCGCCTAAGCGACTCATTTCAGCTAAACCACGCGTGATCAGTGCGGTACGAGCATTAGCACCAAAGCCAATACCATCCGACATGCCTGCGCCAATTGCGATAACGTTTTTCACTGCGCCGCCAAGCTGCATACCGATGAAATCTGAGTTTGCGTATACGCGGAATGTTTTACCGCAGTGGATCTTCTCTTGCAGCTCTTCTAAAAATACTTCATCTGGTGAAGCGACAGAGATAGCCGTTGGCATGCCCATCGCTAACTCTTTGGCAAAAGTAGGTCCTGATAGAACCGCCAACGAGTACCCATCACCCAGCACATCGTGCGCGACATCTTTAAGTAAGCGGCCTGTTTCTGGCTCTAGGCCTTTGGTCGCCCAACAGATGCGAGAGTTCTCTGTTAAGTGAGGCTTAAGGCTATTTAAAACGATACCAAACACGTGGCTCGGGACGACAACCAAAAGGTCTCGGCTTGAAGTCACGGCTTTTTCTATATCTGACTCAATAATTAAGCTGTCTGGGAAAGCGATATTGGGTAGAAACTCATTGTTCGCACGCTCAGATTCGAGGCGAGCCATATGAACAGGGTCATGTCCCCAAAGAACAACATTGGCACCGTTACGCGCTAGAGAGATCGCTAAAGAGGTTCCGTAAGAACCTGCGCCTATCACAGTCATGGCGATGTCTTTGCCGTAAGCGCTGTCTTTACCGTAAGCGCTGTCTTTACCGTAAGCATCTGTCGCGTGAGTCGGGCGAGTTGTTTCTGTCATGCTTCCACCTAAAAATAATGAGGGAGATCGAAGAGTTCTATAGAAACTCTCTATTAAGAAGAAAGTGTTCTACTAAGGAGGAAAAGCTATCCACTAAAATAAGAAGAGCTTTCAATCTTAGTACAGTGTAAAGAAAAAATGCACATCGCAGAAGTTGCGATGTGCATTTAAAAGCTAACTAGTTCTTGAATCGTTAGAGTTAAGTTCTACTTTGAGACTTAAGCCTGTTCGCCTTCAGTTTGCTGAGCTTGGCTCTGTAGGTAGTTCATGAACAAAGCATCAAAGTTTACTGGTGCTAGGTTCAATTGTGGGAACGTACCTTTAACCACTAGGCTAGAAATTGTTTCACGAGCGTATGGGAACAGGATGTTCGGGCAGAATGCACCTAGGCAATGCGCCAGTTGGCCCGCTTCCATCTCGCTTGCAGAGAAGATGCCGCCTTGTTGAACTTCACAAAGGAATGCAGTGTCTTCTGCGTTCTTAACGGTAACAGTTAGACGTAGGATGACTTCGTAAACGCCTTCGCCAAGCTCACGGCTTTGAGTGTCTAGGTCCAGTTTTACATCTGGGTTCCACTCTTTTTGAAACATGTCTGGAGAGTTTGGCGCTTCGAAAGATACATCTTTTAGGAAGATACGTTGGATTGCGAAGTTCTGTTGTGCGTCTTGTTGTGCTGCTTCAGCCATTTTCTTGTCCTTAAAAATTTATAATTAGGTTTTGTTCGTTATATTTGCCGAACAAAACCTTAAAGTCATATTCGTGTAATCAGGTCAGCCTGCTTCTTGTCGTTAACGGTTTATTGCCTTTAACTACTTCTTACCTTTAACCAAAGGTAAGTTAGCTTCGCTCCAAGCTACTAAGCCACTTTTCAGTACGCTTACGTTTTCGAAACCGGCTTTAACCAGTAGGTTAGCGCTTTCTTGAGCAGTTTGACCTGTCTTGCATACTACGATGATTGGGTCTGCTTTGTGGCTTTCAAGGCTACCAAAGCTATTTGCTTTGATATCTGACGGCAAAATGTGAACTGCGTCAGTAATATGGCCTTTCTTGAACTCATCCTTAGTACGAATATCAACCACAACACCGTTTTCACGATTAATCATGTGTGTGGTTTGCGCTGCCGTGATCTCTTTGTAGGCTGCGTTTGATGTTTTGATAACGTTCGCAATGATGGCAACAACCAAGCCGATCCATACGATGGCTAAAATCATATTCTCTTGAACAAATGGAACTAACTCTTGCATATCTTGAACTCTTATTCGTTATTGGGCGAAAAACTATAGGTCAGGAGTATAGCGATAAAGGAAGGGAGAATACAGAGGGAGCATAGGGTTGTGATAATAGGCGAGATACAAAATGATTTCTGTCTACAAATTATGCATTTACTTGAACACGTTTATTCACTAATATTATCAATTGATTGTTTAAGCTGAACAATCAGTTGAGTACATTTTTAACCTCAGCATATAAACGTTTATATTAATGGGAATCATTATGAAAAAAATGGCTTTAGCGGCAGCACTAGCTGTTAGCTTCTCTGGCGGTGTTTTTGCAGCAGCAGAAGGTGCAGCAGCAGGCGCTGGCGCATCAACAGCAGCAGCGGGTACAGCAACAACAGTAGCAGTAACAACTGCAGCAGTCGCAGTAGGCGCAGCAGTTGCTGTTGCTTCTAACGACGGCGGCGCGACAACTACAACTACAACTAACTAATTTATAGTTGTAGTCTGTATAAAACCATTTTATGTGAAAGCATAAAATGGTTTTTTTATATTAAAGTGTCCTGAATATCCTCGCTAGGAAGCAAAATAATCATGTTCAAACCGCTTATCGTATTTTTAGGGCTACTACTTTCTGGTTGCTCACAACAGTTCCAAGATCTTAACGCCACATTTAATGAAGCTCTCTTTGGTGATGCCGACGTAAGTACCACTGCCGAATATATTCAAGACCTGCCTTACGCGAGTATCTACGCTGAAATTAACGAACAAGGCAAGATTTTTATGGTGTTGGCTTTTGTTGGTCAAAATCCTGTAACCGGGGCTGAACAGCTCAAATGGATGTCATCAGACAAAGCCATGATCGTGACGGAAAATGGACGAGTGGTTCAAACCTTACTGCTGCCTTATGAAAACCTATCTGGTTTAACCGTTAAACCGGCCAATGCATTAGTACCGAGCTTTGATTTGTCGGTAACGCCCAAGGCTCAAGAGTGGCAAGCAACTTACGATTGGCAACCAGATTACCGATTTGGCTACAGTGCAAACATCGTTCGAACATACATTAGTGAAGAAACCGTACAAACCCCGATAGCGAACATTGAAGCGCGCAAGTTTGTAGAGCAGATCCGTTACCCAGCCCTAGGGCAAGATATTGAGAATCAGTATTGGGTAAATAAACAGGGACAGGTCGTCAAAACAGTTCAATACCTTGGCCCTGATATGACCCGTTTAGAGCTGACATTGCTAAAGCCTTATCAAACGAATAAGTCAAAGCCCCATCAAACTAAGTAATAAAGTGGTGAGTGAATAAAATGAATTATTTAAAAAAACTAGGGTACAAAGCAGCACTTACGGTTTGTAGCGTTCTAGTGCCACCACTTGTCATGGCACAAAGCCAAGTTCCAGTACTCACGGTCGAGTTACCGGTACAAGGTATCACGTTGCAATATTCGCAACCTGCACGCTTAGATCAAGTATTAACGGATGCCAATGCGAATGGCGCGTTAGGGTACTTCCCTTTGTCTGCTCAGCTATTCGATCGCAATGCTCAACCGCAGGTAGATAAGGTAAAGCAACAAGTGTTCGAAACACTCGAGCATTTAGCCTTACAAGAGCCACAAGCAAAATCTGTGATTAAGCAGCTCGAATCTTTTGATTATCAAACACGTTACTTTGTTGACTTAGACAACAACGCAGTGATGTCTCAGGCAGATAAGAATCCCTTATTAGTTTCAAGAAAGCCAGCTTCGCAAGAGGCTAATGCCAAATCAACGGAACAACAGCACTTTGAGTTATATCTAACCGCTCGCCCAACCTCTGTGAATGTCGTCGGGGCAGTAAAGCAAGCTCACACGCTGTCTTTGGTTGAACACGCTCAGCTAGATAACTATTTAACGCGGTTGCCAAAAGGGCAGCTGCTAGATATTGCTGATAACAGCACGGCATTTGTCATCCAACCCGATGGGCAAGTGAATGAAATCAGTTATGCCTACTGGAACAGTAAGCCTACTTATTTTGCTCCCGGGGCTGTTATTTTTCTTGCCTTTGATTCGCTCCCTTCTGAGTTTTCCACTTTGAATCAAGACATTGTCGAACTTCTACGTCATAAGGTTAATCTGTAATGTCGGCTACTCAATCATTTCCATTAACTCTGCTCGCAAGTTCGATTACGGGTGCTTTACTGGCTGTCAGCAGTTTTGCTGTTAATGCGGAAGACTTTTCTGCCACCACGCAAGAGCAACAACCTTCTGAAGTCGAGGTTTCTGGCTTTAGTACGCCAACGCTAAAACACTCTCAAACCAATTTTGGTGGTGTAGGTTTAATGCAAATGCCCACCGCGCGTATGGCTCCAGAAGGCGAATTCAACTTAAGTGCATCGTTCAATAACGAATATTATTTTTATAACGTTAGCCTGCAATTGATGCCTTGGTTAGAAACCACCATTCGCTATACCCAAGTTCAAGATCTGCTTTATAACGGTGGCGGGGATCAAGATTGCTCGCAAAACTCATTCAGTGGTTGTAATACGCTTGCTGACAAAGGCATCGATTTTAAAGTTCGCTTAATGGAAGAGGGCTACTACTTACCAGAGCTTTCCGTTGGAGTGCGTGACTTTGGTGGTACGGGCCTTTTTGATGGTGAATTTGTCGCGGCGAGCAAACGATTTGGCCCACTTGATGTCACGTTAGGCATGGGTTGGGGCTACATGGGCACCAGTGGTAACTTTACCAATCCATTCTGTAAAGCCAGTGACAGATTTTGTGAACGACCGTCTGACTTCAAAGGCAACGGTGGCAGCGTCGATTTTGAGCGTTGGTTCAAGGGCGATGCAGCTATTTATGGTGGCCTAGAATATCAAACGCCCTATAAGCCATTAACGCTTAAGCTTGAATACGACAGCAATGACTATTCACAAGATTACCCAGTGGTACGTGGTGGTGTTGATATGACTCAGCATACCCCTTGGAATGTGGGCGCTTTGTATCGCTTTAGTGATTGGGCGACAGCAAAAGTCAGTTATGAACGTGGTGACACCCTAACCATGGGGTTTGATTTAACCACCAACTTTAATGAAATAGCCTCCGTGTGGCGAGATACCGAAGCGGCAACTTTGCGACCAAGCGAAACAAGCAGCATGGATGACGTTGAACTGGCCAAGTTAACGGAAGAACTTGAGACCGTTGCAGGTTATGAGCAAGCGCAGATCTTGGTCGACGACAATACGCTGATTGTGAAAGGCGAGCAGGTGAAATACCGCAATCGAGAAGTTGCGCTGGAACGTGGTGCAACGGTGATTGCCAACCATGTCCCTGACTATATTGACACCTATAAGATCGTTGAAACCAGCAACGCAGGCGAGTTAAATCAAACCGCTATCGATGCCAATCAATTTAAGCAAGTCGCTACATACCAGTATTTGGACTCGGATATTCAAGACGCTGTGCAGCTAAGTGATGTCGAATCGAAATCGGCGCTCACTTATCACGACGGCAAAGAACGTTTCGATGTGTCTGTCGCGCCCAACTTGGCACAATCTTTTGGATCTGCGGAAGATTTTTACCTATATGCTCTAGGCTTATACACCAATGCGTCTTTCTGGGCGACCAACAATGTTGAGCTGTCTGGCTCTTTGTATATTAACTTGATCGACAACTACGATAAATTTAATTATGAAATTCCAACAGATGGCACAGCGCAAACGCCACGAGTTCGAACGCTTTTCCGTTCTTACGTTGACGAACCGGTTCGTTTAGACCGCTTGCAACTGACGTGGTTCGAAGACTACGGCAGCGGTATCTATACCCAAGCTTACGGTGGCTACCTAGAGAGCATGTTTGCGGGTGTGGGTGGTGAAGTACTTTACCGCCCATACAACAGTAACTGGGCAATTGGTGCCGACATGACAGCCATCAGTCAGCGCGACCCAGAAAGTTGGTTTGGTACGTTTGATGAAGAACTGCAATACCATGAAAAAGATCAGGCTTACTACAAGGTGATTGATAAAGGCACCACCGGGTTCGTTACCGGTTACTACATGCCGCAGTGGGATTTCTTAAGTGACACTTTATTTAAAGTCGGTGTGGGTAAATTCTTAGCGGGAGATATCGGTACTCGTATCGATTTCTCGAAGCAGTTCAAGAGCGGTGTTATCGCCGGCGCCTTTGTCAGCTTAACCGACATGACGACAGAAGAGTACGGTGAAGGCAGTTACACCAAAGGCTTTTACGTATCGATTCCATTTGATTTAATCACGGTTAAGCCAAGCTCAAGCCGTTCACAATTCACATGGCAACCGCTGACTCGTGATGGTGGACAAGTGCTGAATAAGCAATACAACTTGTTCGATCAAACCGACGCTCGCTCACCTTGGTTCCAAAGACCAAGTAGCGTGAAGTAGATTTAGGGGCAGATACGAGTAACGGGATGCGAGATACGAAGAGCGAGAAAAGATAGATATGGGTAACGAGTAGCGAGATACGAAGAGCGAGAAAAGATAGATATGGGTAACGAGTAACGAGATACGAAGAGCAAGGAAAGAGCAGAACCTCTCACCTGCTCTTAGGCTCTTAAGCTTTTCGTATCTCGTTTACCCGTATCTCTATACTGCTCTTTAGTATCCCGCATCTGCCCTTAAGCTCTTCGCATCTCGTTTACCCGTATCTCTATACTGCTCTTTAGAATCCCGCATCTGCTCTTAAGCTCTTCGTATCTCGTTTACTCGCATCTCGATACTGCTCTTATCTACCCTTTAACCATTCAACTAGGTTGATAATAAGCACAGATTGTGGATAATGCTTACGCAATAAAATAACCGCGTGAAAGTACGGTCTTTGACACGGTTTGCGACAAAAAACTTCTATCTCAATTCCAAATAGATAGAGGCACATTAACAACGCAGTGTGATGTCGCGGAATATCAAGGGGCGGTAGCGTCCCACTTTTCAATCGTAATTGGGAGTAAGATCACAGCTTTTTCACTCCCTAGCTCTATTAAATACTGCGTAGCTGATAAAATGACTCGCTTAACTTCCTTTGGGTATCTTTTGGGATATCACGACACATTCCGTTTCTATGAACTTGGTTAAAATGAAGATTAATAAAAATCGCCTCCTTATAGCGCTCCTTCCTGCATTGCTCGCAGGCTGTACGACTCCAGGAACACACCTTTCGACTGACAATAAGAATGTGATTCAGCCTTCAGAGGAACAACAAGAGTCTGATATTTCTGATGTGGTCAATCTTTACCCACTCACGGCTCAAACGGTATCAAGCTACCGAAATGAATCTTTATTGGTTTCACAAGCTAACCCTGAGTTAGACGTTGATATCGCCAAATATGAATACCAAGTTGGCGTGGGTGATATCCTAAATATCACCATTTGGGATCACCCTGAGTTGACCATTCCTGCGGGTTCTTACCGTAGCAGTACCGAAGCGGGCAACTGGGTTCATGCTGATGGCACAATCTTCTACCCTTACATTGGTACCGTTGAAGTCGCCGGTAAAACCGTACGTGAAGTGCGCACTGATATTGCAAACCGCTTAGCGAAATACATTGAAAGCCCTCAGGTTGATGTTAACGTTGCTGCCTTCCGCTCTAAGAAAACCTACATTACCGGTGAAGTTTCAAAGCCTGGCCAACAAGCGATTACCAATATCCCTTTAACATTATTGGATGCAGTGAACCGCTCTGGTGGTTTATCTGAAGACGCCGACTGGCGTAATGTTTCATTAACCCGCAATGGCGTGGAAGAGAACCTTTCGCTTTATGGTTTGATGCAGCGTGGTGACCTAACGCAAAACCGCTTATTGCAAGCCGGTGATATTGTTCACGTGCCGCGTAACGACAATCAAAAAGTATTTGTTATGGGTGAAGTGAATGACCCACAACTGTTGAAAATCGACCGTGTCGGCATGAGTTTAACGGAAGCACTGAGCAACGTTGGCGGCATTAACCAATTAACGGCAGATGCCACGGGCGTGTTCGTGATTCGCACTTCTGATGATAAATCTGAACGCATGGCCGATATCTACCAACTCAATATGGAAGATGCCTCTGCATTGGTGATTGGCACCGAGTTTGATTTAAAACCTTACGACATTGTTTATGTTACCGCCGCGCCAATCAGCCGTTGGAACCGTGTTATCGGGCAGCTTGTACCGACCATTTCTGGCTTCAATGACCTAACCGAAGGTGTGTTACGTATCCGTAATTGGCCTTAGGCTAAGATAGATTAATCTTCAGGTCACATTTCACGTGTGACCTGATTTTTTATATTTATAAGTGAGTCAATTTTATAAATGCGCTCGGTTTACGAAAAACTAACGTCATAAGTGAATTATGTTTAATAAAATTTTAGTCGTCTGCGTGGGTAATATTTGCCGTTCCCCGACAGGAGAGCGCGTTCTTCAAAAGTTGCTTCCCAACAAAGAGGTGGCCTCTGCAGGTATTGCTGCCGAAAAAAGTCGCTTAATTGGTAAGCCAGCAGATGAAACGGCGATTTTGATTGCCTCTGAAAATGGTGTCGATGTTGAAAATCACCAGTCTCAACAAGTCACACCGCAGCTTTGTGCTCAGTATGATTTGATCTTGGTGATGGAGAAGGGCCATTTAGAAGCGCTCACTCAAATATCACCAGAAGCGCGTGGTAAAACCATGTTGTTTGGCCAGTGGATTGGTCAGAAAGACATTCCTGATCCGCATCGTCAAAGCCGTGAAGCGTTTGAATATGCTTACAAACTGATTGACGAAGCCGCACAAGCTTGGGTGAAAAAGCTTTAGATAAGAGATAAGAGATAAGAGATAAGAAAGTTAAGCGTTAGCCAAAGCTCGTAAGCTTTCTATATAGCCAGTCAAGCTTTAGAGATACCCAGCTAAGCTATGTGAATAGCCATTAATAGAATCATATAAAAGAGAAGCACATAAGCCGTATTTAACTTCTCTTCAAAATACTAGTTTAGGAAGTAGTAATCTGATGACAACACAACCATCTCAGCAATCACACACAGATAACTCTGATGAGATAGATCTAGGGAAACTGCTTGGTATCTTATTAGATGCTAAATGGTTAATCATACTGACCACATTTGTTTTTGCTGTGCTTGGTATTGCGTTTGCCCTGCTTTCGACACCCATTTACAAAGCGGATGCGCTGATTCAAATTGAAGAGAAGAGCTCTGGTGGCATTTCTTCTATGGTCGGCGATATGGGCGAGTTGTTTTCTCAAGAGTCTTCTGCCACGACAGAAGTGGAGATCATTAAATCTCGTATGATCTTGGGCGAAACGGTTGATAAATTCAATTTAACCACCGTAACCGCACCGAGTTATGCACCGATTGTTGGTAAAGGGTTCGCACGCTTAACTGGCGATATCAACCACATTGCCGTGAGTCGTTTTGCGTTGCCAAGCTATGCGAGCGCTTACGCGCACACGATTCAGATTCTTGATGCTGAAAAAGGCACTTACCAACTAGTTCGTGACGATGAACGCGTTATCTTGAAGGGTAAAGTGGGTGAGCTCGCGACAGCAGACGATTACAGCTTGTTTGTGGCCGGTTTTGAATCGCATAACGATTTTGAATTCTCGATTGGCAAGCGTAGCCGACTAGAAGCGATTGAATGGTTGAAAGCTTCTTTGTCTCTGTCTGAGCAAGGTAAGCAAACCGGCATTTTGAAGCTAAGCTTTGAAGGCGAAAACAAGCAACAGATCTCTGAAATACTTAACCACATTAGCCAGATCTACTTCTTACAAAATGTGAAGCGTAATTCAGCGGAAGCAGAGAAGAGCTTATCTTTCTTAGAAAGCCATCTTCCAGGCATCAAATCTGAGTTAACCGGCTATGAAGACGTACTAAACAATTACCGCCAAGAGAACGAATCGATCGATTTGGGCTTAGAAGCACAGTCAACCTTGAAGGTAATGGTTGAGCTTGAAGCACAATTGAATGAGCTGACGTTCAAAGAGAGCGAAATCAGCCAACGTTTCACTAAAGATCACCCAGCATACAAGGCATTGCTTGATAAGCGCAAAACGCTATTGGGCGAAAAAGAGCGCTTAAACAAGCAAGTGCAAAAGCTGCCAAAAACACAACGTGAAGTACTGCGTATGACACGTGACGTAGAAGTAAACCAACAAATCTACATCCAGCTTTTAAACAAGGTTCAAGAGCTGAGCATTATCAAAGCTGGTACGGTGGGTAACGTTCGTATCTTAGATGACGCTCAAGCGTATGCTGGCGCAGTTAAACCGAAGAAGCCATTGATTGTTGTGTTAGCAACGCTACTCGGTGGCATGTTAAGTGTCGCGTTTGTGTTAGTAAAAGCGGCGTTCCACCGAGGTGTTGAAAACCCAGATCAAATCGAACAAATTGGCCTGCCAGTTTACGCAGCGGTACCAAAATCTGATTTGCAGATAGAACTAACAAACCGCTTTAAATCGAAGAAAAAGCAGACCAAAGGGACTCAAGCGCTGCTTGCTGAATCTAACCCTGCGGATCTGTCGGTTGAAGCACTGCGTGGCCTTCGTACCAGCTTGCACTTCGCGATGTTAGAAGCGAAAAATAACGTTCTGATGATTTCAGGCCCTGCACCGGGTATCGGTAAATCATTCATCTCGACCAACTTTGCCGCAGTAGCAGCAAAAACAGGCCAAAAGGTGTTGTTGATTGATGCCGATATGCGTAAAGGTTACCTACAACAAAGCTTTGGTGTGAATTGGGACAACGGCCTTTCTGATGTATTGAGCGGTAAGCAAGAGTTCGCTCAATCTGTTAAAACAACACCGGTCGAAAACCTAGATATTCTTACTCGTGGCCAAGTGCCACCCAACCCATCTGAGCTGCTGATGCACCCACGCTTTGCAGAGCTAATGGAATGGGCATCGAAAGAATATGACTTGGTGATTGTTGATACTCCGCCTGTACTTGCAGTAACCGACCCAAGTATTGTTGGCGCCTTTGCGGGTACCACATTAATGGTTGCGCGTTATGGCCAAAACACCATTAAAGAGATTGATGTGGCTCGTCACCGCTTCGAACAATCGGGTATCGAAGTGAAAGGCGTTATCTTCAACGCCATCGAGAAGAAAGCATCAAGCTCATACGGCTACGGTTACTACAACTACACGTATTCGAGCGACAAAAAATAAAGGCTAAAGAGCAGTAACGAGATGCGAGTAACCGGGTAAACGAAGAGCTGAAAGGCAGATGCGGGATTCGAGTTATCGAGTAGCGAAAAGATAAGAGCTAAAGGGTAGATACGAGGTTCGAGTGGCGAGATACGAAAAGCGCCGCTCTTCGAATCTCGTTTACTCGTATCTTATCTCTTCAGCTAATAGTAAAAAATAACGGCGTCATTCCCTACAGCGAGGCACGAGCGTGATAGGGAATCTCTTTTCGTCGTGAGTACCAAGCATGTAAATTGGACATGACATTGAGATTCCAGATATTTCGTTCCTCAATTCTAGAATGACGGATTCTAATCGGGGCAAGTTCAAAAGTTATCCAATGTTCATCTCTGCTTTTCCGCTCTTCAAATCTCGCTACTCGTTACTCGTATCTATTCTTTATTCACCCTCATCTGCTTTTTAAGCTCTTCGCATCTCGTTTACTCGTTACCCGCATCCGCTCTTAAGCCTTTCGCATCACGTTTACCCGATACCCGCATCTGCTTTTCAGGCTCCTCGCATCCCGTTTACCCGTTACCCTCATCTGCTCTTTTAGCTCTTCGCATCCCGTTTACTCGTTACTCGTATCTACTTCTTTATAACCCCTCCCGTTAAATACAATCCAATCGCCGCTAACACCGGATAGCCAAACGCTTCATTGGTCATTTCCCCCAACGGCTTCCAATCGTAGCCGTGCATACAACCCAAAATTACCATCACATGCAATGCCACATAAGGAATGGTGAACAACAACACAATGTAGCGTTGTACCAACTTAAAAGGTTCATACGCCTTAAGCAGTGCCAGCTTGTGCTTCGCTTTTTCTTCATCAGTAAAAAACATCGCATCTCCTGTGTTGGTGAGTGCATCTAACCCCTTGCTAATAGAAGACTGGCTCCCGAATATTCTCTCGAACAATGTCATACTGCTCCTTGGTTTATTGATGGTTATATACCGCCTTTCTTGCCTTTCTCGTCATTCCGCCATTCTGTTGCTTTAGAGGCGAGGAACGAAGTGTCTGGAATCTGCTTTTAGTCTCTTCGCCACTCGTTTGCCCGTCACCCGCATCCGCTCTTAATCTCTTCGCATCTCGTTCACTCGTATCCCGCTACTGCTCTTCAAGCTTTTCGCTACTCGTTTACCCGTCACTCGCATCCGCTCTTAGTCTCTTCGCACCTCGTTTACTCGCATCCCGCATCTGCTTTTATCTCCATAACCGGACACGCTTTATTCACGCCCCAATCTTTATGCCCCTTAACATTCTCATCTGAAATCAAGAACTGCTCTTGCAACGCAGCCATTAAACCAAACAGTGCCTTACGCTGCGCAAGCGTGAAGTTATCTTCCGGCTGCAGAGCAGCATTACAGCCGCCGACCATACAAATCCCAATATTGCTCTTGTTGTGTCCTTTCACATGCGCGCCGGTTTGCGACAACGGCCTGCCCAATTGGATATCCCCATTGCGACGAACCACAAAGTGATACCCGACATCGCGCCAGCCTTTCTTTTTATGCCATCGGCGAATCTCGGCTACGTCTACATCTTGCTGTGGCGGCGTGGCGCTGCAATGCACCGTAATAAAAGAGTAGGGCGGGCAATGAGGCAAACGAAGTAAAACCGAAACCAAGCTGAAAGAATAAGATGCTGAAGGCAAACAAGGATCTAACGAAGGAATGAGCTCCACCTTGCTAGCCCGCTGTTGCGAGTCAATTCGTTCTTTGGTGCAAGCCTGTTTTTGCGAACAATCCCGCTCTTGCAAAGCAGATTCCTCTATCCGCTTGTGTGGAACTCGATCAGTTGCTGGTGGAGTGTTTGGCAAAATAAATCCTCGTGTTGTTGTAACCAGGTGACTAAAAACGTTGATAACGATTCTTTTAAATCAGGGTGTAAGGCGATGTGTTGTCGCAAACTGGCTTCAACGGCTTTTGCATAGCCAGAGTGGTGGTTCACATAACGTAAATACATCACGCAGTAACCCAATGGCTGGCTTCGCCGCGCTCGGCTGATCATCCAGCAAACATCTTCATAGCAGGGATCTTCCAAGAGCAAGTTTTCGAAACAAGCCTTTTCAAGGTGCCGGTCTTCGAAATACCGATCTTCAAAGCACGGGTCTTTAAAATAACGGCATTCGATGCTCGCCATGCTGGGTTGGTACGCTGAAATAAAAAGAGAAACAATCGCCTTCATTAAGCACCTTATTGCTGTATGGGGAGATCAATGTACTTCAAGAGCATGGATTGGGGGTGGCGGTAACAACACGAAAGCGGAGGAACCCAGAAAAGTGAGAGACGCTTCGAAGGTTATCAACCTAATCATCCTTCTTGTTGCATATCGATGAGAGCAAGCAGCAAAAACACTGTTTGTTACTTTTTACCTCGCCCTATCTTCGCCCCCAATGCCTAAAAAAGTGGTGTTAATAACTTGTTATGCAGCGAGTTGCTTTAGCTAGAGCCACCCAATCGCCAAATTTAGGGTGATAGCTAGGCCAAAAGCAATCGCTAGACCAAGGCCAATACAAACAGCCATTCAACAAGGAATTTTACCCATGTGTGTTTCTCTTATTCTCTCTTTTATCCCAATGAAAACCGGTTCGCCCATCAGCAAGTTGGTGCTATTAAAATTGGCCGACAACGCAGACGCGCGGGGCGTGTGTTTCCCTTCGTTAAATTACTTAGCGCAGTACTGCGAAGTGTCGGTAAGAACCGTTAAGCGACACGTTAATGAACTTGAAAAGCAAGGGTTTGTGAAGCGGATAAAACGGTTTGACGATTCAGGCCGCCAGCGCAGCAATATATACCAGTTACGCCTACCCAACGGACACCACATTCAGCAGAGCGATCTATATGAAACGGCTCGCTACTTGGATAAAGCCGATAGAGACCTAGACAAAACTGACCGTTGTCTAGACAAAATCGATAGGAGCTTAGACATAACCGATAAAGATAAAGTGAATCGAGGCCAAACCAACAAAACTAAGTCGGATTTAGAGGAGGCTGACTTAAACAACGCCAGAGCAGAACAAACAAGCTCATTGCCAGCCTCACCAGTACATGCACAGAAAACAGAACATTCAGACACTCGCCTGGGTGACTCAAGATCCAACACGGAGAGTGATCGTTCGGCACACATAATCTTTCATAAAGAACATAAAACAGACATTCCTTGTGAAGAGCCCAGTCATGACAAAGATAAAGAGAGCGCTACATCCCAGACGGGAAGTGCCAAGCACGGATGCTTAAAGAGTGAAGCCGTGATTGAACTACTCACCAAAGAGGGCAACGCACCGATTTATCGCGAGTTTTACGACATATTAAAACGCACCTACCCAAAGCTAGATGTGTTGCAAGAACTGCATGCCATGCAAGCTTGGTTGTACATCAACCCCGATAAACGCAAACCCTTTGAGTACATCGGCCACTTTGTGAATGGCTGGCTAAGAAGAAGCGCTAAAGCCAAAGCCAAGCGTTATTCGTTGCCAGCTTTTGAGCGAACAAGCCCGGCTAAGCATGCAAAAGAGCCTAAGCAAGTAAAAGCGCTTAAGCAAACAGGGGCCAATAAATCCACACAAGCAGCTAAATCAACAACCAAGCCTAAACAAACGCTAGAGTTCGAAAAAACAATACCCGCGGCCGAGCCAACGGCTTCTCAACCAACGCCTGTTACTCAAGCCCTCGCAGAATTTCAAGCCAACAGTAAAACCAACCCGTTTGAAGCGCGGATTAAGGCCCTCATTCAATCCAAACCGCCCGGCACGGATTCTGAAAAGTGAGCATTGGTTTGTTCGGGCTTACCAAAACTATGGCAAACCCAAAGTAAAACGAATCTGCAGCCACAACACAGACAAAAAACGTCAAGAAACAAAAGTACAATTAAGAGAGGGTAACATGGACGATACCAGCCTAAAAAAACTGACAACGGAAGAGAAGGTCACTATTTTAGAAAAAGAGATAGCACGGGTTGAAGGGCGCATTGGCGAGTTTTTGAAACTGCTTGTTAACCACTACCCACAAGGGTTAACACGTACTGAAATTAAAGCGTTGCTGGCGGTAAACAACAACCCAAGCTTTGTTTCGCTATACCGCAACGGCAACATCTTCATTGATATAGAAAAGCGCTACTGCGACGCAGCACAAGAAAACAGGTACCACATAGGAACCCAGTTCCTACAAGACGTACAATGCTTCCGTTGGCTAAATGCTTGGTAAGATGTTCGACCAGACAGGAGAATTTCAAACTGGTTAATATGCACTTACTTTGCTAGAATACACCGCGAATTAAAAATCGTAAGAAAACCGCATAAAAGCGAACAACTTGTTACTATTGCCTTTAGGAGCCAAACCTAAGGGCGGTAGCATACCCAAATGCAAATGGGTAACAAGTAAAAAGCGCTACAAACTACAGAAAGGTTGCTTTTGGCGGCCTATTGTGGCGGTTTTTAAAAAGGTAGCAAAATATAGTTTTACCAGGGATTGTCTAAAATAGACTGTCTCAAAATGAATAAAAAATGTCTTAGTGCTATTTTAAATGCTGAGGCTAAAAGTTTTAAAAATCACCTCTTTTAATTTCACCTGTCGGTTGGAAACTTCATAAAATGACTAAGAAAAAAATCCTTACGGTTTTTGGCACGCGTCCAGAAGCCATCAAAATGGCGCCTCTTGTTCATGCTCTAGCGGCCGATGATCGCTTTGAAGCAAAGTGCTGCGTGACCGCTCAGCACCGCGAAATGCTAGACCAAGTCTTAGAGCTGTTTGAAATTACGCCCGACTACGATTTGAATTTAATGAAAGCAGGTCAAACACTCAACGAAGTGACTGCCCGTATTTTGTTAGAGCTTAAACCCGTGCTAGAAGAATTCAAACCTGATGTGGTTTTAGTACACGGTGATACGGCAACGACGTTTGCTGCAAGTTTAGCCGCGTACTATGAGCAAATCGCAGTCGGTCACGTGGAAGCTGGCCTTCGTACAGGGAATATTTACTCGCCGTGGCCAGAAGAAGGTAATCGCCGATTAACAGGCGCGTTAACCAAATACCACTTTGCGCCGACGGAAACATCGAAAGAAAACTTACTTAAAGAAAACTTTAACCGAGAAGAGATTAGCGTTACCGGTAACACGGTGATTGATGCGCTGTTGATGGTGAAAAACAAAATTGATTCTGATAAAGATTTGAACGCAACGCTTTCTGCACAGTTCCCATTTTTAGACGAAAATAAGAAGCTGATTCTGGTGACGGGCCATCGCCGTGAAAGTTTTGGCGGTGGTTTTGAGCGTATTTGTGAATCACTTGCCATTACTGCTAAAGCGCATCCAGATACGCAAATACTGTATCCGATGCACCTTAATCCAAACGTACGTGAACCTGTGAATCGCATTCTTGCTGACATTGATAATGTTCACCTTATTGAACCTCAGCAATATCTGCCATTTATCTACTTGATGAGCAGCGCTCACATCATTTTGACCGACTCGGGTGGTATTCAAGAAGAAGCGCCTTCTTTAGGTAAACCTGTGTTGGTAATGCGTGATACGACCGAGCGACCAGAAGCGGTTGAAGCGGGAACGGTTAAGTTAGTGGGCACTAATGTAAATACTATTACAACGAGTTTACATACATTACTTACCGATGAAGCCGCATATCAAGCAATGAGCTTTGCACACAACCCTTACGGAGATGGCCGAGCTTGCAAACGAATTTTAAACGAATTAGCAAAATAAAACTTTAGGAAATCATAATGTCTTTTGAAACAATTTCAGTTGTAGGCTTAGGTTACATCGGATTACCGACAGCAGCGATGTTTGCATCCCGTAAGAAAAAAGTAATTGGTGTCGATGTTAACCAGAATGCAGTAGATACCATTAACCGCGGTGAGATTCACATCGTAGAACCTGATTTGGATATGATTGTACACGCAGCAGTAACTGAAGGTTACTTAAAAGCTGTGACTACTCCAGAGCCCGCTGATGCTTTTTTGATTGCAGTACCCACGCCCTTTAAAAAGTGCGTTGAAGGCGAAATCCCAGAGCCCGACTTAAGGTTTATTGAAGCTGCGAGTAAAGCTATTGCTCCAGTGCTAAAAAAAGGCGATTTAGTGATTCTAGAGTCGACATCTCCTGTTGGTGCAACAGAGCAAATGGCAGAATGGCTAGCTGAAGCAAGAAGTGACTTAACTTTCCCTCAAATTGCTGGTGAAAATGCAGATGTCAATGTTGCACACTGCCCCGAGCGTGTTTTACCTGGTCATGTTGTTCGCGAACTAGTAGAAAACGACCGTGTTATTGGCGGCATGTCAACTCATTGCTCGGAACGTTCTGTAGAGCTATACAAAACTTTTGTTCAAGGTGAATGTGTTATTACCAATGCTCGCACCGCTGAAATGGCAAAGTTAACAGAAAACTCATGTCGTGATGTTCAAATAGCATTCGCCAACGAGCTTTCTGTTATTTGTGACAAACTGGATATTAATGTTTGGGAACTAATCTCCCTAGCAAATCGTCATCCTCGTATTAATATTTTACAGCCTGGCCCTGGTGTAGGTGGTCATTGTATTGCCGTTGACCCATGGTTTATTGTTTCTCAAACTCCAGAAGAGGCACTGCTTATTCATACAGCTCGTAAAGTGAATGATGCAAAACCAGAATGGGTTCTTAATAAAGTAAGATTGGCTGTTGCTGAGTTTTTACAAGCAAATCCAACTAAAACCGCTGCTGAAGTGCGTATTAGCTGTTTTGGTCTTGCATTTAAACCAGATATTGATGACTTGCGAGAAAGCCCGTCTTTAACTATTGCACAGCAGATTGCTGTTAGTCACCCATCAATAGTGAACTTTGTAGAGCCAAATATAACTGAATTACCTAAAAGTATATCTGAAAATTCGCAATTGATTCAGATTGAATCTGCTATTAGCAATACAGATATAGCAGTTTTGCTTGTTGACCATACTGAGTTTAAGGAAATAATCGAACTGCCGAAAGGCGTTTTAGTCGTTGATACAAAAGGTATTTGGTAAGATTTGATTTACCAATGCATTAACAAATATTATTGGAATAAATATGTTAAACAACAAGACAGTATTAATTACTGGTGGCACAGGCTCATTCGGTAAACAGTTCATTAAAACAATTCTTGAGCGTTACTCTGACGTAAAAAAAATCATTATATTTTCACGCGATGAACTGAAGCAGTTTGAAATTAAGCAAAACTACCCTCAAAAAGATTACCCGCAATTACGTTTCTTCATCGGTGATGTTCGTGATCGTAATCGTATGATTCAAGCTTGTGAAGGTGTGGATGTAATTATTCATGCAGCAGCAATTAAGCAAGTAGATACTGCAGAATATAACCCTACAGAATGTATTCGAACTAACATCGATGGTGCGGAAAACGTAATCAGTGCGGCACTAGCATGTAACGTAAAAGATGTTGTTGCACTTTCTACAGACAAAGCATGTGCTCCAATCAACTTGTATGGTGCAACTAAGCTAGCCTCGGATAAGTTGTTTGCAGCTGCGAACAATATTAAAGGTTCTAAAGATATTCGTTTCAGTGTTGTTCGCTACGGTAACGTAATGGGCTCTCGTGGTTCGGTTATCCCATTCTTTATGCAGAAAAAAGAAGAAGGCTTACTGCCTATTACGCATGAAGAAATGACACGTTTTAATATTTCTCTGCAAGATGGCGTGAACATGGTGATGTACGCTCTTGAGCACCATTTAGGTGGTGAAATCTTCATCCCTAAAATTCCATCTTACAAGATTCTAGATATCGCAGAAGCTGTTGCTCCAGGTGTTCCAACTAAAGTTGTTGGTATTCGTCCAGGTGAAAAACTTCATGAAGAAATGATCACGGATACCGACTCTCTTAATACGATTGATCTTGGTCGTTACTATGCAATTCTACCTTCAGTATCTTTCACTTACACAGAAACTGAATATATGGACCACCATAAAGCAGAGAAAGTCCCTTTTGGCTTTAAATACAACTCAGGCACTAATACTGAGTGGGAAACGATCGAAGGTCTACGTGACCTAATCAAAGAACATGTTGATCCTAAATTTACAGTGTGAGTAAAAAAGTGATTCCATACGGCAAGCAAGATATCACTCAGCAAGACATCGATAGTGTAGTTGCTGTCCTTAAGTCTGATTTTTTAACGCAAGGTCCACAAGTACCTGCGTTTGAAAAAGCGCTAACAGAACATACTGGATCTCAGTATGCGTTAGCAGTAAATAGTGCAACATCCGCTCTGCATATTGCTTGCCTAGCTTTGGGCTTAGGCGAGGGTGACTGGTTGTGGACAACACCAGTCACTTTTGTAGCATCTGCAAACTGTGGTCTTTACTGTGGTGCTAAAGTTGATTTCGTTGATATTGATTCTGCGACTTACAATATGTGCCCTGAAAAGTTAGAGCAGAAGCTAATCACGGCTAAAGCAAATGGAACACTACCAAAGGTTGTCGTTCCAGTTCATTTGTGTGGTCAGCCTTGTGACATGGCATCTATTGCTAAATTAGCTAAAGAGTACGGCTTTAAAGTCATTGAAGACGCTTCTCATGCTATTGGTGGTAAATATCATGATCAGCCAATTGGTAACTGTGAGCATTCTGATATCACCGTTTTCAGTTTTCACCCGGTGAAGATTGTGACGACAGCGGAAGGTGGCGCGGCGTTAACCAACCAGAAAGAACTGGCTGATAAAATGGCATTGTTGCGTAGTCATGGCATCACTCGTGATCCTGAAATGATGACGGAAGCTTCTCATGGTGGTTGGTATTACCAACAGGTTGATTTAGGCTTTAACTACCGAATGACTGAGCTTCAAGCTGCACTGGGTGTGACTCAGATGCAAAGACTTGATGAATTTGTTGCAGCGCGCCACGTACTGTCTGAACGTTATAACCAATTATTGTCAGAATTGCCGTTAGTACTTCCGTATCAGTTGGAAAATACGTATTCAGGTCTACATTTATTCGTAATACGCTTGAAGCTGGATGAAATATCGTTAACACATAAGCAGGTTTTTGATGCATTACGTGAAAACGGTATTGGTGTTAATTTGCACTATATTCCGGTTCATACTCAGCCATACTACCAAGCTATGGGATTTTCGGATGGCGATTTCCCGGAATCAGAACGCTATTACCAAGAAGCGATATCACTTCCAATGTTCCACGGTATGACCGAAGAACAACAAGATACAGTTGTTCGTGTAGTAACTGACGTATTGACAGGTAAATAATGAAAATTGCAATTATCCCTGCACGTGGTGGCAGTAAACGCATTCCTCGTAAAAACATTAAGCCTTTTCATGGTAAGCCTATGATTGCTTACTCTATTGAAGCTGCCGTTTCTTCGGGTTGCTTTGATAAGGTCATTGTTTCTACGGATGATGCAGAGATCGCTGAGGTTGCTGAGCAGTATGGTGCAGAGGTGCCTTTTTTACGTCCTGCTAACATATCTGATGATTATGCAACGACAATGGATGTGATGCATCACGCCATTACTTGGTGCATGGATAATGGCTGGACTGTAGACGCGGTTTGTTGTTTGTACGCGACGGCTCCCTTTGTCACACCGGAATATCTTAAACAGGGTTTCGATAAGTTAAATAAAGGCTTATTTGAGTTTGTTTTTAGTGCTGCGACTTTTCCATTTCCGATTCAAAGAGCGATCAAAATTTCATCAGGAGGAGCGGTGTCAATGTTTTCTCCTGAAAATGAACAAGTCCGCTCTCAAGATCTAGAAGAAGCCTATCATGATGCTGGTCAATTCTATTGGGGAAAGACCGATGCATTTTTAGAGAAAAAAGCAATATTCGCAGATCATTCTAGTGTCGTTCTGTTACCTAGAAGTCGAGTTCAAGATATTGATACTAATGAAGATTGGGATCTGGCTGAGGCATTATACTCAGCTTTAAAATAATTAGGTTTTTATGAGAGTTATCTTTAGAGCGGATGCTTCAGTTTGGGTTGGTAGTGGTCATATCATGCGCTGTTTAGTACTTGCAGATGCATTGGAAAACCTCGGTCATTCAATCTCTTTTGCATGTTTGCCACAGCCAGGCGACATGATTTCATACATTGAAGAGCGTGGCTTTCAGGTAATAAAGTTAAATCCGCCTAAGGAGCCTAGTGAGCCTAAGCATGATGCTGATTATGAGGCTTGGCTGCAAAGACCAAATTCTGAGGATGCGCTAGACTTTATCCAAATGGTAGGCAGTGCTGATTTAGTGGTAACGGATCATTATGCTATTAGCAACAAATGGCAACAGCTTGTTAGGCAATCAATGAGCTGCTTTTTAGTCGCTATTGATGACTTGGTTCGAGAGCATGATGCTGATTTAATTGTCGATCAAACTCTTGGACGTAAGCCTGTTGAATACTCAGGTTCTGCTCGAGCTTTAGTGGGAAGTGAGTATGCGATATTAGCTCCAAGGTTTGCTTCATTGAGAGAACTCGCTTACATGCGGGTGCTCCCTGAGACTAGACCGAAAGTTCTCATATCTATGGGGGGAATAGACAACCCCAATGCAACTTTAAATTCATTGAAAAGCCTTGTTGGTAAAATCTGTGCTGATTTTACGGTGTTGTTAAGCCCTAGAGCACCACACTACCAGCAGGTTAAGTCATGGTGCGACTTACACGTTAATGTTCAACATCAAGATTTTGAAGCCGACATGGCAGATTTAATGCTTAAACATGATTTAGCGATTGGAGCTCCAGGAACGACAAGTTGGGAACGAGCTTGTCTTGGCTTACCCAGTATATTAATACCATTAGCCGATAACCAAAAAACGATTTGCGCTCAATTACTTCAACATAAAGCCATTATGAAAGTGTCTTTGGAAGATATTGAATCTCAGCTATTAGTGACCTATCAACAGGCAATGAGTCAATGGCATGAGTTGTTTATGTCGAATCTAAAATTATGTGATGGCTTAGGGACTCGAAGGTTAGTCCTAGAAATTCAGCAGCTTATTGAACCAAGTGAACATTCAAATTTGCAGCTTGTATTTGCAACTCATGAGGACATCAAAACCGTTTATAATTGGCAATGCCACCCTAAAACTCGTGAATTTGCATTGAATACTGATATTCCTACATGGGAAGGTCACCAAAGCTGGATGAAGCGAAAGCTAGCTACAACCACTGACTTTTTTTATCTTGTTGAAGAAAAGGCAACAGGGAAAAAATTAGGTGTATTACGATTAGATAAAATTGAACCTAAAAATTATCTAGTATCAATCTTTGTTGCCCCTGAAGCTTATGGTTTAGGAGTCGCAACTGCTGCATTAAAAATGGCTGATGTCATACACCCAGAACTGACATTACATGCCACTGTATTAGAATGTAATAAAGCTTCTCAGAAGCTGTTCAAAAAAGCGAACTATACACAGCAAAATCCTGAGACGTTTATTCGTAACCCAATTTAATGAGATTCTGATGAAAGCATATATTTCAATTGACGGTAGAAAAATAGGTCCTGACTACGCTCCTTACATTATTGCTGAATTATCGGCAAATCATAATGGTGACATTAATCGCGCTTTTCAGATCATGGAAGAAGCGAAGAAATCAGGTGCAGATGCAATTAAGCTACAAACTTATACCCATGAAACCATTACTATGGATAGCGATAGTGAAGAGTTTCAAATTCATGGTGGCTTATGGGATGGGCAGACTCTTTATAATCTTTATAAAGGTGCGCATATGCCATGGGAGTGGCATAAACCGTTATTTGAAAAGGCAAAAGAACTTGGGATTACTATTTTTAGTTCTCCTTTCGATTTTACTGCTGTTGATTTATTAGAGTCACTGGGTGCCCCAGCTTATAAGATCGCTTCTTTTGAAGTAATTGATTTGCCGTTGATCAAGCGCGTAGCTCAAACGGGTAAGCCGATGATTATTTCAACGGGAATGGCTAACGAAGAAGAAATTGCAGAAGCAATTAAAACGGCGAGAGATAATGGTTGTAAAGAGTTAGTTGTGTTGCATTGTGTGAGTGGTTATCCAGCCCCTGCGGACCAATATAACTTGAAGACGATTGCTGATATTGCTGAGCGTTTTGATGTTTTATCTGGTCTTTCTGATCACACGATTGATAATGCTACTGCCGTTGCATCTGTGACGTTAGGTGCGTGCTTGATAGAGAAACACGTGACTATGGATCGAAACGGAGGCGGAGCTGATGATAGTTTTTCTCTAGAACCTCATGAGCTTACTGCGCTTTGTAAAGACACAAAAACAGCATGGCAAGCAATGGGTCAAGTGAACTACGACAGAACGGAAGCTGAAAAAGGAAACGTCAAATTTCGTCGTTCTTTGTACGTAGTCAAAGACGTAAAAGCGGGTGAAATACTTACGGAAGATAATGTTCGAAGTATTAGACCCGGTTTTGGATTGGCACCGAAGTACTATGAGGAAGTGCTAGGTAAATTTGCAAGTACTGATTTGAAAAATGGTACAGCTCTCACTTGGGACTGTATTGGGAAATAATGAAAATTATTAAAGATAGTATTGTCTATGTCTCAGGTGAAGTACTAACAAAACTAATTCCCTTTTTGATGTTACCTTACTTAACAAGAGAACTGGGACCTAGTCAGTTTGGAGAGTTAGCAAACACACTTGCCTATGTTGCTATGGTATCGATATTCGTAGGTCTCAGCCAAGAGGGAGCATTAGCAAGATATTATTACAGGTATGGCTTTAAAGCGATTCACTTAGTGTATGTGTCGTGTGTGGTTTATTCTTTGGGTGCTGTCTTTACTATATCTTTATTTATTTATTTGTTTAGTTTTGACGACGAAGTTTCGTTGTTTATCTTGTTGCTTTCATTGTCACAAACATTATTAACATCGCAGTTATCTTTGAAGCAAGTACAAAAAAAACCTAAAGATTATGTTTTTATTCAAGTAACCTGCTCCTTAGCATCTGTAATATTAACAATCACCTTTTTTGAACTGTTCGGCTCTACTTATGAATTGAGATTACTTAGTGTTATACTTGCTAATCTATTATCATTGTGCGTAGGTACATATCTGAATAGTAGTGTGTTCTTTCGAGGGAGATCTATAAATATAAAAACATTAAAGAAAACTAATAAATATATAGTTTTTTATGGGGCCCCCTTATTAGTGCACAAAGTTAGTTTTTTTGTTAAGGGAAATGTGGATAAGATTGTTGTTTTTAATTATTTTTCTGCGGAAGAGTTAGGGAGCTATTCAGCCGCTTTTCAATTGTCAAGTGTGGTCATGATTGTGTTGGCATCCATGAACAAAGCATTAGTTCCATATTATTATGAAGCATTAAAGTCCGGAAGCCTAAATGCTAATAGAATTAAGAGTTTTGCTTTTAAATGCTATCCCTTAATAGCTCTGGTTTCATTGCCTTTCTTTTTTATTCCCGATGAAGTATACATTTTCGTTCTTGGAAAGGGGTATGATAATGTTGCTCAGTATGTTGGCGTCTTTGTGCTAGGATTCGCGTTACAGATACCATACTACTTAACAGTTAATTTTTATTTTTATCACGCAAAAACAGTAACGATTTCAAAAATTACATTTTTCTCATCTTTTTTATATATATTGAGTCTGTTTTTTTTCTCTAGGTTATCTATAGCATATATTCCTTACGCACTAGTAATTGCTAATTTATCCTCGTCAATTTTTCTGATTATTCTTTTAAATAGAAGCAAAAATGAAAAAGTTCTTTAGTAAATTTTTATTTGAACCAAATGAAATAAGATTTAACACTGATTATGTTTTACTTCGGTCTGGTCGGAATCATGTGTTAATGATTTTTTTGAAATCTATGCTCCAGTTTATTTATACTATTAGGAGATTGGGCTATGGTTTTGATTATCATAGTGAGGCAGACATATGTTTTTTTTCGTCCTCACAAAATCAAGACTACGCCCTTCGGCATCTCAAAGAAATGGCAAGCACCTATATACACGTCAAGAGTGATGAAAAATCAATTGATGGAAATTACTATCCATGGAGATTGACATTCCTCGTTTCACTTTTAACTTTGCCAATTACTTTACCACTTTACTTGCTGTTCACACTTAACGAAACTAGGAGTTTGAGAGTTTTTTCTTATTCAGTAGATGAATTTTTACGAACACCCGGGTATGTCGCCTCATCCCTATTAATTTTGATGTCGATTAAGCCCAAGGTGGTTATTATGTCAAATGATCATAATACAATTAATCGATCTTTGTGTATTGTTGCTAACTGTATGAATATAAAAACTGTCTACGTACAGCACTCTCCCGTGAATCAATATTTCCCACGCATGATATTTAGATACGCTTTTGTTGATGGGACGGAGTCAGAAATGGTGTACAAAAAAAATGATAATGATAGAACACACTATATTAAGCTAGGAGCTTTGAGATACGTTGAGCTTTATCCATTAAAAAAAATCGAGAGAAAGGGCGTTCGTGTGTTGGTTTGTGTTAACAAACTTGATGATGTTGAAGTAGTTAACTCCTATCTCAATACATTTGTTAAATCAGAGATTGACTTTAAAGTTAGATTACATCCAGCAATGAAAAGTGATAAAGCCCAAAACTTAGAACTTAGGCCATTAAGTGAGTGTTTGGTTGAGTATAAATATGTTCTTGCAGGCGACTCTGGTGTATTGGTTGATGCAGTTGTCGCAGGTTCTATAGCTTTATATGCTGTAGATATGTCTACATTGGATGATATATATGGGTATGCACGAAACCAAATTGCTAAGGAAGTATCAACGCGTTCTATAGTTGACTTAATTAATGAAGAGCAAGTGTCGCCTGAAAAACAACTTAAGTACTGTACGTTTTATGATGCATCATGTGATTGTGTAGAATCTTCGAAATTAATATCCTCTTATAGAACCGAACTTGAAAAGATTTGGTGTGTTTACTAATGGCGGGAATTCTAGCTTTAATTGTTGCTTTTCTTTATGTGAAGTTCATTCTCGGAATTGATGGGGTTAATGGCATTAAAAGAATATTCTATCCGGCAGATTTTTTTGCTTTATTTTATGTTCTTTTTTTTCTACTACCTTATGGCGTGTTTTGGTTTTTTAGAGATGCGTTAAGCTATCGTTATGTAACTGAAGCATATTCTGACACTACATGGGTTTTATCGTTAATTTATTCATTGTTGTTTGTTACCCTTACGTACAGTATATCAAGAGTAACTTATAACAGGAGTGACTTTATTTATTCTCTGTCAAGGCTGTCTTATAATTCTGATAGTGGATTTTTTTACAAAGTGTTATTCATTTTTTTGCCATTAATTTCGATAGCTTTTTGTCTTTATAATTTCGGGGGGGCTAATTACCAAGATTATAGTATTAATAGGACTAAAGAGCGTAGTGGGTTAGGTTATATTCTGATGCCCATATACTGGGGTGGTGTAGGCATAGTCGTTTATTGGATGAGGTATATTTTCGATAAAAAATATAATGTCTTTAGGGTTTTATCTCTGTTAGCTCTAGTGGCTGGTTATACTGCTTTTAATCTTTATATGGGGAGTAAGTCTAAGGGATTAGTCGTTTTGGTTTGGATTGTTCTCTGTTGGTTTTTACTATATTCATCAAAGAAAGCTATTAAGATAAAAAGTATAGTATTAATTTCAATTTTTATTTTTTCTATCGGTTATGTAGGATTGAAGTTTGGTGATATTAGAGAGGTCTTAACAAAAGATATCGAGGTGTCTTCAGTTGAGAGTCGGACTGAGATAGGTAGTTTGTTTTCGAAGTTCAATGCATTTGGTTCAATAGAAAATACCATGTGGTTGATTGAGAATAAGGAAAGCCAAGATATCACTTTGGGGAGTACTTTTTATACGGTCGCAGTTGGTTGGGTTCCAAGATCAGTATGGCCAGAGAAGCCCGTAGGTGGAGGTCCTACATTGAGAAATCTTATCCACCCTGGTTCATATGATATAGTGAACGGCTTTCAATTGAGCTCCTATTCTCCGGGTATAATTTCAGAGTCCTATATTAATTTTGGTTTTTTTGGTTTTATTATTGTCGGCGTTCCATTTGGGATTTTTCTATCATTCTTTGCTAAATTGCTTTCATTCATACGCAAAGACTATTCTTTAGTTACGTGGGTTGTATGTTTATATGCGATAGGTTATATGATGACAGGTGAAGTGTTTGGAACATTTGCTCGAATATTTCAGTTTATTTTACCATTGATCATTTTGTCACTATTTCATTCTTTTTTTAATAAAACTTTCAAGGTATGACGTGAAAATTAATATTATAGCCCCTGTCCCTAGTTTGAGTAGAAGGACTCGTTTATATAAGTTGGCTCAAAACCTTCTGGGTAATAACTTAAAACTGTCACACTTTTATTGGTCACGTAGTGTAAACGATTCAAGAGAAGATTTTCTCGAAAGTATTGATAAAATTGAAGGCCTTAATGGAGGTGGAAGCAAAGTCGCGATTCGAATGAAATATTTTATTTGGATGTTAAACGTATTTATTCATGCGATTAGGTTACCTAATAAATCAGTTGTTTGGGCGTTAGGATTTGAAAGTGCATTTCCCTGTGTCATCGCATCGATAGTCAAGAAGCATAGAGTTGTCTATGATGATGCTGATCGTTTTTCAATGTTGTTCCCTTTTCCAAAAATGATTAGAAAAATATTAGAAAGACTCGAACTATACACTAGTAATAAGTGTTTGGTTCATGTCGTCCCGACACCCGATAGGTATAGTTCGAAATTTACTAATATATTTGTCTTGCCTAATGTTCCTTCGGACAGAGAAATAATAGAATCGTATGGCTTGGCTAAAAATAGGAGTAGGCCTGATGCGTCTGTAGTCGTTTATTACAACGGTTGGATTGGTGAAAATCGTGGTTTAACTAACCTTGTTCGATTGAGAAAGGAACTAAGCCCTTCAGAGTTGCATATTATCGTCGCTGGTAGGGTCGATGGTGATTTAGCTAAATCTTTTATCGATATGGATGGTGTTAATTATATTGGTGAAGTAAGTCAAAAAGAGTGCTTGTCCTACTATTACCTTTCAGATTACATTTATACATATTATGACCCTAGTCTAGAGATAAATAGATATGCAATGTCAAACAAATGGGGGGATGCATTATTTACAAATACAGCGATTATTGTAAATAACGAAGTTGAATACTCTGATGTTTTAATTGAATCTGGCCTTGGCGTTTCATTTGATTATCATGATTTCGATGCACTGAAAAAATTTATTCTCTTTGGTTCTTTCAAAGTTGATGGCAACTTAGTTAAGAATCATAAAAATTGGCAAACTTACGATGCTTATATTGATAAGCTTATTATGAATTATAATTTGGCTAAAAAATGAAACAAATACTTCAAGACATGGCTAAAGGTGGCTCCAACCTCGTTGATGCCCCTGCCCCAAAAGCGACGCGTGGTAATATTTTAATTGATACATCAATCTCGCTTATTTCCGCAGGTACTGAGCGAATGCTGGTAGATTTTGGCAAAGCAAGTTTATTAGATAAAGCACGTAAGCAACCAGACAAAGTGAAAATGGTACTTGAGAAAGTACAAACTGATGGTTTGATGACAACGGTTGAAGCTGTTCAGTCTAAATTGGCTCAACCATTACCGCTTGGTTATTGTAATGTTGGTGTCGTAAATCAAGTAGGTGCTGGTGTTGCGGGCTTTAAAGAAGGCGATCGTGTTGTTTCTAACGGTCCTCATGCTGATGTGGTTCGAGTACCTAAAAACTTGTGCGCACTTATTCCAGATAACGTTTCAGATGAAGAAGCATCTTTTACCGTTGTTGCTAGTATCGGTTTACAAGGTATTCGTTTAGCAGAACCTACGTTGGGTGAAGCGTTTGTTGTTACTGGCGTTGGTCTTATTGGATTGTTAACCGTGCAGCTCCTACGTGCGCAAGGCTGCCGTGTTCTTGCTATTGATTTTGACGACGCTAAACTTGAGCTTGCAAAAGAGTTTGGCGCTGAAGTTTGTAACCCTGGTAAAGGTGAAGATCCTGTTGCTGCTGGAATGGCGTTTAGTCGTGGTAACGGTGTAGATGGTGTCATCATAACAGCATCTACAAAGTCTAATGATCCGGTTACACAAGCAGCGCGTATGTCGCGTAAACGTGGTCGGATTATCTTGGTGGGTGTGACGGGTCTTGAATTAAACCGTGCAGACTTTTACGAAAAAGAGCTTAACTTCCAAGTTTCTTGTTCATATGGTCCTGGTCGTTATGACCCAGATTATGAAGACAATGGCAATGATTACCCACTAGCTTTTGTTCGCTGGACTGAGCAACGTAACTTTGAAGCTATTTTGGATATGATGTCATCTGGCCAGGTTGATGTTAAACCGCTTATTACACATCGATTCAAGTTTGAAGATGCTCCTAAAGCTTATGATTTGTTAACCTCTGATAAATCAGCATTAGGTATTTTGCTGCAATACCAAAGTGAAATTAACACAAGGCATCAGTCGACGGTTGAGCTTGATACAACAGCGACATTTGAAGCGAATAAGCCCGTTGTCGGGTTTGTTGGCGCTGGTAACTATGCATCTCGCATGCTTATCCCTGCCTTTAAAGAAAGTGGTGCACAGTTACATACCATTGCGACATCTGGCGGTATTAACGGCGTAACGCACGGTGAAAAAACGGGCTTTGCTAAAACCACTACTGACACAACTGCGATGATTAATGATTCTGAGATCAATACCATTGCCATTGTTACCCGTCATAATAGCCATGCTAAGTTTGTATGTGATGCATTAAATGCGGGTAAAAACGTTTTTGTTGAAAAGCCATTAGCTATCACTCTAGAAGAGCTCGCACAGGTAGAGGCAGCGTATTATTCTGTTGCAAACCAAACAGCGGCGCCAAAGTTGATGGTTGGTTTCAACCGCCGCTTCTCTCCTCAAGTTCAAAAAATGAAAGAATTGCTGTCATCCGTTAAAGAACCAAAGAGCTTTATGATGACCATGAATGCAGGGGCGATTCCCGCAGAACACTGGACACAAGATAATGAGGTCGGTGGTGGTCGTATTATTGGTGAAGCTTGTCATTTCATTGACTTAATGCGCTTCCTTGCAGGCTCAGAAATTACATCAGTTCAGTGTCGCCGAATGGGTGATGTTGATAGCGTTGATATCACGGAAGATAAGGCTGCTATTATTCTTGGTTTTGCTGATGGTTCTTTTGGCACTATCCAGTATTTAGCCAATGGCGCGGCCAGTTTCCCGAAAGAGCGTGTCGAAGTTTTCGCTGCAGGCCGTGTTTTACAGCTAGATAACTTCCGTAAACTTAAAGGTTTTGGCTGGCCTGGATTCAAGAAAATGAATCTTTGGAAGCAGGATAAAGGTCAAACACCGTGTTCTGCAGCTTTCCTTGAATCGATTGAGAAGGGCACAGAAGCGCCGATTACAGCACGCGAGCTGTTTGAAGTGGCTAAAGTAACCATTGAAATTGCTGAGCAGTTACGAAATCAACGATGAGCCTTAAACTAAAAGCGCAAACAGCAAAAGATCTGGGAGTTTTCAACTTAGCTCGAGTTGCTATCTATCAAATCGGTATCCGCAGTGGATTGAACCCTGTTAAGCGTCTTTCTCAAGCCCCTATCTCGGGGCTTTTGTTCCGCTCAACAACGTCTTTAAATCGTAGTGAATTTCCAGAGCAATACAAGCTGTCTCCATTTGGTTGGTTACCAAAATTGTCTGCGAGTGAACTGAGATGGGATAAGAGTGTATTAACTGAGCATCGCTTCTCCGCGATGAATAAACCTTGGTTTTGCTTGACTGACTTTGACTCCAATGTCGGTGATATCAAAGGGATTTGGGAGGCATCTAGATTTGATTGGGCTCTTGGTCTTGCGAGAGACTACCTTGCAGGTAGAGATGCTGCTTTAGAAGAACTTAACACTACCGCTAGAAGTTGGATGGATCAGAATGCGCCTTATTTGGGGCCAAACTGGAAGTGCGGACAAGAAGCTTCAATACGGGTCATGCACTTAGCATTTTCCGCTAAACTGCTTAATCAAGTTCAGAAGCCTGAACCAGCACTTTTGGCATTGATAAAAGCACATCTACAACGAATCGCGCCAACGATCTCTTATGCTGTAGCGCAAGATAATAATCATGGTACATCTGAGGCTGCAGCATTGTTTATTGGTGGGAGTTGGTTGGTTGTTAATGGGGATAAAAGTGGCGCTTGTTGGCAAAAACAGGGGCGTAAGTGGCTAGAGAATAGGGCGAAAAATCTTGTCGCTAAAGATGGAACATTCAGTCAATACTCAGTGAACTACCACAGAGTTATGCTAGATACCTATTCAATGGCAGAGCTTTGGCGTAGAGAGCTAGAACTAAGCCCATTTACTCGAGGATTAACCGAGAAAATAGGTCTTGCGACTCAATGGCTTTACCAGTTAATTGAACCATCAACTGGCGATGCCCCTAACCTTGGCCACAATGATGGTGCTCGCTTATTGCAGCTCTCGAGTAGCGATTATCGAGATTTCCGACCATCTGTTCAGTTAGCCGCTGCCATCTTCCTTCAAGCAGCAGCTTGGCAAAAGAAAGGTGAGTATGATGAGGCGCTTTCTTTATTGCAGATTAAAAAACCAGAGAAAATCCTATCTAAGCCTACTTCGTTTCATTTTCAACACGGCGGCTATATTGGGTTGAGAAATCCGGCTGGTGCATTTGCCTTATTCAACTACCCTAAGTTTCGATTTAGGCCTGCACAAAACGACGCGCTTCACGTTGACCTTTGGTTAGATGGTATCAATCTACTACGCGACGGTGGCACGTTCAGCTACAACGCTGGGCAAGACTATATTGATTACTATGGCGGAACACAAAGTCACAACACCATTCAATTTGACTGCAACGAGCAAATGCCAAGGCTTAGTCGCTTTCTGTTAGGTGCTTGGTTGAAAGCAAAGGATGTCAGTTTCGATGAGCACCAGTTAACAGGGCAAGCGGGTTACCGAGACTATTTGGGGTGTGAGCATCAACGGCACATATCCCTTACGGAAAGTTCCCTTACTGTAAAAGACCAAGTGCAAGGCATTGAAAGTAAAGCAACCCTTCGATGGCGACTAAGCCCTGATAATTGGGTGGTGCAAGGTCGTAAGGTTACGAATGGCAATCACGAGATCAAAATCGATAGCGATGTAAAGATTGACCGTTTAGAAATTGTAGAAGGCAGAGAGTCCCGTTATTACTACCAAGAAACTTCTATCCCCGTTCTTGAGGTAGAGATTTCGTCAGATGGCAACATTACAACAGAGTACCAATTTCACTCATGAATATTCTTTATTTTCATCAACACTTCTCGACACCAAAAGGTTCGACTGGAATACGCTCCTATGAAATGGCTAAGCGCCTGATCCATCACGGGCATAATGTTACTATGGTTTGTGGTACTTACGGTGGAGGCGAAACTGGCCTAGATTCTGTGTTTACCGCGGGTAAACGCGAAGGTATTGTTGATGGTATTCGCATCATAGAATTTGATTTGGCTTATTCAAACTCAGATGGTTTTTTAAAACGCAGCATGACGTTTGTTAAGTTTGCCTTGAAAAGTATTGGCCTGGCCTTTACTGAAAAATATGATGTACTTTTTGCTACCACAACACCTCTTACAGCCGGAATTCCAGGTATATTTGCTCGCTGGTTACGTGGAAAGCCATTTGTTTTTGAAGTGCGAGATTTATGGCCAGAGTTACCCAAAGAGATGGGGGTAATCAAAAACCCTATCATTCTGGGGCTGATGTCTTTCTTAGAGTGGGCATCTTACCGTAGCGCGCATCGTTGTATTGGTTTGTCTCCTGGTATTGTTGAGGGTATTAAAAAACGCGGCGTTGATGTAAGCAAAATAACTATGGTGCCTAATGGCTGTGATTTATCTATCTTTAGCCAACCAAGCGAACTTTGGCGTCCTGAGGGAGTTAAAGATAACGACCTGATGGCCATATTTACAGGGACTCATGGAATGGCAAATGGTCTCAACGCTGTTTTAGATACGGCTGTCGAGCTCCGAAAACGGGGCCGAGAAGACATTAAACTAGTTTTAGTTGGGCAAGGTAAATTAAAGCCTGAACTAGAGAAACGAGCGTCAGCGTTAACATTAGATAATGTCGTGTTTCACCCGCCGGTAAATAAAGAAAAACTGTCTGGTTTAATGGGAAGCGCAGACGTAGGTATGCAATTATTAGCGAATATTCCAGCCTTTTATTACGGGACATCGCCCAACAAGTTTTTTGACTACATATCGGCAGGGTTACCCGTTATCAATAATTACCCTGGTTGGTTAGCGGGAATGATTGAGCAAACCCAATGTGGATTTTCTGTTCAGCCGGAGGATCCTAAAGCGTTTGCTAACGCACTAGAAAATGCGGCAGACCAAAGGGAAGCTTTAGCTAAAATGGGAACGAATGCGCGCCAACTTGCTGAAAGTAAGTTTGACCGCTCTCTATTGGCGGATAAATGGGTAGCTTGGGTGACTGGTATTAATTCAACTGAGGCAACTTCTTCTGAGGTAAATGATGAAAAGGTTGATTGATTTTATCGCGTCTCTTATTGCACTTATTCTGTTATCTCCCATCATTGTTTTAGTGGCTTGGAAGATTCGTAAAAACCTTGGGTCTCCAGTTCTGTTTCGTCAAACTCGCCCAGGGTTGAACGGAAAGCTATTTGAAATGGTGAAGTTTCGCAGCATGAAAGATGCGGTTGATGCCAAGGGTAATCAACTACCTGACGACGAACGTATGACGCCATTTGGTGATAAGTTACGTTCAAGTAGCCTAGATGAGTTACCAGGTCTTTGGAACGTTTTGAAGGGAGACATGAGTTTAGTCGGCCCTCGTCCTTTGTTGGTGCAGTATCTTCCCCTTTATAACAAAGAGCAAGCTCGCCGCCATGACGTTCGCCCTGGGATAACGGGATGGGCGCAAATTAACGGGCGCAATGCGATTAGCTGGGAAGAAAAGTTCGAATTAGACGTTTGGTATGTGGACAACAGAACTTTTTGGCTAGATGTTAAAGTTTTATTTCTAACGGTAAAAAAAGTCTTCGTTAAAGAGGGCATATCAGCAGATGGACACGTTACCATCGAACCTTTTACGGGGTCACAGCATCAAGGTAATAACCAATAATGAAAAGCTGCGCCATTTTAGGAGCCAGTGGACATGGAAAAGTAATAGCTGAGATAGCTGAGCTTAATGGTTATCAGAATATTGTCTTTTTTGATGATCGTTGGCCAAGCTTAAAATCCGTCGAACACTGGTCGGTGTTTGGTGATACAAGTACGCTTACCTCTACCGTGAAAGAATATGATCTTGTTGTTGTCGCGATTGGTCACAATGCGATTCGCTGTGGTAAACAATACGAGTTAAGCCAAGCGGGAGCGACCTTTGGTGTACTTGTTCACCCCAGTGCAGTAATAAGTAAATACGCCAGCATCAATGCAGGAACTGTTGTGATGGCGAATGCGGTCGTTAACCCTTTTAGTCATATTGGTGTGAGCTGTATTATTAATACTGGCTCTACTGTTGACCATGATTGCAAGCTCGATGAAGGCGTACACATTAGCCCGGGTGTAAACTTGGCCGGTGGCGTTGAAGTAGGTAAAAACACTTGGATAGGAATCGGTAGCCAAGTTAAACAGCTTGTTGTTATTGGGTGTGATTCAGTCGTTGGGGCTGGTTCAACCGTTGTCAATAATGTTCCAAATTTTAAAACAGTCGTGGGCTCTCCGGCTCATGAGCTTATCAAATCATAATAATTAAAACTGATCAGGTGACATCGTGCTTAATACATTATTTTCTCCATGGCCTTCGTTTACTCAAGAAGAAGCGGACGCCGTAAGTCGGGTCGTACTTTCAAATAAAGTAAACTATTGGACGGGTCAAGAAGGTCGTGAATTCGAAAAAGAGTTTGCGGCTTGGGTTGGTTGTGAATATGCGGTGGCTTTGGGTAACGGGACGCTAGCGTTAGATGTTGCATTAAAGGCGTTCGGGGTTACCCAAGGAGATGAGGTGATCACCACATCTCGTACTTTCTTAGCATCGGCTTCTTCTATTGTAACGGCTGGTGCGATACCTGTTTTTGCGGATGTCGACCTAAATAGTCAAAACATTACGGCTGAATCTATTGAGGCGGTATTAACACCAAAAACTAAAGTTGTGATTGTTGTACACCTTGCTGGCATGCCAGCCGAGATGGATGCAATTATGACGCTCTCTGAAAAGCGTGGCTTTAAGGTTATTGAAGACTGTGCCCAGGCACATGGCGCAAAGTACAAAGGCCGCAGTGTCGGTACGATTGGTCATATTGGCGCTTGGTCTTTCTGCCAAGACAAGATCATGACCACTGGTGGTGAAGGCGGCATGGTAACCACTAATGACAAAGAACTATGGTCGTTTATGTGGTCTTATAAGGATCATGGTAAAAGCTTTGATGCTATTTACAACCGCGAGCACCCACCAGGCTTTCGCTGGCTTCATGAAAGCTTTGGTACCAACTGGCGTATAACAGAAATGCAAGCAGTTTTGGGGCGTATCCAAATCCAGCGTATGGCTGAATGGACGCAAAAGCGCCAGGTGAATGCCGCTGTGATTGAAGCGGCTATTGCTGACCTTGCAATTGTTCGCAGTGTGGATATTCCGGAATACATTGAACATGCTGAATACAAGCATTATATGTTTATCCGCCCTGAGCATCTGAAACCAGGTTGGACTCGTGATAAAATTGTTGATGCTATTGTTGAACAAGGTGTTCCTGCATATCAAGGCAGTTGTTCTGAGGTTTATCTTGAAAAAGCATTTGATGGCACAAGCTACAGGCCAGAAATACCGTTAAAGAACGCGGTTGAGCTAGGTGAAACTAGCTTAATGTTTTTAGTGCACCCAACGTTAACTGAAGAAGAAATAAATAAGACGGCTACAGTTATTCGCTCTGTATTAATTGAAGCTCAAATTTAATCTTTCAGTTGTTGGAACTGGTTTTTTAAAGCATCACCGATATGCCCCAATAGATTCAAATCTGAAATTATTGGGGCGTTTGTTTATTATAAGACCAATAGGCGCATGGCAATATATGTTAGACATTATAATGTGTTACCTGTAAATCGGTATGATGTCGACGTATCATTCTAATGCCATCTAATTCATATAAATTCCAATAAATAGGAATATTTTTATGCAACGTCTCAATTTTATCTGGCAACTTTCTCGCTTACATAAGCGGGTCATTAGCGTGGTTATCGACACTTTGCTCATCTTACTTGCTCTGCATATTGCTTTGTGGACAAGGCTGGGTGATGTGCAGTTTTTGAATGATGGTGATAGCTTATTACTGATTGGCTTAACATTAATATCTACCATCCTTATTTTTACTAAGGTTGGGCTTTATCGGGCAATTCTCCGCTATTTGACCTTCCAAGCGCTATTTGTGGTAACCGCTGGTGCCGTGTTATCCGCTACCGCTTTGGCAGTTTTTGCTTATTACCTACAAGAACCGATCCCTCGCACGGTCCCTATTATCTATGGTGCTTACTTAGCGTTATTGTGTGGTGGTTCTCGTCTTGTGGTTCGCAATCTTGTTGCCACTACGTCACCTTCGAAAGACTCACGGCAAGAAGTGTTGATTTATGGTGCAGGTTCAGGTGGTCGCCAGCTTGCAGTGGCGCTTCGCGCATCAGAAAGCTATCGTATTCGTGCGTTTATTGATGACGATAGCACGCTCACTAACACGATGATCTTAGGGTTACCCGTTGTTAGCCTAAATAAGACTCAAGCTTTGATTGACAAGTATGAGATTTCTAAAGTCCTACTCGCAATCCCTAGTGCTTCTCGCGCTCGCCGTAAGCAAGTTTTAGATTTATTAGCACCACTTCCTGTTGAAATTCAGACGGTGCCAGACATGGCAGATATTGTATCCGGTAAAGCGAAAATTGATGAGCTTACCGATGTTCCTATTGAGGATTTGTTAGGTCGTGATGCAGTTGTGCCTCAGCAAGTTTTGATGGAAGCCAACATCAAGGGCAAAGTAGTCATGGTGACTGGTGCCGGCGGCTCTATTGGCTCTGAACTGTGTCGTCAAATCCTGAAACAACAGCCTAAAACTTTAGTGCTGTTTGAAGTTTCTGAGTTTGGCTTGTACCAAATTGATCGCGAGCTTTCCCTAGTTAAAGAAACCAAAGGTTACGATGTTGAGATCGTGCCGCTACTAGGCTCTGTTCAGCGCTCGCATCGCTTATTAACCTCAATGCAGTCTTTTAGTGTACAAACGGTTTATCATGCTGCGGCTTATAAGCATGTACCTCTAGTAGAGTATAATGTCGTGGAAGGTGTACGTAACAATGCATACGGTACCTACTACACAGCGAAAGCGGCCATCGAAGCAGGTGTTGAGTCTTTTGTTCTTATCTCGACAGACAAAGCGGTGCGCCCTACTAACGTGATGGGCACCACCAAGCGTATGGCGGAATTAGGCTTACAAGCCTTAGCGCAGCAAGAAAACCAAAAAGAGAACGGTACTCGTTTCTGTATGGTGCGTTTTGGTAATGTGCTTGGTTCTTCAGGTTCAGTGATCCCGTTGTTTAAGAAACAGATTAAAGCGGGTGGCCCACTTACGGTGACTCACCCTGAGATCACCCGTTTCTTTATGACGATCCCTGAAGCGGCGCAACTGGTGATTCAAGCCGGCGCTATGGGTAAAGGCGGTGATGTGTTTGTGTTGGATATGGGCGAATCAGTAAAAATTACCGATCTCGCGGAAAACCTGATTAAGCTTTCTGGTCTTTCTGTGAAGAACGAAGAGAATCAGCACGGCGATATTGAAATCAAATTCTCAGGCTTGCGCCCGGGAGAAAAACTGTATGAAGAGCTATTGATTGGCGATAACGTAGAGCGAACAGCTCATGAGCGAATCATGACCGCTCAAGAAGTGTTTTTACCGATTGATGAGTATGACACATTGCTTGAATCTTTAGATTTTGCTTGTCACAACCTAGAGCATGATACGATTCGTCAGCTACTTCTTGATGCGCCGACCGGATTTTCGCCAACGGATGGGATTGGTGATTTGGTTTGGAATGCGAGCCAAGTGCAAGAAGTGCCAAATGCAGCTAATATTTAGTGAAAGCTAATGCTTAGTGCGAAGCCAATGCTTCTTAGCGAAAGCCAATGATAACGATGAAAGTAAATAGCTAATTGAGAGCCTCGTAATGTGATTACGGGGCTCTTTTTGATTGTGTCGAATTCGTAGCGAGTACTAAATCTTCTAAGTGATTAGAACAGTCAGCTAAACACAAAATGACGTTCTTTTTCATATCCGATCATCCTACCTGCGCCCTTTCTTGATCTTCCGCTACAGTTTTGACTGTAAACTGTAGTAAAATTACGCTAATTTGTTTTTATACCGATTTATTTTGAATTGAACGAGGTCAGTCCTATGTCAGCTAAGAAGCCAATGGCTCTAGTGATCCTTGACGGTTACGGTTACCGTGAAGACAACCAAGACAACGCTATCGCGAACGCTAATACTCCAGTATTAGACGGTCTTATTGCTAACCAACCTAACACGCTAATCTCGGCTTCTGGCTTAGATGTAGGCCTACCAGATGGCCAAATGGGTAACTCTGAAGTGGGTCACACCAACATCGGTGCGGGTCGCGTGGTATACCAAGATTTAACGCGTATTACTAAATCAATCGCAGACGGTGAATTCGGTCAAACTGAAACACTAGTGAATGCTATCGATAAAGCAGTAAAAGCGGAGAAAGCGGTTCACATCATGGGTCTTATGTCGCCAGGTGGCGTTCACTCTCATGAAGATCACATCTATGCAGCGGTTGAAATGGCAGCAGAGCGTGGCGCAGAGAAAATCTACCTACACGCATTCCTAGACGGCCGTGATACTCCGCCACGTAGCGCAGAAAACACACTAGCTCGCTTCCAAGAGTTGTTCGCTAAGCTAGGCAAAGGCCGTGTGGCTTCGCTTATTGGTCGTTACTACGCAATGGACCGTGATAACAACTGGGATCGCGTTCAAGAATCTTACGACCTGCTTACTCAAGCGAAAGGTGAATTCACGTTTGATACAGCTGTTGCTGGCCTAGAAGCGGCTTACGCTCGTGACGAAAACGATGAATTCGTTAAAGCGACTGAAATCAAAGCGGAAGGTGAAGAATCTGCCGCTATCGTTGATGGCGATGCGGTTATCTTCATGAACTACCGTGCTGACCGTGCGCGTGAAATTACTCGTGCGTTCGTGCCTAACTTCGACGGTTTTGAGCGTAGCGTATTCCCAGCAATCGATTTCGTGATGCTGACTCAATACGCAGCCGACATCCCACTGCTTTGTGCATTCCCACCGGCTTCTCTAGAGAACACTTACGGTGAATGGCTATCGAAAGAAGGCAAAACGCAGCTACGTATCTCTGAAACAGAGAAATACGCACACGTGACGTTCTTCTTCAACGGCGGTAAAGAAGACGAGTTTGAAGGCGAAGAGCGTCAGCTTGTTGCTTCTCCAAAAGTAGCAACTTACGACCTACAGCCAGAAATGAGCGCACCAGAGCTTACTGAAAAACTTGTTGCAGCGATCAAAGGCGGCAAATACGACGCTATCGTTTGTAACTTCCCTAACTGTGACATGGTTGGCCACACTGGCGTTTACGATGCAGCGGTTAAAGCGGTAGAGTCTTTAGACGAATGTCTTGGCAAAGTGGTTGAAGCAATCAAAGAAGCCGATGGCCAACTGCTTATCACTGCGGACCACGGTAACGCGGAAATGATGGTAAACCCAGAAACGGGCGGCATCCACACGGCGCACACTAACCTACCTGTTCCACTTATCTACGTAGGCAGCAAAGACGTTGAGTTCAAAGAAGGCGGTAAGCTGTCTGACTTAGCACCAACGATGCTTTCTCTGTCTGGTATCGCAATCCCGGCTGAAATGTCAGGTGATGTGATCGTTAAATAGCTTTTAACTTTCATCGAATACTAAAACGGCTGCACGCGAGTGTGGCCGTTTTTTTGTATCTGGAATCTCATGCCACGTTGATGTGTCACACTCCGTACTTTCAAAGAGATTCCCTATCACGCTCGTTCCTCGCAGTAGGGAATGACGTAATGATAAGGGGCAGATACGGGATACTAGTAGCGACAAGCGATCAAGCTAAAAACAGAAAGAGAATTCCTTCTTTGCTTTTCGTATCTCGCAACTCGTTTACTCGTATCTATGTCATGTGCTTTTCGCATCTCGTCACTCTCATCTTGCTTTCAAAACCGAACGCTCAAAATCCAACAACCACTCTTTGCGGTTCATGCCGCCAGTGTAGCCCGTTAATGTACCGTTCGCTCCAATCACTCGATGGCAGGGGACAACAATGCTAAACGGGTTTTTACCATTCGCACCCCCCACCGCTCTTACTGCTTTCGGGTTATCCATTCTCTTTGCTTGCTCACCGTAACTGATGGTTTCGCCATAAGGAATGGTCGTTAAAGCCTGCCAAGCTGCTTTTTGAAAGTCAGTCCCTTTTGGCTGCAGTGGCAAATCAAAGCTTGTACGTTTGCCTGCAAAGTATTCGTCTAGTTGGCGAGATACTTCTAGGCATAACTCGTCGGGGTTTTCTGTAAGCTCTGGTTCGGTATTGATATGGTCAATTTCAATAAGCGACACACCATTACTCACAATGATCATCTTGCCAATCGGTGCGTCATAAAGCATTTTGTAAGTACTGTCTTCCATGTCATCTTCCTTCTTCTAGTCTCTTTCTGCTCTCAAGTTCTTCGAATCTCGACACTCGAATCTCTCACCTGCTCTTATATCTTTTCGCATCTCGACACTCGAATCTCTCATCTGCTCTTAAATCTTTTCGCATCCCGTTTACTCGCATCTCGTATCTTTTTTTATGCGAAGCGCAAAGCAATACCCGGATATACCACCCAGAACATTGCCGAGTGCTAAACCAATAAATAGTCCTTCGACACCATTTATTTGGCTGCCGACCCAAGCGAATGGCAGTGTGAATACAAACAAGCGCATGAAGCTCCATTGGAAGGCTTTAAGTGGCTGATGCATCGCGTTCATGCCGCTGATCAGCATCATCACAATGCCTTGGAACCCATAACTAAAGGGGACCACTAACAGGTAATGCCACAATATGCCTCGCACCGATTCTTCTTGAGAGAACAGGGCGGCCAAAGGAATGCTCAGTGGCACCATCATTAAGAAGACCAACCCTTGGAATAATATGGCAAAGCGCATGCTTAGAAACAGAGCCTTAAAGCTGCGTTGAGGGTTGTTTGCACCAAAGTTCTGAGCCATGAAAGGTGTAAGAGCCGAAGTAAGAGACATCAGCACAATGATAAGAATGGATTCAATACGCTGGGCAGCGCCATAAGCCGCAACCGCTTCAGTCCCTTGTTTGGCCAACATCATCATGATGATAGCGCCAGCAAGTGGATTCAGGGCATTAGATAGGGCGGCGGGTGTGCCGATGGCTAAGATCTGTTTCCAATCATTGATGATGGTTTTTAGTTTGGGTGGAGCAAGCAGCTTTTCTCGTATGGTTAATACATACAGTGAGCCACACAATGCACCAAACCAACTGAATCCGCTAGCAATGGCTGCGCCTTGAATCCCTAGCTCAGGAAAAGGCCCGTAACCGAAGATCAGCAGCGGGTCGAGAATACCGTTAATCAGGCCAGCCAACATCATGATCTTAGCGGGTGTTTTTGTATCGCCACTCGCTCGTATCGCACTGTTGCCTGCCATAGGAATGACAAGCAGCGGTATCGCTAAATACCAGACTGACATGTATTCGGATATCAGTGGCAGCAACTCAGGTTCAGCACCTAACAGAGTAAACATGGGTTCTAGCGTTAGTAGGCCCAGCGTAGACGCAAAACCGACAAGCAGCACGGCAAGCAATAAGCCGTGACAGGTAAAGCGAGCGGCATTTTGGGCGCAACCTTGGCCAAGTAACCGTCCGATACACGTTGATAAGCCAATGCCAATCCCCATGGTAATGCAGTTAATCGCAAAGGTGACAGGGAAAGTAAAGCTCACCGCTGCAAGAGCTTGCGTGCCGAGCAATGAGATAAAGAAAGTATCGACAAGGTTAAACATCAAGATCGCCACCATACCGAATATGGTCGGTATGGTCATGGTACGTAATGTACTCTCAATAGGGGCAGTTAATAGCCCGTGCTTATCTTGCATGTAAAACGCCGTTGGAACTAAAACCGTAGGATAAACAGATGTGGCTTGGAAAGAAAGAAAAGCAGATACGAGATGCGGGATGCGAAGAGCTTAAAAGCAGATACGAGATTCGGGTAAACGGGTATCGAAGAGCTAAAAGCGGAGAAAAGAAAAGCAGCCTTCTTTTGCTTAACCCCCTGACATTTACACAGGATTATTCGCAGGGGCGTTTTTGTTTTTCGTATCTCGCATCCCGTTTACTCGCATCTGCTCTTACCCGCTCTTATCTGCTCTTTCGATCACAATTTTTTCTTTCCCCCCTTGGGATCTTTCACATTGCCCCAACATACTGATTAACCCATGCCAATTGTGGCAACTATCATATTAAATGGAAATTATCAGGAGATACGACCGATGAATATCCGTCCTCTACACGACCGAGTTATCGTTGAGCGCCAAGAAGTTGAATCTAAATCTGCTGGTGGCATCGTTCTAACTGGTTCTGCCGCTGAAAAATCAACTCGCGGTACAATTCTAGCTGTTGGCAAAGGCCGCATTTTAGAAAATGGTTCAGTACAACCATTGGACGTTAAAGTTGGCGATACTGTTATCTTTTCTGAAGGCTACGGCACTAAAACTGAAAAGATCGACGGCAAAGAAGTTCTGATCATGTCTGAAAACGACATCATGGCGATCGTTGAGTAATCCGACCCATAAAACTGAACTGACTGAATAAAGAATTTAAAGGAAATAAAGATGGCTGCTAAAGACGTTAAATTTGGTAACGACGCACGTATTAAAATGCTAGAAGGTGTAAACGTTCTGGCTGACGCAGTAAAAGTAACGCTAGGTCCTAAAGGCCGTAACGTTGTTCTAGACAAATCATTTGGCGCACCAACGATCACTAAAGATGGTGTTTCAGTTGCACGTGAAATCGAACTTGAAGACAAGTTCCAAAACATGGGCGCACAAATGGTTAAAGAAGTGGCTTCGCAAGCGAATGACGCGGCGGGCGACGGAACAACAACAGCAACAGTATTGGCTCAGTCTATTATCGCTGAAGGCCTAAAAGCGGTTGCTGCTGGCATGAACCCAATGGATCTTAAGCGCGGCATCGACAAAGCGGTTATCGCGGCTGTTGAAGAGCTGAAGAACCTTTCTGTTCCTTGTTCAGACACTAAAGCTATCGCGCAAGTAGGTACTATCTCTGCGAACTCTGATTCGACAGTAGGTAACATCATTGCTGAAGCGATGGAAAAAGTAGGTCGTGATGGCGTAATCACGGTTGAAGAAGGTCAGGCTCTACAAGACGAGCTAGACGTAGTTGAAGGTATGCAGTTCGACCGCGGTTACCTGTCTCCTTACTTCATCAACAACCAAGAAGCCGGTTCTGTTGATCTGGATAGCCCGTTCATTCTTCTTATCGACAAGAAAGTGTCGAACATCCGTGAACTTCTTCCAACTCTAGAAGCGGTTGCTAAGGCATCTCGTCCACTTCTTATCATCGCTGAAGATGTAGAAGGCGAAGCGCTAGCAACTCTTGTTGTGAACAACATGCGTGGCATCGTTAAAGTGGCTGCGGTTAAAGCACCTGGTTTCGGCGACCGTCGTAAATCTATGCTGCAAGACATCGCTATCCTAACGGGCGGCACGGTTATCTCTGAAGAGATCGGCCTAGACCTTGAGAAAGTAACGCTAGAAGACCTAGGTCAAGCTAAGCGTATTACTATCACTAAAGAAAACTCGACTATCATCGATGGTGCGGGTAATGAAGAGATGATCAAAGGTCGCGTTTCTCAAATTCGTCAACAAATCGAAGATGCAACGTCTGACTACGACAAAGAGAAGCTTCAAGAGCGCGTAGCTAAACTAGCTGGCGGTGTTGCAGTAATCAAAGTTGGCGCAGCAACTGAAGTTGAGATGAAAGAGAAGAAAGATCGCGTTGAAGATGCACTTCACGCAACTCGCGCCGCTGTTGAAGAAGGTGTGGTTGCTGGTGGTGGTGTTGCACTTATCCGCGCTGCATCTAAAGTTGCTGGCCTTGAAGGTGACAACGAAGAGCAAAACGTAGGTATCCGTGTTGCCCTACGTGCAATGGAAGCGCCTATTCGTCAAATCACTAAGAACGCAGGTGATGAAGAGTCTGTTGTTGCTAACAACGTTCGTGCTGGCGAAGGTAACTACGGTTACAACGCGGCGACTGGCGAATACGGCGACATGATTGCTATGGGTATCCTAGATCCAACTAAGGTAACTCGCTCTGCACTTCAGTTCGCAGCATCAGTTGCTGGTCTTATGATCACAACAGAAGCGATGATCACTGACAAGCCTCAAGATTCTGGCCCTGCAATGCCTGATATGGGTGGCATGGGCGGTATGGGTGGCATGGGCGGTATGATGTAATCATCCCCCTTTCTCGTAACAGAGAAAGCTATACATAAGCTTTGAAAACGGAGACCTCGGTCTCCGTTTTTTTTGCTCTTCGCATCTCGTTTACTCGCATCCCGCATCTTCCTTTGATCTGCTTTTCCATTGCTCTTTATGACTTAGCGTCTTATATTCAACAGTACAGTTATGACATTGATCTAACATGGATAGCTGTTTAATAAAGGATAATAAATGCTTGATTGAAAATGGATTAATCAAGTCAACAATAAGTCAGTGGAGACTCCCCAATGAAAAAACTACTTTCAGTACTTGCTGTGTCTGCAGCGGTAATGGCGCCAGCAGCATTCGCTTCTTCGCCAGTTATGTTTTCAACGATTAACGGCTTCAACGCTCCGGATTCAGATGCGGTTGGCGGTGTACGTGTGGCGTTGCTTCATGGCCAAGTGAATGACCTTAAAGGTGTCGACCTTGCTATTATTGGTATGTCAGAGACGCAAACTACGACGGGTGTGAACTTGGGTATTTTTGGTGCGCATAAAGTAAACCAAGAAATGACCGGTGCTTCTTTGGGTATATTCAACTGGAACCCAGGAAAAACCACAGGTTTGAACTTGGGTGCCGTTAACATCACTAACGATGTGAAAGGCGCGAACGTGAGTTTTGTAAACTACTCGGAAGGCGACACTTTGGTTGATGTTGGTGCCGCAAACCTTTCAGAAGTGTCTACGGTTCAGGTGGGTATCTTCAACAAAACTAAAAAAATCGAGGGCGTACAAGTTGGTCTGATCAACTGTGCTGACAACGGCTTCTTCCCGTGCTTCCCGATTGTGAACTTCGCTAAGTAAGTTTATTGATGAATGCTTGGTTTGCTATTTATTGGCGAATCGAGCGTATTATTAAACCGATCTTATTGTTAAATCGAGTTTATTTATACGCCTAAGCTCCATTATTTGTACGCCTAGGCTCCATTATTTATACGCCTAAGCTCCTTTGTTTAGGCGTTATTGCTTCAATTCCCCTCTAATCTAAACTTTTTAAATTAACCAATAAGCATTTGGTTTTATACTTCCTATTGCAGTATTTTTACTTATAAGTACAATGTTCGATAAATTCCCAACGATGATTTATATGCTTTGATTAATCCCCATACCGTCGATTTTAAAAAGGCTTTCTTAAGCCTTACCGCCAGTTTTTTAGTCGTTTTGGGCTTATTGCTCGTTGATTCAGCGGAAGAATCAGATAAACAGTATGGAATCGAAAAACAAGGCGTGACACGCTCTTTAGCGGAGCTCACACAGATCATAAATGCACTTGAGTACAACATCACGGCACTTTATCCACTGCATGGGGATACCTACGTATTCTCGCATGAGAAAAAGCTTGAAGGTGAGACGTGCCACTTCACCAGCGAGAAGCAAAATGCCCCTCGCTTTGATTTTATGTTCTCTGGCCCTCGCGAGATGTGCAACCCGAAATCGGACCTTTATACCGAAGCGGGTAAGCGCTTGTTCATCGCGCCGACCATGGCTTATTTTGCCAACACCATTGATACCATCTCTGCGATTTACTTCATTTCAAAAGAGAAGTTTATTATCTCTTCGCCTTCTGATTTTGCCAGTTACATTAAGGGTGACACCTTTGATTCTGTGGTGAATAGCAGGCCTTATTGGGTGAACACGATTCGCTTTGGCTTAGCTCAAGGGCAGGACCAAGTGGTGTATACCGGCCAGTATGATGACTACCTGACCGGTCAGAAAGTCGTGACCTTAACCAAGGGAATCTACGTAAATGGTGAATTCAAAGGGGTATTGGGTGTCGATGGGTATGTCTCCAACCTAGTATCGAACCCGACCCATGGTTATAAAATCACCAGCACGCGTGGAGCAAACAAATACGGTTTTATGGATTTCACCTATTCCAAGCCTCTGTATGTGGATGACATTAATACGCAGCTATATCTGACTATCGAAGAAGATAAGAGTGAACATTTTCTACATATATTGGAGATGGAGAGGATTCAGCTTTCGATATTGTTGGTTTTGTATCTGCTCTCGGTTTTATGGCTATGGCGCTTTTACACAAGGCAAGAGCACCAGCGTTTAAATGACTTAGCAATGCACGATCCACTCACTGGCTTGTTAAATCGACGCGGTTTTGAAGCTCGATTATTGGCACAGGATGAACAGCCGATTGTTGGTGTTGGCGTGTTCGATATCGATGATTTCAAAGTCGTTAATGATCAGCATGGCCATAAAGTGGGGGACGAGGTGATTTGCCATGTCGCTCAGTTGATGCTGAACAGCGTTAGACAGCAAGATATCGTGGCGCGATTTGGTGGTGAAGAGTTTGTTGTGGCGATTACGGGTGAATCATCTGAGTTGCTTACGTCGATTTTTGAGCGCATACAAAACGACATTAATTTACAAAGTTACCGTTGTGCGAATGGTGACAAGATCGATATATCGGTTTCAGGGGGCGCGACGCTTTACTCGCTGTACAAGTTCGACAGCGTTGGTCACTTGTGGGAAAACCAGAGTATTCGTTCTTCGGATGAGCAGCTTTATAAGGCGAAAGCCGCGGGCAAGAACCAAGTGTGTATTCACGTACATTAAGCGCTTTCGTAAAAACTCAAAGCCTAGTCGTTTGACTAGGCTTCTTTTTATCTCGAAGAATTTGCCTCTAAGGTAACGTATTTAAAACTAGAGGTTACTTCTTCACGCGACCTTTACGCATCCATTTCTGGTGCACACCGCGTCGTAGGCTTTGGAAGCTGTTTTCCACCTTGTCGACACCAAGCAGAATGACTAGCGCCATTAGCGTGATAATGACCGATTGGGAAAGGTGACCAAGTGCGATCATCATACCTAATGCCGCGAGCACCCAGATGATCGCGGCTGAAGTGACACCATGAATCTTGCCATCCAGTGTCATCATTACTCCTGCACCAAGAAACCCGACCCCCGTTATTATCTGACCAAGCACACGAGCCTGATCGAGCGTGTTAGGGGATAGGCTAATCGCCATCGTAAGGAAGAAATAAGTACCGCTGATGATCAGAATCGATGTCCTGATCCCTACCGGTTTACCGCGTGTTTGTCGTTCGATGCCGATTAACGACCCACACAGCATGCATACTGCAAGGCCTGCCCAGCTAAAGGGGGCAAGGTTGAGAGTTTGTTCTATAAATTGTGTCATATCACCCCTCCTAAAAATTTAGAATAGAGCCGAGTATGCTAATAATAGACCGGACGATCGAACAAAAACTTTTTGTCTTAACGATTGATAAAGGTGACTTAAAATCTAGCAGCCGTCTGTTGTTAAGGTGAAGCTAGGGGCATTTTTCTTTTGTCGCTTCTTGATATTTAAGACGATAAGAAGCGACCATTGCTCGAGATAGAGTTATTCAATGTGCAGATCGAGTGGTGTCTTACTGCTGCGTCCGCCGATCTCGCGAGTTAACTTAGGCACTAGGTACCCAGAAACTTCAGAGATTAACCCCCTAAAGTGGGCCTTTGCTTCTTCATCTGAGATATAGAAGTGAGCGGCGCCCTGAACCTTATCAAGAACATGCATATAGTACGGTAAAACACCGGTATCGAATAGCTTTTCGCTCAACTCTTTCAATGAGTTAGCGCTGTCGTTGACGCCTTTTAGCATCACGCCCTGATTAAGCAGAGTCGCACCACTGAGTTTCAACTTATGGAAAGCTTGTTTGAGCTCCACGTTGATTTCATTGGCGTGATTGATATGGCTGACCATCACCACATTGAGGCGAGTTTGAGCTAACAATTGGCATAGTTCATCAGTCACTCGAGCAGGGATCACAACCGGTAATCGGCTATGAATTCGAACGGTTTTTACATGCGGGATCTGTTCGATGGCATGGATAAGCCATTCGAGTTCGCTGTCTTTTGCCATCAAAGGGTCGCCACCCGATAAGATAACTTCGTTGATCTCTGAGTGAGCAGCTACATAGTCTAGGCTGGTTTGCCACACCGACTTAGAGCCCTTATTGTCTTGATAAGGGAAATGACGGCGGAAGCAGTAGCGGCAGTTAATCGCGCAGCCCCCTTTTACAATCATCAATGCGCGGTTTTTGTATTTGTGCAGTAAGCCCGGGATTGCGTTCTCTTGCTCTTCCAGCGGATCGGCTGAATAGCCTTGATGAACCTCGAACTCTTCGTTGAGTGGTAACACCTGACGCAATAAAGGATCGTGTGGGTTGCCTTTTTCCATTCGCTCTACAAAGCTTAGGGGTACTCGAAGTGAAAACAGCTCACGTGCCGCGAATCCTTTTTGCCACGGTGTTGGGTCTATTTCTAATGCTTCAAGCAGTTTTGTCGGGTCAGAGATCGCATTCGATAGTTGTTTGAGCCAGTTTTGCTCAACAGATTCGACTTTTCGGGTTATGATATGCGGCATTGAAATTAACTCAAAGATGTGGAAGAGAAAATCATGGCGTCAGTAAGCACCAATGAATTCAAAGGCGGTTTAAAATTCATGTTAGATAACGAGCCTTGCGCAATTATCGACAATGAATACGTTAAGCCAGGTAAAGGCCAAGCGTTTAACCGTGTAAAACTTCGTAAACTGCTGTCAGGCAAAGTGTTAGAGAAAACATTCAAATCAGGCGAAAGCTTTGAGCTTGCAGATGTTGTTGACGTTGAACTAGGCTACCTATACAACGATGGCGAATTCTACCACTTCATGAACAACGAAACATTTGAGCAAATCGCAGCAGACGTAAAAGCAGTCGCTGATTCAGCAAAATGGTTAGTTGAAAATGACGTTTGTACTCTAACGTTGTGGAATGATAACCCTATCACTGTTACTCCGCCAAACTTTGTTGAGATCGAAGTAACTGAAACCGATCCTGGCCTTAAAGGCGATACACAGGGTACGGGTGGTAAACCTGCAACTCTAGCAACAGGTGCGGTTGTTCGTGTACCTCTATTCATCGCTATCGGTGAAGTTGTTAAAGTTGATACTCGCACTGGCGAATACGTTGGTCGTGTAAAATAATTTGATTGTGTCCATCTTGTTTAAGGTGGCTCAGTGAAATAGAAAAGGTCGCTTATGAGCGGCCTTTTTTGTATCTGGCGATCTGGAAAAGCAGAAGGGCAGATGCGCGTAAACGAGATGCGAGATACGAAGAGCGGGAAGAGCAAGAGCGAGTTAGATGTGTGCTATTCGACAAGCAACAAAAAAGCAGAGCTAGATAACCTAGCTCTGCTTTCTATTTTCTGCTTTTAAGCTCTTCGAATCTCGATTACCCGATACTCGAATCCCGAATCTGCTCTTAAATCATAAAGATGAAGATAACAGACAACGCGCTGATTAGGCCTGCAACGAAGTAACAACCCACTTTACCTGCAACGCCGACGTGGAACTTAAGGTCGTGCATACCGTGGTGAAGACGGTGCATTGCGTGCCACATTGGTAGAGCTAGCGTACCGATGATGAATAGCGCACCGATAATGCTGGTGGCGAATTCAGACACACGCTCGTAGCTCATTGCATCCGCATCGATAATGCCCATTGGCACTAAGATACCTAACACTAGAATCGTGATAGGTGTGATCATCGCGAACCAAGTACCGCCAGCGCCAAATAGGCCCCACCAGATTGGCTCATCAGAGCGTTTAGGGTTTTGGTTAACAGACTTAAGGTGGTTAACAGGTTTCACTTTGTAATTTGTGTTCATAACGAAAGCTCCTTACACCACAACAAGAACGATTAAAGAAATAAAAGCCACCGCTGCCCACTGAGTCAGTACGATGATTCTCTTATCTACCAGCTTGCCTTTAAGACGGATTGGCATTACTTGAGGCATCATGCTGAAGAAGGTTTGAGCGTGCAGCAAGCTGCCTAGCAGTGCCACTATGTTGATACCAACAACGATAGGGTTAGCCATAAAGCTCAACCAACCAGCCCACGCTTCAGGGCCTTTCACTAGCGCACCCAAACCGAAGGTTAGGAACAGAGTGAATAGAATCAAAGGCAGTACAGTCGCTTCGCGTAGCATGTAGAAGCGGTAGAACGGATGGTTGCTCCACCACGTTCTCTTCATCTCACGAACATAAGGCTTACGATTGCTCATATTATGCCTCCTCTGCTGTTTTTACTTGCGATCCATCAGGCTTGAACATCGAGATAACGAAGTCCATTGAAGACTCAACTTTACCTTGGTTTACTGCCGCTGCTGGGTCTACTTTCTTCGGACATACATCAGAACAGTAACCTACAAACGTACAGCCCCAAGCGCCGTTGTCGCCATTGATAAGCTTCATGCGCTCAGCTTTACCATTGTCACGGCTATCTAGGTTGTAGCGGTGAGCAAGAGCAAGTGCCGCAGGGCCGATGAACTCAGGGTTTAGACCAAACTGAGGACACGCTGCGTAACACAAACCACAGTTGATGCAGCCAGCGAACTGTTTGTACTTCGCCATTTGCTCTGGAGTTTGGATGTTGGTGCCGTCTTCTGGTTTACGGTCGTTACCAATGATGTAAGGCTTGATTGCTTCAAGGCGTTCGATGAACGGCGTCATGTCGACAATCAAATCTTTCTCGATTGGGAAGTTAGCCAAAGGCTCAATCTTGAAGCCGTTCGGGTAATCACGTAAGAAGCTCTTACACGCCAGTTTTGGCACGCCATCAACCATGATGCCGCAAGAACCACAAATCGCCATACGACAAGACCAACGGTAAGACAGGTCTTTATCTAGGTTATCTTTGATGTAACCAATCGCATCAAGTACTGACATGGTTTCATCAAACGGAACTTCAAAGGTTTGAAAGTGAGGTTCTGCATCTTGCTCAGGGTCATAACGCAGGATTTCAATTTTTTGGATTCGATTCGCTGACATTATGCTTGCTCCTCTTCGCTCTTCTTCGCATTCTCTTCTGCTGCTTTTTCAGCGGCAGCGGCTTTCTCAGCAGCTTCACCGTACAGACGAGCTTTAGGTTGAGATTTAGTAATCTTAACGCCGCTGTAGTCGATGGTTGGTGCTGCATCTTCGTTGTAGAACGATAGAGAGTGTTTCAGGAAGTTCACGTCGTCACGTTCTGTGCAGTTGTCGTCTAGACGTTGGTGCGCACCGCGAGACTCTTTACGAAGAATAGCTGAGTGAACCATCGCTTCCGCTACTTCTAGGCCGTAGCCGACTTCGATAGCGTAAAGTAGGTCCGTGTTGAACACTTGGCCTTTGTCTTTAATGCTGATCTTCTTGTAACGTGCTTTTAGCTCAGTGATTTTGTCGATGGTTTCTTGCATCAAGTCTTCTTGACGGTAGATACCACAACCCGCTTCCATGGTGTGACCCATTTCAGTACGGATATCAGCCCAGTTCTCATCGCCTTCTTGGCTTAGTAGACCTGCGATGCGATCTTCAACCGCTTTCACTTGCTTCGCGATAGACTCTTCATTCCAGCCTTTGAATTCTGCTGCACGTTTCACGGCTTGTTCACCCGCTACGCGACCAAATACAACGAACTCAGCCAGAGAGTTAGAACCTAGACGGTTTGCACCGTGCAGACCAACTGAAGCACATTCACCAACAGCGAATAGACCTTTAATGCGAGTTTCACAGGTACCGTTAGTTTCAATACCACCCATGGTGTAGTGAACGGTCGGGCGAATTGGGATTGGCTCTTTTGCTGGGTCGACGTTTACGTACGCTTTTGCTAGCTCACAGATAAACGGTAGGCGTTCTTGCAGGTACTCTTCACCAAGGTGGCGAAGGTCAAGGTGTACGACATCACCAAGCGGGTGCTTGATGGTGTTGCCTTTCTGCTGCTCGTGCCAGAATGCTTGAGAAACTTTGTCACGAGGACCCAGTTCCATGTATTTGTTTTTCGGCTCGCCCACTGGAGTTTCAGGGCCCATGCCGTAATCTTGGAGGTAACGGTAGCCGTTCTTGTTGACGATGATACCGCCTTCACCACGACAACCTTCGGTCATCAAGATGCCAGTGCCTGGTAGGCCTGTTGGGTGGTATTGAACGAACTCCATATCACGCAGTGGTACACCGTGGCGATAAGCCATTGCCATACCGTCGCCAGTTACGATGCCGCCGTTGGTATTACAGTGGTAAACACGACCTGCGCCACCCGTTGCTAGAACAACAGATTTTGCTTTGATGGTAACAAGCTCACCTTCAGACATGTGAATCGCGATTAGGCCTTGTACTTCGCCATCTTCAACGCCGTCTTTGTTTTCTACGAGAAGGTCCACCACAAAGTACTCATCAAATCGTTTGATTGTGTCGTACTTCATCGAAGTCTGGAACAGAGTATGAAGCATGTGGAAGCCGGTTTTATCCGCTGCGAACCACGTTCTCTCTACCTTCATACCGCCGAATCGGCGTACGTTTACTTCACCGTTTTCTTTACGACTCCATGGGCAACCCCATTGTTCCATTTGGATCATTTCGCGAGTCGAGTTTTCAACAAAGTATTCAACAACATCCTGTTCACATAGCCAGTCGCCACCGCCAACAGTATCGTTGAAGTGGTTATCTAGGCTATCTTCGTCTTTAATTACTGCTGCTGAACCGCCTTCTGCTGCTACCGTGTGCGAGCGCATTGGGTAAACTTTAGAAATCAGTGCTACTTCCAATTCAGGATTAGCTTCAGCCGCAGCGATAGCTGTACGAAGACCAGCGCCGCCTGCGCCGATGACTGCGATATCTGTGGTAATTGTCTTCACAGTTATTCTCCAGTGTGATGCGGAGTATTCCGCTTGTTATTATAAAAAGCCTATTTAGGAGGTTCTAAATCGTAGGAACCATTTAGCGCCCCTAAGCCTTAAGTGGTAGGTTCAGTGTAAGAGAGGAAGGTATTCGAAAAGTTGATGCATTTGGGTTTTTAGGTCGGTAATGCATATGGAGGCATAGAATTTATAGGTTATGTGACTGCAATCACGGCAATCAATTGTTGATAACGATTAACCCACAGGACTGGTGTTAACGGCTTGTTGAGTATGATTTTTGTTATCAATGTTGATGTGAAATCTGTATTGATAATTGTATTGTAGAACGTAATTTTCTGGCTTCATTAAAACAACATTTTGCTTTCATCAATAGACAGATAGATGCTTACAAAAGATGCGAAAAGTGGTAATTTTCGTCGCCTAGAATTCAGTGATATGGAACTTGATAATGCACTCCACATGGCAACCCGCCGCAACCATTAAACAGTTAAAGCAACGTGCTGATATCCTTAATCAAATTCGCCAGTTTTTTGCAGAGCGAAGCGTGATGGAAGTGGATACACCTGCGATGAGTCACGCCACGGTGACGGATGTGCATTTGCATACGTTCAAAACTGAATTCGTAGGGCCGGGTTATGCGCACGGCCAGCCCCTGTTCTTTATGACGAGCCCAGAGTTTCATATGAAACGACTGTTAGCGGCGGGCAGTGGCTGTATCTACCAAATTTGTAAGTCTTTTCGTAACGAAGAAAATGGCCGTTATCACAACCCTGAGTTCACTATGTTGGAGTGGTATCGCGTGGGTTTTGATCATCATGACCTGATGGATGAAATGGATTTGCTGTTACAGCAGGTGCTTAAATCAGGCTCAGCACAGCGAATGACTTACCAACAAGCCTTTATTGATATGTTAGGTGTGTGTCCGTTGGAGGATTCGATGGATACGCTAAAGCAAGCTGCTGCGAAACTTGGGCTCAGCGACATTGCAGATCCAGAAGAAGACCGCGATACCTTGCTGCAGTTGCTGTTTAGTATTGGGGTTGAAGCTAAGATAGGGCAACAAGTGCCTGCGTTTGTTTATGACTTCCCAGCATCACAAGCGGCGTTAGCCAAGATTAACCCGAATGATCCACGAGTGGCGGATCGCTTTGAGGTGTACTTCAAAGGGATTGAATTGGCAAACGGCTTCCATGAACTCGATAAACCGCAAGAACAACTTAAGCGCTTTGAAGATGACAATGCAAAACGTATTGAGATGGGATTATCGCCTCAACCGATTGATCATCACTTGATTGAGGCATTAAAAGCGGGCTTGCCAGACTGTGCGGGTGTTGCTTTAGGTATTGATCGTCTGATCATGTTGGCTTTGGGCTACGACCATATCGATGACGTGACGGCTTTTCCTTTCCCTCGTTCTTAGCTTTTTGTTTTTGTTGTTATTGAGAGTTAATGGTCATTAGCTATTAACTATTAACTCTCAGCTTCCAACTCGCTTCACTAGCTGACCAGAATTCCGGTGCCATTAACTTACCAAAATCCCAGTGCCAACCACGGCAACAATGGCACCTATCCAAGCGTAAGCATTTGGCCTCTGTTTGGTGTACAACCAGAGTATTGGTAACAACATGATTGGTGTGGTCGAAGATAACAGTGCGACCATACCGACATTCCCTTCCTGCAGTGCATACAAAATCAGTGTCATTCCCACGGCCATCGCTAAAAAGCCATTAACCGCAGTAATTGCGAATATCTGCTTATTCATTGGGTTAAGTGCGCGTGAAAGTTTAGCGCCCGTTAAGCGAAACAGTGAGTGAGCCACAAAGGCGGTGATCATTCGAATGGCAGAGGCTGCTATTGGGTCGATGCTGGTTTGCATTACAGGCTTGGCAATAATACCGCCCAATGCTTGGCAAATCGCCGCTGTAATTCCCAGAGCAACACCAATCCACACTGTTCCCTTAATGGTTTCAAGTTGGTTGTTCGCTTGTCCTCGACGACCAAAAAATATCGCAGTTAACACGCCACTAAACACCAATGCAGAGCCAATCAGCTCTACAGAAGTCATGCTTTCGCTAAACAGGAAGTAACCAAGAATCGCCGAGAACACGGCGTGACAAGAGAACAGCAAACCCGCTTGGCGCGGTCCCATTCGATTCAAACAAGCAAATAGGGCGGTATCACCAATGAAGATACCAATTAGGCCAGATAGCATCATGGGTGTGACTAGGTCGGCTTCGACACTTGACCACCCACCGGTAAACCAAGCCATGCTTGATAAGATGATCGCGGTACAACCCATTCGCCAGCGGCTATAGGCGAAAGAACCTAAGTGTTGAGCAGGCTTTACTGACATCAGGCTCGCTATCGCCCATAGAAAAGCGGCTGCTAGAGCTAACCATTCGAATCCCATTTAAGTGTACGTCCATGTCAAAATTTAAGAGTTGGGGGATTCAATATGCACTAAAGCCTCCAGATCGCAAAGGTGTGATCGCTATCTGGAGGGCTGTAGTAATGAATTAACGTGCTAGGTGATAATAAACAGTGCGAGGTAAACCATCAGCAAGCCGACAATCCCTAAGATGATGCCCATCTTCGCCATGTCTTTGCTCTCAATAAGTCCGGTTGAGTAAGCCAGCGAGTTTGGTGGTGTCGATACTGGTAAAATCATACCTAATGACGCAGAGAAGGCGACCACAACCAACAAGCCTTGCAAGCCGCCAATCGCGACCAAGCTTTCCATCGATGCGCCAATTGCAGCGGCGATCGGCATCAACAAGTTGGCCGTCGCGGTGTTTGACATGAAGTTCGCCATTAACCAACACACGATAGATAACGTCAGTACCACAGCCGCCGGTGACAGCGATTCATAGTCAATCGCGTGTGCGAGTGCAGCGGCTAAGCCTGTTTTATCAAGGCCAATACCAATCGCAATACCACCTGCGACCAGCCACAACACATCCCAGTTAATCAGCTTGAGCTCTTCTTTGCCCATGATGCCGGTCAGAGTGAATACCGCCAGCGGAATGATAGACACAACATAAGTGTTCATGCCATGCAGTTTGGTGGTCATCCATAACAGAATAGTGGCAGCGAAGGTGATGTAAACCACTATCGCTCGCCAACTTTTTCTAAATTGTCCATCAAGCTTGAGGACCATGTTTCTTTCTTTAGAAGGGAAGAGTTTTTGTAGAAGAAACCAAGCGATGGTGAGTTGGATGATCACAAAGGGTAAGCCCATCATCATCCAGCTGAGGAAGTCGATGGTGTTTTCACCCGTTAGGTACTGCAGCGCGATGGCATTGGGCGGTGTACCGATGGGTGTCGCGATACCACCGGTGTTAGCTGCAATTGGAATACACAACACGAGCGCTTTAATCCCCATGTCGCCTTTAGGCGCAGACGCTACGATAGGGCCTAGCAATGCGAGCATCATTACCGTTGTTGCGGTATTTGACATGAACATTGAGAACACGGCGGTGATCAGCATTAAGCCGAGCATAATGAAGCGCGGTTCTGTACCAAATGGTTTGAGCAATACTCGCGCTAAGTTGTTGTCGAGTTCGTACTTAGATGCCGATATCGCGAGAGCGAAACCACCCATGAAAAGGATGATGATTGGAGACGAAAATGCACCGAATATGTCGGTATATTTGATTAACTCACCGAGATCGTGTCCCGCTGGTGGATTTCTAAATAAGTGCAGGCCTTTGTCGGAGATCATCACCAGTTCAAGCGCAATAATCAGAATTGAAGTGGCGAATACCGGAACGGGCTCTAGCACCCAAAGCAATGCTGCTAAGAGGAATATGGCGAGCAAACGGTGTTGAATTAGCGTGAGATCATCGATTGGTATTGAATCTATCGGCATGAATAACACGCCCAAGGGAATCGCAAAACAAATCAACAGCTTGACCAGAACGCCAACATTGAGTTTAGGCATGTACAAAGACCCTATGAATAAAATATCTTCAAATAGAGTAAGTTATCTGGATTTTTGGTACTTGGATACGGGTTGTAAAATCGGAAAGTTGTTTAAGGTTTCGACAGTTGTTTTGTTTTTGGTCAATCTTTTTATGGGGTGTTCTGAGTTTATTACGAACAGCACGGGCAGCTAAGAGAAAGGCGCGTTATTTACTCGAAATAACGCGCCTTTAATATGTCTATGAGTGAACTTGCATCGACAAGTAATATCGACAGGTTAACTCAGGAAGTTATGCTTGGTCTGTGTTCTCAACAGTTCCAGCAGTCTCTTCATTTACTTCAGCGTTTTTGCCTGCAATATGCGCGAAAGGGGTGCCTAGCACGGTTTTCTCACCATTCTGCATCGTTTCGTCAAACTTGATCGCATCTTTAGCGAACAGGTTGATAACCGTTGAGCCAAGCTTAAAGCGGCCCATCTCTTCGCCTTTCTTCAAGACGACGGCTGTATCACCTTGTGCAGGGTAATCCCATTTGTAAACTGAGTTACCGCGAGGTGGTGTGATAGTGCCAGCCCATACTTGCTCTATGCTGCCAACGATAGTTGCGCCAACCAGCACTTGTGCCATTGGGCCAAACTCTGTATCGAAGATACAAACCACACGTTCGTTACGTGCGAATAGGTTTGGAACGTTCTCTGCCGTTAGCGGGTTTACAGAGAAAAGGTCACCAGGAACGTAGATCATCTGGCGCAGTGTGCCGTCGCATGGCATGTGAACACGGTGGTAATCACTTGGCGATAAGTAAAGCGTTGCGAATTCGCCGTCTTTGAACTCATCCGCCAGGCTTGAATCACCGCCCAATAGTTCGCGAGCTGAGTAGTTATGGTTTTTAGCTTGAATCAGTTGGCCGTCAGTAATTGGGCCAAATTGACTTACGCGAGCATCGGCAGGGTGAACGATAACAGACTCGCCTTCAGTGATAGGGCGCATGCCTTCTTTCAATTCACGTACGAAGAATTCATTGAATGTCTTAAAGTGCTTTGGATCGCTATGCAGAGCTTCATCCATGTTCACTTTGTATTGCTTGATGAACCAGTTGATGATCGCTGTCGTTAAGCCGCCCGCTTTAGCAGACGCAAGTTTGCCGACTAGACGAGTCAGTCCATGTTGTGGAATCCAGTACTGCAATCCAACTTTAATCTTATCCATTGTATTAATTTTCCAATGCTATTTGTTGTTCAATTAAATCTGTCGATGACGCTTTAGGGCGCGAGATGTTACTTAAATTCACGCCAATTGTCAGTAAATGCACACATTTGTTCACAAAAACGCGATTAGAGATCGGCTTTCTTGCTTCGCGAGTACTGACGGTTATCTTTGTTGTCAGCCATGGTTTCAATAATGCGATGGTAGCTAGCAAAACGTAAACGGCTGATTCTACCGTCTTCTACGGCTTCACGTAAAAGGCATCCTGGGTCGTCATTGTGTTTACAATCACGGAACTTACAACCACCTAGGAATGGCTTGAATTCAATGAAAGCGTCAGTGATTTCGTCTGGTTCTAAATGCCATAGGCCGAATTCACGCACCCCTGGGGAATCGATAAGATCACCACCAGAAGGGAAGTGATACAAACGTGCTGCCGTTGTCGTGTGTTGACCCAGTCCTGAGTTTTCAGAAACGGCGCCTTCCTCGATATCTAGTGTTGGCATGAGTGCATTCACTAAGCTTGATTTACCCACGCCAGATTGGCCAACAAAAATGTTGATGCGATCTTTGAGTTCAGCTTCCAGCTCTTTGATGCCGTAACCCGACTCTTTACTCACGAACATCACCTTGTAGCCGATTTTTTCGTACACTTTCAGTGTTTCGCGGTATTCAGCAACCTGCTCATCAGTCAGTAGATCGACCTTGTTCAGCACAACAAGCGGCGCAATGTTGACGGTTTCTGAAGCAATTAAGTAACGGTCGATAATATTAAGTGATAGCTCGGGTAGCACGGCTGATACGATAACCATTTGGTCAACGTTCGCAGCAACCGGTTTTAGGCCATCGTAGTAATCAGGGCGAGTCAGCATTGAAGTTCTCGGTTCAACCGCTTCCACAACGCCAGAAATGCCGGCCATGGATTCTAAGCCTGCGCGCCAAGTCACTCGGTCACCAGAAACTAAAGTCTCAATACTGCGGCGTAAGTTACAACGGTGAACTTCGTTGGTTTCAAGATCTTCGATATCGGCATGTTGACCAAAGCGCGTAATCACGAGTCCGCTTTTGGTTCCACCAAGCATGTTCTCATCCCACTGGATAGAATCTTCTTTCTTGAGTCGCTTGTTCTGGTTGCTACGTACACGACGTACTTGACCTTTGGTTAACTTCTTTTTTTTAGCCACAATTTTTCACTTAACACATCTAACTTGATGATTGGGGACTCAAACAGGATGTTGCTGGTACCACGTGATTTCGATGGCCCTAGAGCTAGTTTGAGTATAGTTATTTGGGTATAGTACCTCTTTTACACATAAACAAATAGGCGACGCCTTATGTCCTTTAGCGATCAGAACCTTATTTGGGTTGATCTAGAGATGACAGGACTTGATCCTGAAACTCATAAAATCATTGAAATTGCTACTATCGTTACTGATAGTGAGCTTAACATCCTGGCTGAAGGACCTGTTTTGGCTATTCACCAACCTCAGAGTGAATTGGATAAGATGGATGAGTGGTGTACGACGACTCATACTGGCAGCGGTTTAGTGAAGCGAATTCAAGAGAGCACGGTTTCAGAGCAAGACGCCATCCAACAAACGATTGAGTTTCTTGAAAAATGGGTACCAAAAGGTAAGTCACCGATTTGTGGCAACAGCATTGGTCAAGATCGCCGTTTCTTATACAAACACATGCCAGAGTTAGAAGAGTACTTCCACTACCGCTATGTTGACGTAAGCACTCTGAAAGAGTTGACTCGCCGTTGGAAGCCAGAAGTGTTGGATGGTTTTTCTAAGTCGGGAAGTCACCTTGCGTTAGACGATATTCGAGAGTCGATCGCTGAGCTGCAGTACTACCGAAAAACGATTATTAACATCTAGTCGAATAAAATGATCACGTTTATCTAACTTTTCAGGGACATAAGAGCCGTTTTTTTTGCAAATCTGCGTGCTTTTACAGCAGTTGAGTAAAAACTTTCGTAATTTTGCATTAAGGACTTGCATCACAAAAAAATGCTCTTATAATTCGCAGCCCTGAACGGCGAAAGACGTTTCAGTTTGCGATACTAGCTCAGTTGGTAGAGCGCAACCTTGCCAAGGTTGAGGTCATCGG
>NZ_JAPHPW010000070.1 GCF_026241515.1 Vibrio sp. 14G-20
GGTATCCTAGTTGTTGCTGCTACAGATGGCCCTATGCCACAAACTCGTGAGCACATCCTACTTGGTCGTCAAGTTGGTATCCCTTACATCATCGTATTCATGAACAAATGTGACATGGTTGATGACGAAGAGCTACTTGAGCTAGTAGAAATGGAAGTTCGTGAACTTCTTTCTGAGTACGAGTACCCAGGAGACGACCTTCCAGTAATTCAAGGTTCTGCACTTGGCGCTCTAAACGGCGAAAAGCAGTGGGAAGACAAGATCGTTGAGCTTGCAGAAGCACTAGATTCTTACATTCCACTTCCAGAGCGTGCTGTTGATCTACCGTTCCTACTTCCTATTGAAGATGTATTCTCAATCCAAGGTCGTGGTACTGTAGTTACTGGTCGTATCGAGCGCGGTATCCTACGCGTAGGTGA
>NZ_JAPHPW010000071.1 GCF_026241515.1 Vibrio sp. 14G-20
CTACGTACCTTAGGGTATGTGGGGTAGGGGAGCGTTCTGTAAGCCGTTGAAGGTGGTCTGTAAGGGCTGCTGGAGGTATCAGAAGTGCGAATGCTGACATGAGTAACGATAAAGGGAGTGAAAAACTCCCTCGCCGGAAGACCAAGGGTTCCTGTCCAACGTTAATCGGGGCAGGGTAAGTCGACTCCTAAGGCGAGGCCGAAAGGCGTAGTCGATGGGAAACGGGTTAATATTCCCGTACTTCTTACAATTGCGATGGGGGGACGGAGAAGGCTAGGTGGGCCTGGCGACGGTTGTCCAGGTTCAAGTACGTAGGCGGGTGGTTTAGGTAAATCCGGACCACTACTAACGCTGAGATACGATGTCGAGCTACTACGGTAGTGAAGTCATTGATGCCATGC
>NZ_JAPHPW010000072.1 GCF_026241515.1 Vibrio sp. 14G-20
GGGGAGGCGATAGCACACCACATTAGCTCATCTTGAATATCTCGAAGTGCCATCGTAAAGCTTATCCTAAGTGGCGAGACTTCAGCCTCTTTTGCTATTCGGCTAATCTCCAGACGGATTAAGTTATACGCGATAAGGATACCCCATATCTCTTGCTCTACACCCTCTACAGATTGACTGCGGAGCAGGATTTCATCTTCAAGCATGTCATGCTTAATCTCGCCATAGCTATTCTCGATTTCCCACCTTTCGAAGTACACATCTAATAATGATTTTAAACTGTATTTTCTATCTGTTAGAGAAGTCAGCAGCCCTTGTATATGATTGGGTTGTTGTTCAACGTCATCGGG
>NZ_JAPHPW010000073.1 GCF_026241515.1 Vibrio sp. 14G-20
TTGGTTGGGGCTTGTGCCAAGGCAATTCTCAACGGGAGGAAAGACCAAGCTACTTGGTATGAGTAAACGAGGGAATAAACACCTCAGAACTCTGTTTATCCATGGCGCAAGGGCTGTACTCTCTAGACTAGAGACGACAGGGAAAGTGTTTGGAGAATGGCTTGTGAACCTACGAGCCACCAAACCATTTAATGTAGTGGTAGTCGCATTAGCCAATAAGCTAGTGAGGATAGCTTGGGCGGTGTTATATCACCGCCAAGCTTTTAAGGCTGTTTAGCTATAACCAAGTTTGCAACGCCAATGAACGTGATGACAAAAACGGTCAATCG
>NZ_JAPHPW010000074.1 GCF_026241515.1 Vibrio sp. 14G-20
TACTCGTAAGTAATCAAATCAGTCAGCTTTCCAAATTGTTAAAGAGCTTGATTCATCTTCTACTAAAAGAAGGGAACCATTTTTAAATATTTTCAAAGAAAAACACTTAAAGATGGTGGAGCTATGCGGGATCGAACCGCAGACCTCCTCGCTGCCAGCGAGGCGCTCTCCCAGCTGAGCTATAGCCCCATCTGGAAAAGTATTTCTACTCTTAACTTTTCTAAACCTAATCAATCTGTGTGGACACTCATCGTGGTATCTTCGTATAAGGAGGTGATCCAGCCCCAGGTTCCCCTAGGGCTACCTTGTT
>NZ_JAPHPW010000075.1 GCF_026241515.1 Vibrio sp. 14G-20
TCATTAAAAGCTTAAGGGCTAATCCAATTTCGCTCGCCGCTACTTTCGGAATCTCGGTTGATTTCTCTTCCTCGGGGTACTTAGATGTTTCAGTTCCCCCGGTTTGCCTCCTGTTGCTATGTATTCACAACAGGATACTTACTTATGTAAGTGGGTTTCCCCATTCAGGAATCCCAGACTCAAAAGGTTATTACTACCTAATCTGGGCTTATCGCAAGTTATTACGCCTTTCATCGCCTCTGACTGCCAAGGCATCCACCGTGTACGCTTAGTCACTTAACCATACAACCCGAAAGGGT
>NZ_JAPHPW010000076.1 GCF_026241515.1 Vibrio sp. 14G-20
GTGTTTCACTTCTGAGTTCGGCATGGAATCAGGTGGGTCCACAATGCTATGGTCGTCAAACAAATTCTGTTGTTAACTTGAACAATCAAATCAACTAAATATGGTGCTGATACCCAGACTCGAACTGGGGACCTCACCCTTACCAAGGGTGCGCTCTACCGGGCTGAGCTATATCAGCAGTTAAAGAATCATTTAAAAACGATTCTTAAAACTTTTTGTCTTCACTTTTTAAAAGTGAAAATAAATTTAAAGCCTGGCGATGTCCTACTCTCACATGGGGAAGCCCCACACTACCAT
>NZ_JAPHPW010000077.1 GCF_026241515.1 Vibrio sp. 14G-20
TGCCTTACAAGCAGGGGGTCACTGGTTCGAGCCCGGTATCGCCCACCATCTTTAAACATTCTTTGATGACAACAGTCTAATGAGAGTTTTTAAAAATGGTTTTGAAAGTTTAAAACTCGAAAAACTCTTGCTCTTTAACAATTTGGAAAGCTGACTGATTAGCTTAATTATTTTTACTTTTTAAAAAGTAAAACAAAACGGCCAAGGCTGTGATTAAGTTAATCAAATTTAAAAGTTCTCAATGTTTATCTTTCATTAGATAAACACAACAAACA
>NZ_JAPHPW010000078.1 GCF_026241515.1 Vibrio sp. 14G-20
CCGCATAGCTCCACCATCTTTAAGGGTTTTTCCCTAAGAATCTTTAAAAATGGTTTCGAAAGAAATCAAGCTCTTTAACAATTTGGAAAGCTGACTGATTTGATTACTACGAGTAATTCAAATCAAATTTAAAAGTTCTCAATGTTTATCTTTCATTAGGTAAACACAACAAACACATTCAAGTGTCTTGTATTCGATTCAAACTTGTTTGAATCACAATTGAGTCCGGCAAACAGTCATTGAGAATTAACCCTTCTTGATGACAACCAAAA
>NZ_JAPHPW010000079.1 GCF_026241515.1 Vibrio sp. 14G-20
CATCAACGAGTGCCCACACAGATTGATAGGTTTAAATTGTTAAAGAGCTTTGCTTTCAGTGCCTTAGCACTTAAGCAGGACGCGTATAATACGCTTTCTACTTTGAAAGTCAACATAAAATACTAAGAAAACTTAGAACCCTATGGTGACTTGTCTATTTAATAGACAAAGTCGAACTTTTGTCTTCACTTTTAAAAAAGTGAAAATAAATTTGGAGCCTGGCGATGTCCTACTCTCACATGGGGAAGCCCCACACTACCATCGGCGC
>NZ_JAPHPW010000007.1 GCF_026241515.1 Vibrio sp. 14G-20
AATGCTCCCAACCAAGACTCCGAATACATTAGCGCAAACCAACTCCGTTATTACTCAATTGTAGTTGCAATAACGGGGCGGACCATACATAGCTATAACCAAGTTTGCAACGCCAATGAACGTGATGACAAAAACGGTCAATCGGCCAGATTAAGAACCTGACACAAAAAATAGCAATCAATGCTTTGGGCTTTTTAAGGATAATCTGGCGCGGATATCATCGTGGAGCTGGGAAGCTAATGCTCCCAACCAAGACTCCGAATACATTAGCGCAAACCAACTCCGTTATTACTCAATTGTAGTTGCAATAACGGGGCGGACCATACATTATTTGCTAAAGCAAAGCTCCCTCTCATATGTGAAATGCACTTTCGCAGCGCGAATAAGTCATCTATAAAGAGTGCTAAATCAACGATGCCACTACAGGTAACGGTTAGCCACGATGGTGTAAAAATGAAGACAGGGTTTAAGAGGCTTAAGAAAGAAAGGAAGCAGAGCAAATAGGTGGGATAAAAAATGGTGTAGCTTATTCCTAAACTACACCATTTTCTTTAATAATTTTATTTCTATGATTCACGAACAAAAGTGAAACTGAGGATCGTACACCCCCTAATATCTATGGCGCTGAATGTCCGGGTACAAGCACCGCATCAGGTGAAATTGAAGCACAACCTTGACCAGTCGAGGTATTCGAACCACATTCGTATACACGAACATAATCTACAACCATTGTTTGTGGCATAACAGAGTTATCAATACCCTTATCATTCGTGTTACCAGCCCAAGCACCACCAACCGCTAGATTAAGCAGTAAATGAAACTTCTGATTATAAGGTGCGTCCTCTTCACCTATAACCACTTGGCCATTCTCGGTATATTGACTATACCAACCACTTGAGCGCTGAGTCGCATAGTGGACATCATCAACATACCAACGAATCTCATCTTTCTCCCACTCTAAGGCATAAGTGTGGAAATCATCCGCAGGGTTGACGTTATCCGGCATATAATACTCTTCGCCCGATTCAACATTATTCGGCCAAGCAGCGCCGTAATGAAGTGTTCCATATACACGTCTTTCAGGAGTGCCACCTATTAACCCACCAGCATCTGAAGGAGCCTTCAAATTCACAGCTTCAACAATGTCGATCTCACCAGAAGCAGCCCACCCCCCGTAAACATAATCTGTCGGCAACATCCAGATCGCTGGCCACGTACCTTGCCCGTATGGAAGTTTCGCTCTGATTTCAAAACGACCATACTTCCAATCACCTTTGTTCATCGTACGCAGGCGTGCTGAGGTATATGGTAACGTCGTAGTGTCGCTCCAATCCCCTTCAGGGTTATTGGGCCCTGTGAATGTTTCTTGTTTTGCAAGGATATAAAGCTTGCCGTCATCTAAGTATGAGTTATCTGCACGGTCGGTATAGCATTGCTGTTCTCCATTACCGCCTCCCCAGCAGTTGACTTCGTAACCCCATTTGGTTCTATCGATCTCAGCACCTGAAAATTCATCACTCCACACCATTGCCCAACCATTTACATCTGGTGGTGTTGGAGTACTTGGTGAGTCAGTACCGCTGTTACAACCAGCAATCAATGCACTGCTACAAAGTGCGGCTAAGGTTAATTTTTTGGTATGTTTATTTGTGTTCGACATAATTCAACTTAAAATCTATTAATTTTGAAAGCGCTTTCAATTTATCATACGTACTACTTTGAATCACAAAGTAGCGGTCACTTTGTGATTACCTAACGTGATTTCCGTCACATGAAAACTTGAATACCCCCCTTATATAGACAAAAAATATGCAGCGTTAGTTAGACGCTGCATATCAATCATTTCAATTTACTTAAACCAACTTAAACCATCAACATTTTCGAAGCTCTAACTCGTGCACTGTTGCCCCTGCTTTAACAAAGTCAATACACACGTGATAGTAACCTTGCACCAAGTACAGTTTAGAACCTTCAATATTCACAAGTTCCCCATCAGTCCCATGGACAGACAGAGACATACAAAACTCATCATTCAAACTTAAAGCACAAGAGGACTGCGCCAATGATGGCCTGTCGTAGCTCATGCTTGCTGCGATTTGATAAGTCGCCGGTGTGGCAACCTCAATAACAAAGCTCGTATTACTGTTTGTATTCAGTGGCGGTATTGCATCTACCGTAATAGCATTGCTTCCGAAGTACTCATGAAAAGGGTTCACCGCTTTTACCGCTTTATAGCGCTCAACTGGGCGATCCATTGCAGGCGAATCCAAAATAAAGCGACAAATATTCATGACGCTTCTCTGCAATTCACCAAGCGTCAGCGTACCCTGCTCTATCGCCGTCAGGGTATCGTCTCCTGCTACATTCGTGGCTGCACCATCATTATCCACAACCATGTAAAGATCGTTCTGAGCTCGGATCATGTAAGAGGTGTGTACTTTATCCTCACCCCCACCGTCGACGGGGTGATTCATTTTCGCCCACCAATCGGTCATAACAATGCCTTTAAAACCCCATTCATTACGTAACACGCTTGTATTAAGGTCATAATTTGACGCCCCCCAATGACCGTTAACAGGGTTGTAGCAAGTCATGATGGTTGTCGCGCCCCCATATTTCACGGCCATTTCAAACGGCTTAATGTGGACTTCTCTGATTGCGCGTTCAGACATAACGCTGTCTACATCCATTCGCCCTGTTTCTTGGTCATTTGCTGCAAAATGCTTGAGCGTACCAGTAACACTCGCTTGTTTTAACCCGCTAACTTGCGCGACCGCGATGGTACCTGTGAGGTATGGGTCCTCTGAAAAGTATTCAAAGTTTCGGCCATTTAAAGGGTGTCGATGAATATTTATGCCCGGACCTAGCAGTGTATCTATTTGATACGCGCACAGCTCTTTACCAATCCAGTAAAACAATTGTTCGTTTAATTGTGGGTTCCAAGTACAACCTAGTAGTGTGCCAATTGGGACCTGTGTCGCCTGGTGACCACTGTCCATACGAATACCAGAAGGGCCGTCAGCGGCTGCGACAGCGGGGATCCCAAAATCGGTCAAATCATCTGATATTCCACCAAATGCGGCGGCAGTACCGGGAGCGACTTTCGGGCTACACATGCCTTCACCACGAACAATGGTCGCTAGCTGTGGTAACGATAGTTGAGCCACAAACTGATCTAGCGCTGCCTCGCCAGATTTTACGTCTTGCAGCTTTACTCCAATATCTCCCGTTATCGCTAATTCCTGCGGTAAATTGGATTCAATTCGGTCTAACAAAGAGACGCTGCGCTGAGGAACGGGCTCAAAAGCGACATCATATTGGCCATCAGAACAGCCTTTAGGCTTCATTCGTTCAAATGAACGTGAAGGGGCTAACGCTTCTTGGCACTCTTGCGTCACAATAAGCGAGGATACATGATACCTATGCGCTAGTTTCGCTGTGTCACGAACACTTGCCCCAATATGGAAGTAATAGTCGCCGGGTTCCAATACATAACAGCTTTTGTGGCCCGTGACACCGCTGTCGTCATATGATGCTAAATCACGAGCAGGGATAGAAATAGTATGGGTTTCAGATGCTCCTGGATTGAGTTCTGAGGTTTTGACAAAGCCAACAAGCGAACGAGCCGGTTTACCCAGTTTTCCTTGCGGCGCTTCTAAATACACTTGAACGACGTCTTTTCCTGCGTAAAGCTCCCCGATATTGGTGACCTTCACAGAAACTCGCACTACTGAATTTTGAACTTGCCCTACAATGTCAAAACCGACTAGATCTTGTTGGAAACGGGTATAGGACAAACCAAATCCGAATTCAAACTGAACAGCGCTAGGCTTAAAAGTCTCAAAATACCGATACCCAACGTAAATATCCTCGGCATAACAGTTGTAGTCTGAGCGTCCAAAATTAGCGGAAGAAGGGTATTCGCACAAATCGTAGGCTATTGTATCGGTCATCTTTCCTGAAGGAGAGATATTACCCGATAAAACATCAGCTAAAGCATGCCCTCCCTCCATACCTGAAGCCCAGCAATAGAGTACTGACTTAATAACGTGACGATTTTCAAGTGTCACCAACCAAGACATATCCATCACATTAGTGGTATTCATTACAACAATGACTTCAGAGAAATGCTGGGTAACCTTCTTCAGCATGCTCATTTCGATGTCAGTCATTTTATAACTGCCAGGAAGGTCAGCATTATCTTGATCTTCACCCGCGGTTCGACCAACAATAAAAACCGCTTTATTCGATTCCGTTGAAGCAAGAGCCACATCTTCATCACTGAGTAACATTTCTTCTTGATACCAAGGCTCAGCTGCCCAACCACCTCCGCCATCATCAAACGGATTTTCCTTGACCCATTGTCGATAACGTTCGGCTAAGTTCTCGTTCAGATGAATCGTGTCATTGTCTTGAAATCCTTTGATGATCGAGACTGCATATCTAACGTTAACCGCCCCACCCGATCCCGTACCACTGCGGTAAGTATCTAACTGACAACGACCAAATACAGCCAAGTTATCACTGTGTTTAATGGGCAATACTGCTTCATCATTTTTCAATAACACAATGCCTTCCGCAGCAGCTTGTCTGCTAATTGGGGCTAGCCTATTCTGAACGTCTAATAAATTGTCTCTGTCCATGAACTTTATCTCCGAGGTACTCATGATTGTCAGTATTTGATTACAAGTGAATATTGGTCACGCTAACGTATAGTAAAGCCTCTTCCTACAAGAAAAATCAGCTTTAATATAAACTCGTGTTTTTAATTAATAGTGTTAATTGATGTTGTTAATTAAATTAGCCTCTTGAGAAGTCATCAAGAGGCTAGGTTTATAGAGCAGTTAGAATGTTGCTGGTTTTATTACGATGTCGTCTAGGTAGATTTCTTGTCCTGGAGGACCTGCTACAAGCAATTCAATTGAAATTGAATCTGCATGCTGGCCTAGAGTCCATGGGATCTCTACCTCTGTCCATTCTGAACTTACCGACCAGTACTCTTCCCATTTAGATTCAGCAGGTAAACCTGAACCATCTGGAGATTCTGTATGTAAACCAACTTTGAATACGCCACCTTCAGTGAATGCACCCTTCATCTTAAGCGATACGACCAACTGGTCACCTGGCTGAACTGAACCTTGACCAAAGCGCTCTTGCTTCAATACACCCGTTGTGTATTTTACAGCGCCATCAACAATGACAGGGTCGACACCTGCAAACTGCAACCAACCGTCAAGGCCTGAAGAGAAATCGCCATTCGTGACTAGGTTGTCGACATCTTCTGTAGACAACACATAAACCGTTCTTTCAGCAACAGACTCATTGCCATCAGAATCCTCAACTGTGTATGTCACAGTGTGAGTTCCTACTTCTGCAGTGCTAAAATCATCACCCGTTACAACAACAGACGCTGTAATGTCACCATCCACGTTGTCGTTAACAACATATCCAGACTCGACATATATTTCACCGACAGACATACGTACATCACCGCCTGTCAAAGTAATCACAGGCGCAATCATATCGGCAGTAATCACTTCGATTGAGATATTATCAAGTGTGATAGGCGTGGCAGCACCGCCACCAATCGCGAAAATCAAATCGACTGGTTTCGCTGCATTTTCATTGGCTGTAAATTGAACACTGTAGTTATCAACTTCAGTAGAGATACCAACCGTTGTGTCATCCATTACAGGAAGGTACCAAGGGTCTGTTGTAAGCAGTTGTCCAACCTGAAGTACGATATTTCGAGCCTCACCCGCCTTTGCATCAAAAGTCACAATATAAGCCTGACCTTGCTCTAGCTCGACACCAGATTGAACGAAGCGTGGTTGCCATGTTGCCCCAGGCGTAAACTCAGAAATAACCAATTGGCCTTCTACAATTTCTAGTTTGCCCTCACCTTCTTGAAGAACCCATTCACTACCTATTGAAGTAGAAAAGTCACCATTCACGATCAGGTTTTCGGATACGACTGACTCATAGACTGTTACAGTTCTTTCTGCTGTTCCAGTATTGTTTGAGCTGTCAGTTGCCGTGTAAGTGATTGTGTAATTACCAATGGTATGAACATCAACATCACCAGAAATAGTAATATCTTTGATTTCACCATCAACGTCATCATTCGCGGTTGCACCAAGCTCAACATATTCACCATCAAGCTCAACACGCACCGTTGATGCACCATTCAATGTTAATTCTGGTGGCGTTATATCATTTTCAAGATCAGGAGCCGCTTCAATAATGACGGTTCGTGTAACAGGCTTACCGACGTTACCTGTCGTGTCGACTGCGCTGTAAGTGATCTGATAGGTATCGTTTTTATCTGCATCAACTTCACCTGAATCACCATAGGTCTTTTTAACGACGATTTCGGTTGTGTCATCTTGATTATCTGTTACTGAATAACCTGGGTCTTCAAAAGTATCAACAGCATCTGGATAGTTAAGCTGAGTGATTGATGCACCACCAATAAGAGTTAACTGAGGCCCTTCCGAATCTCGATATTCAGGGTAAACCGCTACGTTATCAACGTTATAAACGGTTGCATCAGTGTTTGGGTACATCTTGATGGCCGTGATAGTGGTAAGTTCAGCGTTGCTTTTCAACAACTCTGATTTTGTAAAGACAAAGTGGCTCCACTCTGCTGTTGGCTCTGCGGCAAAATCCATTGTCGCTATGATATCTGCGCCGCTAGAGTCCTGCCCTTCAACTAAAAATGTCCATTTAGCCGCAGTATCGCTGTATTGCGCAATAGAACCAGACGATGATGCAACATTAGCCGATCCTACCATGCGTAAGTCGAACTCGATGGTAGATGCGTCAGGAAGGCTGCTAAATGCTAGGTTACCTAAATCAAAGCCGGCAACTAGGCCCGCATTGTCAGCCGTTGTGAACTGTACAACATTTCGTGTTGAGCTTGTTCGTGTCGCAACATCAGAAGTCACAATCGGTGTGTGTGCATTCGTTGGAACAACAAATTGTGGCTGCTCTCCATCTTTACCGCTAAACACACCTTGTGTTGGCGATATATGGAAACCTTGGTCTGCAACATACTCTTCCGAAGGTGACGGCGTCGTTACTACCGTATCGTTATCATCACTATCACAACCCACTAATGCCAGACCTAGCGCTACGCACATAGCGATATTAGATAGTCTAAATTTACCTTTTGTTTCCATACATAACCTCATTGACTTGACATATCGCCCCAAAAAAAGAAAGCGCTTTCTTTATGAGAATATTCACACACTGGAGGATGAGATAACAACAGGATAGTTATATTTGTTTAAACGACGTCACAGATACCCGATCAGGAAAATCGCTTTTAGTGATCTACCTTCTCAAATATGAATAAGTACCAAGTAATACTGCGAAATTTGGCTAATTATCCACTTATGATTCGTTTATTTGTTCAGTTGTTACCCCCATATTAAACAGGGTAAATGCGTAGATATCAGCGGTGAGATCGATCGCTTTACTCAATGGCATTCCAGCACCATGCCCTGAATTTACGTCAATACGAATCATCACAGGCGCGCCACCTTCATGCTTGTCTTGCAGCTCTGCAATGAACTTATAAGAGTGAGCAGGTACCACGCGGTCATCGTGATCAGCGGTCGTAACAAGAGTCGCCGGATAATCAACGCCACGCACCACATTGTGAACGGGAGAATAGCCAAGTAAGTATTCGAACATCTCTTTATTCTGCGCTGACGTGCCGTAGTCGTACGCCCAGCCTTCACCAGACGTGAAGGTGTGGTAACGCAGCATGTCCAACACACCGACCGCAGGCAGAGCCACTTTGAACAGCTCAGGCCTTTGCGTCATACACACGCCAACCAACAAACCACCGTTAGAACCGCCGCGAATCGCTAACTTATCACTGCAGGTGTAATTTTCTTCAATCAAGAACTCCGCTGCAGCAATGAAGTCATCAAATACATTCTGCTTCTGTTGTTGTGTGCCCGCTTTGTGCCACGCCTTACCATACTCACCGCCGCCACGCAGGTTCGGCACCGCATACACACCACCCAGCTCCAACCAACTGCCGACCGTGCACGAGAAAGCAGGCGTTAGGCTGACATTGAAGCCACCATAGGCGTACAGCATGGTTGGGTTATTGCCATCTAACACGAGTCCCTTCTTATAAGAGATAAGCATCGGAACCTTGGTGCCATCCTTCGAGGTATAGAAGACTTGTTTAGACTCAAATTGATCCGATTCAAACGGAGACTCAGAGCGTTGGTAGATTTCTGAATTTCCAGCTTCAACGTCAAACGAGAAAATGGTTGGCGGCGTAACATAGTTGGTAAAGGTGTAATAAAGCTGGGTTTGCTCTTTTTTACCACCCAAGCCACTGGCCGTTCCGAGATCAGGTAAGTGGATTTCACGAACCAGATTGCCTTGGTAATCCAGCTGCTCAATCTTGGACACCACATCGACCATGTAATGAGCAAACAAGTAACCGCCACCAGTGCTGATATCTAACGACTGTGGCTTTTCGGGGATGATATCGAGCCACTGTTGATTGCGAGTATCAAAGCTCACCACCTTGCCGTTTGGCGCATCGAGGTTGGTGTATAAGATGAAGACTTCGTCTTGGTTATCGATGAGGTAAGTATCGCTATCCACATGATCAATCAACGTGTTCAGCGATTGTTCTGGTGAATTTAAATCGATATAGAACAGTCTGTTACCCGATGTCGACTCTCGTCCTAGGATGACCAAGTAGCGGTCGTCTTCAGTGGTGTAGCCAGATACATAGCGATGCTGCTCGGTATTGTTGTCACCAGAAATCACTTTGTCGCTGGCTTGTTCGGCACCCAACTCATGGAAGTAAAGTTTGTGCTGTTCGGTACGTGCAGAAAGCTGGCTGCCGTCTGGCTTGTCGTAACTAGAGTAATAAAAGCCGCGATTACCCAACCAAGATATGCCGGTGAACTTCGCATCGGTGATTTCGGCTTCAAGCTGCTGTTTAGTCTCGGCATCAATCACAAAGATCTTGCGCCAGTCGCTGCCGCCCTCGGAGATGCTGTACGCAACTAAACTGTAATCTTTTGAAAACGACACTGAGCCAAGTGATGTGGTGCCATCTTCCGAGAAGGTATTCGGATCTAAGAAAACCTCTTCTTGTTGCCCTTCTTTCTGACGATAAAGAATACTGTGATTCTGCAGGCCATCATTCTTATAGAAGTAGGTGTAGTCGCCTCGCACAAACGGCTGTGAGCTCTTTTTGTAGTCTTGCGCTTTCGCTAATCGCTCTCGCAGTTCTGCGCGATACGGGATCTGAGCAAGATAATCGAACGTCACTTCATTTTGGCTCGCCACCCACTGTGCGGTTTCATCACTTCGATCATCTTCTAGCCAGCGATAAGGGTCTTCAACTATTTGATCAAAATAATCATCGCTGACGATCTGTTTGTTGGTGATTGGATATTGATACTCTGTTGAATAGCTCATCGTGATCCTTATTAAAAATAATGTGAAATCGTCAGGTAACGCGTTCTGATGTGTTCAATCAACAACTTAATCTTGTTAGGTGGCTGACGAGTGAACGGGTACACCGCATAAATGCCAAGTTTTTTCCCGACCAAATCAGGAAAGATATCCACCAGCTGGCCGTTACGAATATCGTGATAAACAAGACAACGTGGCACGTACGCAACCCCATGACCGCCCAACGCCGCCTTTCTTAATGCCGTCGCATTATCGGTAGAGAAAGAGCCCGAAACACGTACGATGTATTTATCGTTATCAGTAAAGCCGTCTTTACTATGCAGGAACTGCCATTCACTGGCACCTGTTGTTTGATAGGCGTATTGCAGGCAGTTGTGATCAACCAAGTCCTTGGGTTGCATCGGCTTGCCGTTCTTGGCGATATAAGACGGAGAAGCACACACCACCCATTGCGAATCCAATATATGACGAGCGATTAAACTGGAATCTTCCAAATAACCCGTCCGAATAACCAAATCAAGGCCATCATCAACCAAGTCGACAAAGCGATTGTTAAGTGACATATCGACCGTTAAACCTGGGTGCATATTACAAAACTCGGCAACGGCGTCTGCAAGTATCAAATCTCCGGAGATAGTAGGCACTGACATTTTGATATGACCACTGACATTTTCACCAAAGCCTGAAACTGCGTCCATAGCCTCTTGCGCCGCCTGCTTCACATTTTTGGCGCTGTGTAACATTGCCTTGCCCGCCTCGGTCAGGGTTAATTTACGCGTCGTTCGATATAATAATTGCACGCCAATCTCTTCCTCTAGACGTGCAATTCTCTTACTAACTACCGAATTTGTAAGGTTATTTTGTTCTGCCACCTTACTAAAACTACCCAGTTCAACTACCTGTGAAAACAGGATCAAATCGTCTGCTCGCATTTGATTATGCCAATTTTGGAATTAATTATTTTCATTATTTCCCTATATCAATAAAAAATAAAGGGGTAAATTCACGCCAAATTAACAAAACAATTACAAAAACAGCTTTTGCAATCACATCGATTACAAATAAAGCGACTCTAATTACAACAACTGAATCCTCGAGATTCAGATTACACCTACAAAACTAATAACGTGTTATTCACTTCAAACATGAACGTTTGAAAACAAGTACGAGGAAGTACCCATGAGTGAAACCCTACTAGCTCTATTGGCCTTTTCGCCAATAGTTGTTGCAGCGATTCTGCTGGTTGGCCTTAACTGGCCAGCAAAAAAAGCGATGCCAGTGGCATTTGCATTAACCGTTGCTATCGCCCTATTTGCTTGGGATATGTCTAGCACTCGCGTGTTAGCTTCAGTATTCCAAGGCTTCGGCATAACCGTGTCGGTTCTCTGGATTGTGTTTGGCGCCATCTTCTTATTAAACACTTTGAAACACACCGGAGCTATCACCACCATCCGTAACGGCTTTACTGACATATCAGCAGACCGTCGTGTACAAGCGATCATCATCGCTTGGTGTTTTGGTTCATTCATTGAAGGTGCATCTGGCTTCGGTACACCCGCTGCAATCGCCGCTCCATTGTTGGTTGCCATCGGCTTCCCAGCATTAGCCGCGGTACTGATGGGTATGATGATTCAATCTACGCCAGTATCATTCGGCGCGGTTGGTACACCTATCATTGTTGGCGTAAACAAAGGTTTGGATACGCACAACATTGGTGAAAGCCTGATTGCAAATGGTTCAACATGGGACGCTTATCTACAGCAAATTACGTCAAGTGTAGCGATCATCCACGCCTGCGTTGGTGTGATGATTCCTGTATTGATGGCGATGATGCTGACTCGCTTCTTCGGTAAGAACAAAAGCTGGACTGAAGGTCTTGATATCCTGCCATTCGCACTGTTCGCAGGTGCCGCTTTCACCATTCCTTACGCACTAACGGGTGTTTTCCTCGGCGCTGAGTTCCCATCACTGATTGGTGGTTTGGTTGGCCTTGCTATTGTTGTAACAGCAGCAAAACGTGGCTTCCTAGTACCTAAATCAAAATGGGATTTCGAAAGCGAAGATAAGTGGCCAGCAGAATGGCTAGGCTCTTTGAAAATCGATCTAGATGACGATAAAGGTCATAAGAAAATGAGCATGGCGATGGCATGGGCACCTTACGTGCTGCTCGCTGTCACTCTAGTTGCTAGCCGTGTGAGCCCTGAGTTCAAAGGCCTGCTTAAGAGCGTTAGCCTTTCTTTCAGCAACATCCTTGGTGAGACAGGCGTAAGCACAGCGATTCAACCTCTGTATCTACCTGGCGGTATCTTGGTCTTCGTCGCGCTGGTTGCGGTTCTGATGCAATCTCGCAGCGCAACGCCACTGGCGAAAGCGTTCGGTGAATCAAGTAAAACACTGATTGGCGCAGGGTTTGTGTTGGTGTTCACCATCCCAATGGTACGTATCTTCATTAACTCTGGCGTGAACGGTGCAGATTTAGCAAGTATGCCAGTAACCACGGCAAACTTCGCAGCTGACCTAGTCGGCAGTGCATTCCCGGCATTGAGTGCAACGGTTGGAGCGTTAGGTGCCTTCATTGCAGGTTCGAACACTGTTTCAAATATGATGTTCAGCCAGTTCCAATTCGAAGTAGCGCAAACTCTGACTATCTCTAGTGCAGTTGTCGTTGCTCTACAAGCTGTTGGTGCAGCAGCAGGTAACATGATTGCGATTCACAACGTGGTAGCCGCATCAGCAACCGTTGGCTTGCTAGGACGCGAAGGTGCAACCCTACGTAAGACAATCATTCCAACGTTCTACTACTTGGTAATGACAGGCATCATCGGCCTAGTGGTTATCTACGGATTCAAAATGACAGACGCACTTATGTAAGCCATAAGTCGTTCCAAAAGCACTTGGCGTTAATACTCAATTCCCCGACAGCGACACCGTCTAATAAGACAGTTGATGAGTTCCGGGATGGATACTAGAGCACATCAACACCCTCGGGTATTAACGCCATTTTCCCGCTTTGCAGTTACACAACTTATTTGCTTCATAGATTCGTTGCTTCAAAGCTTAGTTGTTTCAAAGCTAAAGAAAGACAAAACACTGACTCTCAGAATTAAAGCAGCCCAAACCAAGCTCTCATAGAAGGGCAACATCCCAAGAATTTAGGACTGAAATTATGATCATATCCGCATCGACTGATTACCGCGCCGCAGCAAAAGCGAAATTACCACCGTTCCTTTTCCACTACATTGATGGCGGTTCTTACGGAGAACATACCCTACGCCGCAACACGGCTGACCTTGCAGAGATCGCACTCAAGCAGCGTGTACTTAATGACATGTCGGATCTCAATTTGGAAACCGAATTGTTTGGCGAAAAACTAGCGATGCCGATTGCCTTAGCTCCGGTTGGACTAACAGGCATGTACGCACGACGTGGTGAAGTGCAAGCAGCCAAAGCCGCAGACAACAAAGGCATCCCTTTTACCATGTCGACTGTGTCGGTGTGCCCGATTGAAGAAGTCGCGCCTAAGATTGAGCGCCCAATGTGGTTCCAACTTTACGTGCTAAAAGATCGCGGCTTCATGAAGAACGTTCTTGAACGCGCAAAAGCAGCAGGCGTGACTACATTGGTCTTCACGGTAGATATGCCCGTACCCGGCGCTCGCTACCGTGACATGCATTCCGGAATGAGTGGTCCAAACGCCGCTGTTCGTCGTGTATTCCAATCTATGCGTCATCCTAGTTGGGCGGTGGATGTTGGCTTATTGGGTAAACCGCACGACCTTGGCAATATCTCTACTTATCGTGGTTCACCAACCAAACTGGAAGACTACATCGGTTGGTTGGGCGATAACTTCGACCCATCCATTTCATGGAAAGACCTAGAGTGGATCCGTGATTTCTGGGACGGCCCAATGGTCATCAAAGGCATTCTTGATGAAGAAGACGCAAAAGATGCCGTGAGATTTGGCGCAGATGGCATTGTGGTTTCAAACCACGGCGGCCGCCAGCTTGATGGTGTTCTATCAAGTGCTAAAGCATTACCTGCAATTGCAGACGCGGTAAAAGGCGACACTAAGATTCTTGTCGACTCTGGCATTCGTACTGGCTTGGATGTGGTTCGAATGATGGCATTGGGCGCAGATTGCACCTTGCTTGGCCGTTCTTTCGTTTACGCATTAGCAGCGCAAGGACAAGCAGGTGTTGAAAACCTACTCGACCTTTACGACAAAGAGATGCGCGTTGCGATGACATTAACAGGCGCAAAGACAATCAAAGACTTAACTCGTGAATCTTTGGTGGGGCTAGATTAAATCTCCACGATTCAGATTCAGACTCATGCTTTGGTCTACTTAGACTGAAGTTCAATCGGTGTCACAGCAATTCCACTGCCGTTGTGACACCGTTTAAGCACTGGAAAATAAAATAAAAAACAAAACAAAACAGTGCCAAATAAGAAGCACAAGGAAGCAAAGATGGAGACAAACACATCCCATGAGCGAGTAGTAGATGCCAAAGCTTATCAGCAGCTTGAGGCTATACTGGCTCAAAAAATAGAAACGGAACGCATTGTCACACAAGAGGCAAAGCGCTTGGCTTACGGCACCGATGCGAGTTTTTATCGCTTGGTGCCGAAAATGGTTCTAAGGCTTAAAAACTTAGACGAAGTGATATTCACGATTCAAAGTTGTCGTGAACTCGGTATTCATTTTACCTTTCGCGCAGCAGGTACCAGCCTTTCAGGGCAAGCAGTTTCCGACTCGGTACTCATCACTCTGACCGACGACTGGCGCGGCCATGAGATCGTCGACAACGGCAATCAGATCATTCTTCAACCCGGTGTAATTGGCGCGGATGCCAATAAATACCTCGCCCCTTTCCAACGTAAAATCGGCCCAGATCCAGCCTCTATCAATACCTGTAAAATCGGTGGTATTGCGGCGAATAACGCCAGTGGTATGTGTTGTGGTACCGCGCAAAACTCTTATCGCACCGTCGAGAGCATGAAAATCGTATTGAGTGATGGCTCCCTGCTTGATACGGCTGATAACGCCAGCGTTGAGGCATTCAAGCAATCACACAAAGAACTGTTTGAAGGCATTGTTGAATTACATCAACAGACAGCTTCAAACCAAGAACTTGCAGACAGAATCCGCCACAAATACCGCCTTAAAAACACCACCGGCTACGCGCTCAATGCCTTGGTCGATTACCACGACCCAATTGAGATCATCAAACACCTGATGATTGGCTCTGAAGGCACGCTAGGCTTCATCGCAGAGATCACCTACAACACGGTTATTGAACACCCGAACAAAGCCTCGGCGCTGTTGGTGTTTACCGACATCGAACAAGCCAGTAAAGCCGTTACTACGCTATCAAAAACGCCAGTTGCTGCGGTTGAATTGATGGATGGCAGAGCGCTGCGCTCAGTAGCTGATAAACCGGGTATGCCTGCATTTATGCCAAGTTTGGACTTGGAAGCCGCGGCTATTTTGGTGGAATCACACGCCAGCTCCCAGCAGGACTTAGATTTACAATGTAAATCAATTTTGGACGCATTGACTGAATACACGATTGTTGAATCGGTCCCTTTCACCTCCGATCCAAAGACAGTCGCGACTTTGTGGGGCATTCGAAAAGGCATGTTCCCAGCGGTTGGCGCAGTACGTGAAGTTGGCACGACCGTTATCATCGAAGACGTAGCCTTCCCTGTCGAAAACCTAGCGAATGGTATTCGAGAGCTGCAAGAGTTGTTCGATAAATACGAGTACAGCGAAGCGATCATTTTTGGTCACGCCCTCGAAGGCAACCTGCACTTTGTATTCACTCAAGGCTTCGACAGCCAAACAGAAATCGATCGCTACGGCGGTTTCATGGATGACGTTGCCGAACTGGTCGCGGTGAAATACCAAGGCTCACTGAAAGCAGAACATGGCACTGGCCGTAATATGGCGCCTTATGTGGAGTTGGAATGGGGCAAAGATGGCTACGCCTTGATGCAACAGATCAAAGCACTGTTTGACCCAGAAAGACTGCTCAACCCCGGCGTTATCATCAACGACAACCCGAATTCACACATCACGAATTTGAAGCCAATGCCTGCTGCCGATGACCTTGTCGACCGCTGTATTGAATGTGGCTTCTGTGAACCTGTTTGTCCGTCTCGTACGCTGACTCTATCACCACGCCAACGTATTGTTCTGTACCGAGAGCTACAACGCCGCCGTGCTGCAGGTGAAGAAATAGAAGCAAGCGAACTAGAGAAGACTTTTGAATACCAAGGCATTGATACCTGCGCCGCAACTGGCCTGTGTGCCGAGCGTTGCCCAGTGGGAATCAACACCGGTGATTTGATCAAGAAGCTTCGTATTGCCAAGTATGAGAAATTTACACCAATCGCCAAATGGACCGCGGATCATTTCTCGACCACCACTAAACTGACTAAGGCTGGCCTCAAAACCAACCAAGTGGCGAGCAAAGTATTAGGCGCAAATACCGTAGGCAAGCTAACCAATGGCTTGCGCTCTATGACTAAAGGCGCGACACCCGTGTGGATGCCTGAGATGCCGCAATCCAACAGTCACTCGCTAACCTCATCACCAGTGACGGCAGAATCCTCAAGCAATCATAAGAAGGTGGTTTACCTCCCTTCCTGTGCGAGTCGCACCATGGGACAACAAAGCGATGCGGGCGACCAACGTCCTCTAACTGAAGTAACCATGTCTTTACTCAACAAGGCCGGATTTGAGGTTATTCTTCCGAAGAAGCTCGATGACCAATGTTGTGGCATGCCTTACGACAGCAAAGGAATGACCGACTTAGCTCAATCGAAAGCACAACAACTGGAAGAGGTCTTATGGCAAGCCAGTCGTCAGGGTGAATACCCTGTACTAATGGACACCAGCCCATGCGCCAAACGCAGTATTGAGCAATTCACCAAGCCACTAGAGGTGCTAGAGCCAACAGGCTTTGTGAATCAATATTTGCTTGAACATCTGACGCTTAAGCCACTGCAAGAAACCGTGATGCTGCATGTCACCTGTAGTTCTCGTCGAATGGGCTTAGAAGGCGCGATGTTGAGCCTTGCTAAAGCCTGTACCGAAGAGGTGATTGTTCCTGAGCATATTCAATGTTGTGGCTGGGCGGGTGATAAAGGTTTTACCACTCCAGAGCTGAATGAAGCAGCGGTACACCCACTCAAAGAACAAGTACCGAGCAACTGTACTCGTGGATTCAGCAACAGCCGAACCTGTGAGATAGGTTTGTCACATCACAGTGGCATTCCGTATCAGTCAATCTTGTACTTGGTGGACGAAGTCGCGCAATAGCGGAGCCTCCCCACTTAAGGTATCGAGCAATTAGCTTAAACCTAAAACGAAAAATGGCAGCCCAATCAGGCTGCCATTTCTTTATCCGATTTAAAACGTATTACCGAGCTAGATATTGCAGAGCTAACGGTTACTGAGCTAAGCGCATCAACTCTTCTGGCAAGTAATGTTCTGCTTCTGCGCCTTTGGCGATTAAGTCGATCACTTTGAATTCACTCATGTCACCAAACTCTTTGGTTAAGTAATCACGAAACGCTTTCTCATTCGGCCATTTACCTCGCACGATATAGCCATCTTCTTTGTCAAAGTCTTCCGTTTCAAAAAAGGAAAAGTCGGTCATACCAATATTGTGGCAATACAAAACGAGATACATGTTGAATCCTTAACACTTAACTAGGGTCTGTTTAACTTTCGAGCAGCTCTAAAAGCGCTTATACAAAGCAGGCCTAAGGTTACAACATAAAGAGCAAATCGGACACTCAATCCAATAGCCCGTCTAAAACTTAACCAACCTGTTCTTTTTTGTTAATCATCAAACATCATGTTAATGGCCGCGCCTAATAAAATCAGCCCAACAATTGGCCCCATAACCGCCAATGGTGCGCGCTCGATGTAAGGCAGGTTCTCTGCAATCATCAAACCCCACTCAGGTGCAGGCGGCTTCGCTCCCAGGCCAATGAAGCTTAGTGAGGTCAGGCTCAATGTAATCACTGGTAGCCTCAACATCGCGTGTCTTAGTAACGGTGGCAACACGTAAGGAAGCAGATAGAAGCGGAAGATTCTGAGCTTGCTGGTGCCCCACAAAGGCGCGAGGTGCGTATAAGGTTGAGCCTTCGCTTCCACTATCAAGCTTGAACAATGCGCCGCCAATGGCGCCCAAGATACCAATACAATCGCGATTAATGCGCTGTTCGGGTTCATGCCCGTTAAACCCGCAACCAGCAAGCCTGCAATAATGTAAGGGATACCCTTAGTTATCTCGATAAGGCCTTGGCTAAAGCGGGTATTAAAGCCCATGATGATGCCTGTCACCAAGCTCAAAAACGTCGCCAAGATACCGGCTTGGAAGGTCGACACCATACCTGATCCGATTCTCGCTAACAGGTCTCGGCCAATGCCATCGGCACCCAATGGGGCTTGCCAGCTTGGATCCGCCAAACGCGAAAATTGACTGGTATATGGGTCACGAAATGCAGCCCAAACCACAATAGCAATTAGGAATGAGAGTATTGAGAAGGCAACAGCACGCTTGGTACGGCTTTGCGTAAAACGAAACGAAGAGTGGCTGCTGATGAGCTTACCGCTTTTCAGGCTGTGGCCCAGAATCAGCTGTTGGATAAACAAGCTCATGCTGCTCACAGCAATTGAAAACAACAGCAATACCAACAGACCGCCTTGCAGCATCGGTAAATCTTGCGCCTTGGCTGCGCCTAAGATCATGCGACCGATACCGGGAATCGAAAAGATAAGCTCAACCGCGACCGCGCCACCAGTCAAACCGATCACGATCATCGCGATCTGTGGGATCAGGCTGCTCAGCGCTCTTTTCAGCGCAAAGCGAATAATTTGGTTGGAGTGAACATTGGCACTGAGCCAGGTGATCACCCAAGGTTCATTTAAAACGCGTTGTAAACTGTCTCTGAGTAGGCGACTAAACAAGCCACTGGCGGGAAGTGCGAGCGCTAAACTCGGTAGCCAAATGTCTTGCCAACCTTGCCAGCCATACGGTGGTAGCCAACCTAACCAGATTGAGAACACCAGTATCAATACCGAGGCCACCACGTACTCTGGCAAGGATATTAATACGGTGCTTAAACTGCTGTAACTCTGCCCTAGTTTGCCCTTCTTCCAACTGCGCAAGGTAGCAAGCAAGCCTGCACCGCACAGTACGAAAGTCATCACAAGTGCACTCGACATCAGAAACAGAGACGTCGACGCTGTCTTTTGAATGCCTAATGCAACCGAAGAACCATCAATCCAGGATTTACCTAGGTCACCAGAAAAGGCACTTCCTATCCAGTCAATTAGGCGCTCGCTTGCCGAACGGTCAAGCTGAAGATCAGCGCGTACCGCCGCCAAAGCTTCAGGCGTAAGCAAATGTTGTTGCCCCGCCCTCGCTCGCAGAATGGATTGGCTTGGGTCGATGCCTGCAATGTCAGGCATCAAACCAACAAGAATCACCACCACAATCAGTGATGCGATTCTTGATAACCAAGGCGTCAAGAGAAATAAGGTTCGACGCAGAGTCTCAGCAGATAGCATCTATTTAGTTAGCCTGTTTCGCTTGTTTGATCTGTGTAGTTTGGTCAACTAAGCGACGCTCGCTTGGATCACGAACTACATTGCTTACACGCTCGCTTTCACCTTGAATTACACGTTCGTGCAATAGTGGAATAGCAGCAAAGTCGTTGAGTATTTTTTGCTCAGCTTCGATGATCGCTTGCTGACGCAGTTCACCTAATGGTTGTAGATCAGCATGAGTCAGAGCTTGGTCTACTTCTTGAGAACAGAATTGACCAAGATTGAATGACCCCTTACAGCCGAAGTCACTCATCATGTAAGCCACCGGGTCACCCGAATCTAGAACCGTTGCACGAGAAAGAATAAACGCATCGAACTTACCTGATAGCGCGTCGTTCTCTATCTGAGCATATTCACGAATATCAAGCTCAACCTTAAAGCCAGCCGATTCAAGTTGTTGTTTCAGTAACGCAGCAACCTCAGGCAACTCAGCACGGTCGGTAAAGGTACCGATAACGATACTTTCGCCGTTTGCTTTTAGCGTCTTATCCAATGTCTGACCTTCAGGTCGAATTGGCTCAGCCCAAGCAAGTGCAGGACCTAATAGGCCTTGTGCGATGTCCGCATGGTTTTCATAAACAGTACTAACGATCTGCTCTCTGTCTACCGCAGCAGCTGCAACCTTACGCAGGTTAATATCGCTGAACACACCAGACTTGTTGTTCAGGTAAAGCGTATTGGTACGAGGCATTGCCACTTCGTAAAGTAGATTCGGATCGATGGTCGCGATTTGTGAAACGGGTACCGCTTCAACGATGTCTGCCGTTCCGGTTCTTAGAGCCGCAGCACGCGCAAAACCGTTAGGAACATATTCTGCGATCACAGATTCAACCTGCGCTTTCTCACCCCAGTAGTCATCAAAACGTTTTAGTTTCGCGCTTGTTGTACCGTTAATCTCAGTCAATTCAAACGGACCTGTACCGGCGCCCATTGGGCTAACACGGCCATCTTCTTGGTATGCACTTGCTGCAAGAATGGCTAACTGAGGGCTTGATAAACGGCTAGGTAAAAGAGGATCATCGAAGGTGGTTTTGATCTCTACTCGGTAGTTATCCATCGCTTTCACTTCTAAATCGATGCCATCTAGAATGCGTGGCTTAGGGGCAGCTTCAAGTGCTTTTTGTAGCGAATTCACTACAGAGTTTGCCGTTAATGTCGAGCCATCGTGGAATTTAACACCTTGGCGAATCGTGAATTGCCAAGTTAGCGGATCAACGTGTTTCCAATCGGTTGCCAGCATCGGCAGTGCTTGGGAAGTTGGGCTCAAGTTAACCAGTGTTTCAGCCGTGCTCCAACGCGACAGTTTGAACGCATCATCAGACAGTGGTGATAAACCCGTTCTTGGCGGCTGCATCATTGCAACACGAATTTCCGATTTGACCGCGGCATCGCTCGACTCAGGTTGAGAGTCAAAACAGCCCGTCAAAGGCAGAGCTAACGCAAGCGCGCAAGCCAGTTTGATTGAATTAAAACGCATAGTTATTTTTCTCTGTGAGCTGTGTTGTGTTAATAAACTGTATTTCGTTAATAAGCTGTATTTCGTAATAAATAAGGTTGAGTTAACAGGTAGATTTGGAAAGTGGCTGAGATTGAATCAGCAACTGCGTCGCAGGATGAGCAGGTATATTCATCACTTGAAGTGTCGGTCCATGCTCCACCATCTCGCCATGGTCAAGAACCAGAATTTCTTCACAAAGCGCTTTTGCTGCGCCTAGATCGTGCGTCACCAGAACGATTCGCATGTCGCGCTTCTTTTTCAGTGAATTAAGTAAATCCAACAATTTTTGACGATTCACCGGATCAAGGCTGCTGGTTGGCTCATCGGCCACCAACACTGCAGGTCTAACGACAAGAGCCCGAGCAATAGCCACACGTTGAGCTTGGCCTGTAGAAAGCTGATTTGGCTTGAGTGACAGCAGGCTGACTGGTAAGCCAACATCCGACAGCGTCTCTTCAATGATGCTTTCATGATTGCCAGAAACATCTAAATTACTTAGCGGCTCGGCTAAGATCTGTCGAACGGTATAGTAAGGATTGAGACTGGTGTGCGGCTCTTGTGGCACCAATTGGATAAGGCGACACACTGTTGCTTGCTCTTTACTATCACGAATAGGCAGTGAATAACCAAATAAGCTGATTCGGCCAACAGTTGGGGCTTTAAGGCCAAATAGCAGCTCAATCAGCGTTGATTTACCGGCACCAGAACGTCCGACAATGGCTAAACTTTTGTCTTCAACATTGAGGTCAATGTTCTGTAGCGCTTTGAACGCCTTGCCACCCAACCAACTAGGGATTGAATAATAGTGAACACCGACATTCTCAAACTTAATCTCGATCGGAGTTTGTGTTTCTAAATCAATCACAGGCATTAACGGCGAGACTTCTGAATTTAATGATAAGGTCGAGTTCATGCGATGAGGTCTCTCAATGAACAGCAGAAAGCGTGAGAGCTCGACTCAAGTGCGTGTTTTGGCTCGCCATAAGCCACCACACCACCATCATCGATAACTAATAACTTGTCGCACGCTAACGCACTATGCAGATCATGAGTAATCAACAAACCACCGATTTGGCGCTGCTTAACATTATCGCGAATCAGCGTAAGTATCTCTTGCTCTGTCACCGGATCTAACGCACTGGTTGGTTCATCTGCAATGATGAGGTCGGCGTTACTCAACAAGCCAATCGCAATACACACTCGTTGGCGTTGCCCTCCAGAAATTTGGCTCGGGTATAACGGCAAGATAGTTTCAGGATTAGGGAAACCAAGTTGTACTAGCAATTCGATGAGTTTGATTTTGTCTTGTGATTTGAGCTTAGTGCGAGTCCCCGTCAATGCCAAACTAAGTTGACCTTCGATTGAAACCAGAGGATTTAATGCTTGAAGGGCATCTTGAAAGATAACCGCAGGTCGTTGTGCTGCGGTTCTTTGCAGCATAGGCAAACCACATACCGCTTCACCAGACAGAGAAATATGACCTTCAACCTCAACCGTTTCTGGTAGAAAACCCGCAATCGCACGTGAAAGCATCGACTTACCAATACCTGATGGGCCCATGACCGCCAACAGCTCACCTCGATACACATCGAAATGGATATCTTGAAAAAGTGTTCTCGAAGAGGTTTTGATCGTTAATCGGTCAACAGACAAAAGTGGGGCGTTCACGCAGGTACTCATAGGTAGATGTTATAACATAACAACTCTATCATTAAGCCTGTATGATGAAAAGTGAACATTGAACCAAATCGCAGAAAATTTGTCTGTGAAACCACCTATGGTCACAATCCGTAAGATACAAAAAAGCGCCTAACTACGAGAAAAAGTCAGGCGCTTTCGTAATGATTCTATATGACCTCAGCTTTATGGTCGCTGTTATTACTTATGTCATTGGAAGGCATTTCCGCTTAACTTGAGCGATGAACGGATACAAGAATGCAATACGCCCAAGATAGAACAAAGTAAATGCCAACCACAGGCCATGATTGCCCCACAAATCGACCGAAAACGCCTGTACAGCCAAGAATACCGCCAAGGTAGCGATGCTAGAGTCTCGAACCGGACGTGTAGTTCCTGTTCCAGTAAAGATGCCGTAAACCGTTAAACCAAAGCCAGCCACCAGCGGGAACACAATCAGCCACGGAGCCATCTCTTGGTATAGAACAACAAGCGTTGGGATATCCGTAAACAAGAAAACAATGCTGTCTTTAAATACCAAGGTCAGTAGCGTTAGCGCAGCAATAAAACCGGCCGTCCACTGGAAGTTGAGCCTTAACACACGGTCAAACATTGAAGGATTTTTCTGGCCGACCGCTTTGCCTGCAAACACACTTGATGCGTTGGCAATGCCATCAAACATGTAACTGACAATAAAGGTTACTTGCATCAAGATTGCGTTAGCAGCCAGAACATCAGTACCGAGTTGAGAGCCTGTGCGCGCCATCATGTTGAAGAAAACTAAGATACAAATCGTGCGTAACAATAGGTCGGTATTCGATGAGATGATTGTTGATAGATCTTTCTTGGTCATCTTCGAACCTTGGAGGAACTCAGAGACCGAAATGTTGCTAGTCTTCATCACCAGCGTCATGCCAATCACAAAGGTAGTGATTTGTGCAATCAAACTTGCGTATGCCACGCCCGCGACACCCAAGTCGAAATAAAGTACAAAAACCGCATCCAATACAATGTTTAACACGTTACCAAACACTTGTGTGTAAAGGACTTCTTTGGCTTTCGCCTGCCCCATCAACCAGCCAATAATGGTATAATTGAGCAGTACAAAAGGCGCACCATAAATAAGAATACTAAAGTAAATATGTGCATGTTCCGCCACATTCGCTTCAGGCTCTATCACCCACATAGCTCCTTGCCAGATGAACGGTTGTATCAAGATAAAAATCAAACCGACCAAACCAGAAAGCACAAAAGGACGCATCAAGCTGCCCGCGAGATCAGAACGATTGCCCTTACCCAGTGCCATCGCACTTTGCCCTGTCGTATTGACACGGAAAAAGCCAAACAACCAATAGATGGTGTTCATGATGATGGTGCCGATAGCTACGCCACCAATCAGTTCAGCAATACCAAGTTGCCCGATAACAGCCGTGTCGACGGCGCCAAGCAGAGGCTGCGTCACCGTTGCTATGATGAAGGGGAAAGCGATTTTCAGATAATCTTTGTGGGTAATGGTCATATTGGCCAGCGAGTGATATTAAGAACTATTTGCAATTAGAACAGAATGCTATCGTTTAATCCGTACGTTGTCATCATTTACTTAGAGTAAACTGTCAACAAAACTGAGATACATTTCATGACCAACATAAGAGAACATGCAGTCATTTAGCGAGCATATTCACCACAACAAATAAGCAAAACCACACATCACAGCACAACAATACGTATGACAGACTCAATTCATTGGTTGGGCTAATAGAGACTCAGTAAAAACTCACGGGTAGGTAGAAATCTAATTCAAACACTTCATCACTGTTAAGAAAGTGATTCTGATGATAATGAACATAAGCGGGCGTCGAACGCTGCTTAAAACCTGACGTTGGCAACCACTTCTCTAACACCATACTGATCTGTGGTAGCAGTTCACCATAGCGACCATTGAGTCGAAACACAGCATGTAAGCCGCCTGGAATCACCATCTGATTCACGACACTGCGATACTTAATCGGCTCATCAATCGCGATACACGCGACATAACGACACTGATCCATCTCAACCCAAGCAGGGTTTGAGTGATGCAAACCAAATTGACTCGAAAAGTCGCGTTGCTCTGAGCTCGCCCACGCTTTCAATATCAACCACGCATTACGAATGGAGCGGTTATAACCCGTATGTCGAACATAGGCCGCCATGCGTTCAGGCACTTCAACGATCTTGGGTTCGGGTAACACTCGCTGCGCCACGTTCAAATAACCCGCCGCTACTTCGGGATCTTTCAAATAGGGCTTTTCGGCGATCTGTAAATCGTGTTTACGCCATTCTCCCGGTGACATGTTAAAGGTCGCTTTGAATGCTCGACTGAAAGATGACACCGAACTAAAGCCACACTTACTGGCAATCTCAACCACAGACGAGCTGGTATCGAACATCAATTGATTGGCTGCATATTCCATTCGAGCGCGTCGGATATATTGGTGCAACGACTCCCCGACCACACTTTTAAAGGTGCGATGAAAATGTTGCTCGGAATAAGCCGCAATCTCGGAGAGCGCTTTTGCAGACAAAGGCTGACTGATGTCTTGGTGAATATGGAACAGAACATCATTGATTCGGGATATGTGTTGTCGTGACATTTTTCAAATAGCATAAATGGACATGTTTATGAGCATAAACGGACACGCTTATTTTTACAATTGCCGTGTAATATCAAGCGATAGAATAAAAACGATAAACGACGAGACACAACACATGGAAATCGCACAGTCATTACAACAGATTCAATCTTCATACATTCGAGAGATCCTCGCAGCCGCAAGTGATCCAAATGTCATCTCATTGGCCGGTGGTTTACCGGACGAGAAAACATTCCCTATCGATTTAATGAAGCCAACGCTAGAAAACCTAGCGAATATGCCTGAAGTTTTCCAATACGGTTCTACTGCCGGTTACGGCCCGTTGCTTGACCACCTAACACAAAGCTACCAATTGCCAGAGTCACACACGGCAATGATCTGTACTGGTTCTCAGCAAGGTTTGGATTTGATTGCGCGTGCGTATGTCGACCCGGGTGATGTGGTTGTGATGGAAGCGCCAAGCTACTTAGGTGCGATGCAGGTATTTGGCCTAGTTCAAGCAAACATTGCGACCGTGTCTCAAACAGAATTTGGCCCGAACCTTGATGAACTAGAAACGTGCTTTGAACAGCAATCTCCAAAGATGTTCTATGCCGTACCTGATTTCCATAACCCGACAGGCGTTTGCTGGACAACAGAAACTCGTCAAAAAGTGGCTGAGCTGTGTATCAAATACAACGTGGCATTCATTGAGGATGCACCATACCGTGAGCTGCGCTTTACCGGCACTGAGCTGCCAATGGTTTCTTCGTTCTGCCCTGACAACTCTATCGTTCTTCGTTCATTCTCTAAGATCGCATCGCCAGGTTTACGCATTGGCGCAGTAACCGGCAAACGCAGCTACCTTGAGCCACTGATTAAAGTGAAACAAGGTGCAGATTTACACTCAAGTGTACCTATGCAAGCGCTGCTTGTTGGTCTTCTAAAGCATGAAGATTTCAATCTGCACATGGAAAACATTCGCACGCTGTACAAGTCTCGTTATGAAGTATTGTTTTCAGAACTAGAGAAACAACTACCTGCAGACTGCGTACTGAAAGCAGTAGACGGCGGGATGTTCATTTGGGTTGAGATTCCAGAGTGCGACACCTTCGAACTGGCTAAAACTCTACTCTCTAATGGTGTGGCGGTTGTACCAAGCCCAGTATTCTATCCAAAGGCTGATGAAGCAAAAGCCGCACTGCGCCTAAACTTCACCAACGCCAATCCAGAAGAATTAACCGAAGCGGTAAAGCGCTTAGCGGAAGTACTAAACCAAGCGTAGTCGTTGATCAGGTAAGATAGATTCTATATCAAAGCCCTGCTGTATTTTTACAGCAGGGCTTTTTTGGTTTGGGAATACGTGTTGTAATTCGAACCAGATAAAACGATTTCATTGCATTTCTTAGTCCATAAACCATACAAATTGAAATGATAAATAGCCCTACGTTTGGTTGGTTTTTGTCCCTCACAGCCTTGGTTATACTGCGCCTGATTTTAATAAGCCAATATGGGCAAACCTGAGTAAATCAAACTCAGTCTGTATCATAAAAGGCAACCGCTCTGGATTTACGTTCCAGCTCGCAGAAAGGAAAAACCATGTCTCAATATGTTGTATGTGCTCTGTATAAATTCGTAGCACTTGATGATTACCAAGAAATTCGCCAGCCACTCACTGACGTGTTAGAAGCCAACCAAATCCGCGGTACTTTGCTACTTGCGAGTGAAGGTATCAACGGCACCGTTGCAGGTAAGCGCGAATCTATCGACGCTCTTCTTCAATGGTTCAAACAAGATTCTCGCTTAGCAGATGTTGTTTACAAAGAATCATTCAACGAAGAACAGCCATTCAACCGCACCAAGGTGAAACTCAAAAAAGAGATCGTAACCATGGGCATTGAGGGCATCGACCCTCGCCACGTTGTCGGCACTTACGTAAAACCAAACGAATGGAATGCGCTGATATCTGATCCAGATGTGATTTTGGTTGATACTCGTAACGACTACGAAGTAGACATCGGCACATTCAAAAATGCAGTAAACCCGAACACGGAAACGTTCCGCGAGTTCCCTCAGTACGTTGAAGAAAACCTCGATCCTAAGAAGCACAAGAAAGTCGCGATGTTCTGTACGGGTGGTATTCGCTGTGAAAAATCAACAGCCTACATGAAAGAGCAAGGCTTTGATGAGGTATATCACCTTGAAGGCGGCATTCTTAAGTACTTAGAAGAAGTACCTGAAGAAGAGAGCATGTGGGAAGGCGACTGCTACGTATTTGATGGCCGTGTTGCGGTAAACCACCAGCTAGAAAAAAGCGATTACGATGTATGTAATGCTTGTCGTTTGCCAATTACTGACGAAGACAAAGCCTCTGAGTACTTCGAGAAAGGCGTAAGCTGCCCTAAGTGTATTGATAAGCACAGCGACGAGCAAAAAGCCCGTTTCCGCGAACGTGAAAAGCAAGTTCAACTATCGAATACGCGTGGCGAAACCCACGTAGGCGGCGATGCTGCTCACCTTATCGATCAACGTAAGAAAGAAAAGCTAGCGCACAAAGAGCAGCAACGCTCTGGTAAGAAAGCGAAGTAAGCTTTCTGCTTTCAACACGCATAGTTCTAAACATATAACGATAAATAGTTAAGCTATATACATACAAAATGGCGCAATTTCGAGGATTATCCCACGAGTTTGCGCCCTTTTTTGATCGCTTTACGGCTTTGTGTTTTGAACCACATTTCTTTCGAAAAATTGCTTCTATACTGTTAATAATTCGACTAGAGAGGAATTGCCAATGCTCAATGAAAACCATGCCTTTATCTTAGATTTCCCAGATCTTAAGTTAGACATTGTTCAGCTCAACCACGACGACGAAAAATTCAAAGCAGACATGCAGAAATACCACCAACTCGACTACGACATCCGTCAGCTAGAAATCTCTGGCAGCCCTATAGATGACGACAGCATGCACAACCTCAAAGTAGAACGCATGGAGCTAAAAGACTCGCTACACAAACAGCTCACGCGCCATCACGCGCTTAAGATCGTATAGAAAAATCAATCCAATACATTATTCTAAGCCATGCACTACGCATGGCTTTTTGGTTTCATAACATCGCAAATCTAAGCTAATTCGGCTTCTTCAATTATGTTACTGTTTGCTTATTAAAAAGCGTTTAATAAGGAAGCTGAGTGACAATAAAAGAAGAAAATATACAATTCCAGCTCGTTTCAAATTCTGAATTCGAAGAACTGTTTGCGTTTGTTAAGCAAGGGTTTTTCATACACGTAGATAACGTTTCGGCTGGGACGACGACTTCCAACGTAAGCGACTTTTAAACGATTACCACCCCTCTTGGTTTCATGGGGTATACCTAGGAAAACAAAGGGTTGGGCTTGTGTGTTTTAAGCCTTATGACAACGCATACCATGTTCATCTAGTGATCATTCTCCCTCAATATCAAGGCCGTACGCTTGGTAAGGAAGCCATGACTCTCATACATAAGAGAGCCATGGAAGAGCGACGTGAACAAGTCACTCTGTCGAGCTTTATAAGTAACACTCACGCCATTAGTTTTTATCAGGCGCTTGGCTACCAAATTGTTGATGACAGCGATGAGGTTTTTGTGGGGATGGCTCTCACCCTAAATAACCACGTATAAACGGCGAATTAGGTAGAGAGCTAAATCACTAGCGATCGGCTAACACATCCAACTTATTCAGCAACGACGGAAAGCCCCAACCATTCTCGCCTGCGACCACCGTCTCTCCGGTCAAATATTCAAACAGCGTAGGCGCTAAAGAACCGTTGGCTTCGATTTTCAATGGTTGAGAGTTTTCGCCAATTGGCGTTCCCCAGAATCCTAGAAATGCATCTTTCTCTAGATAGTCTTCACCAGCATGACGACCCGGTACCTTGGTGTTATAACCAATTCCCGCTTTAGGAAACAAGTTAACCGTACCAGCCCTATCTTCAAGGTAGATATTAGCCAGTTGATTCACCGAATCTGGTCGAGGTGTTGGTTGCGTCAATGAAGTCCACTCCACACTGCTACACCACGTCGCCACATTCGCCTTAACCGCTCGGTTAATACACTTTTCTACTAGCTTGGAATAATGCGAAAAGTCTGCCTTGCTTGGTGCCGCCAAATATGGATTGAGCGTTTGGGTGTTGAGTAAAATTGGAGGTCGATTTGCATCCAAAGATTCGTAGAAAAGCTTGTCGCCCTCGCGTGTGATCAATTCATCGACGCGCTTTAAATCACGGTTGCCAATCACACGAACAGCGCAGCGTTGTTGATCACATGTGCTTTCTCTTACGACCATGTAATCAAGGCTTTCAGGTAACCGTTGCACGATCTGAGCAACCGCATCAATACTCTCACCTTCAGGCGCTGCAAGCGGTGTCCAGTGTTTGAGCTCTTGATAGATGGGTTGCACCTGCCAACCTTGGCTCGAGTTAAAGAAATCCATCATAAAGTTACCGCCAGCAGTCGAGGCAACAACCACATCAATCTCCTTCGAGCTTGGGTAGCTTAGAGCATTGGTAATTTTAGGCCCTTCACCTTCATCTGATGATATTTTCTTAACCACAATTGGATACTCTAGTTCTGCTTGTAAGCCTTCAAATACCTGCTTCTCAGGGTTAAGCGAGTAGAACACTGGTGTTAATCCGTGATCGCCCGCCATGCCCCACAGAGTTTTATCGTAAATACCAGCACTGCGGTAAGTCGCTTCAATTTGACGAATCCAGTAATCCAATCGGTTTAGCTCTCCGGTTGGCATTAAGATCTCATCACTAAAAGGTCCTGTAAAATGCGCGAAGTGATCCGGCCATGGGTTATAAACCAAGGTGTAGTCCGGCATCCCTTTTCCATCGAGTTCAGCGTACTGAGTGATGGCTTGTTTAACCTGAACTTTCTTAGAATATTTGGTGAAGAAATCAAAACCTGATATAGATTGATACGCTTCGATATCTTCAATCAAGGCTGCACGCTTATCTCGCAGAGTCACTTCTACTTCAGAACGTTCTTGGAGCTCTTTAACGCAACGTTTCTCACCATAATCACGTAACGACTCTCCCAAACCTAAGTTCACGAGGCCGTCGTAAGTTGTGTGTGCATTCCAGTCGTACTGGGCATTGCAGTTCAGCGTTTTAAGATAATCAAGGCGATCAAACATAGTTTGTACCTTGTTGCTTGCCATCAACACATCCAACTGCAGCGCATCATTACCAAAGAAGTAATACGCACGATCGATCTCTCGATCAACAAAGTGAAAATTAGGAATGCCAGTACCACCTTGACCCGACACTTTCGCGCCAGTCTTAATTATTGGTAGATTACGAACGCTGATCGTCGGAGTCGAAGAGATGCCGACTCGGCTAATATTGTCTCGATGCTCTTGATAGAGATTTTTGAAGAAAGGTAAATAGTGCGGATCGCGGTAGGTTTGTTCAGATAGAACTTCCATAAACCGCACCTGTTGTTGATGCTCAGGTTCAATCACCTTTTCAGCTTGAGGTTTGTATTGCGCTCGATTTTTATGATTTTGGTAAGCCACCGAAATGAAAGGCGCATTCTCATCGACTAAACCTTCAATTAAGCCTTGCTGTAAACCATCGACCGTCACTTGAACCGCAAAGCGCTTGTGCTGTTGGGATTCTAAGAACTGAATGAGTGCATCAGGCTGGTCATTGAACGCTTGTTGCATCCACTCATCGAGTGCTTCTACTCGTTCTTCTTTAAACACAAATTGGCGGTAGGCTTTAAGCAAGTTTAAGCGCACAAAATCGATGAGCGTAATAGTAAGGGCTTGCGCTTTATTGTTCGGCTTGTCGGCGTTTTCTGGTTTGCCATCTTCAGCGATCGCAAGCATTGCTGACTTCATATCGCCTTCATCCATCCCAGAAGCCGCTTTATCGATTAACTCGACAATGATCGGTTGAATTTGAGCGATGATCGCCAAATCTTCAGGGCTGTTCGTTAAATAGGTGTAGTTCTCTGGGAGGGTGTCCATATCTTGCCAAACACCGATTTCAAACAGCGCATCGTAAATAACGACCATGTTGGCAATGAAATGTTCATCAATGCGAATCCCTTCATGGTGGCCTGTCGCTTCAGTCGATGTATCTGCCTCTTTGTGCTCTGAAACCGGCTCATCACCGACATAATAGAGGCTATGTTCAAAGCCTTTTAATGCCTCATCATCATAGACTGTCGACAGATACCCTTTGAATACATCTTCACTCCCCAAACCTGAATAGCGGTCGTAGTAACTATAGAGAAAGTAACCCAAAGGAATTGAATAGGTCGGGTTGGATAGCTGAGCGATCACTCGCGCTTTCGTTTTAGCATCTAAAGGCAGTGCGAGAATGTACGCATCTAATGTTACGCCGCCAATCGTGAAAAGTGCCGCATCGCGAGTAAGCGTGGCCGAGTAACTTAGGCTTGAAAGCACCTGATTTTTCAACACTTCGCTGGAGCTAAACACGCCACCAATGACGGGCGTTGTTGATATATCAGCAATACTCGGCGCTGAAACAACGGCCAACGAAAGAGAACCAACTAAACTAGTGTAGCTACGTGCTCGGAAATAGAAGCCCATTAAATACCCTTCAGTTCAAGATGCGTTTATAAATATAACTTATTGTTTCAGTATACTTTCATTAGTCAACCTATGTTCAACTATGCAATATAAATTAAAGCTTCAATGATATTAAACTCAACCTTTTCAGTATTAAATAATCCTACAAACGCTTGCCGCTGCCGTCTTCCCACATCACTTCGCATTCATCCTTGATGGCGGCTTTTAATAACTCAACCAATGGGAACGCTCGGCTACCGATATTAACAGGCGCTTCAACAACCTCTTCTTCATTGTCTTCATCAGTATTTTCTTGCTCTACAGGTTTGTTCTGCTCTGCTGCAATCGCAGCACGTAAACTATCCAGAGCTTGAGGAACCTCTGAAGCATCCATAGCGCCTGGGATAGTACCGCTATGCCCAAGCATCTTGATGAACTGAAGACCAACCTCACCAAACATCGTGACGCTAGCATGAGCTTTACAACTAAAGGTAATTAACATAATGAGCCCTTCTTAATTTTGGTCGTTTACAAACTATGTTGAGTAACTCACTGGAAAGCAAGTAGATAATGATCAAACAACGGTTACAAATTTGATGCCTAAATATAATGTTCTAGAGATAATCCGCACCGTCGGTGATATACATCACCATTTGGGATTGGTTAAATACTCTTTCATATGAAACCTTGATAGTAGTCACACTAAATAGACATCTAAGCCTCTGCATAACTTGTTATTTATTCTACTATTAACACCATCATCAAAAACTTTGGCACAGATCACATGAAAAGGCTCGTCGGCAGACACCTAGAAGAAATGGCGGACATACGATCCACCCGTAAGCAAAAAATTGTCCACTCCTTTTCACTGACTGCCGCTGCGTTATTCATTTTCTATACTTGGGCTTACTTCCAAGGCCAGCATTACACGCTGTCAATGTTCGAATTGAGCTTCGCCATCATTGCCATTTCCAACGCGTTTTATGTAAGAAAAGTCATCAATCCTGAGTATTCCGAATTAATTCTGAGTGGTGTTCTTCTAGTTCAGGGCGTCATCCTATTCTTGTACAGTCACGCCATCCCCGACCGCATACTTTGGCTTTACCCAATTCTGGCCGCGGTCATTTTCATTAATGACTTCAGAATTGGCATTATCTTCAGCACCTCGTTTTGCTTGTTCATCAGCACCTTAATTACAGCGATGCCCAACAACTTTTCTTTGCCATTTAACAGCACACACAGATTTATCCTTAGCTTATTTACCATGAGCTTGGTGTGCCACACATCTGCCTATTACTACACTAAAGCCGTCAGTTATATTCAACGCCTTTATAGAGAAGGCATTGAAGATCTGGCCTATAGAGACCAACTTACCGGCTTGGCAAACCGTTGGAGCTTTGAACGCTGGGCAACAGAAAAACTAGCGACAGTGGATAGTGAGCAATCACTTACGGCATTGGTCTTTTTGGATATTGATGACTTTAAAGGCATTAACGACAACTACGGACACGATGTTGGAGACAGTGTCTTACAGCATTTTGCCAATCGCTTGAGTAACAACATTCGAACCAGAGACAGAAAAAGCCACGAATACGATTATTCCATCGCGCGCTTTGCTGGAGACGAGTTTGTTTTGATGCTCTACGATGTACCAACTCGTAAGGACCTAAACGGCATTTTAGATAGGATTTGCGGGCTGTTCGAAAGTGGTTGCCAGACAAACGAGAGAATCAAGGAATTAACGCTCAGTGTTGGGGTGTCTTTGTATCCGCAAGATGCTCAAGAGCTACATGAACTGACGAGATGTGCTGATAAAGCGATGTATGTCGCTAAGCATTCAGGAAAAAACCGATATGCTTATTATCACGACAACCCAGTATCAACCTTGATAGAAGATTTGCCAACAACCCTCACCAGCTCAGAACCTGATGTATCTGAACTTGAAGATTGTCTTGAAGCGAAGAGCGAAGGGAACAATGTCGCGCTCTTAAAAACGCGTCAACTCTAGCCATGAATATCGCTTGTAACTGAGCAAACTAACCAGCCATATACATAAGCCAAAGGCTCACTAACCCGATCACAATGATCCATACGACTTGACGTGTTCGGTTTGGGTTATTCCCTTTAGGTCGCCGCACTACAGTTTTAAAAGCGGCTTGCTTAGCAGACTGAATAAACGGTGCCTCAATCTCACGTTTTTTCACGCGGCGTTTCACGGCACTGTTTGCAACCTCTGTAAAACGCTGACTTTGCTCCGTTGTAAAGTCGTTATCAAAACCCATCCGACCATGCCTTTCGCCATGTTTTTGCTGAACTGCCATAGCGGCCTCCTTGGCGGTCTACTCTCTATTCAAGTATAGACACAATTTCATATTGTTACCTGTTCAAGATTTTCGAATAAGTCACTCAACGCTATGCCATCTTCTTTTGAAATCAAATTACATAAACTACAGCTATTCAAGTTTATGAGGGTTTCAAAATGACGAATGTAAGAGCGGTAGATCATGTGATTACAGCACATGCCACCTCAGATGGTGATGGCGTCAAGATCCAACGACTCGCTGGTTTTAATAACGCGCGCTTCTCTCCATTTTTGATGATTGATGAACTCAAATCAGATGAAAGCAAAGACTATGTTGGTGGCTTTCCTCCTCACCCTCACCGTGGGATAGAAACGCTCACTTACATGCTTAAAGGTCACTTCCAACACAAGGACCACATGGGTAATGTCGGTGAACTTCGCAGCGGTGGCGCACAGTGGATGGCCGCGGGTCGTGGTGTGATTCACAGTGAAATGCCGATGATGGAAGAAGGCGCATTGCACGGTTTTCAGATTTGGATAAACCAGCCTGCAACACACAAAATGCAGCCAGCGCAATACCATGACTTCCAAAGTGAAAGCATTGCAGAACATCAAAACGAACAAATCGGTTTACTAAGAGTGATTGCTGGAGGGTTTGAACTGAACAACCAAACTGACGATGATTCAGAGGCTTTACGAGCGCAGGGTCCATTACGGAAAACAGGAGTGCCATTAAGCGTTGCGGATTGGCGCTCTCATTCTGGGCAAAAAGCCACGTTAGGGACTAATGTTAATCACAATGCCATGACTTACGTGTATCGAGGCAGTATTAAAATCGGCGACAAAGTGATCAACCAAGGTCAACTTGCCCTGCTCACCAAAGCTGACTTGCTGTCTTTGGGTAGCTTAGAAGATTCAGGGGTACTGATTTTTTCTGGTGAACCGATTAATGAACCTGTTGTGCACTATGGTCCGTTTGTCATGAACTCGATGGAAGAGATTGAACAGACAATTCAAGACTACAACAACGGTGTGTTTGAGACTTACTGATGTCTTGGCTTTGAGCTTTGAGCTTTGAGCTTTGAAGATTGAAGATTGAAGAGATTTTGCAACGAACAACGATTTGATCATCCATTTGATGACTACAAAAACAAGTGACACTATCCACTGCCGGTTACTATCACTTATTTAACCACGCTCCTAGAGCGTGGTTTTTTTCTATTCAATCAGAGGCAAATGATGCCCTGATTGAACAAATTTAGACCTGATTACAAGTACTCACACAGGTAAGCCGTCGCTTCTTTTACCTGTAGGTCGAATGAAGAGTCACCCGCAACGTCAAAAGACTCACCAGATTGGTATGTCGTCCAGTCATCATCGCCAACACGCTTTACAATCAAAGCACCTTTAACAACGGTCATCTTTTCTGGAGCCGCAGTACCAAACGTGTACTCACCAGCCGCCATTACACCAACACTCACATCAGCACCAGACTGGTTAAACGCTAACGACTTAACGCCACCTTCAAAGTATGTGTTTTCTTTAATCATTGTACTTCCTTGTTATCTTCAAATTGCAATTATTGAGCTCACCGAGTAAGCCTATGCGTAAATTTAGGTGATAATTGTTTTAACCAATTCGAGACTTTCCTACAAGAAATAAATACGCATAGCTTAAGCATTTCTGGAATTCGCTTTCATTGATAACGTAAATACTGAGGAGCAAGGCTAAAAACCATTAACGCAACCACATTTATTAGAACATTCGATCCTGCTTCTAACTCTTAGAACAATTTTTGCAAACTAAGGTTTTAGTTAATAGAATCTAAAACAATATCAGTCGAAAAATGAAGAGATAATGGCAAAAAAGCCGACTAAAAGCAGAGATCTATTTGCCAACTCGTTACTCTACGGCTTCCTATTAGCTGGCTTTATGGTTGCCCTCACCGCCGGCTATTTTGCTTACCAAGCCCACCAGCAATCTGTCAGCCCAAGCAACGTCTATGGCACATGGATAGAGATTGCGGCGCCACCTTACAACACCGACATCCTGACACTTTCAGAAAACGGTGTGATGATGAATCATCGTCTTATCACTACCTCATTCGATTTTGACGGGAAGATCGTCACGATCAACACTGGCTCTGGAACCACCGTTTACACCATCAGTGGTACTTACGATTCGCCTCGCTTGAAGCGATTAGAGCCAAGCGTACCATCTCAGCAATTTATTAAAGAAGGCTACGAAGATACTGCGACTGGTGATACCCATAGTGTCATGCAACAACGACGCGCTTCCTTAGCTGAGCAATTCAAAAGATAACCCTCTTATCCATACTGCCATAAGCATTCGTCTTCAAGTTTGCTCGTCGATCGACCCCGCTCGCTCAACATACTTCACTTTGTGATTCTGCTTCAATCCACAGTATTTTCTTATAGTTTGTCGCACCTTTTCATAACTTCATGTCGTGAATTTTCACTTGTGAGATTTTCCTACTGAAGGATATTTTATTTTATAAAACATGGACTCGGCCTCTCATTCATTAAGCAACAGAATTGTAACAAGATACAATTTTTTAGTTGTCCATCGAAAACGGATTTATTTTCAGTTATGAAATTAAAACTCTCTCGAATACTGACTGGGAAGCTCCTTCAAAACTGATTGGAGCCGTTTATGGGGCCAATTGGTTCTCGTAACCTTCAAGGAATGAGAGAAATAGTATGATTCGTATAAATACCTGTGCTGTAAGCATTGCTCTAGTGCTATCTGGTACAGCATTAGCTGCTCCAACAGCACCTAGCATCGACATGTACGGTTCCAACAACCTGCAATTTTCTAAAATTGAACTCGCGATGGAAACCACCTCTGGCTACAACCAGATGGTGAAATATCACGACCAAGCGAAGGTCGACGTTAAGTTCAACCAATGGAGCGGAACGTCAGGAAACACGTACAACATCTACTTTGATGGCGTTAAAGTGGCCACCGGCCCAATCACTGGCAGCCAAACCACAGCTTCTTTCGAATACGGCCAAGGCGGCTTATTTGAGATGGAAATCGAAGCGTGTGATGAAACAGGTTGTATCAAGAGCGCACCAGCTCAAATCACGATCGCTGATACCGATGGCTCACACTTAGCGCCACTTGCGATGAATGTGGATCCGAACAACAAGTCATACAACACAAATCCAAATACGGTAGTCGGTACTTACTTTGTGGAGTGGGGTATTTACGGCCGTGATTACACCGTTGATAACCTACCCGCTGACAACTTGACCCATATCCTTTATGGCTTCATCCCAATTTGTGGTCCGAACGAATCAGTTAAATCAGTAGGCGGTAACAGCTACAACGCACTCATGACAGCTTGTCAGGGTGTTAACGATTATGAAGTGGTGATTCATGACCCTTGGGCGGCTTTCCAGAAAAGCTTCCCTCAAGCGGGACACGAATACAGCTCACCGATCAAAGGTAACTACGCAATGATGATGGCGCTCAAACAGCGTAATCCTGATTTGAAGATCATCCCATCTATTGGTGGCTGGACGCTGTCTGACCCGTTCTTTGATTTCACAACCAAAGCCAACCGTGACACCTTCGTTGCGTCTGTTAAGAAATTCCTCAACACATGGAAATTCTACGACGGTGTGGATATCGATTGGGAATTCCCTGGTGGAGGCGGTGCTGCACCAGACCTTGGTGATCCTGTAAATGACGGCCCAGCTTACATTGCATTGATGGCAGAACTTCGCGTGATGTTAGATGAGCTAGAAGCGGAAAACGGTCGTACTTACGAGCTCACTTCTGCGATTGGTGTTGGTCACGATAAGATTGAAGACGTGAACTACGGCGATGCTATCCAATACATGGATTACATCTTCGCAATGACTTACGACTTCTACGGCGGTTGGAACAACGTGTTAGGTCACCAAACAGCACTAAACTGCGGTAATTTCATGCGCCCTGGTCAATGTGATGGCACAGGCCTTGATGAAAATGGCGAACAGTACACTGGCCCTGCTTACACCACAGACAACGGCATCCAATTGCTGCTTGAGCAAGGTGTTCCAGCGAACAAACTTGTCGTCGGTACAGCGATGTACGGTCGTGGTTGGGAAGGCGTATTACCATCATCACTTTCAGATCCAAGCGATCCAATGACGGGCGTGGGTAACGGCAAACTGACCGGCAGCTCTGCACAAGGTGTATGGGAAGATGGCGTTATCGATTACAAAGGCATTAAGGCGAACATGCTTGGTGCAAATAATCAAGGTATCAACGGCTTTGAATATGGCTACGACGAAATGGCAGAAGCACCTTACGTTTGGAACCGCACTTCAGGCAAGTTGATTACATTTGATGATGACCGCTCAGTAAAAGCAAAAGGCGCATACGTTCGTAGCCTTGGCCTTGCGGGTCTATTCTCTTGGGAAATTGATGCAGATAACGGCGATATCCTGAATGCAATGCATGAAGGTCTAGCAGGTGGCACGACAGATCCTGTAAACCGTAAACCAACGGCAGCTGCGGGTGCAGATCAATCGGTTGAAGGCCCGGCTTCTGTTTCTCTAGACGGTAGCGCTTCAAAAGACAGCGACGGCACCATTGCTAGCTACGCTTGGTCACAAGTAAGTGGTTCGGCAGTAACGTTGGCGAACGCTAATGCCGCTGTTGCAAGCTTCGATGTGGTTGAAGTCGCTCAACAAGAAGTACTCACGTTCAGCCTAACGGTAACTGATAACGAAGGTGCTACTGCAACTGACACCGTTGTTGTAACGGTACACCCTAAAGACACAGGCCCAGTCAATACAGCACCAGTTGCTGTGGTTACGGCTCCGTCTGAAGTTAATGCGGGTGATGTAGTCGTGGTTGATGCTTCGGCTTCGAGCGATGCTGACCAAGATACATTGACCTTCACGTGGGATGTGCCTGCTGGTATTGATGCTACGGTTCAAGGTTCTTCAGTGAGCTTTGTCGCGGCGGAATACACGCAAGATACGACGCTGAACTTCTCTGTAACGGTCAGCGATGGCACTGATACATCGGTAGCGGCTACTTCAGTGAACGTTCTTAAGAAAACCACAGGCGGCGGTACGTGTACTAACGCTTGGGATTCAAGTGCGGTCTACACTGGCGGCGACCAAGTGACTCAAGGCGGTAAGGTTTGGGAAGCGAAGTGGTGGACAACAGGTGAAGATCCAACAACGACAGGCCAATGGGGCGTGTGGAAAGAGATCGGCCCTGCAAACTGTGCAAGCTAAAAATAGGGTTTAGCTAAACGCTAACTAAGCGTCGACTAAACACCTAAAAGCAAGGCCAACCAGATAATGTCTGGTTGGCCTTTTTATTTATGTTTTCTGAGCTTTGGGCTTACGATCTTTTTATTGGCGTCCTACTGACTTGCGATCGTTGGACTTAGCCAATTAAGTTATCAAAGCTCTCGAATACTTGTGGGCACTTCATCACTCGCCCGTGACCTTGGCCTTGAGTCGCAATCAAGGTAACTCGACCCATTTCATTAGCTGCACGCTGAGACACATCAAACTTAGTAAACTTGTCTTGCTCATCATGAACAATGATCGTCTGAGACTCACGAAGCGCCAGCTTTCCATAAGGATCGACAGACTGAATTGGGTAATTAAACTGCTCTTCCACTTCACCTACTACCGCCTCAAACAGCTTCATTGAGTAACCAGAACGCGCAACGCTGCCAAATAGGTTTTCTAGATAATCCAACACAGGTGCAATAAGCAACAAAGGTTTGTTTTCTAATTTAACGTGCTTACATTCCAACGCTGAAGCAGTACCCATGCTGTGACCGACTAAACCTGCCACTTCGCCAACCGAATCTAGAATCGCTTCTAAACCGTTCACAAACGCTGGGATATGCCCATGTACACCATCACTGCCACCATGGGCAGGATGATCGTAAGCCAAGGCCGTAAAACCTTTCGCGGCGATGTGTTCCATTAAAGGAAAGAATTGACTCGCGGTGCCAGACCAACCATGGGTCAGCACCCAAACGGGTCCCGTACCCAGAGAGTATGTCTTCAATACACCGTCACGACCTTTGATTTCACTTTTAATCAAACCTTTTGGATCGGCATTCTTTTGCTCGGTACGCATCGGAGTGAGCAGCAGTTTACGTGCCGTTTTCTTTGCATGACTCGGCGCTAAAATGTAGTGCAGATTGGTTGTAGCACCAATCAAGCTACGCTTGAAGCTGAATTTGTTCGATGTATTGAAATAGATTTTGTCACTCATGACCGTTCCTTGTATCGCCATCATTATTGGCGGATCGAGCTCGGCCCTAAAAATCGAACGACCGTGCTATTTGTTGATATAAAAAATGGCGCTACTGCGATTTATTATCGCTTACCACCACTTCTCTAAAATTTTGTTGTAAGCCTTACTTCAGCAAGACTCACATGATTTGCGAGTTAACCTGCTGTATGTATTAAACCGCTTTCCAACTGGCTACCAAGCGCTCGACACCACTCCAAAAATGAGTGTGGCTGGCTTGTTGACCTCGTAATGAGTAGAACAAGTTCGCACTTAAGTAGAGACCGTACAACTCGAAGGTTGCCTGTTTCGGGTCTAAATCGGCTCTGAATTGTTTGCTCTCAACCGCTTTTGCTACCTGAATCGTCAAGTAATCAATCCACACTGAAATGGTTTTCTGCAGTGCCTTCTGAATCACAGAGGTTTCGCTGCCTGCATCTTTCCAAGCATCAATAAACATGCAGCTGCCTTGGAACGAGTGGTTCCAGCCCAGCCAGTTATCGAGCAGTTGTTTCAGCTTGGCTTCAATATCACCGTCGCCCAACTCTCTCGCCGGAATGATGACTCTTTCAATGAATATGGCGTTGGAATATTCGAGTACAGAGAGTTGCAGGTTCTCTTTAGAGTTGAAGTGCGCAAACAATCCACTCTTAGACATACCACACTGCTTGGCTAATTCGCCAATCGTCAAACTTTCAAGACCATTCTCACTCGCAAGTGAAAATGCATGGCTCAAAATATACTCTTTGGTTATCTTTCCTTTGCTCATTATTCACCAATAATAAATCTGATGCTTTATTTTTAGCACGTTCGTACTTTTTTTCAAGTTTTTTACTTAACCCTTGGTATTCATTTTGTATTATCAAAGAATTGTGGAAAAATGCGACAGTATTCAAAGGAAATTGAAATCGACTAACAAAGGAAAAAGAATGAACACACTTTGGGAACAGTTTGCGTTTTCGGCGTCAGTAACAGGCCCTATCTGTTTAATGCTGTTTCTTGGTGTGATGCTCAAGCGAATCGGCTTGATCAATGATAATTTCATTGATGTCGCATCTAAGGTCGTATTTCAAGTCACCCTACCAGCAATGCTGTTTTTGAGCATTGTTCAGTCTAACCACGACTTTGCCGCAAGTGGAAAGCTTGTCATTTTTGGCTTAGTCGCCAACCTAGCCTTCTTCGTATTCACCACAGTAAGAACCAAAATAGCCTTTAAAAAGCCTCAAGACCAAGGCGTCATAGTACAAGGTGGCTTTCGTGCCAACACTGCTATTATCGGGCTTGCTTATGTTGCCAATATATACGGCAACGACGGTGTCGCGCTCGCTGCACTTTATGTCGCCTCGCTGACGGTTCTCTATAACATTCAGGCAGTTATCGCGCTCACCCCGAAAGGTCAAGAGTCGGGTGACAAAGCCATTCAAGTGATTGTTAAAACGCTCACCAAAAACCCTCTTATTATATCGATCGCTATGGGTGTTTTGTTCTACTTACTATCGATTCCAGTACCGAAAATGGTGACAGATGCAGGGCAGTATTTTGCCAATATGACGTTACCATTAGCCCTGCTATGTACTGGAGGGTCGCTTGATATACGCTCTCTGAAAAAAGATAAAGGCCCAACTTGGTTCTCTACGGGATACAAACTGGTTTTGGCTCCGCTACTGATCACTCTAGCTGCCCTGTTCTTCGGTTTTAGAGGGTTAGATCTTGGTCTTATTTTCTTGATGAGCGCAGCGCCAACCGCAGCTGCAAGCTATGTTATGGCGCGTGCGATGGGTGGGAACTCCACATTGGCCGCCAATATTATCGCGCTAACCACTGTCGTTTCGCTTATCACTTGCACACTTGGCATATTTGCATTAACTGCAATGGATTTAATATAGCTGCGACAGGCTTCAAAAAATCAATATAAGCCTTAAATCAAAGGCCTCCAGCTTTGATTTAGGACTAACTGATTCCACATAAAGACTGTTAGATTTTACGAAATTTTTCTTAGAGATCTGATATGTCTTCCGTTCAACATACGCCTTCACAGCGCATCGCCAGTATCGAGTTGGGTCGAGTGATTGCTATCTTGGCGATCATTGGCTTACACGGCCAAATGGCACTTACTTATTGGCAAATCGATGAAGTGCCATGGATTGGTTATGTGCTTAACCAAGTCGCTCGCTTCGCCGTGCCTCTGTTCTTTCTGATTTCCGGCTATCTGATCCAACCCAAGCTCACAGCGTCGCCTTGGACAACCTTCATCAACTACTCCAAACCACTACTCAAAGTTTGGTTGGTATGGAGCGTCATCTGCCTAGTCATGCCATTTAATCTCGCTAAGGTTGAAGAATTGGGTTACTTAGGCGAACGCCAAGGCTACTGGGGCTTTTTAATGAACACCCCGCTCAACTCTTTCTTAGAGGGTGGGCTGGTTCACTTGTGGTTTATTCCAGCCCTTGTTTGCGCAGTGTTGGTCATCGCTTTATTGGTTGAGTTGAAGCTCAACAAACTTCTATTACCGATAGCCATAGCGCTCTATGGCTATGGTGTTTTGGCAGGAAGCTACGCAACGCTGACCGGATTAGAAGCACCCTTCTTCACACGTAATGGCCCGTTCTTTGGCACGTTAATGGTGACCTTAGGTTTCCTTATTCGTCAGAATCAATGGAAGGTGTCATCAACTAAAGCGTTGGGGTTATTAGCGTTAGGCATGTTGATTCACTTTGCTGAGGCGGCATGGCTCACCACGTTCGACGTCGGATTCAACATGAATGATTTCTTGTTTGGTACGGCTCTGTGGGGGATTGGTGTGTTTATGTGGCTTTTAGCTAATCCAAACATGGGTAACTACGCTTGGGTTCGTGCCATTTCGAATCGTATGCTGGGTATCTACGTAAGCCATTTACTGATCATTATTGTGCTGTTCAATGTCTGTGGAGTCTTAGGCATTACGGAATTGGCAAAAGACGTTACGGTATTTTTTGGCACCGTATTGTTGAGTTTCTTGTTGGTCGTTGGGATCGAAAAAACGCCACTGCGACGCGTGCTACTTCGCTAGTCTTTATGCCTAAAACTATCCGCTAAATCAATTTTAAAGGGCCACAAAAATAAAGGCAAGATAACGGATTATCTTGCCTTTATTTCATCATGTCAGTAACGATACTATGTCACTCGTTGAAGTGTTATCGGAACGCCATTGCGCCCTTACCCACACCTTCATAAGCGACGATTTGTAGTGATTGGTTCTCAGCTAGGCTCGGTTCAACTTGATCCGCAATATAGCCCGCAAGTAATTCCACCGTGGTATCTGTCGGTAAAATTTCCGTCTCACTCTTAGCAATCGCTAGCTCAAATTCGCCTTGTGGCGCTGTGTAGCGGAAGCCATAGTGGCTTTCATCATTAACGCTTTGCGCGTGTTCACTCAGATTAAGTGATGAAACTGAAACTTGGTCTTCTTTAGAACCTAAATAAATGTCTTCCCAGCGCTGAGCAAACGCCTGTTCGCGTTGTTCGTCACGCTGACCATCAACCAAGATTTCGACTGGAGAACGGTGGCCATGTGCGATGCGTTGGCAGTTGCCATCATGCTTTTTTAAACCATGGGTGTAGTGGTAAAACGCGCCATTAATGTTCTCATGACGTAGGGTGATCTCTAACCCAGTGACGTTACTTGGAAGGTTATCACGCAGAATATGATAAACATGAGCGGTCACACTCTCGATGGTGATCGCCTCTGCATCAATCAGACAGTATGCTTCGTCAGGGCAATGTAGGTGGAGGCTCTTGTCACCACGCAACACATCAACCTTAGAGTAGCCCGCTTTGCTCGCTTGAAGAACAACTGCAGCGCTTTGCATCGGCAGTAGCAAACGGTGATCAACGTGCTCATCAACGAGGTGTTTGATCTGCTTTTTGACCTTGCTAAAATCCAGCACCATGCTCATTTCATTAAGTTCACCAGACATGGTGACATCTAAAATCCAACTATCTCCTACGACCCCTCTGTGTTCACAGATGTATGAAGAATCGATAACGGTAAGGTCTCTTACAAATAGGTTCAAGTTGAACTCCTTAATACTTTAATGAGATACGGGAGGCTGAATAATGTCCAGCAGGCACTTCGTCTCATTGGTGTCTAGATAAAATAGGACGAGCAGGATGTTACGACAAGCTTAAAAAGTCCACCTTTTTAGACCCTCTTTTGAGAAAAGAACAAACTCTGCACAATTTCCGCTAAAACATGGACCAGCCCGATGCGAATAGCCATATCTTGGGTAAGGTTGCCGAGCGTTTCACGATACATTTTGCTTTAGCCAAAGGCGCGGTGACACCCCAGCAACATGCTGAAAAGCGCGTGCAAACCCCGAATAGCTGCTGTAACCCACTTCATCAGCGACCCAGTTGATGGGCTTATTTTGCAATAAGAGGGATTGAGCCACAGATACCCGCCACTTTTGTACATAGTCACCAGGGGTTTCACCCACTTCACGCTTGAACGCTTCTATAAACTGAGTTCGAGACATCGCTGCCAATGAAGCCATTTGCTCTATCGAAAAGTGGCGAGCAGGCATTAGGTGAATCGCAGTAACGACCGGAGCAAGCCGCGGATGAGCAAGTGCAGAAAATACGCCTTGATCGATCTGCTGTAGTTCAATGAGATGGCGGAAAATCAAAGCCATCAAGGCGTCACTCAACTTGTCCATTAGATATTGTTGCCCCGATGAATCTTGACTCGACTCTCGAAATAACACCTCTATCACTGGCATTAAGTTAGGTGCATCCGCAAACGGAATCACTATCACGTCAGGCAGAGCAGACAATAAAGGATTCATCTGCCCTGAGCGATATTCGACATTCGCACACACGACCTCAGCACCGTCTCCCACACCTTCTATCACATGTGGTGTGCTATTCGGCAGGTAAACAATGCAGGGCTGTGCCAGTTGCCTGTACTCCGTGTGCGCGCTAGACAAGGTCAACTCACCCGCGCTCAATACATGAAGATGCCCTTCTTTACCCTGTTGCGGCTTAAATGACGACACTCCGCACAAATTGCCAGAATAGAAAACACCGGTACGTATCGAGAAGTGTTCCATTAATTGTGAAAGCAGATCCATGCATCCTCCGAACGATTCGCTTACTTTTAAGTTCTTTTGTCCCTCTATAGACCGGGCGAGTGGGCTAAATTACTTCAAACAAGATAACCAACACTGACAAGGAACTTGATATGTCACACATGAAATCGACCAGTCAAAAAATCACTCTATTGGCCGCGTTACTAGGAACCAGCTTTTCACTGATGGCAGCAGACATCGACATGAGCGTTGATAGCAATGACATCGCGATCAAAGGCTATGACCCAGTGGCTTACTTTACTGATGCTGGTGCCGTTCAAGGTTCATCAGAATTCACTGCTACTTATAAGAACGCTATTTATCAGTTCGCAAACAGTGACAACCGAGATCAGTTCCGCACCAATCCTGAAGCTTATGCGCCTCAATACGGTGGCTATTGTGCCTTTGGTGTGGCTATGGGTAAGAAATTTGAGACCGACCCTAACGCATGGAAAGTCGAAGATGGAAAGCTGTATCTGAACTTAGACAAATCAGTACAAAAACGATGGTTGGAAGATACGCAAGAGTTCATCCAAGACGCCAACAGCAACTGGACGACGATCAAAACCGTAGAAGCCTATAAGCTTTAGTCTATAAGCTTTAACCTACAAGTTTTAGCCTAGTAACTTTAACCTTTATCCATTGCCCATTAATAAAAACGGAAGCGACCGAACGCTTCCGTTTTCATTTCGACGTTCCAAATCTTAATAAGCCTCCAGCTATTGGTATCACCACAATAAATGGCGATGCGTTGCTCAAATCAGGAAAAACCGCCAGCCTTTAGCACGAATCAAACCCATTTCTATTCTATACTCCTAGAAGATAAGCTTTTCTTTTTATGGAAGAATAATGATATTACCTAGGATTTTTGCACTTGGGCTCTGCGCCTTATCAACACTGACTTATGCATCTCCATGGCAGTTCGTCAAAAGTGAAGACGGCATCATCATTGATAAGAGACCTCACAGTGAAGGCTTAGTAGAGATACGAGCACAAATGCAAACGCCCACCACTTACTCCGGTTTTTTACTGTTGCTGGAAGACAGCGAGAACGTGCCAAACTGGATAGACAATGTGTCGCAAAGCCGTGTCTTGATGCAGATATCTGAGGCAGAAAACATCGTCTATACCCAATTCAAAGCGCCTTGGCCTGCTAGAGATCGCGATATGGTGACCTACTCAAAATACAGCATTGAGGATGGGCAGTTTGTCTTGTCGATTAAAGATGCATCTAACTATTTGGCGAAAGAGTCGGGGTATATTCGAATTTACGATGTGGACGCACGTTGGACGCTGCAACCGCTCACTAATGGCAATACTTACATCACCTACACCGCATATGCGAACGCAGGTGGCATCTTGCCCAATTGGTTGATGAATAAGTTATCGATAGGCAGTGCGCTGAGCACGTTTAAGGGGCTGAAAGAACAGCTACCAAAATACCAAGGCCAGCAGCACCCCAACCTGCCAAGTGAGTCTCGTTAACTATACAGGCTTAGTGAGGCAGGCAGCGACAGTGCTAGATAATCTAAGGTCTTCTTGCTAGGTCGCGAGCTAAGATAAGCGCTAAACCAAACACCTGAAGAAACAGGGCGATGTTCTTATAGAAAGCCATTTTCTCATCAAGCCTTTGGATTAACTCAACCAAGGTCAGATTATCCAAATAGTAGTCATCAATTCGGGTTCGTTGCGATTCTTGGGCACTGTTTATCAGCATCATAAGCTTAGGTAAGTTAACCAACGAGATGGCCGGCACCTCGTCACTCACCCAACTCCGAAGTTGTCCGCGAAGCGCTTCATCAAGAACAGTGGCAGGTTGAGCGATTTCTGGGGATAGCTTATCAAGGTGAATCAGGATCGCTTCACGCTTACGCTCTAAGGTTTCGATCGTATTCCAGGACAGTTGTATAGAATACACATTGCCGTATTTACGATCGTTGTATTCCGATTTCTCCGCTTCAATTTTGTCCAACACCAAGCTCGACATGACAATCGCCATGATGTTGAGTATTAGCCCTGCAAGGACAATCGCCCAAGCAGGAGGAAGGCGCAATGCCATAATGCTCCCTAGAACATTTTATCAAAAGGTAGGTAAGCTAAGTTTAGGACAATCAAAGAGATCATGCAGATAAGCGTTAACACCATACCCACTTTTCTGCCTTTGAAATTCTTCGCTAAGATCCCTTTCGCGTGAATCACTCGCCCCAGAATAAACGCCACACCAATGACATGAATAAGCCGTACACCAGCCCCATTCACCTCTAGCAACCCCATCAAAATCACCGTGATTGGGATGTAATCCATCGCGTTACTTTGTGCCGAACGTGCTATCTGTAACGACTCAACACCGCCATCGGCATGAGCAACAAGATTGATTCGTCTTTGCTTAATAACTTCGATCGCTAACCAGATCATTACTACCGTAAGCAAGGCTGCGTAAAGTGCTGTAACCATTCTATTTCCCTATTACTTGGTGTTTATTCATCATCCATTACCCATCAATTCATTGATGCGGTCAACGCAAAATGATAGTCGAGCCCGAAAGTTTGTAAGAGATCTCTCACACCGAACGTAAGAGATCACAATCAAGCTTCGCAGAAAATTCCTAAAATACAAACCCAACCCCTTGTTTTGTATGAATCCACGCATATTTCTTTAGGTTAGCGAGGATATTTATTTATCAAGGTGAATTGCGACCAAAGCCCTGAGAGGGTTTAATACACATGTCGACAGGGAGTTGGCAGGAACAGGAAAAAGCCTAACGGATTAGGTATCTTCAGGACGAAGATTTGATGACTTAGGATGAGTTATCAGCAAGGAAGTTATGCTCTAGGATAGAGTCACTTGTCAGGATGATGAGTTAGTAAGGACACCGCTAGGCCGGCGATGAATTGGATAGGTTAAAGGATTTAGCCAAGTCAAGGAACGATGCAGGGAGCATACGTTACCTTATTGAAAAATAAGTAACAACGTCAGTAGCAGGATGGCTACGAAAAAGAACAGAACCCGTTTGGTGAAAGCCAAACGGGTTTTCCTTTTTCTAAAGCTTATAAAGATTCAGAAGTCAGACTACAGAATGATGTTCATCAAGAACATCGCGCCAAATGCGTTCAATACCGAAATCGCGATCATCACTGGGATGTAACGACCTTCAGTTCCGATTGGTCCCATGATACGGCCCATGTATTGCACCTGAGAGCCCATCAAGTAGATAGCTGGTGCCAAAATAGCAATGTGGTTGCCGTTCAGGATGCCTTGGTCAAACAACGTGATAACCACACCTACTGCACCCCCCATCGACATCCACGCGCCAATCAATACCGCTGCCGCTTCACCTGGTAAACCAAATACCGCCATGATTGGAGCAAACACGCTGCCCATCAGATCCAATGCACCCGTAATCTGCAATGCCTTGATAATAACAAACGCCATCAGAACATTTGGCACTGTCGAGGTGGTCGCAATAACCCAACCTTTCTTAGCACCTTCAACGAAAATATCAGTAACCATAGGTTTCTTTGCTTTAACTTCGCTCATTATGCTACTTCCTCTTCCAGTTTTTGTTCTTTGTCTGATTTTGGTTTGTCTTCTTTGCCTTCAGTAATGTTGAGATAGATGCGGAATAGGTTTGCACCGACAAATTTGAAGATGAACATCACAGCCACAGCAAGACCGATTGACGAGGTTACCGCCAAAGAGCCATCCATCGCAGTTAGAGTGAACAACACGGCACCCGACGAGAAGAAGTTAACGATCGCGGCACCCGCCGTGAACTGGAACATGGTAAAGACATCGGTTTCACGCTTAGTTAGATGCCCTTCGTCTTTTAGCTGACGCGTCATCGCTGCACCCGCATCGGTACTTTGCAGAGAAGCAATCAATGCCAAGCCAGAGTTACCCGGAATACCCATTAGAGGACGAAGTAGAGGAGTAAGCAGTTTGCGAGCCGCATCCAGCGCACCATAGTGCTCAAGTACGTTGATCATACCCAGTGCAAACATCACGGTCGGAATAAGTGTCAAAGCAAAAATGAAACCGTCGCGAGCACCACTACCGCCTTTACCACGCAGAGAGGTGGTCGCCGCTTGGATGCCATCGGCCGTTTCACTTACATCGTAAGCGACCTTACCGAATGAACCGTTGAGCGTTGTAAAATCGAACACGCCATACCATTCATTCGACTGCATTAAGCCGGAGAAGAACACAATCGCAAAGGCGAGTGCGATGTAACTGCCGATCGTGACTTTACGATCGGTTTTGGTTGGATTAGTCATAAGGACCTCTATACATCTCGTTTATGTGGAACAGAACACGTATAGATAGTGCAAACTAATGAGCAAAAGGTTAATGACCAAAATCAAATAGCGTATAAGTTTGAATGAAAGAACATCAGCAACATATAAAACTGTGATTATGGTTTAGATATAGAAATACATACTGACAAAATCCTCATATTTCAAATACAAAACTAATCATAATCCGCTTCAACAGCGCAACCGAAAACACACAGAATCGACACACAAATCAGGCTTCAAGAGAAAAACCTTCCCATAGTCCGATCTCTGATAATTATGTGAGAGATCTCTTACATAGATTTCAGCAATTAAATATATTTTTATTATAATACAAATACTTAAATCGTGATTTCGCTTCCAAAATGCAACCGTTTGCCTCTCGTTAATTGAGTTTTGAGCCGAGCTAAAGCGATGAGCCATTTTATAAAGGATTTGAGCTTGATTCGAAATTCCAGCTATTAGAGGTGCTATAGACTTCGCGCTGCCAATATAGAAGGAGAACGGTGACTACTATGGAAATGAGAACACTTAAATATCAAGTAATGGGCAAAGGCATGTGGATCACTGCAACGGTATCTCGCGTAGTAGCGGACAAACTTGCGTTGGAATACCAATCCTACGGCTGGCCTGTTGAAGTATGTGCTGCAGAGCAAACAATGACGTTTGAGCTCGATGCTGCATAATATTGGCAATGTCGAATAAGCTCTATCGGCACCGAGTTCGGTAGGGCTTTTTCACCTAACCTCTATTTTCTTCTGATCGACAGTTTTCACTCCGTTCTATGCTTTTCGACCCGATCTACGGTTTCCCAATTAATCTACTTTCTCCACCATAATCTATTGAATTATTAAGATATCTATCACACCCCACATGGTTATTTAGGTCTACGCTTTTACCCGTGTTAATGACTTATTAACTTCGGAGCGTAATCCATGTTAGGTATCCAGCTTTCTGCTGTTCTCTCTTTGTTTTTCTTTTCTACAGTAGCGAGCGCTGCCACATCGCAGTTAGGAGAACCTCTCAAGCTCACCAGCTCCTTTGCTGGCTACCTATCATTGACCATTTTCGTCATCGCCTACATCGTCGTGATGATGGAAGAATATCTTAAGCTCCGAAAGTCCAAGCCTGTGTTACTCGCAGCAGGTCTCATCTGGATCATCATTGGTTTCACCTACCAAGAACACAACCTTGTAGAAGTGGCTAAACAAGCTCTCGAACACAACCTATTGGAATACGCCGAGCTGCTACTTTTCCTACTCGTGGCGATGACCTACATCAGCGCCATGGAAGAGAGAAGATTGTTTGATGCCCTGCAAGCGTGGATGGTCGGTAAAGGCTTTAACTTCCGTTCGCTGTTCTGGTTAACCGGTATTCTTGCGTTCTTTATCTCCCCTATTGCAGATAACCTCACCACGGCTCTTTTGATGTGTGCCGTGGTTCTTAAGGTCGCGGGCTCCAACCCTAAATTCGTCAACCTTGCTTGTGTGAATATCGTGATTGCCGCCAACGCTGGCGGTGCGTTTAGCCCATTCGGCGACATCACAACGCTCATGGTGTGGCAAGCAGGCTACGTGAGCTTTACTGAGTTTCTTCCGTTGTTCATTCCTTCTGTGATGAACTATTTAGTACCAGCCATAATCATGTCGTATTTCGTTCCCACAACTCAGCCCGACACCGTGCATCAACATGTCGAACTCAAGCGTGGCGCAAGACGTATCGTGTTCTTCTTTATCATGACGATTGCGACCGCGGTTGCCTTCCATGCTGTGCTCCACTTCCCTCCTGTCATGGGCATGATGATGGGCCTCGCCTATCTACAATTCTTTGGCTATTTCTTGCGTAAAACTCTACCGAATTCTTTAGCGAAGAAGAAAGCGGTGGCGATTGCCAATAACGATGAAGGTGCCCTGAAGCGACTCGGCTCGGTGGTGCCATTTGATGTGTTTCGCAGAGTCTCACATGCCGAGTGGGACACATTGCTGTTTTTCTACGGAGTAGTAATGTGTGTCGGTGGCTTGAGCTTGCTTGGGTATTTAGAGCTGGCCTCTGGCGTGATGTATAGCCAATGGGATCCAATTTGGGCGAACATCATGGTTGGGATCTTGTCTGCAATTGTCGATAACATTCCAGTGATGTTTGCTGTGCTATCCATGGAACCACAAATGTCGATTGGCAACTGGTTATTGATTACCTTAACGGCAGGTGTCGGCGGTAGCTTATTGTCGATAGGTAGTGCGGCTGGCGTGGCATTAATGGGCGCGGCGCATGGTAAATACACCTTCTTCGGTCACTTGAAGTGGATGCCAGTGATCATGATTGGCTACGCGGTCAGTATCGCCGCTCACCTGTGGTTGAATGGTGCTCTTTTCTAATTCGATGAACCTTTGCTCGGCTTCTCAACTCGTGTCCACACATTGCTCAATTGCATCGCTGGACACGTATTGCAAGTAAGCACTTCTCCTTGATGCTGAATTCGCATCACCAAATCTGAATCCGTTCTGCTGCTTCCTGAGTTCAGCTCAATGATGATCAAGTCATCGTCGACGCTATAACTGCGTGTAACTGTGTTATCCGTGGTTTGATAGGTCACTTGTCCCGATTCAAAAAGCAAATAACTGTCATTATCCGCGTTCTCATACATGCCCTTGAACAAGACAAGCTGTGGGACTTCGAAGGGTCGACTGGTATCAGTTAAACAACCCGTCAGCAATAGCACGCTACTGCAGCCGATTATCAAAGAGTGATGGCTATTCATTTGGGCATCCTTGCCTAGAGAACATGGTTAAAGGATATGCAACCAAGCGGTTATTTTCCACAAAGTGACGATTTTATTGCAAAGTCACGCTGACAGAACTCCTAGCATTCACTAGCCATTGATACCCACTTCACCAATCATTCCCATTGAATAACAGTTTAATCTTCAGCTCTTCCCTCAATAACCAACAAGCGCTGTTTGCGCTCGACACCGCCCGCATACCCTGTCAGTTTGCCGTTTTTACCAATGACGCGGTGACACGGCACAATCACTGACACTGGATTTTTACCATTAGCTAAGCCCACCGCACGCACCGCTTCCGGGTTACCGATCGCTTCAGCCAATTGAGCGTAGCTCCATGTTTCTCCATAAGGGATGGTAGTGAGAGCGTACCAAACCGATTGTTGAAACGGCGTTCCCTTGGCGGCGATCGGCACATCAAACTCAATGGCCTCACCAGCAAAATAACGATTAAGTTGTTCAGTGACCAGTTCAAAAATCGGAAAGTTATCGTCTTGAACGCCCAACTGATCTGGCTTCGTGGTATGGATTTCAAACCAAGCGCCAAGCAAACCTTGCTCATTAGCTTGCAAAGTAATGATGCCTAATGGGCTCTCATAATAAGTAAAACGATTAGCCATGGTATCTCCTAGCTTAGTATTCCGATTAAGATTGATTCCAACAATGGAATGTGGCGTAGCTGCCCCACGGCGACACGCTTTGTATATTAATAGCAGGGCGATGCTCGATGAATTTCTTGACCACCAAATCACCGACTAGCAAATGATTAGGTTCGCTTAACCCTCGAAGCAGCGCATATTGAATAGTCCAAGGGCCAATGCCTTTTAGCTCAATCCACTTAGAAGGATGCTCGGCTTCGTTGTCTACCATGTACTCGGCAAAACGCTTTAGGGTTTCCTTGCGACTTCCCGGCATTCTTAAAAAGCTCACATCTGCCTCAGCGATCTGCTTTGGTGTCGGGAAGTAAGTTTTCTCATCTGCACCAGAAAGCTCTCTTACCAACAGGTTAAGCTGACCAATCGCCGCAGTGACCGACACTTGCTGACCGAGGATCGCCCTAACTCCGGCTTCCCAAGCACTCCACACCCCAGGGATACGAATGCCACTTTTGGCTACCAAATTAGGGTCGATTGTTGTAAAGAAGGCTTCGACCTTTGCTATGTCGACATCTAAGTCAAACATTCGTCGGATGTTCGCAATCAAGCTTCTTAGTTGATTGATATCGTCCAACTCAAACTCAATATCCAAGCGGTTATCTTTGACTAAAGTGGCCTTGAACCAGCCCTTCGAGCCGTTCACATTCACCGTGCGCTGGTAATAGTCCTCACCGACCTCTTCTATGCCTTCAATCATTCTTCGTCGGTAGAAAGCCAACAGGTGTTTCCAATCTAGCGGGCCATGAAAGCCAAGCTGAATGTGATTACTCAAGTTGTTGCTTGGCTTAGAGCGTCGGATTTGACTTGGCGAAAGCTTGAGCTCTTTGAGAAAGGCATCATTAAAGCGGCGCGTGCTATTAAAGCCGCTCGCAAAGCCGACATCGGTAATGCTCATGCTACTGGTGTGCAGCAACTGCTTAGCAAACATCAATTGGCTATACAGGCTATATTGCTTAGGTGACACCCCGATGTAATTGTCGAATAAGGTTCGCAAGTAACGGTCGGAAATGCCTAAGCGGGTCGCAAGGTCGACAATTGAGCCCGTATTCAATGCGCCATTGTCAATCAGCTGCAAGGCGCGCAAGAAAGTGGTTTCAACGCCCTTCCATGCTGGAGAGAAAGGCGCGCTGTCTGGTCGACAACGCAAACAAGGACGATAGCCAGCCTTTAGTGCCTGAGCTTGATGAGAAAAATACTCAACGTTTTCTTCTTTAGGCGGGCTCGCAGGGCAAATAGGACGACAGAAAATCCCGGTCGTTTTCACCGCCGTAAAAAACATCCCATCAAAGCGAGCATCTCGCGCATATCGAGCTAAATGGCACTGTTCACTCGTTAAGGTACTGTTGTGATGGATATTTTTCGACATGATGTGTTCTTCCCATTTGCCATGATTTTGGCTCCGATAACTAAAAGTTTACCGTGAACGACCAGAGTCGCTAGCCACTTTCGGAAGCGAAGGTTATATAAATCACAAAAAAGGGTTTTAATTTTATTCAATTCGACTAAATTTAACCTAGAGAAGGCATTCTTCTCACAACGTCAACGATAGGTACTTAGCACGCCAAAGATGCAGAGACCTATCGAATATAAAAAGGAAAAGGCTATGGTTCTTCACACGTGTCGTATTGTTTTATCAAACCAACAGGTTCTCACCAGTCAATCAGTCGAACAGTCTCTAAGCTTTCTTGAAGGCAAAGCAGATAACGGGATCTCTAAGATTGAAATTGACGCAACGGATGGCCACACAATCCATTCGTACATGTCACACTCTCTCGAAGAGTCTATTGAGAATCTAATGAACCTATAAGTGTGTTAACACTATAGAGCCTTTGAATAGGGCTAGGTATACCAGGCTTAAACGATTTTATTGGAATGAGAAACGATCTCTAGTTCCGAAAAGAAGTACATCTCTGGTTTAAAACAAAAATGGCTCCTAACTAGTTAGGAGCCATTTTTTTATCTCGTCAACAAAGCATATTGCTGGCTGCACGTGCTATTACTCTGGCGTCTGTTCAGCGGCTTGTTGCAGCGTGTAAGCGGTCGATGGGTCAATCTCATTAACCAATTTCTCAACCTGCATGATCGCATCCACCGAGGTGCTGCTCTTGCGGTAGCTTAGATAAATTGGGCGATACCAGTCTTCAACCCCTTTCACCTTGTGTAACTGACCCGAATCGATAAAAGGTTCGACTAGAGAGACAGGCAAATACGCACTGCCACCTTTCTCTAAAATGAAATCGAGGGCAATACGAGCGGTTGAAGTACGTAGGTATGGCGCGGGTACTTTAGGGTGGCGCTCTGCGTGTTCAGAACCAAAGCGCGTGCCCCAATCAACATAAACGTATTTATGTTGGAACACAGATTCCAAGTCATCTTGCTGAGTTGATACCAACACCAAAACCAGATCAGCGACTTTTTTACAGTTCAGCTCTTCTGCTTTGATCTGATCGAAAGCGAAAGCCATGTCTAAGGTTCGTTCTAGCAAATTACGGTTCAGTTGCTCACGCCCCATCACCTCTGCCATGAAGCCGTAACCACCAAAAGAATCGGTCACCACGCTCAAACAGTTTTGCAAATACGCATCCCAAATATTAGGTGTGCCGCCGAGTGTTAGCTGTAAGGCTTTTCCACTCTCTAACGACAGCTCAAATTTGGCTTGTTGTAAGGTAGAAACCATCACTTCAGCATAACCAATCAAACGCTCACCAGAAGATGTGAGCTTGATATTATTGCGGTCACGAATGAAGAGTTGAGTATCAAAATAGCCTTCAAGCTGTTTGATTCGCGCACTCACCGCCGCTTGCGTTAAATACAAGTTTTCAGCTGCACGCCCAAAATGGCGCACCCTTGCAACCTCAAGAAAGGTTCTAAATACTTTCACATCCATCAAATACATCTCTGTAATAAATCTGCTAACTAGCCGATCTAGGATTGTTTATCGTAAAGGCAAAAACGTTTTGTTTCCTATTTTAGCCTTTTAACAATATTTTCGCGTGAGCAATAAACACTAATTTCTATCTAACCACATTACTGAGGCTGATATGTCTGAGACCGAATTCCGTCACGGAAAAAAACGTTTTTATGACACCATTAAATTCCCACGAGGGTTCGCTAAGTCGGGTGATTTTACTCTGTCAGAAGAGGAAATCCTAACCTTGTTTGGTGACACTATGCTTGCACTTGAGACTGGTGAATTAACACCAACCAATGCAGAAGAAAAGCACTTCATCAAAGTGTTGTCTCACCCTCATAAGGCAAAGTCCAAGTTAGAGCGTGTTTGGTTGAAGTACATTCAACTGGCTCGTGGACGCCGTCGCTTTCATACCCTAAACGGCTGCAAACGCGGCGAAGTGCCTAGGGAAGAATACGAAAGTGAGTTAGTGTTAGAAGATTAGTAAAATCGCTCAAGGTGATACCTCATCACTTTGGGCTTTTTTTTACCTTCAAGGTTTACACTTTAAGCTCGCTTTTTCTTCGTAATAGGTAAGTTTAGCTAACCTGTTCGGTTTTACCAATATTTATAGATAATTCATAGCGATAGCGTGAATTAACATCTATTCTCAGCCATTCAGACGGGTATATAACCCAGCTAAATTCTTCTCACCTCGCTTAGCAACTTCCTTTTATCACGATAGTGGCACATTGCCATCATTATTTTTCATGCCTCAACTATACTCTCAAAGCCGATGAGCGCGCTGAAGCTCTTCAATGCGTCAAAGCTTATCAATCTGCAGAAATGCACAGACCCTTTCAGGCACTGAATCAAATCAACATTCCTGCTTATGACAAGCGTATTAATCTTGTTTAACGCCACCAAATATCCATACAATTATTGTGCAATTTTGAGAGTTCTAGTCACAGATACGACGAAAAAAGCAAAAACTTGACCTAAAACAATAGCGGAACTCGATTACTTATTTTATAATGCGAATTAATGTTTCAGAACACTATAAAATTTAATTTCTAGGGGCAAAATCAATGAGACTTATTCCATTAAGCAACAAAGCTAAAGTAGGTAAATGGGCTGCTCGTCACATCGCAGATTCTATCAACAAGTTCGCTCCAACTGCTGAGCGTCCATTTGTACTAGGTCTTCCTACTGGTAGCACACCTCTAACTACTTACGCTGAGCTAATTGAACTTTACAAAGCTGGCGAAGTTAGCTTCAAGCACGTTGTAACATTCAACATGGATGAGTACGTTGGTATCGACCCGAACCACCCAGAGTCTTACCGCACATTCATGCACGAGAACTTCTTCAACCACGTTGATATTCAAGCAGAAAACATCAACCTGCTAGACGGTCAAGCTGAAGACATCGATGCTCACTGTGCAGCATACGAAGAGAAAATCCGTTCTTACGGCAAAATCAACCTATTCATGGGCGGCGTAGGCATCGACGGTCACATCGCATTCAACGAACCAGGTTCTTCTCTATCTTCACGCACTCGTATCAAAACGTTGACTGAAGACACTCGTATCGCGAACTCTCGTTTCTTCGATGGCGACATCAACCAAGTTCCTAAATACGCACTAACTATCGGTGTTGCTACTCTTCTAGACGCTGAAGAAGTAATGATCCTTTCTCTAGGCCACAACAAAGCGCAAGCGCTTCAAATGGCTATCGAAGGTTCTGTAAACCACATGTGGACTGTTACAGCTCTACAGATGCACCGTAAAGCTATCATCGTTGCTGATGAGCCAGCTCAACAAGAGCTTAAAGTTAAAACTCTACGCTACTTCCAAGAGCTAGAAGCTGAAAACATCCAAGACCTATAATCCCGATAGTCTTGAATAGAAAAAGCCACTGAGTGTGGCTTTTTTTGTGCCTGCTGCTTTTGTATTTAATGGGAAGAGATTTCGGATATTTTTTAGAGGCATAAAAACAACAAAGCGATTTCTCCAACGAGAGAAACCGCCATCATTTTAAACTTTGTATTGAAACGAACGAACAGCTACAAGATATGTAGGATGTGAAACAAGATAAGCAGGGCTACAAACTAGAGCTAAGAGCTCAGCGCGTTATCTCGGCAGAGGGTAGTAATAATGTCAGTGATAGCCAATACGATCGTCGACTTCACCTTTTGATTATGTCGCCCCAAGAACATTTCAAGCATTGGGCCAGACATGGTTTCCACCATCTCCGCATCATATTCGATAGGCATAATACGCTGAATTGCGTGCACCTTGTTGAGCTCAAATATCACATCAACTTCTGTGAAGCTGGTGTCTTCACCCTGTATTTTCGCCCACTCTTTCAAGGTAACGAAAACCTCGAGATCGTCGTAGAGTTCTTTACTGATCACGCCAAGCCCGAGTAGCAACTTAGCACGAATCATGATCTCGCCTAACGGCCCACCACTGTTGAGAAGTGGCTCGACAACGAACTTAATTGCAGTGTCGTCTTTCTTAAAGATGTTTTTTAATACGGCATCTACCGTGTCGTCCAATGCATCATAAGCAGCCATTAGGCAGGCGCCAGCACTCTCAGCTTCCGAAAGGGCTTCGAGTAATTCAGTTTCATGGCTTGTTTGTATTGGCATAACGGCTCGACAATAAGAAAGTGCCACTGGTGTGGCACTTTGATGGTTTATCATTTCAATGCTAGATAAGCTTCTTCCGCTAGTTTAACAACTTCTGAGTCACTATTCAGCTCAGAATAATGCGCTAATGTCTCAGCAAAGCCTTTTTCTGCGAACATTGCTTGAAGTTCAACCGCTTGAGGGTCGTCCTCGTTCTTGTAATGGAACGCAGCAGCGATTGCTTTTACTAGGTGAGCATTCGGTAGGCCGTACTCTAATGTACCGTTTAGAGGCTTAACTAGGCGGTCTTGCGGGCTCAGTTTACGGATTGGCTGACGACCAACGCGGTCTACTTCATCACGTAGGAACGGGTTAGCAAAACGACCTAGAATCTTTTGGATGTAGGCAGCGTGAGCTTCTGGATCAAAGCCGTAACGCTTAATCAGAACCGCACCACTCTCTTCCATCGTTGCTGTTACTTCAGCGCGGATTACATCATCTTCGATAGAGTCTTTAATAGTCTCATGACCTGCAAGCACACCAAGGTATGCCGTTACCAAATGACCTGTGTTTAGCGTGAACAGTTTACGCTCAACGAAAGCCATTAGGTTGTCAGTGCATTCCATACCTGGGATGTTTGGAATCTCACCTTTGAATTGTGTTTGGTCTACGATCCACTCGCTGAACGTTTCAACCGTTACCGCTAGAGGGTCTGTTTCACCCGCTTCTGCCGGTGGAACAATACGGTCAACCGCAGAATCAACAAAGCCAATGTGCTCTTCAGTGAAGGCTTTCATTTCATCAGAAAGGTGCTCTAGAACCGCTGCTTTTAATTGGCTAGTACCGCGAACCATGTTCTCTGCCGCGATGATGTTCATTGGTGCAGTGTTGTTTGCTGCTGCACGCTTTTCAATGCCTTGAGCGATAGACTTAGAGATGATCTTAAGAACCGTAGGGCCCACTGCCGTCGTCACAAGATCAGACTCAGCAATGCAATCTACTACTGCGCTTGTCGCTGAGTTTACTGCTGTCACGTTCTTAACAACTTCAACAACACACTCTTCGCCAACAATCTTAACTGGGTATTCTTGGCGTTCAATTAACGCATTTACAACCGTTTCATTTACGTCAGCAAACGTAACCTTCATACCAGCGTCAGAAAGAAGCTTACCAATGAAACCACGACCGATATTACCTGCACCAAAATGTAACGCTTTCATAATTTTGACCTTATAAATATTTGAATCTAGATAGCTAACTGCTCAACAACATGCCTTGACGATGTGCTATAGGCATTAAGCAGTAAGCTATTCAGACTGAATCTTGTTAGAAAGATTAAGACCGAAAATGAGGCCAGTAGGGGGATACCGGCCTCCTTCACTCAGGAGCTTGACTAGAGCTTTTTAGTTTCCGTTGAGAATACGTAGAACATCAGCAGGGTTTGTTGTGTTCTGTAGGCATTCCACAGCTTCTTCATCATCGAGTGAATTGGTAATAGCCATCAGCACCATGTTGTGCTCATCGCCTTGTGCGGCAATACCGATAACCATTTTCGCAATGTCGTCTTCATCTTCGCCCCACTGAATACCTTCAGGGTACTGACAGAAAACGATGCCGGTTTTTTGTACGTACTGTTTCGCTTCGATTGTGCCGTGTGGAACTGCGATAGACTCACCTAGGTAAGTAGACACCAGCTCTTCACGAGCAAACATGCCATCTACGTACTCTGGAGATACGTTGCCAAGTTTTACTAATTGGTCGCCAGCAAACTTGATTGCGTCTTCTTTCTGAGTCGCTTTAAGGCCAAGGAAGATGCTGTCATTAGTAAGTGCAAGCTTGTTGCCTTCTTGAGCTGGCGCTGCTGCAGGAGTTGGGGCTTCTACTTTCGCTTCACCACTTTGAGCATCGACAAGCTCAGCAACTAGTTGGTCGTACACGCCGCCGTCTAGGAAGTTGCTTAGAGACATATGCATCGCACCAGGCACAGTACTACGAGCACGGTCTGTTAGGTCTTTATGCGTAATAACGATTTGCGAATCAGCTGGTAGGTTGTTGATGGCGTAGTTGGTCACTTCAATGTCTAGGCCTGCTGTTGCTACTTTCTTACGTAGTAGACCTGCACCCATTGCACTTGAACCCATACCCGCATCACACGCTACATAAACTGCTTTTACATCCGCTAGGTTTACGTTTGCTTCTGATGCTGCACCTTTAGAAGACGCTTTCATGTCTTTCATTTGTGCAGAAGCTTTCTCTAGTGAATCTTCCTCATCATCTTGCGCTGATGTTTTAAGAAGGATTGACGCTACAACAAACGATACTGCCGTTGCTGCGATAACCGATAGAATCACGCCGATGTAAGAGCCTTTTGGCGTCATCAGTAAGACTGCGAAGATAGAACCTGGTGATGCTGGAGAGATAAGGCCAGAATCGAACATTACGTTAGTGAATACGCCAGCCATACCACCTGCGATTACCGCAAGAATTAGACGTGGGTTCATTAGAACGTAAGGGAAGTAAATTTCGTGGATACCACCTAGGAAGTGGATGATAGATGCACCAGCAGCAGATTGCTTCGCGCTACCTTTACCAAACACCATGTAAGCAAGTAGAAGACCAAAACCAGGACCTGGGTTTGCTTCGATTAGGAAGAAGATAGAACGACCCATCTCTTCAGATTGCTGGATACCTAGTGGAGAGAAGATACCGTGGTTGATTGCGTTATTTAGGAATAGGATTTTCGCAGGTTCAACAAAGATAGATGCTAGAGGTAGTGCGCCTGCTTCTACCATTGCGTTTACACCAGCCGCAAGTCCGCCAGACAGAATCTTAACCGCAGGACCAATCACGATGAACGCGATGATCGCACAGATCATGCCGATGATACCCGCAGAGAAGTTGTTCACTAGCATTTCGAAACCACTCTTCACTTTACCGTGAACAGCTTCATCGAATTTCTTAATTGCGATACCACCTAGTGGACCTACAATCATTGCACCCATGAACATTGGGATATCAGTACCAACGATAACACCCATTGTTGTGATAGCGCCCACTACCGCACCGCGGTCACCACCAACCATTTTACCACCGGTGTAACCAATCAATAGTGGCAGTAGGTATGTAATCATAGGACCAACCATTGATGCTAACGTTTCGTTAGGCCACCAACCCGTTGGGATGAATAGTGCAGTAATGAAACCCCACGCAATAAATGCGCCGATGTTTGGCATTACCATATTGGATAAGAAACGACCAAAGTTTTGAACCTTAATCTTTGCTTCTGGTGATAACATAGGTAGAACCCCGTAATGTATTGGTTGGTCAAATGACCGAAAGTGTGTACTCAAAAGTCGATTAAAATGTATCACAACATTTCCAAAATGCACCTTAGCCCAACTTTCGTGATAGCCATCACACACGAAAAACACTTTCGGGTTAACAAGCACACCTTAGATCACAAAAACACCATGAATTTAAATTACAAAGCCAAATTAATGAGAATAGATATCATTAACACACGATTAAGATCACATTTTATTTTGTAATACTTAAAAATAAATAGTGATCAAAATCACACTTAATAAAATATAGCATCTAAGATCTATATAAACCGTATAAAAGAACATCGTGTCACGTATATAAAATATGCGCCCAGATGAGCATAATCGCTATAAGTGTAATTTAATTACAGATTGAGCTACATTTTGCTAAAAATACAAAACGAGACCTAACGCTCTACTAAAAACATAGACCACTGAACTGCAGTTAGCATTGATAGATGTGATATGGTATTTACCAACGCTATCGCATCATATATATCTCCAACACCCATCAACTGATGACTCCGCTATTTGAGAAAAGACTATGTCAGACAAAATTTCCACATCCGCACTCGCTAAACAAAAAGGCATAGAAGCTAAAGCTTTATTTAGCGATCTAAAAACAGCGGGCTATATTGTGCGTTCACAAGAGCGTTGGATTCTCACTGAGCGGGGAGAAAGCTTTGGTGGGGAATATGTCGAACACAAGAAGTTTGGTGTCTTTATTGTCTGGCCAGAGAAACTGCTTATCGATTTGGACTCATTCTCAGGAAAAACACTCACCGCTACCCAGCTTGGTAGCGCCTTTCAACTCAGCGCAAAGAAAATCAACTTACTGCTCAACGAGCTTGGTTGGATAACAAAAGAAGAAGACGGTTGGCATGTCACCTCTACAGGCTTAAAAGCCGGAGGTGAACAAAGGGAAGACAAAGCGACTCAAAACTTATTCGTGGTATGGCACGACTCACTGGTTCGCAATAAACGTTTAAAGCAGTCTGTTGTTGAATTCCTGGGGCATGATGCTGAAAGCCACTCGACCGATGTGTCATTCTCCAGTTTTCGTCAGAAATTTGAGGCGAAGCACCGAAGCTTAGATGGGCATTATGTTCGATCAAAGGGAGAGCTGATCATCGATAACTGGCTTTATATGGCAGGAGTGGTTCATGCGTACGAGCGTCCGCTTCCGATATCAAAAGAAGTGATCAGCGATTTTTATCTACCAAGTGGCAAAGTATACATCCAGTTCTGGGGAACCGATTCTGCGCCCATCGCCGAAGATAAACGTGAAGCGACGAGAAAAATCTATGAAGAGCATGGTTTTGGTCTAATCGAAATCACGCCAGAAGATATCCCCAACCTAGACAGCGTACTTCCGCCATTATTGCGCCAATATGGTATCAAGGCTTACTAAGCTACTGAATCTAGAGATTCCACCTCCATTAAGATCACATTTATCGAATCATTATGGACATTATTAACTATAGTGATTTGATATGTTCGCTATTTTTCCCGAGTCATTCTTCTATTATCTTACACCCATCGACTTGAGCTACCGCAGATACTCGATTTATTGGGGCATGTTCGATAACCATTTAGACGTTCAATCTATAGAGATTCGTTCAAATTGGTTATCCGTTTATTGTTGACGTGACTGAACATAAAACCCTACAACATTTATTATTGATAGATATTAGGATTCAACATGACTCATCCAATCATTACTGATCTAAACACTCGTTACACAGCTAAAAAATACGATGCAGAAAAACGCATCTCTGCGGAAGACATGGAAGTAATCAAAGAAGCACTTCGCTTGTCGGCTTCTTCTATCAACTCTCAGCCTTGGAAATTCATCATCATTGAGAGTGACGCAGCAAAACAGCGCTTCCACAATACTTTCGAAAACATGTTCCAGTTTAACCAACCACATGCGAAAGAAGCGTCACACACGATCCTGTTTGCTCACGATCCTAAGTACACAAAAGAGAAATTCGCGAAGCGTGCTGATACAGAAGTAAGCTCTGGTCACCTACCAGCTGAAATGTACGAGCAATTCTTAGGTGCTTACGCATTCGCAGAAATGAACACAGACGAAACAGGTTTCAACGGTAACTGGACTAAGTCTCAAGTTTACATCGCACTAGGTAACACACTGCACACACTAGCTCGTCTAGGCATCGCTTCAACACCTATGGAAGGTGTAGACGCAGCTATGATCAGCGAAGAGTTTGCTGACGAACTAGAAGGTCACGTTGTTGATGTAGCACTCGCTATCGGCTACCACAAAGACGGCGAAGACTACAACTACGGCAAACCAAAAGCGCGCCTAGCTCTTGATGAAGTCGTTACTACACTATAACAGACACTGATCTGTAATAGCTGACACAAACAAATCGCACTGCTTTATTTGGCCAGACGCTCGTCTGGCCTTTTTTATATCTGTTATTTATCCAAGCCACTACCCACGGACAAGTCATAAAGACTCATCTATATCAATATGATTGCAAAAATTAACAAGTCATAAAGACACATCTTAGGGTTAAATAGCAAGCAATTTCATACAAAACAAAAATTTAAAAACATGGCACAACTAGTGCAATGAGAGCCTTAGATATTTCAATAAGGTATTATCATTATGACTATTCACGTTAAATCAAATGTTCATTGGGTCGGCGTTCACGATTGGGAAACCGAACACTTCCACGGTAAGGAATACCACATGAACAAAGGTACCAGCTATAACTCGTACCTGATCCGTGAAGAGAAGACAGTGCTTGTCGATACTGTCGATCATCGCTTTACTGAGCAATTCCTTGCAAACCTAGAGATGGAAATCGATATCAATGAAATCGACTACATCATTTGCCAACACGCTGAAGAGGACCACTCAGGCGCCCTCTCTGCGCTGCTTGCTAAAATTCCGAACACGCCGGTTTATTGTACTGAAGCTGGCGTTAACTCGATTGTTGGTCATCACCATCAACCAGACTGGAACTTCAGAACCGTTAAAACTGGCGATACGCTCGATGTGGGTAACGGCAAGCAACTTATCTTTGTTGAGATGAAAATGCTGCACTGGCCAGACTCAATGGCGACCTACCTAACTGGCGATGAAATCCTGTTCAGTAATGATGCCTTCGGTCAACACTACTGTGACGAGAACCTATTCAACGACCAACTAGACCAAGTTGAACTGCACGAGCAGTGCCTACGATACTTCTCGAATATCCTGACGCCATTTGCACCTCTAGTGAAAGCAAAAATCGAAGAGGTGTTGAGCTTGGGTGTGCCTATCGATGTTATCGCCACTTCTCACGGCTGTATTTGGCGCGACAACGCCACCCAAATCGTTGAGCAATACTACGAGTGGTCTAAAGCCTACAAAGAAGATCGCATCACCATTGTGTACGACACCATGTCGAACAACACTCGTATGATGGCCGATGCTATTGCTAAAGGGATCCGCAAAGGTAGCCCAGAAACGGCGATCAAGGTGTTCAACATTTCAAAGCACGACAAGAATGACATCCTTGCCAATATCTTCCGCTCAAAGGGCGTACTCGTGGGTTCATCAACCATGAACAACGTAATGATGCCGCAAATCGCAGCTTTACTTGAAGAGATACACGGCCTGCGCTTTGCAGAAAAAAGAGCCGCAGCCTTCGGGTCTTCAGGTTGGACTGGTGGCGCAGTAAAACGCATCGATGCGCGCCTACGTGAAGCCAATTTCGAAGTCAGCGCACCACAACACATCCACTGGAAACCAGACACAGACGCCCTTCGCCAGTGCATCGATTACGGCATGACACTGGCTGAGGTTTGGCGTGCCGATGAAACTGAGGTTAGCCAACCTAAGCAAGTGGAGCGCAACGTACAACGCATTGAATCAGCACCGACAAGCACCCCAACAGAGCTAAAAGACACAGCAGAACAGAACCTAGAACAAACGCAAGATAAGCCTGTACATAGTGCAGATTGCACGTGCTGGCGTTGCACTGTGTGTGAATGGGTGTACGACCCACAACTAGGCGAACCGTACCAAGGCGTCGAACCGGGAACACCATGGGCACAAGTACCTGATGATTTCCTTTGTCCAGAATGTCATTTAGGCAAAGAAGTGTTTGTGGAGAAGTAGCATGCCGAACATTGTTATTGTGGGCGGCGGTTTCGCTGCCCTTCAAACCATCAAGATGGTACGTAAGCTAGACCAAGATATTGCGATTACCATGATCACCGCTGATGCGGGTGTTGAGTACAGCAAGCCAAACCTTTCGCATGCGTTTAGTCAGGCACAAACGCCTGAAACACTGGCAATACATAGCGCTCAACAGTTGGCTGATCAGTACAACGTCGTTATCAAGACCAAAGCGCTGGTGAGCGAAATAGACACTAAGCAGCAATGTGTTCATGTTGATGACGAAACCATCCATTATTCAAAGTTGGTATTAGCAACAGGCGCAACGCCCTTCATACCACCAGCGAAAGGGCTAAAACGCAGCGCGACTATTACTCTTAATAGCTTGGAAGAGTTCGAAAAACACAAAGCGCAGGTCGATGATGCACAGCGAGTCACTGTGATTGGCGGCGGCTTGATCGGGGTCGAGCTCGCCTTCGACCTTCAAACCGCAGGCAAAGATGTCACTATCATCGAACCCGCGAGTTACTTGCTCAATAGCTTAGTGCCCCCTTTCGTGTCCCTAGAGCTGGAAAGAGAGCTAAGAAAAGCAGGCATCACCGTTGAAACCGATTCAGCGGTGTGTCGAGCAACTTATCTAACTGATGGCGTCAGGTTGCAAACTACCGCTTCTCGCTTGATACGAACCGACATCGTGATTGCAGCAGCAGGACTAAGGCCAAACACGCAGTTAGCAACACAAGCGGGCATCGAAGTAAACAGAGGGATTGTGGTCGATGAAACCATGAGAACCAGTGCCGAGAATGTGTATGCGATTGGTGACTGCGCCGAAATAGAGGGTCGTGTGATGGCTTATCTACAACCCGCTATCTTGTCTGCAAACGTGTTGGCTAAGCAGCTCGCTATGGATAAAGATAAGTTCATAGCGGGAGAAGGAAAGCTCAGCTTGCCTCACATCATTACTAAGGTGAAAACACCAAGTTACCCAATTCAACTTGCTGGGCGTGATATTCAAACCGCGCAAAGCTGGGAAACGCGATTCGACCCGAAAGGCATTATCGCAAAAGGCTTTAATGAAGATGATCAATTGGTTGGATTCATTGTCACGGGAGAGCACACCAAAGCCGCTTTCCCTTTGCTTAAAGAGCTACAAGCCAGCTCACCCGCATAAGTTCTAGATGCGCTAATACAAAAAAAGCCAGTCAACAGACTGGCTTTATTGTGTTCATCTTAGTGCGATGAGCTCATCGCGTTTAAGCAAAGGCGAACATTAACCGATAAACGAGATGTAACCTTGAAGGATAATCAGGTTAACGATATCGATAAAGAAGGCACCAACGATTGGCACCACCATGAAGGCTTGTGGCGATGGACCAAAACGGTTCACCAAAGAGCCCATGTTCATTACCGCTGTTGGTGTTGCACCTAGGCCGAAACCACAGTGACCACCTGCCATAACCGCTGCGTCGTAATTAGAACCCATTACTTTGAACGTCACAAAGTAAGAGAAGATACCCAACACAACCGCCTGAACCGCAAGGATAACCAAGAACGGAATCGCAAGGTCAAAGATGTTCCAAAGCTTAAGGCTCATTAGCGCCATTGCTAGGAACAGTGACAATGACACCGTACCAAGAATATCGACCGTTTCGCTGTCAGTCTTATGCAGCTTAGTCACTTCAAACACGTTAGTGATGAACACACCGATAAACAACGCGTAAACGAAGTCAGGAATCATCAACCAAGAAATTTCAAAAGTCGCCACCCACTGCTCTAGGTACTTCGCACCCGTGATACAGATAAGAAGAATGAACAATACTTCAATCACCTTCTTCGCCGTCACTTTGTCTTCTTCGTACTCGTTATAAGTAACCAGTTCAGGGAAGCGTTCGTGCGTTTGCGTGCCAGTACCGTATTCAGATTCAAGATTGTTCTTATCAATCAGCTTTTGCGCCACAGGGCTACCGATGATACCACCGATGATCAAACCAAAGGTCGCTGAAGCCATCGCGATTTCTAGCGTATTTGCAATGCCAAATGTGTCTGCAAAAGTTTGAGACCAAGCCGCGCCTGTGCCGTGACCGCCCGAAAGGGTGATAGAGCCAGCAATCAAACCCATCAAGGGTTCAAGGCCTAGTGCCGTTGCTAAGGTTACGCCTACACCGTTTTGGATAATGATGTAAACCGACGCTACCCCTAAGAATAGGAATACCTTTGCGCCACCCTTTATAAGCTGGGTGTAGTTAGCCGCAAGGCCAACCGTTGCAAAGAACATCAACATAAACGTGTTCTGCAGGGGCAAAGAAAACTCAAGGTCAAGGCCGTTAAAGTGCAGGGCTGTAATAGCAAAAGCGACAATCAAGCCGCCGACAATGGGCTCTGGAATGTTGTACTTTTTGAGAATCGGAAGCTTTGCATTGACGAAATGACCTAGAAACAAAACACTAATCGCGATTAGGAAGGATTCTAGTGGTCCAATTGAAATTAATTGATTCATATAACCTCTATTTTTTTACTTTCTCATCTTCCCTAATGAGTCTAGTTTTATCTGTAATTATTTGTGCTGCTCTACCTATATTTATACAAACTGGAGAGAAAGTGTGGATTCGAAAAGCGAACACATTACTGCGATCGCTTAGTGCCATGTTAGTAGCACGTTAACTTTTTAAAGGAGATAAAAGGATTTGTGACAACAATCACCTCCTAAAAGTTGAAAACGGCGTGAGTATCTATGCCGCAGACTCTGCTTTCTTAATACCTAAAAAAGCAAAAAGGAGCTATTTCTAGCTCCTCTTTCATCACCATCGCTGGTAATTAGAATTTTTTCGGTGCGTAACCAGTCATAACTTCAATGCGAAGTTCTTTACCGACCTTCGTCATTGGGTGAACAATTACGAGTCCTTTAACAGACTTTTTCAGTTTACCCATATCCGCTTGCTCAGCCTTAGTGATTTCACGGCTAAATGGCATATCAACCAGAGACTTACGCTCTTGGTTCACATCAAAGCTTTCTTTGTGTTTAAGCTGGGCAATTTTCTTAGTTAGCTTCTTAATCTCTTCCTCGAACTGACGAACAACAGGACGATCATTACGAGTTTTAGCAGCATCTAGCTTGTGGCGACACTTGTCTAGACGGTTGTTAATTTGTTGAAGTTCGTTTTTAACACTCATAATAATTTCCTAAGATTAAACAAGCCAATTCGGATTGGGGCGCGGAGTATAGCACAAGGGTTCTGTTGAACCGAAATTTATCTGTTAATTACCAACAGAAACGAATCACATCGACACCGCTCATTCAGCTTGCCTATTCTTTGTGGCGAACCTCTCAGCGGATTATTCATTGATAGGATAGCGTCTACTTCAAAAATTGCAGTCCTCGATGCATCAAAATTCCGTCTAAACTTATACTCTAACGCAGTAACTAAATCAGGGTACACAGCTTGGAGCTGTTACCCCCAGCAACGACTCTGATTCGCAACGTAATCACAAGGATAGCCGATGACATTATTGAAACGAACATTGACCTGCAGCCTAGCCCTGAGTGCAATGTTTACCGCAACTTATGCATCTAGTGAACAAACACCCCAAAGTAACCTAATCGTCGAGTACTCTGCACCGCAAAATGTTGAAGAAGAACAGCTCAAACGCGAAATTCAAAACAGCGGTGTTAATGACACCGTGGTCGACCTATCAAACCAACTGTTCATGTTTGAGAAACCATTAACCATTCAATATGGCGGGGAAGAAGGACCACTCTACGATCCACAAACCCATCAAGTGCTGATCCCTTATAGCTTTTACGCTGAGTCACTCAATTATTTCGAGAAGAACCAATACGAAAAAGAGTACGGGAAATCAGCGCAAACCGGCGCTATTGATACCTTGCTGCACACCCTGCTGCACGAAGCTGGGCACGCGTATATCGAAGATCAGAACATTGCCATATTGGGTAAAGAAGAAGATGCAGTTGATAACCTAGCAACCGTGCTACTGCTTAACTACGTAGAGCATGGAGCCGATGCCGCTATCAGCGCTGCAGACATGTTCGCTTTCGAGTCAGAAGACCGCCCGGAATATTACGACTTGGGGGAATACATCGACGAGCACAGTTTCGACCTGCAGCGTTACTTCTCCACGTTATGCTTGGTGTATGGCAGCGATCCTGATGCCTATAAGAACTTGCTCGATGAAGTGGAAAACGACTATTTGAAAGACAGAAAAGAGTTCTGCGTCGAGCACTTTGACGTGATCAATGAAAATTGGCATCAGTATTTAAAAGAGAGTGACGATGCTTAGATGCTTAGATGCTTAAAGGTTAGTGTCGAGAACTAGAAAAACGGCTTTGGCATCAAATTCCAAATCCGTCACTCGATGGGTTGGCTTAAGTCTTACGTGCTAAGAGCTAAGAGTTTAAACCCTAGACCTTCACCTTATACTTAAGATCTTGGGCTTCATCGCCTGTCATGCCTCGGAACCCCCAACAGTGCGATGGCTGTTCTTTGATAGTGATTTCAATATCAATCGGAGAGATAGCCAGCTGCTTTTCTATTTCAGAAAATATCTTCTTAATTAAACGCTTCTTGGTGTTCACCGCTCGACCTTCCATCATGTTGATCTCAATAACGGTGTAGGCCTCTGTCCGTCCTTCAGGGTAAAAGAAATCGTCTCTTTCTAATGGCACAAACCGATGTGCGCGCTTGTCATCAGGTAAACCCATCTCACTGTTTAAACACTGCTGCAACACGTTCGAGAGTTGCAGCTTAACTGGATTTAAGCACTCTTTGATACCATAGATAACAATCATGACCATTCCTTTGATACGATGTCAGGTAAAGAAGAACGTTAGATAGCAGCATCGTCAAGCCACCATCCATTCGCTTACTATTTGTACATATAGTACCTAATACCGTCGATGAAAGAAGGTTAAAACAATGAATTTATGAACAGGTGCAACAAAAAACATATCCTCACCAAATAGCAGCAAACAATTACAGCCACAGCGAATTGATCGAACTCTAGCCACTGCCCGTATATCTCCCTGAATCACATCTGAACTAAGGAGTGCTATGTGCCTAATACACCTAGGAAGACCACACGGACAAAAGCCGAACCAGAAACACCCGTAGAGTCTTCTCTAGAACTCGCTGTGTTTCCCCTCCCCGTCTTCCTGTTACCTGGAGGGAGACAAAGGCTGCGCATTTTTGAGCCCAAATACCTTGCGATGGTTGCACACGCAGCGCAGGGCGATGGCTTTATCATTGCCACTCAAGACAACGTAAACTCAGAACATCTCAGCTCTTGGGGAACAAAAGTATCCATCGTAGATTTTAATATGTCTGATGATCAGATATTGGAGATCGACGTGGAGGGTCAGCAACTTGTGCAGCTTCACTCCTCTCATAGAGATACCGTTGGCCTAATCAAAAGTAAATTCAGACCGCTACCCCATTGGCCAGTTCTCGAATACGACGTGCCTAACGTGTTTACTGCGTTTTTGGTTCAACTGTTTCGCGACCACGATTCGATAAGAACCCTTTACCCCACGCCTGATTTCGAAAGCCCACAATGGATTTGTGCGCGACTACTCGAGATGATGCCTATCCCTTTGGAAAAGAAAACAGAGTTCACCGAGCCCGCTAGCTTTCCTTCTTTAGTTCCTTTTTTGAATCAAATCATTACGGGGCAATAAGCACTTTTCTTCACTATAATTTTGTATAGTAGAAATTAATTTAAATTAAAGTGATCCCGACTTTCTCCTTTCACGTAGTGCATATCAAATTCGCATGATGGTTAGTTACTATGCAAGTGGAAAGCAGAAGTTCAGGGAACGGCAAGGAGCATGTCATTATTCCCGATAACAAAGTACCTACAGACAACAAAGTACCGACAGAGCTCTCGAGCTGGTTGGTGTTGGTTGGTACAGACCGAGACAAACAGGCGTTCACCTGTTTGTTCAAGTTCTTCGCTCCTAAGATCAAGCGTTTTGGCATTAGTAAGTTGGGTGGCGAAGCTGCTGCCAACGAGCTAGTTCAAGACACGATGACTAACGTTTGGAAGAAAGCGCATCTCTACAATGTAGACAAAGGCGCTGCGACCACTTGGGTCTACACGGTAATGCGTAATGCATCGTTCGATATGTTGCGCAAAGTGAAAGCGAAAGCCGAACAAACGATAGCCGACGATATCTGGCCAATCGATGCGATGGTAGCCGAGTCTCAAAGCGAAGATTTGCCATTCGGTGACCATTTGATGAGCCGACACGTAATGACTCAAATAGAAAAGTTGCCTCTCGCTCAGAAAACCATCGTCAAAGGCATTTACTTTCAAGAGCTCTCTCAAGAGCAACTCGCTCAGCAACTTGGCGTCCCACTTGGAACAGTGAAATCACGTCTGAGACTCGCTTTAGCCAAATTAAAAGTTCACATGGGGGAACAAGACCATGATTAAACATCACCCAAACGCGGCAATCTTGAAAGACTTCGTCGATGGCACGTTGGCTGATTCAGTTTCTTTGATTGTTTCTAGCCATGTAGAGCTGTGTGAACACTGCCAACAACAAGTCAAGCAGCTTACCGCTGAAGCAGCGAATAATGCATTTGACGCAGAGCCAGTATTCTCAAATGAAGATCTAGACAGCTTCTCAATGGACGACATGGACTTAGATTTTGATGCGATAGATCAAATTACAGCTGATGCTTCTCAGTCAGTTGAAGTGACTCCAGAGGTTCAGAAAGTAACCGTCGCTGACACGACATTCACAATCCCTCGCGCCCTCAACTCAGTAGCGAGAAAGGACTGGATGAACCTAGGCAAAATTTCACGAGCAAGACTCGATTTTGCTGACGAGGCACACCACACCAGCTTGTTGCACATCGATAAAGATGGACAAGTGCCTTGCCACACACATAAAGGTTTCGAGATCACGCTTCTTCTAGAAGGCAGTTTCGAAGACGAAATGGGCGTTTACAACAAAGGTGACTTCATCTGGTTGGATGGCAATCACACTCATCAACCGGCAACAAAAGAAGGTTGTGTCTGTTTAACCGTTTCAAGTGATGCGCTTTACTTCACAAAAGGTGTGAGCCAACTATTCAATCCACTTGGAAAATATATCTATTAACCCAGTTGCACGCTATAAATATACAGGATGGCATGAAGCTATCCTGTATATCGTCAATACATCTGAATAAAAACAACTACGGTGTCAAAGTAAAAACACACCCAGCTCTGTAAGTACGATTAGCAATGTTGAACTATAAGAAAAAGCTCAGAGCAAGAGCAAAGGAGTTGGCCAATGGAAAAGAAAATCAAAATCGGTATCAGTGCATGTGTTGCTGGACACAAAGTACGTTTCGACACAGGTCATAAACGCTCTCGTTTTTGTACAGACGACCTAGCAGACTACGTGGAATTGGAACCTGTTTGCCCAGAGATGGCTGTTGGTCTTCCAACCCCTCGTCCAACCATTCGTCAAACAAGAATGCTAGATGACATCATCCATGTTTCTCGCCCTGATGGCTCAGGTGATGTGACCAACGAACTGATCGAGTTCGGTCAAAACTACTCAAAGAACAACCAACACATTGCTGGCTTTATTGTTTGTCAAAAAAGCCCAACCTGTGGCATGGAGCGCGTGAAGGTGTACCACCACCATGGTCGCGGCTCTGAATCGACAGGCATAGGCATGTTCACACAACAAATTATGGACGGTAATCCGTTACTTCCCGTTGAAGAAAACGGCCGCCTTAACGATCCAATTTTGCGTGAAAACTTCATGACTCGAGTGTTCACTTACCAAAAATGGCTCGATCTCGTGGATGAAGGTGTGACCAAACACAAACTGATTCAGTTCCACAGCGCCCACAAATACCTAGTCATGTGTCACCACGTTGAGGGTTACAAAAGCTTAGGTAAACTGTTAGCGGGTAATGACTTAGAAATCGACGAACTAGCGGCTCAATACATCGAAGGCTTGATGACAGCGTTATCGCATCACGCGAATCGAGGCAGTCATGCCAATACGCTGCATCATTTGCAGGGTTACTTTAAAAAACAACTGAGTAGCGCTCACAAGCAAGAGCTGACCAACCAGATCGCATCATTCAGAGAGGGCGTTGTTCCACTGCTAGTGCCACTGACACTGATCAATCACTACCTGATGGAATACCCGAACGAATACCTAGAATCACAGGTTTACCTAAACCCGCACCCTCAAGAACTTAAACTGAGATACGGATATTGAGCGACATACTATGGATACGACGAGACCTGCGGATTCACGATAACCCAGCGCTCGTCGCGGCAGTTGAAAACAGCGTAACGACCGCCGTTTTCATTTCAACACCTCAAACGTGGCAGCAACACCACCTTGCGCCAATCAAAGCTGATTTCATCTATCGTCATCTAAAACAACTCGATTCCCAGCTCGCTGAATTCGGGATAACGTTGCTTCACTTGAAAGCGACCGATTTTGACGACCAATCCCAACAGCTCATCGATTTGTGCCAGCAGCTTGATGCCAAGTGCGTCTACGCTAACTCAGAACCAGAGGTCGATGAACATGCGCGCGATAAAAAGCTGATTTCAAGCGGCCTAAACCTGAAGATCAGCGATTGTGACGTTATGCTGCCACTCGGTAGTGTTCTCAACAAACAAGGCGAGATGTTCAAAGTCTTTACGCCCTTTAAGAACGCTTGGTTAAAAGAAGTTCAGGTGAAAGGCATCATTTGCAGTCCAGCTCCTGTCGAGTCAGCTGAACGTTCACAAACACAGCTTCCTGACGACTTACAAGCCTTAACCCTCTCCGCTGACTATGATTTCGACTTTCCTCGTGTTGATTCGAGTCGCTGGCCATTAAGCCAGGATGTATTAGGCAATGTGATCCCCAATTTCTTGGGCAATAAAGTCAACGACTATGCACTTCTGAGAGACATTCCCTCAGTTAAAGGAACATCTGGCCTATCGCCTTATTTAGCGATTGGCGCCGTGAGCCCACGTTGGTTAGCGATTCAATTGATTCAGCAACAGCCCGACCTGTTATTTGATACGCAATTACCGGCCTTTTGTTGGCTCAATGAATTGATTTGGCGAGATTTTTATAAGCATTTGATGTTCCACCATCCTAAACTGGTTAAAGGTGCTAACTTTCAGCAAAAATACAATGGTTTAGATTGGTATCACGATCACCCTAGCTTCAAAGCTTGGTGCGAAGGAAAAACAGGATATCCATTGGTTGATGCAGCAATGCGTCAACTGGTTGAAACGGGCTGGATGCACAACAGGCTAAGAATGGTGGTGGCAAGCTTCCTAACCAAGCACCTGCTTATTGACTGGCGTTGGGGCGAACGTTTCTTTATGTCACACCTTATCGACGGTGACTTTAGTGCCAACAATGGTGGCTGGCAGTGGGCTTCAAGTACGGGCTGTGATGCTCAACCTTACTTCCGAATTTTCAATCCAATCACTCAGAGTGAAAAGTTTGATCCAAAAGGAATTTTTATTCGTAAGTACATACCAGAGCTGCAAAATATCCCAGATAAGCATGTGCATTTCCCACATGACTTTATCGCTAAAAACGGAATAGACAGCGAATACTGGCAACCCATCGTTGAGCATAAAGAAGCACGATTGAGAGCCTTAGCCTTCTTCAAATAATTAGAGTGAATATTATGGATAACTCTCTATGGCTTGATAACTTTCTCAACATGTATCGAGAACTCGGAACCGACAATTTCGACGTGCTAAAGACGGTTTATCACCCTGATATCGAATTCCAAGATCCGCTGCATCATGTCAGCGGAATTGCTGCTCTAACTCATTACTTCGAAAACATCTACACGCAAGTGACCAGCTGTGATTTCCACATCGAGCACGTTTTTGAAGCCGATGGGGAAGCCGCGGTGTATTGGACGATGCAATTCGCTCACAAGCAATTGAATGGTCAAAAGCCTATCGAAGTTCAAGGCCACAGCCACTTGAAGATGCTCGATGACCAAGTGATCTATCACAGAGACTACCTCGACGTCGGCTCTATGTTGTATGAACACATTCCAGTCTTGGGCTGCGCGATCAAATCCATCAAGAAAAGAGCGAGCCGATAATGCGTATTATGATTACAGGCGCGACCTCAGGTATCGGCCAATCCCTAGCTAAAGATTACGCTCAGCAAGGGCATCAGGTGATTGCTTGTGGCCGTAACTCAGACAAGCTGCAAGCTTTAGTTGATTCTCACGATACAGACGTCGCGCATTCATCCATTACACCGCTCTGTTTCGATCTGACCGATTACCACAATTTCCCAGAACTCGACCAAGACAAGCCGCTCGATCTGCTGATTTTAAATGCGGGTGATTGTGAGTACATCGACGACCCAGTGAACTTTGATGCCGAGCTTTTCGAGCGCGTCATCAACATAAACCTCATTTCAATTGGCTACGCCCTTAAAGCTTGGTTAAAAAACATCAAGCCCGGCGGCCGTTTAGTTTTAGTCAGCTCCAGCGCCAGCTTTTTACCTTTACCAAGAGCCGAGGCTTATGGCGCTTCAAAGGCAGCCCTCACCTACTTAGGCAGAACACTTTCGGTTGATCTGGCAACGCACAACATTCATGTCTCAATTGTGCACCCAGGCTTTGTTGAAACGCCATTAACCGAGCGAAATACGTTCTCTATGCCTATGATTATTAGTAGTGAGGCCGCAACTCAGCGAATCGTAAATGGTATCGCTCAAGGAAAGAGTGAAATTGATTTCCCAAGACGATTCATCATGTTGATGAAGCTACTAAGAATGCTTCCAACTCCAGTTTGGCAAAAACTCGCTTCAAGGATGGTATAACAATGAAAAAAATCGCCATTATAGGTTCAGGCATCTCTGGACTGACTTGCGCACATGTATTAGATAAACACCACGACGTTACGGTATTCGAGAAAAATGACTACGTCGGTGGGCACACTGCTACGGTTGATATAGAACACCGAGGCACGGCGTTTTCAATTGATACTGGCTTTATCGTTTTCAACGATCGAACCTACCCAAACTTCAACAAACTGCTTGAGCAACTCGGTGTTGAAAGGCAACCCACTGAAATGAGCTTCAGCGTACACAACACCACGACTAAATTCGAATACAACGGCCACAGCATTAATTCGTTATTCGCGCAGAGGAGCAACATCTTCAAACCTCAGTTCTGGTCTTTAGTGTCTGACATTCTCAAGTTCAATAAACTGTGTAAGGCCCAGTTTGAAAGCAATGAATTCACACCAGACGTTACCCTTGGCAGTTTCTTGCGTGAAAACCAGTTTTCCGACTTTTTCAGCCAGCACTATATCCTACCAATGGGCGCAGCTATCTGGTCGACAAGCCTAGAAGAGATGGAAGAATTTGAGCTTAAATTCTTCATCCAGTTTTTCTACAACCATGGATTGCTCGATATCGCGAACCGTCCTCAGTGGTATGTGATTCCAAAGGGATCGCGTTCTTATGTTGAAATCATCCTTTCACGCCTAAGTAAGCCTGTTGCACTCAATACATCGATTAAACAAGTGACTCGCCAAGAAACAGGCGTCACGATTGAATTTGAAGATGGCAGCACACAAGACTTCGACGAAGTAATCTTTGCCTGTCACTCAGACCAAGCGTTACGTTTACTCGGCGATGCGACAGAGCAAGAACAACAGGTACTGGGCGAAATCCCATATAGCCGTAATGAAGTGGTTCTGCATACCGATACCCGCCTACTGCCAGATAGAAAGCTAGCTTGGGCAAGCTGGAACTACATGTTGGATGGCGACAGCAAACGACCAGCCTGTGTCACTTACAACATGAACATTCTGCAAGGCATCGAAAGCCAAGACACCTTCTGTGTGACCTTAAATCAAAGCGAAGCCATCGACCCAGAAAAAATCATTCGCAGCTTTGTTTATCATCACCCGGTACTTAACTCGAACACGGTAGAAGCTCAGCACAAACGCGAACAGATCTGTGGCAAAAACCAGACTCACTTCGCCGGCGCATACTGGTACAACGGGTTCCATGAAGATGGCGTCCACAGTGCACTCGACGTGACCAAACGCTTCGGTTTAGATTTGAGTACGAGTTCAGCGCTATGAACAGTCAAACTCTGACATCCGAAATGGAGATCGCATCTGAAAAGAGTGAAGAGCTCAGCGGTATCTATTGGGGCAACGTCAGACACCGCCGCTTTGGCGACATCACTCATGAGTTCAGCTATCAGCTGTATATGATGGGGTTAGATCTCGATGAACTGCCCCAAACCACAGCGCGTAGTGTGCTGTTCGGAACTCGATGGTACAACCCGATTCGCTTCGTCGAATCGGATTATCTCGCTGAAAAAAAAGAAAATGCCACCACGGATGAACCAAAATCACTTAAACAACGTATAGCTTCCAAAGTGCAAAAACTTGGTGGGATTTGGTCTGATTCAAACCGTGTGACGATGCTGGCTCAGTGCCGCTGTTTAGGTATCTACTTCAGCCCAATCAACTGTTTCTTCTGTTACGACGAAACTGGAGATTGTAATTATATGTTGGCTGAGGTGAGTAACACGCCTTGGCGAGAAAGACACTATTATCTGATCGACATGCACCAAGAGTTGAAAGTAAAAAAAGAGTTTCACGTTTCGCCGTTTATGGATTTGAACATGACTTATTTTTGGAAGATTAGGCCACCAGCGAAACGCACCTTGGTCCACATTGAAAGCCGCCGAGACGACAAGCTTTTCGATGCGACACTGGCTTTGACGAAACAGTCAGTAACCAAGACAAACATTAGACGAACGGTATTCAAGATTCCGGCAATGACGATTAAAGTCGTGATTGGAATTTATTATCAGGCTCTCAAATTATTCCTGAAAAAAGTACCGTTTGTGGGGCATCCAGACTCAACATCTTAAGTGTCTTCACAGCAACTAAATAATAGAACTCGACCCAAGCTTGGGTTGGCTCCAACCAAGGGGCACAACCCAGCTTAATTGGCACAAAATATTAGAATGAGTTATCAGCGAGGTTTACATGGAACAGCTTGCCAAACAAAACAACAATATTGAACATCAAGCTAAAGCCGTTGCTGTTTCAAGCAACTGTAAATATCGAGCTTTAATCTTTAAGGTTTTAGAAAGCCTGCAATTTGCGACGCTTGAGATCATTGAGCGCGACCAGCATTCGGTGTTCGGCGATCGAGAAGCCGAGTTGAAAGGTCAAATCGTCATTCATGATGCCACTTTTTTTAGAGATGTGGTCATCAATGGCAGTATTGGTGCATCTGAGGCCTACATTGACGGCAAATGGACAAGCCCAGATCTCACCAAAGTGATTCAAATCATGGCTCGAAATCAATCTCAACTCGACGAGCTTGACGATAAAACACAATGGATTTCTCGCATCAAAAACTTATTGCTGCGTCGTAAGAATGCCAACACCGAGCAAGGCTCTAAGCGCAATATTCTCGCGCATTACGATATTGGCAATGAACTGTACGAGCGCTTCCTAGACAGCTCAATGCAGTACTCTTCCGCTATCTACAGCGAAGAAGCAGAAACCCTATCCAAAGCTCAGCAAAACAAAATGAAAACCATCTGTGAGCGATTAGAGTTGTCAGAGAAAGATAACGTGGTCGAGATAGGCACAGGCTGGGGTGGCTTAGCTATATTCATGGCGCAACACTACGGATGCCATGTCACCACTACCACAATCTCAGATGCCCAACACGCGCTTGCAGAACAGAGAGTAAAAGCGCTTGGCTTAACCGACAAAATCACCCTGCTTAAAGAGGATTATCGTAACCTCACTGGTGAGTATGACAAGTTGGTCTCTATCGAGATGATTGAGGCGGTCGGTCATGAATATCTCCAGACCTTCTTTGAGAAATGTTCATCGCTACTTAAACCTTCAGGCAAGATGCTGATCCAAGCGATTACTATTGCTGACAGCCGTTACGACAAATACCGCAAAGGTGTCGACTTTATTCAAAAGTACATCTTCCCCGGCGGTTGCCTACCTTCGGTTTCAGTGATGACCCAACACCTTGCGACCAGTACAGACCTTGTTGTCCAAGAAATCGATGACATTGGCCTGCACTACGCTCGAACGCTTAATGATTGGAATGTTGCCTTTGAAAACAGTTGGGAAGAGTTAGAGTCTCTCGGCTATTCAGAAGAGTTTAAGCGCTTGTGGATCTTCTACTTCTGCTACTGTGAAGGTGCATTCAAAGAGCGCGTGATCAGTACTCATCACTTAGTTGCTAGAAAACCTCGTTACTTTGGAGCAAAAGATGAAACGGTTTTGGATTATTAATCTCGTTCTGTTTCAAGCGACCTGGGTTTGCAGCGCATTCTTTACCGCGCAAGCCCCGTTCGTGACACCACTGATTGTGGCCGTTCACTTCCTTCTCTCCCCTACTCGCAGTAGCGATCTGAAAATACTCGTTTTATTACCATTAGGGCTGTTGCTTGATAGCCTCTTACTTCACTTCGGCGTGTTTGCCGTCGACTCTGAAATTGCTAATCAATCGTGGTTTCCAGTGTGGCTCGTTTGCCTGTGGATCATGTTTTTAATCAGTTTTAACCACAGCCTAAATTGGCTTTTAAAATGCTCGAAAGTGATCTTGTTTGCCATAGGGTTCGTAGCAGGTACTAGTAGTTATTGGGGAGGCATCAAAGCAGGCGCCCTTCTTACTACTTGGCCAGATGCATCGGTGTTAGCTGCCCTTGCAATAAGTTGGGGGTTTTTGTTGCCCTTACTGGTGGCCGCCTACTCCAACTTAGTACAACCTAAAATGGCATCAACGAGGTGACTTATGGCTTTTCCACACAACCCTACGCAAGCGTTCAAATCTGAGAGCAACGTTAGTCGCGTTCGCACTCAAACAAGCGAGCAATCAAGAAACCGACTATTTAGCTTAGTCACCTTAACCCTCATTTGCGCAGCACTCCTATTTACCGAAAATGCCAAAGCTTCTGCTGTCGATGATTTAAACAAGCGTGGTCAAGGTGAGATGAGTTACTTGTTTTGGACTTTGTATTCTGCAGAGTTCTATACCACTCCATCTAACTCTGAGCGTGCTTTGAAACTTGAGTACTACCGAGCAATTGACAGCAAAGACCTTGTAGACGCAACCAAAGACCAGTGGAGCAAACTTGGTTACTCCAACAACAATATCCAACGTTGGTTGAAGCCTTTGTACGCAATGTGGCCCAGTGTTGAAGAAGGAAGCACCCTCACTATCCGTGTCGCTGAAGACAACGTAAGTCGCTTCTATTTCGATGAGCAACCCATAGGCACCATCCAAGACAAACAGTTTGGCGAAGCCTTCTTAGCTATCTGGTTATCTGAAAACACATCCGAGCCCGGCCTTCGCAAACAACTATTAGGTTTAAATAAATGAGTCAAAAAACAAAAATAATAAAATACGCTCTAGCACTGCTTTCTCTCACTTGGCTAGCGGGTTGTGGCTCTGCAAATCTAGAGAATCACGTAGACACTACTCCCGAGCTCAAGCTTGAAACCTTCTTTAATGGCGAGTTAATGGCCTACGGTATCGTGCTCGACCGTTCTGGCAATTTACTACGCCGCTTCGACGCCAAGCTTATCGCCACGTGGGACGGTGACAATGGAGAGATCAAAGAGTGGTTCTCTTTCGCCGATGGTGAGCGTTCAACCCGAATTTGGAACCTGATAAAAACCGGCGAAAATACCTATTCAGGTACTGCCAATGATGTAGTAGGCACCGCTTACGGCGAGACCCAAGGTTCGGCTCTGTATTGGAAATACGATTTAGAAATAGAAGTCGACGGCAGCACTTATGAAGTCGTGTTAGATGATTGGATGTTCTTAATGGATGACAAACGATTGTTCAACAAAACTGAGATGTCTAAATTCGGCTTCAAGGTCGGAGAGGTCATCTTATACATCGAGAAAATCTGATTGAACGAGCCTTAGCTTTACCCTGTTTGGTTAGCCTTTAATTACAGCCCACAACGACATGTTGTGGGCTGTCTTGTTTGTTCCCGCGAATTGCATACCTGAAAGCTCAAGCCTCTGTGCTAAGATGCGCCACCAGCATACAAATGGGCTAGACTCATACTCAGCAGTTCCTGTTTGTTTCGCTTAGCGTAGATTCCCTACCATGATTAATTGAAAAGGCTTTAAAGCATGAGCAAGTTGACCTCAGCGGAGCGTAAAGCTCGCGACAATGAACGTTTCTCACAACGCGTAAACGACCGCAGAGAAAAAGGTGAAGACGTAGTTGCTTACGCACTGACCAACAAAAAAGCAGTGAAGTTCCTGACTAAGTCAGAGAAAAAGCGCCTTAACGAGATGAAAGCGACTCTCCAAGAAGAGAAGCGAGTTAAAGAACAAGAAGAGCTAAACCGAATCGAAGACGCGTTCACTGTTAAACAGTTCGACGACGAATAATCACTTCTGATTGCTTAAAAGCGCTGGCACTATGCTGGCGCTTTTACTTTCTGACGCACTTTCCCTCTCGAGATGCATTCATTTGCCCTTTCACCTCACTAATCTCTAATCTCAGCTTTACCGTTCAGCCCATCAATCAAGCCATCCGCCAACTTTAGCCCTAGATCTCAGAAAAACTCGCCTCAGCCCCTTAATATCTCGATTCAATTCTACAAATCTAAGACAGTATGATTTTAATTACCGGATCAAGCAGCGGTTTAGGCGCAGCGCTCGCGACACAATACGCTAACAATGCAACCGATGCTCAACGCATCGCCATTACAGGTCGCAATGCACAACGTTTAGCTGAGGTAGCGAAAAACCTACCGGCGAATCCCATTAGCCACGCGTGTGACCTCTGTGACCCACACTCCGTGAGCGAGATGCTTGATGCGTTGCCAGAAATGCCTAAGCTCGTGATTCACAGTGCTGGCAGTGGCTACTTCGGTAAGATAGAACAACAGGATCCTGCAGCCATCAGTGACATGCTGAAAAACAACATCGAATCGTCGATCTTTTTGGTTCGAGAATTGGTTCAGCGTTACAAAGATCAGCCCGTTACGATTGCTGTGGTTATGTCGACAGCTGCCCAAGGCGCTAAAGCAGAAGAGTCCACTTACTGCGCTGCCAAGTGGGCCGTGAAAGGCTTTATCGAATCAGTAAGATTGGAGCTAAAAGGTCACCCGATGAAAATCGTTGCTGTCTATCCCGGCGGAATGGCGACCGAGTTTTGGGGAACGAGTGGCAAAGCGATGGATACCTCTAGCTTTATGACCGCTCAAGAAGCCGCTCAAATGCTGCAACAGGCGTTAACCAGTACTGAGCATGGCTTCGTATCAGACATCACGATAAACCGCGGCTAGTGCTTAGACAGAGCGACAAGGAAATAGAGTCGCAAGATAATTATTTGTGAGGGTGAGCATGAAAGTGTGCGACAATGCTCGGCGTAAATTCATATTCAAGGTTTATTATGAAACTTCTAGTTCGTAACCTATCGCGCTCTACTTCTGAGCAAGACATCCGTGTGCTATTTTCTGAGTTTGGCTCAGTAAAAGAGTGCAGCCTAGTTTTAGACCAAGAAACTGGCGACTCAAAAGGCTTTGCTTTTGTTGAAATGCCAGAGCACGAAGAAGCTAAAGCGGCACTAAACAAGCTGAACATGACTAAGCTTGGCAAAAACACGATTCGTGTAAAAGTAGCGAACTCTTAATCGAGCAACGCTTCATAAGCCACGTGGCTTAGCTTAATGCAGCACAGATGATAAAGCCCGTAACGATATTCCGCTGAAAAACGCAATATCGTTACGGGCTTTTTGCTGCTCGCGATTCTCTTTTCACAACACGATCGGCTTACTTAAGGCTCACGCTTATAACCCTTCATGCTCATCAATCGCACGCCTTGCTTCTGCCATTGAACATCCTGATTCCATCACTAACTGAACGACCGTCATAGAGGGTGTCGCCGCTAACAGCGAAGCCAAACACACCACAGGTTTAGGCAGTACTTTGTCTATCGCAATGGCGATCCAACCGTCTTTTTCGTGAGTGAGCAGGGTTTTAAATTCAATGAGTTGATGTTCTTGAGCCACCAATAACCAATTACGTGAACGACGAATTCGCTTCAACTGGCATCCACACTCAGTCGCATTCGCCATCACTTGGCTTTTATCACTCACACGATGTACAAAACTATTCAGTGGGACGCTAAACATAACTCTCTGCCAACAAACTTCTATCAATCATTGAAGCGCTATGTATTCGCAACTCAGCACTTCAATCACAACTCAATAAAACCATGAGTAGGATTACACAGACACAAAAAAACCGCCAGTCATGCGCTATGTAGACTCGCGGTTATTTTATTCTAATCGGATCTTAAAGCTGTACCGTTATGCGCTCTGATTTCAATGCTTGTTGTGTACTATTGGATTTAGCAGCAGCTTTTTGAATTGCCTTTATCGCAGCAATCTGAGTTCACCATAGAGCCTTGCTCAAAGCCATCAATCGCATCAGCTAAAGCAGTAAATGATTGCTCAATATTGTCACGCGAGGTGGCGATGTTCATTCGCATAAAATGATAACTCTCAGCACCAAACCAACCGCCCGGCGTTAACCCCATTTTAGCATACTCAAATACCACGTTCTTTAGATCTTCTTCCGAGAAACCTAACTCGGAAAAATCAAACCATACTTGGTAAGTGCCTTGCGGTTGGAACACTTTCAATTGAGGAATACGCTGCTCAGCAAACTCAGTGATCCATTTCACCGTATCTTGCAGATACACCAACATGCCGTCCAGCCACTCTTCACCTTTTTCGAAGGCAGCAATGGTCGCAAACGTCGTCAAGGCATTACCATGGTCAAGATACATCGCTGCTACGTTGGTTTTGAACGCTTCAAATAGCTCATTGTTGTTGGTGTACACATAGCCGTTTGAGATGCTGTGCATACCAAAGGTTTTCGCCGGAGAGCCAATCAAGGTGACAACTTTGTCGTAATCAAAGCTGGTCAAGCTCGTGAAAGCGTGACCTTCAAAGATAATGTCTGAGTGGATTTCATCGCTGATGATCAACACATCATGACGCTTAGCAATCTCGATAACTTGCGTCACTTCTTGCTGCGTCCACACGCGACCTGTTGGGTTATGTGGATTACAGAAAATCATCGTTTTTACTTTGTGTTCGATGATCTGCTGTTCCATACCATCGAAATCGATGCGATAACCTTGCTCATCATTGATGAGTGGGCTCTTCACGACCTGACGATTAGCCTTGTTTACCAAGTTCGAAAACTGGTGATACGCTGGCGTATGGATAAGCACTCCATCACCTTCATTGGTGAACTGACGCAGTAGCAACGCGATACCAGAAAGCACACCCGGCACTTGCACAAACTTGTCCGCAGAAAGGTTTAAACCATGACGCTTTGAATACCATTGCGACAGCGCTTCAAACACCCCTTGCTCATGAAATTCGTAAGAGTACACACCGCGCTCAACCAAACGATTCAGCTCTTGAGTGATCGGCTCTGCTACCTGAAAATCCATATCGGCAACCCAGTATGGGAATACATCCGTGGTGTTATAAATGTTCTGTAGCATCTGCGGTTTGCTTTTGATAAACGCATTTTCACCGTAGCTCGATGTACTCTTAAACGCTGTCATGAAGGTGTCCTCAAATAATTCTTTCAGTCTTTTTTACAATCATTGGGATTGCATGAATGCCCTTAAGACGATGGCGACATCAAAAAGACGAAACTTTTAGAAAATAATCTGAAAATAAAAATTAATCTCGCATCTCGACCTTTATCTCAGTCTTAACCGAATTCGCGATAAAGCAATTCTTGTGCGCTAAGTGGTGCAGCTTATCGAGTTGAGCGCTGGTTGGAATCTTGCTACCAATAAATACAATCTTAGGACGCAGTGTCACTGTGGTAACGGAAGAACGACCTGACTCATCTTCTTCAAGCACACCTATCGCATCATCAACATAAGATTCAATGACGTACTTCTGTTTAGCCGCGATTCCCAAGAAGGTCAGCATATGACAGCTAGAAAGTGCCGCAATAAACGCTTCTTCTGGGTCGACATTCTCTTCAACAGAGAGCGGTAGTGGCACAACATGTGGAGAGGACGAAGCAGGTACAGTGACACCACCATCAAACTCCCATGTGTGGCCGCGGCTGTATTGATTGTCGCTAAAGGCTTCATCTTCTGCTTTTTGCCAGCGAATGATCGCTCCGTATTCAGACATAATCTATTCCCTTTTTAGTGCTCAATAAATTAACGATCAGCTGGGTGATTGACACCGTCGTTGGTCACCACACCGCCAATATCAAAAGGGTTCACCCCTTCCAAACAACCAATGTTAAAACCATATTCATTTGGGCTTGAACGGCGTTGATGATGGGTATAGATGCCGCAGTTTGAGCAGAAGTAATGCTTAGCGGTGTTGGTATTGAATTGATAAAGCTTAAGATGCTCTGCACCTTTGATGATCTTGATGCCATCCAGAGCAACAGAGCCAACAATCGCGCCTCTACGACGACAGATAGAACAATCGCAGCGACGCGGCTTTTCGATTCCATTAGGCAAGCTGAGCTCTAGTTCGACTGCACCACAGTGGCAGGTGGCTTTGTGAAAAGGTTGGATAACCGTGTTACCGACAACTTTCATTTCTCTCTCCAATCACGTCCTTATGTTGCAGGTATCATAACCAGAACGATGATCTCTGTCCGTAAGCTGACGCTGAGTTCGAGAGGTCCGTCATACGTAGGTAAGCGTCTACTCTTTGTCTGATCTCTCAACCAAACTGCTGAAGTTATCAAGAAGAAAATCTAGGAAGAGTCGAATACGCTTCGGCTGATATTTCTTGCTGATGTACACCACATTCAAGTCGGCGCTTGATACCGAGGTCGAGGTGTTAAAGTTCTTCATGTAGCCATTAAGCAGGGTCACAAGGCGTTGATTATTGATGTCGTCTTGCACATCAAGTACCGATTTAAGGGCAATACCTTCGCCTTTTAATGCCCAGTAACGAATCACTTCACCATCGTCTGAGAATCGCTTTGGCACAACGGTAATCGACTTCTTCGTGTCGTGATCTTGGAAGTGCCAAGTCTTGAGTTCCTCATTGCTGCGCAGCATCGCCAAGCAGTCGTGCTCGACCAAATCTTGTGGCGTCAACGGCGTTCCATGCTTGGCAAGATATTCAGGCGAGGCACACAGCACACGTCGGCTTGGGGACAAACGTCGAGATATCAAACTGCTGTCGACCAATTCCCCATAGCGGATCACGATATCCATCCCTGACTCAGCAATATTCGATAGGTTATCGTTCAAATACAGGTAAGGAATCACATCAGGATACTGCTGACAAAACTCCGACAAGATTGGCAGGATGTATTGCTTGCCGATGTCCTTCGGTGCAGCGATTTTTAATGAGCCTTTGACCTCTTTGACACCATTTTGAATCAGGTTTTCAGCCTCACTGACATTATCTAAGATCTCCAGACACGCCTTGTGATACAGCTCGCCTGAGTCAGTCAAAGACACATGTCGAGTACTTCGATTCAACAACTTCACGCCATATCTTTCTTCAAGCGCCTGCAGCCTTGCTGTCATGGTCGCAGGAGAAAGCCCTAACTCTCGTCCCGCCGCCGCTAAGCCGTGATGCTTGACGATACTGACGAACATCGCCATGTCTGAAAACTTATCCATGCTATTCGTGCTCTCGCTCTATTGTTCATTTAAACCGAATAATGAATTTATATTTTAGCTAATTATCAAAATTAGTCGAATAAATATAATGACAACCATCAGCAGAACACGCAGGAATTCAGCACATGAACAACGAACTAACAAACCAAGAAAAGAACACTTTCGTCATCATTGGTGGCACATCTGGTATCGGTAAGGCATTGGCGATGCAACTAAGAAACGAGAGCAACACGGTACACATTGCTAGCCGACATACCGGTGTCGATATCACTAACGAGAAGTCGCTCTGTGATTACTTCGAATCAATTGGTGCTTTTGATCATTTAATCATGACTGCAGGCTCATACGCTCCGGCAGGAAAAGTGACAGACGTTGCTATTGAAGATGCAAAAACAGCATTTGATACCAAGTTTTGGGGCAGCTTAAACGTCGCCAAGCATGCGGCGCGTTACATGAAGCCCAACGGTTCTATCACGCTCACCACAGGTATGTTGTCACGCAAAGTAGTCGCAGGCACTTACGTAAAAACAGCCATCAACGCCGCACTAGAAAGCGTCACTAAGGTGCTTGCGAAAGAACTCGCACCAATTCGAGTGAACGCCGTAAGCCCGGGCTTAACCATGACAACAGCCTACAAAAACATGGACGACACCGCCCGTTCAGCCATGTACGACAACGCCAAAAACAACTTACCCGCGGGCAAGGTTGGCGAAGCTTCAGAGATCGCCATGGGTTACCTGTTCGCGATTAATAACCCATACGTGACTGGCTCAATCATCGACATCGATGGCGGTGCGCTGCTCGGCTAAAACACCTTGCAAAGACACAAAGAACAATCGTTAGGGCGTATATCGAAACGCCCTAACAAACAAGAATTTACATAGGTAACTCATCATGAAACAAGAAGCCATCCATCAAGAAACTGTCCATAAAGAAAAGATCCCATTCCAAGTTTGGATACTGACACTCGCGGCTTTTGCCATTGGCACCGCTGAATTTGTTATCGCAGGCATCCTTCCGCAAATTGCGACCTCCCTTTCGATCACCGAAGGTCAAGCCGGATACCTAATCAGTGCCTATGCGTTAGCTATCGTTATCGGCGGACCAATCTTAACCATCTACCTTGCACGCTTTAACAAGAAGATGGTGCTGATTGGCTTAATGGCACTGTTCATCATCGGTAACGTGTTGTCGGCCTTAGCACCAAGCTATCCACTTCTACTCGCGAGCCGTGTTATCGCAGGCTTAGTGCAAGGTCCTTTCTATGGCATCGGTGCCGTTGTCGCAACCAACTTAGTATCTGAAAAAATGGCAGGTCGCGCCGTTGGTCAAATGTTCGCAGGGTTAACGCTCGCAAACGTTCTTGGCGTTCCCGCTGGTACATGGATTAGCTTGCAGTTCGGTTGGCACACCACCTTCTTTACCGTGGCTGCACTTGGCACTATCGCAATGATTTCTATCCTAACGTCAATCAAATCAAGCGGTCATAGCGAAGCGAAAGACATCAAGACTCAACTAATGGCATTTAGAAATCCAATGCTACTGATCAGCTTGGCGATCACCGCTTTTGCTTGGTCTGGGTTTATGACGCTTTACGGCTACCTTGCACCTATTGCCATGCACATCACGGGCTACGGTCAAGACTCAGTCACTTGGATCTTAGTGATTGTCGGTGTGGGCTTAATCATAGGTAACACATTAGGCGGCCGCTCTTCAGATAAAGATTTAGGCAAAGCTTCCATGTTTTGGGCTGTCGCGATGATCGCTTCATTAGTTGTGGTTGGCCTTGTAATAGACAACAAAATCCTCTTCGTTGCAGCTGCATTTGTCTTTGGTATTGCATCATTTGCGAACGTTCCTGCCATGCAGCTTCGAGTAATGAACCACGGTGGCGAAGGCCAAGAACTCGCAGCAACCGCCAATATTTCAGCATTCAACTTGGCTAATGCCTTTGGTGGATTCCTTGGCGGAATGGTACTCGACAGCCAACTAGGCGCAGGAATGATTCCATTCGCAGCCGTTTTTGTCCCTGTTATTGGTTTGCTGCTTATTGCGAAAGCCAACAAAGCTGAAAAACCACAGAGCAACTCGATCTTCAGCCCAGCGGAAAGTAAATAATTCTGCTTATAGCTAAAACCAAAACCATTAAGACCACATGATTCCAACAAGGTAGATACCATGAACAAATTATTCGAAACATCAGAACTCAAAGGCCTAGAACTGCAAAACCGTGTCGTGATGGCACCAATGACACGCGCTCGTACTAGCCAACCTGGCAATGTGCCAAACGATATGATGGCGACCTACTACCAGCAACGCGCCAGTGCGGGGCTAATCATCACCGAAGCAACGCAAATATCAGATGACTCTCAAGGCTACTCATTCACACCCGGCGTTTATACCGATGCACAAATCGAAGGTTGGAAACCAATAACCACAGCCGCAAAAGAACAAGGCGCTGCGATATTCTGCCAGCTATGGCATGTCGGCCGCGTGTCGCACCCTACCTTTCAAAAGGGCGAACTGCCGATTGCACCGTCAGCTTTGGCTCCAGTAGAAACTCAAGTATGGATTTCTGATGAGAATGGTAATGGCAACATGGTGGATTGCATCCAGCCAAGGGAGATGAACCAAGCAGACATCGATCGTGTCGTTCAAGATTTTGCGAACTCAGCGAAGAAAGCCATTGAAGCAGGCTTTAATGGTGTCGAGATCCACGGAGGGAATGGCTACCTCATTGATCAGTTCCTAAGAACCAACTCGAACAAGCGAACCGACAACTACGGTGGCAGTCGCGAGAACCGACTTCGCTTTTTGATTGAAGTGGTAGATGCCGTCATTGATGCGATCGGCGCGGATAAAGTGGGCGTGCGTTTAGCCCCATTCATCACCTTCAAAGACATGAACTGCCCAGACATCGTGCCAACGATTTTAGAAGCTTCAAAGGCCCTGCAAGCACGTGATATCGCTTACCTACACCTATCAGAAGCCGACTGGGATGACGCACCGGTTATCCCTGAAAGCTTCCGAGTCGAGCTAAGAACCTTGTTCTCTAATACCATCATCGTCGCTGGCAGTTACACACCAGAGCGCGCCGAAGAAGTACTAAACAAAGGCTACGCGGATCTCGTCGCATTTGGTCGCCCATTCGTGGCCAACCCAGACCTCGTATCACGCCTACAAAACGGCAGCGAACTATCAGAACTTGATGGTGCCACCCTATTCGGCGGCAACGAAAGAGGCTACACCGATTATCCAGCTTTGTAGTGAATTTGGAATTATTAGAACTGCCTAGATTTTCCTTCAGGCAAAAGAAAGGCTCGCATGACTAGTGCGAGCCTTATGCAGTTTAGGGGGTAAACCACAATCTGATATTAATCTGGGACTAATTATTTAACTTATGAGCCATTATGCACTTGTGCGCATTGATATTCTATTTTTAAATGATTCACTGCAATTAATCAATCGATAAAAGTTAGCGTTTGGTCAATTTAAACCACATAAATAACAGTGATTTAGCGAACAGCGTCTAGAAATCAATCATAAATCCCATATAAATCAGATTTATAGACTTCTCATTTGCCAATAACCCTCACCATTGGTTGCGAGCTGACTGTGTAAGTAATCGAGCGTATCAGCTACCTTTCCGGCAATGCCTTGAGGCGGATTAAACAGCAACAAACCACTGCCGATGAGTCGGTCATCGCCCTTTGGATCGCGCAGTCGCAACTCCGATTTAATCGGGCTTGGTAGTAAGCCATCTTTCACCGCTGTCACGCAGTGGTTCAAAATCAGTGAGCTTTTATCATCGGTGTACAGCGGATACCAGATCAGAGCAGACACTTTCTCCGACTGTTGATATGCCTTAACCAAGGCATCAATCACCGCAAGATACTCAGCATCGGTTTCATAGGGTGGGTCGATAACAATCAGATGATGATTATCGTGCTTTGCCACATAATCAGGCAGCGCTTTAAGCCCATCGCCCGCGGTAATGGTGAGCTTACTTGAAACATCCAGATCGCGTTGTAGCTTCTCAATATTGGTTTGAAGTAAGTCGGCTTCGTCTTGCTGAATATCGGAAAAGTAGAAGCTGTCTTGGCTACGACCTTGTTGATAGGTAATGGCCGCTGAGCCGGGATACAGCGTGATTAGTTGATTAGGATTGTAGTATTCCAGCACCGACATAAAAGACGCGAATGACTCTGGAAGGTAAGCCTTGTTTCGCCATAAGTACCCAACCCCTTCAGCAAACTCGCCCGCGTGGTTGCTTGGCGCAGTGGTGAGGTCGTAACACCCTGTCCCTGAGTGTGTGTCGATAACATTGAGACGTGAATGCTGCTGCATTAATGACTGAACCAGAGCACTCAATACCGGATGCTTAAGTGCATCACCGTGGTCGCCTACATGACATTGATGTCGATATTCCATTCCCTTGCCTCATTTCTACTGACGTCATATAAACATACTTCATATCCTAAGGGCTTTCCTGTTCAATCTATCGTTTTTTGAAATAGCCTCTCTTTTGACTAACTGTCTGACTCTTATAAAAAATAAAGCCCTTCGTCTTATTACAAACGAAGAGCTTTACTGACGTTACTTGCTAACTTGTACTACTAGCGAATAAACACTCTAAGGGTACTCACCCTCAACTTCTACTGGTGCTTTTACTTGGTAGTGACAAGGCTGTAAGCCAAGCAATTTAGGTAGGGTAATGCCGACTGATACTGAAGACCACGTACCGCTGACAATGCCGACAACCAATGCAATTGCGAATCCTTGCAGTGCCGCGCCACCAAGCAACCAAAGCGCTGATACAGTGATTAGCGTAGTGCCTGAAGTCACCATGGTGCGCGAGAAAGTCGCTTTCACTGATTCGTTAAGCAAGTTATCAGTGTCACCGTTAGGGTTGCCACGCAGCATCTCACGAACACGGTCGGCGATGATGATTGAGTCATTAAGTGAGTAACCCAATATCGCTAACACCGCCGCTAATACCGTTAGGTTGAACTCGAACTGAGTAAAAGCGAATAAGCCTAAGATAAGTGTCACGTCATAGATGATCGCGGCAAGTGCACCCAGTGCCAAACGCCATTCAAATCGTACACTCAAGTACAGCATGATCATTAGGAAACACACCAATACTGCCAAGCCGCCTTGGTCAACCATGTCTTGGCCCACTTGAGGGCCAACCACGCTGCTGTTAAGTACTTGCACTTGGTCGCTCACCGATGACAAAACATCCACTAGGTTAGGCTGTGGTGAATCCGTCAATTGGCTGTAACGCAGTGTCCAGCGGTCTTGTTCTGCCATGCCAACAACTTGCACGTCTTGTTGGAAAGCGGCATCAAGTTTTGTTTTTAAATCGTCTTTGGTTACTTGGTCAGAAAGCTGAACTTCGGCAACCACACCGCCAGTAAAGTCCAAGCCCCAGTTAAAACCTTTTACTGCCACCAGCATCACAGAGCTCATGAACAGCACAATAGAAATCACAGACATCACCTTACGAAGGCGAGTCATATTGCTGTCTGAAATATAGCGGTCTGAATTAGTCACTTTTGTTGAAGTTCTCATGCTTAAATCCTTACATCGTGGCGTTGGTCACGCCCCCAAGCCAAATTGATGATCGCGCGTGACGCAAAAATACCTGTAAACATACTGGTTAGAAGACCCAAACCTAGGGTTAATGCGAACCCTTGAATCGGTCCATTACCAATGGTGTACAGAGCCACGGCAACAATCATGGTAGTGACGTTGGCATCGAAGATTGAAGAGAACGCGCTATCAAAGCCACGGTCGATGGCACTTGCAAAGCTGCGTCCTTCTTTCATTTTGTCTCGAATACGTTCGAAGATAAGTACGTTGGTATCGACCGCCATACCGACCGTTAATACCAAGCCTGCTATGCCTGGTAGTGTTAACACCGCACCCGGAAGCATCGCAATCAAACCAAATAGTGTGGTCATGTTGACAACCAATGCAGCGTTCGCAACCCAACCAAGGCGGCGATACCATAGCGCCATAAACGTTAGAGTTAGACCAAGGCCAAGCGCCAAAGCAGCAAAGCCGTTAGTGACGTTTTCAGCACCCAGAGATGGGCCAATGGTGCGCTCTTCAATGATGGTCACTGGCGCAGTCAGTGAACCTGCACGAAGCAATAGAGCCAACTCTTGTGCTTCAGCCATGCTGCCAGCACCTGTGATTCTAAAGCGGCTACCCAATTGAGATTGGATGTTCGCCACACTGATCACTTCACTGGTTTTCTCGCTGTTACCGGCTCTGTCACGGCTGTACTCGCTGTACACGGTTGCCATTGGCTTGCCGATGTTATGACGAGAGAACTCAGACATTTTCTTACCACCCGCTGAATCCAGCGTGATGTTTACTTCTGCGCTGCCCATCTCACCAATGCCGCTACGAGCATCGATAATGTGTTCGCCGCTCAGAACGGCTTTGCGAGCGACAACGACACGGTTGCCATCTGTATCTTTTAGCGTTTGAGTGTTACGAGTTGCGTTGTCGTAAACAGAGTAGAACGCCAATGATGCCGTTGCACCAATCACGTCTTTCGCGGCTGCTGGGTCTTGTACACCCGGAAGTTCGATACGAATACGGCTTTCACCTTGGCGTTGAATTGAAGCCTCTGTGATGCCTAGCTCTTCAATACGGCTTCGCATGATTTGCAGGTTTTGTTGAACCGTTAGGTTGCGTAGCGTTCTTTGTTCATCTTCAGACTGCGTCAGAGTCAGCTTTTTGTCTGAGCTATCACGTAACCATTGCGGGAACTCTTCACGGATCAGCTTTTGCGCTTTTTCGAAATCCGCGTCAGTGCGGAAATTAAATTCCACTTGGTTGTTCACCACTTTGCCGCGGGCATAACGTACTTGGCTGGTGATCTCGTCGACCATAGCTTGCGCTTGTGCGTGGTAAACCGGCTCCATATCCACTTCTAATAAGAACTGCACACCACCACGTAAATCAAGGCCTAGCTGAATTGGCGCAAAGCCCATATCAGTCAACCATTTTGGTGCTGCAGGCTCCATCGCTAGAGCAACGGTTGCGTTGTCAAGAAAGCGCTCATTAAGCACTTCTTTGGCTTTCGCTTGTTGCTCGGCATCTTCTAGGATAACCACTAAACGTTTGTCTTTTTGAAAGGCTGATTTGGCTTGGATGCCTTCGCTCGCAAGGTATTGAGTTACCTGAGTAGCATCGATAGTTTGCTCAGAACGGTTGCTGATTTGAACCGAAGCGTTCTCGCCATACCAAGAAGGTAGAGCACTTAGAACCATGATGATGATGGTGGCGATAAGCACCACGTATTTCCACTTTGCGTAGTGGTTGATTTGTTTTCTTGGAATGCGCTTTTTCACAGTCAAGATCTCTTCTTTTTACCAATCACAGTAAATGTTCGAGCATTTTAACCAGCTAGGGTGACCAGTTATTTACTACGATTGGTATAACTAATGTTTTGCGAACACGAGCGACGACTAGCGACAACCAGAACAAGCTGATTGAACGGTAGTGATGCTAAAGCTGATGTCGCTATGTTTGTCTTGGTTAACTGGCGAGCTCAACGGGCACAAGTGACCATCGATACGACCAATTTGGGGTCAAACGATTAGCTAAGAAGTTCTCGGAAATGCGAGTATTGGATGTTGCCCTCTTTCCACCCCGAAAGCCGGGAGGACGGAGAACTCACAATGCTGGTCCAATGCTGCTTAGTATCCAACATCGGCGTGTTGAAGAGCAGAGAAGCCAGTAATGATGGGGGAGAGAAGTCGATCAGTAGATGATAAGCAGGCTCAAGGTCGGCCACGCTTTCTTGCTCGTTGCTGAGCATACGTCTAAAGGTTACCGCTTGGAGACTCGATTCAGTGTCGTGATAATTGGAACTATCACCTAAAGACACAGTGTCAAACTGAACCTGGTCGCATTCCATGTAGCTAGACGGGTTATCCGCAACAGATTGTTTACAAAGATTATTCTGCGAAGGCTGCTCTTGAGCGGATTGGATTTGGAATGGCTTAGAAGGGAACGAATAGCCGTTAGAATTCACTAAGCCAAAGCTCAGTAAAAACAACATTAAAACTAATCGGGTACCTAATTTAAGCAATCTAACATCCAAACAACATTCTCGTAGATCGCCAATCTACAATACAAATGAAATGCTGTCTTGATTTAAAACATTTTTTTAGAAAATGATATGAAGCAACCGATTAAGCGCTCTCGAAATTTAGATTTACATAGATCTAAAAGTACTTAGCGAATGGTGGAAACAAGAAAGCCAAGCGGTGCTCGCTTGGCTTTGGGTTAAGTGTTTCTGTTCGCTTTAGGCTTTAGGGCGCATGATATTCTTAACCTTACGGCTATTTTCACCAAAGATACTTTGCACTAGCGCATTCATCTCTTCTACAGAGACCGATCTCGCCACTCGTTCTACTTGAGACAAAGCTTCGATACCGTAGCCATGGAGCAGATAACGAGACACATACCACGCTTGGTCGATAGAGCTCTTCTCTAGAGGTGTGAAATCAGCTTCGAACTGTTTCACGACCGCTCGCATTTCCTCTTCAGAGACACCTTGCAGAAGGTCAGTAATCACCTTATCGATCGCCACTTCGACTTGATCAACGTTCTCCGGAGCTACCATCGCCCCGATAACCCACTCACCACTCAGCTCACTATCTGCGGATGCTGAATACGTATAAGGCGAGTAATCTAAACTCAACTCTTCACGAATATAGGTATCTAAACGAGTCGCCAGCAAGCGTTGCAGTAAGTCTTCCATGAAAACATCTTTTGCCGACATTTTAACTTCAACGCTAGGCTCAGAGATAACTCGTAGGATGTACTCTGCACTATTCACATTGTTGATCGCCAAATCAATGCGTGATTCAGTTGGCTGCTTGTAAGCCACTTTAAAGTCAGGAACCTCGGCTTTTTCTAATGGAATCGAAGCCAAGTATTGCTCAACCAAAGGCTTTAATTCACTTGGGTCGATATCACCCACGATCACCAATTGGTTATGTCTCATTTGACCAAACAGCTGCTGGTGAAGATTAGCGACGTCTTCCACAGAAACCGCTTCAACACGTTCTTTGTCAACAAAGAGGTGGCCACTGTCCTGACCATAGATATTCTGGTTTCTTGCGCGCTCAAACTGGCCAACAGGGCTGCTCAAGAAAGATTCTTGACCTTGTACAAACTCCTGCTTCACTGCCTCTAACTGCTCGGGAACAATTTTAGGCGCAGTGATGAAGGTATAAAGCGCAGCAAACGTATCTTTAAGCCCATCTTTATTAATATTAAACTCAATACCATGGCGGGTGTTGCCAATAAAGGAATCGGCTCGAATATCTTCACGATCAAAATACGCTAAAAGCTCAGAACCCGTAAATTCACCAACACCACTTCGAGCGAAGGTAGGTAACGCAACCTCAACGGCGGGATATAAGCTTGGATCCAACGCGGCTTTTCCACCGAGGCTCATGTACATCACACCAACATCATCACCTGCCACATAATCACGCAGGTACCACATGTCGATACCATTGCTTAATGTCCACTTTTGGATGTATGGGTCGACGGACATTTGTTCCGCAAGCACAACCTCACCCTGCGAACTTGGTACAGCAAAGGCACTCACTGTCGCAATCGCGAGCGGCTGTGCTCCCGTTTCGCTGTAAGTCGCTTTTAGACTATCTAGCGAGTCAATGACCGCCGCTCTGTCTTCAGAATCGTCCAAGCCGATAACAAGGAAGTAATCATCAGAAAGCAGGTCTTTGATATTGTCGTTAATCGCCTTAAGGTTTAGGTTCGCAATGAAGGTTTCTAAACTGGCTTGATAGTCTTTCTGCGACTGGACGATTCGATCAGTTACAAGCGCTCTGGTTTTGTAGTTCGCGTGGTCAACGCTGTCCATTTTGGCCCAGTCATGCTCAATGTTACCCAGCAAGTCTTGGTAGTAGTGCTGCTCGCCAACGATGTCCGTTTTCGACACGCCAAAGTCACGCAGTGATGCCAATGTAGAGAGCATCTCTTGTTGGATGACCTCACGGCCACCTGCTGGGAAACCAACACTGATTGAGGAATAATTCAGAGAGCCCATTCGGTAGTTATCGGACGCTACCCATTGAGTCGGCAGCGCTGCATCATTGAATACTGCTTCGAGTCGCTGTTGAATGATTTGTTGCGCGGTTTCATCTAACCAACGTTGATGCTGTTGAGCATGAGTTTCAACTCTATCTAAGCCACGATTAAACGTTAGAGTAATGCTCGGCGCTTCTCTTCCTGCGTATCCAACATAATCATCTTCATTGAACGAGGTCATTTTCTGCTTTTCTGGTCTCGGGGTGTCACCACGCTCCCAGCTAGAAAACTTCTCTTCAATCAAAGGAATCAAGGTTTTGATGTCTACATCACCTGAAATAACTAACTCGGCGATTTGAGGTTGATACCAAGTTTGGTAGAAGTCAGATAAGCCTTGCGGCGTTGCCTCTACAACCGATGTTTTCGAGCCCAATGCATCTTGAGATTCATACGGACCACCTTCAATCAAGTGGTCATAAAATACCTCTCCGAATGACTTGTCATCAAGACGAGCTATGCGAAACTCACCAAGAATCACGCCTTTCTCTTTTTCAACTTCAGAGCTTGCGATGTCTAGGCCGTCACCCACATCACGCATCCACGTCAAAGCAGACTGCAACTCGATGTTATCAGGCAAATCTAACTGGTATACCGTCTCTTCATAAGAGGTGTAGGCGTTAATATCCGCACCAAAGCTAGAACCGGCGTCTTCAAACAGACGAATCACATCGTTTTGAGAAAAGTTTTTACTGCCATTGAATGCCATATGCTCGACAAAGTGAGCATAACCTTCCTGTTGAGAAGTCTCTTGAATCGAACCCGCGTGCACGACTAAGCGTACAGAAACAGACTCTTCATGATCAGGATAAACATGATAGATAAGACCGTTTTCCAGCTGACCTGACTTCCACGCTGGATCCAGTTGGATTAAGTTTTCGGTAGTTTTTGATGTTGAGCTACAGCCAACCAAAGTTAGGCATAGTGCCGTCGCTAAATAATATGTTTTCATAACAACCTCTTAATGTCATTCATCGACAATATACAGATTGAGTTAACGATTATTATTTAATATTTAACCCGATGAATATCTTTGTGATCTGGATCTTTATTTTATAAATCACTGTGCGATATGTAAGATTAACTGTATTTACTTGAGTAGCACTTTAATAAGAACTTATGACATCCATTTAAACACGCTTGCTGCATACCTTAAGTGAGTATCTACATACCCTTAAACAATGCTTGTGAGGCGCGGCTGATCGGTAGTTTCTCGCCTGACACATACGCAGACATCTGGCCGGAGAGGCCTTTCTTCACCTTATCAATCGCAGATACTTTCACCACCACGGAACGGTGGATCTGCCAAAACTCATCAGGGTTAAGCTGAGCAATCAACTCTTTTAGTGACACGCGAAGAATAAACTCCTCTAGTGAACCTCCTTGGCCCCTCTTAAATATAGACACGTACTTGTCTTCGGCTTTGAAGTAAGCAACATCATCAACAGAAATCAGGTGGATGTCTTCCCCGATACTGGCTTTGATCCATGTGAGGTGCTTTTGCTGCGGTCGATAGGGAGGTTGCTGCGAGGTTGATTGGGATAACTGTTGAAGCTGGTTCATTAGCGCCGCGATATCGGGCTGATCCGGTGTGCTGCCTGATCGCGTTTGGTTGCTCGACAAGCGTGCTTGAACCTTCTGACATGTGGCCAGTAAACGCTCTTCATTGATCGGTTTTAGCAAGTAATCCATCGCATTGTGCTCAAAGGCTTTAACCGCATATTCATCATAAGCGGTAATGAAAACCACCAATGGCGGCGAAACTAACTTGTTCAGTTTTTTCGCCAACGAGATACCATCGAGCTCTGGCATTCGAATATCAAGAAAGACCACATCAGGCTCAAGCTGCTGAATACTCTGCATTGCCTCTAGCCCGTTTTGCGCCTTAGCGACGATCTCTAGCTCCGGCCAAACCTCAGCCAAACTCTTGTCGAGATGGTGCCTTAACAGTGCTTCGTCGTCTGCGATAATCGCCGAGACGCTTGGCTTTGATGCTGGGTTATTCATGATTATTCCTTCAAATTCACACTGTAAATCGTCTGTTTTTGTCACAGTACTTATTTTCGTAACAGTGCCTAGAGTTTCAGAACTGCATTCTCGGAGCTAGTTTCGCTGATGTTCGGTAATAAGATAGTTGATACCACGCCACCCGTAGCCTGCTCGGTGATCGTGAGGCTCGCCTTATCACCGTATAGGGTTTCGATTCGCTGACGAATATTGCTTAACCCAACACCATGACCACTATTCACCGAGGGCGTTTTCAGCCCTGCACCATTATCAGCCACCTCAATCTTCAACTGCTCGGCTTGTTGAGCAATACGGATATTCACTTGGCCACCTGCGGCTTTTGGCTCAATACCGTGTGTGAGCGCATTCTCAACCAAAGGTTGAATTAAGAAGGGCGGAATCACTTGCTGATCGCTAATGTTGTTCGTTTCAATCGAGAAGGCTAAGCGCTCATCTAAACGAATTTTCTGGATGTTAAGATAAGCATCTAGCAAGTCGACCTCTTGTGCGATGGTCGATTGCTCAGTACGGCTGTTCTTCAGAGTCACACGCAGCAAATCAGTCAGCTTTTCGAGCATCAGCTTGGCTTTCGCACTGTCGCTCTCAATCAACACATTGATGGTCGCCAGCGTATTAAATAAGAAGTGCGGTTCGATTTGGCTTTGCAACTGCTTAAGTTGACTGAGTACTACAACCTTTTCTTGGTCTGCCTGACGGCGCTTGGCCACTTCTAATTCATTGTCGGCACGCAGCTGCTGCTCTCGGGTGTAAAAATAGTAATAGCAAACCGAGCAGAAGATCACACCCAACAGCACTACTGATTTAAGATCAGAGATATTGGAACCGAAATACCCGTTTAACCAGTAGTGCGCATTCAGGGTGCCGAAGGTCATCGCGACCACCATTGAGATGGCTACTTCAAGCCTTCTGGATGTTCTCTTAAACAACTTCACCAAGACGAAAGAGGAACCCACGGCGCTATAACCAAAGCCAAAACTGATTGCCAGGTTAACCGTTAATCCTCCGCCCCAAATCGTATGGGTTGTAACCGCAATAAGAACACAAAATAGCGTGGTGAACGCGAAGCTTTTAATCCATGAAAACCGACTGTTTGAAGAAGTGTTCATTAAAATCGTCCTTTGATATTTATAAGAATCATATGACTATCAGGTAAGTTGACGTAAGCAGAATCACTTTTACCGCCTAGAAAGCGTGTAGCAAGTTCCAATTCCAACGATGAATCGCCATTATCTAACGCCTGATAGTTGAGCCACTGAGTCGCAATAAAACCACCGTCTTGTGGAGACAGCATCACATCAAATGTTGGCGTGATATCTTCAAGCCAGCCATGTGTCGAATCCAAAGACCAGTGAAACATGATGTTGTGTTGAACCAAATTAGCGTGCTGATAGCCTTGCGCATAAGAACCTGCCAACGAAACTGTCATCGGATTCACTGACAAAGACTCTGCACTTTCTATCGCACTTTGCCATTCAGAATTACTCCAAGCGCGGCTATCAAACCAATATTCCAACACCACATTATGGCCCGTGTCATTGGCCCATGTTAATCCTGCTAACGCTTGATAGGCCTCGCCTTGCTCTTCTAAATAAACAGGTTTAAGCATGGAATCAGGCTGGTTGTAGCCAAGGCTTTGTCGCTGATAAACCATCGAACCATGAAACTCCCATGCGAGGTTTAATACCGATACCAAGCTCGCGCCAAGCAAGCCGTGGCGCACGTCATCGTAATAAGCGACCCATTGATATTCGTGGTCGCCAATCAGGTTGTAACGACGTAAGCCAACCCCTTGTTGCTGATTCTGCTTTTCGAACTCATTCACGTCTTGGGAAGTCCACGAAGAATCGCTGTAAAGCAGTGTCCATTCGCCCGTCATATCAAACAGTGACGCCGACGCCACACCCGCGCCCTCTTCTGCGACAATGCCTACTGGGTTTTGGCGATAAGGTTTGATGATATCTAACGGTCGGTAGCCATAGCCCACGCCCCAATCGAGACGAACCTTGCCGAGCGTGACATCAAGATAGTGATCTCCGATTACTGAATTCGACACATCAACGCCACCTTGCCAAAACAACTCGCGCACGATGAATTCCGATTCAAAGCTCACCTCTTGCCCTTGAGGGTTGTTGCTCAAAATATCGTTGGCTTTCACTGCAAACAGACCAAGCCAATTGTTGTATCCAACCTCAAGATCCAGCAAACCATTCAACGACTGACGATTATCAGATGCCAAAGGGCTAAAAGGCGACTCTCGTGATTCAATCGCTTCGGCACTCAGTTGCCAGTCCCACGCTAGGCTCAATTCATCTGCCTGAATCGTGTTACTCACACAAGACAATAAAAACAAGGTAGCGATTAAAGGCTTGATGTGGAATCGACGACTAGAAGCTTTCATACCACCCACCTAAAGCCCAGACACGCTATTACGTGATAAGTAAGCAGGGTTGTAATACTTATCTGCCAAGCTTTTTTCACTCACTTCGCGGTACTCAATTACAGTTTTTTTACTTGGTTGAATCTTATCGAACAAGGTCATCGACACTACTGTTGGTAATCCATCTCGCACGCCTTCCGTAAACCAAGCTTGCTTGGCTAACTTTCCTGAACGCAGGTACAAATCTGCTTTAACTGGAAATGCGCGATCTGCTGTTAACCACAGATCAATCGATTGATAACTCGCACCCTTGGTTTTCGCCGATAGCTTTAGGTGATGGGTATCGATTGTCTCGCCAGTCGGCATCTCAACCTGTTGTTCAGCAACCCACTCGCCTTGATAGTCCTCACTCCAAGTGAGCGTCGATATATCGCCTACCGAAGCTTCGCCAAGCAGCTTTTGCATCGGGGTAATACGAATTGGACGGCGAGATTTCGGCATCAATAACCAATAGTTGTCTTCAATCATCAGCATCTTTTGACCTGCCTCGACAGCCGACTTGAACACGACCAAAGACTCTCGGTTTGGTCTTGTATAGACGTTGTACTCACGGGTTTTATCGAGTTGTTCGTCTTGATATAGCGCGACTAAAGAGACCACCTTGGACGCCTGTGCGCTGTTCAATCGGTAGCTATCTGCCTTAGCAATCATCTCGGTGACTTGCTGTGAATCGAGGGCCCAGCTTGGTGCCGATGCTAGAACCAAAGCCAACGCAGCACCTAAAATAGTGAGTGAACGAGTTAATTTACACATAAACCAGCGCCTCCGTGATTGGCTTATTCACGCCTTTACGAGCAGAGAAATAAGCAGCCAGCAAACATATCGTCAGCACACCTAAAGTGGCGTAACCAACCAATTCCAATGAGAAGTAAATGTTGAGTGGATAACCTTCGGTTCGACCCGGAGGTGGTGGCATTTGTATATCAACCACCAGCAATAACACCGACACTAAGCCACTCACTAGCGCGCCTATCGCACTGCCAATCACCGCCAGCAATCCCGCCTCTTTTAAGAAGCCTGCGACGATTTCAGAAGGGTAACTACCAAGAGCCGACAAGGTACCAATTTCACGAGTGCGCTCTGTCACTGACATGGTCATGGTGTTGAACAACGAAACGAACACCACCAATGCCATTACCGCGCCCATGATGCCGAAGATACGGTCGTAAAGGTCTTTAACCTTGGTGTAGAAAAAAGCGCGATCTTGCCACGGGGTAATCTCTATTTCGCGATCTTGTTGTTCGCTTTGTCTATTCAGTAACACCTCGATGCGTTGCTGCACGGTCGATGTCTTGCTGGTTTCGAAAAGGAATACCGATAAGGTGCTGACTTTGTCTGAAGCCAGAAGCTCTTGCGCTGTGGTGATGTGTACGTACAACTGACGTTTATCCAACTCAGGAACACCAGTCGAGTAGATGCCTTGCACCTTAAAATCAAAGGCATTCAAAGCACCATCACTGGTAGTCGCGAGCAATGTGACCCAATCACCAACCGCAACTTTGAGGTTACGAGCAAGGTCAGTTCCCAGCATCACTTGTGGTTCTTGGTTGTCGTATCTTGGCGATTTCACATCCGAGAGAGTCTGACCGCTGCGCACATCAAGAAACGGCCCTTTCATATCGAACTCACGCTCATTAACGCCCGTTCCCATAAAGATGGTCGACTTACTGCCGTTAGACACCAAACCGCTGAAGTAGACTCTTGGCTGCACACCACGCACGTCACTATCGCCAATGATGCTCTTGGTGAGCGCTTGAACGTTGTCTAGGCCATTGCTCAATGGCATGTCTTCGTCTTGTTCAAAATAGCCCGGCGTGCTCAAAGTGAGATGACCCGTATCGCGCGCGGTTGATTCTCTCAAAGATTCGTAGGTGTAAAGCCCATAGCCACCCGCACTGGTGAGGGCAAATACGGCAATCGCGATGATCAACACCGAAAGCAGGCTGCGGCGACCATTTCTCAATAGATTAAGCCACGCCAAACGCACCGAGGTTGGAAACAAAAACGTGCTCATTATTTGTATTAACTTGCCCATGAGATAGCCTCCGTTGCTGTGGCTTGTGGTGCCAATTGTCCGTCGATAAGCTCAATCACTCGATCACAACGCTGCGCCATTCTTGGGTCGTGCGTTGCGACAATAAAGGTTGTGCCCATCTCATGACCGAGCTCTTTCATAATGTCGATCACAAGGTTGGCAGTGTGGCTGTCTAAGCTGGCAGTCGGTTCATCGGCAATCACTAGGCTTGGGTTGTGGATTAACGCTCTGGCTATCGCGACACGTTGTTGCTGACCGCCTGAAAGGTTGTCTGGGCGGTGATGAACGTAATCTCCTAGCCCAACACGCTCTAACATCTCTTGCGCTCTGGTCTGCTGTTCTTGTTTCGTGCTTTGGTTCAACATCAATGGATAAGCGACGTTCTCAAGCGCTGTCATCACAGGAACTAGATTGAAGCGCTGAAATACAAAACCCAACGACTGGCGACGAAAACGCGCAGCAGCGATTTGCTTTGTTGGATACGCTTTGCCATCAATGTTTATCTCGCCCTGATAGTCCATATCCAACAAACCAAGGATGTTCAACAGTGTGCTTTTCCCTGACCCAGAAGGGCCACACAACGCCACCATTTCACCGCGTTTGATTTGGCCATCGACTCCCTTGAGAGCGTCTACACTTTGCCCGCCAGTGAGATACGATTTGCCGATACCTTTAAATTCAATCATTCCGTTGTCCTCCGATTACCAATCCATTCTTCAGTGTTCGCAGCTACTATTTAGCTTTCGCGCTCATTATTTAGCATTCGCAATTGTTACTTGGCTTTCGCTATTAGGGCCTTCGCAGTCATAGTTTCGATGTTGCCAGCATCGGCTGTTTCCATTTGTTCTAGCCACGCTTGTGCTTGCTTAAGATCTTCAGCACGAATCGATGCCTCAATTGCATAACGGTAAATCCACGATGTCGCAGCGAAATGCTGTTGCTGGAAAGCGTCTTCCGCCAGTAGCGAGAGGAACAGGTCGTAACCGCGATCAAAGTGGTTAAACATGTCTGGAAGAGAGGTGTAAGTCACCGCAGCCATAGCGCGAGTCAGGTAAGAATCTGGTAACCCTTGAACTCGAGGTTGCTCATGAATCGGTTGGTCTTCGTCTTTAAGCAGAACCAGCGATTTATCAATGGTCGATAAACCTTTTTCGACATACTTCATCTTGTTCCAAGGCAAGAACGCATCACGCCCCATTAAGGTTTCTGTACTTCCTAAGTAAACCAAGGTCAGTGGCGTCGCGCCGTCTTGTTGCAGCGTGTCATTGAGGCGCTCATAAGCCACCTCGACCAGCTCTTCATTGCCTTGCGCGGCTTGGTTGTAAATATCAAGCACGTCTGCACTTGGGTTCGCTAAAGCTAACGTAGGAGCGATTGAAACAAGCCCAATCAAAAATGAGCGCTTAAATTGAGAAGTAAGTGAGTAAGTCGTGTTTGCAGTAGCCATGATTTTTAATCCCTTTCAAATGTTGACGTTGAAAGGTTAACTAGAATTTGTCGCGCAGTTTTACCAATGCGACGAATGGTAATAATGAGGAGTGAATGGTTGAGTGAGGGTGTGAATGGGGAAGGCATTAGATAAAAAGTAAAAGTAAAAAATGGATAAGCCAAACGTAATCTGACATTTTCTAATTCAAACCTTGAGCAGAGCTGACTCATTCTACCTCCTTGTTAGATCGAGTAAATTGTCATTCGGACGCTGTTAATATGCATTTCCTCAACTAAAGTTATTCATCCTATAAGGTTAGTGATTCTCAGTCCCCTTTATGCAATGGAAATGGAGAGCATTGACGATAAAAAAGTTTCACAAAGTTATCATCAATATCCTAACTTTTTGATTCGGAAAGTTAATCTTCAAGCGTATTTTAAATTCTTTTTATGCATCTTGTACCCTACATCAAAGAAATAACCCTAAGATCACCCTAAGATGCTGTTAATAATAATTTTATTATCATCGACAGAATGGATATAGCTAAAAATGAAATTTTAGTTATTGAGTCAAGAAGTGCGAAAGACATTTACGATGATAGATATGAAGGTGCCACTCTTAAAGAGGTTTTGAAACGGCAAAACATATCCGCGGAGCACTTTAAAGTGATCAACAAAAAGTATTTTGAAAAAGCCATTAAATATACAACCAAGGAGAGTATCAAATATGTACATTTTAGCGGGCATGGTTGTGAGGGATACTTTCCGTTTATGACCTCTCCTTTAGATCAACTACCTACTCAGTTGGTCAATGAATAATTGACTAATTAGTACACAGTGGATTCTATATTCACTGCGTACCACGGCCTTAGTCTCAATTCACATTTTTGTTGCCCTGTTATTTTTAAAAGCCGGCACGACGAAATCAATATGAACACACCTTACTTTCCTGAACTTCCAATCGAGATCGCAAATCCAATGGTCAGTCTTTATCGACTATTAGATACGAAGAAAAAACATTCAGACTCTCTAGGAGAACATAACTCGATCCTTGAGCTTCAGCTATATCTGCAAAATGTATGTCACCTTGCAAGAACAGTCTATTCGCCACCTATCACGATTATAAACAAACCGATGTTAGAGAGGTTGATCAGGCATTCTTTTTCTCTGGATAGACAATTGCAGGCGATAGCTGAACATTATGAATGGTTGGAAAATACTGAGACCCAAATGATGAAACAGATGAGTCTCATTGTTGATACCTTAGTCAGTGAACATGAGCGCTTGAGTAATTAAACGATTTTAAAGCGAAATATTTGAATATCATCCTCATTTAGAATCTGGAGATTAAAAAAATGGAACGATTGATTAGTGATTTGCATTTCATTAATTCAGCAAAAGCTATAGATACAGTAGAAGTGGATCTCGGTAGCCTTACGAAGAGTTGCCATGACTACCTCGATGTTGTTATTGAGAGCTTACAACCGCTAGCAGAGTCGTCCCCAAATCTGCGTGCAACCGTTTATGTACAACAGATGCCATCAGCCAACTTTATGCAGCCAGGTTGCTCAGTTTTTATTGGTGTTGTGGGGAACTCAAATGCCCTAGAATTAATTTTGAACGGTTTCCAATCGACAAAAGGAGTAGATGCTCGCTACGGCGATTCAATTCTCACAAAGCAATCAAGCTGTAGGCTTCACATCGAGGATGGTTCTGTTTGGCGACAGGAAGACGACTCGACTTGGTTTATCGACTCTGGCCTCAATCAGTACAAAGAATCATCAGAATTGGAAGATGATGATTATCAATATACGGATGAAGACTATGCCAAATACCCAAGCAACGCTAAGGTTTATGAAGCCGGCGACTTGTTAAAAAACAAAGGCAAAGTCGATGCTACCGAACTTGACGTTATAAAATGTACAGATGATGCGACACAATCTAGAGCCATTTATACCCGACAAAGAGCAACTCGCTCGGATGCAAGTGTAGGGTCTATTCGTTCGACGATAGAAGAGGTTTTTGGCCTGCCAGAAGGGTCTGTTAGACTTTGTGATCCCGAAGGCTATTCATTACGCGCGGATGCAAAAATAGCCACACTTCGTAAACGTTGGGACAATGGTTAAATAATTTAGCTTTACTATGCTAATCAAGATTTTGTGACTTATTGTTGTTATAAAAACACGCCAACTAAATAGTTGGTGTGTTCGTATCTGGCCGTTGAATAAACCGATTCAGTACAAGCTAAAGCAAAGAACGAAGCTCATCCGTTACATCGATAGTTATTAGTCTCAAAAGCTGGCTATTCTTTAGATTATCTACTCGTAAAACGCGGAATCTCTCATTGGACTCTTCTAGAGTAATATCGACAAGTTTTCCATACTTGGGACAATTCATTGATAAGTTAACAAGCGAACCAGTACGCTTTTGTCCGATGACGGATAGCAAAACCAACGCTTCGCATGTACTTCTATACAGCCAAACAAAAATAGCCGCTAATCAGCGGCTATTTTTAATGTTTCAAATGAGTCTTCGACTACTTTATTTTTCAGAACCAATAACTTAATTTAACCAACTTTCTTAATCATCGTCGCAGGGTTGTAGCCTTCCTCGCCTTTGCTCACTGGTTCGCTAGGATTGTAGTGGCGCATAAGAACATTAAATTTACCCGTGTTATTACCGTCCATTGTTGGGATATTGTTTGGCTGACCTTCACAGCCAAAACGGAGAGTGTAAGTTCCATCGCTGTTGATCACGGGGGCCATTTCACTCGAAATATTGGCCTTGTCGTTGAACATGCGTCCATCAGCGTTATATACGGTCGCCGACCAGAATGAGCCTGCCTTCGGATCTTTGAAAGTCGTCTCGTAACATGCATTCGCATCGAAGTACTGACTGGTTTGATAAATGTTGTCTTCAACCATTGCACCACCCCAACCGCCAGCGGCGCCAACGTAATTCATATAGTCAGTTTGGCCGCTTTCTTTGTTACCAAATGCCTTGGATTGGTCATATCCGTCACTGAAATCGATGTTGCCAGCTTTATCCGTGGCCTTGAATGACGCCATATCCCACTCTTTTACTTTAAACGGCTTTTCACTGCCTGTTTCAATCTTCAGATTACGGCGAGCATCATCTTCAAGCGCACGGACAATCACAAATGCGTGGTCTGTTTTTGCGCTGATTTTATGACGACCCGAACCATAGATCATTGGTTGCGTCTCGTGGTTTTCATCAACGACTTGCAGTGACACATATTGGTCCGTTTCTGGAACCGTCACATAGACATCATCTTTCGACATGTCGATGACAGATACAGAGTAAAAGGTGTCTCGATTCATTCGTACAACGAACTGCTCTTCAGGAACGCTGCTCGGTACTGGCATCTCAAAGAATGTATTGATACCACCGGCTTTCTCTACCACCGCACCGAGACGCATGCTGGTGTACGCCTGAGCAAAATTATCTTCCGTGACGATGGTTGGCGCTGCAATAACGCTGGTTGAGAATAAAGCGACAGCAGTAAGGGGGAATAGCTTTTTCATAATAGCGACCTTTATATTTCAAAGTGAATGTCATTTGGAAGAGTATTATTTGCTCTGCCGATAGTGATCACTTTATACTTCCAAAATGGAAAGCGTGGAAAATAGGACTTGCCGAAATGGAAAGTATAGACTTGAACTTGCTGCGTACCTTTGTGTTGCTGTGTCAGTCGAATAGCCTTAAAAGAGCTGGGATGAAACTGGGGATCTCAGAGAGCGCCGTCAGCAAGCAAATGACCAAACTCAGAGAACAATTAGGACACCCACTTTTCGAACGGACTACAGAAGGGTTGAGACCAACGCATTACAGCAAATCTATTTTACCCAAGATTGAACAAGCCTTGTCCTTGATGCACTCCGCCACCTCACCAGTGACATTCGATCCTGCCACCTATGAAGGGCCAATCACTCTTGCTTTCTTCGCTTATACACTCGAGTTCTCAGGCGTTAGTTTATTTAGGGAGCTCTCGAAAACATTTCCCAAAGCACAAATTGAACTGAAAACTTGGACATCAGATACAGAGCAAAAATTAGAAGAGGGTGATATCACCTTAGGTGTGCACTTTCTAAATGAAGACCGTAGTTCGAATATCTTCCAAAAACGCATCATGGCTGACCAACTGGTGATCGCCGTATCAAAATCATTAGGGCAATTAACATGGGAAGAGGCGTTGAAATTGCCTTTTATCAAGATCCGAAGCCAAGGCTGGAATGAAGATCGTTACCGATATTTAGAAATGTTGAAAAGTAGTGGGATTGAGCCGCACATCAGTATCACGGTAGACAATTTTTCAGTGGCGAGGCAAATTCTGGAGCAAGGTGACCACGCCTGCGTATTAAGCGATAGTTGGAAGGACGCTTCGCTTAATACCATAGAGCCACCTGAAGCGCTTAGGATTGATCTAAACCTTGTGTCCTGCATGCGCCTCGTCGATCGTCAAAGCCCTCTAAACCTTGCCGTTCATGACGTGATTAAAAGGGTCATGCTTCAATCTAGATAGGTTTCAATCTAGATAGGTTTCAATCTAGATAGGCTTTAATCTAAATAGTTAATGCCCTGAAACGAGTTAAAAAGGCTCGTTATCATTTAATACAAACAAAAATAGCCGCTAATCCGCGGCTATTTTTAGTTATCTAAACGAAGCTTCTATTGCTTCTGTTTTGCTACTTCTTCGTCTCTTCAACGACAGCTTTCATCAATACTGATGTATCCATGCGGCCTTGTCCTTCAGCAGACAATGACTTGTATGCGTTGTTAGTCTTTTCAGTCAATGGAAGCTGGATGCCTTGGCGTTCTGCTTCATCTAGGCAGAAGCCTAAGTCTTTGATCATCCAATCAATGGCGAAGCCGAAATCAAACTTATCTTGTGCCATTGTCGTGGCACGGTTTTCCATCTGCCATGAACCTGCTGCGCCGTTTTTAAGGCAATCAACCAGCGTTGGGATATCCAAACCTGATTTTTCAGCTAGTACCAAGCCCTCAGATAAGCCATTCAATACACCTGCGATACAGATCTGGTTAACCATTTTCGCGCGTTGGCCTTGGCCTACTTTACCCATTAGAACTGACGATTTACCGTAAGCTTCAAATACTGGTTGAAGGTCGTTGAATAGCTCTTGCTCACCACCACACATGATAGTTAGCACACCGTTTTCTGCGCCCGCTTGACCACCAGATACTGGTGCATCCATGAAGCGAACACCCGCTTCCTTAGCAGCTACTTCAAGCTCTTCAGACAGGATTGCAGACGTTGTGGTGTGGTCAACAAGAATCGCGTTTGGCTTCATTGCCGCCAGTGCGCCTGTTTCGCTGGTTGTCATACTGCGCACGTCATCATCGTTGCCTACACAAACCAATACTACGTCAGCTTCTGCGACACACTCAGCCACACTCTCAGCGGCTTTGCCTTGGTGTTTATCAGCCCAGTCTAATGCTTTGCTATGAGTGCGGTTAAATACCGTTACCTCAAAACCGGCTTTGACTAGGTGGCCTGCCATTGGGAAACCCATTACGCCTAGCCCGATAAAACTTACTTTCATTTCTTTCTCCTTTTCATTTAACTCAGCTCATCGTGATGGAACGATCGAACGCTCTCAATCAAGGTCTCGATAAGCAAAGTCAAAGCCTTCGGCTGATATTTTCTTTCTTTGTACACTAAATACGCTTGGCGATCACCCCGATGATACTCAGGGAGCACTTGAATCAGATTCATTTCCGGAGAAACATGACGAAAAGGCAGTGAGGCGATGCCCAATCCCTTTTGCGCAGCGGCCGCAACCGCATAAATATCGTTAACGATGAACTTAGGTTTGATCGTCACCATCTGCTCTAACTGCCCAGATTTGTAGAGCGGCATATCAAACACATCATCGACATTAATCCACTCTTGATGCTCGAGATCATCTGGCTTTTTAATCTCTTCGCGAGAATCCAGATAAGCTTGGCTCGCAAAAAATCCGTGCTTGGCCTTAAACAGTGGCCGCGCAATCATGCCGTCCATGTCGGAGATCTTAAACGTGATCAACAAGTCACGATCGGTTTCAGGCACCACTTGCTGTTGGCTCAAGATGAGGTTGAACTGTACTTTAGGGTACTCAGCAAGAAATTGCTCGACAGTCGGGCGAAGAAAACCGCTATAGAAGTTATGAGGCACCGCGAGCTTTATCTTGCCTTGAATAGCATCGCGCTCTTCAAGCAAGCTACTAAAACCCTGATGTAGAGATTCCATGCTGCTACTCAGCGCTGCAAAGGCCGCCTCACCATCTTTAGTAGCCACCAGCTCTCTACCCTTCTTCTCCAAAAGGCGAATGCTCAGGCGCTCTTCCAAGGCGGTTAATCGGCGCGACATGGTCGACACAGGTAATTGCAGGCGTTTCGATGCCGAAAGCAAAGAACCCTCTTCAACCACTGCACAGAATAAAAACAGATCATCAATGTTTCCAAATATGGAATTCATACTTCTATATGTGCCTATTTTTTTCATTAATGGATAGATGTAACCTTATCTCATCAACAACAGAAAATCACGGGAGAAACATACAATGAACAATAAACAATTTTGGGTAACTGCTATTTTATCTTCCCTGACCATGGCAATGATTATGTCTGGGGTTATCTCAGGCTACAAAATGGGGTTCAGCCACGAATGGCCGCCTATTTGGCTACAAAGCTTTTTCATTGCTTGGCCATGTGCTATCACGCTCAACCTCACCGTGCTCCCTATGATAAGAAAACTCTCAGCATGGATTTGTCGCCCGAGAGCGCTTTACCAACCGGAGATCACGGAACGATGATCAAGGGTTTATGATCAAGGTGCTGCGATCTAGACAATGTCATCAAGAGACTGGGATCAAAGAGCTACGATCAAAAAACTCTGTTCATGGATAAATGCCTGAATTACGCCCATAAAAAAACCGAGCACTAGGCTCGGTTTTTTGTATTCTACATTCTACTCACAAGAGCAAAGCTATCAATTATAGATTGATATTACAGCTCAGCGTTGTGGTAAACCTGCTGAACGTCATCACAGTCGTCAAGCATGTCTAAGAACTTCTGGAACTTCTCAGAATCTTCTTCAGCTACCGGCGTAGTCGTTTGAGGAACGAAAGTGATTTCCTCAACGTCTAGAGTTAGCTCAGGGAACGCAGTGTGTAGTGCAGTCTTCGTTTTGAAGAACTCAGTCGTTGGAGCGAATACAGTGATCACACCGTCTTCTAGCTCAACGTCAGTCACGTCTACGTCTTCCATCATTAGCGTTTCTAGGATGATCTCGTCATCTTCGCCTGCAAACTGGAATACAGCTTGGTGAGCGAACATGTGAGAAACAGTACCTTCAACGCCGATTTTCGCGCCAGTTTTAACGAAACATTGGCGAACGTCTTGGAAAGTACGGTTGCCGTTGTCAGTTAGACAGTCAACGATTACGCTTGTGCCACCAGGGCCAAAACCTTCGTAACGAGCTGGTTGGAAGTCTTCACCGCCGCCGCCGTTCGCTTTATCGATCGCTTTGTCGATAACGTGAGCTGGTACTTGGTCTTTCTTCGCTTTAGCAATCAGGTGCTTAAGAGGTAAGTTCATGTCTGGGTCAGAGCTGCCGTTCTTAGCCAGTACGTAAATCTCTTTACCGTATTTAGAATAAACTTTAATTTTTGCGCCTGCAGTTTTCGCCATTGAGGCCTTGCGCACTTCAAAACTTCTTCCCATCGGGATCTTCTCTCTGATTCAATTAACGGTGCAAATTCTAGCAAATTACTGTGTCATTTCAATTCTACAGCACTGCTGGGCAAGGTTTGTCTGCGTTTATGCGACACCCATTACCCGTTTGTATTTTTCTACAGACTGTTCAAACCACACCTTTTCATCTGGGTCACCTAGCTTCATTGCTTCTTCAACAATGGCTTCAGGGCCACATTTCGCTTGCTTCAGTTTCCATACAAGAAACGATGCTTGCTTATCCAGTTCGATTTTATTTTTCTCGCTGGGTGGAAGGAGTGAAAGGTTGATAGACATTGCTAGCCTTCGTCTGTAATACACTTGGCCGAGAAATATATCATAGAGCAGGCTCATAAAACCAATACTATGAGTAACAGAAAGGGTTTATGAGACCCGAAACCAAGCAAGTCACTGATGCAGGTCAAGCTAGTTTGGGAAAGTGTGATTAGCAGAAGAGCTGCAGAAAGTTGGAAAACAAAGTTTTAGATAGGTGTCTTCCGATAACGAATCCCAATTCATTCAAAATAAAAACGCTCCGACAGAAACCTCTGAGCTTACTTACCAATATAGGACTCATGACCAATAGTATTGTCATAGAAGCCAAGACCTTTTTCAGCATAGATCTCGAATATTGCTATGATTAGCTTGTCAGGCACATCAAAACTAGTACTAAGATTTGCCAAAGGAATACAAACACCAGACTCACAACTATCAACGTAGCCAACCAGTTCACTTAAAATTTGATCAGACTCAGACCATCCTGCCATGTATAGAATATAAATAGGATTGTCGAATTCTATAATAATACCAGCTTTGTTTATGTAACCTGCGCCATCGAGTAAGTGGATAGTCCGCTCATAAGTTTTATAGTTATCCGAAAAATCTAAGAAATGGTCATTACATTGTTTAAAATCTGAATATAAAGCTTTAGATAGTTCAATCACATTTGGGGCGATTGATGAAATTGGGTCTTCCAAAACCTTTAAGCGCTGTTCCAAATGATAGCTATCTATCTCTGCTTTTAATTGGATAAAGTTCGATGTAAAAGGAAAAGATACCCCGACAACATTCCCTAGCTTAATAAACCAATCAAACTTATTCATTCTTATAGCTCCTGTAAAACAATAGTTATAACACCTAAATCAGAGAAAGGGTACTTAACACAACTACTTGATTATTATATCTTTAGAAAGGCATTGATAGATTAGAGCGAACTCCCCCTTACAACAAATCACGGAGTAGTGCTGAGAGTAAATCGACATAGTTGTCAGTATTCAGGTTGAATATTGACAACTATTGAAAAGAGTTTTAATTATAAAAACCAGAATGGGTATACAAACCCTACTCCGGCAACAGATACCGCGTGCTTCGGCCGCCAGAACCGGATTTGACCAAGCAACCATGTCCAAGCAAAGCGCTCAAATGACGTGTTGCTGTGGCACTACTCACCTTCGCTACCTTTTTATATTGACTAGCATTGATACCTTCTGAAAAATCTCCATCGAGCATCCTATTAAGCACTTTCACTTGCTCTACAGTAAGCTTGGTTTGGTCAACACTTCGCCAATAATTGGTCTTATAAACGGTTTGGTCGACCTCAGAAAAAACGCCTGTAAACGTCTCATCTAATGTATTTAAGAACCACATCAACCAATCGCTGATATCGAGTCCCCCTTTCTGGGTTTTCTCCAATATCTCGTAGTAATGTTTGCGGTTAGCAAGTATCCCCACCGACATCGCATAGAAACGTACCGATTGCTTCTCTGCTTGTGCTAAAGCCAAGTCAGTCAACAATCGAGTAATACGGCCATTACCGTCATCTAACGGGTGTAAAGTGATAAACCAAAGGTGAGTTATCGCAGCTCTAAGTAACGGATCGAGTGATTCATCGGTAAGTGAATCATTAAACCATGTGATAAACGCATCTAGCTCAGCATCAAGAATGTCTCGACTAGGCGCTTCAAAATGTACGGTCGGACGGTCAATTCTTCCCGATACCACTTGCATGGGAGTGTCACCTCTTAGCTGACCTCCGATTACAGGGTTAAACATGGTGTAGCCCTGAGGAAACAGTCTATCGTGCCAATGCAAAATCCTATCAAGCGCTAATGGCTCAGTGAGATTCTGCACTGCATCCAACATAATTTCCGCTAAGCCATCAGTTTGTTCTGTCGTAGGAAAAGGTCGCTCTTCACTCACGCCAAGTTTGTTAGCCAAAGAAGAACGAACAGAGAAGGCATTCAGCTTTTCTCCTTCGATCGCACTGGAATGGACAATGTTCGCTAGCAAAGTATCGAGCATTGTTTGTGTTTGGTCTGCGGATTGAGAGGTTATCTTGCCTAATAGAATACCCTGATTAAGCCGCACTTCTCTTAACCTCACGCCTATTTTCTGATTATCCCAAACAAAGTTTGGCCAATTATCTTGTTGCCAAATCCACATATTACGCCTCATGATGCGAAAGCTATACTTATTCAAATCATATTATGAGCTGTTTAACCTCATTATTCAAATCACAACATGAGCCGAATAATGAGTTAATCACATCACAAAGGCGAAAGAGTAATTTCTAACCTACAAAACTATTCACTCACAGCGAACACATCGCAGCGTGAGGCGCAGATGAAATCATTTTTGTGGAGGCCTTTGATTGAGTGGCTCCACCAAGTGACGGTGACTTTGCCCCATTCCAATAAGATCGAAGGGTGATGGAACTCTTCTTCTGCCAACTCTGACACTTTGTTGCTGAATGCCCATGCTTGTTTGTAGTTCTTGAACTTAAACACCTTCTCAAGCTGTGGGATGCCGTCTCTTTCCATGATCTGCCAATCAGACAACTCCAACAGTAAAGATTGTTGCTCATCTTTACTTAGGGCAATCGCGTCGATACTGCAGGCTTCGCATTTTTGTTCATTCAACATGTGTTGGTTCCTTGGGTTCAAAAAGTGGTGGTAGTAACCCCGCATCAATCGCGAGATCAGCTTGCTGTAATAGGTTTTCCTGACTGATTTTGAAGAGCTCAGATAGCTCGTCGATCACGTAATATTTCGGCTGCATGATGTCGATGCGGTAAGGGGTTCTTAAAACGGTTTGTAGATCGAACCGCTCGCGAACGGCCAAATCCCCTCCCAACGCATACATAGTTTCCGCCGGAGACGAAAGAATGCCACCACCATAGATTTTCAGTTGTTGGCCTTCTTTTACTAAACCGAACTCGACCGTAAACCAATACAAACGGGCAAGATAAGCGCGCTGTTTTGATGTCGCCGCTTGGCCTAATTTTCCATAATGCTCAGTGAATGCTGCGAAATCAGCATTAGTGAGCATGGCACAGTGACCAAAAATTTCATGAAAGAAATCAGGTTCTTGTAAGTAATCGAACTCGTCTCGTGTTCTCAAAAATGTCGCGACGGGGAATTTCTTATTCGCGAGCAAATCAAAGAAACGGTCGAAATCGATTAACGCCGGTACAGGCTGAACCTGCCAACCTGTTGTTTCCTTTAGCACTTTGTTTATCTCTGGAAGCTGGGGAACTCTGTCTAATGGCAGGTCCAGCAGGGTCAAACCGTGCAAATAGGCATCACAAGCGCGGTCACTAATGACCTCCAGTTGCCTTTTCACCAAGTCGTGCCAAATGGCATCTTCTTCGATGCTCCACTCAACCCATCCCTCTTGGCTCACGGGCTTAGAATGATATTGAGTCATTACACACCTCCTTTCGAATGTCTCACTTTAAGCCTATCTCCACTCCTTATAAGCGCCAATTTGCGCGATTTTTCTAAACAAGCGATCGTGTAACATTTTATTTACACAATTCCGCCAGACGCTTATTTTGCTGAACTTTTGACTTTGTAAAACCTAAATACCAGACTGAAAACGTTAATTTTTTGTTAAAGGTAAAGGAATGCACGAAAGCAATAAGCCCATTTGGCAGCCAAGCGAGCAGCGTATAGACGATGCCAACTTAACCCGATTTATCGATAGCCTTGAACCATCTGGGTTAAACCTAGATAGGGACGTAAAAAGCTACGCCGAACTCCATCAATGGTCTGTGGATCAGCCGGAATCGTTTTGGAAAAACGTGTGGCAGTTTTGTGGAATGGTTGGTTCGCAAGACTGTGTTAACAAGGCAGAAAGCGAGACCATCAAAGCTCAAGGTGAGAGCCGCTGGCAGCAGCCTAAATCGAATCGTGATGCGGTTTGGTTTCCCAATGCACAAGTAAACTACGCCGAGAACTTGCTGCATTTGGCACACACCATGCCTGATGAGCTTGCGATTTGGTTTGAGAATGAACGTGGCGAACAACAGAGTTATACATGGAAAACCCTGTGTGAAGCGGTCTCTAGCGTTCAGCAATGGCTTGTCGATAGCGGAGTGAAACAAGGTGATGTGGTTGCTGCGTATGCGCCCTATCTGCCACAAACCGTAATAGCCATGCTCGCTACCACCAGCTTGGGCGCGATTTGGACATCAACCTCGCCTGACTTTGGTGTCGAGAGTGTGATTGAACGATTTGGCCAAGTTAAACCCAAGGTGCTGTTCACCTGTGACGGCTATACCTTCAATGGCAAAACGTTCGATATGACGGACAAGAACCGTGAAATCATCGAGCACTTAACCGAGCTAAAACAGGTGTGTCAGATCGGATATTTGGGAAGGAATGACTTTGAAAATGATGTATCGACCCGAAGCTGGCACAGCATCATCAATCATTATCAGCCACAACCTTTACGATTTGTGCGTGTCGGCTTCAATGAACCATTGCTTGTACTCTACTCTTCCGGCACAACAGGCAAGCCAAAGTGTATTGTTCACTCGGTTGGCGGCACCACCATCAACCACCTAAAAGAGCATCAACTTCATTGCGATGTTAAACCAAACGATCGCGTGTTCTATTACACCACTTGTGGTTGGATGATGTGGAACTGGCACGTCTCTGCACTCGCCAGCGGCGCTTGTTTAGTGATCTTTGATGGCAGCCCTGTTTACCCGCAACCCAATGTACTGTGGGACTTGGCACAGCGCACCGATGTGTCGCTATTTGGTACATCTGCCAAGTATCTAGAAGCGATCGAGAAGGCTGAGCTCTCACCTATCGACAGCCATTCTCTTCCCCACTTAAGAACACTGTGCTCAACGGGTTCTGTGCTCTACCCAGAGCAGTTTGATTACGTTTACAAACACATCAAACAAGACCTGCATTTAGCGTCCATTTCTGGTGGTACGGATATTTGTGGCTGCTTTGTGTTAGGTAACCCAATCTCGCCAGTGTATCGCGGTGAATGCCAACAGGCAGGGCTTGGCGTCGACATTAAGGTGTTCAATTCATCTGGTGATGAGGTCCATCACGAACGTGGCGAACTGGTGTGCACAAATTCCCTCCCCAACTTCCCTGTTGGCTTCTGGAATGACACCGGAGAGCGCTATCACAACACTTATTGGGATAGGTTCGATAATGTGTGGCATCACGGTGACGAAGTCGCACAGAGCGTGCACGGCGGTTATCTGTTCTACGGGCGAGGCGACACTACACTCAATCCCGGTGGCGTGCGAATTGGTACCGCCGAGATCTATCAGCAAGTGAACACCATTGACGGCATCATCGATTCCATCGCCGTCGGTAAAGATGTCGACCGCAATGAGCAGATTTGGTTGTTCATTCAGTTGCAGCAAGGTGTGGCTCTCAATGAAACGCTATTGGCCGCCATTAAGCACAAGCTCAAATCATCTTGCTCACCAAGGCATGTGCCGAGCCAGATCTTCGCTATCAGTGACGTGCCAAAAACACGATCAGGAAAACTGGTGGAGCTGGCGGTGAAACAGGTGGTGAATGGTAAGCCTGTCGAGAACATCGGCGCGATCGCTAACGCCGAGGTACTAGAAGAGATAAAGCGTACTGTTTCTCTTTAGCGCTGAGACCTAGAAGAACATGATTTAGAAATAAAAAGTCCTCCGTGGAATTTAACGCCGCGGAGTTATTTTTGATCTTCGTATTCGCTTTATTTAGTGGGCTAGTCAGCACGAGCCTGTCATTTTCACTCAAGGTTTAAGTTGTTCCAATCGGGAATATTGGAAGATTCAAATTTAATGGCACGAAAGCTGAAGAACTTGTCGATCATAACTGCCTGCTTTTCGAAGAGATGGAGGTAGAGCCAATGGGGTTATACGCCGTATATCCCGAGAACCGACATTTAACCGCAAGAATCAGAGCTTTAATCGATCATCTTGCTGCTTGGTTTAACGACTAAGCGCTAACCAGTATTAGGTATTTAGGTGCCTCGCTTATATCTAGTTCTAGGCGAATTCTGACCGGCTCATTTACATTCTAATGAGTCTCAGAAATAGTCTTAGTGTGCTCTAGGTAAGAGCCAAACTACATCAGTAAATCCCCGTATCTCACTTTATTGGTATCTACGATTTTTTTCTCAATAAAGTCTAAGAATACTTTAACTCTAACGGGTAAAACCCTGCCAGGTGGCCGTACCGCCCAAATTTTTGTGTCGTTCACAAGCTTATAATCCGGAAGGACTTGAATCACTCGACCAGATTTTAACGAAGGCCCTGCATGCCAGTAAGAAGCCATACCAATCCCCATACCAGACTCAACAAGATCACTGATCGCATCCCCTAAGTTTAAGGAGATCGGATTTGCTACAGATACCTTGTGTACTTTCCCATCAGCACTCATAAACGCCCAATCGACAGCATGACCCAAGGGCAAACATCGATGCTTGAGTAAATCTTCTGGGCTTTCAGGCGCACCATATTTTTCAATATAGTCTGGTGAAGCAACTAGCATAATTGGATTGTCAGCCAGTCGCCTCGCTAACAGGTTACTTGAAGACAAGTTACCAATACGGAAGGCTAAGTCGTAGCCATGCTCAATTAAATCCTCGGTTTTATCATTAAAGTCAATTTCCAATTCAAGATTAGGATACAGCTCGAGTAACTCAGGGATAAAGGGAACAATGTAGTGTCGACCATATGAAGCTGATACAGCCACTTTTAATCGCCCTTGAACATTGCTTTCGCTACCTTTGAAGACATTTGCCACCTCTTCAACATCGTCAACAATGCGTCTGGCATGAGGTAAAAACATTTCACCATCATGAGTCAATGTGATGGTTCTTGTTGAGCGATGGAACAGTTTTACGCCTAGCTCCGCCTCTAATTGTTGGACTCTTTGGCTGGCATTAGTCGTTGAAAGCCCAAAGTCTTCGCCAGCACGTCCAATTTTTCCTATTTCTACAACTCGTAAGAATAACGCTAAGGTTTTTAGATCAAAGTTCACTTCATCCGCCTCTCTATTAATCCCGAATTTAAGGATAGTCTTTCCTCAATCCGCTAGATGATACCAAATAATGGCACATATATAATCGTTTACGAGTTCACCACCGGAGACAAACCAATGAAAGCAATTATTACTCATCAAGCAGGCGGCATTGAAAACCTACAGTTGCACGACGTAGAAAAGCCAACAATTAGAGCCAATGAAGTACTAGTAGAAACTCGAGCCATCAGCATTAATCCTGCGGATACCAAAGTGAAGTATGCAGAAGAAGCGTTACTTGATTTGTATGGCGAAGAGCGTCCTATCATTTTGGGGTGGGACATTGCAGGCACAGTGATTGAAGCTGGTGCAAACGTCACCAATTTCAAAGTGGGTGACAACGTCTTTGGTATGGTGAATTTTCCAGGAAATGGTAAAGCGTATGCGGAGTATGTTGCCTCTCCAGAATCACATCTCGCATTAATACCTGAGAGCGTTAATTTTATCGATGCAGCAGCAACCACACTTGCTGCCATGACGGCCTATCAGGCATTAAACGGTCGGGTAAACCAAGGTGATAAAGTTCTTATTCATGCGGGATCTGGCGGCGTGGGTCACTTTGCCGTTCAAATAGCCAAACAAATGGGCGCTTATGTTTATTCAACAAGTTCGGTTCGAAATAAGGATTTTGTGATGTCGCTTGGTGCAGATGAGCACATTGATTACCGTGAGCAAGACTTTGAAAAAGTACTACATGATATTGATTTGGCGTTCGACACGGTGAGCCCAGAAAACGCTAAAAAGTCGCTACAAGTGCTGCGTTCTGGTGGTCAACTCGTTTCAATTACGATTCGAGAGCCTTCAGATAACATGCAAAAAACTGCGTTTGAATCAAATTTAACGATTACTCCGCTTCTTGTTCAATCTAACGGTGAAGACGCTTCAAAGATTGCTGAAATGCTCGCCAACAACTCGATCAAACCACACGTATCTCAAATTTTCGAGTTTAAAGATTTAGCTCTGGCGCACACTGCTGTCGAAACTGGCCGAACCGTAGGTAAAGTTATCGTAACGGTTTAGTTCCCATAAGTCATTGAAGTTAAAATTAAAAATCCAACAAGGTGTAGAGTAATGATTAACCAAATTGTAAAGTTCACAGTAAAGCCAGAATACGAAGACGAATTTCAACAAGAGCTATTGGAGCACCAACTGGCGAGTAGCCAAGAAGCTGGCAATGTGGAGATGCGAATCTATGTTGATAACCAAGATTCGAATCTATTTTTTGCCTACGACCGTTGGGTCAATCAGGAGGCTTTGGATTCACACTTACAGCAGGCACACACTCAAAAACTCATCAAACTGACAGAAACTGCTTTGGTTGAGCCTGCGATGGTTTTGAACCTTAGTGAAACAACCCCTGCGCCTGTGGCCTTGAAGCAAGCAGATAAAGAGGATGAGAAATTTAATATTTTCTTCATTTTCAAACTAAAAATGGAACATCGTGAAGCGCTAATCGCCCAGTTCGAGGAGCATATTCAACACACTCGCACCGAGGCAGGTAATTTGTTGTTTGATTTGTTTACCATTAATGGCAATGACGACACGTTAGCCGTGTATGAACACTGGAGAAAAGAATCGGATGTTTGGGATATCCACTTTAATCAGCCTTACTCGAAAGTGACTGGGGCATTAATGGAGAAAGCCGTGGTAGGTGATATGAACCAGTACATGAACTTTGTCACTCAAATAGCGGGTTGATTGGAGATAATAATGACGGCTTATTATGTAGTTAATTATGATATTGCGGATGAAGAACTTTATGCACAATACAACCCTGGGTTAAATCATGTCACTGCTAACACGGTTGCAAAGCATGGTGGTGAGATTTTGGTCGCAACAAGTGAAGGTCAGACACTGTCGGGGCAATGCTTACAAATGAAAGTAATCATTCAGTTCCCAAGTAGAGAAGCTGCATTAGCATGGGATAATGACATTGAATATCGTGACGCAAAACTCATACGCCTTGCTGCCACTACCAATATAGATTGCTACATTGTAGACAAATTGGTTGTTCCGTCTTAATACCAAGAATCTTATTTAAGTACAGGTAGTGGAAGGCGTAGCGGATGAGTAAAGTTGATCGTTACTTTTAGGTGATTCGAATACTTTGTAGAAGCAGAGATTATTCGCATCACCTTAGTTCTATTGGCTTCTTAACAAGCTTTTGTCCCGCGGCGTTCAATCTAACCCTCACCATAGTTTGCCAGGACGAAAAATATCAAAGCAAAAGGATGACTAGAAATACCAACATAAGGCTTTCTAACCTCGGAAAAGCCTGCAGCTATAACTAAACAGCGGTTTCCAAGATGGTGGGGATTCGCTTTGCTAGTATCTCAGCAAACTTTTCATGCTGAGATGCTTGCCAATGTATACCTTCTTTTGGGCAAGGTTGGATTTCGGTTGCAGCATCAAAGAAATGACAACCCAGCTCTTGGGAGCGAAGTTTAAAATAGTGTCCTAGCTGCTTTGATTTAGCTTCAGCGTTCGTAAAACCCTCTTTTAATGGATTCACTTCAAGGACATGAGTAGGTGACACTAGCAAGACTTCAGCAGGCTTAGTCATAAAACCGTGTTGATAGGTTTGTATCAGTTGAACGAGTCTTGCAGCCCCTTTAGATATATCACTGGCAGTCAAATTGAAACGAGATTTGAGGTCATTGGTTCCAAGCATCAGTATAACAAGATCGGGGTGATGGCTTTCTATGCACGGTAAAAGGTAATCTAGCCCTTTTTTTCCTGCTTCATAAGGATCATCTAAAACGGTTGTTCTGCTGTTTAAACCCTCTTCAATCACGACATAATTAGGGAGTTTTGATTGAAGTAACATCGTCCAGCGCTCTGCACGGTTATATCTACGCGGTAAGTCTGGGGAACATCCCCAAGTGTTGGAATCGCCAAAACATAGAACTGATTTCATAGCCATTTTATTCGTTGATTTAAAGATATTTAATTGTATTACAAATAAAATAAAAATTGTTAGCACGACGTCAGACACACCTTAGATGCTTGTGGTATATCGTATTGCAGTCGAAATTAGCCGTAAAGTGTTGCTATACGTTTACGTAAGTACATTCGCATCCGCTTGGTTCTCTGGCATCGCCCCAATAAAAGCGGGTAACTGGTTACACGCTTCGACTATTGAGTTGATCAGCGGATAAGGCGCCATATCAACGCCAAAGCGCAGTGCGTTATACACCTGCGGCACTAAGCAGATATCGACAATACAAGGGGAGTCAGTGAGGCTATACACCGAGTCGCCATGTGCTTTGCTGTGCTTCGCTAGCTTCTCTTCTAGAGCATGGAAACCTTGGCTCATCCAATAGTGCAGCCAATCCATTTTAGCCTCTTGCTCGCACGACAACTCTCGCTCCAAATACTGCAGCACACGCAGGTTATTCAGAGGGTGGATTTCCATCGCAATGTCCTGAGCCATCGCCAGTGCTTGATAGCGCAGTGGTGTTTGCTCAGGGATTATCGAGGCTTCTCGGCTGCTCTCACACAAATAGTGCTCATCGAGATATTGAAGAATAACCAGCGATTGATTGAGCTGAACGTCACCATCCACCAGCACCGGCACTAATTCACTGGCATTGAGATCGCGATATTGTGGATCATGCTGCTCGCCGCCATTACGCACCAAATGCACCGATTTAGACTCATAGTTGAGTTGTTTTAGGTTCAATCCGATACGCACTCGATAGGCTGCGGACGAGCGCCAGTAACCGTAAAGTATAATGTTCTTGTTCACGACGCTCTCGCTCATACAGAAATCCTATTATGTGGATTATAGCGCTCGATACTGGCTCACTTTTTGGTCAATCGCACCAAAAATCGAGTCACCCGCTGCATCAAACATCTCAAGCTTGATCGAATCGCCAAACGACATGAATTGGGTCGAAGGCTTACCATCGCGAATCGTCTCAATCATTCGCACTTCGGCAATACATGAATAACCCACACCGCCTTCGGCAATTGAGGTGCCGTGGTCAGTCCCTTGCTTATTAGAAACCGTGCCCGAGCCGATAATCGCGCCTGCCGACAGTGGGCGAGTCTTCGCGGCATGCACGACCAACTCTGCAAAATTGAAGGTCATATCCACGCCCGCATTCGGACAACCAAAAGGCTGGTCGTTGTAGGTCGATATCAACGGTAGATGCACCTTGCTACCTTTCCATTGATCGCCAAGTTCATCAGGTGTGACGGCAACCGGAGAAAACGCCGAAGACGGTTTAGACTGGAAGAAGCCAAAGCCCTTCGCAAGCTCAGCGGGAATCAAGCCACGCAGTGACACGTCGTTCACCAACATCAGTAAACGAATCGAATCATGCGCTTGTTTAGCACTTGCGCCCATTGGCACATCTCCAGTCACAACCGCGACTTCTCCTTCGAAATCTATACCCCACTCATCGCTGGCAAATTCGATGTTGTCACGAGGGCCGATAAAGGCATCTGAGCCGCCTTGATACATCAAAGGATCAACCCAGAAGCTTTCTGGCATTTCAGCACCACGAGCCTTACGCACCAGCTCAACGTGGTTTACATACGCGCTGCCATCTGCCCATTGATAAGCGCGTGGCAGAGGCGATTCACAATATTGAGGCGCAAAGACTTCACTGCCTATCACATGCCCAGTATTAAGCGAGGTGTATAATTCTTCTAACTGAGGCGCAACACTGTCCCAGTTATCCAAAGCTACCTGCATGGTTGGCGCCAAATGCATCGCGTGGAAAATCTCCGTCGCTGGCACACACTGTTTAAGATCTCTACTCACGACCATCAACAGACCATCGCGAGTACCATTTTTCTTGGTTGCTAATTTCATCCTTGTTGCCCCTTACTTCTCTTGCCAACTGTAGACATATTCTTTGTTCTCAACGCTATCGAGTTCATCAGAGAACTGCAGCGCGTGGCGAGTATCGATCATCACCGCCACTTCATCGGTAAACTTCTTCTTGTGCGCTTGCCCTGCCTTAAAGGCTTTAGGGTGAGGCCCATGCGTAAACCCAGCCGGATGGAAGGTCACCATGCCCGCCTCAATGTTATCGCGACTGAAGAAGTCACCTGCGTGATAGAACAGCACTTCGTCGTAATCATCGTTGTTGTGGTAGAACGGCACTTTTAACGCCCCAGGATCGCTCTCAATCGGGCGTGGCACAAAGGTGCACACCACAAAGCCTGCGCCAACAAACGTTGTATGCGCAGAGGGTGGCAAGTGGTAGCGATGTGACATCAGCGGTCTGATATCGCGCCAATTTACTTTCACCACAGCTAGGTCGCCATGCCAACCAATTGCATCCAATGGATTGAACGGATAAGTAATAACGCTGACTTCGTCGTGGCGTTTTACCTGAACCTGAGTTTGATTTTCTGAGTACTGAACGCGGAATTGATCATTGATAGAAGGGATGTCGAGCACAGCAGGATCAAACACCGCGTGATTACCGACCATGCCTTTCTCTGGCAAGGAGTAAGCCGCGTCTGTGTTCTCAATCATCAAGATAAACATCGGCTCGCTTGGCTCTAAACGCCAGTTGGTCGAGCGCGGGATCATCACGTAATCCCCTTCACTCACCTCTAGATGACCATAGTCACAATAGAGATCGGCGCTGCCTTGATGAATGAACAGCAGCTCATCACCGTCGGAATTACGCACCAAGAAATCCATCTTCTCGTCCATGCGCCACACACGAATTTTGCAGTCCGCATTGTGCAAAAGATGAGGCACCGCCCAAGGGGTTATCTGGCTGGCTTTTTCCACCAGCGTAAAATCAAAAGCGCGAGGACGTAAATCGCCCTCCCACTCCGACCAACCTGTTGGGGCATGTTGGTGATGAAAGTGAGCCGCTGGGCCGAAGAACCCACTTCGGCCCGCCTCTCGCTCATAAATTGCCTCTTCGGGAAAATCGGCGTGCGCTTGTTTAGAGCACACACCCTCCCGATGAGGAAACGAGATCCATTTATGCATCGTCTAATACTCCTCGACGAATCTGGTCCTCTTCAATCGATTCAAACAGCGCTTTGAAGTTACCTTCGCCAAAGCCTTCATTACCTTTACGCTGAATGATTTCAAAGAACACAGGCCCGATTACCGTCTGTGTGAAAATTTGCAGCAAGATGCCGTCTTTGGTCGGCGCACCATCAATCAGAACGCGTAGGTCACGCAACAGATCGGTATCTTCCCGGTGGCCTTTTACACGATCGTCAACTTTCTCATAGTAGGTATCTGGGGTTGGCATAAAGTCCATGCCGCGATCACGCAGGGTTTTCACCGTTTTGTAGATGTCATCCGTAGCAAGCGCGATGTGTTGGATACCTTCGCCGTTGTATTCACGAATGAACTCTTCAATTTGTGATTTGTCATCTGAAGACTCATTGATTGGAATACGGATCTTGCCACATGGTGAGGTCATGGCACGGCTCACAAGGCCTGTCAGCTTACCTTCAATGTCGAAGTAGCGAATCTCACGAAAGTTACCGATACGCTCATAAAAACCAGACCACAGATCCATATTGCCTTGTTTCACGTTGTGCGTGAGGTGGTCGATTTCATACAAGCCAACATTAGCTTCTGCCATGCGCTCTTTCGCATCGTCATAGAATCGGAAGTCAACATCATAGATACTCTGCTTACCATAACGATCCACAAAATAGAGCAGGCTTTCACCGATACCATAAATGGCAGGAATACTCAGCTCCATCGGCCCTATTTCTGTTTTGTACTCTTCACCGCCACCTTTGAATGCTTGCTCCATAGCAGCGGTTGCTTCGTTGACACGAAAAGCCATGCCACACACCGATGGGCCGTGAACTTTAGCGAACGCTTCCGCTTGGCTGTGAGGCTGTTCATTGACGATAAAGTTGATGTCACCTTGTCGATACAGCCAAGCCTCTTTTGAACGGTGCTTGGCGATCTCAGCAAAACCAAGTGACACAAACAGCGCTTTAAGTTGCTCTATTCCCTTGTGGTCAACGGCCGTGTATTCAACAAACTCGAATCCATCTGTGCCAAGCGGGTTGTATGACTCCACCATGAACTTTCTCCTTGTACCTACTGGTTTTGTGTTAAGTGATTTTTGTCCTTGATTAAATTTGGCCCACAAGCGGAAAGATTGGAATGGATGGAAGGAAATGGGCAGTAACGCTGAAAACTCGTCAAGTTGTAAAATATTTGTTACACACAAAACCTCACAACAAGAAAATGAGTGCTATCAAGGGATTGAAAGAGGGTGGTTTGATTTACAGGCGAGCAAGAAATGTTATTGAATTGTTACATGTGGACTTTTAAGCGAAAGGGATAACATCGACTTAGTGCCGCCTTCGATGTTATCGGAAAAAGAAGGCGACTTTTGAACTTCATCAATTTAAAAAGTTACAGACGAGATACTCTTGAACGCATAGAAAGCACGGACATCAAACTGATAAGCACCAATAACCCGGTACCGGCACCACTACGTTCAACATCTTCAGCGCTATCATCACTTCTTTCAGCAATGTCTTCACTTGTTGCTCCAGATATCGGGATAAGTTTCACAGCCACCACCCTCTCGTCACCTACTCCATCATTACAATATGCAAAGTGCGCGGTTGAATCATAAGCCATAGAAGAGGAGCTACTTTCACTCGCAAAACATTGTATTGCCGTCCCTGAGATAACACCCGCATCATTAATGTCGGTTGCGTCCAATATTCTAAAGTGGTTGTTGGCATCACTGTAGTCACCACCGTTAGTTAGGTCGTCTAACCACCAAGCTTGATCATTATATCTTGCACGTCTATCAGCATCGGTACCAATGTCGTTGTAAGGGAAAATGAAGCCGCGATGCCTCCTTTCATGGCCGTCTACTTCAGAGTGAGTTTCTGCGTCAACATAGCCAACAATTTCATTGTAATTATTGATCTCACTTGCTTTTCCTTCTGCACTATCAAAGAAAATGTCTTCACCTAAACTTGCGAAGAATGTAGCTGTTGGCGTTGTGTCATTCGCATCAGCGACAAACATACGATTGTCAGACACACGATCCGACGGATAATCACCATCTCGTTTTGCATAACCAATAACCATCATGTTTTCATTAATATCTGTTGCGACAGAATTACTGTGAATGTATGAATCACTCACTTCTACCGTCGCATTAGCGATAAATGTCGTCGTCCAAGCATTTTCCGAAACGCTGAAATTTGACGTACTGCTTGGCCTAAACACAGCAGCCTGCATAAGAAAGTTATCAGAATCATCTAGCTCTGTATTGTAACCAACTAAAACAGGATAAGAGCTATATGTCCCTCTAGATGAAATCGTTGCAGCCCTCACACTCGCCTGTGCTGAAGCTTCATCATCGTTGTAAGAGTAATAGGTCGAACTGGTTTCCCAATCAGATACTGAGAAACGGTTTCCATCATCATTGGGGCCATTCGCATCGGTTATATTCCAGACAAAAGCTCGATTAGCAAAAGCAAAGTTCTGACACTCTGGATATAAAGCAGGCTCAATATCTTCATCGATACAATTATCTAGATCCTCTGCATCACTGTCGGATGTGTACGGAGAATCATAATCTTTATACTCATCACTGTAATAAAAAGTCGCAACGGACGCACTTCCGACCACATAGCTTTCTCCTCCATAACTGAAAGAATCAAAAGCCATCGTTCTTCCCATTTGGGAGATTATATTCGCTTCGCCGTCAGCATCGCTGATCGTAATGCTGGTATCGGCTTCAGGTTGGAGAACCGTAAATTCAGTGCCTGTATCGTAGTAACCACGCTGCCTATACAACTGAATATATTGGTTGTTATAGCTGTAATAACCACTGCTGGTGTTACCAAGAACAAAACCATTCTCGTCAACTTTAGTGATCACCTTCTCCTCTGTTCCATCAACAAAGGAATAACTATAACTGCTCACATCAGGTGGGTTACTGCCAACATCCGGGATATCACTTAACGAATTAGAGTCATAGAAAGCCGTGGAATTCGTCTGATAGCTCAGCTCGTAATATGCATCACGCTCATTTCTCAAGCCTCCAATGCCTGCATCCTCATCGCCATACCACAACAAAGAACTCCAAGCTTCACAAGTCGCGTAGCCAAGTTCACTCGTGCAGTAGCTATAGATATCGTCATAATCCAAATAGTAGAACGTGTTATCGATACCAAAAGGGACCTCCTCTTTAAAGGAAAAACCTGGTTCTGCATTTTGAGCTTCCCCTGCGAATGCGTAATCGGTGTCACCACAACTGGTACTAAAGCAATCCGTTGTACCAAGCTCTGGTTCAACTGCAACCCCATACACCGATTCCGTTTCTACTGGTGATTCCTCCAAAACCACCCTATAAAGAGCAGCGTTACTATAAGAAGCAACCAACAACGTAGAAGAGACAACGACTGATTTTTTTACCATTGCCTTCATTCTACGGCTCCTAAAAAATAATCCATTTCAATACCAACGATAGCTTTCTGCCTTTATTGCTAAAGGCATTAAATTCATGAGTTCAATAATGGACTAGGATAAAAATAGAAAATGTGGAAACTATGTAGAAACAATGGAGGTTTAAACAACCTGACTTGATGGGCTGATGAATTGATGCCCTATTAAAGTTAAACGCTAACTTTCATCTCCTAGATTTATCCATTTTCTCTGCTAATTTGATCGCTAACCTATTTGCGTCAAAGAAATACACTTATTTTTGGTTACGAATAGGAATTAAATTATGAAAAAAATCACGACAGCATTACTTTTACTGACATCGACATTCGCGCTTCAAGCGTGTGCTGAAAGCCGTGAAGGTCCAAGAGAAATGCCAAGTTTTGAAGAAATGGATGCAAACGGTGATGGCGAGTTACAATTAGAAGAGCTCAGAGGTCCACTCGCCGATGACTTTGACAAACTAGACGCAGATGGAAGCGGTGGTCTATCGGAAGAGGAAGTTCCGCCGCCACCACCAAGACGTCAATAATTATTAGAGGGTTATCCAAAAATAGTGATAATTCAATGCGAGCTGATGGGGTATAGCACCCTGTCAGCTCGCTATTCGTTTCTAACAAAAAGATGCTTATACATGGCCTAAGATGAATAAAGAAATCAATGTCCACATTTCCCACACGATTGGTGACTAATATTGGTTTAACTCACTTTTGTCTTAATTCATTTTACTGTCCTAATTCACTTTAACTTCTGGAGAGAACGTGCGCATATCAATTTTCACTAAACTGTTTGTTTCAATACTAATGGTATGCGTGACCATGCTCTTTGTACTCACCTATTTTATTAACTCCAGTTTTCAAAGAGGGCTCCAAGATTTCACAAATAATAATGAGATTGCCCTAGCTCAAGAACTCGCCAATAACTTAAAGCAATATTACTCACCTTCCGAAAAGTGGAGGCGGCTAGAACGTGAACCACATTTAATCGCCAGTAGCATTGGTGGCCCCTCACGACCACATGCTCGTGACAGACACCCATCGCCACCACCATTAAGAGAGCCGGAAGCGCCAGATCTTCAACCTATTTGGCAACGACTCAACATTTTAGATCAAAACGGGCGAGCTATAATTGGACCTCCTGAAAACCTATATCACCTTGAAGATGGTCAGCATCAAGCACTAGTCGAAATAACACGGGATGATCAAGTGATTGGGTATATCTCCATCGTCCAGATGGATGAAATATCAGGGCCTTTGGCAGAAAGCTTTTTCAAACAACAAACGACGCATGTAAGCACTATCGCTTCGATTACCGTGTTGCTTTCATTCCTTATCGCTTTATTTCTTGTTAGGCGATTTTTGAAACCATTGCGTGCTTTGTCGAAAGGTGCCAAATCTATCGAAAATGGCGATCTCGATTTCTACATTGAAAAAAGCGGCAATGATGAATTGTCCGATCTCATCGGAATATTCAACGGTGTAGTCGAAACACTAAGAAAACAAAAAACACTTAGAGAACAGTGGTTATCGGATATTTCACATGAACTTAGAACGCCTATCACCGTGCTAAGAAGTGAACTAGAAGCGCTACAAGACGGTATCCGATCTCCTGAGCCAAAATATATCGACTCGTTACATCAACAAATCATCACACTGGGTCAACTCGTTGAGGATCTTCATCAACTCTCCCTGTATGACATCGGATTTAACCTCAATGTTAAAAACAACGTTGATATACATAAACTGATTGATTCTGTGATCGTTCAAAACTCGATCCGTTTAGAACAGAAAAGAATCACATTAACAAAGCACTATGACCATTCAGCCCCACTGTTTACCTCGTGTGATGAGAGATTACTGACACAACTGTTTGTGAATCTGTTGGAAAATAGCGCACGATACACTAGCGATAATGGGCATGTATCGATAGATGTTACCGACATTAGTGATAGTATTATTATCAACGTTGAAGACAGTGATCCAGGTGTACCTGATGCATCACTTCCGCGTTTGTTTGAGAGGCTTTACCGCGTTGATAAATCGCGCAGTCGCTCAAGTGGCGGTTCTGGGCTTGGCTTATCTATCTGTAAAAATATCGTTGAAGCGCACCAAGGACACATTACTGCCGACCACTCAGAATTGGGTGGACTACGAATCATCATAGCGTTACCAAAGGAAATAAAATCGTGATCTTAGTCGTCGAAGATGAGCCTGCATTAGCAAGTGTACTGTGTGAGTACTTAGAGCACTCTGGCCTTGAAAGTCATCATATTATCGATGGTAATCTTGTCATTGACTGGGTAAAACAAGCATCGCCTAAACTCATTATTCTCGACCTAATGCTACCCAATCGAGACGGGTTGGATATTTATCGAGAGCTGAGAACGTTCAGTGATATCCCTGTGGTTATGGCGACAGCCAAGGTCGAAGAGATCGATCGACTCGTTGGGCTTGAATTGGGTGCAGATGATTATATATGTAAGCCGTACAGCCCGAGAGAAGTAGTCGTGAGGGTGAAAAATATTTTGCGCCGTTCCAACAAGCCCCAAGCCACGTCAGCAACGAACGCCATTGATATTGATGAATTGAGTATGACCGCCGTCCTATGTGGTATTAAGCTAAGTTTAACGCCAGCTGAGTTTCGGCTTTTGCACCTTCTTTATCAAAATGTTGGCCGCATTTATAGTCGCGATCAATTGATTGATAAAATCTACGACGATAGAAGAGTGGTTAGTGATCGCACTATCGATAGCCATATTAAAAACTTACGTAAAAAAATGGTCTCGATAAATGAAAAATGTGACTACATTAAATCCATTTACGGGATAGGTTACAAACTAGAAATAGAATAATACGAACGAAAAAGCCGCTTTCATCAGCGGCTTTTTCGTTCTAAAGCGAACATAATTCAAAGATGGGATCAGCGTTAATCCCAGTTGAGAATCGACCAATTCGGTTGATCAGCCAGTGATTTCAAACGAGGGCATGGATTCACCAAGTAAGCAAAGTCCGCGTGTTCGCATAAAGGTAAGTCGTTGATTGAATCGGTATAAAAGTGGATATCTGAGTAGTTGGTTTCTTGATTGTCTAACCACTCTTTCAAACGCGTTACTTTGCCTTCACGGTAGCTTGGTACGCCAGAGATCTGAGACGTGAAACGGCCTTGGTTTTCGACCAAATCGATACCGAGTGCGTTCTCGATACCAATCTTGCGACCGACCTCTTCTACTAGGAAAGTGACGCTAGCCGAGATGATCAACATGTCGATGTCATCATTCTCTAGCTGCTCAATCAAAGGTTTCGACTGCTTGAACTGTTTAGGCAAAATATAATGCTCAACACACTCTTCGACCAATGCTGTGACTTGCTCTGTTGGCATATCGGCTAAAGGTTGCATGGAAAACGTGAGGTAATCTTCCATGTTCAGTTTGCCTTCCGAATACAGACCCATTAAGCGCTTATCTTCTTCAATAAAGTTGGGCGCTGTGGCAATGCCCTTTTCAACCAAGAACTCATTCCAAAGCATCGCTGCGTCAGCATTGATCAGCGTTTCATCCATATCAAATACATACAAAGGTTTGAACATCTTAGGCTCTCACAGGTTGAATTTCGTTAAGGTTAAACAGGAGTTCAAGTTGGCTGCCGTTTGCCAACAGTCGTTCAGAGGAGCGGTTAAGTAGGTCGACCGTTAATTCACACTCATCAACGTCCACTTGATATCGAATCACGTTACCCAAGAGCTGGTGGTTGCGAACGGTACCGGCTTTTGGCGCAGAGATATGTTCGCCATATTGTCGACCCTGCTCTTTAACGTAGATAGATTCAGGTCGAATCGCCACCTTCCATTCGGTTTCAATATTGAACAACTGCTTAGCCTTGTTCGCTTGGACCAAGTTGTAGTGTCCCATGAACCCCGCCACGAATTCATTGGCAGGTTGAGTGTAGATCTCTTCGGGTGTGCCGGCTTGCACGATCTCGCCTTTGTTCATCAAGAAGATACGGTCAGACATGATCATCGCTTCTTCTTGATCGTGAGTCACGAAGATCGTGGTCAGGTCCATCTCTTTTTGGATGTCTCGAATCTGTTGGCGCAGATGTTTACGGATCTTCGCATCCAGCGCTGAAAGCGGCTCATCCAACAACAAGATACGTGGTTTAACTACCAAGGCTCTTGCCAAAGCGACACGCTGACGCTGACCGCCTGATAGCTGATGCGGGTAAAACTTCTCTTTGCCCGTTAAGTCCACCAGCCCAATCACTTTCGCGACTTCGCGTTTAATTTCATCGGCAGCAAGCTTTTTCATCTTGAGACCAAACGCAATGTTGCCTTCAACCGTCATGTTCGGGAACAGCGCATAAGATTGAAACACCATGCCGATGCCACGCTGTTGCGGCACTTGGTGAGTAATCTCTTCGCCATTCACCCAGATTTCGCCACCATCAACAGGATTCAAGCCTGCCAAGCTACGCAGTAGAGTTGATTTACCGCAGCCACTCGGCCCAAGCAGAGTAATGAATTCACCCTTCTCGATGGAAAATTCAATGTCTTCAAACACCGTGTTGTCACCAAAACGCTTGGTGAGGCTTTTCGCATTTACATAGCTCATTATTTTGTTCCTTGGCTGAAACGACTTGCCAACCAAGTCAGTAAGAAAATAAACAGGAAGTACGTCATCACAAGGGCTGACGTGAAGTGACCACTGGTTTGACGCATGTTGTATAGGTAGATTTGCAGTGTCTCGTAGCGTGTACCGACCAAGATGTTGGCGAACACAAACTCACCCAGTAGGAACGAGAACGACAAGAACAGCGACGCCATTAAGCCTTTCTTAAGGTTTGGCAGAATAATCAATAGAAATGCCTTAGTGGTGCTTGCACCGAGCAGGTGAGCAGCGTCCATCAAGTCGTGTAAGTTAATCGCTTCAAAACTGTTGGCAATCGCGCGATACATAAATGGCAACGCGATAGTGAAGTAGGTGCCAATCAAAATCCACGGCGTGCCTATCAGTGAGATCTCACTGTCTGCATACAATTGAAGTAAACCCACCGATGACACCACAGGAGGCACAGCGAACGGCAATAAGATCAGGATATTCATCACCTTGTCGAGTTTCGGGAAATAGTAAAACACCACGAAAATCGCAGGCAGAACCAACACCACACTCAATGACAGTGCCGCCACGCAGATAAACAGTGAACGACCAAAGGCTTGCAAGAAGCGAAGATCCGTCAGCAGGTTGATATACCAATCTAACGTGAAGCCATCCGGCAGGATCGTTGCGCCCCATCGAGAAGAGATCGAGTAGATAAAGGTCGCTAAGATCGGGATCATCATGATGCCGACAATCGAATAGACAACCGTTTTATGAAAGCGAGTATTTACGGTGTTCATTACTTTCTCTTCCCTACGTAGCTTTTGCTGATCAGCCATTGGTTAATCACGGTGATGAAGGCCAGCATCGCCATCAGAATTACGGAAATTGCGGCAGCTAGGTTGGGTTCTAGGAACAAGTCGCCCGATACTAAGCTCGCGATTCGAATCGTAATCACGTTGTAGTTGCCCGAGGTCAACGCATACACGCTCGCATACGCACCAATCGCATTGGCAATCAAGATGATAAAGGTGCCAAACAAGGCAGGAGATAGCACAGGCAGCGCAATTTTAGTCCAGTATTGCCAAGTTTTCGCACCAAGCAGTGCTGAGGCAGCTTGCCAGTCGTCACTCAGAGCATCAAACGCTGGATAGAGTAACAACACCGCCAATGGGATCTGGAAGTAGATATAAATCGCCAGCAAGCCCCACTTGCCATACAGGTCGAAATCACCCAATAGCCCGTACTGCTTAAGCAGCAAGGTGATAGCACCGTTGGTGCCAAGGATGATGATGAAGGCGAACGACAGAGGCACGCCTGAGAAGTTACTGCTCATGTTGGTAAACGCAATCACCGCATCGCGGATTTTAGAATCAACGCGGCGCAGTGAAGAAACGAGCAGAGTCGCAATCGCCAAGCCAACAATGCTCGACCAAATCGACAACCATAAACTGTTGCCAAAAGCCTGCATCATAAAGGCAGAGTCGAACACTTCAGCGTAATTTTCGAGAGAGAGTTCGTCGTCATAGAAAAAGCTGTTGATCAGCACCCAAACCATAGGTGCCAGTTGGAACAGATAGAAAAATAGGGCGAAAGGCGCAAGCCACAAAGCGGGCTTGAAGCGTTTGAACCAAGATTTGGTTTTGGGTTGAAGCGCAGAGCCATCGCTCTGCGTGATTACAGAACTGCTCATAGGGCCAACAATTCCTGAGTGTAAGACTTATCGTGTTCAAGGTTGAGTAGCTGACACACGCTGCCGCAGATGTCGGTCTGTTTCACTGAACATTCTTGGTGTGTGAACTTATCGCCAATCACAAAGAATGGCACTTCACGCTCTTCGGGCAGAATGCCACCGTGAGACAAGTCATTGTTCATGCCGTGGTCACTGGTGATGATCACTTGATAACCATCATCTACCCATTTCTCAAGGTAATTCGACAGGTAGATATCCGCGCCACGTGCACTGTTGCGGTATTGGCGAGAATCCAGCCCGTGCTTGTGCCCTATGTCGTCAATGTTCATTGGGTGAATCAGTAAGAAATCAGGTTGATGAGTGACGCGCAGGTGCTCTGCATCCAAGAACAAGGCTTCATCTGGGTAGTGATCCCAGTGATAGAAACAGCCATGTTGAATGTTCATGGTCTCATCGTTTGTAAAGCGGTCACGCACAGCATCAAATGGCGCTCGGTTATACAGCTCACTCACCCAATGATAGGCCGCTGCAGCCGTCACTTTACCTTGCGATTTAGCCAAGCTAAAGATCGACTCATGATTCGATAAACGCACGATTTGGTTGTTAACGATGCCGCTCTCGACAGGGCGGACTCCCGTTAAAATGCACTCATACAGTGGGCGTGACATGGACGGCAGCTCACACTGCACCGGATAAAGCGTGGCACGCAACTTGTTTTTTTGCGTGCTTTGCGAAGTGCTCTGTTTACTGTACGAATCGCCCTGTTTTTCATGCAAATCGCCCTGTTTTTCATGCAAATCGCCCAGCTTTTCATGTATATCGCCCTGTTTTGTCTGCAAATCGCTTAGTTCTAGAAGACCGTTCAGGTAGCCCATGCAATCACGGGCTACCTGATAGTTCAGTCCATCTAGAACAACAAGGATAACCTTATTGCTCATGGTCTATTCTCTATTGCTTGTTTTGAATACGGATTACTGTTGGTGAATCAATACACTTTCTTGCCATTGACGTGGCAGGCGACGTGCTGATTTTTCCCATGCTGAGAAGTCAGTCACTGGGTGAACGTTGCTGTATTCATCGTTTGAGATCAGCTTGTCTTGTACTGATTTAGGCAGCGTAATGTTGCTACGGATTGGACGTGCGTAGCCTTCTGCTAGGTTGATTTGGCCTTGGTCGCTAAAGATATATTCACGAGCCAACTTCGCCGCATTCGGGTTTTGCGCGTATTTGTTGATGATGGTGGTGTAACCAGAGATCACCGAACCATCTTGTGGAATACTCACCGTGAAACGCTCACGGTCAATCGTGTCGCGGTAGTTCAGTGCATTGAAGTCCCACATGATTGCCACTTCCACTTCACCTTTTTCAAGGTTCGCGATGCTTGGGTCTGTGTAAGACAGACGGCCTTGCTTCGCTAGCTCGCCAAAGAATTTAATCGCCGGCTTTAGATTTGACTCGTCACCACCGTTAGCAAACGCAGCCGCTAGAATCGCGTTGTTTGCTTGCGCTGCTACACCGACATCGCCGACTGTTACTTTGTAGTCACCTTCTAGTAGGTCGCTCCAAGTTTTCGGCGCATCTTCAACAAGGTTGTTGTTGGAAATGAAAGAGATAGTGCCGGTGTAAGCCAGAGCCCAGTGACCATCTTTGTCTTTCGCCCAGTCCGGAATGTCATTCCAAGTGGTTGGTTTGTATGGCTGAGTGACGTTTTTCTTCACTGCCACACGTGCAAATGCAAAACCCACATCACCAATATCAGCGGTTGCGTTTTTCTTCTCTGCTTCAAATTTCGAGATCTCTTGCGCTGAGCTCATGTCAGTATCCTGATGCTTCAAACCGTAGTTTGCTTTCAGGTCTGCCCATGTGCCTTTCCAGTTTGCCCAACTGTCTGGCATACCCACACTGTAAACCGCACCTTCTTTTTGAGCGGCTTTTACCAGTGACTCAAGATCAGCATCCTTTGCCATCGCTGGCATTGAAAGTGTTGCCGTTATTAGCGTCGCACCTATTAGCTTTGTAGGTGAACCCATCAGTTTTCTTGGCGATACAGTTGAACGGCTAAGCAAAGTTTTCATTGTCTCTATCCCTCTGGACTAGATCAGTAAGTTCGTTTTGTATGCTATCGCCGGAGTGTGACGCTTTCGCGCAAGTTATTTGACAGTTAGGATGCATTTTTGTGGCAGTTATATGTCACTCATATGACAGTAAGCCATTGTTTACTGTCACATTTCTGTTAACTCCATGGTTTACCTTATTGAGCACACGAACTTATGGACTAGATCAGCAATGAGAACATTGGCAACAGCGCAATCAGGGACACAGCTAGGCAGAATTAAGGCAAGTATTAGAGAACAACTTCAATCAGGTATCTTCACCGAGGGGCAAAAGTTGCCATCAGAAAGAAACCTCAGCGAGCTGTTTTCCACCACACGAATCACGCTCAAAGATGCGTTGGTGTCTCTGGAAACCGAAGGTTTGATATACCGAGAAGAGCGCCGTGGCTGGTATGTGTCACCCGAACGAATTCGCTATAACCCATTGTCGCGTTCTCACTTTCATCAAATGATTCGCGAGCAACATCGTATTGCAGAAACTCAATTACTAGGTACTCGCACAGAAATGGCGGCAGGCGATTACGCCAAGGCATTAGAAATAGGCCAGATAACCCCGATACACGTGATTGAGCGATTACGATTTATTGATGGCAGAGCGGTGCTGTTCGTTGAAAACGTCTTAAAAGCACCTCTATTTGAGAAGGTGTTGTCGGAAAACCTCACCATGTCGCTGACAGGCATCTATCGAGAAAAATACGGCTACGAAACTAAACGATCGCGCTTCGATGTGATTCCCACTTCTGCCCCTGCGCATGTCGCTAAGGCGCTCAATTTAGCTGAAGGGCAACCTGTTCTTAAGATCTGTCGAGTGAACTACAAACAAGATGGTGAGCTAATGGACTGCGAATTGGAATACTGGCGACCAGACTCAGTAGTGATCCATATTGATAGTATTGGGTAATGCAGTGCCTACTTAAGAGAAGAATCCCACACATACAAAAACTCCGACTGATTAGGTCGGAGTTTTGGATTTAACGATCAAACATTAAGGTGATGTGAATCATCTAGTTCATGAATCAAGTTTAAGGAACTGCCTAACCCTTGGTGAATCTGGGTTAGTGAAGAACTTCTCTGGGTTAGATTTCTCAATCAATATCCCCTTCTCAAGAAATACCACTTGATCCGACACCTGACGCGCGAACTCCATCTCATGAGTAACCACCACCATGGTGTAGCCCTCTTGCGATAGCTTCTTCATCACTAGGAGTACCTCTTCGACCAATTCAGGGTCGAGCGCCGAGGTTGGCTCATCAAACAACAATACATCTGGCTCCATCGCGAGTGCTCTGGCAATCGCGACACGTTGCTTTTGTCCGCCCGATAACATACTTGGGTAACTCTCTAGCTTGTGGGACATGCCCACCTTATCGAGTTGCTTACGAGCCATCTCTTCAGCGTCAGGCTTCGCTATTTTCTTCACGTGTACCAGCGCTTCCATGACGTTTTGTAAAACGGTGAGATGCGGCCATAAGTTGAAGCTTTGAAAGACCATCCCAAGGCGCTCTCGAAGTTTCGCCAACTCTTTGTATTTGAGCGGCTTCCCCGTTTCAGAGTTGATACCAATTCGCTCATCACCCATGAAGATCGTGCCGCGTTCTGGTTGTTCTAACCAGTTCATGCAGCGCAATAACGTCGATTTGCCCGACCCTGACGAACCGAGAATGCTGACCACATCGCCTTTGTTGATGGTGAGGTTAATGTCTCGTAATACTTCGATTCCATCAAACTGTTTCGACAAGTTTTCAATGTTGATGATCGTCTCACGCTCTTCCAACAGTGGCTCACACTCAATCACTTCCAAACTCACTCCCAAAGAGGGGTTAATCGGTGCTTCTGTTTCAATAATCTCTGATTGTTTAAGCATGGCTAAGCCCTCTAAGTTCAACTTTGGTTTGGATTCGTTTGGTGATGGTTTCAAGTGCAATACTCACAGCCCAGTAGAGCGCGATAGCAATGATGAAGGCATTCAATGGGATGAAGTAGGTCGATTGAATACTGTTGGCTGCTGCGGTAATTTCTGCGACGGTAATGATGCTAAGAAACGCGGTGTCCTTTAAGCAGATGATAAGTTGGTTAGTGATCAGAGGAACCGACTTAAATAACACGTTGGGTGTGATGACTCGGGTAAAAGTTTTCAGCTTAGAGAAGCCATAAGCGTGCGCCGCTTCGATGTAGCCAGGCTCTAACCCTTTACGCACACCGCGGAAAATCTCACAGAAATACGTACCATGATAAAGGCTGAGCGCGATGATTCCCGCTGTCACTGCATCTAGTCGAATGCCAATCTGAGGCAAACCGTAATAGAGGAGGTAGGCTAAGATCAGAAACGGTAAGGTACGCATCATGCCTATCAAGCTGTTGATGGTGTACTTAACACCGAGTCTCGAGTTTTCGAGACAATACAACAAACCAATACCTATGACGAAACTCAAGATTGAAGACGAAACAAAAAGATAAAACGTGGTCACAAAACCAGAAGCAAACAGCTCTTTTTGTTGCCAGATAATATTCCATTCTTCCATATTTACTCCTTAAATTTACCCACTCAATGACGCTTCATAAGCAGGTAAATGGTGTTGCTGACCAAGTAGTTATGACGGCCAAACTGTTGCTGCTGCTGTTAACAGATGTATGCACTTATTGCTGCAGATAAGTGGCTCGGTTTTCAGCCACAGCTTGCAACTTCACCAACACGCCAATAATCAACATGTAGATGGCACCAGCACATAATATTGGCCCGAGTGGCTCATAGGTAACCGCTGCAATTCGGTTGGTGACACGGGTTAGATCCACGATACCGATCACTGCAATCGCTGGGCTGCCTTTGATTAAGAACGACATCTCATTGACGAGCGCAGGTAAGCTCATGATCACCATCTGTGGGAACATGATTCGGCGAAAATAAGTCAGGCGTCGCATGCCAATCGCTTCGGCCGCTTCCATTTGCCCTTTTGAAAAGTTAAGAAAGGCATTGCGCCAAATTTCAGCATTGAATGCCGATGTGTTGAGTGTGAGCGCTAAAATGGCAGAAACGTGTTTATCTAAATTGATGCCAAATGACGGGAACGAAAGAAAGATAAACAGAGCCAGTGTCACCAAGGGTGTTGCTCGGGCCCAACTGACATAGATACCCAGTATTTGATCCACAAACGGGATTTTCATCATTCGAATCAAGGCTATGACTAGCCCGATGACAACACCTAATACAATCGAGACTGCCGATATCCATGCCGTAGCCCACGCGCCCTGTAGCAACTGTTCCCAAGCGTAATAATCCATAAACGACCTCTTTGATAAGCGACTTCTTTCGATAGGTTTTGCGCAAATGATTCATGGGTTAAACCGCTTTGAACCCATTGGCATGGACACAAACAGGCGTTAACTGTTTGTGCCAGCGCGTGCTTACTGATCTACTGGACCGCTGTTAGCTTGTGATACTGCTCTACTGAAGTGATGGCTTCCGAAGGAAGATGCTCGAACGATTCACCGAACCACTTCTTCTGCAACTCTGCCATTTTTCCTGTTTGCTCTAGATGAATGAAAAACTCAGTGAGATAAGCCAATAGCTCAGGACTCTCTTTTGGAACAGGCCAGCTTACGAAACCAGGGCCAGATACCGCCTCACCTTTTTTAAAGACGTTAGACTTAGATTTCACTACCTCGTTAACCGAGACCACACTGTTGATGACGTAGTCGATTCGGCCAATAGCTAAATCTGAATACGCTTCTGGGTACGATTGGTACTGAACGACCTTACCTAAAGATTTACCTTGTGCTTCGAGCATTTCTTCGAGCTCTGGCAGTCGCTCTAACAAAGCACTACCCGCTTGTAATCCCACCGTTTTGCCGTCTAGATCCGACACCGTATTGATGTCGTCAGCATCCGCTCTGGTTAAGAAATAATGCTGTGCTGAGGCAATAGGCGGCGTAAAATCAAACACCTTCAATCGAGCGTCTGTCACGATAGCGCCCGTTAGCGCCACATCGTATTGACCCGCAGATACTGAGGCGAGCAACCCTGTCCAAGGTAAGATCTCTTGTTCAATATCGAACTTTGAATATTCACGCAGCTCATCAAGCAGATCTTTGTTAATCCCCGCAGGCTTGCCTCGGTCAATGTAGTTGAATGGTGAGTAGTTATCTTCTGTCGCCACTTTCATAAAGCCTTGCTTTTCAATGGCTGAAAGTTCTGATGCTTGTGCAACACCAAAACAACCCAGCACGACGGTTGCTGCCGCTGTTGAAACCCATGCCTTCATCGTCATTCCCTGTTTCATACGCTTTCCTTATCGAGATTATTTGCCTGCCTTTACTTTATGAACGGAATGCATCGAAGACGTAGAGCCAATTTAATTTTCAGGTTGGGACAGAGCGGTTTTCTAGTTTGGGACAAAGTAACTTTTGAGTTTAAGAGAGAGCAAAACACACTCTTAAAATATCAATATGAACTCTGGCGCACTTCTTGCTATTTTATACAGATTGGACTGAGGTTCACTGAGAATAAGGACTGTATCTCATGGCGATAAATCACAATTGTTTCATCGAGTTTGATTCCAAAAGAAGCCTGCAAGAACAAGTACGTAGCTACTTGGTGACGGCGATATTGAATGGTATTTTTCCGGCTGAACAAGCGCTTCCGTCTTGTCGTAAGCTCTCTAGCCAATTGGGTGTTTCACGCAATACTGTCTCCTTGGTATACGACAGTTTGCTCGACGATGGCTACCTCATCAGTAAGCCTCGCAGCGGCTATTACCTTTCAGAAAAGTATCAAAATCCGAGTGATACTATCGACACGAGTTTGGATCATTTTGAATCAACCGACAGCGACAATGCACCGGATTGGAGCAAACGCGTTAAGCTGCAATTGGGCCAATACCCACGCATCGTCAAACCCTCGCATTGGAGTTGTTACCAATACCCATTTATTTTTGGCCAACCCTCTATCAATGACTTCCCATTAGCTCAATGGCGAGAAGCGACAAGAAAGGTCACCTCAGACCCACATGATCACCGCTGGCTTTGCGACAAGGTCGATAAAGACGTCGATATGCTGGTGGAACAGATACGCACGAGAGTGCTCCCACAGCGCGGTATTCATGCTCAAAGCGATGAGATCTTAATAACCTTAGGCTCTCAGAACGCGCTCTATCTGCTCTCGACCTTGTTAATGAATCACCAGAGTCGAGTTGGTGTCGAGAACCCCGGTTACAAAGAAGCGAACCACATCTTTAATCTCTCTGGTGCACAGTTACACCCTCATCAAGTGGATGAACAAGGCTTGAGGTTCAATGAACACTCTTCACTGTGTGACCACTTCTATGTCACACCCAGCCATCAAGCGCCCACAGGTGTGACTATGAGTGACGAACGTCGAACTCAGTTACTTGAGATGGCTAAAACCAATGATGCAGTGATTATAGAAGATGACTATGATGCCGAGTGCAACGTGGAGTGGAACCCAAAGCCTGCGCTGAAAGCCAGTGATAAAGAAGGACGTGTCATCTACGTTAGTAGCTTCTCTAAGCTACTGGCACCCGGCTTAAGGTTAGGCTACATCGTGGCACCGGAGGAGCTAATCTACGACCTTAGAATACTGCGCAGGTTGATGTATCGACATGCACCAAGCCGCGTTCAAATGGAAGTGGCTCACTTTATTGAACAAGGCTACTACGACAGTTTTGTAAGACGCTTCAGAGAGAACACGCGTCAGCGTTGGAAACTGCTCAATGATGCCGTCTTAAAGTATTTACCTGATTGCAAACGACTCGCACAAAGCGAGCAAGCCAACTCATTATGGCTACAAACACCGAGCCACATTAACAGCCAGCGACTGGCTTCGCGAGCCGCACAGAAAGGGATACTGATTGAAACCGGGTATTCACACTTTATGACTAATTCCGAAACGGAATCGGGTTATGAATCATTGTCAGAATATGATCCCAACTCTTATTTCCGATTAGGATTTCACGCCATCGATAAAGATCTGATCGCTCCCGGCATCAAAGAGCTGTCTGAAGTAATGAAGATTTAGCATCAATTAGGGCTTTTTACCGACACTCTCAATGAGCATGAATTAAAAAGAGAATAACGTAAAAAAGAGCATCAATTGATGCTCTTTTTAGGATCGACATAACACTCTAAAAGCCAGACACTTAAACAAGAATGGGGAGTCCTTATCAAAGCGCCTTGGTTTCGTTACTGGTTATCCGATTGAAAAATTAAGATGCAAGCTCACACAAAACGTCGTCAATGATCTTAACGCCTTTCTTTATCTCGCTTGGTTGAATAACCAAAGGAGGAGCTACATGAATACGATTATTAACAATAAAGGTTAACAGGCCTCGTTTCGTTAGCTCCGCTTTCAATTGACCCATTTTCTCATTGCTCAATGGCGTTTTACTTTCTCGATCTTCGACCAATTCAAGCGCCCAGAACATCCCTTTACCGCGCACATCACCAATCATAGGATGCAGCTCTTGAAGACTAAGCAGAAGCGGCCCAAGAACGCTGTTTCCGACATTATCAGCATGCGTAACAATGCCCTCTTGCTCCATCACATCGAGCGTTGCAACGATCGAAGCCATCGCTAGAGGATGACCAGAATACGTTAAGCCACCCATAAAGAAGTTCGACTTAAAGTACTCAACGATCGGTTCGCTGACCACCACACCACCAGCTGGAACATAACCCGAGTTAACCCCTTTCGCGAAAGTAATAAGATCCGGCACGACATTAAAGTGCTCAAACGCAAACCACTTACCCGTTCGACCAAAACCGACCATGACTTCATCAAAGATCAATTGAATACCGTATTTAGTTGCAAGCTCACGCACACCAATAAGGTAATCTTTTGGCGGAATGAGGAAGCCCGCTGTTCCCGGAATGGTCTCTAGAATAATAGCCGCAATCGCCGTTGGCCCTTCGCATTCAATCACTCGCTCTAAATGCTGCAGGGCACGTTCACTCTCTTCTGCCTCAGTCGCCGCGTTGAACTCGCTTCGATAGAGAAATGGATTGAAGAAGTGAACGTGCCCACGGCTATACTCGTTTGGAATACGGCGAAAATCGCCCGTCGCCGCAATCGCTGTACCGGTATTTCCGTGGTAAGAGCGATAAGCAGAAAGCACCTTATCGCGTCCTGTGAACTGTCTTGCCATACGAATTGCATTTTCGTTGGCATCTGCGCCTGCGTTGGTAAAGAACACCTTCTTAAACGTGCTTGGTGCTTTAGACAAAATACGTTTAGCGGCCAAACCACGAGTGAGGTTTGCTGTCGCAGGGGCAACGGTCACCAATGAATCAGCCTGATCTTTAATCGCTTTAATCACTTGTGGATGCTGATGACCAATGTTGGTGTTAACCAGTTGGCTACTAAAATCAAGGTACTCTTTACCTTCGTAGTCCCACATTTTGCACCCTTGCCCACCAGCAATGGCGATAGGCTCAGCCGCTTCCTGAACTGACCAAGAATGAAATACGCTCTTGTCGAGGTCGATAATATCTTGGTTTACAAGCTGTTCTGTTGATACTTCCATTTCATCGTCTCCATAAACAACACTAGATTCACAACCGCTCGAGCTTGACTCGTCTTCGAGAATAAAAGACGCGAAGCACGAGATTGAAAAGGTTGCGCTATCGGATGCAATAATCTTCGTCCCAAACAGGGCGAAGCTCATAGTGTCAGTTTCAACAAAATCTTGGGCCAGTGAATCAGCTCAAATCTCGTCCCCGATCCAAACAACAGCCTGACCCAATCCAATCGTCGATCTGGCTCTATTCAAAATTCTTAGGTGTGAATAGATTGAAAGGCAGACGAGACAAGTCTCATCGAACGCTAATTAACGCAGCAGCAATATCAAAAGCAAAGAGGTGAGCAAGAGTGGAAATGGGATTGGCGATGACAATGATTCTGTTTGCTGGAGTAATTCGAGGTTATTCCGGGTTTGGGTTTGCGATTATCGCAGCACTCTCTCTCAGCTTTATTGTTTCACCATTGCAAGCCGTAACCATCGCTATCCTGTTGGATTTTTTAAGTACCTTTCCTCTGCTCAAGCGAAGTAAAACCACCATTAATATCCGGCTTATTGCGCCGCTGTGTATAGGTATGTTGGTTGCAGTGCCTTTCTCGCTGTATTTCATTAGCGTGATATCGGAATCAGGTTTGAAGGCCTTTATCGCGATGATGTCTTTGGTCGCTGGTACGCTGATTATTTTGGACTTACGCCTCACTTGGTTACACCAACGACACGCGTTTTGGGCGGGAGCAATTTCGGGGTTTAGCATGACCACCGCCTCTTCAGGTGGGCCGCCATTAGTGACGTATTTGATGAATCTAACCATTAAAACCAGTGAACAGAGATCCACCGCGATTGTATTTTTTCTGTTGAGTTCAGCGATTTCACTGATCGGCTTCATGTGGATTGGCGCATTTAACCAAGGATCGTTCATCACAGGTTTATGGCTATTACCGGCAGCTTTGATTGGCAATGTACTGGGGCAAAAGCTTTATCTATCAGTACCGAACTTGTCTGCAAAAACAACGACCGCGCCGATTTTGATCGGCATGGCACTACTTATGTTAATTTCAAATTAGAAGGATGTATTTATGGATAAGATAGCGTTCATTACGGGGGCAACCTCAGGTTTCGGCAAAGCAGCGGCAAAACGTTTTGCAGAAGATAACTGGTCGTTAGTGTTGTCTGGCCGTCGAATCGAAAGGCTACTCGACCTAAAGGAAGAATTGACGGTGCCTGTACATGTGATTCAACTCGACGTTCGAGACGCAGACGCCGTAAAAAAAGCAGTTGATTCGCTACCCTCTGAGTTTTCGTCGATTACAGCGCTGGTTAACAATGCAGGCTTAGCCTTGGCACCGGAAGGCGCACCTGATGTGGACTTAAAAGATTGGCACACTATGATCGACACCAATGTCACTGGGTTAGTCAATGTCACACATGCTCTGCTTCCGAAGTTAATTGAAAGCGGTGCGGGCAGCTCAATCATCAACGTAGGCTCAATTGCTGGGCAATGGCCGTATCCAGGAAGCCATGTGTATGGCGCAAGCAAAGCGTTTGTAAAACAGTTTAGTTACAACCTACGTTGCGACCTACAAGGCACAGGGGTACGAGTGACTGACCTCTCCCCAGGCATCGCAGAAACGGAATTTACTCTAGTAAGAACCAAAGGCAACCAAACGGCTTCAGACAATCTTTACCAAGGCACCACACCGTTGTCAGCAGAGGATATCGCCGAGCAGATGTTTTATATCGCAACGCTGCCTGATCACATCAACATCAACCGCGTTGAAGTGATGCCGACTCGCCAAGCATGGTCTCCGTTTGCGATCGACAGAGACTAAGTTTAAATAAACAGAGACTAAGTTCAAATCTACACAAACAAAAAAGGTGGTCTTTTCAGACCACCTTTGCCATTTTATTTCACACGATACTTAAAACAAAACCAACGGCATAAAAGACGATGCCTCACTCACCTCACCACTCTTTTAAAGAAAGTAAGCTTAGAAATACTCAACTAAACTATTTTTTGCTCATGCTCCTTGCCCGATTCAGTCTCTTTCGATAAGAAACTGGCAACAATCTCTCTCAGTTTCCCTTGGTTAACAGGCTTGGGTAAAAACTCATCCATGCCTACATCGAAGCACAAATGCTTGTCTCGCTGCACGACGTTGGCCGTCAGAGCAACGATTGGAATGTGTTTTGAAGAACCCTCTTCAAGGGCTCGGATCTGCTTGGTAGCCTCGAAACCATCGAGAACTGGCATCTGACAATCCATAAAGATCATCTCGTATTTGTTGGCCTGAAATTTCTCGACACCAATTTCACCGTTGTCGGCAATATCAACCTCAAAGCCAAGCTTCTTGAGCATCATCTTAGCGACTTGTTGGTTTACTCGAGAGTCTTCAACGACCAATACCGTACCACTAAATTCTCCAGCAACCGCGACAGGTTTTGACTCTGCTTGAATAGGCGCTTGTTTATCAGCTAGTGCCGCATTATCAGAGCCAGTAAGTGTTTCTTGTACAACCGCTGCAGGTTTGGTTAACGGAACAAGTTCGGTGTCTTTAAACGCGACCTCACCCCTGTTCGGATAGGTAAAGGCTGCAGTATCAGCGGCTCTCGCGAGCACCTCGCTGATGGTCCATTTAAGCTGATTATCTTGATAAGGGCGTGCAATGTAGGCAACAAAACCCACTTGTTTGGCGCGAGCTTCATCTTGCTTTCTAGGATCAGCTGAGATCATCACTAACTTAGGACACTCGCTACCAAAGCGTTCAACTAAGCTTCTCGCCAGTTGAAAGCCATCAACGGACGGCATCACTTTATCTATCAGCACGAGGTCGTATGGCGATGACTTGGCCACAGACTCTGAAACCAGCTCTAACGCTTGATTTGCCGTTTCACAGCACTCAGACTTAACGCCGAAAGATTGAAGCTGTGCAGACGTTATACGCATGTTCAGTTGGCTGTCATCCACTAGCAGAACCGAAACCTTATTGAAATCGATATTGCGTTCGTCCACTTCTAAACACGGATCAAAATCAGCAGTGAAATAGAATGTACTGCCCTTGCCTTCGACACTGGTTAGTTCAAGCTTGCTGCCCATCAATGTCACGATCTTCTCGCATATCGTTAGGCCAAGCCCTGTGCCTCCGTAAATACGCGTGGTACTACCGTCCGCTTGTTGAAACTTATCGAATACCGATTTCTGTTTGTCTTCCGCAATACCGATACCACTATCGACAACCTCAAATTTGACTCTGAGCTTTTGCTCAGGATCAATCACATCATCCAAACGAAGAGAGAGTGTGACGTGCCCATGCTCGGTAAATTTGATGGCGTTACCTACTAAGTTATTTAGAACTTGTCTAAGTTGAGTAGCATCGCCAATCACCATGGTTGGAATCTTAGGATCTATCGCTAATTGGAATCGAAGCCCTTTCTGTTCAGCTTTCACTCGGAAGGTCGATTCAACATCGGCCGCAATGCCCATCATTTTCATCGGCTCTTGCTGAAGCTCTAGTCGTCCCGCTTCGATCTTCGAGTAGTCGAGAATGTCATTAATTAAGTCGAGCAGCGTAAGCGAAGAGGTATTGAGCATGTTGATATACTCTTTTTGCTCCTTCGGCATGTCCATTTCAGAAAGGAGAGACGACAACCCGATAATCCCGTTCATAGGGGTACGAATTTCATGGCTCATATTGGCAAGGAATTCACTTTTATTGCGGTTAGCAATCTCTGCAACATCTTTAGCTTTTTCCAGTTCTTGGTATTGTTGACGAATACGTTCAATAGACTGGTTATAACTGCTCTCTAGTGTCGAGATCTCATCTTTGTAATCAGAATCGGTGGGTATTAAAAAGCGCGGTTTATTATCTTCGACCTGCTGCAGATTGATCTGAGAAGACATGATCATTAAGCGTTTCACCACGAGACGATAGACGATTGTTAAACATACCAAAGACAACAAGAATATTTTGACGGCTTCAAAGGCGAGCAACAGTAACACTCGTTCTTCAAAATCATTAAGAATCATACTTAAATCAGATTGCACCGTGAGCGTCGCTAACGGGAAATCGGTGCCCCCCATCTGATGTACCATTTCCCAAGACTGGGAATAAGATCGGCCTTCAGTCTTTTGTCCTAACTCTAGGATTTTTTCATCGGGACTTTCAATCAAGAGGTAACTCACAGACGGCAAACGAAAGATGCCCTCTGCTTGAACAAAAAGCTGAGCACGGTCTTCGACCCACAAGCTGGACGTTAAACCGGACAGATAACCGGCCTTAACCTGTTCGACCTGAGAGCTGATAAAAGAAACTCGACTTTGGTACTCCACATACAACCCTAGACCTGTCACTATAACTGTAAATAAGGTGCTGATTGCGATGATTACCCCGATCAACTGTCGGGAGAGTCCAATATAGCGTTTTCCTTTTGTCACCATACAAAAATTACCATTATTGTTATCCTAGCAAACTACAATTACTCAACTAGTATAATAGTAGTCATTCATCAAATAACTAGGGAAGGTTATGAAAAAACATCTTATCTTTGCATCCATAGTCAGTTTGTTTTCAAGCAGTTATGCTTTTGCAAGCGAACCTCTTCACTACTACATTATTGCGAGCCAAGCGCAACCTTTTCAGATCGAAACTGACGGGTCATCTCACAGAGGAATCGTTTCAGATATTGTGGAAGCCGTGTTTGATGACAGCCAATATAAAATCAACTATCACACCTACCCTTTTAATCGAATGATCGACAAGCTCGATGCGAGAGAAAACCCAAACTGGGTTACCTATGGAAGCCCTAGTTGGGGAAACATCCAATCTGTGAACCTATCTGAAGACCCGATTTACAATGTAAAACACGTGTTGCTGAGTAGTGGTAAAAAGCCATTTGAGTTCAATACAATCAATGATCTAGACGGGAAAGCAGTAGTATTGCTGGTGGGGTTTGAGTATCCGAACTTGGAACCTTATATCCAACAGGGCAAGCTCAACGAGATTCGAGTAAAAGATTACACGGCTGCATTTCGAGTCCTGAACCGTGCCCCCGGTGACACCGTGTTTGTGGAAATGGAATCTCGAATCAAATACAACCTAAACGAGCAAAAACTGAATATTGATGATTACCAGATGCAAGAGTTTGGTTCTGTAATCAATAACTATCCTATCCATTTAGCGTTTGACCCTGAGATGGATCCTAAGCTGCAAAGCTTCATCAACCAACGCCTCGACCAAATGAAAGACGATGGTCAGCTCGATGACATCGTACAGAGTTACTTGTAGCACCAGCGTAACGTAGAACTTAGCAACGGATAGCTTGATAGCGAACCGTTTGATAACGAATAGCTTGGTAACACACTTTAACTATCGTTGATGCCTAACTCTCTAAAACCTAAAAGGCCGCCCTGCTAAATATTGAATAGCAGGGCGGCCTTTTAAATACGTCTGTAGGGGCAAGCAACCATAAATATGCCCGCTATCTGAATCGACGAGTCAATGCGAAGCAATTAAATGCTGTTGCTGAGTGAGAAGCTGTTGACGCACTGTCATCAGAATCTTACCTAAATGGTTCTCGCCAGTTCCATCGCCGCCATCGCCCCAGAAGTGGTCTTTATGCGAATGTTCTTTGATCACCGAATCTCCGGTGTTGGTAAGAAACAGCGCAAACTGTGGGTTCTGTCTGAACTTCTCAGTCACAATAAACTGCATCACTTCAACACGAATGTCATACCAATCTTCGCGAACTTGGTCTTCATAGTCACGACTTAAAGAGAACGCTTCAGCAGGTGTACTGGCTTCCAAAATAGTATTGCGTAGCGCTTCGGAGATAAACTTCATTGCTTGATAATAATGCTCGCTGGTTGCCCAAACTTGATCACCCACCTTGATAGGACAAGCCGCAAAATTTGACAGGTATCCGTTTGGATCTTCAGGTTCGTAAAACAGCACTTCTTTAGCTTGAGCCACAGAATTAGACATAGCCTTCTCCTTACCAACGACATCGCATATTTTTGCGTTAACTTTAAAATTAGTGGCGTTGAATATTACTGTCAAACAACTTGGTTCAAGAGTATGCCATGTGCGTGTTTTTCATCTATAAAGCGTAATGTCAAAAAGGGATAGGTTAAGCGGAATAGCGAGCTAAAGAAGCAAAGGGTTGATTTAATCGAGATAAGAATTATGAAAAAGTATTTATAAATCAAAGGGTGGCGTTGTGCCACCCTTCTAAATGCAATGGGAATTATTAGTGAATAAGACCTAGCTCCCTCGCTTCTTCCAGACTCAAACCGCTTTCTCTAATTTCTCTTAGAGTCTCGATACGACGACGAGCTTCAGCAGACTTCATTTTCTTTTCTGGTTTGAAAGATACTTCTTCTTCAGCATCCCACTTGTTTGCAATATTTGTCATTTCATCATGGTTGATAGAATTAATGGACATGTTTTCCTCCGAAAAGCACCATGTAATGGACAGGTAATCTGTAGCAAATGCTTTTTCGCTTGTTAAGAAATTCTGTACTGAAATGTGATGATTCCGACGCTTCACAAAGCTAATTAATAAATGCCTCATTTAAACTTTGCCAAAGCCATTTTCTGCAATTACATTTAGAGGATTCCCCATAAGAAATGTGGTTTGATCCAACTCTCATTTTCCCCGCTTTCAATGCTTCTTTTCTACTGAAAATTCGTGAAATAACCCAATTTAAATTTCGAGGCACTTCATCCTTTTCGTGCTCGTCGCTTCCACTAAATCCAATGCATGTTAATGATAATAGTTATCAATATCATAACTGAGTATTTACATGTCTAGGGAAAATTCAGATAAACCACTTCTCGAAGTGAAGAATCTATGTGTCGATTACATCACCGATGACGGTGATTTTAATGCCGTAAAATCCGTAAGCTTTAGCATTGGCCAAGGCGAAATTTTTGGTTTGGCTGGCGAATCCGGGTGCGGAAAAAGTACCATCGCGTTTGCCATTAACCGTTTACACAAGCCGCCTGCTTTCATCTCTGGAGGGAAGATACTTTTCAACGGGCAAGATCTGCTCGGTTTATCTGACGACCACTTGAACACCTTGCGTTGGAGCGAAATCGCCATGGTGTTCCAAAGTGCGATGAACTCACTCAATCCCGTACTGACCATTGAAGAGCAGTTCGCTGATGTTTTACGTCACCACAAAGGAATGACCAACGAACAAGCCAAAGACCGCGCAGAGAAGCTCCTCGACCTTGTAAACATTCCACGCCACCGCCTAACAGAATACCCGCATCAGTTCAGCGGAGGGATGCGTCAACGCTTAGTCATCGCCATCGCGCTCGCCCTCAATCCCAAATTGATCATCATGGACGAGCCGACAACGGCACTTGATGTGGTTGTACAACGCGAAATTCTGCAGCAAATACACCAACTCAGAGAAGAGTTTGGGTTTTCGATATTGTTCATCACCCATGACCTCGCACTAATGAGCCAGCTATGTGACCGCATTGCCATCATGCGCCACGGCCAGATCGTTGAAATCAACCAAGCCTATGAGATTCGTAACAACCCTCAGCACTCCTATACCCAAAAGCTATGGAGTTCTTTCCCTAACATTCACGAACATGCGCACGCGACTACGTGCTAGGAGAGCTCCATGTCACAACCTATTTTTCAAGTGAAAAACCTCGTTAAAGAGTTCACCGTCGACGGTGGATTTGGCAAAGAAGCGATCTTTAGAGCACTACATGGGGTGAGTTTTGATTTGCATGCCGGTAAAACATTGGCGCTGGTTGGAGAATCAGGCTGCGGGAAAAGCACCTGCGCCCGATTGATGACCAAGGTTTACGCACCGACAGAGGGAGAGATACTGTTCAATGGCAGAGACATCTCTACCCTAAAAAGCCGTAAAGATATCTTGGATTACCGCAGCCGCGTACAAATGATATTTCAAGACCCATTTGGCTCACTTAATCCAACTCACACCATTGAGCACCACTTAACGCGCCCGCTTAAAATCCATAAGCAAGTTGCCACGAAACAGGCTCTCACAGAGCGTCTCAAAGAGCTATTAACGCTGGTGGAGCTCCCCATCGAAACACTCGCTAAATACCCTCACGAGCTCAGTGGCGGCCAAAGGCAGCGGGTTAATTTAGCAAGAGCACTTGCAGTCGGTGCTGAGCTTATCCTTGCCGATGAACCTACCTCGATGTTGGATGTTTCAATTCGACTTGGCGTGTTAAACCTGATGCAAAAAATGAAGAAAGAGTTGGGGATTGGTTTTTTGTACATAACTCACGATCTTGCTACGGCACATTACATCGCAGAAGAGACGGCGGTAATGTACAAAGGGCAGCTCGTTGAATGGGGATCAACCCAGTCGATCTTAACCAATCCACAACATCCGTACACTAAACTGTTGATCTCTGCCGTTCCCGATCCCGATCTGCCATTTGGCGAACTCGTCAAAAATGAGCCAAACTATTCAATAAACGCAGACCGAATTCGAGAGCAGAGCTGTGAAATACAGCATGAAATCAAGCAAGTTACTGATAATCACTTTGTAAAACAGTGGGATAACGTTGCATGAATGAACTAGACACTTGGTTAGAGCGGATCGGAGATTGGTACAAAGACCGAAAGCATGATCAAGTGGACCGGTTAGAACCTTTGATCTTAACGCCTCCAGATGCGCTCTGGGGGCCATTGATCACAGATGAGCAGAGTAAAGGCATCGCATGTTGGCTAGACGGGTGCCTGAGAATCTTTACTTTCTATCGAAACTCAATCGAAAACCCGCACCATCAAGAAAAGGCCTATCAATACCTGATGTTTGCTTACGGTAAGCTTCAGGCGGTGTCTTGTGACCCAAAAGCGGAACCCGGCCTACAAGAGTGGTGTACCAAGCGGGTACAACACTTATGTGTGCTGGCTTTGGAGTTTGCTAACCAACAACAAGAACCGCGCTGGAAGGAAGAATCAGAAAAACTGATCGAATCGCATGTGCGTTTTATGGCAAGCCAACACCAGAACGATGATCAAGGTGCAGCTCTACGTCAATGCCACTGATCCACTCCACGGTTTAACCCTGATCGATCAAACACCAAAGCAGAATCCTTTCACAAATAGGATCCGTAAAAAGCACGATCTAACCTTGATCATGCTTCAGGGTTAGCAGTAAGGAGTAATACGTAAGCTATTGAATTTTAATCATTATGCAAATTTCAGGCAAAAAAAAGCGAGTCCCTTAGGAACTCGCAAAAATCTATTCAGTATGATGTAACAAAATATGAGCCAATCTATTAATCATAAGAAAGGACAAAGGTTGTCTATTCGGGATAAATAATAATCAACTGGATGCGTTACATTGTCAGAACTTTGTCAGCGTTAGGTGCGGTTTTAATCAGCACCTAATGTGTTCAAACTATCCATTCATCGACCATAAAACAGGCTTATCGCTATCGGAAATAACTAATGGCCAATCGCCATTTCATCGAGTGCAAGGAACACATTTTCGTCAAGGTGACCTTCATGAACCTGTTTACACACTTTACGACGCACAGCTAAACCAGAGATCAAACGCTCAATGGATAAATGTCGATTGCTGGTGCTATCACGGTCGTTGTAAAGCTCAATCAAACGACTCAGTGTCTCGTATGGGATAACGTCCTCCCCTACTCTCAACCAATCAAGCTTCTCAATGAGCTCTGAGCACTCTTCTTTGATAGAGGCATGTGAGTGCCCTGTCATAGCAGACAAAGCCGTTATACTGCGTTCTAGAGCCTCTGCAGAGGTATATTTAGAGAGAGTAATCATGATCTCGTCAGCGTTGATCTCAACAGAGTGTTTACGCTGCTTAACTCGACGTCCCAATTTGCCTCGTGGCGAAGGTGCTTTGCGCTGAATTGGCTCAAACTCACCGTCGATAATCTCAGACAGCTCTTCCAGCTTCTGCTTAGACACCATTTCGTTACGAAGCGGGTTCGGCAGCGTTGGTGCCATGTTACGCTTGCCTGCGTTGGTGGTACGTGCTCTTGAGTAACGTAGTACTTCTTCCACATTACATTTGATATCTACCTGATAATCAGCCGTTTTGCCTTTTTCGATCAACGCGGTGATCGTTAAGTGATAGCCCCAAAGATTAACCAGGAAGGTATCTTCTTGATCCCCGACTTCACCCAGCTTTCTGAGCTCGCGGATCAGATCCATAGAGAAACGACGCCAATCGATGTTACGCGCCAATTTCTGGTTGAGCTCACTGAGCAACATGCAATCTGAATGGCGACGTGCCATGCGGCTTCTAAAGTACGAATACATCTGGAAGACCAAGGTATGTTGCTTCAGGATTTCTGGCGGAAATAGGAAGAAATAATCACGCGTCAGCAGTTCTTCGTAGAACGAAGGTTCCCAAACGAGGATGTATAGGTTCGGTTTAATGCGAATTTCACCGTCAGAGCCCTCTGTAGGCGCTTCTTCCGATGCGGTAATGGTTCTAGCTAAGAATCGAAAACGATCACTCTTAAAGCCTTCTGGCATGTTCTCACTAAGCCAACGGCCTGTAAGCTCGTGCAGTTGGAAATCCGTGAATTCGATACGATCAATACTGTCGCGGATCGAATCACGTGCAGGACCACTGTCTTTCTTGCCACGTAAAGACAAAATGTCCGTGATGTAGAGTGGTGTTTTGTTCGGCGTGTGTTTCGCGTCTAGATGGTAATCATCTTGGTGATGATCATGGTATTGAACGGTGAGTGTGAATAACGCGAATAGCGTCATCAGATCGTCAACGGTCATGATATTTTTAGAAGATCGTGTCTCGATCACAGCTCGAGTACCAGAGATCGAAACCATGGATTTCTGGTAGCTCTTACGAGTTCTAGGTGGCGCTAACGCTTGATCAATAATCCCCGCCCAATTGGTTGGCGAAACAATAAATTGATCCGCTTCGTCTTTCATCGTTGGTGGGGTATTCAGTCCATGTTCATTCAGTAAGCGCTTGTTTACTTTGGTTTGAGCTAGGGCTTTAGAGCGCTTTTGCTTTTCATTTTGCTTCACGCTTTCTGTCACTAAGCTGGTGGCACCCAGTACCGATATCAATTGGTTTGGGTTCACAAAGCGATGCAACATGGTTTTACCAGCAAGGCCTTCTTCAAAGCGAACGGGGATTTGTTTGAACAATCCGATATTGACTGCTGCTCTCAGCCTTTGCTGTAAGGCCGCGCGAGTGACTTGACCATCGGTTGATTCAATAATCTCAGTGGTGGAAACGTACCCGTCTTTGCTGCTAAACCCACGAAGTGAAATTAGGTTGAGAAGCTCAACGATGCTTTTGGTGACACCTTTGAAGTGTTGATATTGTTCTATCCATTCAACGGCTGTTTCAGATACCTCAAATAAATGACCATCTTTGTGGCTTCGTGCCTTAATTAACAATTTCTCTTCTGGTTTCATTTTTGATCCGTATCACACTAACCGTAATTTCACTATAGTTCCTGAATGATAAAGAAAGAATGATCATAAATAAAGAGAATTTATTGGCTTTTAAATAACTGATCTTTTTGATTAATATGATCTTAAATGATTAAGTGATCTAATGATCTGGACGTAAGTTTGACTTTAAGTGGCTGAATTTAAAGTATTAAAATAAATCGCCTTGGAAAGCATGATCATAAAGGTTCCGAAACTATGATCATTAAATTTAAGAAAGCATGATCACAGAACATCAGAACGATGATCATTAAGTCATTGTAAGCATGATCATTATTGGTTCGAAAGCATGATCATTATACTTATACAGCTTATCCACAGATCGGAATTCAACATCGGTTTCTAAGTCGCCTTTGACTTGTCTATGTGGACACTTGTGGCGGCCAATCTATCGGAACAATGATCAAGAGAACATACTTTTTTATGGTTCTTACCCTATTGAGCGCAAAATTTAGTCTCTATCCGCTGAAAATGGATTGGTTTGATGTATTTAGCGCTGGCGGGTCTTAACTAGGAAGCATGATCATGAAATTGTCATGTTTGTGTATTCTCGGTCTGTGTCGATTGAATTTTCAATAATTGAGCCCTTATAGGCGTTGAATCCCCATTCCAAAAGCATTTGTCCGTAACTTAGCTCATAAATTACATGCTTCCGGAACGATGTTTACTTGATCATTTTTCCGGAAGTTGATCATTTCCAATGTGCAGTTGCTCGGATCAATATTGCTAAGTTTACGCCTTGATCATGCTTCATAATTTGGCGTTATTAATTATCTTACACTGGATGTGTTCCATGATCATTCTTCCGGTTAGGCTCCAATCCTCTATTGTTTTTTGACACCTCATCTTCTCTTCTGTTTTGAATCTTTTGTTCATTGAGCGTTTTTTAATTTTAATTTGGGTTGAAAATCTATAAATTCGAATGCAAATCACACCAACCGTAATCTACGGTTGTATTTCAATCGTTCCGAAGGTTTTCCACTGAAATTCCATTTACATTGTAAATAAGTGATGCTGTAACATTTTAAATGTAGGCTAGAAATAACATGGTTATGCATGATAAAAACGGTCATTTTTGTGTTTGTCTAAGGCGATGTTTCATCAAATTGTAAAAACGCGGTCTATTTTATGTGATTTTACTCATAAATGTATGTTCATGTTTTTGTTGTGTTTGTTGTTAATCGCTGTACAATTTGTACTTAGTTAATCATTACGGAAACTGGCAATGAAAAGAGAACAAACGATTGATAAGCTCTATCAGCTGGCCGAACAAACTCAACAAGTTCAGGCTGACCGAATTGAGATTATTTTGGAAGAGCGAAGTGATGAACATTTCCCTCCAATGTCTAAAGCTATGATGGAGACTCGTTCTGGTTTAACGCGTCGTAAACTCGATGAAGCGATCACTAAACTTGAAGCTGATGGCCATCAGTTTACAAAGAACAACGCCAATCATTACTCGATTTCATTGACAGAAGCTCACATGTTGATGGAAGCGGCAGAAGTGCCAAAGTTCCATGAACGTAAGCAGCACGCTGACAATAAGCCATGGATTATCAACGTACAAAACCAGAAGGGTGGTACGGGTAAATCAATGACAGCGGTTCACTTAGCCGCTTGTTTGTCTCTGAATTTAGATAAGCGCTACCGTATCTGTTTGATTGACTTGGATCCACAAGGTTCTTTGCGTCTGTTCTTAAACCCACAAATTAGTGGTGCAGAGCACGACAGCATTTATTCTGCCGTCGATATCATGCTGGACAATGTGCCTGAAGGCCAAGGTGTCGACCTGGAATTCCTTCGCAAGAACGTACTATTGCCAACTCAGTATCCAAACCTCAAGACAATTTCTGCTTTCCCAGAAGATGCGATGTTTAACGCTGAAGCGTGGCAAAGCCTTTCACAAGATCAGTCACTTGATATTGTTCGTCTGTTAAAAGAGAAGCTTATCGACAAAATCGCCGATGATTTCGATGTGATTATGATTGATACCGGCCCGCACGTTGACCCGCTAGTATGGAATGCAATGTACGCGTCGAACGCACTTCTGATTCCATGTGCTGCTAAGCGTTTGGATTGGGCTTCAACGGTTAACTTCTTCCAGCATTTACCAACGGTTTACGAAATGTTCCCGGATGATTGGAAAGGGCTAGAATTTGTTCGTCTAATGCCAACCATGTTTGAAGACGATAACAAGAAACAGGTGTCAGTTCTGACTGAAATGAATTACCTGTTGAATGACCAAGTAATGATGGCAACCATTCCAAGAAGCCGTGCTTTTGAAACCTGTGCCGACACTTACAGCACGGTTTTCGATCTAACGGTGAGCGACTTTGAGGGCGGTAAGAAAACTCTAGCTGTTGCTCAAGACGCAGTACAAAAAAGTGCTCTAGAATTAGAGCGCGTATTACATAGCAACTGGCCTTCACTTAATCAGGGATAACAACAATGGCAATTAAAACATCTGACTTAAATGCAAAGCTATTTGGTAAAGCAAACAAACGTCGCGTAGCAACACCACAAGAAGCGCAAACAGCGGCAAAAGAACAGGCTCAAGTGATCGAGCTTTCTGTTGCTGGCGAAGATTTAGTTTCATTTGAATTGGTTCGAATCCCTGCGGCTGAAGTGGCAACTCGAACGGTTGTTTTTGAAGAGAATGCTCGTGAGCAATCTTTCTTAAACGAGCATGCGCTTTCTGATGTTCTTACAACATTGAAAGAACGTGGTCAGCAATACCCAGCGGTTGGTCGTAAGAACAAAGACGGTAAGATTGAAGTTCTTGATGGTAGCCGTCGTCGTATGTCATGTATTTTGGCTGACAAAGAGTTCCTAATCTATGTTGCTGAAAACATTAACGGCGAACACGCTAAGTTCCTATCAGACGTTGCTAACGCTCATAAACCGCTTTCTCTTTACGAGAAGGGCAAAGAGATGCAAGCGAAGCTAGATAAAGGCGAAGCTGAAGACCAGAAAGCACTGGCGAAAATGTTTCAGTGCAGTGAAGCTTTAGTGAGTGGTGCATTGAAAGCGGCCGCTTTACCACTTGAATTGCTACAAGCTTACCCAAATGTGAGCGACCTTGGGCGTCCAACCATTGTTAAGCTGCACAAGCAGTTTGGTGGATTGACGAGTGAGCAGCAGCAAACACTACTCACTAAGTGTGATGCTTCTGAAGGTTTTGTATGGCAGCGTAGCGAAGCTCAAGGCGTAACTCGTCTAACCAAAGACGTGACAGAAACTTTGGAAGGTTGGATTCTTGAATTGGCGCCAGCGCCAGCGAAGAAAGCTTCTCCAAAAGTTGAGCTTATTAAGGGCCGCGCATCCTACAGCCGTAAGGGTTCAAACTTGGCGTTGAACCTTAAGAAAGTTGATGATGCAACAATGGAAGAAATCCTCGCCTTCGTTCAATCGAAGCTCGACTAAGTCGACGACTTTTCATTACTCCTCTAAAGCCGCTTTATGCGGCTTTTTATTTGGCTGTGATAAACTGTGTTTAGATGAATCTGGACGCTAACTATGACAAACCCAACCAACACTTTTCTACATACACTTTCTAATATTGCTCAATATAACGATCACCGCTACGGCGTGGTCTTTGATGGCGATTTTGATTGGCAAAACTCTGCTGTTTTTACCTTCCTTCAAGATTCAAACATTCCGAGTATCTTCCAGATTGGCGGTACGCCATTTGAAGGTGTGATTCATGCTCCAGTTAAAAAAGGCCAACAACTGCTTGGTCGTGAGTGCCAAGTTCTTGTTTGTGATTTTAGAGAGCAGTTCGATGCGAATGGTTTTAGTGCCGCGTTGGGTTCGTTAGTTGGTGGTGGGCTGCTGTTGGTGTTGCCGCCAAAAATTGATGCCTCTGAAGATAGCGAGAGCTTTGGTCAATGTTGGTTAAAACGTCATTTCGATAAACTGTTTTCTGTTTCACAACACAATGAAGCAGGCGATGTAGTTCAAGCAACTCACGCTCTTCCTCAGATGCAAAGCGCCCAAAACGGATTGGATAAATTTGAACAGCAAAACACGGCTGTTGAATTAGTTAAAAAGGTAGTGTCTGGACATCGTAAACGTCCTTTGATTCTCACTGCGGATAGAGGGCGTGGTAAAAGCTCGACATTGGGTATTGCCGCAGCGCAGCTGTTAGTTGAGCGTCACGGGTTTTATATTATTGTTACCGCGCCTTCAGTGAAAGCGGTAGAACCGGTATTTTCTCATGCTTGCCAAGGGTTGGAATCTTGCGAAGTGGTTAACGCTACTCACATTCGTCATCAAGGTGGCAGTTTAAGATTCGTCGCAGCAGATGAATTACTTAAATCTAAGCCGGATTGCGATCTGTTATTGGTTGACGAAGCAGCTGCAATTCCAATTCCAATGCTTAAATCCATGGTCGACATCTATCACCGTATAGTCTTTTCAACCACGGTACACGGCTACGAAGGCAGTGGACGAGGGTTCGGTATTAAGTTTGAATCTTGGCTTTCTGAGCATCGTCCGGGGTGGAAAGGCTTTAAGCTCGAACAACCGATTCGTTGGAATAACAACGATCCGCTAGAAGCTTGGTTGTTTGATTGCTTCCTACTTGGTAATGACGCATCACTCAGTGACTCGGCGGTTGATGAACTCGATGGCTTTTCTGCCGAGGCAATCAACCAATTAAACTTGGTCGAGTTATCAAAAGCAGAATGCTTGGCTAATCCTGAGCAGCTACAACAATGTTTCTCTCTTCTTGTGGACGCGCACTATCAGACATCGCCAAATGACTTAATGCAGTTTCTCAACAATCCAGCAATCCGTTTGTATGGAGTTTGGCATAAAGACGAATGCTTAGGCTGTATGTTAGTGACGAAAGAGGGTGGTTTGGATAGCGAGTTGATTGCTCAAATTCAACTAGGGAAACGTAGGCCTCAAGGGCACCTTGCTCCCGTGTTATTGGCAAACCAACTTGGCTGTACTCAGGCGGCGACCAGTCGGTGCCTTCGAGTTATGCGCATTGCTGTTTCAGCACGTCATCAAGGTTTGGGTATTGGCCGTTGGATGTTGGTTCAGTTATCACAGCAAACCAGTCAAGCAGATTATCTGGCGACAAGCTTTGGCGCGACCGGCGAATTGATTTCTTTTTGGCGTGGTAGTGAATTCGAAGCTGTACACATCGGCCACCAGCGAGATCAGGCAAGTGGCTGTCACTCGGTTCTGATGGTTAAGGCGCTTAACTCAAACTCTCAAAGTTGGATTAACCAAGTTCAAAATCACTTCGAGCGTAGCTATTGTTTTCTTGTTTCAGGTTCTTTGGTTTCACTTGAATCCGATATGGTGCGCGCACTGCTGCCAAAGAGTGTCCAAACCGTTAGCGAGTTTGAAACTCAGTTAGTTAGAAATTACGTGAACGGTGGCAACAGTTATGATGCGATCAGCTTCAGCGTACTGAACTTGATTCTACTCAGTAACGATCGAAACATAGGTATTTCTGACTTACTCATCGCAAAGGTTATTCAGCAGAAAGATTGGGGGACTTGTATCGAACAGTTTAAATTTGTTGGTCGGAAACAAGCAGAGATTCAGTTTCGTAAAGATGTCGATGCTTTGCTAGCAAATTTACAGTGTAAATAGACAAGCCATCAATAAAATAGACCGACTGCTACAAATTAGATTTACAGTGTAAATTAGAATCTTGGATTTACACTGTAAACTGAAGCTACATATTGAAATCCGTTTTCACTCTGATTATCAGCTTCATCACTTCTGTTCCATCTCTCCATTACAGCCTTTAATCTTCTTAAGCTATTCGCCTTTACTATCTAGTCCTACATCGAATCAACATTCAATCGCACGAAATATTCTGAAAAAATTTTCCTATGTATTTGTAAAGGCGAAGTAGATCATAAAATGTGTAAGTCTTATTTATGAGTCATGTTTGCAGAATCGAAAGTAAGTGATGTGACGCTGATTATTCTAATAATGTGATACTCAGCGCAGAATGAATTATATAGACTGAATAACAACTGAGTCATTAGGGATACTCAATTCGAATGTGGGATAACATCGTTAAATTGTCGGAAGACAAGCAACAAGTAATGGCATGTCTGCCAACCGGGACTGTGGTTGACGCAAGCTTTGATAACAAGACGCTGCCACCAACCTTGGAAGCTTTGAATGCATCAAACTATTTTCTTTTCGAAGAAGAGGTTTTACGTTTCGTTACTCTTGCTAAAGAAGGTAAGGGTGAAGCTTATGAAGGAATCTTGATTGCCGAAGTTCGAAATGCCAGTGTTGCGGTCGAACTGTCTGATGATGAGATGTTGGCGAGTCTCGTGGTCACTGGTCCACACAATGGACACCCACTGCGTGGCAGCGACATCATCCAGTGTTTATCTCAAGCTCAAATAACAAAAGGAATAAATAAGTTAGCGCTCAGAAAAGTTCTGATGATGAGTAGTAAACTTAAGCCTGGCGAAAAGTTTACTCAGCCCGTCGCTAAAGGGACACAACCAGTAAAAGGTAAAGATGCTAAGTTTGCCGCTTTGGTTGAAGATATTACACGCCAAGTCTTGAAGCCTCGCAGCAAAGACGAAGGCAAGATTGATATGCGAGACTTGGGACAAACTATTACTGTTGGTCAAAATGATCAATTAATGAAACGTACTCCCGCAACCAAAGGCATCGCTGGCTTTACCGTCCAAGGCCGAATTATCCCACCGCATCCAGGACAAGATAGTTTAATTAAGCCTGGAAAGGGCACCTACATCTCTCCTGAAGATCCAAATTTATTACTCGCCTCATACCCTGGATTGCCCATCATTAAAGACCGAACCATTGAAGTGGATGACGCCTTATGTGTCACCAACGTTGATGTCTCAACTGGGCACGTTAAATTCAAAGGTAATGTTTTTGTCTCTGGCAACATCGAGCCGGGGATGATTGTTAAAGCGACTGGCAGTATTACGGTGGGTGGTTTTATTGAATCGGCCGAAGTGCAGGCTCAAGGTGACATCAAAGTCGCGAAAGGTATTATCGGCCACACCACCAAAGAGGGAGAGGCGAAAAGCTGTAAGGTATTCAGTAAAGGTTCAATTACCGCGAGCTACGCTCAGAATGCAGAACTGCAAACCGCTGGTGACATTCGACTTGGCGTGCATAGCATGAGTAACGACATTCGCTGTGGAAACAATCTTGTCGTAATGGACAGTTTGAAAAAGCATGGCACGCTCAGCGGTGGTGAAGCCAAAGTCGGCGGAAAAATAGAATGCGTCTTCTTAGGTGTTGAGGGAGACACTGCAACCAAGGTACATGGTTTTGCACGCTACGATGGCTACCGACAAAAGATCGCGGGGCTGAAGGAAACTTATAAACACACTCAAGAGCAAACCATGGGTGTGATTCGTCAAGAGTTAGAATTTAAGAAGCGCCCGAAAGCAGAGAGAAGCGAAGAGCAAGCCCTAGAAATTGAGCAGCAACGTGAGAAGAATAACCTCGCAATTGAAAATACAAAGTCACAGTTAGATACACTCGAAGCGGAGTTTGAAACCAACCTTGCTGAATGCACGGTAGAGGTACACGAAAAAGTGTATACCCGAGTGACGATTCAATTTGGTGATGAGACAGTCACAACCAAGCGAACCCACGGCGGAAGTGTTTTCTCATTCAACCAATACGAGATCCAATGTTCATTTAAGATGGAGCAAGAGGATATTGCTTTATAATCGGTGTCCTAGAGGGCGCCGACTCTTTTGTTATCAAGAATATCCTTATCGGAAAATGCTATTGAGCCGCCTTTGAGGTTATTAGATAGAATATGTACTTACCGTCACTCACGATACCTCATTAATCAGAAGACCACACCGAGCGAATATTTGGCCATCCCCAATTAGTGAGCGCAACGTCTTCTAAGACACCCTGAAAACGTAATGTTTGAGTGTGATGGAACATAGGAGCAATCCAATATTCACTGATTAGTGTTGAAGCGATTGGTTCTAGTGCTGTTAGATAATCTTCAAGTGGAGTGAATGCTCGTACGTTTTCCAATTGTTCATCAAGCCATCTTGCATTTACCTCTCCCAAAGTATGGTACAAAACGTTATTGCTGTAGAAATTAGAAAACGCTGAAGCATGACGGTTATCATCCAAATTGGTATTCGTTAAGATAAGTGTTTCATTGAGCGTGCCGTTCTCTGCTTTTTCACTCAACTCTCTATAGGAATACATTACTATTTCAACCTTACAGCCGTGATCGATAAGTACAGAAGAAATAGCGCGAGCGCATCGACGCAATGCTGTGTAGTTGTAACCTGCGATGGTGATGGTTTTTGGTAACACGCTGACTTCACCAAACGGGCGTAATACGGGGCTCCAAATGGGTAATAAGTTGTTGGCTAGTACGCTGCCATAATACGTTTTCTCTTTACGAAACAGTTCGAGCAGTCGCTGGGGGTGAATTAGCTCTGTAATGTAACGACGTTGGGCGCGTGTTAATGGATGTTTCGTATGCTGGTTGAATAGAGCGAATAAGCAGCCGTCTTCAGTTCGACTGTGTTGACTCGAGTGAGAGGCATTAGGTGTTTGTATTGAAACCTCAATACCGCTCGTGGTTTCAGATACTTGGATAGGTGAATTTCTTGATAGCGATGGGTTCTCCATCTTCTCATCATTGACGATCCAAATCGTGACTAAATCGACTAACACACGACACGAATAGTAGCCATCGAACGCTTGCAGCTTTAGTTTATTTTTATCGTGCTCGACCACCGAGAATGGCCCACTTCCAATCACCGAATTGTTGTTTGCAACATTCACTTGGCTCGCTGGTTGAATACCGTATTTGACGCCTGAAATAAGCCCAGCGAACCCTTGATCAGGTTTGCTCAATGTAAATACAATCTTTAAGGGATGTGGCGCCACGATATTGGTGACGTGCGCTAACTCTTTTTGATAATAGTGAAGGGCGCTGAGCTTGGCAAAGAGACTCACAATCGTATCTGCGTCTATTGGTTCACCGTTGTGGAATGTGAGGCCAGGACGAAGGTGGAACGTCCATTGACATCTATCTTCGTCATAACGCCAGTGATGAGCGAGCTCAGGCCTGACAACGCCATTGTCATGACTGGATACCAAGCAGCAATAAACCTGACGCAAAAAGAAACGCTCACTACAACGGTGTAATTGGTGGGGGACAATGCGCTCAAACATTCGCTTGTATGTCAGTTGAATATTAACTCGGCCTTCTTGAACAGACGTCCCTGAGGTTGTTTTCAATAGGCGGCCAAATATCGCTTCATCTTCATCGAGAATGGCTAATGCTTTCTCATATTTACCTTGTTGGATTCGTTCTAGCGCTAGGCTTTCTTTTAGGGTGCTTAGTTCTATGTTCAATATTAGAGTTGAGCGTTGATTTCGACCGGCTTTGGGCTGCCAAGTCAACCATACTCGCTCCTGCATTTGCGATAAAAGATTACGGGCATGTCGAGGTGATGTGCACAACAAATCAGCCACTTCTTGAACTGTGGTCTTTATTTCGCTACCGACACCAATAGGGATGAGTCGCTGGTAATACCTAAGCAGGTTGAGATTAGACACCAATAGTCCTTTATTTATGGATAGCCTGGTATTTTACTCAACTTAGCTGCAAAAAAATAAGAAAATGTTCAGCGACTTTGTTCCTCTTTTGTCGCTTTGCAAGAGTATAAAAAAGGGGAGCTGATGCTCCCCTTTTACTTTCTACTGATAATGACTTATTTAGGTGGCTTGCGCGCTCTAGCTAACCGCTCTTACTCGGCCTTGTTTAAGGTCTGAAAGAACCTGTGCTTTAGGACCGTCGGCAATGATGCAGCCTTTCTCCATTACGATCACTCGATCGACAATGTCCAACATCGACGTTTTGTGTGTAATCAGAATTAACGTCTCGCTTGGTAGCAATTGATTAAGTTGGTGCTTGATGTGCATCTCTGAACGGTTATCCATAGCGCTGGTCGGTTCATCCATCAACAATACTGGCGGGCGTCCTAAGAAGGCTCTTGCAATGGCAATTGACTGGCGTTGACCACCAGACAGCAAAGCACCACCTTCACCCACTTGGCGTTCTAAACCTGCCGGATCTTGCTGAGTAAACGCGGTTACGCCTGCACGGTTCGCTGCATCCATCACGTCACGGTCATCTACCAAAGGGCGACCTAAAGTAATGTTGTCTCTTACCGAACCGTAGAACAGGTTACTGTCTTGCGGCACACAGCCTATATTGCGTCGTACGTCGACATGATGCAGTTGTTCCATATCGGTGTCATCAATGCGTACGTGGCCTTCTGTGGGCTTGTACAGGCCCATAATCAGGCGCTCTAGAGTCGTTTTACCTGAACCAATTCGGCCAATGATCGCCACCTTTTCACCAGGTTTAATATTGAGGGTTAAGTCTCTGATAGAAGCCACTGGTGAATCAGGGTAGTGGAACGTGACTTTATCTAGCGCGATATGACCTTGAATAATCGGACGGTGGATGTAGCGTTTACCTTCTTCTTGTTCATCAGGCATCGACATTACTTGCTCAATCAAAGTCATTGATGACTTCGCTTGGTTGTAACGAGTCGAAAGCAAAGACAGTTGTACAAGCGGGCCAATCGCTCGACCGCTCAACATGGTCGCAGCGATCAAGCCACCCATCGTAAGTTCGCCTTCCGCTATTAGGTACACACCAAAAATGATCATACCTACGTTAGTACTTTGCTGAACAAAGCCTGCGGTGTTTTGGATGCTGTCTGTGATGCGTCGGCTTTTGATATTCCAATTCGCCATGTGAGCAACGGCTTCTTCCCAACGGAATTGGAATTGGCTTTGCGCGCTGAATAGCTTAACGGTCTCTAAGCCAGCTAAACTCTCGATCAGGTTTGCGTACTTCTGCGAAGCAAGACGAGAGCCTTCTTCGATGGTGCGGCGCAGTGGGCCTTGGATTAGCAACGCATAGATGATCAAAATAACCACGCCAGCAATGGGAACGAACACAAGGTTTCCGGCCATTAACCAAATTAGCGCTAAGAACATCAGTGCGAAGGGTAAGTCGATCAGCGAGCCAATGGTTGCAGAGGTAAAGAATTCTCGAATGGATTCGAACTCTTGCAAGTTTTTAGCGAAAGCACCGACAGAAGCAGGTTTTGCTTCCATACGAATACCTAGCACTTTACTGAACAGCTTAGAGGAAATGAGAATATCGGATTTCTTACCGGCAACGTCAATGAAGTAGCTTCGCATCAGCTTTAACAACAGATCGAAGAGGAAGACGACAAAGATACCACTCGCCAATACCCATAAGGTTTCAAATGCAAGGTTAGGGACGACTTTGTCGTAAACCAAGCGAGTGAACATGGGTGCGGCAATTGCGAATATGTTGATCAGAATGGAGGCAATCAACACATCTCGGTAAATGTTTTTAGATTCCCAAATGGTGCTCCAAAACCAGTGACCTTTGCGTGTTTTTAGAACCTCTGGTGAACGTTCATCATAGCGGAACTGTTTCTTTACCAAGAAGTAGCGGCCAATAAACTGTTCTTTCAGTTCATCGACGGGAATGACGATCGGTACCATTCCGCTTTCCGCAGTGATGATCTCGGCTTCTTGTTTTTCTAAATCTATACTATTAAGAACACATGCCTCGCCTTGTTTAAGCAGTAAAACCGCAGGCAGAATAAGATGAGGGATGCTTTCTAGGTCGGAACGGTTTTCTTTCGCCACTAATCCCGCTCGTTCAGCGGAACGAGGGAATAGGAAAGGGGTTAGCTTGCCATCGGATAGTGGTAGCCCATTGATCAACGCTTCGGGCGAGTTAGCTAACCCGTAATACCGGCTAACGTAGATCAGTGAGTTCAATAGTGGATCTTGCATGTGATATAACCCTTACAACTATTTATCAACAATGAAGCCTTGGAACACTTCTACGTAGTTATCAGACAGGATATCTAGCTGAGTCTGTGTTTCTATTCGAGACGCAATGGTGGTTACGCCTAGGTTGTGAGCGGTTCTAGAGATCGACGTTAAGGTGAATTTCTGTTTTTCGTCATCAAGGTTATGTGTGAATAGGTAATCTAGCTTCACATAACTTGGACGGTATTCGTTAATGTAATCCAACGATTGGAAGTTACGCCCATAGTTATCGACACCAAACACCGCTTCAGCGTTGCGAATAGTGTTACACAAGAGTGCTGTGTAGTGTGGAACGTTGATGAAGCAGTTTTCTGGAATCTCAAAGTGCAACTGATGAGCGATTGAAGCATTTTGTTCAAGCGTCTTACCGATCCAACGGATGAAGCTTGGTTGAGAAATACTGCTTGGTGAAATATTGATAGCGACAGGGCTGGTTACTTCTTTTGCATTAAGCTTTTCTATCATTTTCTCGATAACGTATTGGTCGAGAATGTGGCTCATTTCAAGCTGCTCTAGCGCGTATAGGTATTGGTTAGCACCGTAACGCACACCGTCTTTCTCAATCGCAGAGAACACCTCTTGGTGGTATGTTTTACCGAAGGCGTTGTTTGCAGCTTGCAAACGGAAGGTGACTAGGTCGTTGATGATCGCTTCTTCAACCAACATACGCCATTGCTGCTTACCCATTACCGCACCGTGGTCGTCAGCGGTTACGTAGCCGTAAGCAAGCTCGCGGTTCGCTTTAGCACTTGAAAGTGCGTTATCCACCAGCGACATGATTTCGGTACTGGTTTTACGCTTGTTGCTGTAGGTCACACCCAGTGCAATGTGTGGGTTCGCCATACCTGTTGGATCTGAACCTAGGCTTTGAATACAGTTCACGATGCTGCTTGCGACAAGTTTCAGTTCGCTCTCATCAATGTTTGGCATGATGAAACCGAACTCGTCACTAGAAATACGAGCGATGGTGATATCTGGTGATGAGATTGAAGCTTGTAGCTGTTCAGCCAGTTGATGAACCAAGGCATCACCTTCTTGGTAGCCTTTTTCATCGTACTCTTCACTAATAAACTCGGCTTTAAGTACCGCTAAACCACCCAAGCTCGACTCTTCTAACCATTGAGTTAACTGAGACATGTAGTAAGCACGGTTACCTAGCTGAGATACAGGGTCGATATACGCTCTTTCCCGTAACTTCTGAGCTTCTTTCGCTTGGTTCTTAAATGCCAGTTCAACTTGAGTCGACATGTGGTTGATACCATCGACAACTAAGGTCAGATCTTTTGTCTTTGGACGAGCCAGTGGTTCGCCAAACTGATTCTTGGCGATCTGATCCATCTTTGTAATGATCAACGTGAGAGGACGTAAAGCGCGCTTAAGGATCCAAGAGATAGACACCAAACCGAGTAAGAAGATCGTGCCAAAGATACTCAGTAAGCGGATGAATGCTTGCCAAAGTTGATCGTAGGCAGGACCTGGGTGACTTACGATCTCTACTTCAGCCAGTTGCATCCAGCCACTGGTGATTACACGGCGGTCATGAACAGGCTCGAACAGGTTTAGGTTGGTAAACCACTCTGGTACTCCAGTTGGTTTTACAGGGTATGAGCGGAGAATGTCTTCACCGTTGTCGAGAAATATTAATCGCACGACGGAGTAAGAACTGCCATCAAACAGGGCGTTGATAACAGACTCCACTGCCACCTTGTCCTTTTCTTCTAGGTAAGGGGCGAGAGCCAGTCCAACAGTATTAATGGTATTACTTACCTCAGAGCGTTGCTGCTCCTCTAAGTATCCACGGGTGGTATTGAATTCGATCATAAAAACTGACGTCATCAGCAGTATGAACACTGCAACCATCCCGACCACAAGCTGTTTATATAAAGTCATTTTACCTACTCATCGTAATTGATAATGGGTTTGTTTAATTTTAGAGAGCGCTCACGTGAACGTAAGTCGTTCCATAAGCTCAATCTTGAAGATTTTCCTGCTAACTTGCCGCTGCCTGCTGCTGACTTGATCAACCAAAGGTTTTTACCGTTGAAACTGTAAATTGGTCGTAGATCTGGGCGTTTGGAACCGCGTTTAATTTCAGGGTTTAAGTTGTCCAAAATTAATGGATCTGCACTCGGTGTTGAGTAGTACGCCAACACCATGTGGAACTGGTTTAACTCAAGTGCTTTTACGTACACTAATCGTAATTTCTTATCTAGGACGCCCAGTTCAAGCAAAGAGAAGTATTTTGCGATAGTGAAGTCTTCACAATCACCGGCGTTGCTGCCTAAAAATTCCAGTGGTGTTGCCCAGTAGTCATTCTTTCCCCACAGTATGTTGTCATCGACAAAGTACATCTGGTTGAAGAACTGGTTCACCGACCTGAGCTTCTCTTTTTCACTTAATCCGTCGTATGACGTCATATTTGAGCGCCACGTTGCCACGCGCTTTCCGGCTCTATCGCCGTAGGTTTTGGTTACCGCATCTATCCACCGTTGGTCGCTCTTGTTGAGCGCCCCAGAGGTAAAAGAGGCGAGGACCAGCAGCAATAGCGAAATCCGAGACTTCATAGCCTCTGCTCTTGTCTATTTTCTGTGTATTGAAAGGCGTTATCAAACATCAAACGTCCTTACTCTTTTAGTGCGTTGTTTTGAGCGCTTAATAGTGGCTTCAACATGTACTCAAGCACGGTTCTTTTGCCCGTGATGATATCGACAGAGGCCGTCATACCTGGAATGATCGGCAGCTCTTCGTTCTGTCCAAAATTGTGCTTTTCGGTACGCACACGCACGATGTAGAAGCTGTTGCCTTCTTCATCTTGAGTGGTATCGGCACTGATGTGCTCAAGCACGCCTTCGAGACCACCGTATTTAGTGAAGTCATAGGCACTGAATTTAACGATGGCAGTCAATTCTGGGCGTAGGAAAGCGATATCTTGCGGGGCGATTTTCGCTTCGACCAATAGAGAGTCTTCAGTCGGTACAATCTCAACGATGTCCATACCCGGTTGGATAACGCCACCAACAGTATTAATGCCGAGTGTTTTAACGGTGCCGGTTACGGGAGAAACCACCACGGTACGGTTTACTCGGTCTTCAAGGCCAACGGCCGATTCGGTCATTGCAGAGAGCTTGTCTTGTGCTTGATTGAGTTTTTCTTGTTGTTCGGAACGGAAGTTCAGTGCGGCATCAATACGACTGAGCATAGATTCTTTGATGGCAGAACGTAGAAGGGGGACTTTGAGCTCGCTTGAGGTCATTTCTCGGCGAGTGTCGTTCACTTGTCTTTGCAGTTTAAGTAATTCAATTCGTGGTACCACTCCTTCATCAGCGAGGGGTTTGGTGATATCCAGTTCTTGGCGAGCAAACTGGTAACTCTGTTTTAGGTTACGAACACGCGCTTTAATCTCAACTAGGTCTTGTTGTTTCTGTTCAACTTGTTGATCAAAAACGGAAAGTTGGTTTCTCAGATTGTTGAGATCTTGACGATATTCTGCTTTTTGACGATTAACCAGTTGAGGTTGAAGTTCATAGAACTTAGGTGGAAAGGCAAGCTTGCCATAATCGAGAGTGACACTTTTCTTCCACTCCTTTTCAGAGAATTCTTCGTCGATGATGACACTGGTCAGGGAAGCGGAAAGCATTAACACGTTGGCGGTTAAGTTCGCGACTTGTTGTTCACGTTCGCGGAAGTCAGAACGGAATCGAGTGTCATCGATTAACAGTAGTTGTTGGCCTTTTTGAACGCGTTGGCCTTCTTTCACCAAGATCTCTTTCACCAAGCCACCCTCAAGGTTTTGCACCACTTGGATCTGAGAGGAAGGGATCACTTTGCCTTGGCCAACGGTAACTTTGTCGATCTCTGCCCAAGCAGACCATGCAATAGCAGCAATAAAAAACAGAACGATCACCCACAACATAATACGCGCACTGGTGGGCGTATTGAGGAGCAGTGCCGCTGTTTTATCATCGACATACTCAAGCTCGGTCTCGTTCAATTTGCTGAAATTTTTCTGACTCATAACAGTCCTTGTTCGCTAAATAAAAGTGCAAGCCTATTGAGTGTATTCTTACTTCTGATAAATGTTAAGATTTTGTTCCTTTAAATCTTTGAATTTATATATTTTTTAAGACTCATCGATTCTTGAAATCCGTTTTATCGAGTTGGTGCTTTCTGAGTTTGTCATACAACGTTTTTCGCGACACCTGAAGCTCATGTTGTACTTCTTTTAAACGACCTTGGTGTCGATGTAGCGCCTCAATCAAGATAATTTGTTCAAAGCTATCGGTACGCTGGTTTAACGACTGTTGCTGCTCTTCAATGCTCATATCGAGTTCATTGTCGTCATTTTTCTCGTTAGTATCGCTGTCGAGCGACGGTTGCTTAATTTGAGTCAGCACTCTGAGTTCGGCATGTTGGCGAAGCTGGCGAATGTTCTCAGTCCAATGCGTTGTAATGAGTCGTTGAATCTCTTTTTCTGTAATAACGGGCGGCGGTAGCTGATAGCGACTTGCTGCGCCGCGAGCAAAGTGTTTGAACAAGGAGCCAATATCTTCTGTTCTTTGCGCTAAGGGTAATAAATTAAATCGGCGCAGTTCACCTGTAATTGTAGTAGGAACTACTGTAGTTGCGACAATGATACAAGTTGCATTGGTCTTGCATGAGTTTTCACGAAGTAGAATGGGTTTTAGAGCGGCTAACCATAGCCATTGTTGCGAAGTTAACGCTTCTGTTTCATGGATATAGATCGTTCCACCCTGATGCTTCAAGAACAGTTGCAAAACAAACTGATGGAATGTCGCTTCGTCACTGCGTGGCAAATTAAACGCTGCGACAGGGCAAAGCTCCGCGGTTTGATGACTGTGTAAATCATGGGTGTATTGTGCTGTGACCCTTTTCCCCGTCCCTAAATCACCAACAAACAATAGAAGTGGGTTGGTTTTGGTATCTAGGGTGATCAATTCTCGGCGTAATGCCTGCATCGATGGTGATTGCCCAATCAGTTTTGGGCCAACCTGATTCTGCATTGCCAACTCTTTACGCAGTAGGTTGTTCTCTTCAACCAGTGCGAGTTTATCTGCGGCTTTTTTTACGGCAGTGAGTAGGGCATCGACCACAAATGGTTTTTCCAGAAAATCGTAGGCGCCGGCTTTCATCGCGGATACCGCTGTTTGTACATCACCATGCCCAGTCAGCACGATGATTTGAAAGTTGGGATTCTGGCCCAACAACTTTTGCGTAAATTGAATACCGTCCATTACTGGCATGTGGATATCGGTAATCACGATACCTGCTTGTGCGACGTCTATCTGTTTGAGCGCCTCAACGGCATTAGGGAAGCAGATAATATCGATGCCTTCAATGAGCATGGCTTGTTCTACGGAGTCTCGAATGGCGGGTTCATCGTCGACAAAATAGAGTTTGGGCATAGAGTGCAAAAGCCGGTTCCTTAGCAGTATGTGAGATTAGCAGTAATGTGAAATTCATTTTCTCGTTAACAATAACAACGATGCGTTAGTCGTTAACTTTGTATAACGGAATGTTAAGCGAGAATACCATGCCTGTCGGCTCCAACAGGGTTGCTCTGATCTTGCCGTGATACGCTTCAATAATCCGTTTCGATATTGAAAGCCCTAGCCCTAAGCCTTCTGGTTTAGTGGTAAAAAATGGGTCGAACAGCTGTTCTAGTTTGTCATCCGGCATGCCAATTCCGTTATCCCAAATGACCAACTGACAAGAGTCATGATGCAGTTGCCATTCGATGCCTATCTGTGGGCTGGCCTGTTGGTCTACGTTTTCTAGATTTTGTTGCTCCTGCAAGATTTTCTGTTCAAGCGCTTGCTGCTGAAGTGCCTGAGTCGCGTTGTGAATCAGATTCACCAATACTTGCTCGAGTTCGGTTGGATGAATCGCAATGTTGATGTCGTCTGGCACTGTGCTTAGCCTTAGCGTGATGCCTTTCTTGATCATCACTGCACTCAGAATACTGGTCGCGTTGTTTATCGATTGATGCAGGTTTGCCACGTGATGTTCTTGCTTGGTGACCTTGCGAGTGAAAACTTTAAGACGCGCGATGATGTCGGTAATAGTGTTATTGAGGCCAATCATTTTCTCCAGATTGCTTTTCACCAAATCGGTTCGTTCCATTTCAAGTAGCTTTAAGCTGTTTTCACTGTAGGTTCGAAGAGCAGCAAGCGGTTGGTTGATTTCGTGGTTAATGCTGGCTGACAGCTCGCCGAGTACCGCTAGTTTCGCAGTTTGGGTGAGCTCTTGTTCTGTCTGCTTCAACTTGGACTGCGACTCTTGGTATTGAAAAAGGGTTTGTTGCAGCTGTTGATTGGATTGCTTCAAGTAGTGGGTACGTTTATCAACGGTTTGCTCTAGGTTTTGGTTGAGCTGGGTCAACGCCACTTTCGCGAGATAAGTCTGGCGCCACGACCAAGCGATGAGCATCACCAAGCTGTAAATCACAACGAAGATGGCATCGATCTGCAAGACTTTAATAAGCTCAGCTTTGGTCTCTTTTAGTGCGACCACTTGGTAATGATTGTTACTGACGGTTGCTGGGTAGAGATTGAAAGCCCCGAGTTTAAATAATTGGTTAGCTGTGAGCTCCTTTTGCACTCTATTTGGTTGGATATCGTTAGGATGCTCGGCGCTATTAACCTCTTGTTTAGAGTTGAAAGAACGAAAGGCTTCGATGATCGAAATTTCGCTTTGACCGTATTGGCGTTGAAGTGCGATATCCGTTTGTTGTTGCTGCGTTAATGGCAACAATGAATGATAAAGCCATGGAGCTTGGCTTGATAGAAAGACCACTTGGTTCGAGTCGAGTACTACGATCTCAAAGTCGTCGCTGGTCAGGATGTTTTCGAGGTTCTCTAAACTCACTTTTACGGTGATAACGCCAACAATTTCCTTGTCGATATACAGAGGTGAAGATAGAAAATAACCTCGTACGTTCGAGCGAGCGCCTAGCGCGACATATTGTGTGTTGTTACCTTGAATGGCAGAAGCAAAGTAGGGACGAAACGAGAAGTTCTCACCTACAAAGGTACGAGGCTTTTGGTAATTACTGGAAGCGACTACAGTACCGCTCGGGTCGTGAATATAGATGGTGTCGGCTTGGCTTTGATTCGACCATTCAAACAGCAATTGATTGAGCTGCGCAGCGGAAATCTTGTCTGCTCGTTGTGATGAGTCAAAATAAGAGAGCAAGCGCGGGTCATGGCTGAGTAAATCTGGGATCTGTTTGAATTTGTCCAATTCAGAATCGATTTGTAGATTGGCTTTATTCGCCGCTTCATCGAGTTGCTGAGTGACGATTTTTTCTTGGAATTGCACTGCCATAAAGTGGGTTGCAGTCAGCCCTGCAGCTCCCAATAACAATGAGAATAAAACAAAGGGCGTCATTAGGTTAGGCAGTATTTTGGTCACTCGGATCTCAGCTTGTCATCGGTTTGTATAAAGATTATCAATATGATGGATAGAGTACCGAGATCTTGTTAACACAGAGCACCTTCTGTGAGACAAAACCATGGCTTAGACTTGTGTTTCAAAGGATTACAGCGCAAAATCACAAAAAAATTGAAAGGAGCAACCAAATGGAACTGACAGATATTCGTCGTGAATACGCTAAGGGTGGATTGAGACGTAAAGACTTGGCCGCAGACCCGATTGAGCAATTCAATCTATGGCTAGAGCAAGCCATTGAAGCGAAGTTGACGGACCCTACTGCCATGACAGTTGCTACGGTTGATGAAAATGGTCAGCCATTCCAACGCATTGTTCTGCTGAAGAATGTTGATAAAGACGGTTTCGTTTTTTACACCAACTTAGGTAGCCGTAAAGCGCACCAACTTGAGCACAACAGCAAAATCAGTTTGCACTTCCCTTGGCATCCACTTGAGCGACAAGTTCATATTACGGGCACGGCTGAAAAGCTGACGGCTATGGAAAATATGAAGTACTTCTCGTCACGTCCAAAAGAGAGTCAATTAGCCGCGATTGCAAGTAAGCAGAGTAGCCGCATCTCAGCTCGTGGTATCTTAGAAGGTAAGTATCTAGAGCTTAAACAGAAGTTTGCCAAAGGAGAGATTCCTGTGCCTTCTTTCTGGGGTGGCTTTCGTGTGCGTGTGGATAGCATTGAGTTTTGGCAGGGTGGTGAACACCGCTTGCACGACCGTTTCTTGTTCTCTCGCCAAGACAACAGCTGGGATATTGATCGCCTAGCGCCTTAGACTGCTTGATCGCTTAGCTGCTTAATAGATCCAAAAATGCCGTTGATTAGACTTATCAAATCAACGGCATTTTTTTGTCTGCATTTTCAGTTGAACAGTAAATCAGTCACTGTGCAGAACAACAGAGATCTGTTTTTTGAGCAGAGTTTCTGGGATCACTGAGCCTAATCCTGAATCCAACGCATACTCAATCAATTGGCTTTTACTGCGTGCATCGAACTTTTGTTTCAATCTGGCGACATGTCCTTCGACGGTCTTGATTGAAATATTCAACGTCAACGCAATGTACTGGGGTTTCTTACCGAAAAGCAGTAAGAACAACACTTCTGATTCTCTTGCTGTCAGCTTCTTTTGCAGTTTCGATACTCGCGGTTTTGATCCGGCAATCGATGCCTGATTGTCTTTCGCGCACGTTGCCTGACATACCCAATGACCTACCTCTAAAATCGCCGTGTCTGTCAGTTCTTGGCCATAGAAAATCGTACCTTGCACCTTGTCTTCGTCATCAAGCCAAGGGGTTTTAGTAAAGATATGTGCGTGCCAGCGGCCGTCAGGGTAGGGGTGAATATCGAGGATCTTGAGCGTGCTGCGTGTGTCCATCACATGCTTGTCTTGAGCTCTGAAATCTTGTGCGCACTCGATGGTTTGGCTTGGCATGTCGAAATCGGTCAAGCCAGTACATGTCTCGCCCGGTTTTAAGCCAATCAGCTGGTTGTAAGCTAGATTTGCGTACACGAAGACCGAGTCAGTATCTTTACAGCCCCAGCAGCCTGGAAGTTGTTCAAATAAAGAACGATGTATGGAGTTGAGTGGGTCTGGCAAGGTTTTATCTCGTAAGCTGAGGTATGGCAATGATATCAGTTTCTTATAGCGCTGCAATGGCAATTAGAATACGAAAAATAAGGGGTGACTGACAGTTAAACGGACTGCTGATTAACTGTGTCAATCACGGAGAATCGATGGGCATAAAGTGTGATAATCAGACAAAAAAAAGCCAGCCTGAAGAGGGGCTGGCCAAAGACAAGATATGCCTTGTCGACATGTAGAAGATTTTCAGTTTAATTCACGAGGGTCGTGCAAATTAAACTGAGGCATCAGTTAGATACCCAGAGTGACTTACTACTCTGTCGATGAATCTACTCCTAGGAGTGCTTATGCATAAGGGGGGAATTCCCCTATAAACGCCGCTCGATGTGAGAATTGAGAACCTAGAGTAAATATTTTAAAACTTTGAGCAAGTAATCGAACGCTTATAGCTCTCGCAATACTCGGAATCTTAGATAGTTCGCTGTGGTTGAAGGTGCAACGTTCAGTTCGCGAGGCCGTTCCGAAAGGTGGTCCCATGACGCAGTTAGATTTCCGGATGACTGCTTATGAATCCCCCTAAACTCACCGGAACGATTGGTTTTACAATGGCCGTAGTTTGTACACTCTTGATCATCTTTCCGGAGGCATGATCAAGAGGGTCGCAACGATGATCATGCCTCTAAGGTAGGAAATAGCTCTGATGATCATTTACAAATTCATCTTATGAAGATTTCAGAGTATTATTCTTAGTATGTCGACCTGAATATTTTGCTGTTATGCCAAAACCTTTACCTTTTCCAAATCTAGACCTGTCTCCGCTAGGCCTTACTGGCCCTCGCCCCGCAGAGATCATTACTCTGCCATCGCATATGGATTGTCATGAACACCACTATTCTCAGGTGGTGATAGGTTTAAAAGGTCAGGCGGAATTTGAAGTCAGTGGTAAAGGCAATCTGGTTGGGCCTGGACAGGGTTGTGTGGTTACCGCTAGCTCTGATCATGCTTTCGGTGGAGTCGTCGGTCAGTCGGATATCTTGGTGCTCAATATGCCAATGCCGAGCGACGATGACCCTTTGATGTTAGAGAAGATAAACCAACTGGCATCATCCAACATCTATTTCCAATTAGATGCACAAATTCAAAAGCTTATTCACATGTTGGTGCAAGAGATGCAGGCGAGCCCTGATGATTTGTTATTGAGCCGCGCGTGCAATGACACGGTGGTTGCGCTGCTACAGAGACACATCTCGGCATTTGAAACCTCGATTAAAGATTCTCGTTTTGATCTAGAAGCGTTGGATCGCTATATCGAGCAACATTTAGCAAACAAAATCTCTGTGGCGCAATTGGCGGGCAGTGTGTTCTTGGGTGAAAGCCAGTTCCACATGCTCTTCAAAGATCAAATGGGCATTACCCCACACCAATATGTTTTAGGTAAGCGTATCGACCGCTCTCGACGCCTTATTGAACAAGGGAATCTTAGCCTTGGTCAGGTCGCTGAACTGGCTGGTTTCTCCGGTCAATCTTCCTTTACTCACACCTTTTCTCGCCTTCAAGGCATGTCACCATCTCAATACAAAAAGCAAATTTCTGTTAAATAAAAAAACAAAACGGCATATTATATTAAAGTTTCATATGTGACCTTGTGTTTGTTTTGTTAATAAAGCGAGTTTTTAGCAAAAAACTCGGAGTTTTTGACAAGTAATCCTTATATACTCTAAATACACTGCAGCCATTGTAGAGATCCCGAACTCTTTTCGGGTGTGAGATTAAGGAAAACGCATGTTTACAGCTACTGATGTGTTAAAGCCAGAATTCAACGAGCAGTCGCTTGATGATCTTTGGACGCTTATCTCACCATTATATATGGTGGATGAAACCCAATGGCTAGAGCAACTTCTGCCGCTAGCTACCCCTTCTGAGTCTGAAAAGCAGCAAATTACAGACAAAACGACGTCGTTGATTGAGTCTATCCGTGCGGATAAAACATCTATTCAGATGATCGACGCCTTGTTGCTTGAATACAGTTTAGATACTCAAGAAGGCATCTTGCTAATGTGTCTGGCGGAAGCCTTGATGCGTATTCCTGATTCGGCAACGGCTGATGCACTGATTCGCGACAAACTTAGCGTTGCGGATTGGAAATCTCATCTGAAGAATTCTGACTCAGTGTTTGTTAACGCATCAACTTGGGGCTTAATGCTGACAGGCAAGGTGGTTGGACTTTCATCTAACGAGCAGAGTGCAGGTCAAGCAGTAAACCGTTTAGTGAATAAGCTTTCTGAGCCGGTGATTCGTAAAGCGATGCACCAAGCGATGAAGGTAATGGGTCACCAATTCGTTCTTGGCCGCAGCATTGCTGAAGCGCAAAAGAACGGTAAGTCTATGCGTGACAAAGGTTTTACCTACTCATACGACATGCTAGGTGAAGCGGCACTGACTACTGCTGACGCAAACAAATACTTCAAAGATTACCTCATGGCGATTGAAGCCGTAGGTCGAGACACATACGTCTCTTCAAAATCTAGCCCAGCACCGTCTGTTTCTATCAAGCTTTCTGCACTTCACCCACGTTATGAAGTGGCGAACGAAGACCGTGTTTTAAATGAACTGTGCGACACGCTAGAGCAATTGTTGCGCCGCGCTGTTGAGCTTGATGTTGCAATTACGATTGATGCTGAAGAAGCGGATCGCCTTGAGTTATCTCTTAAACTATTCGAAAAACTGTACCGCACTGACCTTGTGAAAGGTTGGGGTAAATTTGGTCTGGTTATTCAAGCTTACTCAAAACGTGCGCTTCCGGTTCTAGTATGGCTAAACCGCTTAGCGAAAGAGCAGGGTGATTTAATCCCGCTTCGCTTAGTGAAAGGCGCTTACTGGGATAGCGAGATCAAATGGTCACAGCAGGCTGGTTTCACGGATTACCCAGTTTACACACGCAAAGAAGCGACAGACGTGGCTTACCTTGCTTGTGCGCGTTACCTACTGAGCCCAAGTGTTCGTGGCAATATCTTCCCGCAGTTTGCGAGCCACAATGCTCACACCGTTTCTGCTATTGCAGTGATGACTGACCATAAAGACTTTGAATTCCAACGCTTACACGGCATGGGTGATTCTCTTTATAACCATGCAATGGAAGCTTACCAACAGTCGGTACGTATTTACGCGCCAGTTGGTAGCCACAAAGATCTACTGCCATACCTAGTACGTCGCTTGCTAGAGAACGGCGCAAACAGCTCGTTTGTACACCGTTTGGTTGATGCTCGCTGCCCGGTCGCTGAGCTAACACAACACCCGGTCGATATGCTTCTGGCGTTCGATACGCTGAACAACACTAAGATTCCATTGCCACCGGCGGTATTCCCAGAGCGTAAAAACTCTTACGGTGTGAACATCGATATCGAAAGTGAAGCGCATCAGTTTGAAGAGCAAGTAAAAGCGTTCCTTAATAATCAATGGACTGCTGGTCCTGTGATCAACGGTGAATCTCTTGCCGAAAGCATGATCAAGGCTGATCAGAACGTTGAACAAGTAACGGCACCTTACGATCGTCGTATCAATGTGGGTCAGGTGGCTTTCGCTAACCTTGATCATGTTTCCGCAGCGATCACTGGCGCAGACGCAGCATTCGCTGATTGGAACGCAACTTCGGTTGAAACCAAAGCGGCTGCGCTTGAGAAGCTGGCTGACCTGATGGAAGACAACCTCGCTGAGCTGGTGGCGATTTGTCATCAAGAAGCGGGTAAGACAATTCACGATAGTGTTGATGAAGTACGTGAAGCGGTCGACTTCTGTCGTTACTACGCAAAACAAGCTGACAACCTACAAGGTTTCGAACTAAAAGGTTTTGATGGCCAAACACGAATCGCTTCTCGACAAGGTCGTGGTGTGTTCGTTTGTATCAGCCCTTGGAACTTCCCTCTCGCTATCTTCCTTGGCCAAATTACAGCTGCACTAGTCGCGGGTAACACGGTTGTGGCGAAACCTGCAGAGCAAACAAGCTTGATTGCAGCTCGCGCGGTGGAACTGATGAACGAAGCGGGTTTCCCTGCTGGCACCATTCAGTTGCTTCCTGGTCGCGGTGCTGAGATCGGCAGTGCGCTAACCAGCCACGATGCAATTGCGGGCGTTGCCTTTACGGGTTCAACACCAACAGCACAGCGTATCAACGTGTCACTGGCAAGTCGCAATGCTAAACCCGTTCCGTTTATCGCGGAAACTGGTGGTCAGAATGCAATGATTGTAGACAGTACCGCACTGCCTGAACAGGTAGTTCGTGATGTAATTCGTTCGGCATTCGCTTCTGCAGGTCAACGTTGTTCTGCACTGCGTGTGCTTTACATCCAAGAAGACATCGCAGACCGAGTGATTGCATTGATTCATGGCGCGATGGACGAGTTGAGTGTTGGTATTCCACATCTACACAAAACGGATGTTGGCCCTGTTATCGATGAGAATGCGAAACAGAAGTTGATGACGCACCTAGAAAACATGAACAATACCCAGAAGAAGGTGGCTCAACTTTCTCTAGGTACGGATTCTGAACATGGTGATTTTGTTCCACCAAGTGCGTTTGAAATCGATGACATCAGTTGCTTGAAAGAAGAACAGTTTGGCCCTGTACTGCACATCGTTCGCTTCAAGGCGAGTGAGTTAGCGCAAGTGGTAGACCAAATTAACCAAACCGGTTTTGGCCTAACTATGGGTATTCACAGCCGTAACGAGACAACTTACCGTTGGATCGAAAAACACGTGCGCGTGGGTAACTGCTACATAAACCGTGACCAAGTAGGTGCTGTTGTTGGTGTTCAACCATTTGGCGGTCAAGGTTTGTCAGGTACAGGCCCTAAAGCAGGTGGTCCTCACTACCTATATCGCTTTACTGATGTTCATTTTTCGCAATCACAAGACAAGGCATAAGGAGCAGTATCATGGTTCATCAAGTGACAGGTTTTTCTGATGCATTGCTTGCGTGGGAACAATGGAATCTGACCGATTTTGATTATAAGAGTGCTCAGGTACTTGCATTGAAATCAGAGATTGAAAGTCAATCTGCGCCTTTGGCTGCGGTGGCGACTTATCATCTAGAACAAGCGTCAGCACTACTTGCGGAGCATCACCTTATGGCAGGCCCAACGGGCGAAACCAATGAGTTGTATGCTGCAGGTCGTGGTGTGGCTTTGGTAATTGTTGATGATTGCCAAGACAAACTGCCAGCACTACAAACGGCAATGGCTCTGATTACTGCTGCACTATTAGCAGGTAACAGCGTTCAATTGTGCAGTGATGATGTGCAGTTCAATACCTTAGTTGCAGACGCCGCGAAACAAGCGAATCTGCCAACTAACTTGGTGCAAGTTGCCTCGTATGACGCTGCTCAACAGTTGTTGTCTTGCGATGTACGTAGCGTGGGTTATGTGGGTAATTCGCAAACGGCACAAGCTATCAATTTACAGCTTGCTAAGCGTGACGGTGCAATCGTCGGTTTAGTAGCTGAAACGGATCTGGCGACAATGAATGTTGCCAATGATCCACACCTATCGCTGCGCTTCATTACCGAGCGTACGCGAACTATAAATATAACAGCCGTGGGCGGTAACGCGACCTTGCTCGAACTTGGAAGCGAAGCTCACTAACCTTCAGTAAAATTGGTTCTAAGTACTTTTGGTTGTTTCCATTTTTGGATTCAACCCATAGTGCTTTGGAGCCTGAATACCTAACTCAATGCACTTACTTGCCTTTACGGTGAGTGCCTTGCATTGAATTAGGCATGGAAGGCTTTCTACAAAATGAGGACTATCAAATGATAGAAAACAGTTTTGCAATAACGACGACGTTCATTGCGTATCTAATTATGATGCTAGCGATCGGTGTTATTGCTTACAAACGTACATCTAACTCAACTGACTACTTCCTAGGTGGTCGTTCGTTAGGCCCATGGCCTGCTGCACTTTCTGCTGGTGCATCAGACATGAGTGGTTGGTTGCTACTTGGCCTGCCTGGTTACGCTTACGCTGCTGGCTTTGAAGCATTTTGGCTTGCTGGTGGTCTACTTGTTGGTACTTGGGCAAACTGGCTAATCAGTGCTAAACGCCTACGTACTTACAGTATTACAACTGAATCACTGACGCTGCCTGAGTTCCTATCTCGTCGCTTCAACGATAACTCTAAGCTGATCCAAACAATTTCTGCTTTCTTTATCCTTTTATTCTTCCTTTTCTACACAAGCTCAGGTTTGGTAGCAGGTGGTAAATTGTTTGAAACGGTATTCGGCCTAGATTACACAACGGCGGTAATTATCGGCACAGTATGTGTGGTTTCGTACACCCTGTTTGGTGGTTTCCTTGCGGTATCTTGGACTGACTTGGTTCAAGGTCTATTGATGTCTGCTGCGCTATTGATTGTACCAATCGCAGCAATGAACGGTGGCCTTGGCCAACTGTCGACTGACCTACACAACATCAACCCAGAGCTTCTAACGCTATGGAATAATGCGAAAGGTGAGCCGCTTTCTGCTATCGCGATCATCTCGCTAGCGGCATGGGGTCTAGGTTACTTCGGTCAGCCACACATCTTGGCTCGTTTTAAAGCAACACGTACAAATAAAGACCTAACAACAGCGCGTCGCATCGCGGTGGTATGGACTGCACTGTCTATGGTTGGTGCAATGCTGGTTGGTCTGGTTGGTCTTATCTACGTAACTAATTCTGGTGCGCCTAAGCTAGACGATGGTGAGAAGATCTTCATGCTTCTTGTGAACGCGATGTTCCACCCAGTAATTGCAGGTATCTTACTGGCTGCAATCCTAGCGGCAATCATGAGTACTGCGGATTCACAACTTCTTGTTTCTTCATCTGCAATGGCAGAAGATCTATACAAGCAAGTTCTGAAGAAAGACGCAACGTCAGAAGAGATTGTTCGTGTAGGCCGCTTTGCGGTTATCCTAATCTCTCTTGTTGCACTTGTACTAGCGATGACACCGGACAGTTCAGTACTAGGCCTTGTATCTTACGCATGGGCTGGTTTTGGTGCTGCGTTTGGCCCAGCTATCGTATTGAGCCTGTACTGGTCTCGTATGAACCGTAACGGCGCTCTAGCGGGTATCGTGGTTGGTGGCGTTACGATTGTACTTTGGAAGCAGTTCACAGGTGGTTGGTTCGATGTGTACGAAATCGTACCGGGAATCATCTTATCGACTCTTTCTATCGTTATCGTGAGCCTAATTACGGGTGAACCTGAAGACGAAGTTAAGAAGCAACACGCTGAGTTCGAGAAGAACCTCGTTGAGCTAGACTAATTTACATTGTAAAACAGATGTGAATTAGCAAAGAACATGAGCTAAAAATAATAGAGTCACTTCGGTGGCTCTATTTTTTTGCCTATATCTAAATGCTTTGCCCTTGTGTTGCGTCTGGCAAGTTGAGTGTATTGAGCATGTTTACCTTGTTGGTGACGCTGGCTAAGTCAAACTTCTAAGTCTTAGAGATTTCCGTTTTCGAAGGGATACATTACAGTTGCTAGAGTAAAGCAGTAAACGAACAGGAAGAGAGAAGTGCCCCAAGCGATCCCGAACATTGGCTTTAATCATGAAAAAACGGCGCAGGCAGAGTTGGAGCTGATCCCACTGTCTCGACTCTACTCTGATGGCAATATCGACCACGATCCTCAATTGCCACATCGTGTTAGCTTCTTCTTGATTCTGTTTATTGAGCAAGGCTCTGGGACGCACATGGTCGATTTCCAAGACTATCCTTTCAGCCAAGGGAGTGTCTTGTTCATTCAAAGAGAGCAAGTACACGCCTTTGATTTTAGTAATAAGCCGCAAGGAACGGCGGTTATCTTTACTCAAGCGTTCTTAGACAGCGTTCACGCTAATATGAAGCTGCCGAACTACACACCAACCCATTTGAACAAGGCTCACTCTGCATTGCTGCCACTAGACGAACTTCATCAAGATCGAACGCAGAGCCTACTACAACAAATTACACTAGAGCTGAATCAACCAGAACCAGACCCTTTGATTGTGATGTATCTGTTCTCTGCATTGGCGTTGATTCTTCATCGTCTGCGACCAGAAGTGAAGCAAGATGCCTTGAGCTTGCAGCAGAACATTAAGTTTGCCCGTTACTTTGAATTGCTTCAAAACAACTACCTGCGTGTTCGTGATGCAAACTGGTACGCCAATCAAATTAGCACCACCTACAAGACACTGAATCAGGTGTGCAAGGTCGCAACTGGGCTAACAGCAAAGCAGATCATTGATTCTTTCACAGTGTTAGAGATGAAGCGCCAGCTAGTGGTAAGCAACATCACTTCACAAAAGATGGCATTGGATTTTGGGTTTGAAGACGCGAGTAATTTCGTTAAATACTTTAAAAATCATACCCAAATGACACCGAGTGAGTTTCAAAAGAAATACTCAAAACCGTCTCTAACCGAATAGCTGCGATTGAGCATTGTTACGGTAAGGTTCGATATCTACCATTTTTCTGCCTAAATACACTCTGCCGCGAATCTCCCTCGTTGACTAATATATTTTCCAAGCCAACGAGAGGACTTAATAATGAAAACAATAACCAACACATTCAAATCAACACTACTAACTGCTGGCGTACTTGCTGCTTCTGTTGTTACCGGTTCTGTGGCTGCTCAAGAGCTGTCTATTCAAGAGAAAGGCGTCGCGGTCATTTCAAGTATTGAAACGGGCGATGCAAAAGCGGTTAGCTACATTAACCCTGAGAAATACATCCAACATAATCTTGCTGTCGGTGATGGCTTAGCTGGTTTTGGTGAAGTGTTGCAAATGCTGCCTGAAGGTTCTGCAAAGGCACAAGTTAAGCGCTCATTTCAAGACGGTGATTTCGTAGTAACACACACTGAATACAACTTCTTCGGCCCTAAAGTCGGCTTCGATGTATTCCGTTTTGAAGATGGACTGATTGTTGAGCATTGGGATAACTTGCAAGAGATCGCTAAGCCAAACGCAAGTGGTCGCACTCAATTAGACGGTACGACTAAAGTCGTAGATCTTGAGAAAACGGGTCAAAACAAACAGCTCGTCGGTGGCTTTGTAAAAGACATCCTGATTGGCGGTGACATGTCGAAGATTAATCAGTACATCGATAACGAAGACAGCGCTTATCTTCAGCACAACCCAGGTGTGGCAGATGGTCTAAGTGGTTTAGGCGAAGCTTTGGGTGCGCTAGCTGAAGCAGGAATGCCAATGGTTTATACCGCTAACCACAAGATCTTAGGCCAAGGTAACTTTGTGTTGTCGATCAGCGAAGGCCAGTTCATGAATAACCACGTAGCATTTTACGATCTATTTCGTGTTGATAGCGGCAAGATTGTGGAGCACTGGGACACCATTGAAACCATTCCTGCACGTTCAGAGTGGAAGAATGACAACGGTAAATTTGGCTTCTAAGTTTGACTAAATTGAACCAGAAATGACGTTATAGAGCGGTGCATTCATTGTGGAGGTGCCGCTTTTTTTGCGTGGAAGTTTGCTGGTGGATCGAGCTGAAGAGGTGTCTTTATGGGGTTTTACAATGTAAATCGAAAGCGCAGGATCTTGAGCGAGAAACGAAAGATCAACCTAGTTGATGGCGTTTGATGTCAAAAAATAAAATAGAAAAGTGGCTATTTTTTGAACTTGGCGCTCACTTTTGTCATTAGCTCGGTGAATTGTGGAACTGAATTGGACATGATGTGTCAATTGTCAGTAACCACTAAAGACCTATAGGACAAAGGTATGCCTGATCTCTATTGCAAAGGATGTAAAAAAACAACACTACATAAGTCTATAATGAAACGTTGTGAATCAGAGCCCGAGACAGCGTCTGGCCGTATGATGCAATGGACGTCAAAGCTATTTAGTGGAAATCTGTACTACGATATGGAAACTCAGCACTTCTGTCGAACGTGTAACTGTCGTTGCGAAACAGGAAGTACTGTACCTCAAGTTAGTCTAGCTTAAATTATAGTAAGTGCTCACTAACTTAAATAAAAAAACCTCCGATTTAGGAGGTTTTTTGTGTTTCTATGCGGCTTTGAGTGCTAGTTCGGCGTCAATGGTGTCGCCATCAATCTTCACATCCCAACCATAGTTTGAGTACTCATTTGCTAGTGCTTGAGCAACATCTTTTGATACCGTTACGTGTGTCCATGAACCAATACCGTAAGGTTTATATGCGAGTTCTTGCGTTTTCATAATAGAGTCATCCTTTCTCTTTGATAATTCTATTATTCACTTTGGCCTATATCCTTTCTTTCGTTTCCGGCTCAACTTATTTGTTAATCGGGTCATTTCTATAATAATTTGTTAATAACCAGAGTTTGATTTATAAGGGTTGTTATCTATTTATATGTGTTTATATTTGACGTGAATATTACGGGCGTGTTTAGTTTTTAAATGTGTGAGCGAGGTTTTCTTCGATTGCTCTTGGTATGGAATATACTGAGCCGAATTTAGAATGTTTAAGGAATGTTATGTCTCAGCATCAACTCGATCGTATCGATAAAGAGATACTAAGAATTCTGCATATGAAAGGGCGTTTACCCGTGGTTGAGTTGGCCAAGCAGGTTAACCTAACGACATCCCCTTGCTCTGATAGACTCAAGCGATTGGAAAAAGAGGGCTACATAACGGGCTACCATGCTGAGCTGTGTTCAGAAAAGTTGGGGCTCGATGTTCAAGTCTTTATCCACATTCGTCTCGATCAGACCAGTTTTTCGATTTTTGATAAGTTTGCTCAAGCCGTTGAAATGATGCCCGAGGTGGAAGAGTGTTATTCGCTGTCGGGAGACTTCGACACCATGATCAAGGTTCGAGTGAAAGACATGAAGGCGTACCAAGCGTTTATGGCTACCAAGCTGGGTACTCTGCCTGGTGTGATTCAGACGCGCAGTGAAGTGGTTATTGAAGAACATAAGAAGGGCTTTGGCGTGAACCCTGAGTTGTTGGCAACTCTAAAATAGTGGTCTATTTTCGCCTGACCAAGTTTGTTTAGATATAAAAATGGAAGCCAATAAGCTTCCATTTTTGTTGAGCGTCAGATAAAGAGCAACCCTATAAACTTGTCCGGCTTACAGCGTAATTGCCGCTGAGATTAAGCCAATCACACCGCCGAACACACCACCCCAAACCACAAGCCAGCCAAGGTGTTTCTTGATCATGGTTTGAACCATCTCTTTCACAAGCTTAGGTGTCAGTTCATTCAAACGTTGATCGATGATCGCTTCAATGTTCTCTTTGATTTCATCCATCATCGCAGGTGATTCTAGCTCGTCTTTGATGGCATTTTTTACAGAGTCACTTTTGCTGATTTCAATCACAGACTCTTGCATCTTCTCAACAAATGGCGCTTTCATTGGTTCTAGTGCTTCTGTGCCACCAAACATCGCCAACATACCGCCAAACTGTGAGTTCTCGATAACATGCACCAGTGAGTCGAATGCAGGGTTAAAGTCGATCTTCTGAATTACAGGTTCAAGATTGAGCGACTTTCCTGTCATCTCGCTGCTTAGGAAGCGATCGATATTACTTTCAGTAAAGAATTGCTCCATCATCAGTTGCTTGATGGCTGCCTTGAACTCTTCAAAGCGTGCAGGAATAACACCAGAACCGTATAGGCCGGGTACTTTCTCGAACAACATGTGAATCGCAAGCCAGTTGGTGATGGCACCAGAAAAGGCGAATAGGCCTGCATAAAGCAAGTATTGGTTTGCTGTCGCATAGCCGCCAGCAAGCAGCGCTAACGCGATAACGTTAGTTAAGACACTTTTGTTCATGGTTGATCTCTAGAAAGAATACTGCGCGCATTTTAAGAAAAAAACGCCAAGAAAAAAACAAAAGGATCGATGAAGTTTACGTAACAGGTGGGAAATATTGCTGATCTAGGGGCATAAGAAAGGCTAGCCTCCCCCCGAAGTCTAGCCTTATTCCAGAACGCGCAAGCGAGGCGTCTTTGGTGTTAATGTCATTATATAATTACGACATAACATTCTGCTACGTGTAATTTACCGTTAATTAACAAATTGGTGTGAATTACGCCGCACTTTTAAAATAGCATAAAAATTAAGCGTTCGTTGCTTGCTCAAGATCATCCGCAATGAAGCCACCAGTCTGGTGATTCCAAAGCTGTGCGTAGATACCATTCTGGTTAATTAGCTCTTGGTGCGTACCTTCTTCGACGATATTGCCCTCATCAAGCACGATCAGGCGGTCCATCGCAGCAATGGTCGACAGACGGTGCGCAATCGCGATAACCGTTTTGCCTTCCATTAGCTCAATCAAGCTCTCTTGGATTGCCGCTTCTACCTCAGAATCGAGTGCAGACGTCGCTTCATCCAGAACCAATAGTGGCGCATTTTTCAAAAGAACACGCGAGATAGCGACACGTTGACGCTGACCACCAGAAAGCTTAACGCCACGTTCACCCACTTGAGCATCGTAACCAATGTTGCCAAATGGGTCGGTTAGGGTTTCGATAAACTCATGTGCGTGTGCCTGTTTGGTTGCGGCATACACTTCTTCATCTGATGCATCAGGACGACCGTAAAGAATGTTTTCTTTGATTGAACGGTGCAGCAGTGAGGTATCTTGGGTCACCATACCGATGTTGCTGCGCAGCGAGTCTTGCGTCACTGTTGAGATCTCTTGATCGTCAATCAGGATGCGACCGCTTTCTACATCATGGAAGCGCAGCAGCAGGTTAACCAAGGTTGATTTTCCCGCACCTGAACGGCCGACTAAGCCCACTTTTTCACCCGGCTTAATGTTGAGATTAAGGTTGTTGATCACGCCCTTGTTCTCGCCGTAGTTAAAGCTTACGTTGTCGAAGTTGATGCCGCCTTGTGGAACCTTAAGTGGCTCAGCGTCTTTCTTGTCTTCGATAGCGATTGGCTTAGACAGCGTTTTAATGCCATCAATTACAGTGCCTAGGTTTTCAAACAGACCACCGATTTCCCACATGATCCATTTCGACATGCCGTTAATACGCAGAGCCAAGCTCACTGCAATCGCAATTGCCCCCACGGTGATTGCGCTATCTAACCATAGGTAGATAGAGATACCAGCAATGCTGAACACCAATAGATAGTTAGCGAACTCTACACAGATGTTGAAGCCAGTTACCAAGCGCATTTGGCGGTGCACAGTATCAAGGAAGCCTTCCATGCCTTCTTCGGCGTATTCGGTTTCTCTTTTACTGTGTGAGAACAGTTTCACCGTCGCGATGTTGGTGTAGCTATCGACAATACGACCTGTCATTAACGAGCGCGCATCGGCTTGTTCGGAAGAAACATCTTTTAATTTAGGGACAAAGTGCAGTTGGATACCGACGTAAATGAATAGCCAAATTAACATTGGAGCCATTAAGCGCCAATCCGATTCGGCTAGCATGAATAGCATCGCCGTAAAGTAAACCGTCACGTAGACGAATACATCGACCATTTTAGTTACGGTTTCACGCACTGCGAGCGATGTTTGCATTACTTTAGTGGCAACACGTCCGGCAAAATCATCTTGATAGAACGACAAGCTCTGCTTCAAAAGATAACGATGCGCCAACCAACGAATAGACATTGGGTAGTTGCCCAGTAAGGTTTGGTGAAGCAAGAGCGAGTAAACACTGATCAAGATCGGCATCACGACCAGTAACAGAACACCAAGCCCCATCAATGTGGATTGGTTATCTGCTAAGAAGGTTTCTGGGTTGCTGGTTGATAGCCAATCAACCAGTTGGCCCATATAACCGAACAGCGCGACTTCGATGATCGCGATGGTCATGCTCATTAGGCCGAGCAAGATTAAAGGTTTTTCGAAACCTCGAGTGTAATGGCGGCAGAATGCCAGTATTCCAGTAGGAGGTTGTATCGGCTCTCCCTTTGGAAAGGCTTCAGTAAAGCCTTCAAATTTTTTGTACATAGATTTCCCTTTACAACTAATGCATCTATTAGCAACTGCATCGTCGTGTAGCTTGTTTTTATAAATTTGGTTTGAAATTTTATAAGTGCTAATGAGTTCTTATCAGTATGACCTCATCAGATAGATTTTCGTTGTTAGTTCTTTTTAAGTGACGCAGGAAAGGTCCAAAGCGTGTCTTTCATGACGTGTATTTTAGATTGAATCGGACAGGAAAAGTTAAGCTTATTTCAAACGTAATTGATTGTTATGCAACGGTGATAATCCTAACGCTAAATGGATTAAATTGTAACCTAAACCCGCAGTAAGCTAGAGAATGAAGCTCGGATATTTATTCAGCAAATTCTGAATCTCATATGCTAACTGTTGGTTCTTTCTGATGTGCTGTTATCTTGCAGTAAAAATTACCGAATAAACTGAGTTTTGCAGGAATTGTTTGGGATAAATATTCAAATCATTATTCTATTCAGTGAATCTTATCGTAACAAGTTGTTTACAATTCTGAGGTAAATAAAAGATAGGGACGGTTGAGATGTTAAACCTACACAAAAAATCACTTCACATTACTAATGTTCAAAACGCCAATTGCGTTGTTATGGTGCCGCCAAAAGAATTTAAATTTAATGAAGAAACGGCACAAGATAATGAGTTTCAGAACCGAGTTAATCTGACCGAAGCTGAAGTAAAATTAGAAACCATGGCCGAATTTAAGGCGATGGTCGCTTCGTTGCGTAAAGAAGGTGTGCAAGTTGTAGAGTTTGATTACCCAGAGCTTGGTGTGGAAACGCCAGATGCGGTCTTCCCTAATAACTGGTTTAGCACCTGTGGCGACGGAAGCTTATTTACCTTCCCTATGGCGTGTGAAAACCGTCAAAATGAAGTGAAGCCAAGTGCCCTTATTGAAGCACTTGAAGCGTCTGGTCGCATTGTTAATCACAGTGAGTCTCTAGAATCTTACATTGCTCAAGGCTCTTACCTAGAGAGCACGGGTGTGATGGTAATCGACCACATTAATAAGACCATCTACGCGGCGCTTTCTCAGCGTTGTGACCGTGAAGTGTTAGAAGACTATGCAAAGCGCATTGGTTATTCTCGCGTGGTGTCATTCCAAACAGCACTGCCGTCTGGTCAGCCGATTTACCATACCAATGTAATGATGGCGATTGGTGATAATTTCTGCGTGATCTGTGATGAAGTGATCCCAGAGTTTGAACGCCGTTTTGTGGTCAAGTCACTTGCTAAAGATAAGCAGGTCATCTCTATTTCAATTGATCAGATGAACCGTTTCTGCGGCAACATCCTACAGTTGGAAACCGTGAATGGTGACAAGGTGATTGCGATGTCTCAATCGGCTTACGATGCGTTTTCTCCAGCTCAGCTAGCGCAACTTTCGACACACGGTAAGCTGCTACCATTTAACGTGAAAACGATTGAAGATATTGGTGGTGGTTCGGTGCGATGCATGTTGGGTGAGGTGTTCTTACCAACACGAGTAAATCGCTTATAACAAGCCGTGCATTTACAGTCATGAATCTTTGAATACCACTCTTATCGCAGAGTGGTATTTTTGTATTGGCCTACTTTGTATCGGTTTATCAGAAGTAAGAAAACAGCTATGAAGCGCTCTTGAAAGCCCTGTGTTCGATGAACTGAGTTGAGAGTGCGACCACTTCTTTAGAGTACACAAGCGCCGTGTGATTAAGCTTGAGCGCACAGGTGTCTGTTGCGCCTCGCAGGTTCGCGTCTTCAAGCGTCACCGTGCCATCACCTGGGTTTCTGCCCAATACAATCCGCCCCACACCTGCGTCGTAGGTGCCGGTAATCACGCCAATCGGCACATCAATATCATAATCACCCAAGCCATCGCTTAAGATCATCTTGCTCGAACCAAATATAAAGCCAAGACCATGGTTCGACAGCGTTTTAGCGATAGTCGCGCCATTGTGTGGAGTCCCCGCGGTAATGATGCAGGTGTCGGCAAAGTCGGGTTGGTAAAACTTAAAGTAGTGACGAATCAGTAAGCCGCCGAGCGAGTGACCAAAGAAGTAGACTTCATCATGCTCATCAAAGCGTGCATTCACGAATCGATTGAGGCGTTTAGCAGCAGAAGGGAAGCGCAGTGAGTTGTAGGCAAACTTGTGGGTTTGAAAGCCGAGTTTTTTGAAGTTTCTATCCAGATATTGCATGATCAACGCAGGCATATATAGACCATGAATTAAAACTATATGTTTGTTTTTATTATTCATTTTTGTCCTCCGTCTGATGGTGCCTCCAGTATATTTAGTCGCAAATCTAAACTCAATAAAACTTGCGGCTAATGGGACACAATAGACAGAGTATTCACTGTGGAAAGAATGTGCGTTATAGATAAAGAATGAGTTATTCCGATCTCACTCCACCATATACATCTATGGTTAAGCCACCTTCTTTGGCATAGGTGTTGGGCGTTAGGCCAATGGTTTTCTTAAGGTATCGAATCAAGTGTGGCTGGTCGCTAAATCCAAACTGATAAGCGACATCTATCCAATCAATGTCATCAAAGTTTCGCTTATAAAGGTATTCCAACATCGCTTCGAGTTTGTTCATCGACTGACACTGTTTCAATGTTAGTCCGGTCACTTTGTTGAAGCTTCTTTCTAAGGTGCGCTGCGAGCAAAACAGTTTGTCGCCGAGCTCTGCAATTGGTGTTGTACCTAGTAGTTCTAACACCTTGCGGGTGAGTTCGCTGTGCCTGTCGGTTTTACTTGTCGACAACCAAGGCAGCAGCAATTCATCCAACTGCTGACAACAGGTTTCGAAGTCGGTTTGAGCAAGCTGAATTAACGACATGGCATCGGCATTTGGGTTGCCTAGTAAATGGACGAGATCGATAGGGTTAACGCGATCTAGGCTCGGGTGCGGGCAGTCGGGAAACTTTAACGCGTACAAAGCTCCGACATGGAACTTGATGCCCAAATGAATAAACGGTTTTGAGTGGTCTAGTTCAATCGCTTTATGGTGTGGCAGCAGTAAATGACAGCCAATGCCTTGATCAACCTGTTGCTCTATCGTGTAGTGATAAGGCTGGTCGCTCGGAGACAGAATCAAATGCGCTGAAGGATCAGGGTTAAGCTTAGGATACTGATGAGTTTGAGCGTCGGGCGTCTTCTCGATCAGCCAGTAGCAATCAATGTACTGAGCAACAACAGAGGATTTCGGAGACTGTAACCAATTGATCATTCGGTATTCTATTTGGGATTAACGTAACTATAACTATATGTGTCTATCGCAGGGGAAGATAGTTTTCTCTTTGCTGAACGCGTAATGATTAACCAGCAATGATAAAGCCCATAACCGTTGGATGTATAGAGTCACAGTGATGGGCTTTATTTATCTTGGCTTCGCTCGAGTTGGGAGCAAGTCGTTAAAGTCGAATTCTAATTAAAATCGAACTGTAGGATTCGGTTTTTCGATGACAAACCAGCGCGAGCGATCGCTTTCTGCGCCCCAATGTTGCTGCTTTCTGTAGAACACATCGCTTCCAAACCTTGGCTGTTGGCGTGCTGTGTTAAAAAGTTCAGCACACGTGTTGCTAAGCCTTTGCCACGTTCTGCTTGCGCGACAATCATGCCCAAGTCTGCAAACTGCGTTTGGTGCTCATTGAACTTACGGCATTCTCCCGTAGCGAGAATGCTGCCGCTTTCCCAGTAGCCCCATAGCTCTTGGCGGGCAATCAAATTACCGTAGTAACCAGTGAGCCACTCTTTTGGCGCGCCAATCGCCGATGAAGCAAATTCCACTAGCTTATCGAGTTGTTCTTCCGTCGCTAGAGTCATCTCGATGCCTTCAATGCGATCCGAATTACGACTAGAGTTTGTTTCTTGGTTTTGGCGATACATCAATGAGTTCACTTTAAATGAATGGGTGTTATCCATGCACAGTGACAAGTATTGCGGTTCTGCTGTGCTTACGAATGCGCCTTTCACTTCACCAATCACAGAGCTGTTGTTTTCGATGATTAAGGTGAACAAGTCGGCAATGTTCGCGCTTGCTGTTGCTGCTAGGAAGAACTGAAGTAAGTAGCCTTCACCATTCAACACGCAGTAACCCACAAGCTTGTCATTTTCGTAAAAACCGTAATGGTCAGACATTGGCACAAAACCGAAGTGCCACATGCCATCGAGTGGGGCTGTTGAATCAGCAAAGTAAGCCGTTTTTAGTTCGCTTAAGTCGCTCAGTGTTGTGATTTTTTTGATGTCTAACATCGCTTGAATTCCTATTGTTTCGATTCAGTAAAGTGCGTGGTAGACATCGTACTTTTATTGGATGTGCCACGTTTCAATGCCAGTAATTGTAGCTGAACACTGTAGGTAGGTATTGAACAAAAACGACAGTTTTAGATAGGTCAAAAAAGGGGACTCATAAACGAGTCCCCTTAAAATCAAGTATGTGCGACTAATGCGTTGAAGCTAACGACACGGTGCGAAGATGTCTTGGTTTTCTCGGTATTCTTGGGTTTGAACGTCCATTAAACCAAGCAAAGAGTCGAACAGGTTATCGTGTGAGAAGCTCTGCTCTTTTCCTGCTTTACGTAAGCACGTGTCATTGATGCCTTTCTCGGCAGCGAAGCCATCCGACATCCAAAAGATCAGTGGGACGTGGGTTTGTTCCTTTGGTGCCAGCGAATAAGGCATGCCATGTAAGTAGACGCCATTTTCTCCCAGAGACTCGCCGTGATCGGATACGTACATCAACGCTACATTGTATTTGTCAGTGAGTTTCTCAAGCTTTTGCATCGCCTGTGAGAGGAAGAAATCCGTGTATAAGATAGTGTTGTCGTAGGTGTTAACCACTTCTTCTTTGGTACAGTTTTCAATATCGGCGCGAGCGCAATCAGGTGTGAACTTCTTATGTTCTTCTGGATAGCGCTCAAAGTAAGTAGGGCCATGAGATCCGGAAATATGATAGAAAATGATGCTATCTTGGCTGAGATCTTGAGTATCTTGCTCGAAGTTCTCTAGCATAGCCGTGTCGTAGCACACATCGTTATTACACAACGGGTCGCTGTCTTTGGCGACGAGCGTCATCTCTTTGATTCGGTGTGCGACCGCCTTGTCTCCACCATCATGTTCTCGCCATATAGAGTGAATGCCTGCGCGGTTCATGATGTCGACCACGTTATCTTGGTTGTAAGCTTTGTCTCGGTCGTAGTTGCTGCGATTCATGTTCGAGAACATACACGGCACAGAAACCGCAGTGGCTGTTCCGCACGACTGAACATCAGAGAAAAATATCGGGTTGTAAGGCTGGGTGTGAGCGTTCGTTTCTCTCTCATAGCCATGATATTGGTAGTTATACACGCGCGCGGTTTCTCCAAGAACAAACACCAATAGCATTGGTTTAGTTGCTTGTTTAGCTTCCGATTTTAGCTGCGCGTCTAAGCCGATCTCTTGGTAAGGGATCGGTTTTTTTATGTAAGTATTGTTAATGTATTTTGCAGTTGAAGCGACGTATTCGGTCGGAATGATCATCTTTTTAAGGTGAGAGTTGTTACGACCAATCGAGACATAATCTTTGTAAAATAACCCTGCAATAATCGCGATTACGATCAATGAACTTAATAGACCGATACTTTTCCAAATAGCAAAATCTTTCCAAGACTCTCTCTCAAGGTTTGTGAATAAAAGCATAAGTGATGGGAGACCACCCATTAGAACAAACCATAAAATCGAATACAGACTTAGATAACTTGCTGCTTCTCTGCTGTTGGTTTCAAAAACGTTTTCTATCATTCCATAGTCAACAAAAATGCCATAGCTGAACATGCTATAGCTGACCAAGGAGGAAGTAAGCAGTAATAAGATGAAAAAGGCTTTGGCGAATATCGGCCAGTTAAAAACTTGAAAGATAAAGTTGAATGCAGCGAGAAAGAAAAAGGGAATTGAGATTATGAACCCAATACTCTCCGCTTTTGAGGCGCTCAGAATGTTGAATAGCTCGCGCGAAATAGGCAGGTTAATGACAAGTAGGTAATACACAGCCAGCACGAATGGGAGTTTGTTTATCGACATATTTAAGCGTGGTAGATTCATCGTAGTTGAGTTCCTGCGTCTCTTATCCCTTTATTTTAGTATCGCTACCAATAAAGCTCTAATATCAACGCATAAATCTCAATTAGGCGTGACGAGCGATAAACTGGTTAAAGTGAAATGACGCGGTAGGGCGTGTAGAAACAAAAAATTCACTTTACTGAGTGACCTTCATGACAAGGTGGAACAGCAAAGTGAATTAGTATGTTCAGCTTATTCTATGTGGTTCAATCACATTAGAAGTTGTATGAACCACCGAAGCTAATGCTGTTGAAGGCAAGTGTTTTGTCTTCAGTTTTCAATGAACTGTTGTTGCCAATGTAGTAGTTCTCAACACTAACAGCGTCTGCTTGTGAAATTAAACGTAGTGTTAGATGCTCGATTGGCGTGTATTCAACACCCACACCAAAATGGAGACCAGTACCGCTATCATCATTGTAACCAGCACTCTTGTTTGCATTTAGATCAACAGAGCTTAAACCAGCCAATACGAATGGGCGGATTGTGTTGTCGAATGTGTAACCAAGATTTGCTGACAAAGAAATAGACGTCGGAGACAGTTTTGCCGCCCCTTTTTTGTAGTCTGCGTAATCGTTGTAGCCAAGTTCAACACCTACGATGCGGTTGAATTGGTAGCCGCCATATAGGTTGTAGCCCATACCGTCTGAATCTAAACTGCCTTGACCATCGGTATCAGAATCTTGGTAGATACTAAGACCACCACCAATGTAAGCACCGCCGTCAGTACCTGCGGCTAAAGCTGGAAGAGAAACTGCGCTGATTAAACTCAGTGCTAATGCTGATTTTGTTATCTTGTTCATCTTTGTTACTCACTCTGTCATGTCTTCAAATGTGATTGTCGGTTACTGTCGATTTTTATTAGTTGTTGGCTCGTCGCCTCTCGACCGTTGCGACAATTATCCCTGAGTCTTTTGCTCATTACTGTATGGCTTTGTAAGCTGAATCGTTACATAGATACAAAAATTCACTTTACTGTGCTGCCTTATCAACGAGCAGAGTAGCAAAGTGAATTTGAGCTACTTACTTACGACGTAGTCGTTTGGGGTGAATATTAGAAGTCGTATGAACCACCGAAGCTCACACTGTTGAACGCTAGAGTGTGGTCGTCAGTTGAGATCGTAGAGCCACTAATTTGATAAGAGTCTTCTACGCTTACTGCGTCTGCTTGCGAAATCAGGCGAAGTGTTAAGTGCTCAACCGGTGTGTATTCAACACCAACACCAAAGTGGAAGCCTGTGCCGCTATCATCATTGTATCCAGCGCCGCTGTTTGCATTGAGGTCGACAGAACTCAAACCTGCAAGTACAAATGGACGAATGGTGTTGTCGAACGTATAACCGACATTTGCTGATACAGAAATAGACCTTGGTGAAAGTTTGTCTGTGCTGTTTTTGTAGTCTGCGTAATCGTTGTAGCCAAGCTCCACGCCAACGATACGATTAAATTGGTAACCTCCGTATAGGTTGTAGCCCATGCCGCTAGAATCTAAGCTTGGAGCACTATCAGTGTCTGAGCCTTGATAGACGCTAAGTCCGCCACCTACGTATGCGCCACCATCGATACCTGCTGCAAAAGTTGGAAGTGAAACTAAACCGATTAAGCCGAGTGCTAATGCTGATTTTTTCATGATAATACCTTGTTTACTCATCCTGTGATGCAAATCACGGTATCGCTGATGATTGATTTATAATACCCTCACAAATGAAACCTATTTTTTCATTGATAACGTGATTACCTGCGCCCCTTGATTTATCAAGAGCTAACGAAATATTTATTGGTTATATTGTTTATAAATAAAATTCATATATTGACAAATGGTTAAATCTGCTAAATAAAACGATGTTTTTTAAACTTTTAGGTAAGGCTATTTTTTCTAACTGTTTGAAAAATAGCGAATAACTAATTATTCATTTGTTTTATTGTAGTATTTATTTCGGTGTTTATTGAGAGCAGATCAGTACGCTGTTTTTAGTGATAACAAGGAGAGTTGGATGTTAAACCGAGTAAAGACAGGCTTGGTGGTTGTGGACGTACAAGGCAAGCTTGCACGCCTTGTTGATGAGAGCGATACGCTGACCTCTAACTGTGGAAAGTTGATTAAGGGCGCGCAGATTTTGGGGCTGCCAATTATTAGCTTGGAGCAGAACCCACAAAAGTTAGGTGCTACGGTCGACGAACTTAATGATCTGTTGAGTGATTCTAAGCCGATACCTAAATTCACTTTCAACGCGTGTGATGAGCCCAAGTTTGTTGAGGCGGTTCAAGCCAAGGATGTAGAGACTTGGTTAGTGTGTGGTATTGAGGCTCATATTTGTGTTTATCAAACCGCAATGGGGTTGTTGGAACTTGGGTACAAGGTTCAGGTAGTTGGCGACTGTGTTAGCTCGCGAACGGCGCTCAACAAGAATCTGGCAATCCGCCGATTAACAGATGCTGGTATCCAAATCACAGGATTGGAAATGAGCTTATACGAACTGGTAAAGGACTGCCGCGCGCGTGAATTTAAGCCCATTCTATCCTTGATTCGTTAATCACCGAGAGGCTGTCGGTCGCCACCGCCTCGGTAAGAATCGAGCGCAACCTTCAAACGACGCAGTTTGTCGCGCGAACGGTTTTTATGATTGACTGCGATCCCCATAGAAAGCACATCCACTAGCGCCAACATGGCGTAGCGAGAAGCCGACGGTTTGTAGATGAAGTCGGTTTCCATATGTTTGATTGGCAAAACAATATTCGCAATCTTTGCCAGCGGTGTGTCTTGTGGGGTAATCGCTATGATCTTAAGTCCGTACTGCTTGGCTAATTCGGCGGTTTCGGTGATCACTGGCGTAAAGCCTGTCGCTGAAATCATCACCATCACGTCATTGGCATCTGCCGTGGCGGCAACCATACGTGACATCAAGCCATCGTTGTACGATACCACTGGGTAGCCTAAACGAAACAGTCGATGTTGCAGTTCTTGAGAAGCAATGGTTGAACCACCACCCATGCCGATAGCAATGATCTGTCTGGCGTTATGCAGCCAGCTGACTGCGGTTTCAACGTCTTGTTCTTTGAACAGAGTGCGGTTGATGTCTAGGCTCTGCTTGATCGATTCGTAGATACCTTGATAACCCGTTTGGTCAACAGGCTCAAGGATAAAGCGCTGGCCAACGGTTAGTGTCTGAGCCAACTTAATCTTCATATCACGTACGTTGTTACAGCCGATCGCTTTAGCAAAACGTGTGATGGTGGCTTCACTTACTTGAGCACCTTCAGCAAGTTCTGTAATGCTGGCATTGGCAGCAAAATCAATGTCGTCCATGATCAACTTGGCGACTTTCTTTTCTGCATCACGAAGAACAGGAAAACGCTCTGTTATCTGTGAAATGATATCTACTTCTAAACTCAAGAATCCTGATCCTTTGTTGATGGGGCTAATCGTTGTTACTTAGTTTTTAAGAACCTAACTCGTAAGAACCAAGCTTTTCAGAACTAATCCATTTAAAGCTAAGCCTTAGCCCCGTTAGTATATCTTATTGCTTCGTTGATTCTAGCTTATTGAAAAATCGACCTAGAAACAGGTTTCCACCCATTTGGTCACCTGATGTTCGTCATCGCTGATAGCAATGTAGCGCCATTTGTCGAAGGTTAAACACGGGTGTGAGGTCGAGAAAGCAATCATGTCGCCCACTTCAATTTCAGAAGAACCATCGGTTTCAACAAAGGTATGTTGATCCATCACGGCAGTAGAGGTTAAGCCTTTCACTGATATAGCTTCACCATTGCGATAGCCGCGCTCGGCGATCGGTAAACCCGCATCAAAGGCCACATCACGCTTGCCTAGCCCCACGACTAACTTGGTCGGCTCTGGACGAGAGATAACATAAGCCCACACCTCAAGTGCCGATTCTAAGTCACCCCCAAATTCACACGCGTAACCTTGGTTTACTTGGGCACGTTGCAACACCTTGCTTTGTGCGTCTAGGTAGATCCCAGTATCGTGAATGGCATAACAACCCGGTCGGATAATCGCCAAGTAATCGGTTAGGTTCGCCAAGCACTCTGCCACCACATCATACCAAGCAGATCCTGCGCCCGTGATGATAGGTTGCCCTGCAATTAGGCCATCTGATGCGAGGCTTTCGACCGAAGTGAGCGCCTGATTTAAGAAGGCACGAATGTCTTGTTCTGCATTGTCACCGTGAATCACACCTTCGTACACCTCAATGCCTGCCAGCGAAAGGGCTGGTGTGTCTTGGATGGTTTGAGCCAGTTCTAGAACTTCTTGTGGTGAACGACACCCACAACGACCACTCGGTACACCAAACTCGATCAGTACTTTTAGCGTCTGCTTTGTATTGGCGAAATATTGGTTAAGTTGCTGCACGTTTACTGAGGAATCCACACAACAATAGAAATCGACATCAAACTCGCGAATAAGTTGTTCGATGATCGCCATGTTGGTTTTGCCCACCAATTGGTTAGCCATGATGATACGTTTTGCACCCGCCATAGCCGCAATTTCGGCCTGAGCAGGCGTCGCGACTGTAATACCCCAAGCGCCGTTTTCTAGTTGTTGGCGGAAGAAATCGGGGGTCATGGAGGTTTTTCCGTGTGGCGACAATTTAACCTGATGATGATCGGCGAAAGATTGCATCCAATCTAGGTTATTGGTCAATGCCGATTGTTTGATAACTGCAACCGGAAGTGAAACATCTTCATCAACCAGTCGATAAATACCGTTCTCAGATTGTGATATTGCTCTCCCTTTTTGGCCTTTTTCAGTCAAGAAAAAACTATCGTTTTGATACTTTATAACATCTTTTTGTGCCGAGTTATGCTTCATTGCTGATCCCTAACATGATTTAAGTTGTTGTTATTTAATGTTTAAATATATCCATAATCTGTTTTGTGGTAGAAACTATCACACAAATTAAAATATTATGTGTGTTTTGTCACTGAAAATAATCGGCTGAATTTCTAATATAGCTCCATCAACACAGTGGATTGAGAGAGTGAGAAATGTTGTTCGATACGATAATTAAAAATGTAGAGGTGTTTGATGGCACCGGCGAACAATCGTTTTGTGCCGATGTAGCAATCCGAGATGGAAAAATCGCCGAAATTGGCAAAATCGATCATGAAGATTGTAGTCAGTTGGTTGAGGGAGCTGGCTTAGCATTGGCTCCTGGATTCATCGATGTACACACACACGACGATACCAATGTAATTCGTTACCCAGACTGCCTACCTAAGATCAGCCAAGGTGTCACAACCGTGATTGTTGGTAACTGTGGTATCAGCGCATCGCCAACGGTTTTGGCTGGCGATCCTCCTGACCCAATGAATCTGTTAGGCGCACAAGCTGACTTTAAATACCCAACTTTCGCCGCGTATGCACAAGCAGTAGAGCAAGCTCAACCGGCAGTAAACGTCGCAGCGTTAGTTGGCCATACGACATTGCGTAACCAAGTGATGGACGACCTGCAACGCACTGCAAGCGAAGACGAAATCGCAGCCATGCAAACCAACCTTGATTTGGCGATGGCGCAAGGCGCATTAGGTTTGAGCTCGGGTTTGGCTTACGCAAGTGCGAAACAAGCGAATGCCAACGAAGTGATGCAGTTGGCGAAAGTGCTTTCTAGTCACGGCGGTATCTATACCACGCATATGCGTACCGAATTTGAAGAGATCTTAAGCGCGATGGAAGAGGCGTTTGAGACAGGACAATACGCGAAAGTGCCCGTTGTTATCTCTCACCTTAAATGTGCAGGTGCGGGCAACTGGGGCAGAACCGTTGAAGTTCTTGATTTGATGGACAAGGTTTCTGAGCACCAAGATGTGTCTTGTGACTGCTACCCATACTCAGCAAGCTCTTCGACATTAGACTTGAAACAGGTGACAGACGATTTCGACATTTTCATCACTTGGTCTGAAGCAAAACCAGAACACGCAGGCAAAACGCTTAAGCAGATTGCTGATGAAATGAATCTACCGTTGATGGACGCAGCAAAAGCGCTTCAACCAGCGGGCGCGGTTTATCACTGCATGGATGAGAACGACGTAAAGCGCGTATTGAAGTACAAACTGACCATGGTCGGCTCAGACGGTTTACCTAATGACCCGCATCCACACCCAAGATTGTGGGGCACCTTCCCGAAAGTGTTGGGTCACTATTGCCGAGACGAAAAACTGTTCTCGTTGCCAGAAGCGATTCACAAGATGACCGGAATGTCGGCTCAGCGTTACAACTTAGCGGGTCGAGGCGAAGTTCGCTGTGGTGCCTTTGCCGATTTAGTTTTATTTGATCCAAAGAATATTAAAGACACAGCAACATTTGAAAATCCTATTTCAGTTGCTGAAGGAATAGAAAGTGTATTTGTAAATGGTGAGTTAACTTACCAGCAAGGAAAAGTAAGAAATAATCGTTCAGGCGTTTTTATTTACCGAAACTAGAATTTAAATTATTTATTAAATTCAGGTGATTATAAAAACGGCGAATTAATTTAAATATATTGGAATAGAAACTGTTTTATCTATAAAGCCAATGTTATCTATAAACCCAATATGATCTATAAATAAGTGGAGTTAAAAAATGACTATTAAACGTTACGGTGTTGAAGGCGGTACAGGTACAGGCGGACAACATTTACCATTTGCACGTGCAACTGAAGCAGGTGGTTTCCTATACGTTTCTGGCCAGACACCGATGACAGATGGTGAAGTGGTTGAGGGTGGCATTGTTGACCAGTCTCGCCTAGCGATCCAAAACTGTGTCGATATCATGACTGAAGCGGGCTACGGCCTAGAAGACGTAATGCACGTAAAGGTTGTGCTAACGGACTCTCGTTACTTCCAATCTTTTAATAAGGTATTCAAAGAGTTCTTCGGTGCTAACCCACCAGCTCGTATCTGCATGGTTTGCGACTTAGTTGTAGACGTGAAGGTTGAAGTAGATGTGACTTGCTACCGCGCCGATCGCGGATAGTAATAACCTAATCACAATTACCTACTTAGAGAGTATTAGGGGTTAGTCATCCCTGTTATTATCCTTTAATACTCTCACCCTACATTTATAAAAATTACTTTAATTAAAAAAGATAAAATCAATAAAGTAATTATATGAAATATAAAATGAATGAATCATAAATAAAGTTCAAGAATGAACTCAATATTTCACTGAGAGGTGTCAAATGAACAGCACACTTTTTCTTACAGGCTTCGGCGTGTACGTATGTTTTTTAATTTGGTTAGGCTGGTTTGTCTCGCGTAATCAAAAATCTGGCGAAGATTTCTTATTAGGTGGCCGTGGCCTACCTATGTTCTTAGTACTTGGTACAACAGTAGCGACGATGGTCGGTACGGGTTCAAGTATGGGTGCGGTTGGCTTCGGCTACGCAAATGGCTGGGCAGGTGCTCTGTACGGCATTGGTGGTGCGATAGGCATCCTATTACTTGCACTTTGGTTTGCTCCGGTTCGTAAACTGAACTTCATGACCATGAGTGAAGAGCTGGCTTACTATGTTGGCGCTAACCGCATCGTGAAAAACGTTGTAGGTGTACTGATCTTTGTCGCTTCAATTGGTTGGTTAGGCGCTCACATTCTGGGTGGTGGCATGTACTTAGCGTGGATTGCAGACATCGATCTCAACCTAGCGAAAATCATTATTGCTGCAGCATTTACTATTTACGTGGTGATCGGTGGTTACACTGCGGTTGTGTGGACCGATACCATTCAAGCGATCATTCTTTTTGCTGGCTTCATCTTGATGGCAGTAATGTCAGTTGATTACATCGGCGGCATGGATAACCTTTACGCTGCGATGGACCCTGCTGCTACGAGCTTTTTAGCAATCGATAAACTGGGTCTTCTGCCTGCTGTTTCTCTGGCTGTGGTTATTGGTGTGGGTGTTCTTGCGACGCCTTCATTCCGTCAACGTATCTACTCGGGTAAAGACGTATCAACCGTTCGTCGCTCATTTGTTGCATCGGGTGTGTTGTACCTTTTCTTCTCAATCATCCCTGCAATCATTGGTATGGCAGCACATGCCATTGACCCATCATTGGATAACGCGAACTACTCGTTCCCTTATGTTGCTGCAACGGTTCTTCCGGTTGGCGTTGGCATGATTGTTCTTATCGCGGGTCTTTCTGCAACCATGTCGAGCGCAAGTTCAGATGCGATAGCAGGTGTTTCTATCCTACTTCGTGATGTTTACGTGATGTTCACTGGCCGCGTACCAAATAAAGAGTCAATGGTGAACTATTCTCGCTTGGCACTGATTGTGGTGATTGGTTTTGCACTGCTGTTCGCATTAACGTCAAACGACATCATTGGCTACATCACGAAAATGATTTCAACCGTAATGTCGGGCATGTTTGTGTGCGGTATGTTGGGTCGATTCTGGAAACGTTACAACTGGCAGGGTGCGCTTGCTACGCTAGCGGGTGCATCTGTAGCTTCATTCGTAGTAATGCTAAACGCTGACTACACAGCCTTCTGGGGTAACCCTGTAATTCCTTCTTGTCTGTTTGCTCTAACGGCAGGTGTAGTTGTGAGTCTATGTACTCCGGCTAACCAAGTAACACCTGAAATGGCAAAAGCGATTCTTGATGATGAGCGTGCTCTGATGGAGATGGAAATGTCTGAGACTGGCGTACTTGAAGAAGAGGCGGCACCTCAACGTCCTGTAAATCAAACAAGCTAAACCTAGTCTTCACAACTGGTTTGCTTAATTCAGGCCCTGCTTAACGGTAGGGCCTTTTCTAAAGTCAATTATCTCTATTTTTAGGATCGGCTATGCCTGCATCTTCTAACTTCAATATTGCTTTCTTTGGTGAGTGCATGGTCGAAATCAGCGGCTCTCCATTAACCAAAAAATTCGGCGGTGACACGCTCAATACCGCGCTTTACCTTTCTCGCTTAACCCAACATCAAAACCTCTCAGTGCACTACGCGACAGGTCTTGGCAGTGATGAACTGTCTCAAAATATGATTGATAGCTGGCAGTTAGAAGGTATTCAAACCAATTTCGTTGAACGCATCGCGAACAAGCTTCCTGGACTCTACATGGTCGAAACCGACGAGACTGGCGAGCGACACTTTCATTACTGGCGCAACGACGCAGCAGTAAAATCTTACTTCCATGCTAATGACTTGAATAAGCTTGAAATCGCCCTGACCGAGAAACAAGTCGATGCGGTTTACATCAGCGGTATCAGTATCGCGATTTTGGATGATGCCTCTCGCGAGCATCTATTCAAAGCCATTAGCGTGTTCTCAAACCAAGGCGGCAAGGTGATTTTTGATAACAACTATCGCCCGCAACTTTGGAGCACCGAGCAAGCTCAACATTGGTACGCCAAGTTACTGCCGCTGGTGGACATCGCCTTGATTACTGAAGACGACGATCTGCTGGTTTGGGGTAACTCAGAGAGCGTTCAACAACGCTGCCTGCGTTTGGGTTGCCAAGAGATCGTCATCAAACGTGGCTGTGAACCATGCAAGATTGTTCAAGTTGAACAGGGCAACATTGTTGAGAGTTATGTCTCAGCGACTCGTGTTTCTAACGTGGTCGACACCTGCGCGGCGGGCGATTCATTCGCCGCGGGTTATTTAGCTGCGCGTCTTACTGGCGAGAGCGCCACCGACGCAGCCGAACTTGGCCACCAACTGGCTTCCATCGTTATTCAATACTCTGGCGCAATCATCCCCGTGAGCGCTATGAGCCAACTGATTAAAAAATAAAATAAAAAGCGGAATTATTATGTCTCAAGAAATGATCAACAAACTTAAGCAATTCAAAGTTATTCCTGTTATCCAAATCAACAAGGTTGAACACGCGATTCCACTGGCAAAAGTGTTGGTAGAAAACGGCCTGCCAGTGGCTGAAGTCACATTCCGTACTGAAGCGGCAGCAGACGCGATTCGTGCGATGCGCGATGCGTACCCAGAGATGTGTATCGGTGCTGGCACAGTATTAACGCTAGCGCAGATCGACCTTGCGAAAGAGTCGGGCAGCGAATTCATCGTAGCTCCGGGCCTGAACCCAAACACCGTAAAACGTTGCCAAGAAATCGGTATGCCAATCGTTCCGGGCGTAAACAACCCAAGCCAAGTAGAGCAAGCGTTAGAGCTTGGCCTTAACTTCTTGAAGTTCTTCCCGGCAGAAGCGTCTGGCGGCATCAACATGGTGAAGTCTCTGTTAGCGCCATATGTTGATGTGTCTTTAATGCCAACGGGCGGTATCGGTAAACACAACGTGAATGACTACTTAGCAGTGGATCGCGTGGTGTGCTGTGGTGGTACTTGGATGGTGTCGCCAAAGATGATCGAGAACGAGCAATGGGATGAGATTGCAGTATTGGTTCGTGAAGCGGTCGCTCTTGTTAACGAGCAATAAGCTTTTGAACTAGCGATAACAACCTTTCGAATGAGAGATAACGAGCAATAGCAGTGGCTGATGGTTCTGTTTTGTGAATCGCCTCCGAGAAACAAAACAGAACCATATTTATATAGGAAAACTAATAATGAAAAAAACTATATTATCCCTATTGATTTCAGGTTCAGTAGTGTCCCCAATGGCGTTAGCAATGGCTCCAAATACCGATCTAAATTTAATGCCGTACCCACAAACGGTCGAGCTGAAAGCTGGGCAAGTTAAGGTCGACGGTAACTTCAAGGTTTACATCAAAGGCTTTAATTCTGATCGCGTTGAATACACGGCGAAACGCTTTATTGATCGCCTTGAGCGTCAGACGGGTGTGCCGATTCTAAATTGGCAGGTTGGTAGTGCAGACGAAGCGAACCTGATCATTGATATCGACGCGGCGCCAAAGTCTGAAGTACAGAACATCGACTCTGTAGAGTCCTACAAAATTACCACTCAGGGTGAACAAATCACGCTGAGTTCTCCAAGCCCATATGGCGTTATCCACGGCATCGAAACCCTTTTACAGCTCGTTGAAACCACAGCGACTGGCTACCATATTCCTGCTGTCACGATTGTCGATGAGCCTCGTTTCCGCTGGCGTGGTGTTTCTTACGACACGTCACGTCACTTTATTGAATTCGATGTACTTATTCGTCAGTTAGATGCGATGGCGTCGGCGAAGATGAACGTATTCCATTGGCACTTCTGGGACGACCAAGGCATTCGCATTCAAACTGAATCTTGGCCGCGCCTGTGGTCTGAGACTGCTGATGGTAATTACTACACCAAAGACCAAGTTCGCTACCTAGTTGAATACGCGCGTAACCTCGGTATTCGTGTGATTCCAGAGGTGTCTCTTCCGGGTCACTCTTCTGCGGTTGCTCATGCATACCCGCGTTTGATGTCTGGCGGTGAAGGGCAAAACTATGAGCAAGAAAGAGGCTGGGGCGTGTTTGAACCGCTCATGGATCCACTGAACCCAGAAGTCTATGAGATGCTAGGTGATGTGTTTGACGAAGTGACCGAGCTGTTCCCAGATGAGTACTTCCACATTGGCGGCGATGAGCCGAATTATGCGCAGTGGAAAAACAGCGAAAAGCATCAACAGTTTATTGAAGAGAACAATATCGATGGCGAGCGTGGTTTGCAGTCTTACCTCAATGTAAAAGTTGAGAAGATGCTCGAAGAGCGCGGTAAGAAGATGACCGGTTGGGATGAGATTTGGCATAAAGATCTGCCGACTTCAATCGTGATTCAAAGCTGGCAAGGGCACGACAGTATCGGTCGAGCGGCAAAAGAGGGTTACCCAGGCATCCTGTCTACCGGTTACTACCTAGATCAACCTCAGCCGACTAGCTACCACTATCGCAATGACCCAATGCCAAGTGGCATTACTGTTGATGATAAGTTGCACAGTGGCGAAAAGTTCGTCACGTATCAATGGGAGAAGCCACGTTCAAAAGGCGGCCCACGTAAGGGAACACTGACTATCATTGAAGCGAAAGACGGCACTTTCCGCGCATTCAGTGATTACAATGGCAAGTCTCGTGAAGAGATTTACATCCTTGATTATGTGCCGGGTAAAACCTTTGTTGGTCACTTCGATAACTTCATGTCGTACACCGAGTTCAACCTAAACTTGAATCAAAAGGGTTTTGCCGAAGGCAGTTACCAATTGGTCGGTAATGTGCGTTGGCCAACTACAGGTGAAGTGATTGCGAGCAGTGATGTTGAAGGCAGCGTGATTCCTGAACCAAATGGTGGTTACCCTGCAGAATTAACGGATAAAGAAAAAGAGCTTATCTTGGGCGGCGAGATCACCATGTGGCTAGAAAATAAAGATAGCCTCACAGTCGAAAACTACCTATGGCCACGCAGCTATGCGATTGCAGAGCGCTTCTGGTCAGATGCGGAATTGACGGACGAACGCAGCATGTACAAGCGCATGAAAGCGATGGATACATGGTCTGAAGTGTCGGTTGGGCTGCGTCACCATGCGGATGCTGACATGTTGTTGAAGCGTATTGCAAAAGGCCAAGATATCCACGACCTACGCGTGCTTGCCAAGTACACCGAGCCAGCACAGTACTACGCGCGCAACTGGGAGAAGTGGAATTCTACTGAACCTAAGGGCACTTTATACAGCCAATACGAGCGCTTAAACCGCTTTGTTGATGCGCTATCAGTGGAAAGCTACGCCGTGTATGAGATGCAAGATTTGGTCAACGAAGTCGCGACGGGTAATCAACAAGCGCTTGAGCAACTTGCAGAGCATTATCAGCAAGCGAAAGCGTCTGCACTCGCAGCTAAAACTGTCTTCGCTGGCAATGTGTCCTCAGTAGAAACTGTGATTGTCGCCGAGAAAACCGCGGAAGTCGCAGACTTGGCGTTAACCTTGATTGCTAAAGCACAAGCGGGTGAAAAAGTTCGAGCATCAGACGCGAACGCCTATCAAGCGATACTGTCTGAATCAGCGAAGATCTACGACGAATCGATCATCGCGATTGTTCGCCCGACAGAGCTCTTGTTGAAACAGTTAGCTGAGTAAGCCGTTACGGATTAGCGAATAAGTCACACGCCAATAAGTGAATCAAAACCGCCCTCTGTGGGCGGTTTTTTAGTTCTAGCGAATCAATAGACTGTGACGTTAAGCTCTTTGTGAGTGATTACTCACTATCGATGTTCTGCAGTGTTAACGTAAATGTCATGCCTTGGTCTGAGTTGTTCTTCGCTATTAAGGTACCTTGCATATCACGCACGTTGTTTGCCGTGATAGCCAGCCCGAGCCCCAAGCCTTCGCCCATCTTTTTGTTGGTATGGAAGGGTTCAAAAATGGTTTCGAGTTGATCTTCAGACACACCACAACCGTTATCTTGAACCTTGATGACCACGCGTTGTTGATCGGTATGTGCGCTGATAACAATGGTCGCGGGTGTTTGATTCTGCGTAGCGTCCACAGCATTTCTGATTAGGTTGCCAAGCACTTGACGAAGTCGCGCCTCTTCTCCCATCACCATCGAAATATTAGAAGCAACACGCACGCGAATATCGATGTTGTCTAATTCGGCTTGGTGAATTCGTAGCGTTTCTTGCAGTGCGTCAGTCAGTGAAACTGGATAGGGCTTCTCAAGTCTTTTAAATGCGAACGACTTCAATTGACTGGTCATGTTGGCCATTCTGTCGATGAGGCTCATCACTAAGTCCATGTTCGCTTTCAACATCTTGGTCTCGCCTCTTTCCATCAGTAGTTGATTACTTGAAAGCAGGGTTTTTAGACCAGTAAGCGGTTGATTAAGCTCATGAGTGATCGCACTCGACATCCGCCCTAGTGCGGCAAGTTTGCTTGATTCAACCAGTTCTTGTTGTGCGTCTTTCAGGTCTTGTGTTCGCTCTTCTACACGTAGTTGAAGCGTTTTATTAGCGTTTTGCACTGCAATTTCTGCTTTTTTGCGCTTACTAATATCGATCACGGTACACAGATAATAAGTGGTCGCATGCCAAGGAAAGGCACTTATAGAAAACAGTACCGGAAAGTAGCTACCATCGCTGCGCCTTGCCATGGTTTCGACGCTGGTTATTTCGGCCAGTTCTTGGTGTTGCTCTAGGTTCTGAAGCAATTGCAAGGTGGTTGAATTTGGATTGCCTGCCTCAAATAACTGCCAAGCTTTGATGTTACTGATCATTGAATCGGATAGTGAGAAGTAGTTCTTGGCCATGAGGTTAATATCATGGATATGACCATGTTTGTCGATCAGCACTAGCCCAACGTGCGTTTTATTGATCATCCCAGACAGACGCTTTTCCGACTCTTCGATGAGTTTTTGTATTCGTAAATTACTGAGCTTTTTCTGACGTCTTTGATAAAGAATAACCAGCAACAGCAGAATGAAAAGACAGCCCACCGCCACACTCCAACTTATCCAACTTGTGGTTTGGTTTAGGTTGGTTAACGGCGTTAGGTAGGTTAAGCGCCAATTCAGGTCGTCTAACTTTATGGATTGAATAAGGTAATCTTTATCTTTCAGTCGCCATACTCGAATGTGGGTTTGATCATATAGCTCATGCTTTGTAGCGAGCGGTTGTGAAGTGAAATTTTCATTGAACCAATCTGCATTCAATCGGTGATCACTCGATAGAAAAAACTGATCGCGAGGGTTTTGAAACAAGATGGCTTCACCATCGGCAAACCATTGGTCGATCAGTAATGATAAATCAATTTGTACTGCAACAATGCCTACCACATCGGATGCTCGATAAACGGGTGCAGCAATAAAATAATCGGGTGTGACGCCTTTATTTTTGGTTACTAGGGAGATCGCACCGCCTTGCTGGTGGATCTTGGACACAATAGTGTTGGCGCTTTTTTTACTGAGTTTGTTCCTTTCTACGCTAGAAACAAGCAAATCACCGTTTGCGGAAAGTAGATACCATCCTTTGGTGTTAGCCGCTTTGTCTAACTGAATGAGCTGTTTTTTAATGTGTTTTTGGAGGCGAATGTCACCATCGATAAAACGCACGCTGGTTTCATCGTTCGTCACGAGATAAGGCAAATAGTAAAAACGTTTGAGCGTGCGTCTTGCTTCGGCAATGTATCCAAGGAAGCGCTGTTCTGCGTAACGCTGAGCTTGTTCTAGCTTCCATTGGCTTATGCCACTTTTGGTGGTTACCTGAACTAAACCAATCAATAAACAGGCAAACAGGAACAACCAATATCGATTTTTGTTAACCATTCTTGATTAAATCCTTTTTAAATTATTGAGTTGAAAAGCTGCGTTTTATTACCATATGGAAGGTTGAATCTGGAACAAATTGAAGCTAGCAAACATTATAAAACTGTTAAAGGAGTGTTATTCAAAGTGGGAGCTAGCTCCTTTTAGTCTGCGGCTTTTTTACATACCGTGGTCGATATTATTTAGGTGTAAGCGATGGGAAGAGATCATGCAACGTATTGCTTTGATTGAAGATGACGCAATTGTGCGTCAAGCAACCAGCCAATGGTTGCAGTTGGCAGGCTTCGATGTCACCGCATTTGAGGTTGGACAAGACGCGTTAGATGCGGTCGTGGAAGGTGATTTTCAGACCATCATTAGCGATGTGCGCTTACCTGATATTGATGGTGTTGAACTGTTAAGTCGCTTTAAAGATTTGGTGCCAGAAGTACCTGTTATCTTGATCACCGGACATGGTGATGTCGATATGGCCGTTAAGGCATTACAGCAAGGCGCGTATGATTTTATAGAGAAGCCGTTCGATCCAGAGCGTTTGTCTCAAACGGTATCGGAAGCGGTAGATAAACATCAAAGTGGTCAAGATAGGATAAATCGTCAAAGCTATTTGGATAACCTGAAGGGCATTGAACAAGTTCTGATTGGCCGCAGCAGAGTGATGTGTGCATTACGAGAACAAATACAAAAGGTCGCTTCAATTGATACCAATGTGATCATTTATGGTGAAACTGGCTGTGGGAAAGAGCTCGTTGCCTCTTGTTTACATAAATTTAGTCAGCGTAAACCTCATCCTTTTGTGCCACTAAACTGTGGTGCGATTCCAGAGAATCTATTTGAAAGCGAGCTGTTTGGTCATGAAGTCGGGGCATTTACTGGTGCTGCTAAACGACGCATTGGTAAGCTTGAATTTGCCGACAAAGGTACGGTCTTTCTTGACGAAATAGAAAGTATGCCGTTGTCGATGCAAGTCAAAGTGCTACGTACTTTACAAGACAATGTTGTTGAGCGTGTCGGTGGTAATCAACAGCAACATGTTGATTTAAGAATAGTTTCAGCTTCGAAATGCGACCTTTTAAATCATCCGGACTTTCGCCAAGATCTTTTCTATCGTTTGAACGTTGCTCAACTGCATTTACCTCCCCTTAGTGAACGAGAAGACGATGCTCTTATCCTTTTTGAACACTTCACTCAAGATGCGAACAGCGAAACCCGAGCGGCCAGTGAAGCCGATCGCTATGCCTTGTTGTCGTATGCATGGCCGGGCAATGTGCGTGAACTGCGTAATGTTGCGATTCGTTTTGCGCTGGATGAAAGCCTGACCGTTGGTGATATTTTGGCGTGTCGTCCTAATTCTGTCACAGAGTCCACAACGGCAGGCATCCCGTTGGCGGTTCAAGTGCAGAGCTTTGAACGGAAAGTGATTCATGATGCGCTAGTGCGTTATCAGGGACGCATCAATGATGTTATGCAAGACTTGGATTTACCTCGTCGAACATTGAACCAAAAGATGGTGCGTTATGGGTTGAATCGAAGTGACTACGTCGATTCTCAATGATCGGTTTGACAGTCGTGTTTATTGGATATTGATGAGCAATAAATGGCTCATCGTATATTCATCACTTTATAAACATTGATCACATAAATATAACATGATGTGACCTGACCACCTTTAAGGGGATGTTAACTGCGGCTTTGGATAAGCAAAAAATAGCTTACTCATTAGTAGTGAAATAAGCAGAAAATGGCTTACTTTAGGTGGCTTTTAAAATAAATTATAATAAAAACAGTAGTTTAAAAATTGGCATTGTGCTTGCTATCTAGTGATTGTTGTTAACAAAAATATAACCTGAATAACCCTACATGGAGAGTAACAATGAAATACAACAAGCTAGTTAAAACTTTAGCGATAGCAATGGCTTCTCTTGGCCTTATCAGTAATGCGTCAGCTGAAGAAGATCGCAGCTATATTTTAGCGACGGCCTCAACGGGTGGTACTTACTATCCGGTAGGTGTGGCCTTAGCGACATTGAGTAAAGTTAAGCTTGCGCCTAAGCAGCACTTTTCTTTAGCGGCTATCAGCTCTGCGGGCTCGGGTGAGAACGTAAAGTTGTTGAACGAGAACGAAGCTCAGTTCGCTATTCTACAAGGTTTGTATGGTGCTTGGGCTTGGCAGGGTTTAGGGCCATATGAGAAATCTGGCAGACAAACTCAACTGCGTTCAGTTTCCATGTTATGGCAAAACGTAGAACACTTTATTGTGCGTTCAGATCTAGCAAAAACAGGTACGGTAAGCGATCTAGAGAACCTAAACGGTAAGAAATTCTCTATCGGTAAGAAGAACTCTGGGACTGAAAACTCAGGTCGTCAAATCATGCAAGGCTTATCCGTGGACCCAGAACAATTTAAACTCGCCTTTATGGGTTACGGTGGCAGTGCGAGCGCATTACAAAATGGCACAATTGATGGTATGAACACGCCTGCTGGTGTTCCTGTTGGTGCGGTGACGCAAGCCTTTGCAGCACTGGGTGAAGATATTCAAATCTTGTCGTTTACCGATGCACAAATCAAACAAGCGAATGGTGATTACAATATTTGGACCAAGTATGAGATCCCAGCAAACACTTATCCAGGTGTCGATAAACCAATTACTACGATTGCCCAACCTAACTTCCTAGCGGTTCGTGAAGACATTTCTGAAGAAGATGTGTATCAACTGACCAAAGCTATCTATGAAAACCTACCTTTCCTACAAGGTATCCACAAAGCAACCAAAGCAATGGCACTTGAGAAAGGGATCGCAGGCCTTCCTGTTCCGCTTCACCCAGGTGCTGCTCGTTACTATAAAGAAGTGGGTATAGAAATCCCTTCTGAGTTGATCGTCGACTAACCCTTTGTCTTCGATTAGCCATTTATCTTTAACTCGCTATTTGGCGTGAACTGAATATTCGCGTTAATTAATTGCTTGGTGCGTTTTCATCTGTTTCGGCTACTTTGTCTGATTTGACCGTCTCCGACTCGTTCGATTATTTGAAGTGAAAACGCACCACCTTACTTTATGGATTTTCTCTGCGCGTTTGGCTGTGGAGAGCAGGAGTTTTCTATGAGCGATTCGCTGCAGCAGGAACTGAAAAAATTTGAATTACCGACCCGGACGGATTTCCCGTGGGTGGGTAAAGCTATAACAACAATGGGCGTGATTCTCTCTTTATTACACATTTGGTTTAACACCTTATCTACCTTACCGGAACTTTGGGTTTCGGCGACCCATTTTGCTGGCTTCGCGATTATATGCGCGCTTTGGTATCCCGCCCACATTTCACTTAAAAATAGCAAAATCGCCTTAGCCGTTGATATCGGTATTGCCCTCGCTGCTCTGGCTTGTCTTATCTATATTCCCTTTGCGGAAGACGCTCTTTATGAGCGAGGCGTGAAGTTCATCGCCAGTGATTGGTTTTTCTCTATCTTGGCGATTGCCATCGTCATTGAGCTGATTAGACGCACTATGGGCTGGTTCATTCCAGTGCTTATCTTAGTGTGCTTAAGTTATGTAGTGCTTTGGGGACAATGGACCAGCGGTATTTTTCATTTTCCGGGTTTAAGCCTTGAGACGTTACTTTATCGAAGCTTTTACTCATCAGAAGGGATGTTTGGTTCGATCTCAAGAATCAGTTGGACCTTCGTGTTCATGTTCATCTTATTTGGCGCATTTTTAGTTCGATCTGGTGTCGGCGACTACATTATTGATGTATCCCGTGCCGCGGCGGGTAAAGTGATTGGTGGCCCTGGTTTCATTGCCGTTATTGGCTCCGGCTTGATGGGCTCTGTCTCCGGATCGAGTGTAGCAAACACAGTATCAACGGGCGTGATCAGTATTCCCTTGATGCAAAAGGCAGGTTTCCCTTCGCGTTTCGCGGCAGGTGTTGAAGCGGCTGCATCTACTGGCGGGCAGCTGATGCCACCTGTGATGGGTGCGGGTGCGTTCATCATGGCGTCTTATACGCAAATTCCTTATGTCGATATTATTGCGGTTTCCTTTGTTCCTGCGCTTATCTACTTTTTGTCTGTGGCCTTTTTCGTGCGTATTGAAGCGAAGCGTAGTGGTGTACAAAAGGTGACCTCTGGCTGTGAACCTTTGTTAAAGGTATTGCTGTCGGGTTGGCACAACCTGATCCCATTGGCCGTGTTAGTGACTTTGCTCGTTCAAGGCTTTACGCCGACTTACGCTGCGGGTATTTCGATTCTTTCTGTGGTGGTGGCATCATGGTTCTCTAAAAATCACAAAATGGGACCGAAAGCGATCATTGAAGCGTTGTCTCAAGGCGCAAAAAACATGGCGACAACGGCTGTGTTATTAGTTGGTATTGGTCTAGTTGTTAATGTCATTAGCACTACGGGAATTGGTAACACCTTCTCTTTGATGATCAACAGCTGGGCGAATGGCGAGTTACTGGTGATGATTGCGTTGATCGCACTGGCGTCTTTGATTCTGGGTATGGGGTTACCAGTAACGGCGGCTTATATTGTGTTGGGAACATTGTCTGCTCCTGCCTTGTATAAATTGATTGCTGAAAGTCAGCTGCTCGACTTGTTGGTGTCAGGGCAGCTTCCTGAGCAAGCTAAAGCCATCTTTATGTTGGCTGCGCCAGATAAGCTTGATCTATTGAACGCACCGATGGCGTTGGAAACGGCGAAAGAGATGATTGCGTTGGTTCCTGCTGATTTTGTGGAAACTCTGCTTGAACAGAGCCTTGGCTTAGAAGCAATCAGCCTCGTACTGCTTTCGGCTCACTTAATTATTTTCTGGTTATCGCAAGACAGCAACGTGACTCCGCCTGTTTGTTTAACTGCATTTGCGGCTGCAACCATTGCTAAAACCCCCCCGATGAGAACAGGCTTAATGGCATGGAAGATCGCCAAAGGCTTGTATTTAGTACCATTGTTGATTGCCTACACTAACTTGGTAAGTTGGGATGTGACCTCCGTTTTAGTCACGGGTGGCTTTGCTGTTATTGGTACTTACGCGTTTATCGCGGCGATTGAAGGTTATCTAGAGAGCGAAGTTAATATTATTACTCGAGTAGTGTTGGTTGCGGTAGGTATAGCTCTAGTATGGCCTGATGTTTCAGTCGTGATCCGTTTGGTATGTGTTGCCATTTTTGTTGGTATCTTTATCTACAGCGGTCGTAAATACGATGCAAATCAAGTGAAAAAGGAATCAGAAAGTGAGGAAAAAAAGTTACCTCAAACCGGATCTAACACTGTCGCGTCTTCCCTATAATTAAAGGATTGAATGTAGGAATATTATGAACTCAACATACGACTATATTATCGTTGGTGGTGGCATTGTTGGTGTGTCGACGGCATGGCAATTACAGCAAGCTCACCCTGATAAAAGTATCCTTTTAGTCGAAAAGGAGCGTGGCTTCGCGCAGCACCAAACTGACCATAACAGTGGTGTGATTCACGCTGGCGTTTACTACGCTCCAGGCAGTTTAAAGGCCGATTTTTGTAAGCGTGGCGTAGAGCGAACTATCGCCTTTTGCAGCCAACACGATATCCCTGTCGAAAACTGCGGTAAGTTGTTGGTCGCGACCAATGAGCAGGAAGTCGAGCGCATGAACGCGCTCTATCAACGTTGTCATGATAACGACATTGATGTCGATTTGTTGGACCAAGCGCAATTGAAACTTGCCGAGCCTAACATCACGGGCTTGGGCGCGATTTATGTCAAAACCACCAGTATCGTCGACTACAAAAAAGTGACCGAAGTAATGGCTCAAGAGTTTGTTGAGGCGGGTGGCAAGCTCAGTCTCGGCACAGAAGTGATCATGGCGGATGAGCAAGAAGATGAAGTGCAGTTAACGTGCAAAGTAGATGGTCAAACTCTACAACTGAACAGCCGATTCTTGATCACTTGTTCTGGTTTGATGGCCGACAGAATGACCAGCATGCTTGGCATTGAAACCGACTTTCAAATCGTCCCTTATCGCGGTGAGTATTATCAGTTGGACGCGAAACACAACCAGGTGGTGAATCACCTTATCTATCCGATCCCTGACCCAGAACTGCCTTTCTTGGGTGTGCACTTAACACGTATGATCGATGGCTCGGTAACGGTAGGGCCAAATGCAGTTCAAGGTTGGAAGCGAGAAGGTTATGGCAAGCTGAACTTTAGTTTTAAGGACACTTGGCAGATGCTGAGATTTGCGGGCTTTTGGAAAGTGACTGCGAATAATCTGAAAACCGGTTTGGTCGAGCTTAAGAACTCGTGGTGGAAGCCGGGCTATCTAAAATTGGTCAACAAATATTGCCCGAGCATTACGGTGTCAGATTTCAAACCTTACCCAGCAGGCATTCGTGCCCAAGCGGTACTCAAAGATGGCACCTTGGTTCATGATTTTCTGTTTGCTGAAAGCCCAAGAAGCTTGCACGTGTGCAATGCACCATCGCCGGCAGCGACTTCGGCAATGCCGATTGGTGAGTATATTTGTGGCAAGGTGATGAAAAAAACGTCTTAACTGTGAATTGAATTGAATTGAATTGAATTGAACTAATGGCTTGTTTGTTCGAACAGGGCTGTTCATAGCAAGTGAAGAACGTAGACAATAAAAAATCCGCAAGCTCCAATCTATTTATGATCGTGGGCTTGCGGATTTTTAGTTTTAGCCATGTTTACTCGGTTTAACTGTTAGTCAATTAACTAATCTTACAGCCAATCAGGCACGAAGTTAGCGACAATGGTGACATCGTTAAAGTTACGGTAGCCGCGCACCATGATGTTGAATTCTCCCGCTGGCTTGTTCAATACACACTGTTCGTTGCTGCTGTTCTGGTATGGACGGCAATCGTAGTTCGCTTTGGATACGGTGCCGTTGTGTTTCACGTATAGGTCGGCATCGCCACTACGAGGGCCTGTTAATGCTACCGTTAACTGACCTGCACTTTGAGTCGTAAATGTGAAGAATTGCTCTTCACCATATCCTGCAGTAAGTCCTTCAATAGGGACGTCGTTTTGCAGCTCTTTAGGGCCTGCAACAGGCGAATCAAGACTGGTTTCTACAAGGTAAGCAATCGCCAGTTTAGCGAACTTGGTCGCGTGTGTCGCCGTAGGATCGGAGTTCTCAAGCGTGTCGTGCTCAGTGTGAATGCTTGGGTTGTAGTCGTTGAACATACTCTCGAATGGCATGGCAGCTGGGTAGCCAACATTGTGCCAAGAGGCGTGGTCAGAACAGGCATAGCCGCAATCATCGAAACCGTAACTGATGTCGCTAGCGTAAGTGTCGATCAGCTCGCTCAAGTAGGCGGTTAAGTTACTGTCGGTATAGTCTGTGATGAAGGTGATATCGTGTGCTGAACCGTTGTAGTTGGTCATGTCTAATTGCAGTACCGACACGACGTTTGCTTGCTCGTCTCGTAATGCGTTGGCGACATCTTGTGAACCGCGCAGCCCCACTTCTTCTGCAGCATAGCCATAGAACTTGATGGTTTTGTCTGGTTGAATGCCACTGGCGATCATCAGACGAAGCGACTCAGTTACGGTCGCAATACCAGAGGCATCATCATCGGCCCCCGGTGAGATGGTGCCTTCGCTTGTCCAAGATCCAACAGTCGAATCAAGGTGTCCGCCAACAACGACGATTTCTTCAGGATATTTAGCGCCGAGTAGCGTCACTTCAACGGATTTTTGTGGATATTCGGCATGCGTGATCTGGCGTGCAGATGCGTACGGTACATCTTTAATCTCGGTTTCCCAACGCTCTAAAAGCCAATCTGAAGCAGCGACACCAGTAGAAGTAGTATAAAAACGGTTGGTGAAGTTGGTTAGATTTTCAATGGTCGTGACCATGTTGTTCGGCTCGACCTGAGCGAGTAGATCGTTCACTGTGTCTTGATGGCTGATCACCGGCTTTTCGAAGGTGTTCATTGTCAGTGGCATCGCTGCGGCTTTGAGTGCACTTGCTTTATCTTCGTGCACCATGTAGCCACCACAACGGTGGGTTTCTTCATGCATGTGGCTGGATAGTTTCGCCAGCTCTTTCTGGTTGATTTTCGCGACGATGGAATGCTTGTTTCCGGTCATGCTTGGATAAACTGTTGCGCCATGTTGAGTCATTATATGCTGTGCGTCAGCATCGGTGGTGATCCAAACTTCTTCGTTCGCTGGTGGTGTGATACCTAGGGATGCGTAAGCCGAAGTACTGTTGATTAAGGCTAAAGAACCTCCGAGTACAGCCAAAGCTAGCATGCTTTTTTGAATAGCCATTTGTCGTCCTTTTTATGGTGAGTATTGTTGTGTTGATTGGTGTGAATTTTGTTTAGTGCGTGGATGTTTTTGTGTCGATGTTTCATTTTCTAAACAGATAACCGCGAAAAGGGCCCCTTTCGGAGCCCTGAATTTGCTATTGATTACTGTGCTTTAATGAAACGGTAGTGCTTGGTTTCTGAACAGATATTGCTTGAGGTACACACTTGGTACTCAACATCTACTGTGCCGTTGTGACGGAACTTGTCGACGTATGAGTTGAAGTCTGTAGCACCAACATTTTTGCCATTACGTTTAATCACGAAGTAGTCGTTAGTGTCGTAATCCCATGCCAGCTTAACGCGAGCCTTGCCGTTCGGGTTTTTGTTACCAAACTTCAGTTTTAGTGGGAAGCCTTCCGCTGAATCACCTTCAATTGTGATCGACTTGCTTGTTGATGTCGCAACACCTGCATCGTCAGTCACTGTTAGCGTAACCACGTAGTCGCCAGCTTCAGCATAGGTATAACGAGTCACTTCACCTGTTTGCGTGTTGCCATCGCCTAGGTTCCATTGGTAAGAAACGATCTGACCGTCGCTATCCGAACTTGTGCTGCGCAGCTCTACTTCTTTGCCGACAATCGTGTGCTCGAAAGAAGAAACTGGCGGTACGTTAGCATTGCCTGATTCGTACGATGCTTTCAGATTTGCACCTGCGTAATCTGAGTAACCCAGAATGTTCACCGTGTAGCGACCAGCTGTTGGGTTTTCAATCACACATACTTCATCGGTTACGCTTTCACTCTTACAGATATTCTCTTGAGAGCTTGGTGCATAATCTAGACCGACATACATATCCGGGTCACCAGTAGACACAGCAAGATCAATCGTCAGCTTGTCTTGGCCTTCTGGTACTTCGATATCGAAGTACGTTTTTGAGCCGGTTTCACCAGCAACCGCAGCTTCAACACCGTTTTCAAGGCGTTGATATTCCGGTTCTGGCGGCAGTGGTGGCTCTGCACATGGGGTAACACCTACGAGAGCGAACGCAGAAACAACGTCATCGGCATTGTAGCCAAGGTCGGTTGCTGAGTTTTTCACACCACAAGCACCTTGCCAAAAATCACTGTTTTCAGACCAGTAGATTTGATTGGATAGTACGAAAAGCTCGAATGCTTTTTTGGTATCCCAACCTTGCGTGGTTGCAAGATGATAGAAGGCCTTGTTGAACACCCCTGAGCTGTAGTGCACATTCAAGCCATCGTAGTATTCAGATGCGTTGTTGATTGAAGAACCATCTCGTGATGGATCGTCCATGTAACGCAACGCCCCGTCGCCTTTAAAGATATTACGGCCGACCATCCAGTCGTTGGTGCCTTTCATGTAGTATTCTGCCGCTTCACCTGCCATATCAGAAAACGCTTCGTTCATACCGCCGGATTGGTTCGCGTAAACCAAACCTGAGTTTTGCTCAGTGAAACCGTGGCTCACTTCGTGCGCTGACACATCTAGGCTAACAAGTGGATAGAAGAAGCTTTCACCATCGCCAAAGGTCATTGCCTTGCCGTCCCAAAATGCATTCTCGTAGTTGTTACCGTAGTGAACACGCATCATGAGTTTGAAAGAGAGTGGCGCTGTGTCGAACCAGTTCTTATACATGTCGAACACGATGTTACCGAAGTAGTGTGCATCGTTGAGTGGAGAGAAGGCTCCATTCACTTCTTTGTGTTCGTTACGAGGACATTCATAGCTGTAAGTGGTGTCGCCGTCTGTTGCACCATTTAGGTCAACGGTGACAACATTTTCCGATTCCATTACACACTCTGTGCCATTTTCTACCACATCAAGGTAGTGGTAGTCGGTACCGTACTCGTACATGCCTGTTTTTTCATTACCACCAGGGCCTGTACCGATCTGTGCGTGAGCAATACCTTCCCAACGGTCGATAACTTCGCCGGTGTGCGCGTCTAGCATGGTGAATGGTCGAGTCGGCTGTTCACTGCCTTCAACGAGATAAGAGACCACGTAGACTAGGCGTGTTTTGTCATGTCCTTGTTTTCCTGAACCTTGATAAATAAACAGTTCATGTTGGACGTTGTCTAAAGATTTGCTGGTTAAGCCCTGAACCTTGAGATCTTTACTCGCAAGCTCAACTGCTTGAGAGCTGTTGATCGATGGCTTAACAAAAGGTCGCTCTAGGGTCGTCGTTTTAAGGTAGTTGCCTTGAACAGACTTAAGTGCGCCACCTTGTACACTTTGGGTGGCATTTAGGTAATGTCCCCAGACTGGTGTTCCCCAGATGTTCTGTTGGATCTTAACTTTGTAGATGCCACGCTTTTTGAGGTTAACTTCCTTTACCATCTTAAAGCTAGAGGCGTTACTGACACCTAACTGAGTGTTCAACCCAGAAAAGCTAGTAAAGTTGATCGGTTGATCGATGTTAACGGATGCACTTGCATGTACTGATAAAGACATCGCACTCGCTATAGCAACGGCAACTAAACGCTTTTTCATTTTCATTGTTATTTTCTCTTTCCATGTAAAATCCATGAAAACGTAACAAAATTATCACAACGAATTTACATCATTCGGTCTGATTAATTAGTAGCATGGCAATGATCTCTTTTATTCATGAAACTTATATTTTTCGTATTTACAGATAGTTATCGTTTCTGTTTATTTTTGAACGCACTCATAGGTTTTATTTATAAAATCATGACACTTTTATTAAGTGTTATTTTTTTATGGAAATTAAGATTTCTGGGTAAATTGATCTGTGCCTCAATTAACGGATTTTGGGCTGATAGAAGGATCAACGATTTGGGCGTGTCAGTTTAAGCGGAAGGTAATTAAGCGAATTTAAGGGCAATTTTGATAAGAAATTGACGGTTTTAGGCTTATTTTTCGAATGGTTACTTATAAGAGGGCAGGGTAATTAGGTATTTCTTTGGCACAGAGCACAAAACAAGCAGTATGAAAAAGCCAGCGACGGATGGTCACTGGCTTAGATTGTTTCAGTTTGTACTAGCTAGCGTTTAAAGGTACGTAAGCTTTAGCAAGCTGCTGTTTTTTTAAAGAATTATTGCTTCTTACCGCCAACCTGAACGTAGTCGATACCGATAATACGGTTGATGATACCTAGCACAGAGCTTGTATCAGAGTTTGTTGAACGAATAGTATCAACCGTTGCACCTTCAGGTACTAATTCCATTGCACGATCTTGTGTGTTACCAGGAACTTGGAAACCGACGATGTTGAAGCTCTCAGCGTGCGCTGTGTAAACTTCTTCGTTGTGGCTGATACCTGAACAACCTGCTAGAGAAACAATGCCTAAAACAACTAATAACTTTTTCATAAAAATACCTTAAGAATGATTGGAATCGAGATGGCAAGCCAAAAAGGCAGTGTCATGATTATCTAGACTCATAAGTTCATTGGGAGACAGCATCCCCCGACCGATGTTGAACATTATTCCAGAGGTGTTTTGTCGTTACTGTATGGGTTTGTCAGCTGAACCATTACATAGCTGAATGGTTATGGTGAATACCGCACCCTTTAAGGCTTGGCTCTGACCAACTTCCACGGTTGCGTTGTGTTGAGCACAGATCTTCTCGACGATAGACAGCCCTAAACCATGGCCGCTCTTGGCTTTGTTACGCGCTTTGTCGCCAACGTAAAACGGTTCAAACAGGCGAGCCTGATGTTCTTGAGCCACACCATCACCGTCATCATGTACCGCAATCTGTAGTTGTTCTTGATGCACGCTGGCTTCAATCAACACTTGAGAGCGTGCAAATTTCATGGCGTTACGTACAAGGTTATCTAGGGCGCGGTTCAGCAGTATTTCATCCGCCAGTATTGAGCTAGGCTGCTCTGGCAGTGATAGATCGATGTTGAGCTGAGTATCTTTGTTCCAACGCGTCATCGCGTGGTCGAGAAGGTCTTTTATCTCCAATGGTTGTTGTAGATTTTCGAGGTCACAGCTATCCAGTTTGGCGTAGCACAATAGCTCATCGACCATCTTTTCCATCTCTTCGGTATCTTCGACAATACTTTCTACAGTCTCTTGCTGAGCTTCGTTGAGTGGCGTGTCTTTGAGCATTTCAGCTTGCCATTGGATACGGAATATCGGCGTGCGCAGTTCATGAGCGACCGCATTAGTGAGTGAGCGATTACTCTCAATCAAGCGGTGAATTCGGTCGGCCATTAGGTTGAAAGACTTGTTCAATGAGCCGATTGCAATGCCGCTTGAGGTCTCGGCTCGCGAGGAGAGATCGCCTTCTGCAAAGGCTAGAGTCGCCGATTCAAGCTTCTTAACTCGGCGGAAGATGATAAATAGGTGGCATACGCCGTATAAGATAAAGCTTGCTAGGAAGAACAACCAAATGAGGTCATCTTCTAATTCTATCTTTTGTCTAACGAACGCTTCACTGTTGGGGAGATAATGATAGGTATTGTCACTGCTTGCTAAGCGAAACCATAGATCACGTTCATCATCGTGAAAGATAAAGGTATTTGGGTTGGTCGAGAAGAACTCTGAAACAGGGCTTGGTATTTCATCTTTTGGATTGAACGTAATCAGTTTATTTCGAGTGGTTTCGACAAACTGATTCATGGCTTGTTGAGCCGCTTCAAGACCCTGATTTTTTGCGATGTTTTCTATGAGTTGCTGGTGGGCTGTGGCTTCATAATCTTGCAGAACATATTCGTAGTCAGTATTGAGCTGATAGACACAGATTTCGTAAGCGACAATGCCGCTCATGAAGCAAACTAACAGCCCTAATAGGGACTCCAAAAAGATACGTCGCATAATCGCTCTCTTTCATTACGCTCGTACTGAGCGAAGTTAATGCCAGGCGGTTGAAACAAACAAGTAGCCTTTACCGCGAATGGTCTGAATTTTCTCTGCTGGTGTGTGGTCGTCGCCCAGTATCTTTCTTAGACGCACGACTTTGTTATCTATTGTGCGGTCTATTCCGTCGTACTCAATGCCGCGCAATGTTTGCGTCAAGTAGTCACGAGATAACGGCGTATCTGGGTTGCTTGCCAATAACCAAAGTAGGTCAAATTCACTGTCAGTGAGTGATAAAACGGCACCTGAAAGTTCACACTTCTTATAGGTGTTTTTCAGAACGAGTTGATCAAACTGAAGGTTGTCTGAGTCATCGACTGAAGCCGTCTTGGCGTCTTGGCGGCGTAATAGCGAACGAACTCTGGCCAGCAGAACTCTTGGTTTGATTGGCTTGGTGACATAGTCATCAGCCCCTGTCTCTAAACCAGCGACGTGATCAAAGTCGTCATCGCTAGCGGTGAGCATCAAGATTTTACCTTTATAGTGCGTACGCGTCTGTCGGCAGATTGTAAGTCCATCAGTTACAGGAAGCATCAAATCCAGCAATACGATGTCAGGTTGCTCCGCGAGGATGGTCTGTGCGGCATCACTGCCATCGTCCAATACCGTGACATCAAAATCTTGCGCGACAAAGTAGTCCTGCAACATTTTCTGAAGTTTCAAATCGTCTTCCACGATGATCATTTTAGGTTTTGTCATTCCATTATCAGCCTTGTCGTGCGTTTCACTTATTGAGATTAGGTGAGCGAGTCTTCGTCGTGATGAACCATTACGATTGTACGCTGTTGCATATAAGTTCACATGCTTCGCCAAATACCTAAAGCGAATGATTAAACACTTTATAAGTTAGTTCAATGATGAATTGGCATTTATAGGAAAATAAAAAACATTGTTCAAATAGGTTCGACATTCTCATACATTCCCACGACAGATAAATTAAGCGATAAACAATAGAATTTTCCCATCAAACATTTTGGGAATGACGCATGAATAACTATAGAAAAACGTTACTGGCACTGCCTTTGATTATTTTAGCTGGCTGTAACTCAAGTTCTAACTCAGGTTCAAGTTCTGGTAACGCAACGACTAAAGCACAAGTGAAACCTAAGGCGGATTACGTATTTTCGTCAGTGAAATTAGGCAAGTTGTATCAAGAACGAGAAGAGCTTCAAGAGTCAATGAAACTGACTTATGACGGTGTACAGTATGACAAAATCCAATTTGCTGAAGACATTAGTGAGAAGCAAAAAGTAGTTAGGCTTGCGAGCCGTTTAGGTCAAAGTGTTGACCTGTATTTTCCTGATGCAGGGTTTGATAGCTGCGGTATCTACACAGAGAGCAAGGGTTTGGATGTGTTTGATTGCGACGCGGCGCTACGCTCTGTTTCTAATGAGACCACGTTAATCCAAACAAAAACGAACAGTGCAAAAGCCGTTGAGCTTGAATACCAAAATGAGTTGTCGCAATACGTGACGAGCCTGGGTTCTACGATCCTGAGTAAAACCAAAAATGGTAATAAGGTCACCATCACCACTTCATTTGCTTTCAATGCCTTTTACCGCGATGTGCTCAAAGAGACTGGTGCTGTTGAGCGAATTCAATCGACTTTGGGTGCATCCACCTATTCTCAGCTTTTTGATATCGTAAAGTTGTACCCGGGAAGTGAGATGACGTTGAAATTCACCAATCATATCGGTGGCAGCGCTGATGACGAGATCAACATGTACACCGGACGCATGATCCACCACAACAAGATGACGACAATCGTCACTGCTACGGGGTCGGTGTTCTCGGGCGGCACGGATCTGTTCGCTGCCGGTAACCCACGAGTTTTGCAACGCGCTGATACCACCAAAGCTATTGAGCTGAATAAGCAGGTGGGTGTGCATAGCTGGGCTGAGGGGGATAAAACGGCTAAAGAGTTCCCATACACCAATGAGAGTCATCGCCAACAAGCGACCTATTTTAAAAAGGTGATGGGAGACAAAGGAATAGACTTCTACATCTTCACTTTAGATTCTGCCCCCGCTTCCGGTGAGCATTGGATGACGAAAGCCGACTCTGATAAGTATGGTTTTATTACCCGTATTGAGTAAGCCAAGTTAGCTTAGTCGCTTTATATTCACAGCTCCGCAAAGGTTGAATAAGAGGCTGGTAATGGTTTAGCCATTATCAGCCTTAATTATATGGTCCGCCTCACTCTCAAGCCATTAAGCTTAGAGTAGGCTCT
>NZ_JAPHPW010000080.1 GCF_026241515.1 Vibrio sp. 14G-20
CCTTACAAGCAGGGGGTCACTGGTTCGAGCCCGGTATCGCCCACCATTCTCTAAAAATTCTTGGTTATATTCATATCCAAACCACTTCTTTTGTCGTTGGTTGGTATGTTTGACCCTGAGAGTCTTTAGAAAATGTGAATTTTAGAACGTTGGTTCTTAAAGTCTCATGCTCTTTAACAATTTGGAAAGCTGACTGATTGATTTACTTACGAGTAATTCAATCAAATTTAAAAGTTCTCAATGTTTATCTTTCATTA
>NZ_JAPHPW010000081.1 GCF_026241515.1 Vibrio sp. 14G-20
AAAAAGGGCTTGCCAGTGTGATCGAAATCTCTATAATGCGACCTCGTTGAAACGGGAAGGCTTCGCAAGAAACCAAAACGAATCAGCAGGTCAAATTAGCCAAGCCAAGCGCTTGAAAAAAGTTTTGAAAATAGTGGTTGACACTAAAACTTAAATCGCTAAAATGGCCGTCCGATTTGAGCGAAGCTCAAAAAGGAAAAGCTCTTTAACAATTTAAACCTATCAATCTGTGTGGGCACTCGTTGATGAATA
>NZ_JAPHPW010000082.1 GCF_026241515.1 Vibrio sp. 14G-20
AACAATTTAAACCTATCAATCTGTGTGGGCACTCGTTGATGAATATCAAAACGTTCTATCCTTTGGATAAAACAGTTACTTCGGTAACAAAATTGATTTCAATGAACTGAGTGACCTGAGCTAGAAATAGTTCGAATGCTTTTTGGTTTTACTTTTTATTAAAAAGTGAAAACAACAAGCGGCACAGTCAATTCATTACCATTCTGTTGGAATGGTAATAGCTTTAGAATTACA
>NZ_JAPHPW010000083.1 GCF_026241515.1 Vibrio sp. 14G-20
CCTTACAAGCAGGGGGTCACTGGTTCGAGCCCGGTATCGCCCACCATTCTCTAAATATTCTTGGAAGTTAAATCTCCAAACCACTTCTTATGTCGTTGGTTGGATTTTTCGACTGTGAGAGTCTTTAGAAAATGTGAATTTTAGAACACTGGTTCTTAAAGTCTCATGCTCTTTAACAATTTGGAAAGCTGACTGATTTGATTACTTACGAGTAATTCAA
>NZ_JAPHPW010000084.1 GCF_026241515.1 Vibrio sp. 14G-20
ATGAATATCAAAACGTTTTATCTTCCCTTTTTATTAAGAGAAGTAAAACAGATTCTTCGGAATCAAAATGATTTCAATGAACTGAGTGACCAATTCAAATTGGGTGCAGCCTTGAGCTGTTTTGTTTCACTTTTTCAAAAGTGAAAACCAATAAGAGCACAGTCAATTCATTATCTTTCTGTTGGAAAGATAATAGCTTTAGAATTACTTT
>NZ_JAPHPW010000008.1 GCF_026241515.1 Vibrio sp. 14G-20
AACCAACTCCGTTATTACTCAATTGTAGTTGCAATAACGGGGCGGACCATACATTTTTGATCTTGGCGTTTAAGAATGTTTGTCTAATGTGATTTGCAGTATTTGAATGGGGGAGGTGAGTAGGAGAAGTCAGATTTGATTGACGACTGTTATTTTACTTAGGGACTAGTGTTCGAAACATTTGTTCTACCCAACAAAAAGGCTTCCACGTGGGAAGCCTTTGTTTATTCGTTTTTCGAATCTTACAGCTTGTCAGTCAGCTCGATTGCTTGACCGATGTAGTTCGCTGGTGTCATCTCTTTCAGGCGAACTTTCTCGTCTGCAGGGATTTCAAGACCGTCGATGAATGCACGCATGCCTTCGCCATCTACACGTTTACCACGAGTTAGCTCTTTTAGCTTCTCGTATGGCTTCTCGATGCCGTAACGTCGCATTACTGTTTGTACTGGTTCAGCCAATACTTCCCAGTTTTTGTCTAGCTCAGCAAGTAGCGCTTCACGGTTAACTTCAAGCTTGCTAATACCTTTCAGAGTCGAAGTGTATGCAATGATTGCGTAGCCAACACCAACACCTAGGTTACGAAGAACCGTAGAGTCAGTAAGGTCACGCTGCCAGCGAGAAACTGGAAGCTTTTGTGCAAGGTGGCTGAATACTGCGTTCGCTAGACCAAGGTTGCCTTCAGAGTTTTCGAAGTCAATTGGGTTAACTTTATGCGGCATTGTAGAAGAGCCGATTTCGCCAGCAATAGTCTTCTGCTTGAAGTGACCAAGAGCGATGTAGCCCCAAACGTCACGGTCGAAGTCTAGAAGAATCGTATTGAAACGAGCAACAGCGTCGAATAGCTCAGCGATGTAATCGTGAGGTTCGATTTGAGTTGTATACGGGTTCCAAGTTACGCCAAGAGATTCAGTGATGAACTCTTCGCTGAATTCGTGCCAGTTAACTTCTGGGTATGCCGAAAGGTGTGCGTTGTAGTTACCTACAGCACCGTTGATTTTCGCTAGGATCTCAACGTTTTCGATTTGCTTGTATTGACGTTCCATACGGTACGCAACGTTAGCCATCTCTTTACCCATAGTAGAAGGAGAAGCTGGCTGACCGTGTGTACGAGACAGTAATGGAATATCACGGTACTCGTTCGCAAGTGCTTTGATAGCATTAATTACGTTACGGATTTCTGGAAGAATTACTGTGTCACGAGCTTCTTTAAGCATAAGCGCGTGAGAGGTGTTGTTGATGTCTTCAGAAGTACATGCAAAGTGAATAAATTCGTTTACAGCGTGAAGTTCAGGAACGCCAGCAACTTTCTCTTTCAAGAAGTACTCAACCGCTTTAACGTCGTGGTTAGTCGTGCGCTCGATCTCTTTGATACGTAGAGCATCTTCTTCACTGAAGTTAGCAGCTAGTTCATCAAGAAACTGGTTAGCTTCTGCACTGAACGCTGGTACTTCTTTGATTGCATCTGTAGCTGCAAGCTTTTGTAACCAACGAACTTCAACGATAGAGCGGTACTTTAGTAGGCCAAACTCACTAAAGATGCTGCGTAATGCAACAGTCTTGCTTCCGTAACGGCCGTCTACTGGTGAAACAGCAGTCAATGCTGACAGTTCCATGGTGTTCTCCTGAATTGAATTTTCTAAATTTTGAGAGGTTTATACCAGTAACAATCTCAATTGTCACGCATATTGCGCAATCGTTTGCGTGATAATTGCATTGGTACAAAAAACAAGCTCGCGACGAGGCGCGAGCTAATAAATTACATGCGAGCTAGCAGGATTTGAGCCTGCTCGATCATTTTTTTGCGACCGAAGATAAGGTGGCGACGTTTGCCGCCAACTTGACGCCATAACACGGCGCTTCGAATTCCTGATAGCAGCAGAGCACGAACCTTGTGTTGGCTCGATGTCTGTTGAAGTACTGCTGGCGTACCAGAAACCTGAATACGAGGGCCAATAGGGCTCACTACATCTAAGTAGATGCTCGCAAGGTTGCTGATCATTTGCTCGTCAAACAGATCGAAGTGCTCAGTTTGACGCTCTGCAGTTTGAATACGATCGCCAAGCTGTGACATAGAGTCGTTGCGAGAAGATAGCTTACGCTCAAGCGCCATCAAGCTGATGATGTAACGAGTGATATCGCTACCTGCTGGAGTACTATCGATACCTTTTACTAAGCACTCAAGGCCAAGCTTTAGGTTCGCTTCACGTCCAAACACACCCACGGTATTCGCTGGGTTGGTATTTAAAATGGCACTGAGTGAAGCTTCGAAGGCATCTTTATCACAATGGCCGTCTTTCGCTACTTGTTGAACCAAAGCCACAGCTTGGCAAATTCCGGCGAAAGCAATAGTACGGTCATAAAGTGTATTAGCCACGTAGTAACTCCTAGTTGTCTTCTATCGTTTGTCGTTTGATTGATTAGATGCGCTTTTCGATGATACCACCACCAAGACATACTTCGCCTTGGTAGAACACTGCAGATTGACCTGGGGTCACCGCGATTTGTGGCTCATCAAAAATAACCTTAATGTTCTCATCATCAATTGGGATGATTGTACAAGGAATATCTGTTTGACGGTAACGTGTTTTTACCGTGCATGTCATAACTTCAGTAATTGGTGTGCGATTTACCCAATGAAGTTGAGATGCGATCAAACCTTCTGATTTCAAAAGAGGGTGGTCTTTACCTTGTACGGCGATAAGTACATTACGCTTAAGGTCTTTTTCACCAACAAACCATGGTTCTTCATTACCGCCGCCACCTTTAGTGCCGCCGATATGTAGGCCTTTACGTTGACCTAGTGTGTGGTACATCAAGCCTTGGTGTTGACCAATCACTTGGCCTTCTGGCGTCTCAATGTTACCTGGTTGTGCTGGTAGGTATTTGCCTAGGAACTCAGTGAATTTACGCTCACCAATAAAGCAGATACCTGTAGAGTCTTTTTTCTTCGCAGTGATCAAGTTTTGCTCTTCAGCAATGCGTCGCACTTCAGGCTTCTCTAGTTCACCAACAGGGAATAGGCTGCGTGCTACTTGATCTGAGCTTAACGTGTATAGGAAATAGCTCTGGTCTTTGTTGCTGTCTAGACCACGTAGCATTTCTGGTTTAACGCCAGCATCTAGCTCTTCTTGAGTTGGGAAAGTACGACGAACGTAGTGACCCATTGCGATGTAGTCTGCGTCTAGTACTTCATCAGCAAACTCTAAGAATGCTTTGAATTTGATTTCTTTGTTACAAAGGATATCTGGGTTAGGCGTACGGCCTGCTTTGTATTCTTCAAGGAAGTATTCAAAGACGTTGTCCCAGTATTCTGCAGCAAAGTTAATGGTGTGAAGGTGGATACCTAGTTTGTCACATACCGCTTGAGCATCAGCAAGATCTTCAGCTGCCGTGCAGTATTCTTCGTTATCGTCTTCTTCCCAGTTTTTCATGAAAAGGCCTTCTACCTGATAGCCTTGTTGCTGAAGAAGATACGCCGATACTGACGAATCTACACCGCCGGACATACCGACAATTACTTTCTTTTCGCTGTTTCCAGAGCTGATATCTGACATGTCTAAACACCGTTACTATTACTTGGTCGCAGATTCTAACAGAAAGAGAAACGCCGTGACAGATCCGAGACCGGAATCACAGTTTCATTTGCACAAATAGTGCGCTGACTTTGTTAGAGAATCGCATGAGAGCGAGGTGAGTCGCTAGGATGTCAGAAGTATATGTGGCATAGTCGCTCGAAATCCAAGACCTGAGATAAAAAAATGTCTGAACAAAATGAATTTATGCAAGAAGAAGAGCTGATCGAGATTATTGAAAATCAGCTTGAAGATGGCGAACCTGTAAAAGTAAAAGAGACGCTAATGCGTTTAATGATGACAGGCACTCCTCGTGAAGAGGCGATTGCTGCAATGGCATGTGCATTGGCTATTGAAGTATTTGACGTGATGAAAAACGGCGCTGAGTTTAATCAAAAGCGTTACGCTGAGCATTTGGGCATGCTGCCTGATTTAAGCTTTATGGAAGGCGAATAAAAAAATACCCTAGCAAACGTTTGCTATAGTTTGAAAGATTGCCGCGTTAAATATAGCGCGGTAGAATCCGCCACCTATTTCCCCTTGACTTAGACTAGCCCTATGAAATTCCCTGGACAACGTAAATCAAAGCACTATTTTCCGGTTCACGCACGTGATCCTCTAGTGAGCCAAGCTCAAAGCAGTAAAAGAATGTCACGCACTCATATTATCGGTATTGACCAAACTTTGGTGGATATTGAAGCAAAAGTGAGTTCTGAACTTATTGAGAAGTACGGTTTAAGTAAGGGACATTCACTGGTTATTGGTGACGAAGCCGCTGAATCTTTATATCAAGAATTAAAAGAACAGTGCCTGATTACCAATGAATACGCTGGTGGCACAATTGGTAATACATTACACAACTATTCAGTATTGGCGGATGACCGTTCAACACTATTAGGTGTAATGAGCCAAGATATTAAGATTGGTAGCTATGGTTACCGCTATTTATGTAATACATCAAGCAGAATGGATCTGAATCATTTACAAGGGGTAGATGGCGCAATTGGTCGCTGCTTTGCATTAATTACAGAAGACGGTGAACGTACTTTCGCAATTAGCGAAGGACAAATGAACCAACTAAAACCAGAAAGCATTCCTGAAAAGATCTTCAAAAGTGCTTCTGCTTTAGTATTAACCGCTTATTTAGTTCGTTGTAAGCCAGGCGATCCTATGCCTGAAGCAACAATGAAAGCGATCGAATACGCGAAGAAATATGATGTGCCAGTTGTTTTAACACTAGGTACTAAGTTCGTTATTCAAGACGATCCAGAGTTCTGGAAAGACTTCTTAGAGCAGCACGTAACGGTTGTTGCAATGAACGAAGACGAAGCGGAAGCCCTAACCGGTGAAAGCGATCCGCTGGCTGCTTCAGATAAAGCGCTAGAGTGGGTGGACTTAGTTCTATGTACGGCGGGCCCTGTTGGCCTATTCATGGCGGGTTACACGGAAGACGCAGCGAAGCGTGAAACATCACTGCCTCTACTTCCAGGTTCAATTGCTGAATTTAACCGTTTCGAATTTAGCCGTCCTGCACATAAAGAGTTATGTGAAAACCCAACTAAAGTGTATTCGCATATTGCGCCATACATGGGTGGTCCAGAAAAAATCAAAAATACTAACGGCGCAGGTGATGCTGCTTTATCGGCTTTATTACATGATATGGCTGCGAATAAGTACCACAAAGAAAACGTGCCAAACTCAAGTAAGCACCAACATTCATTTTTGACCTATTCTTCTTTCTCACAAGTTTGTAAATATTCAAACCGTGCTAGCTACGAAGTGTTAGTTCAACACTCTCCACGTTTATCTCGTGGTCTTCCTGAAAGAGAAGATAGCCTAGAAGAAGCGTACTGGGAAAGATAAGAGACTTTGTTTATCCGATGCGTACGAGTTTATCAAATGCGCATCTATGTTTATAAAGAACATTAAAGGGTAACAAAATATAAAAAAGGCTCCGAAAGGAGCCTTTTTTGTTTCTGAATATATTGAAGCCGTAAATAATACTTTGGTCGACTTAAATATTAATTCTATTGCTAAGTGTGTAATTGATTACCCACTCAGTAAACTGAACGCTTAACTTAGATAGCAAATTCTTCTAGAGATTTACCAGCATCTAGCTGTTCTTGGATAGCTGAAGGCGTACGGCCTTGACCTGTCCAAGTTTTCTCGTCGCCGTTTGCGTCTACATATTTGTATTTCGCTGGGCGAGGAGCGCGTTTAGCTTTAGTTGTTTTAGATTTTGCTTCGCCAGAAAGAGCTGCAATAAGATCTGCAACATCAATTCCATCTTTTGCAATTTGTTCAGCGATAGCAGAAAGCTTAGCTTCTTGTTCTGCTTTAGCTGCACGTTCTTCAGCTTCAGACTCTTGACGCTCTTGTACAACAATAGTTAGCTTGTCTAGCGCTTCTTCTAGTTGCTCAAGAGTTAATTCACGTGAGAATGCGCGAAGGCTACGGATATTTAATAGAGTTTTTGTTAATTCAGACATGATATTTTCCATCAAGGTAAACTAAATAATCATCCTAATAATAAACAGAGCTTAGGAATAAAACAAATAGTATTTCTTCTATTACATATTTAAATATAAAAGTGAGATGAATAGTTGAAATTTCAAAGGCACATTTCTATCGAATTTATAATAATTATTAAGATTATCTAAAAAACTGATATGTGACTGGTGGAGTAATTAACTTGTGTAGACTATTCTTCTATTGATTAGTTCATTAACAGAAAGCTATTTTTCTCGGAATGATATGTTGCATTGTTGCTCTTGATGAGTACAATTGCGGCTACCTGATGCGATGCTTTGGTTAATTTGTTGTTAAACTCTGGTTTACACGGTTAATAATGTTATCGCACGTAGAGGTGCAATTATAAAAAGTAACTTCCGTTGGGGTGATGCCAATGAACGGGAATGAAAGGTGTAATTGCCGAAGTAAATTGTATATCTAAGCAATTTGCTGGGGTTGTGCTCAATAGGTACAACACTGCCATAGTCTTAATTTTAAACTATGGAGCGCTACTGTAGGGTTGGGTGAAGTGTTCACTTCCCTTTCGCTTAGTTCAACATGAACTTGAACAGCCGTATCAAGTTTGTCTGCAGTAGATCTCTAGCCAAATAAAAAACTGGTTTTTGAAGATCATGAATTTAATAGATTTTGCAACATCGCCTTTATCTTTGCTTCCGCCCCTTGTGGCTTTAAGTCTTGCTATTGTTACCCGCCGTGTATTGGTTTCTTTGGGTGTCGGTATCATTATGGGTGCTATCTTACTTGCTGACTATTCAGTAGGTAACGCAGCGAGCTACGTGTTTACTAAAGCATCTGGTGTTTTCATCGAAGATGGTGGCATCAACACTTGGAACATGAGCATCATCGCATTCCTAATTATTCTTGGAATGACAACTGCACTATTAACACTGTCTGGCGGCACTCGTGCATTCGCTGAGTGGGCTCAGTCTCGCGTTAAAAGCAAACGTGGTTCCAAACTACTTGCTGCTTTCCTAGGTGTATTCATCTTTGTTGATGACTACTTCAACAGCTTAGCGGTAGGTGCTATCTCTCGCCCTGTAACAGACCGTTTCTACGTATCTCGCGCTAAGCTTGCTTATATTCTCGATTCTACTGCTGCTCCAATGTGTGTGATCATGCCGGCTTCTAGCTGGGGTGCTTACATCATTACTATTATTGGTGGCATCTTAGTAACACACGGTGTAACTGAATATTCAGCACTGGGTGCTTACGTTCGTCTTATTCCAATGAACTTCTACGCTGTATTCGCATTACTAATGGTGTTCGCAGTGGCATGGTTCGGTCTAGATGTTGGTAAGATGCGTGAGCATGAAATCGAAGCATCTCAAGGCCGTGGCTTTGAAGGCGACAACGACCAAAAGCAAGCTCACGATCTAAACGAAGAGCTAGATATCGAAGAGAGCGAAAACGGTTCAGTTTCTGATCTTGTTATGCCAATCGTATCGCTAATTGTAGCGACAGTGGCTGCAATGCTTTACACAGGCGGCCAAGCGCTGGCTGCTGATGGCCAAGCATTCAACCTTTTAGGTGCATTCGAAAACACGGATGTAGGTAAGTCTCTTGTTTACGGTGGTGTTATCGGCTTACTAGTAGCACTAGCGACAGTATTCAAGCAAAAGCTATCTATGGCTGATATCGCAAGAACAATGTGGATCGGTGCTAGCTCTATGTTTGGTGCGATTCTGATTCTTGTGTTTGCATGGACTATCGGTTCTGTAATCGGCGACATGAAAACGGGTTCTTACCTATCGTCTCTAGTAACAGGCAGCATTGATTACCACTGGCTACCGGTTATGTTGTTCCTTCTAGCGGGCGTTATGGCGTTCTCTACAGGTACATCTTGGGGTACATTCGGCATCATGCTACCAATCGCCGGTGATATGGCTGCAGCATCGGATATCGCACTGATTCTTCCTATGCTAAGTGCGGTTCTAGCGGGTGCAGTATTTGGTGACCATTGTTCTCCAATCTCAGATACGACGATTCTGTCTTCTACTGGTGCTCGTTGTAACCACATCGACCACGTATCGACTCAGCTTCCATACGCGTTGTCTGTAGCGTTCGTATCGTGCATTGGTTTCATCACTCTAGGTATGACATCTTCAATTGGCATCGCATTTGGCGCAGCGTCTCTAACGTTTGTTGCTGTATGTTTTGCATTGGCTTACTTCTCTCGCTGCAAAATGGCGACGTGCAAAAGCTAAAACTGAAAGTTAATCAGTAAACTATCAGGGAGGCGTTTGCCTCCCTTTTTTGTGCCTGTTAATTTAATTTTAAGTTTCGTGAAAAAAGTTCGAATAAATGGTTGAAAAAGGATGTCAGCTTAGTTAGTGTGGAGACAAGACAGCAAACAACCTAAGAGCTGATAAGTATGCGTAAATTAGTAATGAACATTCATCACCATCATCACCCTATCTAGTCTTTCGGGGAGATTTACGTATACCCGGGAGCAAGATTACTCCCGGAGGTTAAGTCAAAAGAATTTAGATTTAAACCCTCGGGATGACAAAGTCCCCGAGGGTTTTTTAGTTTTAGCGCTTTTAAATAATCAATAAATTCAAATATTTGCACAGGGATACAGCAATGCAGACACAACGCCTAAGAATCGCAATTCAAAAGAAAGGTCGCTTAAGTAAAGAGTGCCAAGACCTACTTAAAAAATGTGGTGTTAAATTTAACATCATGGGTGAGCGCCTAGTGGTTCACTCACTAAATATGCCAATCGACTTGTTATTAGTTCGTGATGACGACATCCCAGGTCTTATCATGGATGGTGTAGTTGACCTTGGTTTCATCGGTGAAAATGAGCTAGAAGAAGTTCGTCTAGACCGTGTTGCTCTTAAAGAGCCTTCAGAGTTCCACACACTACGTCGTTTAGACTTCGGTGGTTGCCGCCTTTCTATCGCTATCAACAAAGACGAAGAATACAACGGCCCACAAGACTTAGCGGGCAAACGTATTGCGACAACCTACCCACAACTACTTAAAGCCTACATGGACGAGCAGGGTGTTGAATTCAGCACTTGTATGCTAACGGGTTCGGTTGAAGTAGCGCCTCGTGCTGGCCTTGCAGACGCTATCGCTGATTTAGTTTCGACAGGTGCAACGCTAGAAGCTAACGGCCTAAAAGAAGCAGAAGCTATCTTCCAATCGAAAGCAACACTGATTCAACGTGTTGGTGACTTCGACGCAGATAAAACCGCACTGATTGAAAAACTACTGACTCGTATGCAGGGTGTCCAACAAGCGAAAGAGTCGAAGTACATCATGCTTCACGCGCCAACCTCTCAACTAGAGCAAATCAAAGCACTACTGCCTGGTGCTGAAGATCCAACGGTGCTTCCACTATCGACAGACAAAGACAAAGTTGCCGTTCACCTAGTAAGTACAGAGAACTTGTTCTGGGAAACAATGGAACAGCTTAAAGAGTTGGGTGCAAGCTCGATTCTAGTATTACCAATCGAAAAAATGATGGGGTAGTGACGATGAGAACCGTTGTTTGGCAATCTTTAAGTGAATCACAGCAAGACTCGGTATTAGAGCGTCCAGCTATTACTGAAGGTGCAAACATCACAGCGACTGTTTCTGATGTTATTGCAAAAGTACGAAATGAAGGCGATGCCGCGCTTAAAGAGCTGACTGCAAAGTTTGATGGTGTAACTCCAGAATCGATTCGAGTCAGTTCAAATGAAATCGAAGAGGCGTGTGCTCGTCTAACACCAGAGATGAAGCAAGCGCTTGAGCAAGCTTATCGTAATATCGCTAAGTTCCATGAAGCTCAAAAACCTCAATCAATTAAGGTTGAAACTCAACCAGGTGTGGTTTGTGAGCAAGTGACTCGCGCTATTAATACGGTGGGTTTGTACATCCCTGGCGGCAGCGCACCACTTCCATCAACGGTTCTTATGTTGGGTGTTCCTGCTCAGATTGCTGGTTGTCGCAAGGTTGTGCTTTGTTCGCCTCCGCCAATTGCCGATGAAATCTTGTATGTCGCTAAGCTTTGTAAAATCGATGAGGTTTACAATGTAGGCGGTGGTCAAGCGGTTGCAGCAATGGCTTACGGTACAGAGAGTGTTGCGAAGGTCGATAAAATCTTTGGCCCAGGTAACGCTTACGTAACGGAAGCTAAACGCCAAGTAAGTAACGATTTCCGCGGCGCGGCGATTGATATGCCTGCTGGCCCGTCTGAAGTGTTGGTGATTGCTGATGAAACCGCAGACGCGGATTTCATTGCGGCAGACTTACTAAGCCAAGCCGAGCACGGTCCTGATTCACAAGTGGTATTGGTAACACCATCTCCAATTGTGGCAGACCAAGTAACCGAAGCCGTGCAAAAGCAGTTGAAAGAGTTGTCTCGCGCTACGATTGCTCAGCAAGCATTAGCATCAAGCCTAATTATCATTGCAGAATCGATCACTCAAGCAATTGCGATTTCGAATTTCTACGGTCCTGAACACTTGATTGTTCAAACCAAGAACCCACGCGAACTGCTGCCATTGCTAGATAATGCGGGTTCAATCTTCCTCGGTGACTGGTCTCCGGAATCTGCAGGTGATTATGCGTCTGGTACAAACCACGTATTACCGACTTACGGTTACACGAAGACGTATTCAAGCCTAGGTTTGGCTGACTTCTCTAAGCGCATGACGGTACAAGAGCTAACAGCCGATGGTTTGAAAGGCCTAGCGCCGACTGTAGTAACAATGGCAGAAGCCGAAGGCTTGGATGCACACAAACGCGCTGTGACTATCCGAGTTGAAAAGTTAAATAAAGCGAAATAAGGGTAGGGCATGGAAAAGTTAGCAAGAAAACAAGTTCAGGCTCTAACACCTTACTTGTCTGCAAGACGCATTGGTGGCACGGGCGATGTATGGCTAAACGCCAACGAATCTCCGTTTGATAACGAGTACAACTTAAACCTGTCTCGTCTTAATCGCTACAGCGAATGTCAGCCTAAAGAGTTGATTGACGCTTACGCACAATATGCAGGTGTGAAACCAGAGCAAACACTGACGACTCGTGGTGCTGATGAAGGTATCGAGTTATTGATTCGTGCTTTCTGTGAGCCGAACGAAGACGCTATTCTTTACTGCCCACCTACTTACGGTATGTACGCTATCAGTGCAGAGACGATCGGTGTTGAGCGTAAAGTTGTGCCTCTAACTTCTGAATGGCAACTGGATCTTCCTGCGATTGAAGCGCAACTAGACAACGTGAAAGTGGTGTTTGTTTGTAGCCCAAATAACCCAACTGGTAATTTGGTTAATCGTAAAGACATCATCAAGTTGCTTGAGATGACTCAAGACAAAGCGATTGTGGTGATGGATGAAGCGTACATCGATTTCTGCCCTGAAGCATCAACTGTTGATTTGCTTGCACAGTACCCGAATCTAGCGATTCTTCGTACCTTGTCTAAAGCTTTTGCATTAGCCGGTTTACGCTGTGGCTTTACGCTAGCGAACCAAGAGCTTATCGATGTATTGTTGAAAGTGATTGCACCATACCCAGTGCCAATCCCTGTGGCTGATATCGCCGTTCAAGCACTTTCAGAACAAGGCCTTGCGAGAGCTAAGTTTCAGGTTCTGGATTTAAGTGCTAACCGTGCTTATCTACAAGCCGGTTTATTGGGCTTGCCTCAAGTGACGGTTTTTGATGGTTGGGGTAACTACCTATTGGTTAAATTCCCTAACGGTGACGAGTTATTTAAAGCGGCATGGGACAGTGGCATTATTTTACGTAACTCGCCAATCGAAGACTGTGTTCGCATTAGTATTGGTAACCGCGAAGAGTGCGAAAAGACACTTGGATTCATTCGTAACTTTTTTCAGTAACGAAAGGCTTACCAGTAATAACATTTGTCAGTCTTGAGTTGATTAATCGTAGGCTGACAAATGAAACCAATATTTTGGGTTAGCGTTTGATTTTAGCTAGGCCACCAGATTTAAAATTAAAAGGAAGTTCAAGTGAGTAAACAACAGAAAATACTTTTTATAGACCGCGATGGCACCTTAATTGTTGAGCCGCCAGTCGACTTTCAAGTAGACCGTTTAGACAAGCTAAAATTTGAACCGCTAGTGATTCCTAGCTTACTTGCACTGCAAGATGCTGGCTACCGTCTAGTAATGGTAACTAACCAAGACGGCCTAGGTACCGACAGCTACCCACAAGAAGATTTTGATGCGCCACACAATATGATGATGGAGTTCTTCGAATCTCAAGGCGTTAAGTTTGATGACGTGCTTATTTGTCCTCACTTTGACGAAGACAACTGTTCTTGCCGTAAGCCTAAACTAGGCATGGTTAAAGAATATCTACAGGGCGGCAAAGTCGACTTCCAACACTCTGTTGTAATTGGCGATCGAGTAACTGACCTGCAACTAGCCGAGAACATGGCAATCCGCGGTATTCAATATGGCCCGGATGCAGAAACGGAAGGCACGCTTAACTGGCCACAAATCGTTAAAGATCTGACGGTTAACGCTCGTGTTGCTGAAGTGGTTCGTACCACCAAGGAAACCGACATTAAGGTAGCCGTAAACCTTGATGAAACCGGCGGTAATAAGATCGATACAGGTATGGGTTTCTTCGACCACATGCTTGATCAAATCGCGACACACGGTGGTTTCCAAATGAATCTAACTGTGAAAGGCGACCTACACATTGATGATCACCACACAGTAGAAGATACAGCACTTGCTTTAGGTCAAGCTCTGAAAGATGCGCTAGGCGACAAACGCGGTATTGGCCGTTTTGGTTTTAGCCTGCCAATGGATGAGTGTTTGGCTCAGTGTGCGTTAGACCTTTCTGGTCGACCATACCTGAAGTTCGATGCGAAATTCAGCCGTGAGCAAGTGGGTGATCTTTCAACCGAGATGGTGGTTCACTTCTTCCGCTCTCTAACTGATACACTGGCTTGTACGCTACACCTTTCTTCTGATGGCAATAATGATCACCACATCATTGAGAGCCTGTTTAAAGCGTTTGGCCGTACTCTTCGCCAAGCAATCAAAGTTGAAGGTAATGAGTTACCAAGCAGCAAAGGCGTCTTGTAAGGCTAACGTTAGCAGGGAAAAACAATGAAAGATCAAAAAGTCGTCATTATTGATACTGGGTGTGCCAACGTTTCTTCGGTGAAATTTGCCATCGAACGTTTGGGTTACGCAGTTGAGATTTCAAAAGAACCAGAAGTCGTCCTTGCCGCTGATAAGCTTTTCCTACCGGGGGTAGGTACAGCAAGTGAGGCAATGAAGAACCTACAAGAGCGCGACCTTGTCTCTCTTGTGAAGAAAGTAGAGAAGCCTCTGCTGGGTATTTGTTTAGGTATGCAGCTGTTAGGCAAACTGTCTCAAGAGAAAGGCCAAAAGGCTGATGAGCTAGTTGAATGTCTAGGCTTGTGTGATGGTGAAGTGCGTTTACTTGAAACGGGCGATTTACCCCTACCACACATGGGTTGGAACACAGTAACCTCGACACCTAATCACCCTTTGTTTAAAGACATTGAAGAAGGCGAGTATTTCTACTTCGTTCACAGCTTCGCAATGCCAGTGGGTGACTACACAATCGCACAATGTGATTACGGTAATCCGTTCACAGCGGCAGTGCAAAGTGGCAACTATTATGGTGTTCAGTTCCACCCAGAGCGTTCTTCAAAAGCCGGCTCTAAGCTGATTCAGAACTTCTTGGAATTGTAATAAGGATTAGGCAGCGGCTAACGTTGCCATATAAGGAATGTAAATGATTATTCCCGCATTAGATTTAATTGAAGGCCAAGTAGTTCGCTTATTCCAAGGTGATTACGGGCAAGTAACAGAATATAAAGTAGACCCTGCAGAGCAGTTTAACCTGTATCACCAAGCTGGCGCAGGTTGGCTTCACCTTGTTGACTTAACGGGTGCAAAAGACACAACTGCTCGTCAACTTGACCTAATCGCAAAGCTACTAGCTAGTACACCTGCCAATATTCAAATTGGCGGTGGTGTGCGTAATGAGCAAGATGTGGTCGACCTACTTGAAGCTGGCGCGCAGCGCGTTGTTGTAGGCTCAACGGCGGTTAAGCAACCTGAACTTGTTAAAGGTTGGATGGAAAAATACGGCGCTGAGAAAATTGTACTGGCTCTGGACATCAACATCGACGAAAACGGCACACGTAAAGTGGCGATTTCAGGTTGGCAAGAAGATTCAGGCGTGACGATTGAAGCGCTGATTGAAGACTACCTAACAGTGGGTCTTAAACACGTTCTATGTACCGACATTTCACGTGATGGCACGCTAGAAGGATCAAACGTAGAGCTTTACGTTGATCTTTGTAAGCAGTACCCACAGGTTCAATTCCAATCATCGGGCGGCATCGGCAGCCTTGCGGATATCGAAGCTCTAAAAGGCAGCGGTGTGGCTGGTGTGATTGTTGGTCGCGCGTTACTTGATGGCAAGTTTACCGCAGAGGAGGCATTTGCATGTTGGCAAAGCGAATAATCCCTTGTTTGGATGTCCGTGACGGACAAGTGGTAAAGGGCGTTCAGTTCCGTAACCACGAAATCATTGGCGATATCGTTCCGTTAGCACAGCGCTACGCGGAAGAGGGCGCTGATGAATTGGTATTTTACGATATCACGGCATCGAGCGATGGCCGTGTCGTCGACAAGAGCTGGGTCAAGCGTGTCGCAGAAGTGATTGATATTCCTTTCTGTGTCGCTGGTGGCATTAAATCAGCAGAAGATGCAGCGCGCATTCTTGAGTTTGGTGCGGATAAAGTATCGATCAACTCGCCTGCACTGGCTAACCCTCAATTGATCACTGACCTTGCTGATAAATTCGGCGTTCAGTGTATCGTTGTTGGTATCGACTCATACTTCGACAAAGAGACAGGCAAGTATCAGGTTTACCAATTTACTGGTGATGAAGCGCGTACTAAAGCGACCAAATGGGAAACCAAAGATTGGGTGCAGGAAGTACAGAAGCGTGGCGCCGGTGAGATTGTATTAAACATGATGAACCAAGATGGCGTTCGTAACGGCTACGATATCGAGCAACTCAACATGGTTCGCGAAGTGTGTAACGTGCCTTTGATTGCCTCTGGTGGCGCAGGCGCGATGGAGCACTTTGCTGAAGCCTACAAAAAGACCAACGTGGACGGAGCACTAGCGGCTTCGGTATTTCACAAACAAGTCATCAATATTGGTGAACTTAAACAGTATTTAAAACAACAAGATGTAGAGGTGCGACTATGAGTTTTGAAACCGCAAGCTTATCAAAAGCAGCAGTAGGCGCATTATCAGAGCGTATTAACTGGGAAAAAGTAGATGGTTTAGTGCCAGCTATTGTTCAAGATTACCAATCGAGCCAAGTGTTGATGATGGGATACATGAATCCTGCAGCACTTGAGAAAACCGGCGAAACGGGTCAAGTAACTTTTTTCTCGCGTACTAAAGAGCGTTTGTGGACGAAAGGTGAGACCTCAGGCAATGTTCTGCGACTGGTGAACATGTCACTTGATTGTGACAATGACACCTTGTTGGTAAAAGTGAACCCAATTGGTCCAACGTGCCACTTGGGTAACACCACATGTTGGGATGTTGATCCGCAAGAAGAGACCCAGATGGTGTGGCTTCATCAACTTGAGCAGCTACTGGCTGCCCGCAAGGACGCAGATCCTGAGTCTTCTTATACTGCCAGTCTATATGCCCGTGGCACCAAGCGTATTTCGCAAAAAGTGGGCGAAGAAGGCGTTGAAGTCGCGCTTGCGGCGACGTCGGGCGATAAGGCGGAGTTAGTGTGTGAATCAGCAGATTTGATTTACCACTTAATGGTTCTTCTTCAAGACCAAGGCCTATCGATGAACGACGTAGTGAATAAACTTAAAGAGCGTCACAAGTAATCTCTCTTTAAATTCATTGAACCACGTAAAAGATAGATAAAAGCCCCGTAAACAAGAATGTTTACGGGGCTTTTAAATTATCTAATATATTAATCTACTTAAAAAGTACTGAGCCCCGTCATTCCGAGGAGCCTAAGCGACGTCAGGAATCTCTTTAGCACTCAGCTCTCTTAAGTGTCAGTATTACCCGCAACATTTTTTATACTTCTTACCACTACCACAAATACACGGGTCATTGCGGCCTATCTTGAAGCTCTCTACGGTTTGGTTTAGGCGAGGGTCAATCTCTGGCTCTGTTAGCTCTTCATGTTTGTTTTCTTGCTCTGGGAACTCACCATCGATATAGAACCAAAGGCCATCTTCACGAACGAAACGCGAGCGCTCTTGCATGCAGTATTGTGCGCCGTCTTCATTGAAGTAGGCTTTAAACTCGACAAAGCCTTCGTTTTCGTGTGAGCCAGCTGCGGTATCAATGACTTCTAAGCCCGCCCAGTCACTATCGATAGATTCTGCAATACCTTCTCTTTGAGCTTCTGCATTACAGCTAGGGTGGTAAGTCGCAATAACATAATCAACTAACCCCAACACGTGCGCTGAATAACGTGAGCGCATCAATTGCTCAGGTGTTTCAACTGAACTGTGATTCAGGTGCGCTGATTCGCAGCATTGTTGGTAAGTATTTTTGCTACCGCACGGGCATAAAGACATAGTCAAATCCTGTAAAAATGGCCTCTATTAAGAGGCCATAAATGAATGCGTTGGAGTTTACCAAGAAACGATCGCTCACCAAAGCTTAGTTTCTATTGAAGCGGTTATGAGAAGTGAATTATCTCAATGCTGGTGACAGCAGCTCTTGTGCCCAAGTTGTTGCTTCATCGTAAGCTTGGCCTAGTTGCGCCTCGCTGAGCTTGAGAAGCTTACGAATGCGCGTTGCTTCATCCCATCGAGCTTGCTCATAAGCAATAACCATAGCCAAAATTGCACCTAACACGCCCTTGCGTTGGATAAGGGCCTGTTTTATCTCGTCGTCGATTGGCACTGAGTCCAATACTTGCTTCAACGGTTGGTCAAACAGTGAATCCAGTAGCGAGAACATACCCGTCAAAAAGGCTTGTCCGGGCTCAACTTTCACATTCATCTTCTCGACTAATAGCTCACATTGACGCGCGCGTAATACCGCTAAACCGTAGAGTGAATCTGGCTTATCTTCTTTCGCCGATGCGATCGCTACAAGTGAAACGAACTTACGCAGCTTTTGCTCGCCTAGGTAAATAAGCGCTTGGCGGAATGAACGAATGGTCGTTGCCGATCCGCCTGCCGAGTTCACGTAAGCGAGTAACTTATAAGACAAGGTCACATCAAGAGTGATCAAACGTTCTACTTCACTAAAGTCGATGGGATCGTTAGCGATCTCTTTCAACAGTTGAACAATGGTCAAAAAAGCAGGGTTGAGCGCACGAGTTTGAATCATTTCTGGCTTACTAAAGAAGTAGCCTTGGAAGTAGGAGAAGCCAGCTTGGTTCGCTTCTTGATACTCGTCGTAAGTCTCCACCTTTTCTGCAAGGAACTTGATATCTAACCCTTTGAGAGAGTTCATGAACATCGAAGCTTTTGCAATAGAGATCAAACGGATATCAAATTTGATAATAGAGACGTAAGGCAAGAAACGCTTCCACGCTTTGCTTGGCACAAAGTCATCCAATGCGATGGTATAACCCGCATCGTAGATAGCTTTAATGGCTTCAAGTAGCTCGTCTGTTGGTTCGCAGTCTTCAAGAACCTCGACTACGAGGCTCTCTTTTGGAAATAGGGTAGGGACCAAGTTAATCAGGCTTGCATAAGGAAAGTTCACGAACCCCAACTTATCACCCAGCGTATTATAGTGAGTTGATAAAAAGTGGTCTGAAAGCAAACGGCTAGTAGCGAGCTCCGGTTCTACTTCAGGGAAAGTGTTCTTAGGACCATCCCTGAATAGCAACTCGTAACCTATGGTTTTCTTATCTGTATCGAGTATTGGTTGACGCGCTACGTATGAATATTTCAACTTGGTACTGTGTTCGGTTTATTTCTGATAGAGAGATAATAGCTAATTCAGTGGAAATTACCATACACAATCTAAGAAAGTCTGACCGACAATAATAATCAAAGTGAAAGTTTAAGACTGATGTTGAAAGCTATTGCTAAACTCTCGATTCTGTAGTTCAAAACTTTGCGGAGTGAACACCAGCACTGAGCCTTGCGTATACCAATCGCCAAGTACGATACGGGTTTTAGTGCAATTGTTAGCATTAAAAGTGTGAATGTCAGGACGATGAGTATGGCCGTGGATCATTAGATCAACGTTGTTTCGTTCCATCACATCTTCGACTTCTTGTTGTGTCACATCCATGATATCGAGAGACTTAGTTTGCTTGTCATCTTTGATATCAGATTGAACCTTCGAGACGATCTTCTTCTTGATGAAAAATGGAATTCTGTTGAAGACCCATTGCAGCCACGGTTGATGCACTTTTTCGCGGAAAGCGAGGTATTTTACATCTTCGGTGCATAGGGTATCACCATGCAACACAACCGCTTTTTGCCCGTAGATATCGATAGTCGATACTTCGTCTAGCAGTTTCACGCCGGTTTGCTTGGCAAATTTTTTGCCGACAAGGAAATCACGGTTACCTTGAGTGAAGTAGCAAGGTACGCCTGTTTTCACCAAATCAATAAATGCTTGGCGAATAGAAGTCGCGAACTCACTTTTGTCGTCGTCACCAATCCAGAATTCGAAAAGGTCACCCAATACGTAGAGTGCATCCGCTTCTACTGCTTCATTCTTCATGAAGGTTAGGAAGCAATCAGTGATGTCTTGTCGTGACGGAGCAAGGTGAAGATCTGATATAAAATATGTTTTCATAGGTCTAAAAAAAGGGAGCGATTCGCTCCCTATATCCTGATTTTATCGGCTCATCAATTATTAATACTAGGGCGTGTTGACCTTTGGCGGTTAAATTTTGTTCGAGATAAAAACGTTTTAATCGAGGCGAGGGATAGGAAGCCTAGTCATTCTAAGCAAATTTCCCTCAACAAAGAGTAAAACGCTTTTAACCGAACCCTTTGGGCAGCGTTTGCTGGTTATTTCTACTGCGTTATCGGCTTCTTATGTAGGCTAGCTACACATCAAAGCCTCTGCCTTGTATAAATCCCCAGCAACTCGCTGCAAAAATCAGCTCAAAAGGTCAATACGCCCTAACCGAAAGCAAGTAATTAAGCTTCGATTGTAGTACCAGTGATGATCACTTCTTCTAGAGGTACATCTTGGTGCATACCCATAGAACCAGTGCTAACACCTTTGATCTTGTTTACGATGTCCATGCCTTCAACAACTTCTGCGAATACACAGTAGCCCCAACCGTCTAGGCTTTCGCTACGGAAGTTTAGGAAAGAGTTGTCGTTCACGTTGATGAAGAACTGAGAGCTAGCTGAATGCGGTTCCATAGTACGAGCCATTGCTAGCGTACCAACTTTGTTCGCTAGACCGTTGTTTGCTTCGTTCTTGATAGTTGCACGAGTTGCCTTTTCTTTAAGGCCAGAAGTCATGCCGCCGCCTTGAATCATGAAACCATCGATAACACGGTGGAATAGTGTGTTGTCGTAGAAACCGTCACGGCAATACTGTAGGAAGTTTGCGCTTGTTTCTGGTGCTTTTTCTTCGTTTAGTTGAACTTTGATGTCACCAAAATTTGTGTGAAGGATGATCATGATTGTTACCTTACTGTCTTTTTAATATGAAGTTCGAATTCTAGCGCATGTTGGCAGACTTTCAAATCATCAAATCATTCACTTAACTCAGATGTTTAAAGTAATTCGTGCTTTTGGGGATTACCTATTAAGGTATGACTTGTTATACTGCGAGCTTATTTTTGATTAATCCATAAAATAGATAGAGATCATGCTGAAGATATATAACACGCTCACAAGACAGAAAGAGGAATTCAAACCAATTACAGCTGGCAAAGTCGGCATGTATGTCTGTGGGGTAACCATATACGATCTCTGTCACATCGGTCATGGTCGTACGTTCGTTTCTTTCGACGTAGTAACTCGCTACCTTCGTTACCTTGGTTACGATTTGAACTTCGTTCGTAACATCACAGATATCGATGACAAAATCATCAAGCGTGCTAACGAAAACGGCGAGTCTTGTGACTCTCTGACTGAGCGTCTAATCGGCGAAATGCACGCTGATTTCGATGCATTGAACATGAAGCGTCCAGACGTTGAACCTCGTGCAACGGAATTCATCACTGAAATCATCGAACTTGTTGAAAAGCTGATTGAACGCGGCTATGCATATGTTGCAAGTAACGGCGACGTAATGTTCGAAGTTAAGAAGTTCAAAGAATACGGTAAGCTTTCTAAGCAAGACCTTGACCAGCTTCAAGCTGGCGCTCGTGTTGACGTAGACTCTGCAAAACGTAGCCCACTAGATTTCGTAGTTTGGAAGATGTCTAAGCCAGGTGAACCAACATGGGAATCTCCATGGGGCCCAGGTCGTCCAGGCTGGCACATTGAATGTTCAGCAATGAACTCGTCTATTCTAGGTAACCACTTCGATATCCACGGTGGCGGCTCAGATCTACAATTCCCACACCATGAGAACGAAATCGCGCAATCTTGCTGTGCACATGGCACTGACTATGTAAACACATGGATGCACAGTGGCATGGTGATGGTAGACAGAGAAAAAATGTCTAAGTCACTAGGTAACTTCTTCACTATCCGTGATGTGCTAGCACACTACGATGCTGAAACAGTGCGCTACTTCCTAATGTCTGGTCACTACCGTAGTCAACTGAACTACAGTGAAGACAACTTAAACCAAGCTCGCGCATCACTAGAGCGTCTATACACGTCACTTCGTGGCCTAGACCTTACCGCAGCTCCTGCTGGTGGCGAAGAGTACGTAACTCGCTTCTCTACTGCGATGAATGACGACTTCAATACGCCTGAAGCTTACTCAGTGCTGTTTGAAATGGCGCGTGAAATCAACCGTATCAAGCCAGAGAGCATTGAAAAAGCAAGCGGACTTGGTGCATTGATGCGTGAACTAGCAGACATCATCGGTATTCTTCACCAAGAACCAGAAGCCTTCCTACAAGGTGATGCGGCTGGTAACGATGACGAAGTGGCTGAAATCGAAGCGTTGATCAAACTGCGTAACGACTCTCGTGCTTCTAAGGATTGGGCAAATGCCGACCTTGCACGTGACAAGCTCAACGAGTTGGGCATCGTTCTAGAAGATGGCCCAGAAGGCACGACTTGGCGTCGTAAGTAAATCTTATAAAAAGGGCTGATTTTCAGCCCTTTTTTCTAGCAAAAATTCTCTAATTTCACCTTTTCATATTCAATTTTATTTAACAGGAATATTTCTGTGGCTCAGATGTATTTTTACTACTCGGCAATGAATGCGGGTAAATCAACAACGCTTCTTCAATCGTCTTTCAACTACCAAGAACGCGGTATGACGCCAGTGATCTTCACGGCTGCATTGGATGATCGCTATGGTATCGGTAAAGTAAGCTCTCGAATTGGTCTGCAATCTGAAGCGCAACTATTTAAAAATGACACCAACATGTTTGATGCGATCAAAAAGCTAAACGACGAAGAGAAGCGTCATTGTGTTTTGATTGATGAGTGTCAGTTCTTATCGAAAGAGCAAGTTTACCAACTAACAGAAGTAGTGGATAAGCTGCATATCCCTGTACTGTGTTACGGTTTACGTACTGACTTCTTGGGTGAACTGTTTGAAGGCAGCCGTTACTTGTTGTCTTGGGCAGACAAACTTGTAGAACTTAAAACGATTTGTCATTGCGGTCGTAAAGCGAACATGGTGATTCGCACTGACGAGCACGGTGTTGCGATTGCTGAAGGTGACCAAGTTGCCATTGGTGGTAACGACAAATATGTGTCTGTTTGTCGCTTACACTATAAAGAAGCGCTTGGTAAATAAAGGCTTCTTAATACTTCGGCAATAGCTGGAATGCAAAGCAATAGAATAAGAAACGGTGGCCAAGTGCCACCGTTTTTGTTTTCTTATCATTCATCGCTATTTATTCGAAACCGAGCTTCTTAATCGTTGAATAGGCGTGATCCACTTCCTCTGAAATCGGCATTTCGATCTGGAAGCCTTGAGCAGGGTAGGACTTGATACGCTCAAAATCGGCCACTAACGCACCTAAAACCATATCCAATGGCAACTCTTCATTAAAGTAATCGACCCAATCTTGCCATTTAGACGTCACGGTGATTTCTGTCGCCGCTTCAGGCCACTGTTTACTGAAGGTCGCGTAAGTACGTTTCTCCATAAAAGGCTTCTGCACTAAGGTCAACCTTTGCGGAGATAACCCTCGCTCCGTGAGTAACTCGTGTGTGAAGCGGACGTTCTCTCCAGTATTGGTTGCGTATTTCTCTATGATAATGTCTGAATCTGGCACACCACAGTCGCGGGCAATAGCAGCGAAGGTTTCCGCTTCTGAGCGTTCAAAGCTGCCTTCGGTAAAGCGCCCAACACCACCAGAAAAAACGATGTATGGCGCAATCTTTTGGTGGTAGAGCTCGGCTGCGTATTCAGCAACACGAGTATCGTTGCTACACAACACAAAAATACAGTCTGAGGGTTCAACCTTGTGACCCATAGACATGAAGTTCCAAAGGGTGTCGATCGCGCGGTGCAGCTTAATATTGGGCTCTTTCTTAGCTATAGATTGTTCAGTCATGCAGTGCGTCCAATGTAGATTCGAATTTAAACGAATAACCTAAGTCGAGAATCTTTTTCGACGAGATCAACTTGTCTGGTGTATCAACAACTGGTGGCAGAGGCTCGCTGCTATTCGCGCTTTTCAGTGCCGCGGCATAAAACTCCGCCTTGCTCACGGTGTTTGGGGTAGTAACATTAACCACTTCATTATGTAGTTGGTTGATAGCGAAGTCGACTGCGCCAATGGCATCATCAAGATGAAGCATGTTGGCCGGAGCTTGAGTGCTCACTTGCTTCAGTTTACTTGCAAACCTTGATGGGTGGCGACTTGGGCCAATCAAGCCACTAAAACGAAGAATGGTGTAATCGATACCTGAATCTATCACCAATTGTTCAGCTTGTAGCATGACGCGTGCATTATCAGAAAATGAAGATGCGTGCTCTTTATCTGAGGTGGAGAGGAGAAGTGAGGCGTCTTGCTCATTTAATACACCGGGTTTAGTCGGATAAACCGTGGTTGAGCTAACCATAATGAGCTTCTTAACGTTCGCCTTCTGACAAGCACTCGTTAGTTGCTGCCAGTAATCGGCATACTCTTGACCTGCACCTTTTCGAAAACCTGGTGGGAAACTGCCTATTACAATCTCGGCATTGTTTTCGAGTAATAGCGAATAGAGTTGTCCGATAGTTTGGTCAGCCTGTGATGCGTTAAAGCTGAATACCTCACAGGGAATACGCTCATTACCGATAGTGTTTGCACCCGCTTGGGTCGTCTTGGTGACGACCACTCGGTTACCATGTCTCTCTAGATGCTCAGATAAAGGCGCGCCTACCCATCCTGCACCGACAATAAATATAGAAGCCATCTGTACCTCCCAACTGCAAAGGACGAATTTACAATAAGCCTAACAAACCTTTGGCCAAAAATGAAAAAACTCCACGGCCGAAGCGAGTGGAGTTTTTACTAGAACAATGAAGCTTTATTTAAGTACGCGAAGTAGTTTGTCTGCGCGCTCTGCCATTTCGATACCTTCATCTGTTAGGTAACCGCCGTCTGGCTGAGTACAAAGGTTCTTTTCGAATAGGCGCTTAACAGCGTCTTGAGTTTCTTGAGCAGCCTCTTGATGAACTTTAATGCCCGTAGCTGCGCTACTTACATCAAATTGAAGAAGGAGGTTTAAATCAGCAATATGTTCAGCGTTGTACTTCATAATTAACCTATATATTCATAACGTTCTCTACTTTCACCTTAGTGCGCATTCACAACTCAGGCAATAGCAAATAAATAGAATTGATAAGTGATACCAAATTGAATGATTAATCGACGTATGATGGGTTTATTTTGGTTAGATTGGGTGATTTGCAGCCACTTAAATTGCGAATGATGTTTATTGCTAAGTGGTTGTAATATATTGTGGGACTAGAAATATATTGCATTCAGCTAATATTGAATAAAAAAGGAAATGCATCAGTGAGAGCGAACAAAGTAGCATTAGTTATTAGTATGCTATTTGCTATCTCAGGTTGTCAAAGCACACCCTCAGAGCAGACAGACGCGAACCAAACCACGAACAACAATGAATCAACCGTAGAGGTCCGTTCTTTCCAGTCTGTCCAAAGCGTTTACTCCGAATGGGAAGTTAAGCTTGAAGACCATGCTCAATTGTCTCTCTATGCACCAGAGAATTACAATGAATTGTTAGACGCATGGGACGATGCTGAAAGCATTTATGCGGACTTACTGAAAGACGAATCTCGCCTGACTAAGAGCTACTCGATTTTTTCCAGCCTCACTTATGCTGAAGCTTTTGATGAAAAAATCGCCTTGATCAAATCGAACTATGATTCGATTTTAGCGCTTAAGAAAAAGGCTGACCGAGTATTAGCCGATTCGATTGTACAAATGGATTACCTTAAGTTTCTTGGCGCAGACACCATGTTTACGTCGAGCTATAAAAGGTTGTATTCAGAATACAGCGAGCTATTCGAGTACGTGTTAGTCGACGAACTGGAAGATGCACAAGAAGCTCAAGTTGAATTCCTCAATAACGCTCGTTTGCTAGAAGTGAAAGTGGCACACAAGAAATACATTGAGCCTTTGAAGGATGAATTAGAGTTCTTAGAAGATGAAGACTTTGATGACGTTGTTCCATTAACGTTTGCTAAGGCCGCTGCTCAAATCGCGCTGGCAGAAAACCAAGTGAAAGCAAGCCCACGTGAAAAGTCGATCATTCAAGGTGCGGTTCAAGCGGCCGAGTTTGAATTGAACCACGTGCGCAGCGTCGCTCATGAAGTGAAAGTGCTGGCGAGCGTGAAAGGGGACAAGTTTGAGCAGTCGGTATTGAACGCTGAGAACCAGTTGCTGAGCATTTCACAAGTGGTGAATGATGAAGATTACCGTGACGTTGTGCTGCGTATTCAATCTCAAAAGATTGTAGAGAGTGTCAAAGCGTTAAAAAGCTCAGACATGACCTCTTTATTAAAGTCAGAGATCGAAACGTTGACTGAGCAATTAGCTAAGCTTGAAAGTGAAAACCAGCAACAAGCACAGCAATTGTCTGAAGCGACCAAACACAATCAGCTATTGGATGAGCAGGTGACTAAGAGTGATGCTCATATAAAAAGCTTGGAAGAGTTGGTGGATAGCTTGAAAAGCTTAGGTGGTAAGGTAGCGAATGAAAGCGATTCCGACCTTACGCCAACTAACGTTGAATCTAACCTCGAAGATGCGGCTTTAGATCAATCATCAGAAGAAGTGATTGAACCTTCGGTTTAGCATCACTAATTTCTTTATTTGTGATTGAGTTAAAAGCGCCTAAGGGCGCTTTTTTACGTTCTGTTGATCTATGTCAAAATCTAGAAATAAAAGCGCTCAGTTAGCCGTTATAGTGTACGTTATTCTTTTGGTTTTAACGTAACTTGTTGATATTTATGGGTGTGTTGTTTTCTAAACTGATAACTAATCATTCAGCGGGGTTTTATTTTTACTACTAAAGTCTTATGAATTTAGAATGACTCGGACTATTTGCTTTCAACAAGGCTGTGATAGGTATTTTTAGCTTAAAATAGCTCTTGAATTCAGAAATGAAAGAGAGGATTATCGCGCTCCCGACGACATGTTTCAAAATGTAAATCATCATGAATCTAAACCAATTTGACTCATTATTACCGCCACAAATGGCTGAGCGCGCTGCAGATATTGGCGTAGGTAAAGCAACCAAAGATCCAATCAAATCCTTTCTTCTCGCGATTTCAGCGGGCATACATATCGGCATTGCGTTTGTGTTTTACACCATCGTGACGACCGGTGCTGGTGATTTACCGTGGGGCATTACTCGCTTACTCGGTGGCTTGGCATTTAGCTTAGGCTTGATCCTTGTGGTGGTTACTGGCGGCGAGCTGTTTACAAGTTCGGTATTAACTTTGGTGGCACGCGCAAGTGGCAAGATCACTTGGCGCACCCTGGTTAAGAACTGGGCGACAGTTTATGTAGGTAACTTGATCGGCGCGTTGCTGCTGGTGGCTTGTATGTTACTGACCAAACAGTACATGTTCGACCACGGCCAAGTGGGTTTGAATGCAATGGCGATCTCCCAACATAAGATGCACCACGATTTTATCCAAGCTATCGCATTAGGCATCATGTGTAATGTATTGGTTTGTATTGCAGTATGGATGACGTTTAGTGGACGTACACTGACTGACAAAATTGTGGTAATGATTCTACCTGTTGCGATGTTCGTATCAGCGGGTTTTGAGCACTGTATTGCGAACATGTTCCAAGTGCCTTTAGCTATCGGCATCAAAACATTTGCTCCAGCTGAATTTTGGACAATGACAGGCGCTAATCCAGCGGACTATGTTGATCTGAACATGATGGACTTTCTGATGAACAACTTGCTGCCCGTTACCATCGGTAACATTATTGGCGGCGGTATCTTTGTTGGCATGTGGTACTGGTTGATCTACCTACGTGACTAATAAAGGTTGTGCTACCGACAGAGGTGGTGTGATTAACTCAGTTGACGAGATGAGTTAAAGCCCAGTGAAAACACTGAACTGACTTATGACATTTACAAGACGGTCTGCATTGCAGGCCGTTTCTTATTTGTGGAAAACCTACTCCGTCATCTCTCTAATAATCATCTAAACGCTCAACATCATGTGTTTATATGTCTTTGAAATCACCCAAAGATCACAGGTAATGATCATTCCTTGGGTTTAAATGGACAAAAAAGGATCTATATTGATTTGGTTATCCACAGTTTCTGTGGATAACCTGTCTCAAATTCAGTGAGTAACCAGATCTAAGTGGATTAGGAAGGCTATTTCGAAGGCTGTATTTGCGCGAGAACTCGTCCTTCTTTGGTCAGACATGCCTTCAATGAGAGCTGAAGTGCAAGTGCTAATGAGCAGCTCATCATCACGAAAATCGCCAGCATGATCATTAGTTGATACTTAATCGCGATCATCGGCGAAGCACCCCCTAAGATTTGCCCCGTCATCATTCCCGGCAGTGTCACTAAGCCGGTGGTTGCCATGGAGGCCATAATGGGAGACATCGCTTTCTGTATCGCATTACGTACAAAAGGCGCAGCAGCGTACTTAGGAGACGCGCCTAACGCGATTGCCGCTTCATATTCTGATTTTTGTGTTTCAAAAGCACCAAACAGGTTCTGCAATGCAACTATGTTGCTGCTTAAGCTATTACCCAACAGCATCCCCGCAATAGGGATTAAGTACTGCGCATTGAAGAGTGGGGTAGGCTTGATAATAAAGAAGCAAATAAATAAGACGATTGGCACACAAGTTACAGCAAGACTAAACGCCACCGGTGCTAATAGCAGTTGTTTCGAAAGCCTAGATTTTTCAACAATCGAGCTTGCGCCGACGATAATCATTGCAAATAACCACAGCAAATTGACCCACAAACTATTCAAGTTGAACAAATATTCTAGGTAAACTCCAACCAGAAACAGCTGAATAATCATACGAATTATGCTGATAGAAGCCTCTTTTCCAAGGCCGAGTTTTAACTTGTGGTTGATGGTAATAGGTAGCAAGAGAAGTGAGCTGAAGAACAATAACTGCCACCAAGATATATCAATAACGTCTTGCATAATGCTTCCTTTTAAGTAGGTCCTCATCATATCTGAAAGTGCCAAATGATGCATTTCAGCTTCTCAGCCGCTTCTTTAAAAAACACTCAATAAATTAACAATCAAATCACAAAATATTGGTTGTTTGAGGCTTTTTTAGCTACTACTTAGTAGGTAAAACGTTAAAATTGGTTACAATGTAGTTATGTAAGTGTTGGAGTTTAACATTTGTGAAATATACTTAATTCTTCACATTTGTTAATACTTTTTAATAACTTTGTTTAACTAAAAACAAGTTTGGATGAGCTCAAAAAAGTATTGATTAGCAAGGGTTATAACGGGTGATTTGATTGAACCCTACTTTGGGTATGGTCTAAAATTTGTCGTTAGATACTTAAGAACTTTAGCCCCATAGAATGGGTTACTCGAAATTACTAAATACAAAATAGGCAAAATGTATGAGTGATGTTAATAAAATTGAAACTAGCGAAAAACATTCGTTGGAGTGGAAGTCTTTCCTCTTCATCGCGGTGGTTCTCTTCCCAATATTAAGTGTGGCTTTTGTAGGCGGCTACGGCTTCCTAGTTTGGGCACTGCAAGTGTTTGTATTCGGACCTCCTGGTGCTCACGGCGGCATGTAATGCCCTCTAGTAACAACATTTTTTAAAATCAATATTTAAGAGAGCTAAACATGAAATCATTTTTAGTTAAATTATGGCGCACAATGACTCGCCCAGCAGTACACATCAGTCTTGGTGTACTAACAATGGGTGGCTTTATCGCCGGTGTTATTTTCTGGGGCGGTTTTAACACAGCTCTAGAGCACACAAATACAGAAGAGTTCTGTGTAAGCTGTCACACCATGCGTGACAACGTATACGTAGAACTACAAGAGACGGTTCACTGGAAAAACACTTCTGGTGTACGTGCTACTTGTCCTGACTGTCACGTTCCACATGAATGGACAGCAAAAATCGCTCGTAAGATGCAAGCATCTAAAGAAGTATTCGCTCAAGTGTTTGGTGACTTAGATACGCCTGAGAAATTCGAAGCTCGTCGTATCGAACTGGCTAAACACGAATGGGATCGTTTCTCTTCGAACAAATCTCTAGAGTGTAAAAACTGCCACAACTACGATTCAATGGATTTCGAAAACATGCGCCCAACAGCGCGTATCCAGATGAAGAACGCGGCAGAGCGTGATCAAAGCTGTGTTGACTGTCACAAAGGTATTGCTCACAACCTTCCATTAGACATGGCATCAGCAAGCGGTATTGTTGGCGAGCTAGAAAACGTAGCAAGCAGCACATCTTACGCAAATGGTTCAGACGTGATCTCTATTCGTCACCTACCAATGTACACAGATGAAACAGCTGAAGTTGAAGCGGGTCTATTAAGCCCTGCAAGTAAAGTTGCTGTGATCGACGAAAAAGGCGACATGATCAAGATTCAAATCGACGGTTGGCGTAAAGCGAAAGGCTTCGGACGTGTAATCCAAGAAGACTTCGGTATGAACATCTCGACTGCAATTTTGACGAAAGAAGTATCTCAAAGTGACGTAATCACTGTTGGTGAGAAGAAAGAAGATGAGCTAACTGGCCTTCCTTGGGAAGAAGTTAACCTAGCACTTTGGATGAAGAAAGAGTCTATGGTTGATAACTTCGATCCAATCTGGAACGCAGCTGGTCAAGCGTACCAATCTAACTGTTCAACGTGTCACTCACAGCCAGACGAAGCTCACTTCAGCGCTAACGGTTGGGTAGGCATGCTAGATGGTATGATTGCGTTCGTTAACTTCGATACAGATACAGAAGCACTTGTTCTTAAGTATCTACAGAAGCACTCATCAGATTTTTCTGAAGGCCATCACTAATAAGACGTCAATTGGAGTAACACAATGGCAATTACAAGAAGAAGTTTTCTGAAAGGTGTCGCGACGACAAGTGCGGCATCGGTTATCGGTCCAAGCTTATTGGCGTCGGCTTCAGCATCTGCTGCAGAAACAGACGGCGTGTGGAAAGTCTCTGGTTCTCACTGGGGTGCATTCCGAGCTCGCGTTTACGCGGGTAAAGTACAAGAAATTAAACCTCTAGAAATCGATCAGCACCCAACAGAGATGCTGAAAGGTATTAAAGGTATTATCTACAGCCCATCACGTGTGCGTTACCCAATGGTTCGCCTAGATTGGTTGAAGAAGCATAAGTACAGCGCAGACACGCGTGGTAACAACCGCTTTATTCGTGTGACTTGGGACGAGGCACTAGACCTTGTTTACCGCGAGCTAGAGCGCGTACAGAAAGATTACGGTCCATGGGCGCTTCACACAGGTCAAACTGGTTGGAGACAAACAGGTCAGTTCCACAGCTGTACTAACCACATGCAACGTGCAATGGCACTTCACGGTTACTCTGTGAAGAAAATCGGTGACTACTCAACAGGTGCTGGTCAAACGATCATGCCTTACGTGCTAGGTTCTACTGAAGTTTACGCACAAGGTACATCTTGGGAACTTATCCTAGAAAACAGTGACAACATTGTTCTTTGGGGTAACGATCCAGTTAAAAACCTTCAAGTAGGTTGGACATGTGAGACTCACGAGTCGTTCGCATACCTAGAACAGCTGAAAGAAAAAGTTGCTAAGAAAGAGATCAACGTTGTTTCTGTTGACCCTGTTAAAAACAAAACAGGTCGTTATCTAGAAAACGAGCAAATGTACATCAACCCGCAAACAGATGTGGCGTTCATGCTTGGTGTTGCTCACGTTCTTTACAACGAAGGCCTATACGACAAGAAGTTCATCGAAACTTACTGTCTAGGTTTTGAAGATTTCATCAAGTACGTTCAAGGTGAAACGAAAGACAAAGTTGAGAAGACACCAGAATGGGCTTCAGCTATCTGCGGCGCAAGCGCGGACTCTATCCGTGACTTCGCTAAGATGCTGGTTAACGGTCGTACACAGATTCTTGTAGGTTGGAGTATCCAACGTCAGGAGCACGGTGAACAGCCTTACTGGATGTGTGCAGTTATTGCAGCAATGGTTGGCCAAATTGGTCTACCTGGCGGTGGTATCTCTTACGGTCACCACTACTCTGGTATCGGTGTATCTTCAACTGGCTTCGCTGCTCCGGGTTCATTCCCGCTGAACATCGACCAAGGTCAATCGCCTAAGCACACTAACACTGATTACAACGGTTACAGCCGCGTAATCCCTGTTGCTCGTTGGGTAGATAGCCTGCTAGAGCCTGGCAAGAAGATCAAAGCAAACGGCGCAACAGTGACACTGCCTGACATCAAGATGATGGTATTCAGTGGTAACAACCCGTGGCACCACCACCAAGATCGCAACAAGATGCGTAAAGCATTCAAGAGCCTACAAACTGTAGTGGCTGTTGATTTCGCTTGGACTGCAACTTGTCGTCACTCTGACATCGTGCTTCCAGCATGTACTCAGTGGGAACGTAACGATATCGATGGTTACGGCGCATACTCTGGCCGTGGTTTGATCGCGATGCACAAATTAGTGGATCCTCTGTTCCAGTCTAAGACTGACTTCGAGATCATGTCTAGCCTGACTAAGCGTTGGGGTCGTTACGACGATTACACGCGTGGTATGGACGAAATGCAGTGGGTTAAATCTCTGTACGACGAATGTCGCGCTTCAAACGAAGGCAGCTTTGAAATGCCTGAGTTCGCTGAGTTCTGGGAAAAAGGTTTCCTAGACTTCGGTAAAGGTAAGCCATGGACTCGTCACGCTTCATTCCGTGAAGATCCAGAGATCAACGCACTAGGTACACCTTCTGGTTTCATCGAAATCACAAGCCGTACAGTTGGCAACATGGGTTACGAGCACTGTCAAGAACACCCAATGTGGTTCGAGAAATCTGAACGTTCACACGGTGGTCCAGGTTCTGACAAACACCCGTACTGGCTACAATCTTGTCACCCAGACAAGCGTCTTCACTCACAGATGTGTGAATCTGAAGAGTGGCGTGCGACTTACGCGGTACAAGGCCGTGAGCCAATCTACATCAACCCAACGGATGCTAAGAAGAAAGGCATCAAAGACGGCGATGTAGTCCGTGTATTCAACGATCGTGGTCAACTACTAGCAGGTGCTGTTCTAATGGATAGCTATGCTCCTGGTGTTGTTCGTATCGAAGAAGGTGCTTGGTACGGTCCGATCAACGAGAAAGTGGGCGCGCTAGATACATACGGCGATCCAAACACACTAACTCAAGACATCGGTTCATCTGAGCTAGCTCAAGCGACCTCAGCAAACACATGTTTGGTTGATTTCGAGAAGTTCCAAGGCAAACTGCCTCCAGTAACTTCATTCGGTGGTCCAATCGAAGTTTCTTAAGCATATCGCTTAAAAGCTAAGATTAAAGTTTGAATTAAGGCCCCTGTAAGCACTCTTACAGGGGTTTTTTGTATTTTGGATGTCTGTGTTGGTGTTTCTAAATAAGCATTGTAACAGGGCTAATAGAGGGCGTTTTGAGACAGGCTGTAACGTGCTGTTTGAGAGAGGTGGTAGAAGCAATGAAGCCGGAAGGGAATGTATAAAACCTATGGTAAGACTGTAGGTTGAAATAAAAAAGGCCGATACAAAGTACCGACCTTACAGAAGCCTATGGAGTTAACTCTACTCAAGTTAGATCTCAAATATAAACCAGTAGCTATAAGCACAGATTAGTGCGGGGACACTTGAATATAAGGTCGCGACCAGTGCTGCTTTCGGTGCCATCGCAATCGCAGGAAATAGTGCGTCACCATCATTTGAAATTGCGTTACCTACCTGAGCCGAAAGTGGCAGTGCGCCTGAAAGGTATAAGCTAGTGACCAATAATTGTGGACCACAGCCAGGTAGCAAACCCATCAACACGCCCGCCAGGGGGAGCATGATCCCCCAACTTGAGAATAGCGTCGCAAAATCCACATTTGCTAGCACAGAGCCAAATTCGAAGAAAAGAAAGGCAACCACAACCCAAGCGGTAACAAAGTTTGTATCTTGAGCGGTCTTTTGCAATGGGTGAGAGCCTACACACTTTTCATCTTCACTTACGGCCGATTTGTAATCTTCAATTTCCCGAGTGAGGCCCCATAGAAACATTGAGCTAATCAGTAAAATTGTTCCCGCCCATTCCATCGACATTTCAGGTAACGCAAGCAACTCGTTTACGTCGACTTGAAAAGAGCCAAGTAGGGCTACCGCAGCACCGGGAATAATAAGTACAGACCATAAGTAGCCCTGTAGGTTAATCGCCTTTTTAGAAACAGCTTCTTTGTCTTCCTCTTGAGATTGAGATTGTGATGAGCAGCTACGCGCAGCTTCATTTTTCTCTGACTGTTTTGGACGTAAGAAGTCATCAGCGTGAAATAGGTTGATGATGCGACCTGATGCTGTGCCGACAATGACGCCCATTGCCATCATGGCTAAGCCTGTTTTAGGTTCGCTCGCAATCAACAAGAAGGCTGCGTCACCCATGGTGGAGACCAGTACAGCAACGACGGCTCCAAATCCCAGCTTCCCGGAAATAAATTGTGTGGTAACGACTATCGCACCACCACAACCGGGCAATGCCCCCATCAGCGCAGCAAACACCACTTGGTTAGACCGAGACTGATGCACGAGCTTATTGAAGACGTTGTCTTTGTTGATGTACAAGCTTAACCAGTGGTAAATGGCTAACGTTAAAGCGACATAACAAGACACCGCCCAGAATGCGTCTGACAAGGTCGTTACCGTCAGCTCTCGTGTAGCAGGGGCTGCAACCAATGCTGCAAGTGAAATCGGCAATAGCAAGCGCTTAAAAGACAATGAAAACTGAGTTGTTTTCGCGGCGCTACTGCTTGGCAAAAAAGAGATTAGTCGATCCATAGGTGTTACTCAAAATTAGTGGCTTGAGATAAATATATACGAATGATAATAATTATCAATTGCATTTGTTGTTTTTTTATCTATTGTTACCATTGGCTAAACCTAGGAAACATGACCAATCTAAAAAAATGAGGTAAAGTATGGCTAATAAAGAGAGGCTCTAAAGGTAGAGTCATAATTGTTAGTGTAATAGGAAGAAACATGATTTTAGTTGTTGGTCACAAAAACCCTGATAGTGACAGTATTTGTAGTGCGTTAGTTGCAACGGAGCTTCTTAAAGCTCGTGGCGAGGAAGCGACACCAATTCGCCAAGGCGAGATCAACCGCGAAACTCAACACATTCTTGAAGTCGCTGGTGCTGAAAAGCCAGAGCTTCGTACTTCTGTTGCTGGTGAGAAAATCTGGCTAGTAGACTACTCAGATCTAGCACAAGCACCAGACGATGTTGCTGAAGCAGAGATCGTAGGCATTGTCGATCACCACCGTCTAGGTGACGTGATGACAGTTAACCCTATGGAAGCTTGGATCTGGCCTGTTGGTTGTACAAACACTGTGCTTTTCAACATGTTTAAGATTGAAGGTCACGCTATATCTCAACAGATCGCTAAACTGATGATGTCTGCAATTCTTTCAGACACAGTTGGTTTTGCTTCTCCAACATGTACTCAAAAAGACAAAGACGCTGTTGCTGAACTTGCTGAAATCGCTGGCGTAACAGACGTTGATGCTTTCATCAAAGCACTTCTAATTGCTAAAACAAACATCGAAGGCCTATCTGCTGCACAGCTAGTAGAAAAAGACCTTAAAGGCTACCCATTCAACGGTCGCGATGTTGTTGTTGGTCAAGTTGAGCTTGCGACTCTTGAGCAAGTAGACGGCATGATCGAAGCGCTAGAAGCTGATCTTGAAGCACGTTGTGAGAAAGATGGTCTAGCGTTTGCTGCGGTAATGCTGACAGATATCACTACAGCTCAAACTCGTCTTCTATACAAAGGTGAGTGGGCTGATAAGCTGGTTAAATTCGAGAAAGACGGTGTATTGATGATGGAAAATACATTGAGCCGTAAGAAGCAAGGTTGGCCTTGGCTTCAAGGCGAGCTTGTTTAACCAAGTCGCTTAATTATAAACGCCTGCTAATTTAGCAGGCGTTTTTCTTTGAAGTAGACTTTCTTCTCAATAGAAATATTTGAAGTTAATGCTACTCAGCATAAAATGAACAAAGTTACTGACTAACGTAGGAAATTAAGATGACTACACAGCTAGACGATAAAAAAATCGCTGAAATTAATAAGTATACGGGTGAGCAACGCCTGAAATACTGTGTGAAAGAAATCGTAGCAAACCGTGAAGTATGGATCTTAACCGATGAGCACGGTTGTGTGATGCTGAACACAGAAGATGAAGACTGCGTTCCAGTATGGCCAAACCAAGAGTTCGCAGAATCATGGGCAACGGGTGATTGGTCTGAGTGTAAAGCTGAGTCTATTTCGTTGAACAAATGGCACAGTCGCTGGACGAACGGTCTAGAAGACGACGAACTTGCTGTTGTAGTATTCCCGAACGAGCAAGAAGAAGGCGTTATCTTGTTCCCGGATGAGTTCGACTTCGAATTGAAAAAGCAGGCTGCTAAGCGCTAGTTCTTTCGTAATACAGTAACATCGTAAGTCAGCGTTGCCTTTCTTAGGCAGCGCTATTATTCAATTATCCCATCTAAGTTGCTTCCCACGCCTTTTCGTCAATACCCAATCAACTGGTACAAAGGCGCTTGCTGTGCGGCTTTAGAAGCTTGTTGAAGCACACCTGTTTTGCTGTATCTCTTGAGTATCTTTCGAACGATAGGTTTTACTTCAGATTTTGTCATTCTAGCTTTCAATTCTGGTTCATACAGCAGTTGCAGTAGCACTACGTCTAAGGGCGATAATAAGTCTTCTGGCGTGTGGTCGTTGAAAATAGAAGGGTAGGCTTTATCTGAATCATTTGGCAGACCTAGAACCTGTGTGATCTCTTCCACGATGCAGGCGACTAGCTTACCTCGCGATCTGGCCTGATCAACGGGAATTACAATCCCGGCGTATACAATCTCACCTTTAGAATTGGTTCGATAACCTGCCGTGCAGATGGCGCCATTTAAATGCTGAGTTGATTTGAGTTTGAGCACTGATTTCGCCTCAGATACCCACTGACTTTGCCTTGTGTATATCCATTTAACGTTCGCTTCGGACTCTTTATTGACGATTGTTATTGGGTGTTGGGTGACTTCAGATAAGTGTTGGATATGAAGCTCTGTGAGCTCTTGATGCAGTTCCTCGTCGCCAACTCGATGATCGATCCAAATCTTGATAGGTTGTTTCCACTTGGCGAGCGGTTTGCTGCCTTGGGAGTATTCGTGTTGAAGCGCGACGTTATAAAAGGCAGTTTCGACGAAGCTTCTATCTAGCCATGTGAGCGGTGTGCTTATCGCGTTAAAGGACAACAGCACCAACAAGAGGGGAAGCATTGAAGCTGTTCGATACATACTTTTCCCCTCAGTTGAATGTCGCGTGATTCCAGATTAGTGGTTGGGTGCTTTGGAGAAATGGCTCTCAACTAATCTTTGGGTGATTTGGTGAGTTGGATTGGTCAGTACTTGATCCGTTTCCCCACTCTCAACCACATTGCCTTCGTGCATGACGATGATCTTGTCGGTAATGTGCTTAACAATACCGAGGTGTTGAGATACATAAACAAATGATACGCCCATCTCTTCTTGCAGTTCTAAGAACAGGTTGATGATCTGAGAACGCATCGCCATGTCTAAACCATTCAACGCTTCGTCTGCAACAATGATAGAAGGTTGAAGGATTAAGGCGCGCGCCAAACATACCCTTTGTTTTTGACCTGCGGCCAGCATTTGCGGGTAAAAGTAAGCGTGCTCTGGTAAGAGTCCAACACGCAACAAAGTTTCCTTCACACGCTTCATACGGGCTTCTGGAGGCATGCCCGTGTTTCGCTTTAAAGGGCCTTCAAGGATTCGACCGATCTGTATGCGCGGATTAAGCGATGTGTTGGGATCTTGGAAGATCATACGAATCAGTTTACAGCGCGTTGAATAGTCTTTGTGCTCTAGCCTTTCACCGTTAACACGAATCTCGCCTGAGGTTGGTTCAACCATACCAGCAAGCATTCGTGCTAATGTCGATTTCCCGGAGCCATTTTGGCCGATAAAACCAATAGTTTGACCGGCTTCCAGACTAAAGCTCACAGGTTTCACTGCCTGATGGATCTTCTTACGGAAAAGACCAGAGCGTGTCGTAAAGTCTTTTGATAACTCGCTGACTTCTAATAATGCACTCATGATTTCTTTTTCTTCTCCATATTGAGAGGGAAGTGACAATTAAATTTGTGGCTTTTAATACGTTTGGTATGAGGGATCTCAACACACTGTCTTTGTGCGTAAGGACAGCGTGGCCCTAATCGGCAACCAATCGGTAGATGCTGCAATGGAGGGATTGACCCTGGCAGCGACTGCAATTTTTCTTTGTGTGGAATCCAATCGTTGAAGTCTGGCATCGCTTTGAGCAGCGCGACGGTATAGGGGTGCTTTGGCACATCCAACAGTTTGGCTGTATCCGCTGATTCTACTGACTGGCCACAATACATCACGGTGATTCGTGTTGCCCATTGAGTAATGGTCGTTAAATCGTGTCCGATGAGGAGAATCGTCGTGTTGTGAAGTTGATTCATCCGACTCAGCAGGCGCAAAATCTGTGATTGTGTAATTGGATCGAGATCGTTTGTCGGCTCATCGGCAATCAAGATCTTGGGTTTGGCTGCAATCGCCATCGCAATCATGACTTTTTGACATTCACCGTCAGTCAGCTCATACGAATAGCTGTCCATAAGGCGAGAGTGATCTTTAATGCCGACTTTATGGAGTAGAGCAACAGCCTGCTTCTTACGCCATTTGAATCGTTGCCACCATCGACCTTCGAAGGAATATGAAGGAATCGATTCAATAAGTTGATGACCCACTTTTTCAGAGGGATCAAGACAGGAGGATGGTTCTTGGAAGATCATCGCGATATCGCGGGCAATCACTCGGCGCCTTTCTTTCGGCGTTAGTTGCAGTAGGTCGATATTGCCTAAGCGCATTCGGTCTGCAGAAACCTTCCAGTTTTCTTTACAAACCCCGACGATCGCTTTCGCGACCAAGCTCTTACCAGAGCCTGATTCACCTACTAAGCCACGAATTTCCCCTTCATTTAGGGTAATACTCATTCGGTCAACGGCTTTAACCATCCCTTGCGGGGTTTCAATTTCGATGGTTAGGTGTCGAATATCAAGTAACGGCATTATTCGATTCCTGCATTTAGCGCTTGGCGAACACCTTCACCCACGAGGTTAACAACGATAACGGTAAACATAATAGCTAAGCCGGGTAGGGTTACTGTCCATGGCGCTAGATAAATCAGCTCTACTGAGTCACCCAAGATTGAGCCCCATTCTGTACTTGGTGCTTGAGCGCCAAGTCCCAAGAAACCCAAGGCCGTGATATCAAGAATGGCGACTGACAGTGCCAGTGTAACTTCAAGTGCGACCACGGTAAGAATGTTTGGAAGGATAGAGTTCCATAGTAGGTAAAAATCGTTCGCACCATCAAGGCGAGAAGCTAGAATATAGTCTTTTTCTACTTCAGCATGTACGGCAATATATACCGAGCGAATAAAGCGCGGAATTAATGCCAGGCACAAGGCAAGCAAGATATTAAACTCACCAAAGCCTAGGAACGCCACGAAGATAATCGCCAGCAGAAGAGATGGAATCGACATAACCGTATCAAGCAGGTGGTTTAGCGTACTTGATAACAACCCACGAGTCATACCCGCTAGAACGCCAATCAGGCAGCCTATGACCGCTGCGATGAAGGTAATTATAACCGCTGCACCAAAGGTCAGCTGTGAACCAATGATCAGACGAGAAAGAATGTCTCGACCCAAGTCATCAGTACCAAGGAAATATTCAACCGTGCCAGCAGGGTCCCAAGAAGGCGGCGTTAACAGATGCCCCGTTTGCTCTTGAGAATCGTGCGGCGCTAGCCACGGTGAAGTGACGGTAACCAGAATGATAAGTACCAAACACCACAAGCCAAACATGGCTAGGTTGTTGGCACGGAAGCTTCGCCAGAAACGTTCGAACTGGGTTGGAACTTGCTCTTCCTGGTAGACGTTATTTGTTAGCATACCATTCCTTCCTTACCAGTGGATTGACCATCGCGCCCAGTAGATCGGACAGAATATTCGCAGTCAAAACCAGTGTCGCAACTACAATCACACCTGCTTGAATTGATACGTAATCTTGATTCGATAAGGCATCCAATAACCAGCGGCCTATGCCCGGCCAGTTAAAGATAGACTCGGTAATAATAGCAAGTGTTAACATACTCGATAACTGAACACCGACTTTAGGAATAATCGGTGGAATCGCATTTCTTAATACGTGTTGAGTGACGATCTCTCTGGTTGAAAGACCTTTTATACGCGCAGCACGGATGTAGTTTTGTGTCATCACTTCTGCAACCGATGCACGCATGAGTCGGATAACCTGAGTGGTTGGAGCGAGAGCTAAAACAAGACAAGGCAGTGCCATGTGCTCGATAACGCTTTGCAATGCGTGTGTTCGGTAGCGACCTTCAGCAAAAAAAGCATCAATCATAGCGAATCCGGTCACGTGTTCAATCTCGTAAAGTAGGTCGTATCGGCCACCAACCGGGAACATTTCAAAGTGCAGCGAAAACACCATGATCATCAACAGTGCGACCCAAAATATAGGTGCCGAGTAGCCCGCCATTGAGGTGAACGATATTGTGGTATCAACAAATTTACCTTGTCTCATACCTGCGATGGTACCGAAAGGAATACCAATAAAGAGTGCCAGCACAAAGGCGAAGAAGCACAGTTCCAGGGTCGCAGGGAACACCACAACCAATTCATCAATAATGGGCACACCGTGTTTACTCAAACCGAAGTTGAGCGTTGACAACTCAGTGACATAGCTAATCCATCCTGGCCAGAAATCTTGAATTGCCCACGGCGACGTTTGGTCGAGTCGAAGTAGCGAAAAGCCAACTAGCGTTAAAATCGCTAAGGTAATAACAAATAAGTTTACACGCCTTAATGTATACCAAAACATCACCGCACCTCTCTTCTGACTTGATCAAAAGGTTGCGCATTGAATGGGCTCTGTTTAAAGCCTGTTAGCGAGCTATCATGTACGCGGAATTGCACGCCATGCGCCAGAGGAATCACAGGAACTTCTTCATTGAGAATGTTTTGCGCTTGTCGATACAAGTTCACACGGTGCCTTTGTTGATTGATCTCTAATGCTAAGTCGAGAAGGAAATCAAAGTCTGAATTACACCACATCGAGACGTTTAACCCTGCACGCTCAGAGTTGCATGAGAGCAGCGGGCGTAAGAAGTTGTCTGGATCACCTGTATTGCCTATCCAGCCTGTAAGCAACAAGTCCGTTGAGGAAATAGAGGACAATTGTGTGCGGTCAAATCGGTCGTCGGTATAGAGTTTCAATTCAATACCAATATCGGCCAGGTTTGCTTGGATAAGTTCTGCCGTTTTTCGTGGACTTGGGTTATATGCGCGTGGCTCTAATGGCACCCACATTGAAAGCTCTAACCCAGGTTCAACACCAGCTTCTTTGAGAAGCGCAATTGCGTAGTTCCGGTCGTAGCGAACTTGAACGCTGTCTTTTTGATGAGCCCAAGAAGTAGGAGGAAGCAAGGTGTAGGCTTTGGTTCCTGTACCGTAATACACAGAATCAAGAATGTTCTGACGATTGATGGCTAAGTTGAGCGCTTTACGCACTCGAGCGTCACGGAGTGCAGGGTGCTCAGTATTCAGCGCAATGAAAGAGACATTAACCGCCGGTGTGGTGGAAATCTTCAACTCTTCATGAGCCTGAATAATAGGAATTTGGCTAGAAATCGGTGAGTTGAGCACGTCACACTCACTACGTAGAAGCTTGGCGAGTGTGCCTGTTCCACGTTGTGAAATATCGAACACAACTTGGTCCATTTGAACTTCATCCTTCCAGTAGTGCTTGTTCTTTTTCAAGCGCACTAGATCGTTGATTTGGTATTCATCTAAGTAGAAAGGGCCAGTGCCGACTGGGTTGGAATCGATTCGATTTTTCTCATCCGCAGCAATGAGCTTGTTGGCATACTCTTTAGAATGAATGACCGCATAGCTGGTGGCGATATTATTGAGAAATGAATTGTCTGGGCGACTTAATTGGAATTTCACTGTTAAGTCGTCAACTGCAGTGATAGCGACAATCAGGTTTTTGAAGTCGATTCCGGCAAACCACGGATATAGACCACCGCCCACATAATGAAAGGGGTTTGAACTATCAATAACACGTTCAAAGCTAAACACTACATCTTGTGCATTCATGCTACGAGTTGGGGTGAACCAGTCTGTAGTTTGGAACGCAACATTTGGGCGCAGTTCGAACGTGTACTCTGTACCTAACTTATCAACAGACCAACTTGTCGCCAAGTTCTGTTTTGGTCGGTACGTCATCGGATCAAGAGTGAGCAGTGTATCGAAGATTTGTGGGCTCAGTGATTCTGCGGTAATGCCACTATCAACCAGCTGTGGGTTGAACGTACTAGGATTACCTTGGCCGCAATAAATGAAGCCTTTTTCACGGATTTGCTCGTGATTCACACTCTCACCACATCCAGCGAGAAAGCTCAGCGTGCAGATGCTCAGTGATAGTCTTATTAGTGCTTTCATAAAAAGAAATACTTTTCGAAACGAGGCGTTAGAGGAGCCTCAAGATCCGGACAATTTAACATTTTATTTATTCGGCTCCAAATAATAATCAAGCGTGGACAGCTATTTATCGTTAGCTTGTCCGACAATCGCGTACTTCCTCACCATTCCACGTAATTGGTTGTAGGTTAACCCAAGTAATTCTGCGGCTTGTTTCTGGTTATATTTGCTCTGTTTTAAGGCCTGATTGAGTAGCTTGATGTCTTGCTGTTCTTGCCATGCCTTGTAATCAAGCGGTAAAGAAAACGAGCTCTCTGATGAAGTATGGCTGTTAGACGGCTCATTGCCAATTTCTAGCGTCGAATCTCGTTCTGTTTTCCATGCGGGTTTGAATGGGTTAAACACCAAAGATTCAATAGGATACGGATCTTTACCGTGCTGGTAGATCGCGCGCTCAATGACGTTTTTGAGCTCTCGTACATTCCCTGGCCAAGAATAATCTAAAAGCGACTCAACGGCAGAAGGCGCAAAGCCAACAAACAACTCCAATTCCAATTCACGACACATCTTAATCGCGTAGTATTCTGCCAGTAGCGTGATGTCTTCTTTTCGCTCACGCAAAGGAGGGATAGTAATGACGTCAAACGCCAGTCTATCTAATAGGTCTGCTCTGAATTCGCCCTTTAATGCCATGTCTGGCAAGTCGGCATTGGTTGCACACACCAACCGTACATTGGCACTTAGCGCCTTTTGTCCGCCGACACGTTCATATTGCCCGTATTCAATAACGCGCAATAGCTTCTCTTGAACCGCAAGGGGAGTGGTAGCAAGCTCATCCAGAAACAGCGTTCCTCCTTCTGCTCTTTCAAACCGACCTTGATGTCGACCTTTCGAACCCGTAAAGGACCCCGATTCATGACCAAACAGTTCTGAATCAATCAAACCTTCACTAAGGGTTGAGCAGTTCAAGGAGATCAAAGGTTGATCCCAACGTCTTGAAAGGTAATGCAGTCTTTGTGCGATCAGCTCTTTACCTGTGCCACGCTCACCAATGATCAGAATGGGTCTTTCGATTGGTGCGAGTTGGGATACTTTATCTAAAACAGAGAGAAAGCTCGGTGATTCACCAATGAGGTTCTGCTGCATAGCGGGTCCTTGTATGAATTGAACGTTGGAGAAGGTCATGTAAGAGCCGTAGTGGTGAAAAATACCAATACTTGGCTAAATTCATCATAGCATGGTTAGGGTTAATCACCATTTTATTGTAAGTGACTGATAATAAATGGCTTAAAAGTTGGCACGCTACTTGGATTACTTATGGTAGGTTTAACAACAAACGTAAATTTTTGAGCAAGTGGATTGATAAAGTCGCATAACGATTTGAAACGCATTTGCCATCATTGTAATTAAGGAGTTCCTCATGGGTATTTTTTCTCGCTTTGCAGACATTGTAAATTCAAACATCAGTGCACTATTAGATAAGGCTGAAGATCCTGAAAAGATGATCCGCCTGATTATCCAAGAAATGGAAGATACGCTGGTTGAGGTTCGTACTAACTCAGCAAAAGCCATCGCAGACAAGAAAGAGCTAGCACGTAAAGTTGAAGCCATCGAAACTCAGATTCTAGATTGGCAAAACAAAGCGACACTCGCACTGACTAAGCAACGTGAAGATCTGGCTAGAGCGGCGCTGATCGAAAAGCAAAAACTGGAAGACATCATCAAGAGCCTTCACACCGAGCAAACTTTGGTTCATGAAACCATCGAAAAGCTAACCAGTGAGATCGGCAAGCTTGAAACCAAAATTGCAGAAACTCGCGCAAAGCAACAAGCATTAATGATTCGTAATAATGCGGCGAGCAATCGTCGTGATGTTCAAAAACATCTGCATTCAAGCAAAACCAACGAAGCAATGGCGAAGTTTGAGCAATTCTCGCGTAAAGTGGATGAATTAGAAGCTGAAGCGGATGTTTACGCTAAAACGGGTAACGCAAAATCTCTAGACCAAGAGTTTGCCGAACTACAAGCTCAAGATGAAATTGAAAAAGAGCTAGCGAAACTGAAGCAACAAGTTGAAAACCGCGATAAATAATTTAGGAGTTGTCTATGTCAACATTTCTAATTGCAGGTCCACTGATTGTCTTTTTGATCTTCGTGGCACCGCTATGGTTGTTCTTGCATTACCGTAGCAAGAAGAAATCCAGCAATGGTCTTTCAGAAACCGATCTTCAACGTCTGCATAAGCTTTCTGCGCAAGCCGAATCCATGCAAGAGCGAGTGAAAACGCTAGAAAAAATACTGGATGCGGAGTCGCCAAGCTGGAGACGAAACTATGAGTAGAGAACTGTATCGCGACCCAATTAACGGTAAGTTATCTGGAGTGTGCGCAGGGTTAGCGAACTATTTTGGCCTGGAAGTTTGGTTGGTTCGCATCTTGGTTATCTCTGCGGCGCTGCTTGGTGGTAGCTTTCTCGTCCTATTAGCGTATTTAGCTTTAACGTTTATGATTGAAAAACAACCACCTAAGTATGTCGATGAAATGAAAGCCAAGCAAGAGCACACGCTAAAACAAAAGCCTTGGGAAAAAGGGCAAACGGCTGAGTCGCTATTGAACACTTTAGAGGGTGATTTCCAGACGTTAGAGACCAGTGTACGCAACATGGAAGCTTATGTTACTTCTGACACCTTTAAAGTCGATCGTGCATTTAAGAACATGTAGTTTGTTACCCTAAAAATAATAGAGAACGGTTTAGGAAAATTTATCCCAAGCCGTTATTTTTTATTAATAATTTTGTCTAAATAAATATTACGATAACTGGTAACTTACATGTGATTAATCTATGTTAATAAGATACTTATAGATATGGATGATCACCATGTACAAAGCCTCCCTAGTCCTGTTGGTAACCCTGTCCGGGTTATCTGGGTGTGGTAAGGAGCTGCCTCCTGTTCCAGAGCCCGAATCAAGACCTGCTAAACTTTTCACTGTCTCCGTTGGTAATAATGCCTTTGAACGAAATTTCCCTGCCACTACCGAAGCGGGCGATAAAGCTGTCTTGGCCTTTCGTGTTCCAGGTTTACTGCAAACGCTCGATGTTACTGCTGGTCAACAGGTATCAAAAGGCGAAAAACTCGCGATGCTCAACCCTGATGAGTATCAGCTACTAGAGAAACAAGCCAGAGCTAACTTCAAACTTGCCGATGTGCAGTATCAGCGTGCGATTAAACTGCGTAAAGATAGAGTGGTCTCAGAGCAAGATTTTGATCAAGCGAAAGCCAACCACAACTCTGCTCGAGCTGTACTTAATCAAGCCAAAGCCAACTTACGCTACACCACATTAATTGCGCCTTATGAAGGCACCATTTCTATTATTCCTGCTGAAAACCATGAGTATATTGCGGCAAAGCAAGGGGTAATGAATATTCAAACCAATCAAATCCTCAAAGTCGTCTTCCTATTGCCTGATCAATTAATTACTCGCTTTTCTTCAGGTTTTGAAACAGACGCGACAATGGTATTCGATGCTTTTCCAGAACATTTTTACGAACTGACTTTTCAAGAGGTCGATACCGAAGCGGATCCAAAAACAGGTTCTTACAAAGTCACCATGATAATGGAGAGACCGACGGATATCGGGATCTTGCCGGGTATGTCTGGCACGGTGAAGCTGGTGTCAGCAATAGCGGCAGCAACCAAGATTCCAACTTCAGCGATGATGACTGATGGAGATGATGTCTCTGTATGGCGCGTGAATAACGATGGTATTGTTGAACAAGTTGCAATCGTGATTGACGAAAAACGTCATATTGTTTCAGGTTTAAATGATGGTGACCGCGTGGTGACTTCTGGTGTTAACGGTCTTGAATCTGGCGTTAAGGTTCGCGAGTGGATCAAGGAAAGGGGGCTTTAACATGAAGACAATTCAAATGGCTCTCGGCCTATCTTGTCTAGCTTTGCTGACTGCTTGTAAAGACAAGGGCAGCACGGAATCCGACAAGCTTCCTCTTGTCAAAGCTATTGAAATCTCTGTTCTCGACTTTAATGACAAGCTCTATTTCCCAGCCGTCGCCAATGCTGCTGAAAAAGCTCATCTTAGCTTTCGAGTGGCAGGTGAGATATTTAAGCTGGATGTTAAAGAAGGCGAGCGCGTAAAAGAGGGCGACATTCTTGCTGAGCTTGATCCGACTGATTACCAATTAGATGTCGACAACGCTCAAGCGAGATACACCGTAATTGATAGCCAATACAGACGTTCGAGCCCACTGGTTAAAAAAGGCTTATTGGCTAAGTCTCAGTTTGATGAAATCGCAGCTCAACGCCAAATTGCTTACGCCGAACTTGAATTGGCAAAACTGCGTTTGTCGTTTACTAAACTTCGTGCCCCTGTGGATGGGATTATTTCACGTGTCAGTGTCGACCAATATGAAAATATTCAAGTTGGACAACAAATCGTGAATATTCACAGCGTGGAAGATGTGGAAGTTATTATCCAACTTCCGGATCAAATCTACGTAAATCAACCTAGTGAGACGATCCTTTCTAACGTTGAAGCTTTAGTGAGGGTACCAAGCGGTAATGAGTACTCGGCGGGAATCAAAGAGTTTACGACTGAGCCCGATCCAAGCACGGGAACTTTCACCGTAACGTTAGCACTGCCGATGCCCAAAGATGATTTGATTCTTGATGGTATGGCGGTTGAAGTGACTTCGCACGGTAGAGATATCGGCCTTGAGCTAAAAGCTGGTGTGCTTATCCCAATTGAAGCGGTGTTCAATGCCGATGGGGATGACCTGACTCGTACAAATTCTTACGTATGGGTTCTCAATGATGACGATACTGTCTCTAAGCAGCAAGTCGTGTTAGGCAAAGCAAATCAGAAAACATTGCAGATTATCAAAGGATTAGAAATGGGGCAGCATGTCGTTGTTGCGGGCGTATCTCGATTGCGTGATGGGATGACAGTGGAAGTATTGTCTCAGGAGACGAACAATGAGTGAAGTGAATAACAAGCCTCAAAATGACGCTCCACAAGGTGATGACCAGATCACAGGTGTCGCGTCTTACTTCATACGTAACAAAGTCATCAGTTGGATGCTATCGCTGATCTTTCTGATTGGCGGTGTTTCTGCGTTTTTTGGCTTAGGTCGTTTAGAAGACCCAGCTTTCACCATTAAAGATGCAATGGTGGTTACCTCATACCCTGGGGCTACGCCACAACAAGTGGAAGAGGAAGTGACTTACCCGCTAGAGAAGGCGATACAACAGCTGACTTATGTGGACGAAGTTAACTCGATTTCAAGTCGTGGCCTGTCACAAGTTACGGTCACCATGAAAAACAACTACGGCCCAGACGACCTTCCGCAAATTTGGGATGAACTGCGTCGTAAGGTGAACGATCTCAAGGTGGAATTACCGCCCGGGGTGAATGATCCTCAGGTCATTGATGACTTCGGTGACGTTTACGGTATTTTGCTTGCCGTAACGGGGGATGGTTACAGTTATAAAGAGTTACTCGATTACATTGATTATCTAAGGCGAGAGCTGGAACTGGTTGATGGGGTCAGTAAAGTCTCTGTTTCCGGTCAACAGCAAGAGCAGGTTTTCATTGAAATATCGATGAAGCGGATAAGCTCTCTTGGGATATCTCCAAGCACCGTCTTTAACCTACTATCCACCCAAAATATTGTCTCCAGTGCTGGCGCAGTGCGGATAGGCGATGAATATATACGTATCCATCCAACCGGCGAGTTTCAAAACGTTGAACAACTTGGCGATTTGATTCTGACGGAAGGTGGCGCTCAAGGGCTTATCTACTTAAAAGATGTTGCCGACGTGACTCGTGGTTATGTTGAAGTGCCCACCAATATTATTGGTTACAACGGAAAACTGGCCCTCAACCTCGGGGTGTCCTTTGCTCAAGGCGTGAACGTGGTGGCGGTGGGTGAAGCTTTTGACCGAAGACTCGCCGAGCTAAAATATCAACAACCCGTCGGTATCGACATTTCTGAGGTTTATAACCAACCCAAAGAGGTAGACAAGTCGGTAAGCGGGTTTGTGGTGAGTTTAGGACAGGCGGTTGCGATCGTAATCGTAGTGTTACTGTTCTTCATGGGACTACGCTCGGGTCTGTTGATTGGCTTGATACTGTTGTTGACCGTTTTCGGTACCTTCATTTTTATGCAGTACTTCAAGATCGATCTACAACGTATTTCATTGGGCGCGTTGGTTATCGCCTTAGGGATGCTGGTGGATAACGCCATTGTAGTGGTGGAAGGGATATTGATCGGCACGCAAAAGGGTCGAACCCGGATGCAGGCCGCCACTGATATCGTAACCCAAACCAAATGGCCATTGCTTGGTGCAACGGTTATTGCGGTGACCGCGTTTGCTCCAATTGGTTTATCTGAAGACTCAACAGGTGAATACTGTGGCACCTTGTTCACGGTTCTACTGATCTCCTTGATGCTGAGTTGGTTTACTGCCATCTCGCTCACGCCGTTCTTTGCTGACATGTTCTTTAAAGGCCAGAAGGTTGATCCAGACAACGAAGGTAAAGACCCATACAACGGGATGGTTTTTGTTATCTACAAAAACTTCCTTGAGTTCTGTATGAAACGTGCATGGTTGACCATGTTTGTTCTGATTATTGGCTTAGGGGCGAGTGTATACGGCTTCGGTTTCGTTAAACAAGCTTTCTTCCCATCTTCAACCACACCTATGTTCCAAGTGGATGTATGGATGCCGGAAGGTACTGATATTCGAGCGACGAATACCAAGCTTAAAGTGCTTGAAGGTTGGTTAGCAGAGCAGGACGAAGTTGAACACATCACGACAACGGCGGGTAAAGGTCTGCAACGTTTCATGCTGACTTACTCTCCTGAGAAAAGTTATAGCGCATACGGCGAGATAACGGTTCGAGTGAAGAGTTATGAAGTACTTGAGGGGCTAATGCTGCGTTTCCGTGAACACGTAAACGGTCAGTTCCCTGAAATAGACTACAAGTTGAAACAAATCGAATTAGGTCCTGGTGGCGGTGCGAAAATTGAAGCACGAATTGTTGGCTCTGATCCAACGGTACTACGTTCAATTGCAGCGCAAGTGATGGATATCATGCGTGCTGATGAAGGCGCGTTTAACGTTCGTCACGATTGGCGTGAAAGAACTAAGGTATTAGAGCCTCAGTTCAATGAAAGCCAAGCGCGTCGTTATGGTATTACCAAATCTGACGTTGATGATTTCCTAGCGATGTCTTTCTCTGGTAAGTCGATTGGTGTGTATCGTGATGGTACAACGTTGATGCCGATTGTGGCTCGTTTACCTGAAGATGAGCGTGTCGATATTCGTAACATCGAAGGCATGAAGATCTGGAGCCCAGCATTAAGTGAGTACATTCCACTTCAACAAGTAACGTTAGGTTACGAGCTAGAATGGGAAGATCCACTGATCATCCGTAAGAACCGTAAGCGTATGCTGACGGTAATGGCGGATCCTGATCTATTGGGCGAAGAAACAGCATCAACGCTTCAAAAGCGTTTGCAGCCACAAATCGAAGCGATCGAAATGCCACCGGGATACTCGTTGGAGTGGGGTGGTGAATACGAGTCGTCAGCAGATGCACAGGCGTCACTGTTCACAACCATGCCTCTGGGTTACTTGTTCATGTTCTTAATCACGGTGTTCTTGTTTAACTCGGTGAAAGAGCCTCTGATTGTTTGGTTAACGGTTCCATTGGCGTTGATAGGAGTGACGACAGGCTTGTTAGCCTTGAATACACCATTCGGCTTTATGGCATTGTTGGGCTTCTTGAGTCTATCTGGGATGCTTCTGAAGAACGGTATCGTACTGCTTGATCAAATTGAGATTGAGATGAAGTCAGGTAAAGATCCATATGTAGCGGTTGTTGATGCGGCACTGAGTCGTGTTCGCCCGGTATGTATGGCGGCGATCACCACGATTCTAGGTATGATCCCTCTACTACCGGATATCTTCTTCAAACCAATGGCAGTAACCATCATGTTTGGTTTAGGCTTTGCGACAGTACTGACACTAATTGTTGTTCCTGTGCTTTACCGTTTATTTCATAAAATTGAAGTAAGGTAATATCCGTTACTCTAAGAATGAATGCCCCTTAATGGGGCATTATTTTTTGCTAAGTTGCTAAGTTGCTAAGTTGCTAAGTTGCTAAGTTGCTAAGTTGCTAAGTTGCTAATGGCTAATAATTAATGGTTAAAGGTCTAAAGACCCTAAATAAAGAGGCTTAAAATGGAAATAAATGCATCGGATCGAACATGTGCATGGGCACTCAAGCACGAGCTTGAAAGGGAATATCACGATAAGGAATGGGGTGTACCAGTTTACGATGACCAAGTTCTGTTTGAGTTCATTACTTTAGAAGGTGCTCAAGCGGGTCTGAGTTGGATTACGATCCTTAAAAAGCGTGAAGGGTATCGTGCCGCGTTCGATAATTACGATCTAAACAAGCTAGCTGAGTTGAATGAAGACAACGTGCCGCACATCATTGAAAACTTCGATGTGGTTAAACACAAGGGCAAGATTACTTCGGTATACAACAATGCGCGAGCAACGCTTGAATTACAGAAAGAGTTCGGCTCTCTATCAAATGCTTTATGGCAATTTGTCGATAATGAAGTGATCGTAAATCAATGGACCGAGATGTCTCAAGTTCCCGCTTCTACTGAGCAATCTAAAGCGATGAGTAAGTTTTTGAAGAAGAGAGGCTTTAAGTTTGTAGGGGAAACAATCTGTTACGCATTCATGCAAGCTACAGGTATGGTTAATGACCATATCGTAGGTTGTCCGTACAAATAAAAGTGTTATTTATCGTCGAAAAATAATTGCGTTAATATAGGAAAATTTACTGGTCATTTATAAACTATTCAATATCATATGCGACCAAATTCAAACCTAGAAGACGATAGTGAAACAACAAAGCTACCAAATCTGTGATGCTCGTTATGACCCTTTGCTTAGGCAGTTTGTGCGTGGAGATGGCCACGTAGAAACTATCGCGCCGATAGAAGGTAAGGTGTTTCTGTTTTTACTTGAAAATACCGGTGAGTGCATTGAACGAGGCCTGATATTTGATAGGTGCTGGGGCAATGTGATTGTCTCAGAGCAAGCGCTCACTAACGTGATATCTAAGATTAGAAAAACGCTGTCAAGAGTGACTTGTGGCTGTGCGACGATTCGCACGGTCAGTAAAACGGGCTATTTGCTTGAAATCGATGAGTCAATAAAGCCTAGCAAAACTGAAACTGTGCCTTTTCAAGTGACTGAGAAGGTATCTAAATCAAACTTTTCGCCTGTCGAGCAGGAAGTGTTGGCTGAGACTGAAATCTCTACAGATGTTAACGCGGCAACGGTCACTGATTCAGATCTCAAGACGTCTTCCAACCAAGAACTGAACTTAGCTGAATTAGAACCTTCAAATTCAAAAAGTAATACGCACCTAATTAAAGCGGGCTATTTAGTCGCATTGATTTGTGTCGTCGTAACGGCGTTCAACCTTTTCCAAACCTATTATACGCCACTGCCTTATTTTATTGATAAAGCCGAATATCGCGACAGCTATACAGATAATACCAATCACTATTTTTTCCATATTGCGCATAATGAATCCTATTCGTTACCTGCGATCACTCAAAAGTTAACGGGTGTGATACCTAGCCACTGCAACGTTGATGTTTTTGTCCGTATCTATCCGTCTGTAGACCAACCTGAAAATGATACGTTATACATGTTGGTGCAAAAGAAGGATGGCGAAGCGTTGAACTATAGCGCTTCTATTTTTAATGTAGCGTCGTCTTTTGATTCGTTTGCTCAGTACATGGAAAAGAGGGGTGATTTTTGCGATTAATTGGCTTACTCATTCTTTGTGCAATCGCCGCTTCGAGCTTCTTGTTAGAGCAAAACGAATTAGCAGGCACTCGATGGCACTGTAAAACGATCAAAACGGATTTCTTATCTCAGGCATTCCAACCATATCAAGCACTGTACGAACGCATAAGCCTTACTTTTCAGTCTGACCATACTTTTAGCATTAGAGAGTTTGTGACGATTACTGAGCAAGACGGTAACGAGAGTACGATGGAAAACCTTTATTCCGGCTACTACGGGCTGGATGGAAACAATCTGTCGATGAGCATTCTTGATGTGAGAACGGCAACGCCTTTTCATGATCCTGTTATTAATCAGGATTACAGTGAGTATAAAGGGGTGACGATTGACTACGCTATTGCAGTGAAGGATCAGTCTTTGTATATGTTCAATGAACATCGAACTGAAATATTCAATTGGGCGTGTTTTAACGTTCAGTAGCTTTTTAAAGCTATGTGTCTAATACGCTAATCTGAAAAAGGCAGGAATATCCTGCCTTTTTGGTCTGAGTCTGTTAACGCTTTAATCAAACGAGGGCGTTATAACGTTCTAACCCTGCTTCTAAGTCTGCAATCAGGTCATCAACGTCTTCTAAGCCGATATGAACACGAATCAAAGTACCTTCGAAGTTTGGATTCGCTACGGTTCTTAGGCTATCAAAACTGCTTGGTTCGTTTGCTAGAATCAAGCTCTCGAAACCACCCCATGAGTAACCCATGCTGAAGTGTGTCATGCCATCAAGCAGTGCAGTCGTTGCTTTTGTGTTTGAGTTCTTTAGAACAAAAGAGAACAGGCCATTGCCGCCAGTAAAATCTCGTTTGAAGAATTCATGACCCGGACAAGACTCAAGAGCAGGGTGACGAACATGGTCAACCTCAGGGCGAGTTTCTAACCACTTAGCGACTTTCAAGCTGCTCTCTGCGTGTTGGCGCAGACGAACATCAAGAGTGCGGATACCACGAAGACCAAGGTAAGCGTCATCTGGTGAAACGCATTGTCCCATTAAGTAACTCTGCTCACGTAGTTGATCCCAACATTTGTCGTTGGCTACCGCTGTACCTAGCATCACATCTGAGTGACCCACTATGTACTTGGTCGCTGCTTGAATCGAGATATCAACACCAAAATCAAATGGTGAGAAATTAACGCCTGCTGCCCAAGTGTTATCTAGCATCACTATGATGTCGTGCTCGTGGGCAATACGCGCGAGCGTTGGAATGTCTTGGACTTCCATGGTGACTGAACCAGGAGACTCGGTAAATAGCACCTTAGTGTTTGGTTTGATGAGGTCTTGGATGCCTTCACCAATCGTTGGTTCGTAGTAAGTTGTCTCTACACCCATCTTCTTCATGATGGTGTCACAGAAATCGCGAGTTGGCTCGTAACAGGTGTCGACCATCAAAATATGGTCGCCCGTTTCTACAAAAGAGAGAATGGCATTAGAGATAGCTGCCGTACCACAAGGGTAGAGTGCACAGCCTGCGCCACCTTCCACTTCCACCATGGCATCTTGGAAGGCGAAATGAGTGTTGGTTCCACGACGTCCGTAAAAAAGTGTTTTGTTAGCGCGGTTAATCGTAGCTTTACGCTTCTCTTCTACTGAGTTGAATACGACAGTTGAAGCGCGCTGTACTGGTGGGTTAACGACACCATTGGTCCACTTCTTATCACGACCTGCAGTGATCAGCTTAGTGGTTTTGTTCTCGGACATGCTGTGAATTCCTTATCAATCGGTTATGTCCTATTTAAAACATGCCAATAGCCTTCAAAGCAAGAGGGGAGCGGGAGTTTTTACGCTTTTCTTTCGCTTTTTAACCTTTCACTTAGTTAATGGTGAAAGGTTAAAAACTTACGGTAGGAAGTGATGAGTCGCAATCGACTCATCATATGTATTACAGCAGAGGGTTGAACAAATAGAACAATCTTTCAAAGAAGCGATTTCGTAAGTTTCTCTGCTCCCACTGCTCCAGTTCTACTGGATGCGATGACTCGATGTAAGACTGCTGAAGTTCAGATAGCTGCTGAGTGAAATGCACATCGTCAACGGCTAGCGTCACTTCGAAGTTAAGCCATAAGCTGCGCATGTCGATATTGACCGTTCCGATCAAACAAAATTCTTCATCGATAACAACCGACTTAGTATGAAGAAGGCCACCGTAAAACTCGTAGATCTTCACGCCAGCTTCAAGTAATTCCGTATAGAAAGCACGAGATGCCCACTTCACCATCAGTGAATCGTTGTTATGTGGAATGATCAGTTCTACGTTGACGCCTCGTTGCGCTGTCATTTTCAGTGTCTCTAACAAATCGGCACTTGGGACGAAATAGGGCGTCGTGATACGTACAGAATGATTCGCCTGATTGATCGCAATGGTTAGTACTTGCAGGATTAAATATTCAGGCATGCCAGGACCAGATGGCACGACTTGAACTGGATGATGCGTCATGACCTCTTCAACCGGACATTCTGGTAAATCAGGAAGGATTCGTTCGCCGGTTTCCACTTCCCAATCCCAACCATGAATGGCCGACAGCACATTTACGGTAGGGCCAGTTACACGAACCATTACGTCAATCCACTGGCCCACACCTGAACTTTGTTTGAAGTGAGCAGGGTCAACCATGTTCATTGAACCGGTATAGGCAATGGTTTCATCAATCACGATGATCTTACGGTGTTGTCTCAGATCTAGACGGCGTAAGAAAATACGCCAAGGGCTAACCTCTAATGCTTGGACAACTTGCACACCTGCGTCTTTCATCATTGATAGCCAATGGCTTTTGAAAAAGCGCGGGCTACCGGCTGAGTCAAGTAGGACCTTAACATCTACACCACGTTTGGCTGCTCGAATAAGAGCTGAAGCTACGGAATCGGTCAGGCCACCAGGGTGCCAAATGTAGAAAACCATCTTGATGCTGGTCTGGGCGTTTTCTATATCTTCGATAATGGCGTGTAGGATCTCATTGGGTGAAGATTGCAGTGAAAGTGTGTTTCCACTAAGCGCAGGAATACCCATTCTGTTATTACAGAGTTCATCGATTTTGTGGATAGGGGATCCCACTTTGCCGGGAAGATGCAGTTGGCAATCATTTAATTGGCGGAACCAGTCACCAAAGGGAGTAAACATACGATGTGCACGCTCAGCCCTTTTTCTTCCTAGGTTTAGCTCTCCGAAAAGGAAGTAACAAGCGACACCTACAATTGGGATAATGTAGATAACCATCAACCACGCGAGAGAAACGCTGACAGAGCGTCGTTTTAGTACGACACGGAAAGTCACACCGGCTACAAGTACCCAGTACAAAGCGACAGAAGCCAAAGTTAAAAAATGGTAGAGCTTTTCCACATTGAATACTCGAAAAAAGAGACACTTAGATAGTAATGCTATTTTACGGATATGGGAATTTAAGGAATCAACTATTTACAAAATAGAGCAAAAGCTGTAAACAGGTTAAAGTTGTTAAGTTTTGGTTAACTTAAGAAGAAAACGATTGTTTTGTATGAAAAGTCGGCATTTAACCATAAAAATTTACATTGGTAACGAAATATGTACGGTTCGGACTTCCAATTTTATTCTTAAACTGGTTTACTTGCCATACAACGAGCGTCAATCAAATCTTTTAGGTGTGTAAATTTATCTGTACACCTTATCTTTTAAAGACGCCACCCAAAGCAAAACACAACATCACATAACACAAAAGTTTGGAGTACACGTGGCTACTAGTAATACAACCACAACACCCCGCGATACCTGGGGTTCGAAGTTAGGATTCGTAATGGCTGCAGCAGGTTCTGCTGTTGGTCTAGGTAACATTTGGAAATTCCCTTACACAGCAGGCGAAAGTGGCGGCGGTGCATTCGTTGCAATTTACCTGTTTTTTGTAATCTTCATCGGTTTCAGTGTCATGCTGACTGAATTTGCTATTGGCCGTCATACGCAAAAATCAGCAGTAGGCGCATTTAAAACAACTGACCGTCGTTGGACGTTCGCTGGTGTTATCGGCGTAGTCAGTGGTCTACTTATCATGGGTTTCTACCCTGTAGTAGGTGGCTGGTCTATCGCATACATCGGTAAGATTGCTGGTGGTCTACTAGATGCACCTGAAGCAATCGGTGACAGCTTCGGTGGCTTTATCTCAAACCCAGTTCAACCACTTATGTGGATGGGCCTATACCTACTACTTAACATTGTTATTGTTATGAAGGGTATCTCTGGTGGTATTGAGAAAGCGGGTAAGATCCTGATGCCACTTCTTTTCATTATCCTTATCGTGGTATCAATCAAAGGCATCATGCTTCCGGGCGCGATGGCTGGTCTTGAATTCCTATTCAGCCCTGATTTCTCTAAAGTAGACAGCGGTGTAATCCTAGCTGCACTAGGTCAAGCATTCTTCTCACTATCTCTTGGTATGGGTTGTATGTTGACTTACGGTTCTTACCTTAAGAAGAAAGAGAACCTAGTTCAAACTACAGCTATGGTTACTGCAATGGATACTGGTGTTGCTATCCTAGCTGGTGTTGCAATGTTCCCTGCAATGTTCGCATTCGGTATGGAGCCTGCAGCTGGTCCTGGTCTAGTATTCGTTGTTGTCCCTCAGCTATTCGCTGAAATGGGCGGCGTAGTTGGTCTTCTATTCGCTCTAATGTTCTTCGTTGGTCTAAGTGTTGCGGCACTGACTTCTTCAGTATCTCTACTTGAAGTTGTGGTTTCTTACCTAATCGACGAGAAAGGCATGAAGCGTGTGACTGCAGTACTGTCTGCAAGTGTAGTTATGGCGATTCTATGTATCTTCGCTTCTCTATCACTTGGCGGTTTCGGTCCAACACTGTTTGGTACTGGTGCATTCGATATCTTCGACTTACTAACGGATAAAATCTTCCTAGCAGTTGGCGGTATGTTGGTATGTATCTTCGCTGGTTGGAGACTAAACCGTGCTGACCTAGAGAAAGAAATCACTAACGACGGTGAAGTACCTTTCCCTCTATTCGGTCTATGGTACACACTAGTTAAGTACATCATCCCAGTAGCTATCGCTATCGTAGCGTTCATGGGTATCTCTTCTGGCTTCGACAGCGGTAAAGGTGCAATCATGCTACTAGGTATTGGTATTATTGCTGGCTCTGCGCTTATCTCTAAGAAGTTATAGTTCTAAGAAGCTACAGTTCTAAGAAACCATAGCTCTTAGAAGCTACAATCACAAGTTAAAGCAAGTTAAAAAACGGGAGCCATTGGCTCCCTTTTTTTTGTTTTAAATACTTAATTCTTATCGAAAAATAAAAGTTATGCATTCACTAAAGTTATCCGTTTGCTAGCCGATATATTTATTGGTTAGGGCTGTTCAGTCCGTATTTAATTTAAGTAGGTGTTGTGTGAAATTGTCAGTGAGAAAGAAACTGTATGCCGGTTTTGGCTCTATATTGGCGGTGCTTGTCACGTTAGTCAGTATTGTATGGATAGAGGTTATTGGCGCTCATAAAAGTGCTGATGAGATCAGAATGGACGATGTACCGGGCACTGTTACCTATCTTGTTCTGATCGATGAAGCTGGAGATGTCTATCGAGATGCTCTGGGTGCAATCACTCTGGTCGATAATGCACTCAATGATTATCGAACCAACAAGAACGAATTTACTCAAGCAATCGAACAAGCAAAACGTTTGGAGAGTCGAGGATCTGAAGACCATCGCCGTATTCAGCGAATTGAAGACCTGATGGGGCGTTTCACTCAAGAGTTTGAATCAAAGCTTGTACCGAAGATCAATGATGAAGCTGCGCTACTAGCTAACATTCAACAGCTACGATCTTTGTATGAGAGCAATCTTATCCCTATTGAGAACTTGCTGGATCAAGCATCAGCAAGTGAGCGCGCAGATACAGAGCAGTCATTACTGACACTAACCGATACGTTTACTACCATCGAGCGCACCATTATGGTGTTGTCTGCGATTGCTATAGTCTTTGGTTGTGTGATTGCGTACGTATTGTCTAGTTCTATAACCAACCGTCTGACTCGTGTTGAACAAGTAGCACGACGTGTAGCAAATGGTGACCTAACGGCAGGCGATATTATTGATGATTCTGGTGATGAATTGGCTGAGCTTGCTAAGTCGATTAACCAGATGCAGAAATCGCTAGTAGACCTACTAGGTTCTATCTCGTCTGTGACTCATCAAGTTCAATCTGTGACAGGGGAGCTCTCTTCTATTAGCCAAGACATCGTGACTGGCGCATCAGCTCAAGCAGACAAAGCTAACTTGATTGCAACTGCTGCTGAAGAGCTAAGTTTGACCATTTCTGAAGTGGCTCAACAAGGTACTTCTACTTATGAAGAAGCACGTCGCTCTGAAACGTCTGCAGACGATGGCCGCAACGTGATTGTTGAGATGGTGGCAAGTATTCAACAAGTGTCGACTCAAATGAGCGATATGTCGTTGCAAATGAATACTTTAGGTTCTCACGGTGAGCAGATTGGTAGCGTTATCAAGGTAATCGAAGACATTGCTGAGCAAACTAACCTGCTAGCTCTTAACGCTGCAATCGAAGCGGCTCGTGCAGGCGAGTTCGGTCGTGGTTTTGCTGTGGTTGCCGATGAAGTTCGCGCGTTAGCAGAAAGAACGACCAAAGCGACACAAGAAGTGTCTGGCATCATTCAATCGATTCAGTCGGGCACGCAAGAAGCGGTGACTTACACCAAAGATAACTGCCGTTTGGTGGAGATTGGCGTAGAGCAAAGCTCAGGTGCTGTTTCAGCGCTAGAAGCGATTGTAAGCGGTGCGGGTAATGTACAAAGCATGGTTAACTCTATCGCGACAGCAGCAGAAGAACAGACGGCTGTGACTAAAGAGATTGCGGCGGATATTACGGCGATCAGTGATATCTCTGAGCAGTCTTTGCAACTGGCGACGCGTAGCTCTGAAAACACTTCAGGTTTGAATGCTAAGGTTGCTGAGTTAGAAGCACTGGTTGGTAAGTTCAAGCTTGCTTAGTGCTTAGTGCTTAGTGCTCAGTTCGCATTCAATCGGAACTAAAAATCGATTACTGAAAGCGAACAATTAGAAACAAGCCCAATGTTAATTGAGTTAATTGAGTTAATTGAGTTAATTGAGTTAATTGAGTTAGTTGGGCTTTTTCGTAGCTGGAATCTGGGTTCAGACGCGGTATACTCCACGTTCTACAATGGAGCTAGCCTTTACATGTTCGATATCCTTCTGAACCATCCTGATTTTTTACTTATTAACAAGCACCCTGGCGTCAGCGTTCATAAAGACGATGGCGATACCATGTTGCTTCAAGAAGTTGCTCAAGCGATTAATGAGCCTAAGTTATATCTTGTACATCGCCTTGATAAAATGACTTCAGGTATTCTACTGCTAGCAAAGAATGCTTCGGCAGCAAGCGAGCTTTCGCAGTTGTTCGCAAAGCGTGAGGTTGAGAAATATTACCTTGCGATCGGTTCTAAAAAGCCAAAGAAAAAGCAGGGTTTGATTTCAGGTGATATGGAACGTTCAAGACGTTCTAGTTGGAAGCTTCTGACATCCAAAGAGAACCCAGCGATTACCCAGTTTTTATCGGCAACGGCAGCACCCGGCGAGCGTTTGCTATTATGTAAGCCCTATACAGGAAGGACGCATCAGATCCGTGTCGCGATGAAGTCGATCGGCTCCGCTATTGTTGGTGACCCTATTTATAATCCATCGAGTGAGGCTGACAGAGGCTATCTGCACGCTTTCGCGATTCGATTTACCTATCAATCCCAAGCCTACGAATATGTCTGTGACCCAAGGAACCTTGATTCCTTGGGTGAGAAGTGGCATCAAGAAACCGTGTCTAATGGTTTAGACAGTTGGCTTGAACCTTGGTCATTAACTTGGCCAAAGCTAAACACTAAGTGAGTGAAATAATGGAAGCATCAGCTTTACCTCTGTTTTTTAGTCATATTGAACAGCAACTTAATGAAGTACCAAACGAACTACGCCGTATCTTTCATGGTCGTGGTAAGTTTTGGCCTGGTCTAGAACAACTGACATGTGACTGGGTTGATGGACAACTACTGGTTAACGTGTTTAAAGAGGTAGACGGCGAATTCTTGTCATCTCTCAAAGCTGGATTGGTTGAACTCACTAACAGAGATATTTGGCAATCAAAGCATGGCACAAGCATTGTTCTGCAACACCGTTACGCCGATGGTGCGCCTTCAGAGGTTCTATGGGGCGAGTTGAATGACTCTCCGGTTGTGGTCGAGCACGGTCTTAAGTATCAATTAGACATTGGCCGTAATCAGAACTTCGGTCTGTTCCTAGACATGCGTAATGGTCGTCAGTGGGTACAAGATAATGCCAAGGATAAGAATGTTCTTAACTTGTTCGCATACACTTGTGGTTTCTCTGTCGCGGCTATCGCTGGTGGCGCTCGTCAATGTATGAATGTTGATATGTCGCGTGGTTCATTGAATAAAGGCCGTGATAATCATCGTTTGAATGACCACGATATGCGCTCGGTAAACTTCCTTGGTTACGATATCTTTAAGTCGTGGGGGAAAATTAAGAAAGGTGGTCCATACGAGTTGGTTATCATCGATCCGCCATCTTTCCAGAAAGGCAGTTTTGCTTTAACCAAAGATTACAAAAAGATCCTACGTCGTTTGCCTGAACTTCTAACGGAAGGTGGAGAAGTGATTGCTTGTGTTAACTCACCAGCAGTATCACCCAACTTCTTGATTGAAACGATGGCAGAAGAAGCGCCAAGCGTTGAGTTTATTGAACGTTTAGACAACCCGCCTGAGTTTGTCGATGTCGACCTTGATTCAAGCCTAAAGGTGCTGAGGTTTAAGATAAGCGCTTCTGCTGACGCTTAATTGATTCTATACATTAGTTAGAAAAAACGCCGCTCATCATTGAGCGGCGTTTTAGTTTGAAAGGAACGCAGAAACTGAAACTAGCTGGTTTGATTCTTGAGTGTCTGGAACCCAAAATAAATTCGCATGAACGTAGTTAGCCAACATGCCGCACCAAAGGTGTATGCGATAACCGCAAAGTGTTGCGGCCAAATACAAAAGGCAATGAAACAGGCGATAGTCTCTGTGCCTTCAGTTAATCCAGACATATAGTAGAGCGACTTGTGCTTATAAACGGGGTTCTCGATTCCTCGTTTGCCTGCCATAACCGCAAATGCTAAAAAGCTGCTGCCTGTGCCGATAAAAGAGAAGATCAAAAATGCACCGGCAATGGCGTTATGTTCTGGGTTGGCAATGACAAATCCAAACGGGATTAACGAATAGAAAAGGAAATCTAGGCTGATATCGAGGAATCCACCTGCATCACTGATGCCTTGGATTCGAGCTAAAGCGCCATCGAGCCCATCACATACTCTGTTGAATACAATGAACCCCAACGCCCATTCGTATTGCTGAAATGCTAACGCTGGAAATGCTAAACACCCAACCAGAAATCCGAATAACGTGGTTTGATTGGCCGTGATACCCAATTGGTTCAGTAACTTAGCAGACTGATTTAATGGCCACTTAATGACCTTAATGGAGTACTTATCCAGCATGGTTACTTCTCCATGGCCAAGACAGTACTTCTGCCCCTTGAGGTACATCGGCTTCGTCGTGCGTGACCATTAATGTGGGGATATTCGCTTTGGTCAATTGTTCAAACACCCAATCGCGAAATTGTGCTCTTAACTCTTGGTCCAGTTTGCTGAACGGTTCGTCGAGCAGGGCGAGTTTCGGCTTCGCCAATAACATACGAGTTAAGCTTATTCTTGCGCGTTGACCGCCAGATATTTGATCCGGGAAAGATTCAGCTAAGTGAGTTAGCTCTATGTCTTTTAGTGCAGCCATTGCTTGCTTTTGGCGAGCGGAACCTTTAACAGAGTTCGGTAACGAAAAGGCCAAGTTTTCCCATACTTTGAGGTGCGGAAACAACAAGTCATCTTGAAACAAAATACCGACCTCACGCTGATGTGATGGAAGCTCGTCGAGCTGAATATCGTTCAACACAACGGTGCCAGAATACGAAAACTCTTCACTTAAGTGACCAGCAATCGCATCCAGTAAGGTCGACTTTCCGCAGCCACTCGGCCCCATCAAAGCCAGTATTTGGCCAGATTCTAATGTTACGTTTAGCGCTGAGAACAGCGAATCTCCATCGGTTTTACGGATGGCGAGGTCGTTGAGGTACAGACTCATTACTTAGGAAACCTTTAAAAGTAAGACGGCGATATCTAAGTTGAAGTCGGCTGACTAATATCGCTAAAGAGAAAAAGAACAGAGGCAATAGGGCCTGCCAAATGGCATAGATTGCTGTCACCCTGCGGTCGAAACCACTGGTTAGGGCAACGGCTTCTGTGGTGATAGTGCTAATACGGCCCGCACCGAGCATCAATGTTGGCAAGTACTGAGCCAAACTAACGCTGATCCCGACCGCCCAAGCAAAGGCAATCGCAGGAAGCAAGATTGGTAGTTTGACCGAATACCAACTCTGAAATGGCGATTTACCTAGGCTCAGCGAGGCTTTAATCAACCCATCATTGAAGCTTTTCCACGGGCCGTCCAAAGACAGGTATACAAACGGGAAAGCAAAGAAAACATGCGCCCAAATCACCCAGAACTCATAGGCACTACTGCCGATGTAGAGGGTCGTGACCTGCATACCAAACAATACCGAGAGTTGAGGTATTAACATTGGGATAGCGATAATGAAGCCCGGAACTTGCCACTTGTATTTGATTCTGTATTCGTGAGCAACCAACGCAAGTAACAGAGCGACTGAAGCTGCAATAAGACCAATCCATAAGCTTTGACCCACAGTACTCATGATGCCATCCCATTCGAACTCCCAGAAACGCATGCTGTAGCGGCTCGGCAGTAAATCAGGGAAGCGCCAACGCTGAGCAACACTCCAAATTACCATTAAAGGAATGATCAGCAATGAAAGGCTAGCAAGCACTGTAAATACGGTTTTCCCCGGCAAGTTAGCTCCTGTTCGTCCTGAATACTGCCAAGTTCGAAAGTACTTAAGAACCGCCCATTCAACTAAACGCGCCAAGGCGATGATCAACGAAGCTAAACCAAATAAAACGATGGCACCAGCAGCAGCTCGCGGAAGTAGGTTAAGATCAGCATCGTTGAACCATTGCCATACCAAAACGGCAAAGGTCGGTGGGTTAGTTGGGCCAATGATCAGAGCAATATCGACAACCGAGACACTGTAAGCGAGTACCGCCAGCATTGGGAATCTAAGCTTGGTAAACCATTGTGGGAAAATACATTTCCACCAGATCTGAGCTCGGCTATAACCTAGAGAAGCACTCACCTTAGTGATACGCTCTACATCAATTTGTTGAAGTATCGAAATGCTCATCAACAACAAGAAAGGGACTTCTTTGAACGCTAACATGATGATGAGACCGAAAGCGTATGGGTCTTTCACCAATAACGCTAATTCAGAGCTCGTAGCCGATTCGCCGAGCAAGTGATGTACAGCTCTTGCGCCAAGCCCCGTCGGACTGAACAGAAAAGCAAAGCCGATAGCGAAAGCCACATGTGGAATGGCAAGCATTGGCGATAGTGTTAACTCTATCTTTCTCCAAAACTTGTTTCCCCAAGAGGCTTGAAGAATACAAAAGGTCAGGAAGCAGGCTATGTAGCTGCTTGCAATCGCCGAGCCTAGGCTTAAGCCAATAGAGTGCCAAGCCCCTTCCCATTGAAATACTTGGTCAAAACCGTTGAGTGTTGGCTCCTCTAAACCTAGGGGCGGGATGAAACTCAGTGACGAAGCCACCACTCCCGCTACCCCAGGAATGGTTGGGATAATGCACACAGCTATAACAACAAAATATAGAGCACGTAGCATGAAGACTAGTTACCGTATCGCTTAAGCCACTCTTTCTCGAGCGCGTTTTGCCAGCTTGGGTGTAGTTCATCAACCGACTTAAATTGCTGAGTATTTTTAGCACTGCCAGTGAGGTATTTGCTGCTCAATACTGAAGGATCGCCCCAAACATTAAGGTCACCCTTGCGAGATTGCGCTTCTGGGCTCAATAAGAAGTTGATGGTCACTTGAGCGCCTGCAGTTGCATTGGCATTCCAAGGGATCGCAAGGAAGTGAATGTTAGATAAAGCGCCGCTTTCTAATGCAAAAGCCTTGGTGGTTTCCGCTAAACGGCCACTTGCTTGTGCTGAATACACAGAGTTTGGATTGAAGGTAATCGCGAGGTCGAGTTGTCCATCATCCAGAAGTTGGATGCTTTCTGATGTACCTGCTGGGAATTGTTTGCCACCGCGCCATGCCACTTTATGGAATTTATCTAAGTAAGCCCAAAGTGGCGCTGTTACCGCTTGGAAGTTATCTTCTGAAACCGGCTGAGCCAGCGCAGGGTTATTGTTTGTTAGTTCAATCAGTAGAGACTTAATGAAGCTCGTGCCATGAAACTCTGGTGGACGAGGGTAGCTTAATCGGTTCGGGAAAGCCTGAGCGTAGCTCAACATCTCAGAGAATGATTGTGGTGGATTGTGCAGTGTTTCTTGGTCATGAATGAACACCAGTTGTCCCACGCCCCAGGGTGCTTCTAAGCCTTCTGTCGGCTCTGAGAAATCGACATCAATTGGCAGAGACTTATCGACATACTGCCAATTTGGAAGTGATTCTGTAAATGGCCCAAACAATAGTGCGTTGTCTTTCATCGAGCGGAAGTTCTCGCCATTGATCCAGACGATATCGACGCTGCCTTCACTGTTCTTGCCTGCTGCTTTTTCAGCGAGCAGTCGAGTGGTGGTTTCCGCAATATCGGTTACTTTCACATGCTTTAACGTGACACCGTAGTCACTTTGTAATTTCTTGCCTGCCCACTGTAGGTAACGATTGATCTCTTGGCTTCCGCCCCAAGCGTGAAAGTAGACAGTTTCTCCCTCTGCCTGCTGTTCAATTTGGTTCCAGCTATCGGTTGATGTTGCTTCATCAGCATAAATGGTTGCGCTGTATGCAACGGTTGCCATGATTCCTAACGTACTTACTATCTTGTTCATAAACTTTTCCATTTGGTAGTGAACGGGCAAGAGCATTGTATTTTTGAACTCCCTAGGGCATGTTGACCTTTCGCGGTTAAATTTTGTTCGAAAGATCAACTCACCCTATTAGTTATTCTATCTGTTTCTGAAATAATTTCTAATTCAACAGTAAATTCAATCAATTACTAGGGGCCTTTGCCATCCTACGAACAGACCGTTAAAGCGGTGAATTAATTGCATCTAAATGAGGTTTTTTTGATATTTATTGGAGGTTGGTACGAAAAGAAGGCGATAAGTAGCGTTTTTAATGATTAGGTTTTGAGCAGGCAATAAAAAAGGAGCCTTGGGGCTCCTTAAATCAATATCAGATGTCGATGACGGATTAGTTTACCCAGTCACGAATCGTGTACGTTAGCGTGTGTACATCGTTTTTCAGTACTAGCGTATCGTTTGTTAGGGTTACGTCGCTCCACTCGCTTAGAGTAGCAGAAACCGATTGTTCGATTTCCATCGCAGAGCCGTGACACATTTTCATTGTCATGCCCATTTGCTTGATACGGAATTGACCGTCTTTCAATTCGCCTTGACCGAAGAAGTTGTTACAACCAGCCATGCCGTTCGCAGTCATTTTTTCGCCGATCTCTAGACGAGGAGTTGCTTGGTCTTCGCTTTTCACAATGTCCTTGCCATCAATTTGTGCAAGTTCCCAATTATGGTGCTGTAGATCGGTTGGTGTTACTTGCATCGCGTTGTCACCTGTTGTTGCGCATGCTGCTAGCAGCATAGGTAAAGCGGCTACTGCTAGTAATTTTTTTGAACTAAACTTCATATTATAAGGCTCCAAAGGAAAGAACGAAGTTACCGAATAAGTGTAACTTGATGGGCTCAAAGTATAGTTTACAAAACACTATATGTGTCAGTATAAGGTCATAGTTTAGTATGGATTTCATGAGCTAGGCGACAAATTAATCGCTTATTTTTGAGAGAGTAAGCGTAATTTTGAATGTGTAAGGAGGCATGGTGGAGCAGTTAGAGTTTTTCCAAGTTCCAAGCCCTTGCGTTGGGGTTTGTTCAAGCGATGACAAAGGCTATTGCAATGGTTGTATGCGCAAAAGAGAAGAGCGCTTTAATTGGATGTCGATGACACCGTCAGAACAATTGCACGTGATAAAGCTGTGTCGCCAGCGCTATAGAAGAAAAATAATGAAGCAAAAAAACTTGGCTGGTAAGCAGGTCGATGAAGAGGGAAATACAAGTCCCCAAAGAGATCTTTTTGGCTAAAGAGGAAGTATTTAGATTTTATTTAACTCCGAAGTAACTATTACTTTACATAATGGTTGGGGTGTAATATTAAGGTAGGTACTTTTGTACCTGAAGGAGTGGTGTCGGTATGAATAAAAAGAACGTAAAACTCAAAAAAGAGCCAGTCAAAGCACTGGACCGAAAACCGATCGGGGCAAAAGATGACCCTGAAGAGACTCCGCGTGATTGGCATTCGATGTCAGAAGAAGAACGAATGGAAATCCTTTCTCACCTCTCAGACATGCCTTTTCAATAACACCACTGGTTCTTCAGAGTCTTTCTTAAAGCTCAGCTTTCTGAAATAAACATATTATTAAACAAACATGTGATTCGCTTTCGTTACACCACGATGATACGTGCAAAATGTATCATCGGCTTCGGTGGTTTTACTGTGAATCTTAATGTTTGTGATCACTTCTACAGCCCCTGCATCGTAGCAAGCTTGTTCTGCCTTTTTAACGATATCGAGTAATTGGTTGAGTTCACCTTTCATCGTGGTTTCCATCGCACCGACTTGGAAAGGTACATCGGCAGCTTTCACAACTTCAATGGCTCTATCAACCACTTCGAAGTTGTTGCCTTCTTTAACGCGAGGTATCACTTGGAAGGCAACCATCACTTCTTTTTCTCTTTTTAACTCAGACACTTTCTGCTTACTCTAGGATAGGGAATTGTTGCAGATGATAGGTTAATGCGGAGACGAATTCTACAGCGGTTATGCTGGTTGGATTACTCTCGTTGTCCTACTTGTTACCCCAGTGGTCGCTTACCCAACCACCTATGTGCTCATCAAAATGACTGCCACTGAACCTCTGGTTGCGTTCAACCGAAGTATCACAATCATCTTTATTATCTATTAGGGTTTGTATGTAGTTTGCCATCGGGTCATTAGAATGTTGACGATCTCGGCGGGTTGCCACTTCCTTAATCAGTTGTAATCGATATGTAGAGCTAGCACGTTTCATTTCAATGACCTCCTGTTGTAGACACTAATAGAAAAATCTAGTTGCCAGACATAGGGACGTCAACGTGATTTAAGAGTATTTTTTTTGAGCAACCAAGAATCAATACGTTGGCATCATAATTCACAAAAGTGTCATTTAAGTTGGCAACTTTAGGGAAGTTTTTAGGTGTGAATTTATGTTTTGTTGCATATAAAAAAGCCCAGTACAAACTGGGCTGACCATTCTATTTCTGGTTGCTTAGAGCTATTTCTGGTTACTTGGAGCTATTTGGTTTGCTTTTAAATTGCTTAATGCTCTTCTTTTTGGCTGTTCTTCGATTGGCCATTTTATCTTTAGGTGGACGCTTGCGAGCGGTCGCTTCAGATGCAGGTTTATCTGTAACAGGGAAACCTTCCAATGGTTGCAGCACTAACGGCTTATTGGTCAAGGTGCGAATCGCATTGAGGTAGTCAGTTTCGCTGTGGCTAACCAGAGAGATCGCGCAGCCAGTACTTCCTGCTCTTGCTGTACGACCAACGCGGTGTACGTAAGTTGCTGAGTGAGAAGGTAATTCGAAGTTAATTACGACAGGTAACTGATCAATATGAATGCCTCTAGCCATCACGTCTGTCGCGATAAGCACACGAGTCTCGCCATTTTTGAAACTTTCTAATGCTTGCTCTCGTTCTTCTTGGCTCTTATTTCCATGTAACGCACTCACACTGATTTTGGCTTTATTCAATCGTTTGGTTAATGCATCGGCATTGTCTTTTGCGCCAATAAATACCAATACTTGCGGCCATGTGTGTTGATTGAGTAGTGCGATGAGCGCTTGAGCTTTACTGCCTTTGTTCACTAAATACAGGGTTTCTTCAATAGCCGCGACCACGCTGTTTTCTTGGTGTGTCGTGACTTTAACTGGATTTGAAAGAAGCTCTTCCGCCTGACCTACTAACTCAGGCGGAAGTGTCGCAGAGAACAACAGTGACTGACGTTTACTTGGTAGTGCTGCAGTAATCGCTTGAATATCTGGCCAAAAGCCCATGTCGATCAGGCGGTCGGCTTCATCAAGAACCAATGATGAGCACAGAGCTACATCCAGTTCATCACTTTTGATTAAAGCGAGTAAGCGGCCCGGTGTGGCGATGGCTAATTGTGGTTTAGTCGATAATTGTTGCTGTTGATCATCAGTATTCACGCCGCCCGTTAGCGTTACCAATTTGATATTGAGCGTTGTCGCGATCGGCTCTAAAGATTTGGTCACTTGAGATGCAAGTTCACGGGTTGGAACAATGATCAGTGCTTGCAGTTCATTTACATCTTGGTTGATGTTATTCAGTAAAGGTAAGCCGAATGCCAATGTTTTACCGCTGCCCGTTTGAGCCAATGCAAGTACGTCTTTCCCCGCAATAATGGTAGGAATTACCGCTTGCTGTATTTCTGTCGGCTTATTGAATTGAGATGGGAGCGCGGAAACGGTTTTTGCGTTAAGGGTTAGGCTAGCAAATGACATAAATGAACCAAGTATCAAAAGGGAGGTGGAGTCTAACAGGGCTACAAATGTTAGAGAATCAGTTTTGTATGTTAGACGATAAACACATTCATTATACGCGCGAATTATGTCTGTTAGCCATACGCGATAATTAAGCGTTTATCATATTGTAATGGCACTGAATGGACGTACAATGTCCGCCCTAAAAATGTTCATGAAATGAGAACGAAATGAGTTGGGACAGTATCTGGCTGTTTATTGTTATCGTGTTTTTTATTGCCATTATCCCGGGCCCAAATGCGCTGTTGGTATTAAGCACAGCCTTAACTCAAAGGAAGCTGTTCGCATTTGTGAACGTGTTGGGCGTGTCATGTGGTTTCTTTTTTCATGCCTTTATCTCGGCCAACGGCATAAGCCTATTACTGTCGAACACTCCCATGGCCTTTGAAGGGCTAAAGTGGGCAGGGGTTTTGTATCTTGTCTGGCTTGGGTATAACCATTTTCGTGCGGCGCTGCGCGCTCAAGAGGGCGTGCTCTCTGTGGTCAGTGCATCGGGAAGTAAGCTTTATAACCAATTTTTCAAAGGGCTTCTCACTAATCTACTGAATCCTAAAATTGTTCTGTTTTATCTTTCTATATTCCCTCAATTTGTTTCAACAGATACGATTGTGACAGACAGTTTGATACTCGGTGCAATTCAAGTGTCAGTGGTGTCGATGTGGTTCTTAGTTGTGATCTTAATGGCGGATACCTTTAAGCGCTTGTTAGTTCAAAAGCGCACCTCGCAAATGATGAACATTGTGTGCGGGATTCTATTCGTGGGCTTCAGCGTTCAGTTGGCATTGTTTCAGCTTTAGGGTGCGACGCGAAGAATTGGGTTTTTAGCTATTGGCTCAGTTCATTTCCGGCTTAGTTCTCGTTTCCATCTTAGTTTTCATTTCCGATTCAGTTTTCATTTTTTACTGAATGCTAAGCAATCCGTGTTTCTCTGTATAAATCTCTAAAGCATTGGCTCGGAAAGTCGATATAATAATTAGCTATCAATTTGATGAATGTGTTTGTTTAAAACCAATTGAAGCTACAGCCTATTGCTTGACCGAAATAACAGAGACAGGGAGTCACTAATGCGTGAAGATTCATTCACCCAGAAACGCAAATATTACCGCTTAAAGTACCCTCAAAAGGCACGTCCGGTGATGCGAATTAAGGATGAGCTTTTTCATGTCAGCGAAGTTTCTGAAAAGGGTGTACGCCTGATGATGCGTAACATCATTCCGGTTTATCGTGGCTTTTCAATGGCTGGTACCTTGAGGTTGCATGACAATAACAGTATCGATGTTAGTGGTGCTGTATTGAGACAAGAGGGCGATGAAGTGATCGTTCAGTTATCACAAGGCCCAAGCTTCAAAGATATGGTGTCTGAACAAAGGCATATTAGGCAAAGATACCCGGTATTTTTTGCAAGCTTAAGAGTGGCTTAAAATCGACTGACGTTAGATTCCTTAAGGCGCAAATCGCTCATTCTAAGCAGAGATTAAAAAGCCCAGCACTTTCACAAGTGCTGGGCTTTGTTTTATCTATAGCCCAGATTCTTATAAACCAAAGGCGATACAGGTAAAGCTAATGAGCTTAGTTCGCCTTATAGCTCGTCTACTGTTGCCCAAACCGCAGCTAGCATGTCGTGACCAAACGCGACACTTCGCTCTGGAGACCAGCCGTAAAGTTCGTCAGCGTGACTGATGTGATCTTTAAATGGCATTTCGACGGTGTAAGCCAAACACTTGAACTGCTCACCAATCCAGTTTGTGCCAACTGTCATGTTTGCTTTGCCTGGTTCGTCTTTATCGTAACCAAATTCATCTTGGAACTCTGGCGTGATAGTGAGCAGTGCTTGCTTGAAGTGATTTTCTAGCTTCGCGATGCGCTCGTTGTAAGAAGGTGTGCCTTCGCTACCTGCTACAAAGTTATATGGAATCGCTTCGTCGCCATGAATATCTAGACATAGGTCAACGCCCGTCTCTAGCATACGCTCGCGAACAAGGAATACCTCTGGGCTGCGTTCCATAGAAGGTGATTGCCATTCGCGGTTCAGGTTTACGCCAATCGCGTTAGTTCGCAGGTGACCGCGGATGCTGCCATCTGGGTTCATGTTTGGTACAACGCGGAACACAACGCAGTCTAGCAGAGAGCGACCAACCGTATCTGTTTCATCAAGTAGGCGTTGTAGCAGACCTTCGATCAGCCATTCAGCCATCGTCTCGCCAGGGTGTTGGCGACCAATAACCCAGATGTTTTTCTTCTCTTCACTTGGCTCACCGATAGTTAGCAAAGTGATGTCGTTGTTGTCTAGCGTGTGGCCTAGAGTTTCAAGCTTACAAGCAGGGTGCGTTTGAGCACTGTGCAGAAGATCTTGGTGACGATCGTATGAGTACGGTGCGAAGTACGTGAAGTACATTGAATCGTGTTCAGGGATGATATCAAAGCTTAATGTATCGCCATCGAACTGAGATGGGATACGGAACCACTCTTCACGGTCATACGATGCAACCACATCGTAGTCTTTCCAACCTTCAGGGTAGGCAGATGTTGCCAATTGACCGATTTCAAAGTGGTGAGCTTGTTGAGCTTCACTTTCTAAGCGGAAGTGAAACCACTGAGAGATTTCAGTTTGGTAGTCTGCTGGGATAGTCAGTTGAATGTTTTGTGGTGAATCTGCTGAAACGACGTGAATGTTGCCGCTTTCGAAATTGCTGAAAATTTTCATTGTAGTTTTTATCTCGTAGTTGAGTTGCCGTAAGACTAGCACACTTTTTTTCGAGCAAACCACTAACTAAATCGTAATGAGATGTTATTTCAACTATCTACTTTTTAGTTCTCTATTTTGAACAGTACTTCCTATCTATCGACGCTGACAAGTTGTACACCCACGACAGGCAGAACGTGTGTGGCGATCTAACTTGCTGCGTTGAACTTTACAATAAGCGTTTTTCAGCGCTCTTCGTCCAGAGAACCAATCATCGGGTTTTGACAGGATCAGATAACCATTAAAGCGCTTCACAAGCTCGGCTCTATTTTGGTTGATGAACTTGCTATCAAACCCTATTTCGAAGTAATCAAGCGCTTGTTCAATCGAGGTGAAACTCGCTATTTTTTGTTGGAATTCTGTTTGGTTCATACCTAATTCAATGCCATAAGTTTGCAAATATTATAGGCGTGTTCATTACTCCTTATCTTGATTTTAGTGCGATTTAAGTAGGAAGGCGTGTAGTTATTCTTAGTTGAATTTTATAAATGAGATTAGCTTTATTTGTTTTATGAATATTAAACCAATTGATTGCGCAGTCATGGTTATAAGTGAGTTGTATTGAAGTCTCATTGCTCACTTTCTTTATTATCAATAAAGACAATGTATGACGTGAATCAATAGTGACTAACCCTAAAGTATTATTCTGATCGCAATTGTTACTAATTGTTGAAGATGATTTCTAAATATGTCTATTAAAAAACGATATATCGCTCTTATTGCTGCTGTCGGTATAGGTATTGGCTGGTTAACGCTGGGCGGTACTGCTGCCGTTATGCACTACACATCGAGCACTGAGTTCTGTACTTCTTGCCACACAATGCAAATCCCTTATGAAGAATATGAAGGTTCAATCCACTTCAGTAATGCAAAAGGCATTCGAGCTGAGTGTTCTGACTGCCATATTCCTTCCGACCCAATTGACTACGTAATCACCAAGATTCGTGCGTCTAAAGACATTTATCACGAGTTTGTGACTGGCAAAATTGATACCGAAGACAAATACGAAGAGCACCGTATGGCGATGGCCGAAACCGTTTGGGCTCAACTACGTGAAAGTGATTCTGCTACTTGTCGTTCTTGCCATACTTTCGACGCGATGGATAGCTACGAGCAATCTGAAGATGCGGCGAAAATGCATGAATACGGGCAAGAGAATAATCAGACTTGTATCGATTGCCACAAAGGTGTTGCTCACTTTGCTCCTGAGCCAGAAATGGACAGCGAAGCTTTCGACAACTTGATGGCATTCACTGAGAAAACAGACCCGAATGCGAAAGTCGTTTACTCAGCAGAAACCATCAGTATTGGTGACCTTGGCACTATCAATCCAACGGCACGCCTAGATGTGAAAAGTGTTGAAGGTACTGAGCGCAAAATCGAGTTGCATGCTTACCAAATGAAGGGTGCAGAACAAGTGCTTTACTACGGCGAAGGTCAACGCTCAATCGTTGCGATGCTGACAGACCAAGGGCAACAGAGCCTTGAAGTTGGTGATTTTAAAACGGATGCGTACGGCAATGAATGGCGAACGGCGGTGCTAACCGCGAACGTTGATGCGCCTGTACTGGATTCACTCGAGCCAATCTGGGAGTACGCTGAAGAACTCGACAACGTTTACTGCTCGACATGCCACGCAAAAATTGGCGCGAACCACTTCACCGTTAATGCTTGGGGCCCCGTTGCGAAAGGCATGGGCGAAAGAACTGACATTTCAGACCAAGATTTAGAACTTCTTACTAAATACTTCCAGAACCACGCAAAAGATGTGGCTGGCCACTAAGAAACAAAAGGGAAATAATTATGACAGATATTACTCGTCGCGGATTCCTCAAAGGAACAAGCATGGCTGCTGGTGCGTTGGCATTCACATCATTGACGCCAATGACAGCATCGGCTGCGAATAAGCGTGGTAAAGGTATATTAACAGCAGGTCGTATGGGGCCAATGTTATGTGAAGTGAAAGATGGCAAGCTAGTTTCAACGACGAATGCTCTCGCACAAACAGTGCCAAATAGTTTACAAACGACAGGTCCTGATCAGGTTCATACCAAAGCTCGTATTAAATACCCAATGGTACGTAAAGGCTTCTTAGATAACCCATCCGATCCAACAGGAACTCGTGGAGCAGATGAATACGTTCGAGTGTCTTGGGATGAAGCTTATAAGTTGATCCACGAACAACATATGCGTATCCGTAAAGAGAGTGGCCCTGAATCTGTATTCGCGGGTTCTTACGGTTGGCGTTCAAGTGGTGTATTGCACAAAGCACAAACGCTACTACAACGTTACATGAGCTTGGCTGGTGGTTACTCAGGTCACTTAGGTGACTACTCAACTGGTGCTGCTCAAGTGATCATGCCGCACGTAATGGGATCTATCGAAGTTTATGAACAGCAAACCACTCATCCTGTGGTACTAGAGAGCTCAGACGTTGTTGTGTTGTGGGGTATGAACCCAATGAACACGCTTAAGATTGCATGGAGTTCAACCGACTGTTCAGGCCTAGAGTTCTTCCACAAACTTAAGAAGTCTGGCAAGACAATCATCGCTATCGACCCAATGCGCTCTGAAACTATCGACTTCTTTGGTGACGCAGTTCAGTGGATTGCACCGCGCCCAATGACCGACGTCGCAATGATGATGGGTATCGCGCACTCTTTAGTTAAGAAGGGTAAGCATGACGTCGAGTTCTTAAATAAGTACACCAGTGGTTACGATAAGTTTGAAGCGTACCTAATGGGTAAAGAAGACGGTGTTGAAAAGACTCCTGCATGGGCTGAAGAGATCACAGGCGTACCTGCGAAACAACTTGAGCTTCTAGCAGATATTTTTAGCCAGAACCGCACTATGCTTATGGCGGGTTGGGGCATTCAGCGTCAACAATACGGTGAGCAACGCCACTGGATGGTAGTGACTCTTGCAGCAATGCTTGGTCAGATTGGCCTTCCAGGTGGTGGTTTTGGTCTGTCTTATCACTATTCTAATGGTGGTAACCCAACACGCGATGCTGGTGTATTACCTGCGATTTCAGCTTCAATCGGCGGCGGTTCTTCTGCTGGTAATGACTGGGCAGTTTCGGGCGCGGTGAATAGCTTCCCTGTTGCTCGTATTACAGAAGCATTGGAAAATCCAGGCAAAAAATACATGCATAACGGCCATGAACTGACATTCCCAGATCTGAAAATGATTTGGTGGGCGGGCGGTGGTAACTTCACTCACCACCAAGACACCAACCGTTTGATCAAAGCGTGGCAGAAACCGGAACTTGTGGTTATCTCTGAAATCTATTGGACTGCTGCGGCTAAGCACGCGGATATTGTTCTGCCAATTACTACATCGTTTGAACGTAATGATATGACGATGACAGGTGATTACAGTAACCAACACTTAGTGCCGATGAAGAAAGCGGTTGAGCCTCAAGGTGAAGCTCGTAACGATTTCGACGTATTCGCAGATATGTCTGAGATGATCAAAGCGGGTGGTCGTGATGTCTTTACCGAAGGCAAAGACGAAATGGCTTGGCTGAAAGGCTTCTACGATGCAGCACAAAAAGCGGGAAAATCTGCACGTGTACGTATGCCTAAGTTTGGTAAGTTCTGGGATGATAATCAGTTTATTGAAATGAAGTACAACAAGAAGGCAGCGCAGTTCGTTCGTCATGCTGATTTCCGTAAAGACCCTGTGATGAACCCGCTAGGTACGCCAAGTGGTAAGATTGAGATCTTCTCTAAAACCATCGAAGGCTACAAGCTTGCAGATTGTCCTGCTCATCCTACATGGATTGAGCCTACAGAGTTCTTTGGTAAAGCGAAAAGTGATGAGCTTCAATTGATGACGGCGCACGCAGCACATCGTCTACACAGCCAATTTAACTATGCGAAGATCCGTGAAGAGTATGCGATCGGTAACCGTGAGCCTATCTCAATTAACGTAGAAGACGCGAAAGCACGTGGCATCAAAACGGGTGACTTGGTTCGTGCATACAACGATCGTGGACAAGTACTGGTTGGTGCATTAGTGACTGATGGCATCAAACAAGGCGCTGTATGTATCCATGAAGGCGGTTGGCCTGATTTAGATAAAGATACAGGTCTATGTAAAAACGGTGGCTGTAACGTGCTTACGTTGGATATCCCGACTTCTCGTTTGGCGAATGGCTGTGCTGCAAACTCTGCGCTTGTGAAGATTGAAAAATACACAGGTCCAGTTTTAGAACTCACGGCATTTGATCCACCTAAAAACGGCTAATCTTTAACGAGAAATAGCTAACTGAACGAAGCCAGCCTAATCGCTGGCTTTTTTTGATCCTTTTCTTGCGACGAAGACTATTACTCAGTGTCGGCTAGACAATCCATAATAATCAATGACATCTAAGCGAGAAATAAGCTCATGAATCGAATCAATCCAAAGAAACTACTTCGCAGTAAATGGACGGCCGTTAGCCCAATAAAGAAAGAAAAACACTTTATGGTCACAGAGGTCGAGTTTGAAGAAGGGGAGGTCATTCGTTGTTTGATAGAAGCGGTGATGACCAAACGTGAGGAAGACATCAACTGGCGGGATCTCACCGACAAGGATCATTGGCTTCCCGGTTGGAAATAAGGATAGCAAGTAGGGAGCAGTCGGTCACCTCTACTTATTTCTAATTACCCGTTGCTGCACGCCCTTGCCAGTATTTAAGGCCTTCTAACACACCCTCAGCATGTGTTGCTCTACTCGTGTATACGTTGTCTCTATCCGATAGGTGAGCAACCTCTGGGTAATGGTTAGCGACCAGTATCGAGTTTACGCCCTCAATCGTGAGCATTGAGGTGTCGTTAGCTGAATCACCTGCGACACACACTTCTGCAACGCTCAAATCGTGTTGTTCGAGTAGGTGGTGAATCGCAGTCGCCTTGTTAACGCCTTTTGGTGTGATATCTAAGTACCAATCATGAGAGTAAGTAAGGTGAACATCTAATCCGTGCATCTCCAAGCTAGATTCAATCAGTTCGTGTTGAGGCTCTGAAAGCTTTCCTTCAAAGGTGATCTTGTAATCGCCTTGATGGTTCTCTATCCGCTCACCCATAAAATCAAGGGGTGCGAGAGCCGTCTCTACCTTTGATTTGTTCCAAGAAGCTTCCAGTTGGTTATGCCAAACATGGTCTGGTTTTTGGGAATGAACATGATGAATTTTGGTGCCCACATCGCTAATAATACTGTGTGGTTTCGGGTAGTTATCCGATTCTAAACCCATTCGAATCGAAGGTAATGTTCTTCCTGTCGCGATGATAAAGCGAATATCAGGTTGTTCTGTGAGGTAGTCAAATAGCTGGTTAACACCGTGAGATGAGCCTCCATCAAGCGTACCGTCAAAGTCACACACCAACATTTTTATCATTCGAATTCCTTGTCTTTTTCTCTATTTCGTCACGGGAAAATGCTTATTTCTTTTATAAAGAATGGCTCAGCAATGAGCACTCTACAAGTGGTCTGTTGCTGCGAGCTGACGTTATTTAATAGTTTGCAGCAAGTCTCACAGTCGGTGCTATTTAAGTCATAAAGTTAAAGTTCAACCCTTATGGAACTTTGCCTCGTTACCTGAAAGTAGGTGAAATTAAGAGTGCTATTTTCAGTTAAATTAGCCATCTCTCATGTTGCGAGGTTGACTACGAATATCTTGAAACACGTAAAATTAGTTTGTATTCAAATTATTTGTACACGAACTATTGGTGGGTAGTTTTAGTTTGTTTAGCCTATTAATTGTTCTAATGTGAAATAAATATTCAATAATCTATCAGTAAGTAATATATAATTTTGCTTACATTTTGTGCGGATTAATTTTGATTATTATCAATGATTTGTTTGTTTTATGCTTGATTTTTAGTCTTGTTTTTATGGTGTTGGCTGGTGGTTTTAAAAATGGTTTGCAGTATGTAGCCCCTTGATTTACATCTTCATATTGCTTAGAGTGCTAATTGTTTTTCGGGTTTAAATAACCGTTTTTAAGTTTAAATGACCGTTTTTACGTTTAAATAACTATTAGTTTAAACAACTAAGAAAGGATTAGATTACATGGATCCCATACTGGAAGTTAAGGGACTGTACAAGGTGTTTGGTGAAGACGCCGACCGTGCTTTTACAATGATTAATGAAGGCGCAAATAAAGATAAAGTTTTCGAAGAAACAGGGCTAACGATCGGCGTTAACGATGTTTCTCTTAGTATTCAAGAAGGCGAGATTTTCGTCATAATGGGACTGTCAGGATCTGGCAAATCAACCCTAGTACGCCTTCTTAACCGCTTGATCGAACCTACCAAAGGTAATGTGCTTCTTCGAGGCAAAGACATTGCCCACATCTCAGAAGATGAACTCCGCGAAGTTCGCCGCAACAACATCTCCATGGTTTTCCAAAATTTCGCTTTGATGCCGCATATGACGGTTATCGAGAATGCCGCATTTGGTCTAGAGCTTGCGGGTGTTGAAGTTGAGCAACGAAAGCAGTCAGCACTTGAAGCACTTGAACGTGTTGGCCTTGGCGCATATTCAGAATCTTACCCAGATGAACTATCTGGTGGTATGAAGCAGCGTGTTGGTTTGGCTCGTGCACTAGCATGTGACCCAGATATCTTATTGATGGATGAAGCGTTCTCGGCGCTCGATCCTTTGATTCGTACTGAAATGCAAGATGAGCTTATTCGCCTTCAAAATGACGATAAACGAACCATTGTTTTTATCTCGCATGATTTGGATGAAGCGATGCGTATCGGTGACCGAATTGCGATTATGCAAAATGGCGAAGTGGTTCAAGTAGGTACTCCAGACGATATTCTTAATAACCCAGCCAACGATTATGTCGAAGCTTTCTTCCGTGGTGTGAACGTGGCAAGCGTGCTTACTGTAAAAGACATTGCGCGTAAGAAGCCAGCTGCGGTATTTAAAAAGTCAGAACACGATGGCCCAGCCTCGGCGCTGCAAATTTTGATGGATAACGACCGTGAATTCGGCATAGTGGTTGAAAAGAGCAGTCGTTACTCAGGCATTGTTTCTATCGATTCCCTTCGCAAAGCCCACAAAGAGAACAAATCATTGGTTAGCGCTCAGCTAGATGATGGCTTAACTCTGAATCCAGATTTACCAATCAATGATGTGCTTGGCCTAGTTGGTGGTGTGCCTTACTCAGTGCCTGTTGTGGATGAGCAAGGTAATTACTTTGGCGTGGTAACTAAGTCACGACTGTTACAAACATTGGATAAGGGGTAGATCATGTCGTCTGAACAAACAAACAATGATCCATGGTCTCAATCGGCTCCTGCAGCTCAACCTGCAAGTGATCCTTGGGGTCAAGCCACTGATACCTCACCATCAGCGGATTGGTTAAGCAGCGAAACCGTTGAAACGACACCTTTTGATCCACTGAACCCTTTTGCAGAGGCTGTGTTGCCTGTCGACACTTGGGTTGAGTCTGGACTGAATTGGTTGGTTGAGCACGGACGCCCATTATTCCAAGCGATTCGTGTGCCTATCGATTTTATTCTAAGTTCATTTGAAACGGCGTTGGTGTCTACACCTGCGCCATTCATGTTGATCATCTTGTTTCTTGTGGCGTGGCAGTTTTCAAACTTGAAACTTGGCGTTGCAACGGCGGTGTCTTTGACTTTCATTGGCTTGATTGGCGCTTGGTCTGAAGCTATGACCACATTGTCACTGGTCATGACGTCCGTATTCTTCTGCCTATTGATTGGCTTACCCATGGGGATATGGCTCGCCCGAAGTAACACGGCGGCTAAATTCGTGCGCCCAATTTTGGATGCTATGCAAACCACACCAGCCTTCGTTTACTTAGTACCGATCGTAATGTTGTTTGGTATCGGTAACGTTCCGGGTGTCGTGGTGACCATTATATTCGCACTTCCTCCTGTCGTTCGTTTGACCATCTTGGGTATTCAGCAAGTACCGGAAGAATTGATCGAAGCGGGTCACTCATTCGGTGCAAGTAAAAAGCAGATGCTTTACCGAATTCAACTGCCACTTGCATTGCCAACCATCATGGCGGGCGTGAACCAAACACTGATGTTGTCGTTATCGATGGTGGTTATCGCATCAATGATTGCGGTAGGCGGTTTAGGTCAAATGGTACTGAGAGGTATTGGCCGTTTGGATATGGGACTGGCCGCTGTTGGTGGTTTAGGCATCGTTATCTTAGCCATCTTATTAGATCGCATCACCCAAGTATTGGGTGTCAACGCTGGTAATACAAAATTACGCTGGTATCGCATGGGGCCTGTTTCCCTTGTACTGAATGTACTTAATCGCGGTAACAAATCAGAACTTCAATTAAGGAAAAACACCAATGAATAATTCATGGAAGAGTAAACTCGCAGTAAGCATCGTTTCTACACTAGCAGTATCGACTAACGTGTGGGCAGCAAGCCTACCGGGTGAGGGCGTATCAGTTCAGCCTGTTCAATCGTCTGTAGCGGAAGAGACATTCCAAACATTGATCGTTAACCGTGCTTTAGAAGAACTGGGTTATGACGTGAAATCAACTCAAGAAGTGGATTACAACGTAGGTTACACTTCAATTGCAAAGGGTGATGCAACGTTCCTAACAGTAGGTTGGTTCCCGCTTCATGCTGACAAATACACAATGGCTGGTGGTGATGAGAAATTCTACCGTGAAGGCCAATATGTAAGCGGCGCTGCTCAGGGTTACCTAATTGATAAAAAAACGGCTGAAAAGTACAACATCACTAACATTGGTCAATTAACGGATCCAAAAATCGCGAAGCTGTTTGATGCGGACGGTGATGGCAAAGCAGACCTAACAGGCTGTAACCCAGGTTGGGGTTGTGAGATGGTGATTGAACACCAACTTTCAGCGTTCAAACTGGACGATACGGTAACTCACAACCAAGGTAACTACGCTGCAATCATTGCAGATACAATTTCTCGTTACCAAAAGGGTGAATCAATCCTTTACTACACGTGGACACCTTACTGGGTAAGTGGCGTATTGGTGCCTAACGAAGATGTAGTTTGGTTAGAAGTACCTTTCTCAGCACTTCCTGGCGAGCGTTCGAACGTGGATACGACGTTATCTAACGGCAAAAACTACGGCTTCGAAATGAACTCAATGCGCATTATTGCGAATAAAGAGTTTGCAAAGAACAACCCATCAGCAGCGAAGCTTTTCGAAATCATCAAACTTAACATCAATGATGTAAGTGCTCAGAACATGATGATGAGTAAAGGTAAGAACAGCTCTGCGGATATCGAAGCGCACGTAAATGGTTGGATCAAAGCGAACCAGAGCACGTTTGATGGTTGGATTACAGAAGCGAAGAAAGCTGCACTGTAACTTTGACTTGGATTTGCTCTGCCTTACCAGGCATTTTGATTTGAAATGATGAGCGTGTTGAGTGATTGTGTAGAGTCACTCAATCACCTTCAAATCAAGTGAAAAGGCGACAAGAGTGAACATTAAAAAGCCAGCAGTCCATTTGGATTGCTGGCTTTTTGTTTTCTGTTTCTATGCTTTATGCTGCAGTTCTAGCTTCTAGCGTTCGCCTTGAACTTCGAAGTCGTCGCTGACTAAGCGAGCGCAGCCATCGGCTTCAAGTGCCCAGTGTTCACGATGTACAACACCAAACGCTTTGTTCATTGTCCAGCTAGCGGTAAGAATGTAACCGCCTTCAGGGTGCTCTTCCCATTTAACGTCTGTGTAATCAACGTCTTTGAAGCCTTGGTCGATGATGTTTTGCCAAAATGCTTGAATCGCTTCACGGCCTTCAAACGTGCCGAATGGACGAGCTTCCATCACACAAGCCTCAGTGTATTGGTCTGCACAACCTTTTGCATCTTGGCTGTTGAATGCTTTTTGCCATGCGTTAATGCCTTGCTTACATGCTTCTAATACTTGGTTGTTTAACATTGTTTTCTCTCCATAGCAGTCTTCTTTCAAACACTGTTTCTTTGATTAGGTATCTTGATAAGTTGGATTCAGTTTAGTCTTGGAAATTGAATTGAAAAACAGAGATAATAGAAAGTACTGTATGTAAAAAGAGAACAATAAAATGAGTAAGCTAAAGCAGATGTCGATTTTCGCTCATATCGTAGAGCAGGGCTCAGTATCGGCTGCGGCTGAAAAGTTAGAGTTGTCTAAATCTGTTGTCAGTCAGCACCTCAAAATACTGGAACAAGAGCTAGGCGCTTCACTCCTCAAGCGTACAACACGAAGGCAAACTCTAACCAGTATGGGTGAGCGCTTTTATTTGAGTTGCAAAGACATCAACGTGATCGCTGAATCGGCTTGGGATATGGCAAAAGCCGAGCTAGAAGAGCCACAAGGCCGGATTCGTATCACAGCTCCGAATGCGTTAATGGACTTGTTGGTTGCGCCTGTCATTGCCGATCTGATGAAGCAATATCCGAAGCTAAAGCCAGAACTGATAAGCGACGATCAACATCTAGACTTCATGGAACACGATATTGATCTCGCGGTACGAGTGGGCAGTTCTCGTGACAGTAACCTCAAACAGAAACGCTTGGGCGAATTTAAAGACGTGTTGTGTGGCATTGAAAGCATGCGTGAACGCGAGCTTGATTCTATCCCTTATATTGCTAACTCGTGGCAGGGGAAACAGATCTCTCATTACTTTACCTCTCACACTGAAACAGACTTCGTTTACCAACAACAAGCAAGCTGCACCACCAATTCTTTCCACAGCTGCCTTGCCTTGATCAAATCTGGTGTCGGTATCGGTGTGATTCCAGATTTCTACCTCTCTCAGTTATCCAATGAAGTGGTCGACATAATGCCAAGCTTCCAACTACCGACCAACACGGTTTATGCGCTGACCCCATTCACTTCCAACACGCCTATCGCCATCCAACTTTGTATTCAAGCATTAGAAGAGAAGCTTAAACAGGATTTCATCAAAAGCTAATCGTGTTGATGTTGTCGTGCTGTGTGAGAGTAACAAAAGGGGTTAACAACGAAGCGTAAAAACTTCGAGTTATATAGACGCCTTATTAGATGATGTGTTTGGTATAAGAATGGTACATGTCACATAGTTATTTATTTGTAATATAATAATTCATGAACGTGATGTTTGTTCAACTTGTCGTACAAATATTGTCCTATAGTGGTTTCCGTTACTTCGGTAACACCCTACAAACTATGGAATAAACAATATACGTGAAATATATCATGGAGACTTGTATGATTTTTAACCCTTGCAACCTTAAGTTTTGCAAACCACTGTCGTGCTCAATTCTTTTGGCGATGGCTTCTTGTGGAGCGTCGGCTGAAACACTGAATATTCAATCTGCATCAGACTGGGGAGGAGCTCATAACTCTTATCCAGCATCAAATGCGATTGATGGCAGCACAGACTGGTCATCGCGTTGGGCGGCTCAAAATGCCCCTGTTAATCTAGTGCTCGATCTAGGATCAGTACAAAATGTTCAAGACGTCGCGATAGCTTGGGGTAAAGGAGAAGAACAAACTTATAAGTTCGAGATCAGAGCATTAGCAGATGAAAGCTCAAGCAGCTGGGACAAGGTTTACTATGGATACAGCAGTGGCAGCACATCAGGTTTTGAAACCTATGATGTAACAGATGTTCAAGCTCGCTGGATTCGTATCAAAGTATTTGAAAACAGTGCTCAAAGTGTTTGGACAAACATTACTGAAGTCGAAATCAGTGGTAATGACAGCCCTGACTACGGTCTTGATCCAAATCTACCGCCATCAGGCAACTTTGACTTACTCGATTGGTATGTCAGCATCCCTGTTGATGAAGGAGATGGTTACGCAACTTCTATTAAAGAGAACACGCTGGATGGGGGTTATGAAGATCAGTTCTTCTATACAGGCAGTGATGGCGGCTTGGTGTTCTATACACCAGTTGAAGGCGTGACCACATCGAGTGGAACTAAGTATGTGCGTACTGAACTACGAGAAATGCTGCGTCGTGGCGACACTTCTTACTCTACCTCTGGTAAAGACAACAACTGGGCATTCTCGTCGATTCCATCGAGTGAACAGGCTGACTTTGGTGGCATTGACGGTACGTTGAATGCAACGCTAGCCATCAACCATGTGACGACTACGACCTCAAACACAGAGCAAGTTGGTCGAATCGTGATCGGTCAGATCCACGCTGAGAAAAACGAACCGATTCGTCTGTACTATCATAAATTGCCAGGTAACGACAAAGGCGCGATCTACTTTGCTCATGAAACCTCTAAATCGACTGGAGGTGATGAAACTTGGCATAACTTGTTAGGTAACATGGTCACTTCTGACGGTGACTTGAATAACACCAGCAACCCAAGTGATGGCATTGCGTTAGATGAAACCTTCTCGTACTCCATTGTTGTCGAAGGCGACAAGTTGATCACGACGATTAGCCAGAATGGTTCAGAGCTAGCGGCAAAAGAAGTGAATATGAGTAACAGCGGTTATGACGATGCTGATAACTACATGTACTTTAAAGCAGGTATCTACTTACAAGATAACTCAAGTGCCGACAGTGATTATGCGCAAGTGACTTTCTACCAGTTAGATAATAATCACAACTAGGCTTTGTTTAGCTAGTAACGAAACTTGTGAATACTTAACGTGGAGGTGGCCACTCGGTCATCTCCTTTTTATCTTTCCACCTCTCATTTCTAATATATCGCTATCTTTTCATTGTGTGCAGATTGGCAAAAAATCCAACCCTTACTTATATTTACCTAGAGTGTCTAGTTGCTTATTAACATCAAAGGGGACGTCTTTGCCTGAACGCTTTACCAAGTCATGTCACGAATGCGGGCTGGTTAGTCAGTTTGAAGAGTTGTCTGCGGGCAGCGAAGCGTCTTGTCCAAGATGCTCCCATACCTTGTCGAGTGTTGGGCATCACAAAGAGCAGGGTGTGATGGCTTATGCGGTCGCCAGTCTTATTACGTTGATAATGAGCCTCACTTTTCCTTACATGTCGTTCAGTGTTCAAGGAATTAGCCAACAAATTACTTTGTATCAAGCTGTCGATATGATGAATCGAATGGACAACAGCCTGATCGCCATCTTACTTTTTTTGGCCGTCATTCTTTTACCTGCGTACTTTTTGGTTTTATCTCTCTGGTTCTATCTGCTTGTTGACCGAAATAAACATGTTCATTACGCATCCAATCGTTTTACGTTTTTGGCTTTGAAGTCATTAAGTTGGGCAAAGCCATGGTTGATGGTCGATGTGTTCTTAATTGGTGTGTTGGTGAGCTTGATTAAGATAGCGTCTTTGGCTGATGTATCCATGGGCCTGTCGTTCTGGGCGTTTTGCATTTATGCCATGCTGGTGGTAAAGACGATATCTTTGGTGGACTTTGATTGGTTATGGGATCGCTTAGTACCAACGAAAAACTCACAAGATCAAATGGTAGGAAGCATCTTTCAAAATAAGCAGCATCTAGCCTGTCACATTTGCGGACAAGTACACAGCTACAGTGAGAGTAAACATCACTGCTCACGCTGCCACACGCACTTACATCGCTTTGAACCAATCAAAAACCTACAGATAGCGTGGGCGCTGTTGTTTACTTCGGTGGTGTTTTATATCCCCGCTAACTTGTACCCGATGATGTATACCTCGGCTTTTGGAAGTAGCGAGGGCTCAACCATCATGGAAGGGGTTATCTTACTTTGGAATATGGGTTCATACCCTGTGGCACTTATCATTCTTATTGCGAGTGTTTTTATCCCAATGGCGAAGATGGTCGCTTTGGCTTATTTGTACTGGAATGCCAAAAGGGTGCATGGGCTCACCGAGCAAAGGGCGAATCGCTACTTAAAGCTCTACCGCGTGACTGAATTTATTGGCCGCTGGTCGATGATAGATATTTTCGTAGTCGCTATCTTGGTGGCATTGGTTCAATTGGATGGCGTGATGGCTATTTATCCAGGTCCAGCGGCTCTGTCGTTTGCGTCGGTGGTCATCTTTACGATGTTGTCGGCGATGATTTTCGACTCCCGAATTATATGGAAGTAATCTCCCCAAAGAGGTGTGGGACATATGGAAAAGCAAAATACTTCAGATGCAAAAGTATCAAAAAAGAGCGAGCTGTCGCCAGTCTGGATAGTACCGATTATTGCGGTGTTAGTCGGGTGTTGGATGCTATTTCAATACTTCAACAATCGTGGGCCAGAGATAACTTTAATCTTACCTGACGCCTCGGGGATTGAAGCGGGAAAAACGGCGATTAAGTCTAAGAATGTCCATGTGGGAACCATTACCGATGTCGCTTTGAGTGAAGACTATGAATACATCATAGCGAAGGCACAGATCGACAAGAAAGCATCTCGCATGATTAATGCAGACACTCAATTCTGGGTCGTTGAGCCACATGTTGGTACCGATGGTATCAGTGGCCTAGAGACCATTTTGTCGGGCTCTTATATCGAGTTAAAACCGGGTAAGTCGAGCGAGTCTCAGTTGAAGTTTGATGTGCTCGACACGCCACCTGTCGCGGGACCTGATACAAAAGGTATTCGTATTGTGGTGTCACATCATAAGGCGAATCAACTTAATGTCGGTGAGCCCGTGTTGCACCATGGTTTCGTTGTAGGACGTGTGGAAAAAACGAGTTTCGATTACCAAAAGAAAGAGGGCAAATACCAACTGTTTATCTTCGCGCCTTATGACGGGCTGATCTTCGAAAAGACTCAGTTCTGGCTCTCTTCTGGCATCGATGTGCGGTTTGGCGCGAATGGTTTAGACGTCAACTTTGCATCGATCGAAAGCATCTTGACAGGTGGGGTGAGCTTTGATGTCGCGGAGAGCATTAAGCCGGGAGCACAAATCAAAGAAAACCTACACGAGTACACGCTTTATGATAACTACGATGCGGTATTACAGGGCAAATACACCACTTCTATTGATTACGTATTGTTGTTTGAAGAGTCAGTCAGAGGTCTAAAGAAAGGCGCTCCCGTGGAGTATCGTGGTGTTCGAATTGGTACCGTGGATACAGTGCCGTTACAGATTCGCATGGATAAAGACGGCAAAGTCTCGAATCGCATTCCTATCTTAATCAAGCTGGAGATAGAACGAGTTTCAGAAGTCTTTAAGGCTGTGAATGCTGAAAGCTTTGCCAAACGAGTCGACCTTCAAATGGGAGAAGGTTTAAGAGCGACTTTGAAGACGGGCAACTTGCTTACAGGCGCATTGTTTGTCGATATAAACTTCTATGAAGACGAAGAACCTTACGAGCCAAGAGAGTTTGATGGTTATCCTGTCTTCCCTGTTGTGGCTGGTGGCCTGACCGAGATTCAAAAGCAGATCACAGACTTCTTAACCAAAATTAATGAACTTCCGTTAGATGCCACGGTGGCTAACTTAAATGGCTCGCTTGCTTCGTTAGATAGCACCCTAAAGAGTATGGATGAACTGCTGGATAGTGAGGGCGCAAAAGCGTTACCAAAGGATCTCAGTGAAACCATGAAGCAACTTGAGACGACATTAGAGAGCTACGACGATGATTCCGACGCCTACAAGCAATTGATCAGTGCATCTGAAGAGTTAGAACATGTGTTAAAAGAGCTTCGCCCACTGATTAAAGTGCTGAACGACAAACCGAATGCGTTGGTGTTCGGTAGCGAAGTAGAAGAAGACCCGATTCCAGTTAAGGGAGTGGAATAATGAGAAAGCTATTTATATCACTTATCGCGCTCCTCGGGCTTTTAGGGTGTTCAACGCCTACTGATGGTACTAACGCCTACCTCTTGCCGGAAAGTACGCTAGATAAACCGATCTTTAAGGTTAAAACGAGAGTGGAGCTACCAGACTATCTCGACACAATAGGGATTGCGTATCGCAAGTCTGAAAATGAATTGGTGTCTGCGCGTAAACACGTTTGGGCTGAGAACCTTGAAGGGCTGCTTGAAGAGCGGGTCAATACTTCTGATAGTTCAGGAGAGCCCGAAAGAGAGTTGACGATAACCTTTGAGCAGTTCAATGGTTCTTATACCGGAAACGCAGAAGTGAAAGGAACTTGGGTATTGAGCGACCAAGATACAGTACTTGCACGTGCCGACTTCGAATCTAAAGTACCCTTGAAAGAAGCAGGTTATGAAGCGCTTGTTGAAGCCCTAGGTGAAGGGTTAGATGAGGTGTTATCTGAGATACAGACGCAATTGCCTTAAAGCTAATTCTTAGGGCTGTTTTCAATTTGGTAAATCTCGGTTTTCCTCATTTGTTTGGTTGTTGATGGCTAAAGTAACTCTATCGAAAGAAAAACGAATGATGAAATACAGAGGTGACGTATGAACAAGTTAATCGCACTAGGCTTATGGCTTTTTCCATGAATACTGCGTTGGCGGCAGACGGCAATTATACAGGTACAATCGACATGAACCTAACTGTGCCAAATAAGACTAATGTAGAACGTGTTGAATCAGAACCTGTATTACAAGGTCGCAATGAAGCATCTTCTGGTGGTTTGAAATTCCAAATTGATATACAAGATCAAGCGATTGAGTTGACTGGTCGTCGAGATTAATCAAGAGCGTTAAACTTAATTGTTGAAGAGTCCGAGTTGAGCATATTGAAATGCTCAACTCGGACTTTTAAGTTTAAATTCTTGTCCTAAAATAAAAGGTGAGATGCACATCTAAACTTTTATTAAACTCAAAATGACAAAACTTTATTTGGTCGCAGGTTCTTCTATAATAATCGTTCCAAGTTGAGTTTTGTCACTCAGATGGCAAATTCTGTTTCAACTCTAAAAGCATTCGGTAAGCACTTTCGCCAGACATTTCATATGGGTTAAATTGGTCTGACGTTGAAAACTGTAAGTTCAACAGATCGGTTAAATTGGACTGCGGAATGTCTCCCATCGACCAATCTCCAAATTCTCTACTATCAATCTCTTTAAAATAAAGTATTGCGACGTGATTGTGTCTCTCGTCGTTAAGAATATGATTGTACGTGTGGTTAACGGCCTCTCTAGACCCTTCAATACACTGAAGAAAGTACTTTTGATTATGGCTGAGAAGCCCCGTTAAATGGCTTTGCCGATTATGATCTCGCGAGATAGCGAGTATCTCCTCCAATGCTTTGGAATCACAACATTCGGAAAGCGTACTGACATAAATTAACCGAGTTAGGAACATAGGCATCATTTCGAATTTTTGTTCAAAGGGTATTAATAAATATAAGCCAAGCTCATGGAATTGCGAGTTATTGATTTAATTGTCACTCGGTGGCTTTTGAAAAGAAGAGGATGGGGATGAAGTAGAAAATGGCAGGTCGCAAGATACGCTAAAATGACTCGAATGTTGGCCATTCATTATTTTAGCGACCTGCTTGTGAGCTCGTTAGTTGTTTAGAATTGAAATCGATTCAACGTTTGAAGACGCATCAAAACGAACATTGACCAACACACTCTCTCGTTCGAAAGTCACATCATCAAAGTCAGTAGCCGCGATCTTGAATCCATTTCTTGCGAATAAACTCGTCACTGTTGTTCGTTGTTTCTGTTCCATAGCGCATGTCAGTAGTTCATTCATCGTGACCTCCATTAGGTGTAACCGTGTGCATAATGTAAGCGTACAGTCTCTTTGTTATGAGATCAATTGCTCAATCGATAAGCTATGTTGATATGTTCAATTGAATGATTTTGGTATTCAAAAAATCAATGCTCAAGAGGGAGGGTGGTTGTTCTGATTATGGAAGATGGAGCGTTATGTGACCGTGGTTCAGCATTCCTAGAGCGTGAGATTCATTGCAAAAATCTCTTTGAAATAAGTAGTTACAAAGCAGGGTGAACCATGCCCGCCGTTTAGTATGTTCGGTCGATTATCGGAATCACTATCGGCCTATATCTAACTTAACCAAAGTACACCGATTTATGATGAGTAGATTCCTTAATAAGCCTTCTTTCTATTGAAATTTAACATGTAAAATAGTGTTGTTATAAGTGTTATTAATTGCATAAGCTTGATTTTAATATTAGTTTGATTTATAAAATAAGCACTCGTTCATTAACTTCATGATTATATTAGTTTTTACTAACCTTTAATAACATGGAGAAAGGCGATGAAAAAGAATCAAACACGCAACAGGTTAGCGAATTTAGTGCGACTTCGTAGGTCATACAAAGCATCAGATTTTCTGGTGAGCTCTAACGAACTCCGAGTTAAGAAAGATGTGTACAGCTTACGTAAAATCAAACAGTTAGAAATTCGTCAATTGGGTCTTAAAGAAAACGCAATCAATATTGTTTCGTTGGCTTTAGTTCTCTCGGCTGCGACTTGGGCATTTGTTCCTCAGTTCGGTTTACCGATGCTTGCACTGACCTTTATCTTGGCGTTTGTTACATGGCGAAGATATGAGTTGCGTGCAGAGTTTAAAGGAGCCGATGAAACTGGCGACCATTGGGTTTCCGTGGCACGCGGTTGTACTCGCGAAGAGTTCAAAGTGTTGAAAAACGTTGAATTGGCTTTGCGCGATCAGGTGTCTTAATACTTTAGATTTCTTCGTATTTGGGCCTTGTTAATGCCAGGGTCTTATAACCGTTAAGCTCCCATAATCAATAAAGCTCGTCATTGCATGGCGAGCTTTTTGTTTTCTGAAAAACACAGATAGTGTAGGTTACTTTGAGAGGCCAATGCTTATATGTGTAATGGTGATTGATATGAATCTTAAGTCACGGCATTTGTGATGCTCTTTGTGGTTTTGAATATAGGGAGAGGGTGGAAATGAATACACGAGTCAGTGAGAGTTCTTTTAAAAGGCTCATCCAGTTAGTTGGTTGTGTTTTGATTATAGTGTTGAGCAATAGTCGACTCTCCAATGCTCAAAGCATCGAGTTTCCTACTTGTGCGAAGAGTGAGGTTTTGAATACAGAGATCCATCTTTATGTTGATGAATCTGTATTAGCCGAATATTCCAAAGCATTTGTTGCCTCTAAAATAGCGACATGGGAAAGCTATTCGAATCTGGTGTTGAAAAACTCCTGCATTCCTATGACGCGAAAAGTCACCAAGGTGATTTATACGTCTGAAATCGACAGCCTTTGGTTTCAAGATTTGGGCGCAGCAGAGAGGTTATTAAAACTCTCGATGGAAGAACCGATTCCAGAAACAACAGAAGACGGCGTCCCCATTTTTACTGGGATAGTATTTTCTAATTATAATTTTAGCTTTGAGTCTGATTATTGTGGTATGTCATCTTCTGTATCCTACTTTTTTTCTTTAGCGATAAACTGCCCTGATTACTTAATGGAGCATGAAATTGGCCATTTAAGTGGTGCTAATCATGACTACAAAACGTTATTGAAAGACTTTGATAGTATTGAAAGTTACATTTCTGGCAAGTATCCAAGAGCTCCTCAATATTCCTTCGGTGCAATTTGTGCTGACAGAGGGACAGTGATGTCTTATGAGCGAGATGTTATACCTGCTTATTCCAGCCCGGACATCAGAATCGATGGCATAAAGTGCGGGGATAGCAAATACCACAACAATGCGAGAGTGCTTAGAGAATTCGCACAAGCTTATTTAACCCCATGATTGCCTCGCTGCTAGCCTGTTGTTTTATCGAACTTTATAAGTCGTGGAGTTCAAAGTGATCACCCTGTGATCTTTAAATCTAAGACGAGCGTATTTCTCCCAGTTTATAAAGGAAGAGTATGCATGAAATTATCTAAAGAGAGTGAATCAAGAATTATTGAAATGGCGTGGGAAGACCGAACGCCATTTGAGGCGATAGAGTTGCAGTTTGGTTTGAATGAGTCACAAGTAATTCGTTTTATGCGTAGTCATTTAAAGCTCGGAAGTTTCAAACTGTGGCGTGCTCGCGTCGCAGGCCGTGCGACAAAACATGTAAAACTTCGTAGCTCTGAAGTGTCGAGGGGTTATTGTCCTACTCAATATAAGTATCGTTAAGTAAGGAATTACTTAGCCAGCAATTCCAATGAATACCTCAATATGGAAACGACAGGAAAAAAGGAATGAGACAGTTTTTTGCTCTAGTTTTGGCAACATTTTGCATTGGTGTTGGTTATGTTCAAGCCAATGATATTCGTCTTAAACAAGCTTACGAACGTCATCAAAGCGATGTACAAGTTAGTGGCTCTGGTACAGTTTTTCGAATACTTCCAGATGATAATAAAGGCTCTCGACATCAGAAATTCATCTTACGATTGGACAGCAAACAAACTGTGTTAGTCGCACACAATATTGATTTGGCTCCTCGTATTCAAGATATAAGAAAAGGAGACCGAGTTGAATTCTATGGTGAATACGAGTGGAACAAGAAAGGTGGTGTCATTCACTGGACTCACAGAGACCCTAACAACCGTCACGCTCACGGTTGGTTAAAACACAATGGGAACCTATACGAGTGAACACCTCCGGGACCTACCCTTCCATGGTTATGAGTTAAAAAGGAATTTTGATGTTCAAACTGGAAACTGATAAGTTGGTGCTCCGAGATATGACGCTCGAGGATCAAAGCGCGTTTGTCGTTATGTCACAGGATGCGAAATATCAGCGCTTCTATGATGAGACTGATTGTGAGCCTAGTAAGTACCAACAACTCACCCAATTGTTTGTTGAACAGGCTGAGGAAGATCCTCGGCAGTCCTATCAATTAGCTGTTGAAAGTAAAGAGTCAGGGAAGTTTATCGGAACCGTGTGTTTACGACTTGAAGATAACCAGCAAGCTTCAATGGGCTGCGCTTTTGCGAGAGAAATTCAGGGAAAGGGCTACCTATAGAAGCGGCTAAAGCTCTGGCTGAGTTTGGGTTTTCAGAGTTAGGGGTTCATCGTATTTATGCGGAAACCATCAGCAAGAACTTGGCTGCGATTAAGTTATGTAAGGTGCTCGGAATGAGGCAAGAAGCGTATTTTAAGCAACACCGATTTTTTAAAGGGAAGTGGTGGGATACCGTTGTGTTGGCGGTTCTACGCTCTGAATGGGAAAAGGCATAACAATGGAAAGTGGCATGCAGAAGCTAGATAGAGGCCTAGACAAAGGCGGATTCATTCAAAATCTTTACTCGCCTGAGAATATCGCTCCTGAATTCCAAGATGTCGTGAATGCTGTTATTGACTCGTTGTTAAGTGAACTTCCGAACCAAATTGATGGCATCTACTTGTATGGAAGCGTTCCACGAGGGACGGCCATTGTTGGTCGTTCGGATTTGGATGTTTCTATAGTCCTCTCTAAGTCTGTTGGTCAAAAAGAAAAGGAAGTATTTAAGCGTCTTTCTGACACCATTCCCAAAGCATACCCCCAAGTGAGTAAGCTTAATATTGACCCTGGCTGTCTTTCAGAAGTTCTGCAGCCAAAAGAAAAATTCCATTGGCAGTTTTGGCTCAAGCATTGTTGCTGTTGTGTTTGGGGTAATGATTTATCTATTGAGTTTCCACAATACAAGCCCAGTATTGAAATCGCCCAAGCTCTTAATGGTGATTTATCGACTTTTCTTGAACAAATGGCCCCAAGCTTTGAAAGCATGAGTGATGCAGACGTTACTAAAGTGATTGGCAAGAAGTTAGTACGGGCGGCGTACTACTTTATCGCTGAGAAAGACGGAAGTTGGTACACCAACCTGAGCCAGTGTACTGCTGTAGCCAAGCGTTATTATCCAGAACAAAGTGACGATATTGAATTAGCGTATCAATACGCTCTCGGGCAATTAACCTCTAAAGTTGAAGCCTTGGAGTTGTATGAAAGGCTAAGCAAGAACTTGTCGTGAGCGTTAGTGAGCTTGCAAATCGGTGGGGTAAATCATTGGCATATGCATACCGCTTCGCATTTATTTTATAAATCATAGCCAGTTGAATGTATTAAAAACTGATGTGTTGTAGGGTCTGTGCTTTATTGCCAATAGAGACCAAGGACAAAGATGTACGCTAATAAGTATTCTAATTTTTGGAGACGCTTCTTTGCTATCTGGATAGATTCAATCGTATTTTTGCCTTTGGAGTGGATAGACGACTACGTACTTTCAGGCGTGATAAGTTCAGGTGGTGTTTTTGTTTGGGGAGTCGTGAATTCACTAATTGGTATCACTTACTACGTTGGCATGCATGCTAAATTTGGGCAAACAATCGGTAAGATGGTTACTCGAGTGAAAGTAGTGGATGTATCTGAAAGTCGAAACCTAACCCTCAAACAGTCTTGTATGAGAGATATTGTCCCAATCATGCTTATACCTTTTAGTCTTTATGCTTATGCGCAGCTGTCTTTCTACGGCCAGACTTGGGAAAGTTTAGAGCAAGGCCGAGTCTTTATTTTTGTTGGGTACGCAATGATCGGTTGGGTTCTTTTAGAGTTCATTTCCATGCTGTTCAATCACAAGCGCAGAGCGATTCATGATTTCATTGCAGGCTCTGTTGTCGTAAAGAAAGTCTAACTATCTAAACTTTTGTCTAAGGAAAAATCGATGGATGTCCATGAGTGTGTCTCTTTTATCTTGCTCAATGAATCACAAGTATTGTTAGAAAAGCGCAGCGATTCTAAGGACACTGATCCCGGCTTAATAACGATACCTGGCGGACATATAGAGCAGGGTGAAAATCAAATTCAGACATTGTTTCGAGAGCTTAACGAAGAACTAAACGTTACTCCAACTGAATACACTTATTTGTGTTCACTCTACCACCCAACAAAAGCGTTACAGCTGATTCATTATTTTGTGGTAACCCAATGGGAAGGTGAGATAACCGCACAAGAAGCAGACAGCATCGCGTGGTATCCACTGAACTCAGCGCCCGTTGGTATCACTGCTGATGGTGTTGCTTTACAAGAAGTAGAGCGGGTGAGGATGTTTCTCTAAAGCAGCGGTGACGTTTTTGAGGGCTCAAAAACGGTGAAACCCCGATGTTGGTAGCATCGGGGTTTCGAATTTCTAGATTTCTCGACTGGTAAGATCGATTATCTTTTCTATGCAGAAGGCTGGATTAATCCAATCTTATTCCTTGGTAGGGAATTAGATACGGATGAAGTCCATGTGCTCAACTTTTGGCTTGAACGCGTGACGTTGAACGTCTTGTGGCTTAACCTTAACTTCTGCGCCGTCAATCAGTAGAGTGATTGCTTCGTAGAATTCAGGCTTATCCATTTGGTTGATCACGTCAGCGTGAACAAGTTCGATAGCTACAGCTTCAGCTTCGCCACCGTAGATTACAGCTGGGAATTTACCAGCGTGACGTAGGCGGCGGCTCGCACCTTTACCTAGTTCAGTACGTACTACTGCTTCAAATTTCATAGTTTTACTCTCAAATTAGTAAAAATTAACTTCACACCTCAATGCGACCTTGAGTGTGTGGTAATGCTTAAACATAAAAGTTCATGCTTAAGCGAGCGCGGATACTAACATCACATTCCAATATGAGCAAGTCAGAAGCCCATCTCAAAGTGAATTTCCTTCGATAATGGGTTCGTTTGGAGATAAAACGTTCGCTAATGCTTGTTTAGCGCATTTTAACCCCTTTTACATCGCCATTCTTATCTATTTATATCACCGCTAAATCATCAAGTTAATGAACGGAAAATGAATGTTTGCCTAAGACTTGGTTAAGGCTTAGTTCGTTAATATTAGTGTTAATTAAACAGCAGAATGAATAGGTGAAAATATGGAACCGGTAAGCATTGTAGTAATTACGCTAAACGAAGAGAAACGCATTAGCCGCTTAATGGAAGAGTTGAGTGTGCAAACCCACCAAGATTTTGAAGTGATTGTTGTCGACTCGAACAGTGAAGATAACACCAGAGAAGTGGCGCAAGCTTATGAAAACGCGTTGCCAAAGCTAACTGTTCATTATATGGAAAATCGTGGTGTGAGCCTTGGCCGAAATACAGGTGCGTCATTGGCGCAATACAACAGGATCCTTTTCTTGGATGCTGATGTGAGCTTGCCTCGAAACTTCCTTGCGAAAGCGCTTTATGAACTAGAAGAGAAGAAACTTGAAGTGGCGGGTGTCTACATGAGCTCGAAAGGTTTGCCGCTTGTACACAAGTTTGGTTACGGGCTATTTAACGCAGGCTTGTTTACTACTCAGTTCTTTTTCCCGACGGCGATTGGCGCATGTATTTTCTCGACGAAACGAGCGCATGATGAGATCAGCGGTTTCGATGAAGAGATCGTACTGTGTGAAGACTGTGACTACGTAAAACGTGCGAGCAAAACATGGCGATTTAGATTCCTGAATATGACCTTTGGCTTTGACCCACGTCGTTTAGACCAAGATGGCGTTGTGAAGACAGGCTCTACTTATCTTAAAGCCAATGTAAGACGCTTCTTTAAAGGCGAAATGCGTAACAACGAGATGAACTACAAGTTTGGTCACTACAAAGAACAGTAAGCATTGAGGTTGTTATGTTTGATGGACTAGGGCTGTTTCTGGGAGCATTGGGTGATGCTCTCATTGGCCCAAACCTATTTGTACCGGGAGAGCCCTTTTTTATCGCAGCGGGCTTTCAACTGTATTCAGGTGCATGGATGGCGTTGGTTTTGGTAATGCTAGGTGGTTTACTTGGTGACCAACTCAGTTATTTCATTGGTTATAGATACGGTGTTAAGGCGCAACGAAGACTCATTAAGTTTCGTCCTAAAACCAAGAGACTAATTGCGCGCTGCCGCTATTTGGTTGCTCGTAAAGGTACATACATCATTCTTTTTGCTCGCTTATTAGGGCCTATCGCTTGGGTGGTGCCTTTTATCGCGGGTTCTCACCGTGTTAAATGGAGCAGTTTTACGCTGTTCTCTTCGATAGGTTTGTTGCTTGGTGGCGGTCAATTTATCGCTTGGGGCATGTTGTTAGCACACGGTGTTGAACAGTTTCCGTTACTGGGTGCGGTTAAGGTTTTTCTTACGGAACATCAAAGCTTATTGATTGGCTTAGTTGCGGTGTCGGTCTTCTTCGTTGTCGGCTACAAACTTAAATGGCGAAAGTTAACGTTGAAAACCAGTGCCTTTTTAGTCGCTTGGTTGTGTTACGCGAACTATGCTCATTTCTTCTGGAAAGCAGATGACTTTCAAGCACAACAAGCGACAGTACAAGTGAGCACGGTCGATTTACAACAAGTGACTTATAAAGCATTTCCTGGGCTGTCTCCTATTTATGACGCGCAAGCAATCAATGTCGTGTATGTTGGGGAATCGCCACGTAAACTAATGAATCAACTGGGTTGGATTGAGAACCAAACCTTCTCTCGAAACGAGATTGAGTGGACCCATTACCTTGAACTGCTTAAAGATAAGACGCCGCCCGTGTCTGACCTATATTGGCGCAATCAACCACAAGACATGGCGTTCCAACTACCGGGAAACTTGATGAAAAGAAGCCACATACGCTGGTGGAATGCTGGGCTAGACAGCAACAGCAATCAACCCAAGTGGTTAGGAGCAATCAGTTACGATGATGGTTTAAAAGTGACATCGTATTCTGGGATTGTGACCATACTTCATAAGATCGACCCGAATGTCGATGAAGAACGTGATAGGTTGGCTCTGCAAATTAAATCGGCTTACCCAAGCATCGAACTCGTTAATTTGCCTCTCGCCAATGCTGAAGCAATGAATGATCAACATGACTACTACACCGACGGAAAGATCTTGGTCATTGGCGCAAGCTCGTACAGTAATGAGCAACAGACCTTAGATGTTGCGGTGAATGATATCTAGCCTTTAGGTTTTCTGAATTTTGTCTAATACGAACTCTGTTTGAATGCTAAATTCAACAGGGTTCGGTCGTTTCTACTTGTTCATCTCTATCTATTTTGTTCATGCGGACTGAAGCCAACACTCTCTTTGAGTCATCTCCCGACTCTAACTTCGCCAACTTTGTCTATCCTAATTAAGGGTGAACAAGGGCGAAAGCTAAGGACAAAGTGATGCAAATGAATCCGGTTGGTTGGTTTGAAATCTATGTCGACGACATGGCAAGAGCTAAAACGTTTTACGAAGCGGTGTTTAAAGTGACGTTGGAGAAGTTAGATAACGAAACGGGCATCGATATTGAAATGTGGGTGTTCCCTTGCGAGATGGAAAAATACGGCGCGACAGGAGCCTTGTGTTCCATGCCCGACGTAAAGGCGGGAGGCAACAGCACTATGGTGTATTTCTCTTGTGAGGACTGCGCGACAGAGGCAAGTTTAGCAGCAGCGAACGGTGGTGTTTTGCAAGTGCCTAAAATGGCGATTGGGCAGCATGGTTTCATCAGTGTGGTTATTGATACCGAAGGCAATGTCATTGGTCTGCATTCGATGAGCTAACTCTGTTTGAGTTATAACCATATAAAGATAAATCAGGAGTTTGCGTGTGATCCGCAAACTCCTGATTTTTTACCAAAGGGCTAATGAGAGTATGAGTGTCTTGGTTTAAGAAGCCTGAGATACTTTTAGAACAAGGGATGCTTTCAAGCCGCCCATTGAGCTTTTACTGAGCGTTAAGCTGCCACGGTAACTGTGTGCCATCTCATTCACAATATTCAGCCCTAGACCTGTTCCGGGAGTGGTTTCATCGAGCCTTACGCCTCGCTTGGTCACTTGTTCGAGTTTCTCTTCGGGAATGCCTTGCCCGTCATCTTCAATAATCAACTCGACATTGCCGTCAGCCAATTCATTAGCGTGAACGCGAATAATGCTGCCCGCCCACTTGTAACTGTTTTCGAGTAAGTTACCGACCATCTCATCTAGGTCGGTTTTTTCGACAGCGACCTCAAGTTCAGAGTCCAACTCGTTGATCATTGTGACTTCATTGGCGGCATAAACTTTATCAAACGCCATCGAGATCGCTTCAACACGTTCACAAGGCGACGACTTCACTGAAAGGATGTTCATTGCACCCGCCATACGAGCGCGACCAAGGTGATAGTCTATTTGGCTTTGGATTTGTTGAATGGGTTGCTGTAACAGTTTCTTCTCGTTGTCGGGCAGCAGCTCGATTTCATTTTTCATCACCGATAATGGTGTTTTCAATGCATGAGATAGGTTACCCGCGTGGTTACGAGCACGTTCTAGTAATTCTTGGTAATGAAAGAGTAGGGCATTGAGGTCCGAAACTAACGGAGAGACCTCTTTCGGGTAGTTATCGCTTAGCCCTTGCTGTTCACCCTTTCTCAGCATCACCAACTCGCGCTGCATCTTACTAAGAGGTAATAGAGACCAGCTGACTTGAATACCAATTAACATTAGCACGCCAACGAACAACAACATCAGAATCAACCATACTTGCCCCGTTAGCTCAGCAAGAGTCGACTCTAATGGATCTTCATCTATACCAATGGTGATGGTGATAGGATCGCTGAGTGAAGGCAGGTAGATGTCTTGTTCGATGTAAATCAGCTTCTCTTTTTCAGGCCCTTTGATAGAGGTGTGAATAGGAGAACGCTTGATGGTGAGGTCCTTGTCCCATAGAGAACGAGAACGAATGATTTGGTCTTGGGTTGAGGCGCGCCAATAGATGCCACTGTAGGGTTGGTTAAACCTAGGATCAGACAGGCGTTCCGCCATGATAAGGTTACCATTATCGTTGGTTTCGATATTGGCGGTGAGCTCGTCCATGGTTAGGGAAAGCTGCTGCTTCATGTCATCGACCAGGTAGTCGTTCACCAGTTTCGGTATTCCGACACCTGCCGCTAATATCATCGCACCAAGCCAAAAAGCCGCAGCGAGGAGCAAGCGGCTTTTTAAACTGATGTTTTTAAGTGTTCGTTTCTTTAGATTCATGCATTTCAAGCCTGCCTTTGCCCACCGTTATTTGATTGTACTTCGATGATCAGAACAGGCTGTCCATTTAATTGGCTATTACACTGGGTCTCGTTGACGATTGCCTCTAGTGTAATTTAGATAGGGCGCTATTCAGCATTCAGTTGGTAGCCGAGGCCACGCACCGTTTTGATGATCTTTGGTGCAATTTTCTTACGGATTCGACCTATAAACACCTCAACTGTGTTTGAGTCGCGGTCGAAATCTTGTTTGTAGATGTGCTCAACCAATTCAGTGCGCGAGATAACCTTGTTTTGGTTATGCATGAAGTACGCGACAACCTTATATTCCAGTGCTGTTAGGCTTACGGCTTGGCCTTGCCATAAAACTTTAGAGCTGCGAGTGTCTAGGCTTAAATCACCAATTTGAAGAACTGGCGCTGCGCTGCCTGAAGCTCGGCGCAATTGAGCACGAATACGGGCAATCAACTCAACCATTTCGAATGGTTTAGTCAGGTAATCATCTGCGCCTGCGTTTAAGCCTTCAACACGCTGGGTTAAGGTGTCACGAGCACTCAAGATAATCACGGGTGTGTTAATGTTTTCGTCTCGGATACCTTTTAAAACGGTTAGGCCATCAAGCTTAGGAAGCCCTAAATCGAGAACAATCGCGTCCCACTCTTCTGAGGTCGCACGGTAGAGCGCATCAATACCATCTTGAGAAAGTTCTGGAACCCAGTCGGCTCCTTCAAGTGTTTCAATAATTTGTTGGCCCAAACGAGGTTCGTCTTCAACGACTAAAATTTTCATAATTGTTCTTCTTAATTCTTGTAATGATTCTTCGTTGTGCTGGATTATTCGTCGCGCTTAATTAGTCGCCGTGTTTAATTGCGTTTTTAAAGTTACGGCCTTCAATTTTTAGCATGTCCAACGTTTCGGCGTTGTATTCAACTTTGATGATGTTGTTTTGGAAGTTAATTTTTAGCTCATACACCCAAATATCATCATCTTCTTCTAGCTCGACTTTAATGATTCGGCCATGAAGATCGTTTTCTACCGCGGCATACATTTCAGAGAAAGGGCGAATATAGCCTTCTCGAACCGCTTCATAGACTTCGTCTTGATCTTCTTCGAATTCGATTCGGGTTCCTGCTTTGTGGACGTCTTGTACTAGGTCGTGACCATTATGATGTGAGTCAGCCCATACGCCAGCAGAAACAAATAAGCCTAAGCTTATAGAAAACAGAGAAATCATAGCTTTACTAAACATAGCGAATCCTAGAGAAGGTTGATAGCGTTCAGTATAAAAAAGTAATTCTGAACAGAAAGTGAACCTGATTAATAATGAGAAATTGATACCTAAAATTTGCGCTTAACAGCGGCGTAAGTTACGACAGACTAACCACCAAGTGTTAAGAACGTAAGACTTACCCTTAACCTCAACGTTGTTGTAGTTCGTCTTCGAATATCTTGTCTCTCATTTTCCAAAAGCGTCCAACTTTACGCGCAATCACGAATTGTGGTGGGCGGAATCTATGTTGGTGAGCAACCACTTTCGATGGCGACGTTTCTTCAAAAGGCCTGTGTCTATCTGCAAGGTGGGGGCGAACAAACTGGTCTTTGAAGTTTTGCTTCTGCTTCTTGGTAGTTAATGACCAAAATTCATGCACTTGCGCTTGGTTTTCGCCACGATAAGTGACTTTAAGCTGCGACTTCCCTTTATCATCCTTGAGTACATTGAGGTCCATTTCTAAACACTCAAACACTAGAGCATCTTTTAGATTGAGTGCCTCTTTGAGCTTTTTGTCTGGGTCAACCAAGGTGGCGTCGCACTCATGACAAATACGCGCGGCAATGTCGTTGTCCGCACCACATTCACCGCAATATTTCGCTCGGAAACGATAGTTGCAGTGTTCGCGTTCGCCCGTGTCTTCATCGGTAAAGTAGCCTTGGCATTTACGACCAAAGTGCTCAAGCAAGAAGCCATTACTGTCTAGTTTGCCCCAAAAGTTATTATTGAAGCCGCACGCCGGGCAAGGGATGGTGATGATTTCACTGTCTGAATCGGGTTTAGGGTCGCCCACTTCAGGTTGGTAAAGGTCGTAACTGTTGCCCGCATAGTCGAGCACCAAACACTCTTTCTTACCTGGAGATAGGCGTAAGCCGCGGCCAACGATTTGTTGATACAAACTGATGGATTCTGTAGGACGTAAAATCGCGATTAAATCGACGTGTGGCGCATCAAAACCTGTGGTTAATACCGATACGTTAACCAAGAACTTGATTTTACGTTCTTTGAAGTCGCTGATTATTTGGTCACGCTCGAGCGTCGGCGTGTCACCAATCACAATTGAAGCTTCACCTTCTGGCAATAAGCCGAGGATCTCTTGTGCGTGTCGAACGGTGGCAGCGAATACCATGATGCCTAGCTTGTCTTGGGCTAGATGAATAATCTGGTCGACAATCTGCGGAGTCGCTCGTTTCGATTGCTCGATAACCATGTCGAGTTCTGCTTCTTTGTAACGACCAGTGCTCGCGGGCTTTAACTGCGAAAAGTCATAGCTCAAAACGGGTGCATCAATCATGCGTGCTGGTGTGAGAAAGCCTTCGTCGAGCAGGTAACGAATCGGCAGCTCAAAGATACAGTCGCGGAAGAAACGTGGCTCATCTGAACGCACTTGACCGCGAGTGTGGTATTGATAAATCCAACCCATCCCAAGACGATATGGGGTCGCTGTTAATCCAAGCACCTTGATGCCAGAATTATTCTCGCGCAAGTGAGTGATCACTTTCTGATAACTACTGGTTTTTTCATCGGGAACACGGTGGCATTCGTCGATAACCAACAGTGAAAATTGGTTAGAGAATGAATCGAGATTTCGCACCACAGATTGCACCGAAGCAAACACGACTTGTTGGTCGGTCTCTTTGCGTCCTAAACCCGCAGAGAAAATCGAGCCTTTCAGCCCGTAACCTTCATACTTTTCATGGTTCTGTTCAACCAACTCTTTTACGTGAGCAAGTACCAACACTCGACCTTTCGCAAGTCTTGCCAACTCTGCAATCACAAGGCTTTTCCCTGCACCCGTCGGAAGCACGAGAACAGCCGGAGTTTGGTGTTTTCTGAAGTAATGAATCACTGATTTTACAGAATCAGCTTGGTACGGGCGGAGTGTATACATATCGCATCTTGTAAGAAGGAAAACAAATAGTGTGAAATAGCTCAACTAATTGAGCAAAGGTGACTATAATACCCGACTTAGATTAGTTGAGGTATTCATGCGTTTAGATAAATTTCTGTGCGATGCATTAGGCGTCACTCGAAGAGAAGCAACACACTTATTAAAATCCAAGGCAGTGACAGTAAATGATGTCATTCAAAAAAGCGGTTCACTCAAGGTAACTGAAGAGTGCGTTGTGGAATGGCAAGGCAATGAACTGAATGTTCACGGCCCACGTTACATCATGCTTTATAAGCCAGAAGGCTTTGTTTGTTCGCATGAAGATGGCGCAAATCGTATCGCGTTTGAATTACTTGATGAAATCAAAATGGACAAGCTGCACTTTGCTGGCCGTCTAGATATTGATACAACAGGTCTTGTGTTGATTACCGACGATGGTAAGTGGTCTCACCGTATCACTTCGCCAAAGCACAAGTGCGAGAAGACGTACCGTGTATGGTTGGTTGAACCTGTTGAAGACGATTACGTTGAAAAATTCAAAGAGGGCATCCAGCTTAAGAGCGAAGATGGCCTAACACTTCCTGCACACCTAGAAGTTCGTGCAGAGCGTGAAGTGCTGCTAACGATTCACGAAGGCAAATACCACCAAGTTAAACGTATGTTTGCTGCTCTTGGTAACAAAGTAGAAGCACTGCACCGTGAACGTATTGGCGAAATTGAGATGGACGAATCTTTAGAGTTAGGTGAATACCGTTACCTAACACAAGAAGAAGTCGATTCAATCTGGAAATAACCCTTTCGTTGTAAAGCCGACCATGGATAGCGTCGGCTGATGATGTTGACTGGTACTAGGAAAGTCTCAGCCAATCTTTGACTCGCGTATTCACGCGAGTCCCTAGCTCTATCAGTTGAACATTCGGAGAACCATGCAGACATCGACCTCACAGAGCCCAAGCTCCCAACCAGAAACACCTCAATTAGGCTTAGTGCTGTTTTTGATTCTAGGTGCGATTGGTGCACTTACTCCGCTAGCCATTGATATGTATCTGCCAGCGATGCCGACCATTGCCAAAGATCTTGGTGTGACGGCGGGTGAGGTACAAATCACGCTAACAGCCTATACCGCAGGTTTCGCGCTAGGGCAGTTGCTGCATGGCCCGTTGGCAGATAGCTACGGTCGTAAGCCTGTATTGCTTATTGGTGTGTTCCTGTTTGCTATCGCTTCTATGGTGAGTGCGACAACTCATGGCATTGAAGCGCTGACTTACATCCGTACCGCTCAAGGTTTTGCTGGTGCTGCGGCGGCCGTTATCATCCAAGCGGTGGTAAGAGACATGTTCGATCGTGAAGATTTCGCAAGAACCATGTCTTTCGTTACTTTGGTGATGACAGTTGCGCCATTGGTTGCTCCGATGATTGGCGGTTACTTAGCGTTGTGGTTCGGTTGGCGTTCAATTTTCTGGGTTTTGGCTATCTTTGCGGTGATCGTGATTCTAGCGGTATCGATGAAGATCCCAGAAACGCTTCCTGCAGAAAACCGACAACCACTGCGCTTTAAAACAACGATTCGTAACTATGCTCGACTGTGTAAGAACCCAACGGCGATGGGCCTGATTTTCTCTGGTGCATTCTCATTCTCAGGTATGTTTGCGTTCTTAACGGCAGGTTCATTCGTTTACATCGATATCTATGGCGTTCGCCCTGATCTGTTTGGCTACCTGTTCGGCTTGAACATTGTCGCGATGATCTTGATGACGAGCATCAATGGTCGAATTGTTAAGAAAGTGGGCTCTCACGCTATGCTCAGAGTCGGCTTAACCATTCAACTGTTTGCGGGCTTAGGTCTGTTAGTTGGTTGGATGTTAGATATCGGTTTGTGGGGTATTGTGCCATTCGTGATGCTGTTTATCGGCACACTGTCTACCATTGGTAGTAACTCAATGGCGCTGTTATTAAGCGGATACCCGAATATGGCCGGCACAGCTTCTTCGCTTGCGGGCACGTTAAGATTTGGTACTGGTTCTGTGGTGGGGGCAATTGTTGCCATGTTACCAAGTGACACTGCAGGACCAATGGCTATGGTGATGGCAGCATGTGCAATACTGTCAGCATTACTATATTGGACATTAGGAAAGAAGGCATAATGTCAAAATACTATATTGAAATTCAGAAGTTAGTGAACGATGCGCTGGGCGAGCTGTATGCTCTGCATAAGTCTGGCAAAGCGATCGACGCACCTATCGCGAACAACCTTTATCTTGTTCGTTGGGTAACAAAAGCGATTAAATCTCAAGCTTATGATCGCGTGATTGTCCCAGATTTAGTTCGCTGGCAAAAGCAGGGCCGCTCAAAGGGGAACAACTCTGATTTAACCTTTACCTTCAAACGTATCTCTGCGTTTTACGGTCAGTTTTTCCCTGAAGGCGAAGAGCCTAAAGCGCTAAAAGACAGCGATGTTGAAGCGTTTATGGACAAGATGTACGAGATGGGTTGGAGCGTATCGAGCGAAGACGAACTAACCACTGGCGGAAAAATCCAATTCTTTACCGATGGTGAGCACTCATTTGCCTTGTGCGGCAAACAGTGCGACGACTCTTTCGACGGTGAGTTGATGGTTAAACCGATGAACTGGTTTGTTCGTGGTAACCACGCAGAGTTCATCCAAGCGGCGATGGAAGCGGGCTTTATGCTTCACAAAGTGACGGACTACAAGTCTGCTGTGAAGTATCACGGTGAATACATCGTTTACCCTGCTAACCAAGGTAATCAATTGGCTGAGATCCCAATTAGCGTTATCGGCTAGTAGCGGATTCGGGATACGAGATGAGAGATACGAAGAGCGGAATTATCCGCTCTTCGTATCTCACAGCACATGTCGCTAATTTGCTATTAAGTCTTTTCGCATCCCGTCACCCGAATCTCGCATCTGCTTTTAATTTTTTCGCATCTCGTTACTCGAATCCCGCATCTGCTCTTGTGCCTGCTTCTCTATCGCTTTCACCATCCCTTTAAAGATAAACAGGTGAGCTGGCATCATCGCAAACCAATACAGTAGCCCTAGAAAGCCTTTCGGGTGCCACCAAGCTGATATGTTCAGTTCACGAGAATCTCCGTTGTCAGAAACGGTGATCTCCAGTCGCCCCAAACCCGGGCCTTTCATGCCAAACAGTAGCGATAGAAATTGGTTCTCTTCACAACGAATCACTTTCCATGAATCGATTTTGTCGCCCACTTTTAGTTTTGGTCCTTCCGGCATTTGTCGCACGGGTACTCCGCCGCCAAACAGAAGGTCTAACCATTCTCTTGTGCGCCATAAAGCGTTAGCGAAGAAGTAACCTTGTTTCGGGCTTCCGATTTGTTGAGCCACGTGCCAAAGCGACTCTAGCGAGGCACTAGACATGATACTTGCGCCAGTCTTCTTGGGGTAGTAACCATATCCGGCTTGCCAGCGTTTGAATGCGGTTTTATCGAAGCCCCACACATTACTTTTTACGAAGTTACCTTCGGCGTGAATCGCTTGTTCTACCATGCTCTCGAATGACACGAGTTTTTGCGGATACTTTTCTTGGATGGTAGTCGAGTTGGCAATAAAGTCATGCTTTAAACCAGCGAGTAAGGCTCTACCTATGTTGGAAGGGACAGAGGTGACCACGCCCAGCCAATAAGAAGCGATTTTAGGTGTGAGCAGAGAGGTTGCCCACAACCTCAGTGGACGGTCTGCGGTTTTAGCAATATGTGCGAATTGATTTCGATAAGAGACGATATCTGGCCCACCCACCTCAAAGGTTTGGCTTTCACTTGGGGTATCTTGTGCGAGCTTTAACAAATAGTAATTTAGGTTTTTTAATGCGATAGGGTTTGCTTTTGAGTCGACCCATTTCGGCGCAACCATGATGGGTAGGTTGTAAACGAAGTCTCGCATTATCTCAAACGCAGCAGAGCCCGGTCCGATGATGACGCCAGCTCGAAGCTCAGTAACAGGAACAGATCCTTTACGAAGCAGTTGACCCGTTTTCTTTCTAGCTTGAAGATGCTCAGAGTCGCCGGTTTGAGGCTGAAGTGAACTCAGGTAGATAACATGCTGATTTTTAGGACCAAGTGCAGATACGAAGTTACGGGCGAGGTTTAACTCGTAATCAATGAAGTCGTGACCTTCCGCCATACCGTGGACGAGGAAGAAGATCAGGTCAAAATCGGGAACCAAAGCTTGTGTTGCTGCTTGGTCTGCAAGATCGAGATATTTGAGTGACAAGTTTTCATGAGGCTCAGTTCGCGCTTTTAAGTAGTCGATATGCCTTGCTGCTGCGGTTACTTGATAACCTTGCTCTAGCAGAAGGGGAAGTAGCTGTGAACCAACATATCCAGAAGCGCCTAAAACCAGTACTTTCTTCATCGTTACTCCATGTATTGCGTATCAAACCATCCTTTGCTCATACTACGCTAACTTTTCTCCAAAACCAATTGAGCCATGTGTAATGAAAAAGCCAATAGAAAGAATCTATTGGCTTAAGTTTATCGGCAGCATTTTATCGCTTCGATGGACGTTAGTTAGCTCTGCTGCTGTGCTTTAAGGCTAAGGTTATTTCCCTTGTATTCGCCGGTCAGTGTTTTTAGGAAGGCTTTGATGGCATCCACTTCATCATCACTCATTTCGACACCCACTTGATATTTGCCCATATCAAAGATCGCTTGTTCTAGTGTCTCTGCATGGCCGTCGTGGAAGTAGGGTGCAGTGAGTTCAATGTTTCTAAGCGTTGGAACCTTGAACTTGTGCTTGTCGGATTCAATTGCCGTGACGTTGTATCTTCCCAAGTCCTCTGGGGTGATATCGGTTCCTCTGTCTGAGAAGTAGTCCGCTTTCATACCCATGGTTTCAAAGGTTTCACCGCCCATGGCTTCACCCGTGTGGCATGTATCGCAGCTGTATTGTTTGAACAGTTTCAGTCCGTGTTTTTCATGCGCGTCCATTGCGTCGGTATTGCCCGTCAGGTATTGGTCGAAGCGGCTGTTTGGTGTCACCAAGGTTTTCTCAAATTCGGCGATAGCATGAGTGATGGTGTCGCCCGTGATTTGACCGTCATAAGTCTTATCGAATTTGGCAACTAACTCAGGATCATTGCTCAGCTTATCGATGATCTGTTGCCAACCTTCTGATCCCATTTCGATAGGGTTAAAAGGAGGGCCGCCCGCTTGGTCTTGCAAGTCGTTTGCCCTACCATCCCAAAATTGCAGTTTGTTATACGCCGAGTTGAAAACCGTTGGTGCATTTATTCCACCAACTTGACCATGAATGCCAACAGAGCCAACTAAGTTGTCGACACCGCCTGTATCTAGGCCATGGCAAGTGGCACAAGAAACGGTGTCATCACCTGATAGACGCGTGTCATGGTAGAGCGCTTTGCCCAGCTTTACTCTGTCTTCGTCTACTTCAAACGTGGTGTAGATAGGTTGGAGCGTGCCTTCTCTTCGGCTGTCATCTACTGGAGAGTCTTGGTGAATGTCTGCTCTCGTTTGGCGTATCCACTTTAATAAAGTGTGTTTTTCTTCATTTGAAATACCTGCAGACCAGTGCATGGACTGATAGATCTTAGGTGGCATAGAACCGTCGTAGAGCACCTTTTCGATGCGAGCGAGCGCTACTTCGGATACTGGTTCATTATTCTGAATACCGTTGAAGAGTTGCGTAATTTCAAAGTGCTTCATACCTGTTTGTATGTCGGTATTCATGAGGGTTTTCGCGATTGGCCATTCCGAATAGAAGGGCATTTCACTTTCGTTGGTGTGGCAGTAAGCGCACCCTTTATCACTGAGTACTTTCATGGCTTGGTAGTCTAAAGAGGACTTATCCAAAGAAGAAAATTGCGCGAGGCTTTCAGCGGCAATGCGTTGATCGTTTTTATCAACCGTATACACCGTACCTAAATAAGCCAAGATACCGACACCTGCCAAACTCATTGTTAATTTTTTATTATTCATTTTAACTCCCTATTGAAACTGGGGTGGAAGTTATTGAATTAAAGGTGATTTATGAAATGACAAAAAGGAATGAATATTAATCGAATAATTAGATGGATAAAAATTTAACACAATAAAACCACACAAATCATAAGGTTAGGTCGCTGTGTGAAAATTGATAACAAATTCAATGAAATAAACATCGGGAGTAACTTTGATTTCCGTCAATTTAGGTTTTTGGTAGTTCAAGTTGAGTGTTGTATGTATGGGTATTGTTTGATATCTACTTTTTATGACTAATTTGAGAATTGATTATATTTACCAAACTATTCTTACCAAGGCTTGGGAGTATCACCTTATTGTCATCCAATGGATGAAACGTGAAAAGACGTTATACGGAAATTGATGCCCTCAGTATGATTTATGTATGGTTGAAATTCGAACATTGATATACTGAAAGAATAATCCTTTTGTCATCAACACGTTCCGTTCAGGTATTCCTATGTTGCTCTCTTCAATTATTCATCACACACGCGGCGATTTTGTTCGCAGGTTGATTGCCATTGCTTTGCCAATCACCTTGCAGAGCATCATGTTTTCAAGCCGAGGTTTGGTGGATGTGTTGATGTTAGGTCAACTAGGAGAAGCAGATATTGCTGCAGTCGGAGTTGCAAGCCGTGCGATGTTTGTGACGACCATTATGCTGGTGGGCGTGACCACGGGCGGAGCTCTGTTGACAGCTCAATATTGGGGCGCGGGCAACAAACAAGGTGTGAGAGAAAGCACAGCACTAACCTGGCTGGTTTCGACGCTGTTTGCGCTGTTGACCATCGTGTTCTTTGTCTCTTTCCCTGCACAAATTATGGGTGTGACTACCGACTCTCAAGAAGTGATTAGCTTGGGTGTTGAATATATTGTTATCACCTCATTTAGCATGTTAGCTGTATCGTGTGTCAGCAGTATGGCCGTTGGCTTAAGAGCGATGCATAAGCCTGGATTGAGTACCTTTTTCAGTGGTATCGGTATCCTGTCTAACGTCTTCTTAAACTGGGTGTTGATCTTTGGTAACTTAGGGTTTCCTGTTCTTGGCATCAAAGGCGCGGCAATTGCGACAGTTCTGAGTGGCGCAATTGAAGTGGCGACCTTGTTTGGCTACCTCTATTTCTCTAAACATTTATTAGCCTTCAAACTTTGTGATATTAAAGCCGCAGCAACGGTGGAGAAAGTTGTTCGCTTCTTGAAATTGTCCTTGCCGACAACCTTCAACTTCTTAGCCTGGGCTGGTGGCTTATTCGCTTATCATGCCATTATGGGGCAATCGGGCGTGCAAGGTTTAGCTGCGCTTTCGGTGATGACGCCAGTTGAATCTATCTCATTGAGTTTATTGATTGGGATGTCGAATGCAGCCGCGGTTTTGGTGGGCAACCAACTTGGTGCGAAAAACAATGAAGCGGTTTACTATCAAGCACTCGGCTTAACGATTTTGTGCTTCTTGACCAGTATTGTGGTGGCGATTTTCCTCTACTTTATACAAACGCCAATATTGAATGCCTTTAGTGCTTTGACAGAAGAAACTAGAGCACTTTCAGAGAAGTTTATTTTGATTCTCAGCGTGGGTATTGTCATTCGATCTATTCCAATGACGGTGATCGTTGGTGTACTCAGAGCGGGCGGTGACGTGAAGTTCTGTCTATACCAAGATTTGATTGCTCAGTGGGTGATAGGTATTCCGTTGGCAGCCATCGCCGCTATTTACTTTAAGTTTCCACCTGAGTGGGTTTACCTATTGTTCCTTACTGAAGAAGTAATTAAGTGGGGCGGGTCGCTCTATCGCATGAAAACAAGAAAATGGATTAAAAACTTGATAGGAAGTTGAAGTCGAGCGCACCAATCGCATCACTTTATCGTTGGTGTGTGATCTATCTTTCAAAATACTTCCTCATAACAGGGAATTAGTGTAGATTCTCCTTCCAAATTCTAACTAATGCGAGCTGTTTAATGTTAAAGCTGTCAGACCTATGTAAAGGCTATGTCGATGGGGGGGAGTTCCACCCTGTTTTGCAAGGTGCTGAACTGACATTAAACCAAGGTGACCAGCTGGCATTAATGGGCGAAAGCGGTTCAGGTAAAAGTACTTTACTGAATCTTATCGCGGGTTTAGACCTTGCCGATTCGGGTGAAATCGCTTTCCCTCACTTCAACATGCACGACTCTACCGAGCGTGATCGCACCGCTTATCGCAGAAACAATATTGGCCATATCTTTCAGCAGTTCAACTTACTGCCGACATTGAACATCGCCGATAACATTCGTTTTTGCCGTCAATTAAAAGGTTTACCTGAAGATAAAGGGCTCTGGAGACAGATTCTTTCTGCTTTAGATCTTATGCCTTTACTTGGCCGTTACCCTGAAGAAGCGTCTGGTGGCCAACAACAACGTGCGGCCATTGCGCGTGCGCTGTATATGGAACCAAAAATATTGCTGGCCGATGAGCCGACCGGTAGTTTAGATGAGCGTAATGCAGAAGCGGTAATGCGTTTGCTGACCTCTTTGGCTCGTCAATTAGAATGTACGTTGCTGTTGGTAACACACAGTGAAAAAGTAGCTCTGCATATGGATGGTAGGATCCGTCTACAAGGAGGGCAACTGCATGTTATGGCCCGTAGTTAAGGCACTACTCGGTCACTATCGACGTTACCCACTGCAGATTATTTTGGTATGGCTTGGTTTAACCCTCGGCGTATCACTTTTGGTTGGTGTTACTGCTATCAACCAACACGCTAAGCAAAGCTATGCGCATGGCGAAAAGCTCTTTTCGAATCCTCTTCCTTACCGTATTCGACCAAAACACAACGCCAATAAAATCCCGCAAGGCTTTTATATCCACCTTCGCCGTGAAGGCTTTCAACAGTGTTCTCCTCTTGATCACCATCGTATCACTGATGAAAATGGCGCAAACTTCATGCTTGTCGGCATAGACCCTGTTTCTATGCTTCAGTTACAACCTGGTATTGCTTTAAAAGATCTCACAGCTTTGAACCTCATGAAGCCACCGTATCCAATCCTTGTCAGTGATGATCTTGCTGAACACATGGAATGGCACAACGGTGATTACATCCCTTTGATGGATGGTTCTGAGCTTGGTCCTGTGGTTGTTGATCAAAACGACCTGATTAATGGTACAAGGCTGATTGCGGATATCTCATTGCTCCGAATGCTCAAACGTAGTGCCGGGCTTTCAGTGATTGCCTGTTCAGACATGTCCACTGAGAAGTTTGAGCGTCTTAAAAACATGCTACCCAATGGTTTAACGATCTCTCGTAGCTCTAAGGCAGAGCTTGAGTCGCTAACCAGTGCATTCCACTTAAATCTAAAAGCGATGGGTATGCTGTCGTTTGTGGTTGGCTTATTTATTTTCTATCAAGCCATGTCGCTGTCATTTATTCAGCGCCAACCGTTAGTCGGAATCTTAAGACAAACAGGTGTATCGGGATGGCAACTGGCTAAAGCGCTTTGCTTAGAGTTGCTGCTATTGGTCGTACTGAGTTGGATCTGCGGTAATGTATTCGGGGTCATGTTAGCTAACCAATTGTTACCTGCGGTATCTTCAAGTTTAGGCGACTTATACGATGCCAACGTTGGTTTAACGATTGACTGGAATTGGCGATGGAGCGGCTACAGCTTATTGATGGCGTTACTTGGTGCGTTCTTAGCGTGTGCTTGGCCATTGGTTCGTCTGCTTCGTTCACAACCGATTCGTTTGACCTCTCGTTTATCTTTGATGCGCTTTGCTGGCACAGAGTTCACTTGGCAGGCTTTGATTGGTTGTGGTTTCTTGGTTGCAGCTGTCGCTGTGTATCAAGCCCCTCAGACTCAGGAAACGGGTTTTGCGATTATCGCACTAATGCTGATTAGTGTGGCTCTATTTACCCCGTTTTTGATGTGGAAGTTATTTAACAGCCTTTCTTATTCATTGCGCTGGGTTCGTGCTCGCTGGTTCTTTGCTGACGCAGCTTCAAGTATGAGCTACCGCGGTGTGGCGACGATGGCCTTTATGTTGGCCTTAACAGCCAATATTGGTGTAGAAACTATGGTCGGTAGTTTTAGAGATACCACTGATAAATGGCTAACACAGCGCTTGGCTGCCGATCTTTATATTTACCCGACCAACAACGCCGCTGCTCGTATGAGTAACTGGCTATCTGACCAGCCTGAAGTGGATTCGGTTTGGTGGCGTTGGGAGAAAGATCTTGCGTCTCCAGTCGGCAGCATTCAGGTGGTCAGTACAGGTCCTTCAGAAGGCGAACTAGAAGCACTGACCATTAAATTAGGTATTCCGAATTACTGGTATCACTTACATCACTCTAAAGGTGTATTGATCAGTGAATCGATGTCTCTCAAGCTGGGGATTCGCCCAGGCGACTACATTGACCTCTATGACAACCTCGGCTCTGGTTGGCAGGTTGTCGGCGTTTATTACGATTATGGCAACCCTTACCATCAAGTTATGATGTCACATCGAAACTGGCTGTATGGGTTTGCAGGGCGGGGCAATGTGGGCCTTGGCGTAATACTCAAAGACGATGTTAATTCATTAGGGCTTCGCAGCCGATTAGAAAACGTATTCAGGCTTGGCTCGGAGCGTGTTTTTGATAACAACAATATCCACAGTCAAGCGATGCGAGTGTTCGATAGGACGTTCGCGATTGCAGATACTTTAGGAAACATCACCTTGGTTATCGCCGTCTTCGGTATCTTCTTCGCGACGGTTGCGGGTGAAGTGTCTCGACAGAGGCATATTTCCTTGCAGCGCTGTTTGGGGGTCTCGGCGAAAGAGCTGATTCTGACAGGTAGCTTGCAGCTGTTTGTGTTTGGGCTTATTTCCTCTTTAATTGCGATTCCTCTCGGCTTAGCGTTAGCGAGCCTAATTGTTGATATCGTGATAAAGCAGTCTTTTGGCTGGTCACTCGAGTTACAAGTGATTCCTTGGGACTATTTGCAGACATTTGCGTGGGCCATGGCAGCATTGATGTTAGCTGGTGCTTTACCAGTGATGAGAATGATTCGGAACACTCCGATGAAGTCATTGAGGGATGCGCTTTAGTATGTTTTTAAGGAATAGTTCAACGAAGGTAAGACAACGAATCCTGTCTTCTCTTTTATTAATCAGTTTCTTCGGCATCTTTTTAAGTGTTTGGGGATATTACTCCTATTTCATCGATCCTGGTGAAAAGGGCGTGAATGAAGTTAACTCAGTATTGGTTAATGAACACTTCAATGTGTTCGAGCCTGTATTGCCAGACCGCAACGTTTCGCTACCACAAGATTTTAAGTTCCACCCAGAGTTTCAACATGAGTGGTGGCATTACTTTGCGTCTTTGAAAGGTGATGACGGCAAAGACTATTCGGTTCAGTGGAGCTTTTTCCGTATCGCAACGGACGAACGTGAAACTCCTGGGTGGCAAAGCCCTCAAGTCTATATTTCAAACGTAGTGGTCTCTTCTAAGTCAAAAGTATGGAAAGAGCAGCGCATGGCTCGTGGCGGTATTGGCCAAGCGGGAATGACCAATCGCCCATTCAGACTTTGGATTGATAACTGGAACTGGCGCGCACTCGGCAACACACCATTCCCTGGACGCCTTCAAGTGCAAACTGACACGTTTGGACTTGAGCTCGACACCATTGCAAAAGGGCCCTATGTGCTCAACGGTGAGAACGGCTATCAGAAAAAACACGACTTATTGCCTGTCGCGTCTTATAACTTCAGCGCCCCATTTTTATCTTTGAGCGGTGTATTGAACCTAGACGGCGTTGCTAAAAAAGTGGAAGGAACAGCGTGGGTACATAAAGAGTGGGGCAGCGGCTTACTTGGTGTGGGCCAACAAGGTTGGGATTGGTTTATATTTAACCTCGATGACGGTACTGCGTTGAGCATTAACCGTTATCGTCATAACCAACAACTGCCTTACGTATTCGGTACATTAGCAACGCGCTCAGGCAAAGTTTATCAATTAACGGAATCTGATATTTCCATTCAACCGTTGCAAAATACAACGTTGATGAATGGAAGACGGATGCCCCTGCAATGGATCATTAATGTCCCTAAGCACGATATCAACCTGACGACACGCATTATACGCAGAGATATGTGGCTTCCATTTGTCATACCATATTGGGAAGGGCCAATAAGGGCGAGCGGGAGCCATGAAGCGACCGGTTTTATGCAGTTAACCGGCTACTAAAAAACACCTAAGGCTATCATTTGATAGCCTTTTTTTATGCCTTCTACTTTTCTTCAACCTCAATGAATTGTGCATACAGGTTCGATAATCTCATCTATACTTAATTCATGGTGCATAACAACATTATGGAATATACGACGTATTGTTTAGTATTTGTAGGAAAAACCGAAGTTAAACATCCGAAGAAGTGATTATCTATCAATTAAACTTGGATATAAACTCATGGCTATTCTTTGTTATTCGTTTATTTAAATAATAAATATAAGGGCGAAATCATGACCGACGTCATCCGTGACTTCTTTAAAATGGAATCTGCTGGCGGCATCATACTAGTCATCGCTGCGGCGATCGCAATGTTTGTAGCAAACTCACCACTGAACGAAATGTACCAAGGTGTACTTCACAGCTACGTTCTTGGTATGTCTGTGTCTCACTGGATTAACGATGGCTTAATGGCTGTCTTCTTTCTTCTTATCGGCTTAGAAGTTAAGCGCGAACTTTTAGAAGGCGCATTAAAGTCTAAAGAGACAGCAATCTTCCCAGCTATCGCAGCTGTGGGTGGTATGCTAGCTCCTGCACTTATTTACGTGCTATTTAACTCAAGTAACCCTGAAGCGCTTCAAGGTTGGGCTATCCCAGCAGCGACTGATATCGCATTCGCACTGGGTATTATGGCTCTTCTTGGCAACCGTGTACCGGTAAGCTTGAAGGTATTCCTGCTAGCGCTGGCAATTATTGACGACCTAGGTGTTGTTGTTATCATTGCACTGTTCTACTCAGGCGACCTATCAACGCTAGCACTTACAGTTGGCTTTATCGCGACTGGTGTGTTGTTCATGCTAAACAACAAGCATGTGACTAAGCTGAGCGTTTACCTCATTGTTGGTGCTATTCTGTGGTTCGCAGTATTGAAGTCTGGTGTTCACGCAACATTGGCTGGTGTAGTAATTGGTTTTGCTATTCCACTGAAAGGCAATAAAGGGGAGCGTTCACCGCTGAAACACTTAGAGCATGCTCTGCACCCATACGTCGCTTTTGCAATTTTGCCAGTCTTTGCTTTTGCAAACGCAGGTATTTCATTGGAAGGTATCTCAATCTCAAGCCTAACAGGTATGCTACCGCTTGGTATCGCTATGGGTCTATTGGTTGGTAAGCCTCTTGGTATCTTTGCATTCAGCTGGGGTGCGGTGAAACTGGGTGTCGCTAAGCTCCCTGAAGGTGTGAACTTTATGAACATCTTCGCAGTATCTGTGCTGTGTGGTATTGGTTTTACAATGTCTATCTTTATCTCTTCGTTAGCGTTTGGCCCAACGAACGCAGATTTTGACACACTAGCTCGACTAGGCATCCTGATGGGGTCTACAACAGCTGCAATTCTAGGTTACTTCCTGCTAAGCATTTCTTTACCGAAAACAGCAAAGCAACAAGAAGTAAAACTATAATTAGCGGTAGGCTCGTTTAACGGCGAGCCTATTCACTGATTAACAAGCTATTTTCTGAGTAGCAAGACGAGTCACAGAATCATCCTCCCCGATTCATGTGACAACAAAGAACAAAAAAGCCGTGATAGGGTTTCCTATCACGGCTTTATTGATCCTAATTGCTAGTGTTTTTAGTTTGGTTAGTTATTGATGATCTAAAACTCCTAGATTCAACTCATTATTTTGATCGGCATGAGTTGCGGATCGTTTTGGATGACCGGAGTGACAGTGTCACTTTATTTTTCTAGCGTGGTAAATATGGTCCACTCCTCGACGATCTGCTCATTCAGCCCGACAACCGTTGCTGTTACTCGACGGTTCAGTGCATGAGAAGTAGCATCGTTGCCATCGCTCTCTAAGCGGTTTTCACCGTAACCGACAACTCTTACTCGGCTCGGGTCTATACCATTCGACAATAATTCATCTTCAACGTGGTGAGCGCGCTTCTTTGATAGCTCTAAGTTGTATTCACTCGCGCCGACTTTACTGGCGTAACCTTGAATTTCTATCGATGCACTTTGGTAGGTTTCTAAGAACTCAGCCATGGTAGTGATTTGATCTGAGAAGATAGGGTTAACTTCATAGGAGTCATTGGCGAAAAGGATGTTCAGCTGTCTGACTTCTTCTGAGCGTATAGTCTCGCCACAGCCTTCATTATCAACTAATGACGCTCTAGGTGTACTTGGGCAGGTATCTCGTGCATTGACCACCCCATCGTTATCATCGTCTTGCAGGTCTGAAATTTGCTCCGCTTCTGGCGTTTCTATGTAGGGCTCTTCATTTTGGCTAGAGCATGCACATAGCGTTATCGTTAATGCGGAAAGCAATAAATAAGGTCTTTTCATCATTAATACTCCACGGCCGTTGTCCACTCGTCTGGAATGTCGACCAGTAGAGCGTTCAATAGAGAGCCTGTCGCGTTCATTACACGGTATTTAGCGTACTGTTCAGAGTAATGCGCATCTAAGTAATCTTTACGGGCTTCAAACAATTCGTTTTCAGTGTTAAGCAGGTCAAGGAGCGTACGTTTGCCGATTCGATATTGTTTCTCATAAGCGATAACGGTTTCTGACGCCGAATCCACGTGATCAGACAAGAAGTTCTTTTGTTGCAACGTCAGGTCCAATGCACTCCAAGATAGGCGAAGGCCTTCTTCCACTTGTCGATAAGCACGATCTCTTAGATCCTTCGCTTTATTGAGTTGGTAAGCTGCAGCTTCTGAATTAGCACTATCGGTACCACCGTTGTAGAGGTTGTATCGCATTCTTAACATTGCCAACGTCTCTTGGCTCGAACCTTCATCGCCTCCCGCATCATCGCGCCATGATTGAGATGCCTCGATAGAGAAAGTCGGGTAGTTAACCCCTTTTGATTGTTTGTACTGGAAGTGCGCCGAATCGACATCTGCAGTTGCGACTTTGATTACCGGGTGTTGGTCCAGAGCATCAACAAGGGCGTCTGATAATGACAGAGGAATCATAGAAATATCGGCTCTTGGGTAAACTAAGCCAAGCGGTTCTTGACCCACTATTCTTCTAAATTGAGTGTGGGTATCAATTAGGTTGTTCTGTGCGGCTAATAAATTGCCGTGCGCTTTTGCAATCCTAGCTTCTACTTGAGATACATCTGCGGTTGAGCCTATGCCTGAGACTGCACGTTTTTTGATGTCTTTATAGATTTTCTTGTGGATGGCAAGGTTACTTTCCGAAAGGGCTAAAACTTCAGTTGCTTTGACTGCATCCAGGTAGATCTGTGTGACCTCTAGCGCTTTGTCTTCGGCATCCGCGAGTAATTGTAAGCGAACCGATTCCGCTTCTGCGGCAGTACGGTCAATATCATTGAGAGTCGACGAACCATCCCACAGCAACTGAGTGAGGGATATGGTGGCTTCCTTTCGTGTAAGGTCAGAGTCCGGGCTCCCGCTACTTTCTGCTGGGTTTATACCTTCGTAACCAATACCAGCATCAAGATCGATACTCGGCCTATAAGCACCGCCTGCGGCATCATTTCGTTTTTGGACACTCACAAACTCATTAAAGATACTCTTTATCTCAGGGTTGGTAGCCAAGGTGATGGCAACGGCCTGTTCTAAAGTTTGAGCAGAGAGTGGAGTTGCAATAGCTAAGCAACAGATGATGGGTAATTTAAACAGTCTCAAAGTAGGTCTCCTTCTACTTTTAAAAGCTCCCGCCTCCTCCCAACTAGCGTTTAACTACGTTTAACTACTTAGTTGAGAAGGGTATTAAACGAAGCTTAGGACATCTGCTAGAAATTGCTAAGTTTGTTGGCTTTATTTCGAATGTAAGTCTCTATCTCTATTGATTAATTTACCAGTAGTGACAGGTGGCAAGCTTCGAGTAGATGTGTTGAAAATAAATGCAAGGCTAGAATTCGGCTTGGGCAGAGATTGGTAAACGTTGGTTAGGAGGTTGTTTGAAATACGTATCTCAGTGAGACCAATGTGCCAAGCGTGGTAGTTCGATTTTTAGGAAAAAATGACAATATATAAAGAATCGATCGCGCTGTTTAGTTTGTAGTTGTAGCAGTGAAGAAGGGTAAGTAAGGTTTCACCCTAAACAACAAACAAAAAAAAGCCCAAACCAACACGGTTTGGGCGGATACAAGTATAGGAGTTAATAAGGAAAATGCAGTAATTAAGAAAGCAGGGGAGAGACAAGTTTGACGGCCTGTTAAACTTCTAAATACTCTGTTTTCTACTTAATTTATGACCCTCCATTTCTATTTCAGTTCCCAGAAAATTCATTAATTTTTCCTTTTTTGTAAACATGCATCGATTCAATCGGTTAGTGAATAAAGCGATTAACTGGTACGACCAATTTGTGAAAATGTGATGTTGCTTGCTTGTTAAATAAATGTACTAAGCGTATATTTCAAACAGTTGTTTAATACGAGTGATTGAAATGGCACCAAGAAGTACAACCAAAGACAAAATCTTAGATGTGGCTGAAGGCTTATTTGCTGAGCACGGTTTTAATGACACCTCTTTACGCACCATTACGGGTAAAGCCAATGTCAATCTTGCTTCAGTGAACTACCACTTTGGCGACAAGAAGACTCTGGTTCGTGCCGTATTAAATCGATACTTAGAAGCATTTATGCCTGCACTGCAAGACGCTTTAGTGAACTTAAACTTGAACGAAACGTATTCTATGAGTGATGTGTTTGAGTCTCTGAGACAGCCGCTAAGAGCACTGAATGATGTAAGGCCAAATGGTACGAGTCGATTTATGTTACTCATCGGTCGAGGTTATACGGATGTGCAAGGTCACTTGCGTTGGTTCATTACCACTCGCTACAGCGAAGTACTAACTCTGTTTACTAGCTCAGTAATGAAAGCCAACCCGAATCTCACTCAAGAACAGTTATTTTGGCGATTGCACTTCACCCTAGGGACTTGTGTATTCACCATGGCATCTAGCCAGGCTCTGATAGAAATTGCAGAGAATGACTATGACAGAAAGATAGATGCGAAGGCAGTGGTCGATATTCTCATTCCATATTTGGCCGCTGGCATGTCAGCAAAAGAATAAAACAATAAAAAGCAAAATATTCACAAACAATATAGTGAACAAAAGGATCTGAACTATGAGCTCTCTAAGACAAAAATGGGTAAGTGACCCAGCTTTTAAACTCTTTAAAAAAGTACTACCACCACTATCTAGCACCGAGAAAGAAGCGATGGAAGCGGGTAGCGTGTGGTGGGACGGAGAGCTGTTTTCTGGTAAACCAGATTTCACTAAGCTTCACCAGTACCCAAAACCTCAGCTGACAGCAGAAGAGCAATCGTTCATGGATAATGAACTTGAAACTTTGCTCGCTATGCTTGATGACCACAAAATTGTGAAAGAAGACAGAGACCTTCCAGAGGAAGTTTGGAACTTCTTACGCAAAGAGCGTTTCTTCTCGCTAATTATCGCGAAAGGGTACGGCGGTCGTGAGTTTTCGGCGCACGCCAACTCTACAATCGTAACCAAGATTGCAACTCGTAGTATCAGTACTGCAGTTTCAGTAATGGTTCCAAACTCTCTTGGCCCTGGTGAGCTACTGTCTCACTACGGTACTCAAGATCAAAAAGACTACTGGCTACCACGTCTTGCTGACGGTACAGATATCCCATGTTTCGCATTAACAGGCCCTGAAGCGGGTTCCGATGCGGGTGGTATCCCTGATGTCGGCACTGTGTGTATGGGCATGCACGAAGGCAAAGAGACACTAGGTATCAAGCTTAACTGGAACAAGCGTTACATTACGCTAGCACCAGTGGCAACGGTACTTGGTCTGGCTTTCAAACTTCACGATCCAGAAAAGCTATTGGGTGACAAAGAAGACATTGGGATCACTTGTGCACTTATTCCAGCTGACCACGAAGGTGTTGTGATTGGTGAGCGTCATGATCCACTTGGTCTTGCGTTTATGAATGGTCCAACTCGCGGTCACGATGTCTTTATTCCTATGGAGTGGCTAATCGGTGGCGCAGATTACGCAGGTAAAGGCTGGCGTATGCTGGTGGAATGTCTGTCTGCAGGTCGTGGTATCTCATTACCCGCACTTGGCACGGCGATGGGCCACCTAACAGCGAAAACGACTGGCGCATACGCTTATGTTCGTAAGCAGTTCGGTATGTCGATTGGTAAGTTTGAAGGTGTTGCAGAGAGCTTAGGCCGTATTGGTGGTTTAACGTATCTATTAGAAGCGACTCGTACGCTGACAACCACGTCACTTGATATGAAAGAGAAGCCGGGTATCGTAACGGCTATCGCGAAATATCATATGACAGAGATGGCACGTACTATTTTGAATGACTCAATGGATATCCATTCAGGTCGTGCAATTCAAGATGGCCCAATGAACTACTTGGCAGCGCCTTACCTAGGTATTCCAGTTGCTATCACAGTAGAAGGTGCGAACATCCTAACTCGTAACCTGATGATCTTCGGTCAAGGTGCGACACGTTGTCACCCATACGTATTGAGCGAAATGGAAGCGGCAGCGAACCCAGATGAGAAGCAAGGTGCAAAAGACTTTGATAGCTTGTTGTTCAAGCACATCTCACACGCGACTAAAAACACGTTCGGTGCTTTTGGTGCGGCACTAACAGGTTCTAAGTTCATTAAAGCCGACATGAGCGGTCCGACTAAGCCTTACTACCAAGACTTGACTCGTTTGAGCCGTGCGCTTGCTGTCAGTGCGGATTTCGCAATGCTGACGCTAGGTGGTGAACTGAAACGTAAAGAGCTTATCTCAGCACGTTTGGGTGATGGTCTAAGTTACCTATACATGGCGTCTGCTGCGCTTAAGAAGTATGAAGACGAAGGTCGTCAACAAGCTGACCTAGACTACGTCCATTACGCGGTTCAACACTGTTTCCACAATGCGGCGAAGTCGTTACAAGAAGCGTACCGTAACTTCCCGAACAAGATGGTAGGTAAAGTACTTAAAGGTCTAGTTTTCCCTGTAGGTAACCACTTCGAAAAACCAAGTGATAACCTAACCGTTCAACTAGCAGAGAGCTTGATGACTCCAGGTGCACACCGTGAACGTTTGACTCACCTTTGTTACATTGGCAAAGAGGAAGATGACAGTGTTGGCCTTATGGAGAATGCTTTCAATGCGATGTACAGCATTAAACCTTTGGAGCGTAAGATCTTCAAAGCAGTGAAAGAGGGCAAAGTGGCTCGTAAAGGCTTGCTGGCGGATAAACTGGCTCAAGCACTTGCTGCTGATGTTCTGACACAAGAAGAAGTCGACCAAATTGTTGCTGCTGATAAACTACGCTACACAGCGATTCAAGTTGACCACTTCAGTCATGACTTTAGTGAAACTTTGACGCGAAAAGAGTTAAAACCTAAGCTAAATAGCGTTGCTTAGATAAAGAAATGATTAAAGGCACCTATCAAGGTGCCTTTTTTTGTTTTTGTCGTAGAAGTCTCAGTAGAAGCGTTAACAAATGGTGACTTAGTCAGCAAATATCAGCTGAGTGCTCCAACCACTTGCATTTTCACCACATTTTTACAGAAATTAGATGCCATTTGCGTACGAAACTTTTATCCTTAACCTGATTTTTTAAGGAAGTTGAATATGATCATCAAACCTCGAATTCGCGGATTCATCTGTACTACAACACATCCAGTCGGTTGTGAAGCTAATGTAAAAGAACAAATTGCTTACACAAAAGCTCAAGGCCCAATCGCAAACGCACCTAAACGTGTACTAGTTGTTGGTTCTTCAAGTGGCTACGGCTTGTCTTCACGTATTGCGGCTGCATTTGGTGGCGGCGCTTCAACTATCGGTGTTTTCTTCGAGAAAGCCGGTACTGAGAAAAAGCCGGGCACAGCTGGTTATTACAACTCAGCAGCGTTCGATAAGCTTGCTAAAGAAGAAGGCCTGTATTCAAAAAGCCTGAACGGCGATGCTTTCTCTAACGAAGCGAAACAGAAAACAATTGACCTGATCAAAGAAGATCTAGGCCAAATCGATATGGTTGTGTACTCACTGGCGTCTCCAGTGCGTAAAATGCCAGAGACTGGTGAAGTGATTCGTTCAGCTCTAAAACCTATCGGTGAAACATACACATCAACGGCTGTTGATACGAACAAAGACCTGATCATCGAAGCAAGTGTTGAGCCTGCATCTGAAGAAGAGATCAAAGACACTGTTACTGTAATGGGCGGTGAGGATTGGGAACTTTGGATCAACGCTCTATCAGAAGCAGGTGTTCTAGCTGACGGTTGTAAAACTGTTGCTTACAGCTACATCGGTACTGAACTAACGTGGCCAATCTACTGGGATGGCGCTCTAGGTAAAGCGAAGATGGATCTAGACCGTGCAGCATCAGTGCTGAACGAGAAGCTAGGCCAAACTGGCGGTACTGCAAACGTTGCTGTTCTTAAGTCTGTTGTGACTCAAGCAAGCTCGGCTATCCCTGTTATGCCTCTTTACATCGCTATGGTGTTCAAGAAGATGCGTGAAGAAGGTATCCACGAAGGTTGTATGGAACAGATCTTCCGTATGTTTAGCCAACGTCTATACAAAGAAGATGGCAGCGTAGCAGAAGTGGATGAAGTGAACCGTCTACGTCTAGACGACCTAGAACTTCGTGACGACATTCAAGAGCATTGTCGTAACCTATGGCCTCAAATCACAACTGAGAACCTGAAAGAACTGACTGACTACGTAGAGTACAAAGAAGAGTTCTTGAAGCTATTCGGTTTTGGTGTTGAAGGTGTGGATTACGAAGCTGACGTTGATACAGCGGTTGAATTTGATGTAGCTGACATCTAATTCGAATAATCGAATCAAACGACAGATAAAAAATAGGCGCTCATTGAGCGCCTATTTTTTGTCTTAAAAGCAGATACGGGATTCGAGTGGCGAGATACGAAGAGATTTAAGAGCAGGTGCGGGATACGAGTCGCGAGATGCAAAAGCTCTAAGAGCAGGTTTGGGGGCGGTGAAAGCTGAGCTGACGTAATAAAAAATGCACTAATCCAAAGATGAATTAGTGCATTTAAAATATCTAAGCTGGGCTGCTTTTAAAGCAGCAGGCGCTAGCTAATGATGATGATAAAAGTACCTGCTAAGGTCATCAATATATTGGCTATCGCATAGGTACCTGCATAACCCAGAGCCGGAATGGTTGAGCGAGCATGGTCGTTTACGATGTCCATTGCTGGAGCACAGGTTCGCGCACCAATGATCGCACCAAACAATAGAGCTCGATTCATCTTCAGCACATAAGCGCCGACCAAGTAAGCGAAGAATACTGGCAGTACACTCACCACCAGAGCAATACCAATGACCTGTGGGCCAACTTGGGTTAAGTGCTCGAATATCTTGCCACCGGCGCTCAACCCGATACCGACCATAAAGAACATCAAACCCAGGTCTTTGACCATATTCAACGCCCCTTGAGGCACGTAACCAAAGGTAGGGTGGTTCGCTCGTAGGAAACCAAGCATTATGCCTGATAGAAGCAGGCCAACCGCGTTACCTAGTCCAAACGATACCTGACCGAATGTCATGGTGATCAAACCAAACAAAATGCCCAGAATGAAGAAGCTACAGAAAGCCATCAAGTCTGCCATTTGGCTGTGGATCGAGATGAAGCCAATTTTCTCAGCTAAGCCGTGAACACGACTTTTTTCACCACTCACTTGCAGCACGTCACCTTTGGAAAGCACGATGTTTAAGTCCATCGGCATTTCAATTTGAGCTCGAACTACGCGGTTAAGGAAACAGCCATACTCAGACAAATTGAGGTCTGAAAGACGTTTACCTGCGATATTGTCACTTTTAACGACGATCTCTTCTTCTACGATACGTAGATCGAGAAGGTTACGGTCGAAGACCTCTTTACCGTTACGGAAACTTGGATCTAGACGAGCGTGGCTGTCTGGGAAACCAACCAATGCGATCTCATCGCCTTCTTGCAGAATTGCGTCACCATCTGGATGGGCAAGAATACCGTTACGACGAATACGTTCGATGTAACAGCCTGTTTGGCGATAGATACCCAATTCACGCAGGTTCTTACCGTCAGTCCAAGAGATAAGCTCAGGTCCCACACGGTAAGCACGAATGATAGGAAGATAAACCTTACGTTGACCAGATGCACCTAAACCACGCTCTTGAGCTATCTGCTCGGCCGAGTCGTGTAGATTTACTTTTTGTAGCTTTGGAATCAATCGAGCGAACATGATCATACTGATTAAACCAACCAAGTAAGCCATCGCATAACCGACAGAAAGGTTTTCGATAATCAGGCTCAAGTCCATATTTCTTGGCACTTCAGCAAGCCCAGAATTCAATGCATCTTGCGCACCTACAAGGATTGGTGTTGCTGTAAGAGCGCCAGCCATCATGCCGGCAGACAATCCAAAGCCTAGGCCGAGGTAATGACTACTGAAATAGGTTAGGGCAATAGCCGTAGAAAGTACTACAAGGCTAAGAATTAGGTAATGTTTACCATCTCTAAAGAAGATACCGAAGAAGTTTGGCCCTGCTTCAATGCCAACACAGTAGATGAATAACATAAAACCAATGGTGAGTGCATCAGGGTTAAAAGAAAAACCAAGATGTCCCATGACAAGGGAAGTAATCAGAACACCGATTGAATTACCGAGTTGGAGGCTACCGAAACGAATTTTACCAATGGCTAAACCAATCGATAAAACAACAAAGATGAGGAGAATGGGGTTTTGTTCTAACAGAAAAACAACGTCGATATTCACAGTGGTCGCTCAATAATTGGCGTGAAACACAGGGTAAGTTTGAGAGGTGAATTGTATCTAAATATAAATAAATTATAAGCGATATTTTGCTAATTTACTTTATTTTGACCTTATTCTTATTCCGTATGGAAACTGATCATAAAAAAGCCCGCTACAGTGAGCGGGCTTTCTACAAATCGTACAGTCTAACGCTTAAATGGGTCAGCTGTTTAAGGCCTTAGCCTAGATTCTCGTGTAATTCTAGCTTAGTCGAAAAGACCTAGGTTTTCCTTTGCGTATGCTTCAAATTCTGTGCAGCCGCCGATGTGGTCTTGGTCGATGAAGATTTGTGGCACTGTGTCTACAGGTTTACCAACAGTCTTCTCTAGATCTGCCTTGCTGATACCTTCAGCGTGGATGTCAACGTAACGGTAGTTGAAGTCATCGCGTTTAGCTTTAAGAGTTTCAGCATGCTCTTTTGCACGAACACAGAATGGGCAAGCAGGGCGACCAAAAATAACTACAAACATTTAATTTCTCCTAAATACGGGATGAGGCTCGTTAACTCGATTATGTTAACTATTCTTTAGTGAATGCCACTCTAAATTTCTTAAAACCAACTATGCCTCAATGCCATGGGGAAATAAAGATGGAATTACCTCTTAATACAATAGGTTTTGTCTATCAGAGCAAATAATGGCCACAAAAAGGATCCATACTGATTTCTTATGGGTATCTAGATTGATTACCCTTAATTTAAGAGTGTGAATTACCTCTAAAAATACGATATTAATCCATCTTTAATGCGACAAGTTGCACCTCGTCAAAAAAAGCTCATACAGAACGAGTCATCTTAATACAGATGCACGATATAAAGGCTAAATTCCAACAACCAAGAGTTCGCAGTTTTGTTCGGTCATAGGCGCAGGAGGCACCATGTTTCAATTTATGACATCTACAAAGATCATCTTTGGTGATGGAGCACTTTCCGCTTCATTGTCTCTCTTTAATCAATACGGCTACAGCGTGCTATTGGTTACAGGCAATACACTAGAGCGCACTTCAATTGTTACTGACTATCTGGATGCGCAGAGTATGCGTTATCAACACATTGCCGTTTCCGGTGAACCTAATATCAAAATGGTTGAAGAGGCGGCTATTTCTGCTCGTCGATTTAAGCCAGATATGGTCGTCGCGATGGGTGGTGGCAGTGCCATCGATATGGGAAAAGCGTTAGCCGCGGTTTTACCTAATCAAGGTAACTTGTATGACTATGTTGAAGTGGTCGGGCGTAATGTTCCTCTTAAAACCAAACCTCTACCGTTTATCGCTATTCCAACTACAGCGAGTACCGGCGCCGAGGTCACTAAAAACGCGGTGCTGAAATCAGGCCAAGACCAAGTAAAAATCAGCCTTAGAAGCCCTGATATGCTGGCTGACGTTGCGATTGTCGACCCTACTTTAACTCATGGCACCAATCTGTATTTATCAGGGCGTGGAGCGATGGACGCATTTACTCATTTAATGGAAGCCTATGTGTGTGGTGAACCTAACCCGCTAACCGATATGATTTGCGAGGAAGGGCTGCGTAAATTGAGTGTATCTGTGGTTCGAGCATGTATTGATGATGAGCCGCAAGCACGTTGTGATCTAGCGTTTGCCTCAATGCTTGGTGGAATGGCAATCACTAATGCTAAGCTTGGTGCTGCTCATGGTTTAGCCTCGGCACTAGGAGGCAAGATTTCTGCGCCTCATAGTGTGATTACCGCACGTTTAGCGCCGTTTGTGATGTTGGAAAACATTGCTGTCGCGAAAGAGCAACAAAGAAGTGACATCCTAACGCGTTATCAGAGAATCGCTCAGATAGTGACAGGTAACGTAGAAGCAAAACAAGAAGACGCAATTTCTTGGTTATCTGAAGTGCTTGATACGCTTAAGTTACCCAACTTGCTGGAATTTGGTGTCTGTGAAGCCCAGTTTGATGAGGTGTCTGCCGATGCGCTCAAGTCAGTGGCGATTAAAGGAAACCCTTTGCCATTGAACCAAGAGAGGCTCGTACATATTCTCAAGCAGGTTTGCGAGAAGTGCAGTTGTGGAGAGGGGGAGCATAAAGAGGCTTCAATGAGTCAAGTTGGGCAAGAGCCTGCTGTCGAGTCTAGTTTTACTATTATCAACTCTTATGCGTCTGAAAACAGCGTGGTTGAGAAGGGCAATAGCTGGACTATTTAGCGGTCTTAAACTTGTTCGTTGTATAAGTCATTTTATACAGACAAATAAAAACGGAGCTCTAGGCTCCGTTTTTTAATTCAACTTGTTCTCTGGTCATGTGTTTTCAGTTCATGACTAAGCAGACTAGAACTGAGAGTATTTCTCGTAACGTGAATCACGCAGTGACTCTTTCACACGCTTTAGGTTCTCTCTGAAGCCAGAACCACGACGAAGCGTGAAGCCTGTAGCTAACACGTCGATAACCGTCATCTGAACAACGCGGCTTGCCATTGGCATGTAAACGTCAGTGTCTTCCGGTACATCCAACGAGATAGACAGCGAGCTCGCTTTATCTAGTGGAGAATCTTTTGCTGTGATAGCAATAACTGTCGCGCCGTTTTCACGCGCTAAGTTCGCGATCTCAACTTGGCTTTTAGTTCGGCCTGTATGAGAGATAAGAACGATAACGTCGTTATCACTGCAGTTAATGCAGCTCATTCGTTGCATCACGATGTCTTCGAAACATGTGATCGGAATATTAAAACGGATGAACTTATTTTGAGCATCTTTGGCTACAGCAGAAGAGGCACCCAGTCCGAAGAACGAAATGCGTTTTGCTTGAGTCAGCAAGTCAACCGCACGGTTTACTTGCATCGCGTCGAGACTGTTTTTAGCAACGTCTAAACAAGCCATAGTCGATTCGAAAATCTTGTGTGTATAAGCATCTGGGCCATCATCTTCTTCAACGTTACGGTTCACGTAAGGTGTACCGTTCGCCAAGCTTTGAGCTAGGTGAAGTTTAAAGTCAGGGAAGCCCTTTGTGTCTAAACGGCGACAGAAGCGGTTAACTGTTGGCTCACTCACGTCAGCCATTTTAGCTAAGGTAGCAATGCTAGAATGAATTGCAGTTTGAGGGGAAGCCATAATTACTTCGGCTACCTTACGCTCAGACTTGCTGAAATTTTCCAGGTTTTTTTGTATTTTTTCTAATGTATTCATAGTGTTCACAAGGGTATAGAGAACAACTTGCTAGTTAATATCTTTTTACCAGGGGGTATGGCTGAAACAAATATCAGTAAAACATGACTCAAAATATTCTTTGGCATGTAAATACCGCAGCTTCAAATAGATATCAAGCTAACTAGCACCATAGAGTCAGTATAAACCCAACATACTATTTACTAATACAAAAACACGGCATGAATGCTTAAGAATATGACAAACCTCAACAAAATTTTAGAAAACTACAGAACTGGAAGAGATTTTGAGTAAAAAGAATGCAAATTGAGTACGAACTGACAGCTTAGTTACATCAAAAAGAAAGAAATTTTCAATTTGATGCAACTAAAATTGAATGGCTATGCATTGATTTGCGTAACCAACTTGGTGATTTTACCCATCAAGTTAGGGGCTAGTGTCGATATTTCGCGCTGTTCTTCAAGTACCGAAGAAAGAATGTCGTTGCCAGTGAGTGGGTTCGCTAACACAACACGGAAAACGATGATCGGTTGATGCGCCCAAGCTTCAGGGTTCAAACGAGTTCTTGAAACAAAAGATCGACCTGTTTCTCGCTGTTTTTTCTGGATGAACTTAGTGAGCTCGTTTAGTAACTCATTCAGTTCAATACGTTCTTTTGCATCGGCTTTAAGTAGGGCGGCTTTAACTGATTCCGGTACATAGCGGTAAGTCAGTAGGCAAAGTTCAGGCTCTGATACCAATTCAAAATCATTTTGTTGCTTAATTAGGTCGGCAAAGTAGCGCGCTTTGTTAATACTCTGGTCGATCAGTAGCTCATAACCAGGGCGGCTGATGATGTGCATCGAAGCATAAACCAGCATGGCCATGCCTGAGCGAGAGCCTTCTAACGTATGGCTGCCGAGATCTTTAGACCCTTTACGCAAAATATATTGAGCATGATGTTCAATGGCAGTCATTGCGTCTGGTTTTTTAAACAGAACCATACCCGCACCCATAGGGATATAAAGCTGTTTATGCGCGTCAATCGTGACTGAATCAGCTAATTCGATACCATCAAGCAGGTGACGATGATTGTTAGACATCAAAGTCGCACCGCCCCAAGCAGCATCAACGTGGAAATGACAACCTGACTCGGCACACACTTCAGCAATGTCTCTTAGCGGGTCGATATTACCGGTTTCGGTTGTACCTGCCACACCAATGACTGCGAAAGGTTTTATCTTGTTCTGTTTAAGCTGTTCGATCTTTAGTCTTAGGTCGTCAGTGCAAATACGGTTGTCGTTATCCGTTTTAACCGATACTAGACCTTCTTGGCCGATACCAAGCACATCTGCAGCTTTTTTCAGAGAGTAGTGACCGCGTTCAGAGACTAAGATTGCTAGGCCTTCGTAGTCGTAGTGCTTCATGGCTTTAAACAAGCCTTCTTTTTCGACACCTTTGAACGAACCTTGCGCTTTTAGTGCATTGTTACGTGCCACCCAAAGCGCAGTAATGTTCGCGATGGTACCACCAGAACAAAACGCACCTAAAGAGTGGTTTGCACTGTGCATCCAACGAGAATAAAACTGATCGCTATCTTGATAAATCAGGCGATGTAACATGCCCAGAACTTGACGTTCTAGGGGAGTGAAAGCTTTTGAGGTTTCGATTTTTACTAGATTCTGATTCAACGCAATCATGATTTTTGAAAGCGGCATCAGGAAGTACGGCAGGGCAGAGGTCATGTGGCCAATGAAACTTGGCGAAGACGTGTGAACCGAATGAGACACAAGAGAATCGAGGAGATGCTCAGTATGTTCAGAAACAAACTCAGGCTGCTCTGGTATATGAGCATTTGAAAAATCTTTCTCAATTTCACGCAGCGGCTTTTCTTCAGCCACAATATGTTCACGTAAGAATTGATTCAGGTTTCGTGAAAGTTTGTCTTCAATTTGAGTGAGTGTTGAATCTGGGCCTTCAGGTACCGTGAAGATACGTAGAAGACTGTCGAAGCTAACATCTGCTGTTTTTTGTTCCGTAACCATAGCAAGCGAGTTATTTTTCTAATATTGACGCGAGCGGGACAATCTAAACGAAAACGGGAACAATGTCCCGTCTTAATTATGAAATCCAACTTCTCACAAAAGCATAGTAAATAAAGGGTTATTTACACTTAATTGCTTCAAGCTTAGCAATCGACTGGTTGTAGCGTTGAAGCGCTGTGTCGATTTGCTTAGGGTGGCTAAGCAATTCAGCAAAGGCAGAGCGCAATTCGTAGTTTTGAGCGTGAGGTGTCGATTGGCGGTCGTCGAACGTTGTTTTCGCTATTTGACCAAGTTCATCATCACGTGTTGATAGTGTTTTAATGTCGTGTTGCTCTAGTTGCAGCCAGCCTTCTACTGATTGCTCTGTTGCCACTTTGCTTGAATCGTTCACAAGGTAGTAGTTTACCGCAGCGCGACTAAGCTCGAAGTGGTGCTTACGACCTTCTAGGAACCACTCACTTACTTCTGTTAGTTCTGGGTATTGCTCAGAGGTTAATGCAGCAAGGTCGGCATACCAATTCAAAGATGCGTCGATGTACGCATCATATTTTTTTGCTTGGCACTGGTTTGTTTCAGACATTGAATCTGCTGCAAAAGAGAAAGTAGAAGTTGAAGCTAGCAGTAATGCGACGCAAAGGCGTTTCATAGTGGTTCCTTTTGTAAGTTTATTCTTTTTATAACTTTGTCGTTACAGGTTACCGTGATCGTTATTTGTTGAGCAATGACACTTAGTGCCTTTTTATTTCGGTAACTGTATCGGTGTCTCGGGCATTGGTATTCGAGTTGCATTCTAATCTAAAACAAACGCCATTCCTGCGATCTAGTTAGCAAGAGATACAAAGAACAACATCAATATCGGAACAAGCAAGCTTAGGATAAAGCCACTGACGATAGCGATAGGCACACATCGAACGCCGCCTGTTGTTTGAATGACCGGTAAGGTGAAGTCCATCGCAGTAGCACCAGCATAACCAATGGAAGTGCACGGGTAGCTACGAATCAGTACTGGAATCAGTACCAAGGCAACCAATTCTCTTAACAGTTCAAGCATGAAAGAAGCGCCGCCATAGACAGGGCCAAAGGCGTCACCCATTAAGATACCAGCCAGAGAATACCAACCAAACCCAGAAGACATTGCCAAGGCTTTGAACAGAGGGATGTCTAGGATATAAGCCGCGATTACACCACCTAACATTGAGGTGATGATAATTGTGATTGCGATAACCATACCGTGCTTGTTGAGTAAAATCTGACGAAGTGTTAGTCCGCTATTACGCAGTTGAATGCCGATAAAGAACAGAAGAACAAACAGAATCCATTCGCTTGCGGTGTCAACCCAATCAAGGCTAATAGGTAGCACTAAGCCAGCGATTAACCCTGAACCCACCACCAAGATCAGTTTGGCAGACTCCATCGCCATCGAAGAGAGGGGAAGCTTCTTCTTGCTACTGTCGGTTTTCAGTGGCAGTAATTTATCGATTGCAGGCAACGCCATTAGATTGCATGCGCTTAAACAGACAAAGAAAGTGACGGTATAAAGAAGTATTGTCTGTAGGTTACTGCCTAGGTTATCAAGGGCGGCTAAACTTAGCCCCATTAACGCCAGAATTACATAGATCAACCGCGATGTTGAGCGGTTGATAAATTCTAATGTCTGAGTGTTCGAAATTGCAAAAAGATACCCCACGACGAGTGGCGCAAATATAAAGATCATCCCTGTAAACATGCTTTCCCCATTGCATTTACTTCATATTACATTTATTTGTAATTTAACAGTGACTTAGAAGCCGCTAGTATTGATCACGTCGTTTAGCTTTGCATTAAAATCATGTTTGCTCAAGTTGCTTAACTTATAAAGCACCTCTGCACCCGTCACGTTAAGTTCAACTTCGTGATCATCGATGTTCTCATCCTTGTTTCTGAACATCAGCAGGTGGTTAGCGATTCGAGCGATATCCAAGTAAGACACTTCACGCTGTTCATGGTTATTGATGGTATTGCTGCACACATCAATGAAGTCGCTGTCGAAGCCCCAACGGTTAAGCACCAATTTACTGGTAGCAGAACATTGGCCTTGGAAGATTTGTAGAGCGATGTCGTGATCTAGGTAATTGCCATTTTCGAGGTAAAGGTGGTATTCGCTAACCAAACAGAACAATCCAATGTCAGCCAATAATCCAACAAGCAGTGATTTTTCATGTTCAAGGTAACGGTATTCAATAGGGGAGAGCTCTTTGAAACCGTTGGTCACTAGTACCATAGTGGCGCCTAGCTCTTTTGATACAGAAGCGCTCTGAACCAATAACTTATTACACTCTTTACTGAGGTTTACGGAATGTTTGAGTTGCTCAATAGCCTGAGCTGTCACGATGTCACGCACTCTTAATATGCCAAGGCGTGATACAGCCGTCATTATGTCAACACAAGTGATATTACGTCGGTTAAAGACGACAGAATTAGCCACACGAATGACTATAGCAGTGAGGCCTGGGTCTTCGAGTAAGCACTCGGCAACTTCAGCAATCCCGGTCGATTCAAGAGTACAAAGCGTTTGGATCTTCAGTACAACGTTAGGGATAGGAGGAAGTGTTATTTTTCCCGCTGAGATAGAATGCCCAACAAGTTGGGCAAACTCTGATTCTAGGCCCTTTAAGAGAAGAGCCTTATTTTGTGGTAGCCAGAAAAACGATAAATGATTCATATAAAAAGTAAAAACAGGTCGGTCCTGCCATTTTACAAGCCACGATGCTGCGAGGCAATACTCACCCGTCTACATAACCTTTAATAATTTGAACCGGTGTATCACTAGGTGTCCAAATTTGAGTGTAGTTTGATAGTTTACTGTGATGTCAATCATGAAAAACCGGAATACACAATTGATTGATGTGAACTAAGTCCAGACTTATTTTTCTTTTCGAAGTATCATTTATTTAAAGGTGGAAAACGCAATCATAATATTCACCTAAAGAATAACAAAATAGATTAAAAATTTTTCGCATAAAAAGCTGCTTGTCTGGTGATCAACCTAATCGGGGTAATTTGATTAAGGATCAACGGATATGACCGAGACAGCATTTATTAATTACGTGAATCAATTTGGTGAGCATCAAAAACGTTCTATGTTTGGAGGTATTGGCCTCTTTCAAAATGACGCTATGTTCGCTTTGTTGAGTGAAGGTTGTTTATTCATTAGAGGTGGGAAGTCATTAGATAAAAAACTGACGGATCTTGATTGTGAAAAGTATCGTCATGTAAAAAAACAGACAACAGCTACCGTAAACTATTACGACATTACGGATCTGTTTACATGTGAACATCCTGAATTGGATAGTATTATTCGTACTTCAATCGATAATTCAATTCAGCAACGTAGCTTCAAGAAATCATCAGCTAGCCGTAGATTAAGAGATCTACCAAACATGCAGCTTACGTTAGAGCGTATGGTTAAAAAGGCGGGTGTGGATGATGTTTCAATGTTTATGCAGTTGGGCGCGCCTGAAGTGTTTAATAAGGTTCGCGAAGCGTACGGAAACGATGTTGACCTAAAACTACTTTGGAAATTTGCGGGTGCAATTGATGGTATTCACTGGAAACTATTACAAGAGCCACGCAAGCAGCAATTACTAAAGAGCTGCCACTAAAGAAGTTTGCCTTATATGCTTAAGATTACTGTTAATAAATAAAAACCGAGGAATGTCCTCGGTTTTTTTGTATCTGTCTTAGCCGGATTTCTTAAAAGACTAAGTATCAAAAGAGTAAGTGCTCATGGAGAGCTCATTTGCTAGGGCTCGAGCGTTAAGTCTTAGTACTTGAAGCGAGCAGTGAACATAAGTTGATCACCGTAGAAGTCGTTAATACGAGCTTCAGCGCCTAGAGAGAAAAGCTCTGTAGAGTGGAAACGCGCGTAAACAGAACCTGTCCAATCATCGTTGTCATCGATAGAAACGTAACCACCTTTACCACCAACTTCTAGTTGTGGACCAAGCCATTGGCGAACACCAATGTTGATTTCCATACCGATATCAGTAGAGCTTGAGTTCTCAGGCTGAACGATACGAGCTAGCATTTCACCTGTTAGGTCTGCCCAGTTGTTTAATGGAGCGTGGAAACCAAGACCTACAGCTGAGTCGTAATCACCTTCAAATTCTGAATCGATACGTGCTATAGCGTGAGCGTTTGGGTGAATTGACTTACTGAACGCACCACCAAATGTTACTGGGCTAGCACCGATACGTGCTTCAAAGTAATCATAATTAAAGTTGCTCATTACCTGTGGTTGTTCATCAACAGCTAGTGCTTGACCAGAAGCCAATAGCATAGCGGTAGTAAGTAGAATTTTGCGCATAACGACCGTAAACCTATATTAGTGTTAATTCCTTTGGTTTGAGACAAATCGGCAAACCATAAACATTGAGACAGTTTAATCTAACTCACGGAAAAGTAATCCATTAAAATGTAAATCCTTAATCATTTAGTTAAAAAACAAGCAAATTAAGGATCAGTCTGTAACGGAGATCTCATGTTTTAGGGCGAATAAGAAAAATTGACGAGCAAGTCATCCAAAATTTGTATGTATTGGGGCGATTCTTATATCGGATATCGCTTTTCTTAATGTCTATTAATCAATTAGCGCTATTCACCAAAGCTGGCGCGTTTATCGGCCATTGAAGTCAGTATACGCTCGGTATCTAAGATGGAAGTCCAGTTAAGCAATTGCTTGTCGTTGGCAATCACATAATCAGTCAGTTGTTGATTAATCGTGTCTCTCAGTTGGTCGCCTTGCCAAGGTTTTGAAATATAGAAATCCAGCGCAGCGTTGTTAATGGCCGTGACAGTATCTTCAAGTCCAGCTTGTCCGGTAAGCAACAGCTTACGTGTTGGCTTAGTCACGTCGTGTTGGTTGAGTTCTATCAGAAAATCGATCCCTGTTTTGTCCGGCATGATGTGGTCGCATAAAATTAAGGCGAGCTTAATACCATCTTGGCCCATTTCTTTGATTACTTGTTTGGCTTCATCGACCGATTCGGCTCCTTCAACAATAAAGTTTTCTTCAAATGACGCTAAGTCTTGAAGGACACTGTTGAGAACTTCAGGCTCATCATCGACACATAAAATTAGGTACTTATTCATGAGGTGCTCCTTCTTGTTTGAATGGAAGCCACACTTGCATATTTGTGTAGCTGCCTACCTCTGACTCCACCAAAATAAAACCTTGATGAGCCGAAACGATTTGTTGAGAAATGGATAACCCAATCCCTAAACCAAAGTTGCCTTCTTTTTTGGTCGTGAAATTTGGGTTGAAAATGGTGTTGATGTTTTCTTTGGCAATGCCGTGTCCAGTATCGGAAATTTGCACTACAAGAAACGTGTCGTCGCCTTTAGTCTGTTGGGAGGTAGTAATGGACACTTTCCCTCGTTCAGAAAGGGCATCGAGCGCATTGGAAATGAGGTTGGTCCACACTTGTTGCAGTGAGAGCGACTGGCACAATAAGGGCGGTAAGTCAGTGTCGTAATGCTTTTCGAGTTGGTGATGTTTGAGTCTGTTTTCAAAGATCACTAAGGTATCTTCAAGCCCTTCGTGGATATCTGTGTAGTGGCGAACTTCTTCATCTTCTCTAGCATAGCTTTTTAGGCTTTTGACCATATCGGCAATACGCTTACTGCACACTTGAATTGAGCGAATAGAGTTTCCAACATAGTGGTAATGTTCTAAGTCATTAAGCAGTTCTTTGCCCGCGACAGGGGACTCTTTCAAGGTCTCTAGAACCACAGAGTCTTGGCTTAGGTTTAGTCTCACAGCCTTTTTTGCTAGAGCTCGGTCATCGATCGTTGAGGTCAGATGCTTTACGAGTTGTCTTTCTTGAGCCGTTGATAGTGGCTTGGCTAATTTTGAATGCGCCAGTACGTCAGTCCTTTTATTGGACTCTGGAACGGATAGGTTTGCCAATATCTGGTCGAGATGTTCAGACAAGGTTTCAATACTTCGTAAGATAGCGGCAATAGGGTTGTTCAACTCATGAGCAACTCCGGCAACAAGCTGACCCAGCATCGCCATCTTCTCTTTCTCAATCAATTGTTGATGTGCGGACTCTAACGATTCAAGTGTTTGTTGCAGCTTGATCTTATTGGTGATGCTTCGTTGCAAACGGCGATTGAAGTGACGGAGCAGCAGATTAGTAAATAGTGGCAGCAGGGTATTGTTTGAATGCATCACTTGAGCAAAGCTATCTTTATCCAGCTTGATAACGCGTGTTTGCGTTAAGGTTATCGCGGTAGAAAACGAAGGCTCACCAGTCACAAACGACATCCCGCCGACAATGTTCCCCTTAGAATGACGAACCACTTCTCGCTGTTGCCCAAGTTCATCTTTCTTATAAAGAGCTGCTTCACCCTCAATGATCAGCCATAAAAAACGATTGTCTTCGCCTTCCACTGTGAGCAGATGCTCGGGGGAGTAGTCACGAATGGCCTTAGTTTTGTCATCTTTTGAAAACACATCTTGTAAGGCATTGACGACACGTTCAGCGAGGGCATTATCAGAAAGCTGGTGGTAGTCGTGAATGAACCCCGATTGGAAAGAGTGAATCTTTTGTTCAATGTGCGCTCTGAGTAAGCGCTGTTGATCCAATGCATCACTGTAAGAGAGCAGGTTTTCTGAGTCGTATTGGATAACAAAAGAAGTCAGCTCTTTTTGCGCTGATTTGAATAGAACCTGATCTTGAACCGGTTTGGTTAGACAGTGATTGAGTCGACCTTCATTCACAGCGGTTAGAATGGATTGAATGTCTGACGAGGCGCTGACTAATATCGTTCTTGCGGTATTACTATGGGGTAGCTGTTCAAGTTCAATAAGAAATTGCACGCCATTAAATTCAGAATGATGATGAGTGATCACCAAGGCAACGGTTTGGTTGTGATCATGGATATCTTCTAATGCGTGATGTGCGTCTTCTATGTTCTCGGCAGTATAAATATCGAATACAGAAGCCAACGGAACCAGCTCCGAACGTATTCTTTCAATGCTAACCGGATTATTGTCCAAACAGATAACAGCGTATTGATTCACAGCTCAACCTTAATAGTAGCGACGCTTCTAGCCTAGCAAGAACCGCCGAATAAGGATGAGAGCTAGCCGTTAATTTATTGAGGCAATCGAAGTATCGAGCAATAGACTGATTTAACTCAATGTTTCTTGTTTGCTACTGATGGGTTAGACTAAAAAAAACAGACACGTGTAGAAAGAGAACTCATGGAACAGTTAAGAAAAATTGGCGCAATCGGCGGAGCAATCTCATTGGCACTTTGTTGGCCACTAGCGGTTGGGCAAATTGGACAAAACGCGATTACTGATGGCGTTGCAAAGCTTAACAATTCAAGCATTCAAGCTGAGATCGTGGAATACGATAGAGGTTACCTGTCTTCCAACGTAACCACTCGTTTAACTGTGACGGATGAAAACCTGAAAGAGCAACTTGCGATTGATGGGCTGCCGAGTGAGTTTGTCATCAATAGTGCTGTTAGCCACGGTTTGGTGAGCCTAAATGCACTGTCGACGTTTGAGAATACCGATATTCTGCCTCTAACTCTGACGACTAGCACTGAGCTAAACGGCAACACTGACTTTAACTTCGAGTTAAGCCAGTTCAATCATCAAGGTTCTGATGAGAATGGTACTTCGGTATCGATCACTAAATCGAACCTTTCTGGCCATGCGACTGTTTTAGGGCAAGTTGATTACGAGCTTTCAATCCCGTCAGTTCAAATTGATTTTGAAACCGGTGAAGAGGTGACGCTGTCTAATCTGAAAGGTGTGGGTTCAGGCCAACAAGCGAAAGGCTACTGGTTAGGTACTCAGAATTTTACTATCGATAGCTTCTTGGTTTCAGACTCTGCAATGCAGCCTTTCATGACCATTGAAAACTCTAAGTACGATTTTGAATCACATCTAGATGAAGCAACTAAACGTCTGCGCAGCAACCTCAAGCTGGATATCGCAAACATCGAGACCAGTGAAGGCCAGTTGAACAACCTAAACGTCGATTTTGAAATGTCGAAGTTGGATAGCGAGTCGTTTGAGAAAATCTTTGAGATTTACCAATCTAATCCTGTGATGACGCAAGAACACGTTGCAGAGATCATTCCATTTATCGATATCCTATTTGCTAAAGGTTTCGACCTTTCAATGAACAACATGTCACTAGAGCTAGGTAAAGGGCAGTTCGAATCTAAGTGGTTGGTGAGCGTACCGGAAGGGACCGAAAATATCAGCAGCAACCCTTCGATGATCATGCCTGCATTAACGGGCAACGTTCACTCTAGCTTCTCAAATGAACTTGTTGAAGAGTACCCATTCATCCGTGAAGGTATCGATGAATTGCTTGTGATGGAAATGATCAAGGAAACAGACAGTGGTTATGAAATCAGCGCTGACTTAGAAAATGGAAACCTAGTGTTCGAAAATGGACAAGAAATTCCATTAATCGCTCTACTTATGCCGGTTTTTGTTCAATAAACAGAGCAGGCTTGAATACTGATAGGGTGATTTAGCAGGTTAAGCTTAAACATTTTATACGGTACAAAACAAAAGAGGTCTTAAGACCTCTTTTGTTGTTTTTATGTTGGGTAAAACATGGTATTACTTGCATAGTTATTATTTAGCAGGAGCAATCATCCCCATGGAACTTACATTAGATAACGTATTCAACTTCAGTGCTGGCCCAGCTGCACTGCCTAAACCGGTAATGAAACAAGCGCAAGCGGACTTTATTGATTGGAATGGTTTAGGGACTTCCGTGATGGAAATCAGCCATCGCAGCAAGGAATTCATTCAAGTTGCTGACGAGTCCGAACAGGACCTGCGTGATCTTCTGAACATCCCAGACAACTACAAAGTTCTTTTCTGTCAGGGGGGCGCTCGTGCTCAATTCGCTGCTGTTCCTCTAAACCTTTTAGGTGACGCGGCCAAAGCGACTTACATTGATGCGGGTTACTGGGCAGAAAGTGCAGTGACTGAAGCGAGCAAATATTGCGAAATCGATGTATTCAACGCGAAGACGTCTATTGATGGCAAAGCAGCGGTTGTTCCAGCTAAAGATTGGAAAATCGACCCGGAAGCGGCGTATGTACATTTCTGTCCAAACGAAACCATCGATGGTATTGAAATCAGCGAGCTTCCTCAAACGGATAAGCCAATCGTAGCGGATATGTCATCTAACATTCTGTCTCGTAAGATTGACGTGTCTCAGTACGGTGTTATCTACGCGGGCGCACAAAAGAATATTGGCCCAGCGGGTATCTGCATTGCAATCGTACGTGATGATCTACTCGAACTCGCAAACGACGTGTTGCCGAGTATTCTGAACTACAAAGTGCTTGCTGAAAAAGACTCAATGTTCAACACACCACCAACGTACGCTTGGTACCTATCAGGCCTTGTGTTCAAGTGGCTGAAAGCTCAAGGTGGCGTTGAAGCGATGGAGTTGGTAAACAAAGAGAAAGCAGAGCTGCTTTACGATGCAATTGATAGCTCAGCTTTCTACAAAAACGATGTTCACACTGTAAACCGTTCTAGAATGAACGTGCCGTTCCAACTGGCGAAACCTGAGTTAGATGGCAAGTTCCTAGAATTGGCTGATGCTGCAGGTCTGAAATCGCTAAAAGGTCACAGAGCAGTAGGTGGAATGAGAGCTTCACTTTACAACGCAATGTCTTTGGAGGGCGTTCAAGCGCTGGTTAGCTTCATGAAAGATTTCGAAGAGAAGTACGCTTAATCGATGACAGGGCTTTGACCGATAAATTGCTTATTTGATTTTTGATAGTGTCGAATGCACCGAACGAGATAAATGCCGCTTTTGCGGCATTTTTTTTGTCGTTAATAATAAAGGGTATGGTATGTTGATTTATTGTAAGAACAGTCATCCAGAGATATGACGGATGTATCGGAATGAGCAGACCTTTATCTTAAAGCGAGAGTAACAACTGTTTTTTAGACACTTTTTACTATATAACGTGTCGCCCAAAACTGAATCTCTAATCATGAGCTGCGAGTAATAAGCCGTATAGACCAGTTTATTAATGGGCGATTAAAATCCAACGCCTAATTTTTACTACAAGGAATCAAGTGTGAGGTTATTGAGTCTATTTGCGATGCTATTTCCGGCCGTTGCTTGTTCGTCCACACTTGAAATATGGGCTGGTATTAATTATGAAACGGCCGATTATGTAAAAGAACATATCGAAACGATGACTGATCATCGTGTGGAAATTCGTTCATTTGACGTCAACAGTATTCGTTCTGAACTTCTTGTCGCTGATCCTCGAGACAATACCTTTCCAGATGCCATTTGGGTTCCTTCTGACTTCTTAGGTCTAACTGAATATATCGATTTAGCGACACTTCCTGAGGCCTGGGTAGATACCCAACGTTATGAGAAAAAAGCGCTCGATGCGGTGGTCATCAACGGTCAGCTTAAGGCGTTACCGGTTGGTATTGGAAACCAGGTCGTTCTGTATTCGAGCAAGCCTCAAGCGCAAGGCGTTACATGGGAAAGCTTAATTGAGCGCTCTGCTAAGTCCGATCAAGTGAGTGTGCTTTTTCCCAATCCAAATATGTATTTCTATTTGGCTTTCTATCAGCTTTTTTCTGAAGACTTATTGTCGTCGAAGAATGTTAATGGTGAAGGGTTAGTTGCCATTTTTGATTTCATCGATATGTTGCAGCAGAAAAAGGTCATCGAATCATCGTGCAGTGATATTTGCGCGAGGCAGAGATTCATCAATGGAGAAGTCGAGTTTTTAATTGACGGCGACTGGGCTTTCAGCGAACTCGATGCCGCTTTTGGTCGAGATTTGTACATCAATTCGTTGCCGACCTATCGTGGTGAAAGTATGTCTTCATTTAGTGGCGCGAAGATTTTTGCTGTCACGGAAAAAGGCATGCAAAACCCAGATAAGAAATTAGCTTTGAAAGAAGTTGTTCAATATCTGCAATCAAACAGTTTCACCTATTTAGCTCACTCGAGTGCCATGGTTTCGCCGTTTTATGAGGTTAATCAACGCCGTGTTGAGGAAGGTAACCAGACTTTTTCAAATATGTACGATGAGTTTCAAGCGTCGCAAATGATGTCGAGTGACTACAAGATGGCGATCGTTTGGGAGGCATCGGCTCGGGCGTATCAGCGTTACAAGTCAGGGATGCCAAAGAGTGAACTGCATAAGTTTTACAATGATTTTGTTCAATATTACTCGGCGAATATGAGGGTAATAGATTGAAGCTATCATTAAAATACACCATGGGCTTGGTGTTGCTGGCTTGCTCAATGCTCCCTGTTTACCTAGCGGGGCAGTTGATTCTCAATAAACAAAACCAAAGTTCTTTAGAGCAAAAAGAAACCAAGCTGGACAACTCTACGACCGGTATTCGTCAAACCGTACAAGAACAAATCAAACTGACGGCGAGCTTAACCCAATGGTATTCGCAAGACCGTTCTCTGATTAAAGCTGGTGGTAATATCTTTTTCTCGAGTGTCGTTTGGGACAAGATGGATAGTTTTAATGCGCTGGCAGAGAGTGTGTCCGCGACTTATATTCTGGACCGAAACTGGAAGCCCATTTATGACAGCAAAGGCAGCTTATACCACTTTGAGCAGAGCCAATTGTTAGAAAGCTTGAAGCGTCCTCAATCGGTTTATGGGCAAGGAAAATTGTTCCACACCGAGTTTACCGAAACTGAAGTGGCGGATAATGCCACTGCCGGTATTGCTTTTGTCGCACCGATTTTACCTTATCGTTTGATTGAAGGTTCTACATACACGCCGCAGGGGTATCTTGTGGTTCTCATGGGTTATGACAGGCTCAACACTAAAGTGACGCCTTTTCTGTATCAAAATGAGTCGGTTGAGTTCAACTATGTTGATTCAACGGATTCTCAATCCTCTGGACAAAGTGCGAACATTATCTCTATCGACAGCAAATTATTTACCGACAACTTGGTGCTGAACGTCAAACATCATATTTCCGACAGTGCGCGCTTATTAGAGATGCAACAAGCTCAGGTGGTTTTTGTCAGAATATTGGTCGCAACGCTTGCCATCGCGATTGTGTTTGTTCTATTCCTGAGCCGCTGGTTCTCAGGGCAACTAAACCTGTTGGCTGAATCTGTTAGGTCGTATTCGCATAACCAGTCACCGGCTCATAGTGTGGATGAGCATCGTTTTACAGAGTTCGTCACACTGAGTCGTTTATTGGAAACGATGTGGTGTCGCATACAACATCAGGTTCGCGAGCTTACCGAGAGCAACGATAAACTCGAAAGATTTAATGTCCAGCTTGAGGACTTAGTTGAAGAGAAAACCAGCAAGTTAACGTATTCGCTCGCGCGTGAAGAATCCCAGAAGCATCGTATTTTGAAGATCGTACAGTTTGCATCATCGAGACAGGCGGCTGAATATCGGTTGATTCCTCAAATGGTCAATGACGAGTTAAAGATATTACTTGCTCAACATTCGATTCAATTTCATTTTAACCGGACTGGCGAGGCTGACTTAATACTCTGTAACTCTCAAGGGAAGGCAATTGGGTATTTTTGTTCAAGTTCATTTGATCTACTCAGTGAAGAAGATCTTCTGATTTTTGACATGTACCAAAAACAGCTAGCAGGTTGGATTGAGCTCGAAAATATTACGCGCATCAACATGCAGACTGGCTGTTTAAACCGTAAAGCTTTCAATGAAGACTTTGAATACAGTAAACGAAACCTTAACCACAATCAAAATCAGATTTCATTGATCATTATTGATCTCAACGGATTGAAAACGACCAATGATATTCATGGACATGAAGTTGGAGATGAGCTGATACTGCGCTGTGTAGACGTAATCAGCCACGAATTAACACCTGCCAGCAATCTATATCGCTTAGGTGGAGATGAATTTGCGGTGCTTACCTTAACGTTTGGTGAGTCGAATTCGCTCAATGTCGCAGAGATGGCTGAGCAGTTGTACATTGCTCAGGAGCAACAAGCAATTGAGACCAAAGCGGATATATCTATTCCTGTCAGATTCTCGATTGGTGCAGCTTCTAGTGATTCAACAGACGTTGAGCAATTGTTCTCAGTCGCTGATGAGAATATGTATCAGCAAAAGCGTCGTTATTACCAAACTTTGTCCGTGGTGGGGAAGTAGCGCTAATCTCGCTGCCAAATAGTTATCACGATTTTCGACGCCCATTAGAGCGAAACTGCTGTGGTGTGAGATTAGAATATGCTTTAAGCGCTTTTGGGAAATGCGTTTGGTTGGCCCTACAGCAGCATAAACCTGGATGACAAAAAGCAATAAAGCCCACTAACGGAAGTTAGTGGGCTTTATGTTTATGCGTTCTGTTTAACGTAAGCCTTAATTGGTAGTTATAGCCAGAAATTCTTCAAAGGCATCTCAGCGTCAAAGTGATGAGCTATCTGTGCTTGGAGAAGCTCAGCGGTCGCAATAGCGTCAGTTAGTGCATGATGTGGTGTGTAGTCGGGCAGGTGGTATCGACGACGACTTTGACCCAGTCTCACTGAAGCTGGCTTCTTACCTTTTAGCTTGTTCCATAAGCCGCCAGCCAGTTTATTTTGGATCTGAGATTCAATCTCTAGCGTGTCGAGGACTGGGAACTCAATGCCTTCACCGAGTCGCACTTTCAATGCGTTATCCAAAAAGTCACGTTCGATACGGCGATAGTGAACCACAGGGATATGTCCCGCCATTGATTCTAAGATCTCGCCCAACACTTCGCTAAGGTCTGGCGCATCAATGATGTCATTGTGAGTGATACCATGAATCACGACAGACTCTTCTTCCAACTTCTGCTTTGGTCTCAGCGTCCAGTGTTTGGCTTGTCGTAAGTAAATGCGATTGAGCGTAAACGGCACTAAGCCAATGGTAATGATACCGTCTTTGTTTGGGTTTAACCCCGTTGTTTCAAAGTCGACAGCTAAGAACATCACTTCTGAAAGTGGCGTATCAGGCGCAGGAAGAGGCTGGCTATAAAAGTGTTTTAAGCGCTCGTCTCTTGCTCGTTCTAGTTTCTGAGCAAACTTAAATGGCCAATCGACCGCAGGTGATCTGAATAGTTTGTTCATAGGCCCTACTTAAACTTATTGCTGGCTTGATAACGGAACTTAAGGAAGTTTTGCGCATTACTTAATATTTGGAATGCATCCTTTAGGTTACGTCGTTCGAAGTCAGACAGGTTCTCTGGTTCAATGTTGTTATCAGGCTCGATGTTGTTGTCGACATCGTGTGCTTGGTGACGAATACGAACCAGAGAGATGAACTCCATGGCGTCTTTTAAATCTTGTGCTCTGCCTTTTGGCAAAATACCTGCGTCGATAATGTCATCTAAACGTTCGAATGAGTTTTTAGAACGAGAAGCGACTGCCAAAGAGTGTACACGAATAAGATCCGCCAGCGGTGCCGTACCACGACGCTTAAGGTTGATCGAGTTGTTGTGACGACCATCTTTCTCCATCACGAAATCTTTGAAGAAGCCCAGTGGCGGAGTGCGGTTGAGCGCGTTACGAGCAAGACACGCCAAGAAGCGGTTGTTCTTACGTGCACGCCTTATGATGAAGCTATTCAATTGCTCAGCCCATTTCAAACGACCATACACGCCATCTAAATCAAAGAAGATAGAGGCGTTCAGCAGCGCTTTCGGGTTTGGATCATCAATCCAATCAGCAAAGCACTCTTCCCATTGTCGGCGTGTCATGCGCCAAGTTGGGTTCGTCGCCATGATGTCACCTGTACAATATACATAGCCACACTGGTCTAAGCCGTCGCAGATGAAGGTTGATAGCTCTTCAAAGTACTTGCCGTGTTTTTTTTCGTCGTAGGTGTCATCAAGAATGATGGCGTTATCTTGATCAGTGACAAGCAGTTGCTCATCACGTCCCATAGAGCCAAGCGCAAGGAAACAATACGGAATCGGCGCTTTACCGAGTTTTTCTTCACCCAGCTCGATAATACGTTGTTTAAAGCTGCGGCCAATTACTGACATCGCGGTGCCAACCATGTGGGCGTTGGCATCTTCATTAACCAAGCGTACAAAGCTGTCTTTTACTTGTTCAGAAAGTACTTTCAGGTCTTCGATACTTTGTTGTTGGAAGATACTACTTACCAACAACAGCGAGTTTTGAGATTCGTAACGTACAATATCGGTTGCTTCGATAATACCAATCGGCTTCTTATCTTTTAGTACTGGCAGGTGATGTACGTTGTAGCGAAGCATGGTCATCATGGCTTCATATACGTAAGCATTGTGATCGAGTGATATAACCTCAGCGGTCATTACGCTAGATACTTCATCCGATGGATCCAGGCCCTCTGCAAGTACACGAGTACAAAGGTCGCGGTCAGTGATGATGCCGATCACTGGGGTTGAGTCATCTTCATCATCTTCAACGATATCGGGATCGATGATTAGCAAAGACGAAACATTATCTTGTGCCATCATGGTCGCAGCTTGCTGAATAGTGCGCGTTTTTTCGATCATCGGCGCTTCGCTGGTCAGCAGAGTTTTGACCTTGGATGTTGTTAGGTCATTAGCGTCGTTGCTGTCTAAGTTCGCCTGACGCAGTCGTGCGTTATCTTCTACTTCGACAAAGTCGGCGAATGAATCATAGTTGTCATAAAGTTCTTGGAAAATAGGCCCGGGGATACAGTAGAGGAGGGTATCTTCAGTCGCTTTAACTGGGAAACGCACCTTGTTGTTGGTCAGCAGGCCCATCTGACCGAATAAGTGGCCTTCATCAAGGCGGTTATAGAGTTCGCCTTTGCGACGGTAGACTTCTACTTCGCCACTTCGAACCATGTAAAAGTCATGAATTTGATCACCAAAGTGAATGATAGGGGTATCTTGGCGGTAATAAGAAATTTCCACGCTACTGGTCACTTTCGCCAACATCTCCTCAGGGAGTTCTGTGAAAGGGGGGTATTGTGCCAGAAAGTTTTGAATCTCTAATAACTCAGCATCCATAATGATCATCCATTGGTTTGTATGATTTCATGGTACAACATTTGATAATATTTTGCCGTCACAAATCAATCTGTGAGCTAAAACCTTTTTAAAGTCTTATGGATAGACTAACCTTTCAGTTAATGGAGTGACAGTTTAAGGATGATAGGAATGTCGAAGTGGAAGCTTAGTTTTGTATCTGCGGTTTTTTTGTTTTCTCCAAGTTTGTGGGCGGACACTAACGCGGCGGATATTCTTGATTATGACCATGTTTATGCCACAGCGCATTCGGGCAGTTTAAATGAAGATGCAGGCAGTAATAACAATGCCTCGTCATATGGATTAGGCGTCGGTTACGCGATGACGGATGATTGGTTGCTGCTGGGAGACTACAGCGCACGCTTCATTCACCCTGATGACACCACAACTCGAATTGATACGCTGATGCCAGGTGTTGGTTACCGTTACAGCATTAAGAAAGATTTAGATATAGTGGCTTACTACCTACTTGGTATCACTAAAGGTAAGGTTGAAGATAATGATACCAACCGAACTGAATCTTCAGACACTGAGTTCATCCAAGGGGTAAAAGCTGAGCTTAACTATGGCTTTGCGAAACGTTGGATTGCCAACGGTAGTGTGCAAGTGAATCGAAGTGATCTGTTTGATGAAGAGATCTATCACTTAGGTTTACGCTATCTAGTGACCAACAAGTTTGCGATTGGTGGATCATACCAACATCGAGATGGTGAAGGTAAGATTCGCAGTGAACGAACTAATGAGTTAGGTGTTGAGTTCTTCTTAGAGTATTAACCTATTGAAGCGTTTAGCGCTTTAACTACAGAACAAGTTGCAGACACAATAAAGCCAGCTTAATTGCTGGCTTTTGCATATCTATTGGTCTGCAAGTGCAGGTTTCTGGACTGCAAATACGGGTTTCGCTTTACGATTAAAGAACCGCAGCGATGCCTTTACATAGAGGACCCATGTTTGACTTAGTCATACCAGCAACACTAATACGGCCAGAACCAACAATGTAGATAGCGAATTCGTCTTTTAGGCGAGTTACTTGCTCTTTGCTTAGGCCAGAGAAAGAGAACATGCCGTTTTGACGTTCGATGAATGTGAAGTCTGCATCAACACCTTCTGATTTCAGGGTTGTTACGAATAGCTCACGCATCTCTTGGATACGGTCGCGCATTTCTGCCACTTCTGCTTCCCATTCAGCACGTAGATCAGCATCACCAAGGATGTGAGTTACTACAGCGCTGCCGTGCGCTGGTGGGTTAGAGTAGATAGAGCGGATGATGCTCTTAACTTGCGAGAACGCTGTTGTTGCTACGTCTACAGACTCTGCAACCAATGTGAATGCACCAACACGTTCGTTGTACAAGCCAAAGTTCTTAGAGAACGAGCTCGCCACTAGAATTTCTTTGTTGTACTGAGCAAAAATACGCAGGCCAACCGCATCTTCTTCAACGCCTTTTGCAAAACCTTGGTAAGCAAAATCGAATAGAGGAAGCAGTTTCTTCTCTGCTACTAGTTTAGCCAGTACTTCCCACTCTTCAGTTGTTGGGTCGATACCTGTTGGGTTATGACAGCAGCCGTGAAGAAGAACGATATCGCCAGCAGAAGCTTTCTCAAGGTCAGCAACCATGCCAGCGAAGTCTTTGTCTTTAGTTTCAGCGTTGTAGTAGCTGTATTGAGCTGTCTCGATACCTGCAGCAGCTAAAACGCCGTTGTGGTTAGCCCAAGTTGGGTTACTGATCCAGATTTTCACGTCGCCCAGTTGGCGCTTGATGAATTCACCCGCTACGCGAAGTGCACCTGTACCACCTGGAGCTTGTGCTGTTTTAGCGCGTTGAGATGTAACGATCTCAGCGTCTGAACCGAAAAGAAGTTTCTGAACCGCTAGACCGTATTCAGCTGTACCTTCAATCGTTAGGTAAGATTTGGTTTTTTCGTTTTCAAGAAGTGCAGCTTCTGCTTTCTTTACTGTTTTAAGTACCGGTGTTTGACCATCTTCATTTTTGTAGATGCCAACACCAAGGTTGATTTTCTCTGCACGAGAGTCTTTTTTAAACTCTTCAGTAAGGCCGAGGATAGGATCGGCGGGAGCAGCTAACACTTTTTCAAACATAATCTTCATCCATGTCAATTGAGAGGGGATAGTATCTATGGGTAGTTATACCTGTATGGAATTTTTAAGACAATACGAAGTGAACAGAAAGGCTAAAAAAAATCCATTTCAATCAGATTTATTGACTAAAGAGGGTATTTGATAACAAAACACCCTACGGATTAACCTATAGGGTGCAAGAAGTTAGTGATTTTTGAATAGATTAAGCGGGTTGAGCAATAAGGCTTTCGCGTTCGAGTTCGCTTGCGATATTTTTGCCATCTTTATAGGTTGCGGCAATTGAAACAAACGCTTGTTCGACGGCCAGAAAAGCTTGGACAACTTGCGGATCAAAATGAGTCCCATTGCCCTCTAAGATAATCTGTTTAGCTTGTTCGTGAGTAAAGGCTGGCTTGTAGACTCGCTTCGAGATGAGCGCATCATAAACATCAGCTAATGCCATTAAACGGCCGGATAACGGGATATCTTCACCAGACAACTGATTAGGATAACCACTGCCATTCCATTTCTCGTGGTGAGTGAGAGAAATCTCCTTTGCGACTCTTAAGAAAGAGCTGCTTCCTAATTGCTTCTCTGCAATAGACAGGGCTTCAGCACCAATTGCAGGGTGACCTTTCATTATCTCAAATTCTTCATCGGTTAATTTACCGGGTTTTAGTAAAACCTTGTCAGGAATACCTACCTTGCCGACGTCATGTAGGGGAGCCGACTTATAAAGTAATTCGATATAATTCGGAGTTAACAAATTAGCGTGTGTTTCCGACTTGCTAAGCTCTTGTGCCAGTACCTTTACGTATTCTTGAGTTCTAAGGATGTGCGCACCTGTTTCATTATCTCTCGACTCGGCAAGTGCAGATAGACTGACAATTGCAACGTCGCGTGTGGTTTTTACTTCGTTTTGCGCCGTCTCTAGGCTATCAAGCATGGTGTTGGTCATTGATGCCATTGAGCCAAGCTCGTTATAGCCGAAAATAGGTAGACGCACGCCAGGTTCACCTAGGGTCACTTTATTTAATGCGCACTCTTGGCTAAGGAGAATACGCTTAACGAGCCTGCTCCATAGCGCCATGATGGTTATCGCATATCCGCCAAGTACTACAGCCAAATAGATGAACTCTTTGATCACGCTGATCTTGCCAGAGCCATCCAATAAGCGGCCAGGGTTATGTTCTAACCAGAAGATGTCTTTAACGGCAACCATCGTTAACATTGTGGTAAGGGTGATAAGAAGCACTATGACCAAACCAATCATCTGTTTAACTAAAGAGCTTCGCTCGCCAATCAGTTGAAAATCAAACTCTCCAGACGCTTCCATTTTATCCATTTGAGTCAACTTGGCGTTGAGTTGGAGAATGGTTCCGGTAAAGAAACCAAACAGGGTCATACCGAATAGCACTTTCGAATTACTATCGATGGTGAAGTCGTAGCTTAGGTTGTAGTAAAGCGCGAAAGGGACACTCGCAGCAAAAAATAGCAAAGTATCGAGCTGTGCGAATCGACCTTGTTCAACTAATGCGTGTTTCGCTAATAGGAAATGGCGAGTTAGCCAAACCAAGACAAAAACGATACTGACTTGAGTGAAAATTTCCAAAGTTGTTAGGGTTTCGAGCATCGGGCATACCCGACTGCCGTAGGTGCCAAAAAGCACGCCAGCGACAACGTATAACTTAGTCGTTAGCGATTGATTATAATTTGAAGTATCCATCGATAAGCCTTTGTTCTCATTCTTATTAGATTTACGCATTCATTGATTCACGACTTTAGAATTACGAATGATTAGCATAACTGGCGTGAATAAGACCGGAAATTCTATCGATAGCTTTCGTGGATTGATACAAGAAACTGGTTTGTGTTAGAGATTTGTTAGCTAGGTGGGGGTTATTGCAGCATTCTTATGAAGATACTTGAATAGCCTCGGTCGAGGTTTGAGGCTATTCAGTCTGCGTTCTGGGTTAGAATCGCGAGTGATTGATTTCGCTATCTACTTTAAAACAATTACTTTTTCAGGTTGATTTCAGCTTCGATAGAACCTGTTTCAATCTCAGGATGAGACGCTAGTTTGTCTGCTGCCCATTGGTTAAGGTGTTTCAGAATAGCAGACACCGCGTGTTTTTCCGTTGGTGCTTGGTCTTGTTCGACATCGATCTTTTGCTTTGGATGTGAGCCTGTAGCATCTTCAGCAATATGAAGCCAATCTGGGTGCCAGTAATATGGCTGGCCGCTCGGTGTTGTCCAACTGTGAACACCGTTTGACTCTCCTTTATAACTTAATTGGTCTGCTTCTATTTTTTTCATTGTTATCTCGCATGTTTTTGGGTTACATCAAATTATTGAGGTAGAAAGCCAACTTAGCTCCTGCCTTGGATACAAACTTAGCAAAGCTTACAAAGTTATCTGTGAACTGATTCACACTATTATAGAAATTAGGTTCATTCATATAGATAGCAGTAATAGTTGTTAGCGTTAGTGATAAAATCTCCGGCTTATTGGAATTTCTCTAGGTAGTACAATTAGATGGCGCGTTATGAAGAGCTTGCAAAGGATATTCGAACTCAGATCGCTAATAACACGTGGCGATCCGGGGAGAAGATCCCTTCTGTGCGCATGAGTTGTCGTAATTACAACGTCAGCAATAGTACTGTTTTACAAGCCTACCAGTTGCTAGAAAGCGAAGGGTGGATTATCGCTAAGCCTCAATCGGGGTATTTTGTTGCGCCAAGATTGGACGGCGTTGATTACGCACAGCCACTCGTTAGTGAAAAGAAAGCCATTAATGACCGCTTATTTGATTTCTTGAAGTCGAGTTCAGCCGAAGGTGTGATTCCTTTCGGTTCTGCATTTCCTGATCCAGACCTTTTCCCTTTACCGACGTTAACTCGAAATCTTGCCAGTGCCGGAAGGAAAATGACTGGCGCCAGTGTGATCAATAATTTGCCACCGGGCAGTGAATCCTTGAGAAGACAAATCGCGCAGCGCTATTTGCAACAAGGCATTACGGTTAATTATCAAGACATCGTGATTACATCGGGTGCTATGGAAGCGCTCAACTTGAGCCTGCAAACGGTCACTAAGTCGGGTGATAACGTCGTGATAGAGTCTCCCGCATTCTATGGCGCTCTGCAGGCTGTCGAGAGGCTAGGGCTTAACCCTATCGAAGTTGATGTTTGCCCAATTAATGGATTGAACATAGAGCAGTTTGAAAACGCACTACAAAACCAAGATATAAAAGCGTGTTGGTTGATGACGACTTTTCAAAACCCAACGGGAACCAGTTTGTCGGAACAGGCAAAGCGCCGTGTGGTAGAGATTGCAGAACAACATGAAACCTACATTATTGAAGATGACGTGTATGGCGACCTTTATTACGAAGGGTATAAGCCGAAGCCACTTAAGGCCTTCGACAAGACCGATTCCGTCTTGCTTTGTGGGTCGTATTCAAAAAGTTTGTGCCCGGGTTATCGAGTAGGCTGGGTTGTGAACACGCGTTTTAACGATGCGATTCAAAAGCTTCAGCTTCTTTCTACGCTATCGAGCAGCGCTCCTGTTCAACTTGGCGTCGCCCATTTCTTAACGCATGAAAGCTACGATAACCACCTTCGTAAACTGCGTAAAAACCTTTTAGTCAGGAAAGAGCGATTTATCGATGTCATTAAGCAGTACTTTCCGCATTCAATTGAGATTGAAGAACCGGCTGGTGGCTACTTGATATGGATTCGTTTCTCTGAAAACTTCGACAGCCAACAATTTCATCAACTGGCTATCGAGCAAGGTATTAGCGTCGCATCTGGCGATCTGTTCAGTGAGCAGGGAAGAGTGGATAACGCGATACGATTGAATTTTTCTTATGAACTCACAGAAGAGAAGGAACAAGCACTCATCTTGCTTGGCAAACTGGCACATCAACTTACGCATTCGTAAAATCTTAAGTCACTCATAAAACTGACAATCATTTCAACTGTACGGGTTGTTTGTGGTGCAACTGTACGCCTTGTACAACAAAGAGTTGTGATTCAATACAGTTAGACCAAATATTGGAGATACCGTTATGTTGAAAATGACTATGGGAAATGAAGTTAAGCTGATTATCGTCGCGATTGTATGTGCGCTTCTGCTTATTCTCGGCCACGTATTGCTGGCAAAAGCATTCGCTGATATGGCGTGGGCGGAATACACCACTGCGGCTATCCCATTCGTTATGATGGCAATCTGCGGTCTCGCAATAAAATACGCTATCGATCAAGATGTAGATTAGCCTTTGAATAACGAATCTCAGATGGTGGTACGCAGAAGCAGCCGTCGTCTCGTTTTATTCCGAACATAAAAAAACCTCCGCAAGTGCGGAGGTTTTTATTTGTTCTTAACTTTTAATTTCGACTAAGGTTCGAATTAGAAGTTTGCAGAGCGTGGTGTACGTGGGAACGGGATAACGTCACGAACGTTGCCCATACCTGTTACGTAAGACACTAGGCGCTCAAAGCCAAGACCGAAGCCTGCATGAGGCACTGTACCGTATTTACGTAGGTCGCGGTACCAGCTCATGTGCTCAGGGTCGATACCCATAACAATCATGCGCTCGTCTAGAATGTCTAGACGCTCTTCACGTTGTGCACCACCGATGATTTCACCGATGCCTGGTGCAAGTACGTCCATTGCTGCAACTGTTTTGCCGTCGTCGTTTAAGCGCATGTAGAAAGCTTTGATGTCTTTCGGGTAGTTTTTAACGATAACAGGTGCTTTGAAGTGCTCTTCAGCTAGGTAACGCTCATGCTCAGAAGACATGTCGATGCCCCACTCAACGTCGAATTCAAATTTCTTACCAGAATCTAGTAGGATTTGGATTGCGTCAGTGTAGTCAACTTGTGCGAAATCAGCGTCTACGAATTGTTCTAGACGAGTGATTGCTTGCTTGTCGATGCGAGAAGCGAAGAACTCAAGGTCGTCACGACGCTCTTCAAGAACAGCAGCGAAAACGTACTTAAGCATGTCTTCAGCCAGTTTTGCTACATCGTCAAGGTCTGCAAACGCAACTTCAGGCTCAACCATCCAGAACTCAGCTAGGTGGCGGCTTGTGTTTGAGTTTTCAGCACGGAACGTAGGACCGAACGTGTAAACTTTGCTTAATGCACAAGCGTAAGCTTCAGCATTAAGTTGGCCAGATACTGTTAGGAAAGTTTCTTTACCGAAGAAATCTTCGTTGAAGTCAACTTTGCCTTCGTCAGTGCGAGGTAGGTTTTCCATGTCTAGCGTAGATACGCGGAACATTTCACCAGCGCCTTCTGCATCAGATGCAGTGATAAGCGGAGCTGAAGTCCAGAAGAAACCTTGCTCGTGGTAGAAACGGTGAATCGCTTGCGATAGACAGTTACGTACACGTGCTACTGCGCCAATCACGTTTGTACGTGGGCGTAGGTGAGCAACTTCACGAAGGTATTCGATAGAGTGACGTGTCTTAGCCATTGGGTAAGTGTCAGCGTCTTCAACCCAGCCTACAACTTTAACGTCAGTTGCTGCTAGTTCGAAGTCTTGACCTTTCGCAGGAGACTCAACAATCTTACCAGTTACTTCAACAGAGCAGCCAGTTGTTAGCTTTAATACTTCGTCTTCGTAATTATTAAGATTATTAGGAACCACGGCCTGAATCGGGTCGAAACAAGAGCCGTCATAAATGGCAAGGAAAGAGATTCCAGCTTTGGAATCACGACGTGAACGGATCCAGCCGCGAACAGTTACTTCACTGTCTACCGCTAGCTTGCCGCCAAGTACGTCTGTTACAGGCGCGTAAGTCATGTTGATTTCATTCTCCATTGAGGGACAAATTCAACTCAAAGTCTCTGGCATTGCTGCAAACAAACATACATTTGCACAATAATTAGCCGACACATTAAGTTGTATAAACTTTTTAAATCGATTGAACATATTACCTGTCATACCGACAGCTTCAACCTTTATTCTTGCTTGGTGAAAGAAATATTGTGTCTACTGACGATAAAACCGTTTGAGGGTGTGTTTTTTGTTCGATCTTAGCGTCCGCCTTACCTTTCAACCCTATGTGAGCTGTTGAACGAGCGAGGCACAATCGAAACCTTTGTTTTCAATAATGGGAGTGTGATTGTGTTGATACTCACTCTATATTGGCGCGGATTCAGTCATTTTGGACTTGAACACCTTCTTAATTTCCCACTAAAGCAACAAGAGGAGTTTAATATCTACGTGTTAATTACGCCGCCTTAACCCCTGCATTCTCTCTACACCCGCACTTTTCGAGCGTTCGCTCATTCAAGAAAAACAGTCGATCAAATTATGTCTCAACAAGGCAGGACTGGCTGTACAAGTAAAAGAGAATTACATGCTTAATTATTTAAAAAAACACTGGTTATCAAACGTTAAAGGAGATTCATTATCTGGGATTGTGGTTGCACTTGCATTGATCCCTGAAGCTATCGCATTTTCAATTATTGCAGGCGTTGACCCTAAAGTAGGGCTCTATGCCTCGTTCTGTATTTGTGTCGTCACTGCTTTGGTTGGCAGTCGTCCGGGAATGATTTCCGGTGCAACAGGTGCAATGGCGCTATTAATGGTCACCTTAGTTAAAGACCACGGGCTAGAATATCTACTCGCCGCTTCGTTTCTTGCTGGCGTCATTCAAGTCGCGGCTGGATATCTCAAGCTCGGCAACCTAATGAACTTCGTTTCCAAATCGGTGATTACAGGATTTGTTAACGCGCTCGCCATTCTAATTTTCATGGCCCAACTTCCTGAATTAATCAACGTCTCATCAAGCGTTTACGTGTTAGTTGTTTTGGGTTTGGCGATCATTTATCTGCTTCCTTATTTTCCCAAGTTTGGTCGCGCAATACCTTCTCCACTGGTCGCGATTGTTACCCTGACAATCATTAGTTTGCTGTTCGGCTTAAATGTGAGAACGATTGGCGATATGGGCAAGCTTCCTGATTCACTGCCTGTGTTCTTGGTTCCTAATATTCCATTCTCGTTTGATACGCTTGCGACCATCCTGCCATATTCGATTGCTCTATCTCTGGTTGGCTTGCTGGAATCCTTGATGACAGCGACCATAGTCGATGATCTGACCGATACTGAAAGTAACAAAAACAATGAGTGTAAAGGGCAGGGAGTAGCGAACATCGTTGCCTCATTATTTGGTGGAATGGCGGGCTGCGCAATGATCGGTCAGTCGATCATTAACATCAAATCAGGTGGCTTAACCCGATTATCCAGCATGATCGCTGGAGTGGTTTTGTTGTTAATGGTGGTGTTTGTTTCTGATTGGTTGAAGCTGATACCAATGGCCGCTTTAGTGTCGGTGATGATCATGGTTTCTATCGGCACATTCTCATGGCGTTCTATTGTTGAGCTAAAAGACCACACACTGTCAACCAATGTAACCATGCTAGCAACCGTGGCGGTGGTGGTGTTTACTCATAACTTAGCAATAGGTGTTGCGGTTGGCGTGGTGCTGTCGGCTCTGTTTTATGCACATGCCAGCAAATCTATGGTGTTTATATCCGATGAAGTCGTGACAAACGAAATGCACACCATTCACCGAGTAAAAGGCCATGTCTTCTTTGCTTCGTCAGATGCGTTTGTCGACTTATTTGATTATGACAACGCGACCTCTTTAGTGACCATCGATATATCGGATGCGTCATTCTTAGATAATACGTCGGTTGAAGCGCTTGATAAGGTCGTGTTCAAGTTCCGTAAAAAAGGGGCTTACGTTGAAGTGTCAGGAATGGATAGCGTGAGTGCGAATCTGATAGTCAAACACGCGATGTATCACAAGCATAAAGACTTAACAGCGGTTTCAATTACGCACTAGTCACTGTTTGGTTTGAGTCCGATCTCGAACCCTCAGCAAAGATAGGTAAAGAAGAAAAAGCGCTCATGCAGAGCGCTTTTTTGTTGGTCGAAAGTAAAGCAACTCTTCAACTTAAGATTTGATACTGGTCTTGGAGTTCGGTTGTGAGTTCATCGTTGACTGAGACAATGTGAATTGATTGATCAGCGATTCAAGATGATCAGACAGCTCTTCTAGGTCATTGCTGATGTCACGGGTTTCAGCTGCAGATTGCGATGTGTTATTCGCGTGAGAGGTGATGGTTTCGACTTTCTGCTGAACATCTTTAGTAGCCTGTGTGGTGGATTGGGTCTGCTGTTGAATGTTCTGTGCATGTGCCAACACTTGCTTCATCTCTTCTACAACACCATTCATTTCAACAGACAGGGCATCGATATCGCTCGAGCTTTGATGTGCTTGTTCACAAACATGGTCAGCAGAGGTCAACGATTCTTCACTGCCTTGCTGGAACTGATGGATAATCGATTCAATGCTGCCTGTTGCTTCTGCCGTTCGTGACGCGAGATGACGGACTTCATCAGCAACAACGGCAAAACCACGACCTTGTTCACCGGCACGCGCGGCTTCGATGGCTGCATTGAGTGCCAGAAGGTTGGTTTGATCGGCAATGCCACGAATCACACTCAATATTGAAGAGACCTCTCCGGTTTGCTCATTGAGTGTCAGTATTTTGTGTTTCACTTCTTCTATGCTGCTGACTAGGTTCTTTATGTCACTGCTTGCGTCGTGTGCTTGGTTAGCACTTTTGCATGCCACATCAGCGGTGTGATTAATGAGGTCGGATGCGGTTAACGTCGCTTGTTCCACATTAACCTGTTGAGCTTGTATCCCTTCTACATTGTTTTGTACTTCTGCTGTTTCATATTGCTGATCGCTCGCCGCTTGTTCCGTAATTTGTGCAACGCTGGTCAGTTGGTTCGCAGACGCATTCAGTTTGTGCGAAGTATCTTGTACTTTCTCTAAACTGTCAGATACGGTGCCCATGAAGGAGTTAATCGAATTGGCGAGTGTACCAATCTCATCTTTGCTTTGTGCTGGTAAGCGGGTTGATAGGTTTTTGTCACTGCTAACTTGCGTCATAAAACGAGAAGTCTGTTGAAGAGGGCGAACAATGATCTTACGAATTAATCCCATCGTAAGCACAAATCCGGCAAAGGAGATCACCGCCATAATGCCAATCGCAGCCATGGTTTGAGTGTTGATCAGCGAATTGACATGGTTAAGGTTATATTCGAGGCGAATCGCACCCAAGACTTCACCTTCTGGTGCCATATGGCAGGCGACACAGTTGGTTCCTCGGTAATCTTCACTCGACTTCATTGGCAGAGCAATAACCAAGCCTTTACCCCAATCAGCCGAAAAAGGTTCGATAACGGTTTCGCCCGCTAGCGCTCGTTTATCAATATCATCAACGGGTGTTTGGTTGTTATTACCTGGCCCGTATAACTTGCTGACAGCGTCGGCGCGTAAAACACGAACGTCTTCAATACCTTCCTGTGCCAATGCTTTCTGACGCAGGGTTTCTTTCTGTGCCATGGTACCAGTCAGCATCATCATATTGAGGCTATCGAAATAGTTACTCGCTTTGTCGTGTAGCTGTTCACTCAACACGGAGTTAACCAGTTGTTTTTGCTGCGAGTATCGGAAGTAGGTCGATATTGCCAGCAAAAAAGTGAACACGATGGCGAGGGCCACTAGGATTTTAAAAGTGATTGTTGAGCGCATAAGGTGTTTGTTTTTATTAATTATAATGACGCGCATACTTTACGTGTAAGAAACCCTACTACCTATGGGGTATAGTGAATTGTGTGACCACACTCCGGTTGTGGTTTTGTTTCTGTGATGTAGCGATAATGTGTAGCAATTGATTCAAAATTTGAGGTTCAAATGAGTTTGTGTCTAATTTTAGTATATTACTAGGGCGTTGGCTGTGACTTGTTTCGGTAAGAACGCCGTTTATGCGGCTGTCGTATGTTTTTGAACGCTCTTTTCACAGGCATTGTAGTTAATGGTGTTGGTGAATTTATAGCTTGGATTCTTATCAGTAATGATTATTGTTTTATGTGGTTTGGTGGTCAATTTGTATCCAAATGGCTGTTTTGTTCAATTTAATAGCAAAAATTGTGGTTATAGCGTTGTGTTTCGAGTCTCATTCGATAAGATAAAACGACCTCTAATGCTAGAGGTAGGGCAGCAACGGATACGCTGCTTCAAATACTATGGAATGTGAATCAATTATTGGACACATACATGAAATTCAAGATTACATCGCCGATTATTGAACCTACGGAAGGTTCACCACATCAGTTAACGCTTACTCACGCTTCTCGTTTTACCTCTCTTAAGACAAGCCCCTCTTTGAACGCCCTGTTCGACAACGTCTCTGTACGCTTCTTTACCGCTTATCGCTCCTATTGTTATTCGTTTTATAACTTTATTTCTATCTGAATTCCTTTGTCATCCAATTGATGCACGAAGACTCACCCCTATAAAAACTAAACAAATAAGTTAAAAATAATGAATATTAAAATGATGGGTAGCTCCCTAATTATCGCTGGTACCGCTCTCGGTGCTGGTATGCTCGCGATCCCAATGGTATTAGCTCAATTTGGATTGCTTTACGGCACACTGCTTATGGTTCTGATCTGTTTCGGTACCACTTACGCAGCTCTATTACTTTTAGAAGCGACCATCAAAGCCGGTGGCGGTCTAGGGTTGAACTCTATTGCTCGAAAAACCTTGGGCAAACAAGGCCAGTTGCTTACCAACGGCCTACTTTACGCGTTATTGATTTGCCTATTAATGGCTTATATTTTGGGCGCGGGCGACTTGCTGAGCAAGTTACTGTCTAACTTTGGCGTTGAGATCACCGCGACCACGAGCCAAATCGTGTTTACCTTACTTGCGGGTGCCGTCGTCGCGAGTGGGACAGGTGTTATTGATAGACTCAACCGTGCATTGTTCTTTGTGATGCTTGCCAGCTTGTTTGTCACCATGGCGTTCTTAGCGCCAAACATGACTCAAGATAACCTGATGCAGGTGACCAGTCATGACCACGTTGATCTAATCAAAACCAGTGCAATCCTGTTTACCAGTTTTGGCTTTATGGTTGTGATTCCAACCTTGGTTTCTTACAACCACGAAGCGACAGACAAACAGCTGCGTAACATGGTTATTGTTGGTTCTCTGATCCCATTAGTGTGTTACTTGTGTTGGTTGTTTGCGGTAGTGGGTAACTTGAGTGAAGAGCAATTCAGAAGCTTTAAGAACGTATCAGATTTAATGGCAGCGTTTGAGGCCCAGTCTCCTTGGGTGGGTAACGTTCTGTCTACCTTCACTGGCTTGGCGTTGTTGACTTCTTTCTTTGGTGTGGCGATGGCGTTGTTCAACCAGAACAAAGACATGTTCAACCAAAATACAGCGGTAACGTACTGCATTAGTTTCATCTTACCGTTGGCGGGTTCGTTGCTTGCTGCAGACAAGTTCCTACAAGTGCTGAACTACGCTGGCATCATTTTGGTTTTCCTTGCTGTATTCGTTCCTTTGGTTATGGTTCACAAGCAACGCTTCATGAAAGTTGCTGATGACCGATACCGAGCAGAAGGTGGCAGCGCAATGATGTTGTTCTCACTACTGTTTGGTTGTTTCTTGCTTATCTCACAAGTGATTTAGCAAAAGAATTTGGTGGGTGAATCAATCAGTCACCAAGCTTCAGCTACAAAAGCTTTAGATACAAAAAAAGGAACGCATCGGCGTTCCTTTTTATTATCTGCTCATTAAAAGCAGATTGATTCAAAGGCTATTAACAAACTAATGCTAATTAACAAACCACCTTAACAGCCAAACCACCTTGAGATGTCTCACGGTATTTAGCGTTCATGTCTTTACCGGTTTCTAGCATTGTTTCGATAACTTTATCTAGAGAAACAGTAGGAGCAGAAGAACGACGAAGTGCCATACGAGTCGAGTTGATTGCTTTAACTGCAGCAATACCGTTACGCTCGATACATGGTACTTGTACTTGGCCAGCAACTGGGTCACATGTTAGACCTAGGTTGTGCTCCATTCCGATTTCTGCAGCCATACATACTTGCTCAGGGCTACCACCCATAAGCTCAGCAAGACCAGCCGCAGCCATAGAACATGCCACACCAACTTCACCCTGACAGCCAACTTCAGCACCAGAGATAGAAGCGTTACGCTTGTAAAGACCACCGATCGCGCCAGAAGCAGCGAAGTAACGGATGTAGTCTTTCTCTGTCACTGTTTGGATGAACTTATCGTAGTAAGCCAATACAGCAGGGATGATGCCACATGCGCCGTTTGTTGGTGCCGTTACTACACGACCGCCAGCTGCGTTTTCTTCGTTTACTGCGAAAGCAAACATGTTTACCCAGTCAACAACCGTCATTGGATCATTGGTTGTTTTTTCTGAAGTAATTAACTGTTGGCGAAGTGCTGCTGCACGACGAGGTACACGCAGTGGACCAGGAAGGATACCTTCAGTATTCATACCGCGATCCATACACTCACGCATCGTTTTCCAGATGTTAGCGAAGTAAGTGCGAGACTCTTCGTCTGAGTGGAATGCTGCTTGGTTTTTCATAACCAGTGTACTGATAGAAAGACCGCTTTCTTTACACTGGTTAACCAGCTCTTCAGCTGTTGTGAATTCGTAAGGTGCTTTGATTGGGTTTTCTTCTTCTTTGCCGAAGTTCTCTTCGTCAACGATGAAACCGCCACCAATTGAGTAGTACGTTTTTGAGTATGCAACTTCGTCACCAACCCATGCATGAATGCTCATGCCGTTCTCGTGTAGAGAAAGGTTGCTAGTGTGGAAGTTCATTCCGCCATCTTTAGGGAACGAAACAGTATGACAGTGCATACCAACAGGTAGACGTTCAGTTTCTTCTACGCGAGCAATGAAGCCAGCAATAGAATCGATATCAACATGTTCAGGAGTATTGCCAGCAAGACCCATGATGATTGCGATATCTGTGTGGTGACCTTTCCCTGTCAGTGATAGTGATCCATATACGTCCACGGTGATTTTAGTGATGTCGCGCAATTTTCCCATTGAACGTAGGTCATCAATAAACTCTTTACCCGCTTTCATTGGTCCAACTGTGTGTGAGCTCGATGGACCAACACCGATTTTATAGATATCAAATACACTAATCATAGCGATTACCTCAAAAAGAGAGCCTCCCACGTCGAGTAGGGAGGCTCATTTATTATCATTATATTTTTTGTCTAATCTCGCGATATAAGATGGATGTCATCTTATAAAAAGTGGTTGAGATTAAAGAGCGCCGTAGATTACAGAACTAATAGCCGCTAGACCACATAAAGCTGTAAAGATTTGCACAGGTGCTGAAGTTTTGTACTTAGCCATTGCTGGTACTTTTTGCATCGCGAATACAGGCATTAGGAACAGGATAGCTGCAATCATTGGAGCACCCATTGTTTCAATCATACCTAGGATGCTTGGGTTAACTACCGCAACAATCCAAGTTGTAACAACGATGAACGCTAGAGATGCTTTCTCAATCGTGCTGATTGAAGAACCAGAGCGAGACTTGATTAGACCAACAAGACCTTCATGAGCACCTAGGAAGTGACCGAAGTAGCTAGAAGTAATCGCTGCGAATGCTACAAGAGGACCCATGTAAGAGATAAGTGGAGACTCGTGAACGTTAGCTAGGTAAGAAAGTACAGAGATGTTTTGCGCTTGCGCTGTTGCTAGTTGCTCTGGAGATAGAGAAAGCACTACAGAGAATACGAAGAACATTACAAAACCCATCAGCATCATTGCTGCACCACCAGTGATCGCGTCAGTTTTCTTAACTGCGTCATCACCGTATACACGACGTTGCTCTTTAGAGAACTGTGAAATTATTGGGCTGTGGTTGAAAGAGAACACGATGATTGGAATAGCAAGCCAGATAATAGAAGGCATTGTTGACCATTCTGGGCTTACGTCCATCATTGAAGTGTTCCAATCAGGAACTAGGTAGAAAGATAGCGCTAGTAGGATGAATACTAGTGGGTAAACCATCGCTGAAGTTGCTTTAAGCATCAGCTCTTTACCGAATACAACACCTGCTGTCATAGCAAGGATAAGTGCACCAGAAAGAAGAGGACGTGGAATAGATTCCATACCCATTTGGTTTACTAGGAAAGAGTCAACCGTGTTTGTGATACCAACACCGTAGATAAGAACGATCGGGTAGATAGCGAAGAAGTAAGCAAAAGTAATAATGTTTGCGCCAGTTTTACCGAAGTGCTCTTCAACTGTGTCTGTAATATCAGCTTCAGGGTTTTTAGCAGACAGTACGAAACGAGCTAGAGATTTGTGTGCGAACCAAGTCATTGGTGCCGCAATTAGAGCTAGGATAACTAATGGCCAAAAACCACCCGCACCAGCTTTGATTGGAAGGAATAGTACGCCAGCACCAACTGCTGTACCGAATAGTGATAAACACCAGGTAAAATCTTTATAGTTAAACTTGCTTGAATCTTTAACGGCATTTGCCGAAGAAGTTGTTGTGTTCATGTTAAATTACTCATTTTTTGGGAACAGGAAATAAGTCGGGGCTAATTCTGCAGAATTTTCTTCTGCAAAAAATAGATCTAAATCATGTAATGAAACGGCGTGTCACATGATATGCGAAAAACGGATTTTTGATCACGAAAATAGCGTGCCACAGGTGATTTATGTTTATGCTTGGTATTAGTTTTATTTATGCGAAAGGCGGGGTTGTATAGATTTATACCAGGGAAACGTTTGCGTAAAATTGCATTAATAAATCTGTTCCATAGAAAGTCTGGATTTTGTTAACAGAGATTAAACAAAACGTAGTTGCTATGTAATTCGTTGCACTACATGTTGCTGCAGAGATTGGATGATTTGCGCCGTAACGCCCCAAATTAGGTGCTCTTGGAAGGGCATCGCAAAAACACGATGCTTGATTTGTTTAAAGTTAACAGTGTGGCTGTGTAACTTGGCTTGGTCTAAAACATAGGTGGCGGGTACTTCAAAAATTGAGGCAACTTCGTTCTCATCAATGATGGCTTCATAGTCAGGATCGACCATGGCAACAATCGGCGTCACAGAAAATTTACTAATAGTACTCAATGCAGGTAATTGCCCAACAATTTTAACTTGATCCGATCGAATTCCCACCTCTTCATGGAGCTCTCTGAGTGCAGTGAATTGCATAGAAGGGTCAGAAAGTTCGTGTTTACCTCCAGGAAAGCTGACTTGGCCGGGGTGATGCTTTAAATGAGCCGCTCTTTTAGTAAAAATGACGTGTAAACCATCTTCTCTTTCAACTAAACCGACAACGACTGCTGCCTTACGAAGCTCATCTCCACTTATGTGAGAAACACGCTCGACAGACTCAGGGTGGTAGCCAACTGCTGGGTTAAGTTGAAACTGTTGAAGGAAGTTATCTCGGTTCATACCATGCCAATATATTGATTATTATGCCTTTAAGTATAGGCATAACCTTTGGTGTGATGCCACCCAGTCGTAACAGGGGGCAAGTGGCATAAAGGTTATAGGTTAGCTAGGTCGCTCAATAATGTGGGTTTTGCTATATTAGAAGTGAGCATCTAGATGAGTATCCGTTATCAATGTCATAAAATTAACTACGAATCCCTACTTTTTTGATTAAGAATTTGATAACAATAACTTAGTGGACCATTCTAAAAAGAAATAGAAGAAAAGGTATGAGATGAAAGGAATCATATTCACCGAATTTTTAGAGCTTGTTGAAGACAAGTTTGGGTTAGAGCTTTTGGAAGAAGTTCTCGAAATGTCAGAAGATGAAGGGATCTATACGTCGGTCGGCAGTTACGACCACAAAGACCTTGTCAGGTTGATTATCAACCTAAGTAAAAAAACCGATATTGATGCGGCAAGCTTGCAACGCGTGTTTGGGCAGTCTGTATTTAAAAACTTACTGGCCTCTTTACCGAATAAAGCGAGCCTTGCTCATAGCAATACCACCTTTCAATTTATTCAGCACGTAGAGCGCTACATTCACGTTGAAGTGAAAAAGCTCTATCCAGATGCTGAGCCACCTGAATTCAGTTTTATCACCACGACCGAAGCACAACTTATTTTTGACTACAAAAGCGCAAGGTGTATGTCTCATGTTTGCTTAGGACTTATTGAAGGATGCGCTGAATACCACGGTGAATCTATCGCGGTGGAGATGACGCCACAAAATGATGACCAAAGCGTGGTTAGGTTTAATCTCAAAGTAGAAAAGTGATATGGATCTGGCATCTGCCCTAGAGAAGAAGCTCAAGCGTCAAATCGCGGCAAGAAAAGCGGCTGAAGGATTGTTGGAACAGAAGAGCCTCGAACTGTTCGAGGCTAACCAACAACTTGAGCTTGCTTTGCGTCAGTTAGAAAAGCGCTCCAACGCGAATATACGCCGCATTGAATTCCAAGAACAAATCGACAACCTGTTGATTGATTTTGGGCGCGCGTTTCTAAGAAATGATCTCGATGATGTCATGCTATCTGAACTAACGACGAACGTGACCAACAGTTACTTAATCGAAGCCAGTCGTTTGACTCTACCTCCCAAGCTAATCCCTCAGTTACAGACTTATGATTATGGCGATGAGACTGTCGAGGTGTTAGAGCAAGACATTCAAGAACCTCATTGGCAAGACAACCTGCTGACCGTGCCCTTAGAGGTCGAAAAAGTCATAGTTGGCGCGTTAATCGTCAGAGTCAGGTTGTTAGACCAAGACTACGAGTTTATCCAAAGCCAACTGTTGCTGGTGACGGATCTTATTTGCAGTGCCTTAACCCATCAACTAGCAATTAACCGAAATATTGAATCACGTAAACGAGCGGAAGAGTCTGAAAGGGCAACGCGTGACTTTGTGGCCATGATTAACCATGAGTTAAGAACTCCGCTTAATGGCCTGCTAGGCAATGCCGAGTTGATCAGTGATACCGAACTCAACAGTTCTCAGCGCGAAATAGTGAACAATTTAAGCCAATCTGGAGAGTTTCTCAGAACCATCATTAATGATCTATTGGATTACAGCAAAATCAATGCAGGGATGTTGGAGCTTATTCCAAAGAAATTTGCGCTGCATGACTTACGAAACACGATTGAAAGTATCTTCGTCAATCGAGCAATAGAGAAGCAGCTTGAATTCAATATCAGTGTCGGATCAAACGTTCCCTCCCATTTCCAAGGCGATTTAGAACGCATCACTCAGCTGTTTGTGAACTTAATCGGTAATGCGATTAAATTTACAGAAGAAGGGCATGTGAATGTTGATATTGAGTGGGACACAAACCAATTTATTTTCTCTGTAGAAGATACAGGGGTAGGGATTGCTGAATCGGCTCATAAGACGTTGTTTGAACCTTTTACACAGGCAGATAACTCAAGTAGCCGAAACTATGAGGGTACCGGTCTTGGCTTAGCGATCTGCCGCAAGCTGGTGGCTTTGATGAATGGCGAGATTGGGGTGAGCAGTATTGTTGGCTCAGGCACGACGTTTACCATCTCGATTCCTCTTCAAGTTGTCGATATTCAGGCAGAGAGTGATAGTGTCGCCAAAGGCTTTGAGTCAGAAGTCGAATTGTCACTACTTAAAGTGTTGGTGGTTGATGATATTAAGATGAACCAGATCATCATCCAACAGATGCTACGTAAACATGAGATTGAACCTGCCATTGCAAGTAATGGTGTCGAAGGGTTTGAACTCGCGTCAGACAATGAATACGACATTGTATTCATGGATTGCAGAATGCCCGTTATGGACGGGTTCGAAGCAACAGAGAAGCTAAGAGAGAAGGGTTACGTTAAATCTATTGTGGCACTCACCGCCGGAACGACACTTGAAGAACGCGAACGTTGTATTCAATGTGGAATGGATGACATTTTGAGTAAGCCTTACACCGCCAATGATCTTAAAGAGATGCTTAAGAAGTGGGGTGTCTCTGCGGTGAAGGTCGCTTAAACACGCGAATAAAGCGTGGTGAGTCATGTACTCTAGTTGAAAGACTAAAAAACCGAAGTGATCTTGCGATCCTTCGGTTTCTTTTTATATAGAGTTTTTGCTGGTCGTTAAGCCGCGGAACTCGGAGTTAATGATACTAAGCTTCGCAATCTTCAAGTACCGGTAGAATTCGGCTCAGTTTATCCAGTGTTTCTTGGTATTCAGAAGCGCAATCACTATCAAATACCACACCACCGCCAGCCCACGCATAAAGCGTGTTGTTCTCGGCGACTAATGTACGAATGGTGATACTTGTATCCATTCTGCCATTTCGGCTGATGTAGCCGATACTGCCGCAGTACGCTGAACGTCGATGTGGTTCTAACTCTTCAATGATCTGCATAGCACGAACTTTTGGTGCGCCCGTAATTGATCCCCCAGGGAAACAAGCTCTCAGAAGGTCAGTAGCAGAATATTGGTCATCAAGGTCTGCTCGTATTGTGCTTACCAAGTGGTGCACGGCTGGGAAGCTCTCAATATCGAATAACTTTGGTACATGAACTGTGCCCGGTTTTGCTACTCGGCCAATGTCATTACGGAGTAGGTCGACGATCATCAAGTTCTCCGCCTGATCTTTATCGGCGCTTGCCAGGTCTTGCGCGTTCGTATCATCAATCACATGGTCGTCAGAACGAGGGCGTGTGCCTTTAATCGGCTTGGTTTCAATCACGTTGTCTTTAAGTTCTAAGAAACGTTCTGGCGAAACACTGATGATGGTGCAGTCGGCCAAACGGATGAAACCAGAAAAGGGCGCTGAGTTGTACTGCTCTAACTTGTCATAAGCGAGCCACTCACTGCCTTGGTATTGGGCATTGAAGCGCTGAGCTAAGTTAATCTGATAGCAGTCACCGGATAACAGGTACTCTTGAACACTATCGAACTTGGTGGCGTAGCTCTCTTCACTCATGTTCGATTGCCACGGTGTCGTTAGGCGAAATTCTTCTGCTTTAGGCTTGTCTTGCTGCCCAGATAACCAATTCCAGTGAGCCTCGATGTTTTGCCCAACGATACATGCTGTCTTAAGCTTGTGATCAACCACGATTGCCCATTCATATAAACCAACCGCCATGTCGGGCGCTTCAATATCACGCTTTGCGAGTGAAGGAAGTGTCTCGACTCTGCGCCCTAAATCATAACTAAAATAGCCTAAAGCACCGCCAACGAATGGCAACTCAGCGTGCTCTTTAGTTGCAGGCAATAATTGTTGCTGATATTGGTCGAGTAGTTCGAAAGGATCAGACTCTGAAACCTCGCACGTCTCATTAACATTAACGGTCGTTTTTGCACCGATTGTCTCGAAGGTGGCGATGGGTTGAGCAACTAAAATATCGTATCGACTATCAACGTGGCTTTCTGAAGCGGAGCGTAATAGCATTGCCCACGGCAGGTTTTCAATATGGGAAAACAGCTGTTTAGCTAAAGTTGATTGATATTCAAGCGGCTTGATTTGGATAGAGCGAAATTCGTTGTTATTCATTTGTTTAATTTGTGACAAAGAGTTCGATCACTGCATGGCGTGTGAGAGGAAGCAAGAGTATCATAAATTGAAAATAAAATGGGTTCTTGATTAGGGCGTGTTGATCTTTCGAGCTGATTTTTGCAGCGAGTTGCTGGGTATTTATACAAGGCAGAGGCGTCGACGTGTAGCTAGCCTACATGAGAAGCCGATAACGTAGTAGAAATGACCAGCAAGCGCTGCCCGAAGGGTTCGGCTAAAAGCGTTTTACTCTTTGTTGAGGGAGATTTGCTTAGAGTGACTAGGCTACTTCCCCCTCGCCGCGATTAAAACGCTTTTATCTCGAACAAAATTGAACCACGAAAGGTCTACACGCCCTAGAACAGAGTAATCCAAGTGGTTTAGTTTAAAGCTATGCAAGCGATTGCTAAAGCAACTAAATACAGCTCAACACAATAAAAAGCTAAACCAACTAATTCGATTTGGCATATATAGCCAAGCTGTGAACCCACATGGAACCAGAACAATAAAGAGGCATGCAATGACGGTTATTCGTAAGCAAGATATGATCAGCAGTGTCGCTGACGCACTTCAGTACATTTCTTATTATCACCCTTTAGACTTTGTCCAAGCCCTAGAAAAAGCGTACGAGAAAGAAGAAAGCCAAGCAGCAAAAGATGCGATAGCTCAAATTCTTATTAACTCGCGCATGTCTGCGGAAGGTCATCGTCCAATTTGTCAGGATACAGGTATTGTTACTTGTTTCGTGAACATCGGTATGGATGTTAGGTGGGAAACGGATCAAACAGTACAACAGATGGTTGATGAAGGCGTTCGTCAAGCTTACAACAACCCAGATAACCCATTGCGTGCATCTGTCCTAATGGACCCTGCAGGTAAGCGTATTAATACTAAAGACAACACGCCAGCGGTTGTTCACATTAATATGGTTCCGGGCAACAAAGTTGAAATTCAAATCGCGGCAAAAGGCGGCGGTTCTGAGAACAAAACTAAGATGGTTATGCTGAACCCTTCTGACGATATTGCAGAATGGGTAGAGAAGACGCTACCAACCATGGGGGCGGGCTGGTGTCCACCGGGTATGCTAGGCATAGGTATCGGCGGTACAGCTGAGAAAGCAGCGGTACTTGCGAAAGAATCTTTGATGGAACATATCGATATCCAAGAGCTTATCGAGAAAGGTCCTGAGAACGCAGAAGAAGAGCTTCGTCTAGACATCTTCAACCGTGTAAACAAACTGGGTATTGGTGCACAAGGTCTTGGCGGCCTAACGACTGTGGTAGATGTAAAAATCAAAACAGCACCAACACACGCAGCATCTAAGCCAGTTTGCTTAATCCCGAACTGTGCAGCGACTCGTCACGTTCACTTCACACTAGACGGCAGCGGCCCAGCAGAGCTAACGCCACCTAAGCTAGAAGAATGGCCAGACATCACTTGGGAAGCGGGTGCAAACACACGCCGTGTTAACCTTGATGAAGTAACCAAAGAAGACGTACAAGAGTGGAAGACAGGCGAGACTGTTCTTCTATCGGGTAAGATCTTAACCGGCCGTGATGCAGCACATAAGCGTATCCAAGGCATGCTAGAAAGCGGCGAAGGCTTACCAGCTGGCGTTGATTTCAAAGGCAAGTTTATCTATTACGTTGGCCCTGTTGATGCAGTGGGCGATGAAGCGGTAGGCCCTGCGGGTCCAACAACGTCAACACGTATGGATAAGTTCACAGACATGATGCTAAACGAAACAGGCATCATGGGCATGATCGGTAAAGCCGAGCGTGGTCCTGCAACGGTTGAGTCAATCAAAGAACACAAAGCGGTTTACTTGATGGCAGTCGGCGGCGCAGCTTACCTAGTAGCGAAAGCAATCAAAAAAGCACGTGTGGTAGCGTTTGAAGATCTTGGTATGGAAGCGATTTACGAGTTTGAAGTTGAAGACATGCCAGTAACGGTTGCGGTTGATTCAACGGGTGCTAACGCACACCAGATCGGCCCTGACACGTGGAAAGTGAAAATTGCTGAAGCTGAAAAAGCTTAATTAAACGAAGCCAAAAAATCGTAATTGATGTTGGCTTCACTGTTTGAATTGCAAATTTTGACAGAAAGTTAAAGACAAAAGTGCAGCATTATCTGCACTTTTGTCTTATTATCAATGATATAGTGATAAACACATCGTTTGATATAAGAACATAGGAGAGAGGAATGCCTCGTTTTATTCAGATCCTACAGATTATCTTGGCAGTGGTGATTGGTAGTTTCATTGGTTACGATTTGATCTTGCACGGAATCAGCATCTTTAACGAAAAATACGTAACTATCACATGTGTATTGTGGTTGATTTCTGAGATAACACTGTTTGTTATCTACAAGCTGATAGAAGACGATTAGTCCGATATCAACGAAAAAATTCAAAGCCCCTGATTATGAATGTAGTCAGGGGCTTTTATTCATCTAGCATTAAGAATGGGTATTGCATACTCACTGACATAAGCAAAAGAACAAGAAACAGCATACAAACTATCCCAACAGGGAAAGAACATAGGCTTGCCTCTCTATTATCATAACCAGCTAGCCTATTTATCACGGAGTCGTTCAAATGAAACACCTAACTCAAGAAATGAGTGACTTTATAAGCAGAGGAACGGATTCTCACATTAGAGTAGCGGTCACGGGTTTGTCTCGTGCGGGTAAGACAGCCTTCATTACTTCGTTGGTTAACCAGCTTCTTCATACCTCTACACACAAAAATTTACAGTTTCTTTCATCGGCGAGAGATGGAAGGATTATTGGCGCAAAGCGTATCCCGCAGCACAACATGATGATTCCCCGTTTCTCGTATGATGAAGCGATGGAGTCACTCACTTCGCAGCCACCAGAATGGCCAGTGCCGACGCGTGATGTCAGTGAAATTCGATTAGCGATCAAATACAAGCCGGCTAAAGGTGCTAAGAAACTGCTGAGTAAAAACAGCACACTTTATCTCGACATCGTTGATTATCCGGGCGAATGGTTACTTGATTTACCGTTACTGGATATGGATTTCGATACTTGGAGCCAATCTCAATTCGCAGCACTGAAAGGTGACAGAGAAACCTATTCGCATGAGTGGAATACCCTGCGTGGTGACATCGACTTGTTAGCAGAAGCCGATGAAAAGAAACTGGTCGCGATTGCCGATAGCTACACTCAGTACCTTCATACTTGTAAAAGTAATGGACTGCACTGGGTACAGCCGGGTCGATTCGTATTGCCGGGTGAGCTTGAAGGCGCGCCTGTGCTGCAGTTTTTCCCGTGTGCTGCACCAGAAGGTAAGTTCTCGAAAACAAGTAATTATGCCGTGCTAAAAGCGCGTTATGAAGAGTATCAACAGAAGGTAGTGAAGGCGTTCTATAAGAATCACTTTGCGACGTTCGATAGACAAATCGTGCTGGTGGACTGTTTGCAGCCACTCAATGCAGGTTATGACTCTTTCATGGATATGCGTGGCGCACTTGAGCAGTTATTGAAGAGCTTTAAGTACGGTCGAAGCAATATCTTAAGACGCTTGTTTGCACCGAAGATTGACAAGATATTGTTTGCAGCCACCAAAGCCGACCATGTAACACCAGACCAGCATCCAAACTTGGTGTCACTGTTACAGCAGATGGTGCACCCTGCGTGGCAACAGGCAGCGTTTGAACACATCGATATGAGCTGTATGAGTATCGCGTCTATTCAAGCGACCAGTACAGGTTATATCTCTTCAGGTTCAGATAATGTGCCTGCGTTGCAAGGTGTGACCTTGGATAACATGCCTCAAACCATGTATCCGGGTGAGGTGCCACGTAAACTGCCGAACAAACAGTATTGGGAAACTAACCAGTTTGATTTCACGAGCTTTAGGCCAATGGAACAACACTCTGATGAGCCGTGCCAGCATTTAAGAGTCGACAAGGTTTTAGAGTATCTCATTGGCGACAAGTTGAAGTAATTGAGGCAATTTAAATGAGTGAATTAAAAACAAAGCAGGTCTTTAATGAACCGTTGAAGACCTCTTTTGATGAGCAAGATAAGAGCGAAGCTGGCCCAGATCTCGGTGCTCAGCAGCTGTTTTCTGAACAAGAAAAATTTGTCCCTGTCGTACCACAAGTGGAAGCTGAACTTGATGGCGAAGCCGAGCAGCAACTTGAACAAGTGATTCGACCGAGCAAAAAGAAGAAGTGGTTGGGTTCAGGCTTATTAGTCGCTTTCTCTGGCTTAGTCGGCTGGCAAGCGATTGATTCTGTCATCACAGCTATTCAATCAGCCGATTGGCTTGCGCTAGGTTGGGCGGGTTTCATCGTAGCTATTGCTTCGTTAGGTTTAGGCGCAATAGGTAAAGAGCTGTGGAAACTGCGCTCGCTGAAAGATCACTTTAGCGTACAAGAGCAAAGCGAAGAGCTACTGCAAAGCCAAAGTGTCGGTAAAGGCAAAGCATTCTGTGAAAACATCGCTAAGCAAGGCGGTATTATTGCCGAGTCTCCAGCTTACGATAAATGGCGAAACAGCATTAACCCTGCACACAGCGATGCTGAAGTATTGGATATGTACGATGCATTAGTTGTTGCTCAGCAAGACAAAGTGGCTACTCAAATCGTTACTAAGTTCTCGACGGAATCGGCGGCCTTGGTTGCGGTGAGCCCATTAGCAGCGGCAGACATGTTGCTGGTGGCATGGCGTAATTTCACCATGATAGACAAGCTCGCTGATGTGTATGGCATTGAGCTTGGTTACTGGTCTCGCATTAAGTTGTTCAAGTTGGTGTTAATCAACATGGCGGCAGCGGGCGCAAGTGAACTGGCAATTGATGCGAGTATGGACTTAGTTTCGATGGATCTTGCAGGTAAAGTCTCAGCACGAGCAGGGCAGGGCCTAGGTGTTGGTATCCTGACTGCACGATTGGGTTTAAAAGCTATGACACTGCTTCGCCCAGTGCCTTGGCATAACGAGCGCAAAGTGAAACTGGCCGATATGCGAAAAGCCGTCCTTTCTGAAATAAAACGAATCACGCTGAAATAGTACATACGACTTTGAAACAAAATGTATGACATTGAACGGTTTGCGAGCGAAGAGTAAACATATGTTTACTCTTCTTCTTGACTGAACTCAGACCTTAATTCACACTACTGTCAACTTATCCTGACACCTATAATAGGACTATTTGTGCGTCTTGAAGTATTGTGTGAAGACAGACTCGGCTTAACGCGTGAGTTGCTCGATATCTTGGCCTCAAAAAGCATTGATTTAAGAGGAATCGAAATTGATGTTAAAGGCATTATTTACCTAAACTGCCCTGATATCGATTTTGATGCTTTTAGTGAACTTATGGCTGAAATTCGCCGAATTTCAGGTGTGAAGGATGTACGTAAAATCCAATTTATGCCAAGCGAAAGGCATAACACAGAGCTGATTGCTCTGCTGGCTAACCTACCTGATCCCGTGATTGCGATTGACCTTAAAGGCTCAGTCGACATGGCGAACCACGCTGCATTAAATCTATTCAACAAGCAAGAAGACGAAGTGATCGGTGAACCGCTATCGACATTCGTGCCTAGCTTTAACTTTGCTCGTTGGATCGAAGGCGATGTGACTCGTCATCGTGAAGTTGTGGTGTTGGATGGTTTAGATTTCTCGATTGAGATCCTACCTATTTATCTTGGTGGCGACGTTAACGAAGCAGTGCTAGCTAGTGCCGTAATGACGATTCGTTCTTGTAATCAAGAGATGAACACGCCAGATGCTATCCCAGAACAGAACAACCTAGGTTTTGAACACTTTGTTGGTGTCTCTAATCGCCATAAAGCCTTGATCAGCCAAGCTAAGAAATTGGCTATGCTGGATCAGCCGCTATTAATTGAAGGCGATACCGGTACGGGTAAAGAGATGCTGGCGAAAGCGTGTCACAACCGCTCAAACCGCTCGTCTTTCCCATTCTTAATTCTAAGCTGCGCATCCATGCCTGATGATGTAGCAGAAACTGAATTGTTTGGTCATGCTCCGGGTTCATTCAACCATGAGCAAGGTCATAAAGGTATTTTCGAACAAGCGAATGGCGGCACGGTATTTTTAGATGAGATTGGCGAAATGAGCCCGCATCTACAAATCAAACTGCTTCGTTTCCTACAGGACGGTTCATTCCGTCGTGTTGGTGAAGAAGAAGAGATGCACGCTGATGTTCGTATTATTGCGTCAACGCGTCACCGTCTTTCTGAACTTGCTGATTCTGGTTCATTCCGTGAAGACTTGTTCTACCGCTTGAATGTACTGACTCTGTCTATTCCAGCTCTACGCGAACGTTCTAACGACGTCGCACCTTTGTTGGAGCTGTTTGTTGCTAAGTACGCACAACAGCTAGGCATGTTAAAACCAAAGCTTACTCAAGAGCTGATCGACCAGCTTGGTAATTACCAATGGCCGGGTAACATTCGTCAATTAGACAACATGGTTCTACGCGCACTGACAGAGTTGGATTCAGATACCTTAACGGTTGAACAATTCCACTTGCCTCAGTTAGAAACCATGACGGCAGGAATTGCGAATCTAAGCTTAGATGGGTCTCTGGATGAGATCATGAAAGACTATGAATCTCAGATTCTAGAGAAGCTTTACCAGTCGTTCCCATCAAGCCGTAAACTAGCAAAACGCTTGAATGTTTCTCACACCTCAATTGCCAACAAACTGCGCGATTACGGTATCAGAAAGAACTGATCGAATAAGAACAAGATTATGGAAGATTTGAGCACACCAGAACGCATTTATAAGCGCGATGGCAACCTGATTCTGCGCACCGCTGAGATAGACGATGCGAACATGATCAGCGAGTACTTTCAAGCTAACCGAGAGTACCTTAAGCCTTGGGAACCTATTCGCGAAGATGCGTTTTTTGACAGAACGGGTTGGGCGCAGCGCCTAATTAAGCTCAACGAGCTTCATAAAATGGGGCTAGGCTATTACTGTTTGTTGATTAATGCTGACTCTAATGAAATGTTAGGCACCATATCGTTCAGTAATTTGTCTCGTTTCCCGTTCTACGCTTGTAATGTCGGCTACTCATTGAGTCAAAGTGCACAGGGCCACGGTTACATGCGCAGAGGCTTGAGCATGGCCAAAGACTACATGTTTGATGTGCAGAACATGCACCGCTTAATGGCTGGATATATGCCTCATAATGAGCGCAGTGCTGGTGTGTTGGAACATCTTGGCTTTGTTCACGAAGGTTTTGCTAAAGACTATCTACAGATTAACGGTAAATGGGAAGACCATATACTGACTGCACTCGTTAACCCGAACTGGGAAGATAGGCGCGCTGTTTAGAGACAAAGAGTCATTAGGCGTAAGTATCAATTAAACGTAAATACAGATTTAGAGGCAGTGACGAACATAGATAAAATGAAACCGTCACTGTATCAAAAAGAGCATATAGGCATGGAAATCCATAAGCCTAAGAAGAAATTTGAGGAATTTTGATGTCATATACAACTTTGGACGAATACCAAAGAAAATGGATTTTTACTCACCAGTCGATGCCATTACCAGCAGAGGACTTGGAAAAGATTAAACCAATGACACAGGCAAGGGCATCTCAGTTTTGGAAAGAGAACGTAAGCCCTCAAAGTCCTGATGCAGAAAGACTAAGTTCACAAGACTGGCCAAGCAAGGCATCTAACTGGAACGAAGAGATCAGCTGGATGGCAAATTGGGAAGCGGATGAGCCTGAAATGCCAGAAGAGATTCTGAACTTCATTGATTGGCAAGATGACGTAACTGTTTATTTTTGTTACGAAAAATACAATGTTTTAGAAACCAAGTGGTCAGTTTTCAAGAAACACTGGAAGAACTTTTTGTTCTACGACGATGGCCCGATCCTACTCGGTCGCCGTCGTTCAGAAGCCCTTTGGTTTGCGACAAATGGCACGGTGAAAATCGGTAACCGTGCTTAAGTTCGGTGTGATTTAATCGAGCAAGTATTGGTGACCCGATCACAGACAGACAAACAAAAAGCGAGTTTTGAGCTCGCTTTTTTTATGCCTGATGATCTTAGAAGATCATGGTAAAACACTCACCATTTGAGCCAACTAAAGATGAGGGTTTTCACTCGTTAAAATCAGGTGAATGACGAAATTGAGATCGCTATCCCATTGGCTTACTTGAAGTTTTAAGACGTTTGGCTATATTTATATTACTGCCTTAGTGGAGGTGAAGTATTATGATTTGGGATACTCTCGAACGTGTAAATAAACTTCGCAGGGAAGCAATGGAGGATCCAGAATTTTTGGATTCGGCAAAAATGCATGAGGAATGGCTTTTAAGCGAAACTCATAACCAATCAATAAAAGGAGCCAAGAATAAGAAACCGAAAAAACTATCAGATATTTATGAAAATACGGATTTTCCGATTAACCCAACAGGAACGAAACATTAACAATGATGAACTGCAACACGGCTAAGGCCTTTAAACAGCGAGCCTCTAATCAATTAGGTACTGGCCAGCAAAATACTAGCCAACCAGACACTTGCAAACAGGCCTTTAGCCACCAATAAAAAAGCCACTTTCAACGAACCGAAAGTGGCTTTTTCTTTTCTAACTCGTGACTAAAGCTAATCGTCTATAAAACTAACAGCTTTTAAAATTAGCTATTAATCAGGCTTAACCCGCTTGGTAATGCATCACCAAATACGCGCTTAGATTCGCTCTCAGAAAGTTCAGTCACTTCACTCACTAGCGTTAGCCATGAATCAGGCACCTTGCTTTGCTTAAGCTTCTCAACCACTTGATTACGATAGTCGTCAGAGATATCAAATTGACGGTCACCAGTTTTACGGCAAATCATCACCGCTGCAAAGGCGATCATCTGCTCTTTATGCCAGTTCTGCTCAAGCAGTTTCGGCAACCATTGTTCAGCTTGTTCTCTAGGAATCACGCTGTGTTGGCTGCCATACAAAGGCGTTCTTGATGCTAATCGACCTAGCGCCCACCAGTGAGCTTGTTCAAATTGGTTATGGTTAATCGCTTTGCTCAAGAACCAGCTTGCCAGCAGTACTTTGTCTTCCACTTCAAGTTGCTCAAGTGACGCCGCTAAACGAACCATGGCTTCATAGCCATTGTCTTGTGCATCTTTGGCTGTCTTAGGGTTTTTCATTGCCCCCGGGTGAAGGTACTTCGCGATGTCAGCCAAGATACTCTCTTGCTGCTCTTGGTTTAATCCACCGGCAACACGACGCCAGAATACCCACCAGTCCGTCCAACCTTGGTGGTTCTGGAATTGGATGTTTTGTTGGTAAAGGCCCCAAATTTGTTCGATACGCCATGAATCCGTCGGATCGCCAAAGCCGGGACGCAGCGAGTAACCCGCCAAACGCAGCCAGTTTTTCTCGTGCGCTTCAGAGCGACGACGTCGTTTACGACCTAATGAGAAGCTATCAAAGAGGTGGCGAAGGGTAGTAAAGTCCCACTCTTCACGCTTACCAAGTCGTTTCTCAAGATCTTTGGCCAGTGTTTTGATCTCTTTAGATTCAGCACTTTTCTTGTTGCCGCTGTATAGGCGAGAAATCAGCTCCTTACATTCGTCCAGTCTTGGATGAAGTTTAGAGTTATCAGACTCATCGCCTTGCTTGTTTCTGACTTCGAATTCAAGTAACCAACGCTTGGTGTCATCTTCCGTACTCACACACTCCATTTTCAATGTGCTGACTTCGGTTAACTGACAAGCAAGCAATACTTCAACGCGTTCCTTTTGGTTGGCTTGAAGCTCTGCAGTGCCAGACCCTTCCAGCGTTGAAATATAAGGTGGAAGAGGGGAGAACAAGTCAGCGTCGACATTGACCATCACACCGTTTTGAATGGCAGTGTCGTGAGCAATTTGATCGTGCGTTGAAGTCAGTAGATTGAAACGTACCGGTTCACCCAAAGTCAGTGAGAAACGACGGCTGTTCAAACGTATTTCTTGGCCTTCTTCTGTCCCTTTAGCAAGCAGACAAAGTGCTTTACCCATCTTGTTCTTCTCTTGTAGATGCAAGAAGTAAGAACGAGCCGCACCGCCACCGATTTTCAGTTGTGCGCCACGGCGGGCTTTACCAAAGGCAACCGCGCCAAGGGCAACAGACCAATCGGGATGAGGGTTATCAAGCACTGTGATTGGAGAACCGTTCCAATTGCCTAGTAGCTGAGTAATACGCTCAGTCACAAGTTCACTATTGAACACACCACCATTGAGTAGTACACCCACAGGAATGGCAGGTTTGGTGTCATCGAACTCAACAGAGCCTGAGTTTTCCAATGCGGCTTTAGACACTTGTTGGTGTGTCGTTAGGAATTCTGCAACGTGCTTACTCACCGCAGGGTCAGCCACGTAAGGTAAACCGAATTCAACCACGGCGCTGCGGCGCTTGTCTGGTGTTTCAGAAAACTCAGACAGTGGGAAGAAACCTTCCAATGCGATTTGATGAACTTCTTGCTTGGTTAAGCCAATACTCTTGGTACCACCTAGTAGCTTCGAACCACTACCCAGCATGGTGATCTTTACATCGTCTGGCGCATTCGTAGAAAGCAGGCTCTCTTTTGCAGCGCGAGTTTGTTGAATCAGTTTAGTTAGGCTAGAGGCATTCAGCTTCTTGTTTTGATTGAAGCGCTGTTCGGCTAGGTGAGCGAGGGCTAAATCTAGGTTATCACCACCGAGCATTAAGTGTTCGCCAACGCCGATACGGTCGAGTGCTAGCTCGCTATGACCTTGTTTGTCCGCATCGAATTTGGCTTCAATTAAGCTCAAGTCGGTAGTACCACCGCCGACATCACACACTAAGATCAGCGGGATCTGTTGGAGTTCTTCCGCAGCCGTTTGCTGGTGGCGCGCATACCAGTCATAACAAACCGCTTGAGGCTCTTCGAGTAATAGAATCTTACCTAAGCCAGCAAGTTCTGCGGCTTCAAGTGTCAGCTTACGTGCTGTTTCATCGAATGATGCAGGAACCGTGACTACAACATCTTGGTCTTCAAGTTTGTTGCTTGGATTACGGTAGTTCCATGCTTGGCGAATGTGATTCAGGTAGCTCGCACTCGCGACAACCGGCGATACTTTATCGACATCAGCTGCGCCAGCCCAAGGGAGGATGTCTGAGCTACGATCAACCGCTTGGTGCGATAGCCAACTCTTAGCACTCGATACTTGGCGGCCTTCTACCTTAGCGCCTAGTTCACGTGCCCATTCACCGACGATAACGTTCTTGATATCGCCTTTTACTGGGCTTGGTTCCCACGGCATCGTTAGGTCTGAAGGGGATATTTGACTTTGTGCTGGGTGGTAACGAAATGATGGAAGTAGGGGCTTACGAACCACTTCACCGGGGCCGATGAGCTGATCGATATCGAAAAGAGAAACGGGAGCGTGTTGTAGGTCGTCGTTGATTTCACAGTAGGCAACCACAGTGTTGGTTGTGCCTAAGTCAATGCCGACTAAAAAACGAGGAGTTGCCATACAAAACCTTATTCTTACAGAGTGATGACCAGTTTGCTGAAGCTTTGGTCTTATTGTTGTTATTCGTAAACGTCATTCCTGAGATACAGGTAGGACTAGGTTGGGAACGGTGTTGATAAAGTAACGGCACCCGCTAAGGTGCCGTTGATTCATTATGCTTCTTCGTTTGAGTCGTTGTTCGAATCTTCACGAACGTCGAACTCAACGTGCCATTTCTGACCATTGTCAGTGGCAATCGCTTCTAGGTATAAGGTACCTAGCTCAGTAACGCGAGAAGCCAAAGTAACCGGAACCACTTCACCCTCACGGCGACCTTCAGATACAGGCAGTGTCACTTGAATCTCTGGAAGTTCATCAAGGTCTTCTGGTGCCCAATGATCAAGGTGCGTACCCGCTACGTCTTCACGACGGGTCGTAGAACCGAAGAATTGGAAGTGTACTGGCTGGCCAATCACCAAACCAAACTCTTGGCTAGGCACTTGTACGCTTGAACCTTCTTCCATACCAAATGGTGCAACACACAGTGCTTCCATTGGAGGAGCCATACCTGGGATAGCTGGCATCGCGCTTTCAATTCCAACGTAGTAAGAAGATGCGATACCACCACGGATACGAACGCCTTGCCCACGACGAACTGCGCCGTAGTAAGAAGCGCCACTTGCAACCGCTAGGTCTAAGTCTAAACCTGAAAGTTGTTTAGCAAATTCAGCGTCGGCATTAATTAGCCATTCATTGATCGTGTCTGAAAGACGATCAGCAAGTAGATTAGATTTTAGAACACCACCATTGAACAGTACCGCTGTTGGTTTGATGAAGTCTGCCGCTGGCGCTTCTGACCCTTGCGCTTGTGTACCGGGCATACCGGGCATGTTTGCAAACGGGTTGAAATCTTGCTGAGCGGTTTCACTATTTCCAGAAAGCGCGTTCGCTTGCTTAGAAAGGAATGCAGCAATGTGACGAGTAATACCTGCGTCTTGAGCATAAGGCAGACCCATTTGAGTCAATGCGCCACGCGTCTTTTGTACTGGGTGCTCAGTCACCGCTACTTTCGGGAAGAAGCCATCAACCAATGTTTGTTGTACTTCTTGCTGAGTCAGATCTGTTTTCAGTGTTGCGCCCAGTAGTTTAGAACCGCGGCTAGGTACAACGATTGGCACTGATTGCAGTTCAGCATCGTTAAGCAGTGCTTCTTTTGCATCGCGACACGCGTGAGTCATCGCTTGAACCTGCCAAGGAGCCAGTTCTTTGCCTTCTTGAGCCAGTTTCATCTTCAGACGGTAAGCCAGAGCTAAGTCCATGTTGTCGCCGCCAAGTAGGATATGCTCACCTACAGCGATACGGTTCAGACTTAGATTGCCTTCATCTTGTGTTACTTCAACCAACGAAAGGTCAGTCGTACCACCACCGATATCGACAACAAGAACGATGTCACCAACGTTCACTTCATCGCGCCATGTGTCGTTGCTGTTATCAATCCAGCTATACAGTGCTGCTTGAGGTTCTTCAAGAAGTGTCAGGTGAGTGAAGCCAACATTACGCGCAGCTTCTGCTGTTAGGTCACGAGCTGCAGGATCAAACGAAGCAGGAACCGTGATCGTTACATCTTGGTCTGCCAGTTTGTGTTCTGGGTTAGCGTGGTTCCAAGCATCTTTAAGGTGCTCAAGGTACAACTCAGTTGTCTTAAGCGGAGATACCTTTTCAACTTCTTCAGGGCTGCCTGCAGGAAGGAACGCATCGCGACGGTTAACACCACCGTGGCATAGCCAAGATTTTGCACTTGCTACCAAACGGATAGGGGTTTTCGAACCTAGGTTACGAGCAATGGCACCAACCAGTGCTTTAGGTTCAGAAGACCAAGGAAGAACGCGAGAGCCCGCATTCATTTCATGTTCGTGCGGTTGGTATAGGAACGAGCCAAGTTGGCTGCGAGTTTCTACTGTACCTGGCGCCGTCAATTGAGGGATTGGCATCACCTCAACGCGAGCGTCTTCATTTGTTGTGTCGATGAAAGACAAAACGCAGTGTGTGGTACCTAAATCGATACCAACACTGAACTTAGGCGCTTGCTCTTGTGAATGCATCTGCGCAGATGACTCGTGCGATGATGGCTGAGTTTGGTGTTCCATTATAGCTCTACCTCTGCCGGTGCAATTACAGATGCATCGTAGTTTTCAGCAAGCTTAGGCAGGTTCATGTCAGTTGCTTTCCAACCTTTGTGAACCAATGTGCCATTGAATGGTGCGTTGCCTGTTACGTTGCCTGTTAGGCGAATTTCTTGTGGGTTGAAGCCTTCTACTACCGTGATACGCGTTTCTTCATCTTCCGTACGGATGTGAGAAAGCGTTACGTAATCAGCAAGCACTTTTTGACCGCCAGTGTGGATTACACGTGCTGCCGCGCCAACTTCTTCGTCAGAGAACGAAGTGAGATCTTCTTTTAGGAAGTCAATTAAACGTGCTTCTTGCTGCATGATAGACAATAGCTGCATTGCTGAATCGGTCGGTGCCGTTGCTAGTTTTGATTCAACTTCAACGACTCTTTCAATCACTTTTTCAACTTCAACAACTTTCTCTACTTCGACAATTTTTTCTACTGGCTTTTCAACTTCAACGATCTTTTCTACTGGTTTTTCTACGACTTTCTCAACCACTTTGGATTTACGAGAAACGGCAATAAGCAGCAGTAAAACGCTTGATGCAGTGAGGCCTGCGTGAAGTATATCAAACGTTTGTGGAATTAGGTTCAAATCAACGATCATAGTGATTTTCTCTTTAAATTGATTTAACGGTATATTCATTGGTTAAGTTGAACATACGGGTTGGAAAGAAAACTCTGTCGCACTCAGGCAAAACGGTATCTTTCAAGCTATAAATATGGATGGATACTAGCATATTCAAGGCTTAAGGGCTGTATTTAATGTTTTTATTCAAGTGGGTTTTTAGTGTGTTAGCGTGAAAATTAGTCGAGATTTGCTTGAATAATAGCCTTTGATGTAAGGGGAAGGTAAACATTGCCCATTTTGTGTCAGGTTTAGGACTAAACATGAATGGAGCAGGATTCCTTAACGTTATATACTTATGACTTTATATAATCCGACATGAGATATGTATGCCGCATACAATCGACCCGTTGACAGGGTTGAAGAGAAGAACCTTGCCAGTAGTTGCTTTTTTGGTCACCTTTCTGATTACGGTGTTATGCGTTGTGTTGGTGGCTCTTAATCAAAATCGTGCCTTGAACATGAATTTGGAGAGCTTTGCTAAACACCAAACTCTAAGCCTAAAAGCGTTTATAGATAACGATGTTGCTTACATTGGTTCTGGTGCTAATTTTTTCTACGCAAATGATCCTGAAAACTGGGATAAGTTTGATCGCTTTGCACAACAAACGATTAATGTTTCAAAAAGTCTAATTGGCTTGCAATGGATGCAAAAAGTGACAGCCGATGAGATTGAAGAACACACTGCTCAGATGGAAGAAAAGTACCCATCATATAAGTTATTCACTATTCCAAAACATGAATCAAAAGCTTTTGGTTACATCTTAGATGGTGAGCCAGCCTTTGTTGCGACTGATATCTACCCAAATACCGAACCAAATAACAGAGTTCTTGGTTTCTACTCTTCTCGTGAACGATTTAAGCGCGTTTTAGACAATATTAAACAGACACGCCAAGCCAATATTTCAGACAAAGTTCGTTTAATACAAGATGGCTTAGACCCAGAAATACCGAAAAGTGGCATGCTGGTGTATCACCCTGTATTTGAAGGTGAAAGTGACAATTTGCTCGGTGTTGTGATTGGTGTGGTTCGTACGACTTATTACTTTGAGAACTTACTGGCGTCCACTGCGGGTGATATGAATGTATATGTGCGAGTGACCGATACGGGTTTTGAAGCAGAAGATTCTCCCATTTTGTTTGAAACTGAAGGTTTTGAAGGCGTAACTGGGCACCTTATTACCAAAACCATTAGCCTAACCAACCGTGATTGGAAAATTGATTACAAGATAGGTTCATGCATCTCGTTTTCCGGCTACTTGGTACTCGCCGGCATTGCTTTAGTTGGGACCACTATCTCTTTACTGCTGGCCTACATAGTTAATCTACAAATTCGTGAGAAACAACGTTTGTACCAAATGCTAGATGAGAGGACGGAAGAACTTCGCTTTTTAGCCAATCATGACAGCTTAACCGAGGTCTACAACCGACGTGCTTTCAATAAGAAGCTCGACAAAGCCATTGAGCGAAACCAGCCCTTTAGCCTTGTTGGGTTTGATATCGATAAGTTCAAAGGCATTAATGACCAATTTGGCCACCCTGCAGGTGATGCCTTGCTCATTCATGTCATCAAGCTGATCTCGGTGAACTTGAAAGAGGGAGATAACTTGTTCCGTTTAGGTGGTGACGAGTTCTGCATTATTTCTAGCATTTCAGACCATGAATCTCTGAATCGATACTTAGAGTGCATTATAAACACCGTAAGTCACTCTCACTGTGAACACAAAGGTCGACAATTAAGTTGTACTTTGAGCATCGGTGCAGCCATTCGTAATAGTGAAGACTCTGAAGAAATCATGCAAAAAGCGGACAGCATGCTCTATCAAAGTAAGTCAAATGGCCGAAATAGAGTCACAATTGCAGGCTAAATGAGCACTTGATGCAACTGGGGTCGAGTTCTTTATTGGGCTCATGTACAATTTCAAAAAACTTTTGATGAAAGAATTGGGCGACGTATGAATCACAATCGAGTGGTGTGTTTCGATTTGGAAATGTGCTGTTGGAGCGAAGACGGTGTAGGAACAACAGGGGAGATCATTGAAATTGGTCTTGCTGAGATCGATCTTGTATCTGGAACCATCGTGAAGCGCGCGCAATATTACGTTAAGCCCGAAAAAGACGAAGTCTCTCTATTCTGCGCCGAGTTAACGGGTATTACACCTCGTAAAATCGAAAAACAGGGTCGCCCATTAGAGTCTGTTATCAAGTCGATGATTAAGAACTTCGGTGGCCCAAAGAAAATCTATGCAGCGTGGGGACGTGACGACCTTATCTTACACAAAGAGTGTATTGAGAAAGGCATCGAACCGCCATTTAGCGAGTTCTTGAACATCGCCACACTTTATCGAGTTCAGAATCGATTGAAAGAGAAACGTATTGGTCACCGTGCTGCTCAAGAAGCGAAAAACATTGAGTGGGAAGGTCGTCAGCACTCTGGTTATGTTGACGCTTATAACTTGGCAAAGCTTGCGCTGACGATGTTGTGATCGTTTGTATTTCAGAGAGGCGCTTGGTTAAATACTGAAAGGTTAAACACTTAAAGTTAGCCTGAATCTTGTGAGTTATTAAAATGAAGAGCCACCTACTTATTAGGTGGTTTTTTTGTGCCTGTTATTTGAGGGTAATGACGATGCAAATTGAGGGTAATGACTATTCACGTTGAGATCAATGAATATTCACGTTAAGGGCAATGACTACTCACGTTGAGGGTAATGACTAGTCACGTTGAGGGTAATGACTACTCACGTTGAGGGCAATGACTATTCCAAGAAATCTAATTTCAACAAGTGGTTTATCAATAGTGAATGGCTACATCGCTTATTTTACGAGTGAATAATATTCGTTTGAAATTTAGCTTTTTAATTAATATTAAATCGCAGGTTTCGACCTTGATTGGGTAGAGCTAGGTGGTAGCGTTAGCTCACCCAAAACAAGGAGAATAGGATGAAGAACATTATTAAGTATGGATTGGCACTGGGGGCGCTAAGCGTAAGTGCGTTGGTCTCGGCACAACCCGTTGTATTGATAAACACTTTTTCAGTCGAGCCAGCCCATGAAGCCGCTACGTTAACGTATTGGGAAGATGCGCGAGACGTATTGGTGAAGCAACCAGGATATATCTCTACCAAATTGCACCGCTCTTTAAGCTCGGATGCGACATACCGTTTTATTAATGTTGCAGAGTGGGAAAGCAAAAAGCATTTCCATGATGCGATACAGGCGATGAGAAAAGAATTACCACCTTTAACAATTGAAGGGGTTTCTGCTGACCCTAACTTGTATGAAATTATTCGCGACTAATTAGGAAGCCACCACAATGAAAACAACTCTAGGAACCTTTTTAGCTATTTTTAGCTTTCTATTTTCAGCTATTCTTTTTTCAACCCATGCCCATGCAGCGGCATACGGCGTGTCAGTGGCTTGGAAAACCGATGACGCCCAAGCCGTATTTGAAGCAATGCCTCATCAGAAAAAAGCATTTGCCAACCTGATTGATGCGGGCTTGGTCCACGATATGTTCGTATCACAAAGCTTTATTGGGGATAAAAAGTTTCCGATGATTAAGTTTGTGATTGAAGCGGACAGTGAGCAGCACGTTAGAGACTTGATTGGTAACTTGCCATTCCAATTTAAAGAGCTTGTAGAGGTGACTGAAATCAGAGACATCGGTAATAAGTGGTTAAACACGGACGTCGCTTTCACAAACTACGCAGTAGAACTCGCTTGGAAAGAGCCTGAGAATCAATTCATTGTCGATGAGGTTATTAGCAAAGATTTACAAATGGTTGTCGATTGGAGTGCTCAAGGTGTGATTACGTCTGCTTATTTAAAACATCAAGAAATAGCAGAAGAGAAGCCAAACCAAAAAGCGATGATCAGGCCAGTCTATTCAATGGCAATATTGGCTAAAAACGAAGAGCAAGCGCGCGAAGTTGCCAATCAGTTGAATGCAGTAAAGTTAGGCTTCGCTGAAGTTATGGTAAGTGAACTTGGATTCAAACTGGAACTCTAATTTCGCTAGAACAGAATTGTGACCTCGTTTTTAGATTGCGTAACGACGAGGTTTTAATATAGGGCATGACCAGTTTAGAGTTAAACCTTGGCTATGTTCAAAGGTGAGTTAGTTTACGTGACTGACTCACCTTGTTGTTATTTTATATTGTTACTCGCTGAGCTTATATTTAGCTTAATTATTGGCTAAACTTGTCACTACTCTTTTCTATGTATGGTTTGCTATTAGTTCGACCAAACAAACACTTTTTTGATGACCTTTTTATTTATGAACACCTCGCCGAAATGAACGCCAATAGCCATGAAAAAATCACCTTAGACGCTTCGGGCATCGAGTTGATTAATAACACACTCATTGATTCGGAATCTGGTAAGCGGGTCACCTTATCCCCCTCAGAAGGTCTGATCCTTGAGCATCTAGTGAAGAACAGCCCAAAAGCCGTTGGTCGAGACTTTTTACTTGAGCATTGCTGGCCGGGCAGGGTTGTGACGGGCAGTTCACTTAATGTCGCGGTTAAGAACATTCGCACTGCATTAAATTCGTTTGAGTGTGATTGCAAAATCTTAACGGTTCAAAAGGAAGGGTACAGCTTCAATGGTTTGAAACAGGTAGGTAGTTATTTATCGATGCCAACATCTACCGCTGAAGCGCATGTTGAAGCTGCGTTTTCAGAGAAAGCCGCCATCGTTTCAGAGAAAACCACCATCGTCGATGAGTTAACATCAGCGACACCGTTTAAGCCTTCTGGCATGAACCAACAAGCTGGGCAATCAAAGCAACAGGGTTCACTATCACGTCAGTTTAAGGCGAAGCACTTTATCGCGCGTCATCGCTCTCGTATCGCAGGAATATTAGTCAGCGGATTTCTTCTTATGCTGTTTTATCAGTTTGCTTTTTTTATGGATAAGACGAGCTATCACGACATGGATGTTTATCACGACAGTTTGAATTTTGATCAAGATCTTTTAACTGAGTTGAATACTGTGTCAGAACTCGGTGTTGAGTCACTCTACCTCCATCGCATTGGCGTTGGGTGTCAGAACATTCAAGCTGTTGCTTTGATAAACGGGCGCTGGAAAGAGATGAGCCATCAGTTTAAAACTGTCTCTTGCGAAGGCGACAATAACAATGAGCGAGGGCAATAAGTATGAATCGTAAGTTTTGGATGCCTATCTTATTGACGCTTTTTGTGATTCTAAATGTAGGCTTAATCTCTGGGCTCGCAACCAAAAGTACCTATCGATTTTCTGCGGAATACCCGATGGTCGGTTGGGAGAGAATCTCGCTCCGATTGGAAAATGGTCGAGTCAAAATGCAGTACATTGGCTATGACATGGATGGGAATGTCGCTCAAACTAAGCAGATGTTTGGTGTGTTCTTGCGCTGGGGGAATCATTACTACCTTTATCAATTAGACCAGGATCAGGCTCAAGATAAGCAGACATTCAATATCAAGCACTTATACATTCAACAAACGCAAGGCAAGCGCAGTGTGTTGGTATCAAATCAGCGTGGCCTTTATGTCACTAAGAAGGGCACGCCGTTAGAGCTCAAAGGCATCATGCATGGCGATCGCTTACGCTAATACAGAGGCTTAATGCTAGTAGAGAGCCTTTGGTTAGCTTTTACCGAGGACGTTCAGCTTAGTCTTGATAAAGTCACTGTGGTCAACGTAGAGCAGTTCCGCTGTTTTACGGATCACAGAATCTTCGATAGGGTCAATTTCTCCGTCGGCATGCGCCACTTCCCACATCGCTTTGATTAAGTCGATTCGCACTGGCTGAGATAGGTCTCTGAGTTGTGATGTAAAGTCATACAGCGAGACTGATTGCTCTACTTTCGGTTCTGCTTGCGCTAGCAGCACCTTTGCTTGATCTTCATCTAAATCCAGCAAACGTTGCAGAAGCTGTAGCTTAGCGACTCTTTCTGATTCATTGATCTGATGGTCGGCTCCCGCGACTTCACACAACAAACTCGCAATGGCGACATTAGGTGATGTTCCTTGGTTTTTGCTTAGGTCCTGGCCTTCAATCAATTGTTTAAACATTGATGTGAGAGAATTGAACATAACGAGCTCCAGTTAAAATTTGTATCGGGTTCCGTAACGCTGATAGCTATCAACTATAACTACAACTATTGGGTCTACAGAGTGTGATCGCAAGCGTCTTTACTAAAAACTGACATTACGGATAGGCGAGCGATAAGGAGCACTTTATCAATCTGGCTCTGGGAAACGGGTAATTTTACCATCACCACTGAGTGTCGTGATCGATTGCGGTTTCCCGTCGTTATCTAACCTGAGCTCACCAATTGCACTGCGGTTTGAAAGGCGATAGAAGGTCTGATTATCAGGGCTTCGCTTCTCGATTTTTAAGCGTTTACGCTTAGTGAAGTAGTTCAAAACTGAGCGAGGGCTGTATAACAGGCGGTCCCATACATCGCAGAATTTAAGCAGCGGAGCAGGGAACTGATTTTTAAGGCCACTACAGGTGATTTGATAGATGTTCGGGCTGTTGCGACGATACCTAAGCTTGATGTCATAAGCGAAGGAGTAGTGAACGTCACCAGACAGTACCACGAAGTTGGTCGGTGTTTTTGTATGGGTAAAGATACTGATCAGTGTATTGGCACTGCCCGGATGCGCCATCCAGTTTTCAGCATCTATCACTAATGGCTTGCCGATTGTGGTCGCCATCTTTTGTAGTGTTTCAATAAACTTCACGCCAAACATCGGTGCCGCAGAAACGATCACTACTTTATCTTGATTCATTAACTGATGCTGAAACTCAATCAAGGCTTCCCAGTCCATTAAACCTGAAGGCTTATTCATGCGTGACTCTGAACGCCAACGACGCGTTCGAGTATCCAACACAATGACTTTTGGCGAGGTATCTATTGTGTAATGCCACTCTTCAAAGCGACTTAACATCTCAATGAAGGCTTGATGCTTGTCTGGCTCGATATTGCTAACAGAGTGAGTAGTCACTGCATTGCTGGCTGCATTGTGAGTTTGTTTAGTAATGCGCGGATGATCGACAAAAAGCTGTTTTGCTTTCTCGATGAACGCTTCGTCGAAGCTCTCCGGTTTGTTACCCCAACCCTGACACATCCAGTAAGCCGCGAGGCCGTTACCAATGACTTGAGTTGCGCACTGGTTTTGGTCGACGGCATGCTCCCAACCCACGGTAAGGTTCCAATCATCAGTCACATCGTGATCGTCGAAGATCATGTACGTTGGAATATGCGCGAACAGACGTTGCACTTGCGGTAAGCCAGCAATGAAATCATCCATGATGACGCTTTCATCACGCCACTGTTGCTGCTCAGTCGGTGTTAATTGTCGTCCACCTTGAGTGAAGTTATTCTCAATTAAACGCTCTCGATTGACGCATTGCCAGAGTGTCGGAGACCAAACCAACAAGTACATCGCGATAAACTCAGACAGCGTGACCAAGTGGTTTTCACAATCGGTAGAACTAAAAATCGGCACGCCACGATTCGGGAAGAACTTATCGATCATGGACTCTGAAGCGGTGTGGTGCGGTAAATAGTGATGACGCTGATATAAGTGATATTCACTTTTATACAGAGCGTCACTGCTGTTGATTTGTTTAATTTGCGAGTCAGTCGGTAAGCTCTCACCGACAAGGCCAAGCAGTTGAATCACTTGCTGAATAGCATCAAGCGTTGGGCCTGCCACATGGTCGGCGTAGATCTGATCGCCGCTCATCATCAGCATGTCGGGTCTTTCAGCGACGGTTTGCTCGGCCATCTTGTTGTCGGCTGCGACTAGGCTGTCTTTGCTTGGATGATGCGGATTACGGCAAGAGCCATGCAGAATGTAATCAGCCGAGGTCGATACCTTAAACTCAACGCGAGATTTACCGTTGTAAACAAGGTGAGGCGCGAGCTCTTTTAGTGAACCTAACTCTGTGTGAATGTCATATTCAAGAAGCGTATTAGTCGGAAACTCACCTTGTAAGCGAATCAGCGTTACCCAAGCATGTGTACCGATTTGAATCGAATCATGCTCTTCAAGCGATGAGGTATAAAACGGTTGGTCTTGTTCTGCTTCAGAATGCTCTTTTTCGTTCGAAAAGCCTGTTTCTCGACTATGCTCAGTTTCACGAATAAAAAGATCAGCCCGGCCAACAAGGGGTGAGCTGGTGGCTAACCAAAGTACCACTTCAGTCGCGTTGGTTTTTCTTAAAATGGGTCCGGCGAGTAACAGGGGAAGAGATGATGTCGTAGAGGGTTTCAATACGGTACCTAAAATCGTTGGTGGTTAGTCGTCGTGGTGTTCTTTTGTTTCGAGCTTATTCGTGCCTGGCTTTAAGGTTTAAAGCTCTGATGCTTCAAGTTCTACTGAGTCAGATTCTGTTGTTTTATGCTCTGCAATCTCAGGCTCTGTCGTTTCAGAATCCGCTGATTCAAGAACTTCGATAACTTCCGAGCTAGAAAGTTCATGACCCATTAGAAATATTGCCAATAGGGCATCGGCTTTGGTCTTGGTATCGGAAGTGTCGTCTAACACCTGTTCAAATTTTTCACGAATCATAGCGATTTCGTGTTCAACAAAGCCACGACCTTCTTCATCCCCTTGATTGTCTTCAGGAGCATTATCGAATTTAAGAAATAGCATGTCGCCGTCTAGGTTGGTATCCACCAAACGCTCGGGCAACCACGCCTCACCCATAACAATATCTGGATCGGAATCTTTGGGTAACTGATCTATAATGTTTTGTAATTCGGAAACTTTCACAATACTTTCATTTAACCGAGAATATTCTGCATTGTAACGGTCAATGCCGAGCAAACCTAAAAATAGTTAGCCGCCATGGTTAATAAATGTCTATTCAGTAACACAATATTTATTACAAAGAGTAATTACACAAGAATGAAGCTCAAATATTTACCGATTCTCCCTTCATCTGGGGTGGTTTTACTAGGTAGTACTTTCCTAAGTAGCATTGTCCTAAGTGCTAACGCGTGGGCCGCTGAAGAGCAAGAGTGGGGCATCGCTGCGATGTTCCGTACTGCGAGCATCCCTTATGACACGTCTGGTGGTGACCAATCGGTTAACTCATTCGTACCGATGTTGTTTTTCAAGAACGATTATGTATTCATTGACGGTACCGAGATGGGGGCATATCTCTATCAAACGGACGATGAGAAGTGGTCTTTCAATGCTATCTCCCGCATGCGTTTTATTGATATCCCCGCTTCTGAACAGAACGCAATCGAAGGCGATACGGCGGATTTCGGTGCTCAACTGACCTACCAGCTTGATGATTCTTGGTCTGTCGAGACGGAATTAATGAGCGATAGTGAATACAACTTCCACGGTAACTTACGTGCTAAAGCTAAGTATGAAACCGGAGATTGGGAGTTTTACCCGAGCGCGACACTTCGTTATAAAAGTGCTGACTTCAACAGTCAGTATTACTCCGCGTCTAATGAAACCATTGGTGCTGGTGTTGACTTAAATGTTGGTGTTGAAACGCGTTACCATGTGGTTTCAAACTTGTACTTATTGGGTTCAACCAGTGTGACTCGATTGGACGATAACGCTTACGATTCGTCGATTGTTGAAGACCGTTATCAAGGTGAATTGTACCTTGGCTTTGGTTTCTTTAACGACAAAGAGAAAGCACCCAAACCTAAGCTGAGTAATGCGCCGTATTTACGTGTCGCACATGGTTGGGCAACGCCATCCAATATTGGCGATATCATGAAGTTCAATACAGAGAAAGACGAATACAATAACCAGCTGACCTCATTCTTCTATGGACACCCGTTAACCGATGAGATCTTCGGCTTTCCATTGGACATCTACCTAACGCCGGGTATCGCACACCACTGGAGTTCAGACGTTCAATCCAGCAGTACCGAATATATTATCGCAATCAAAGCGTACTACACCTTTGATTGGCCAACCCAATGGCGATTTGGTGTTGCAGAAGGTATGTCGTACATCGATTCGATTACCTACATCGAAGGCTCGGAGATGGACCGTAAAGGGTATACCGCGAGCCATCTGTTGAACTACTTAGACTTCTCATTTGATGTGAACGTCGGCGATTTAATCGGTAAGAACGATTTGAACAATTTGTGGTTCGGCTACTCGTTACATCATCGTTCTGCGATCTTTGAAAACGCCTCACAGTTTGGTCGTATCAAAGGCGGCAGCAACTACAACACCGTTTACTTCCAGTATGAGTTCTAAGCGCAGCGTTTAACTGTGGTTGTTATATATACGGTTTTCAACGGTAGCTTTTAGCCGTAGTTTACTAAGTACTACTTACATTTGACCTCGCTTCTATAGCCTTCGCTAGTGTTAGCGTGGTTAATCAGCCTGATAGCAAAAGGTTTTCACTTTGCTGTCAGGCTTTTTTGTTTGAGACTTGTGATATAATCGCGCGAGTTTAATAAGTACAAGAATAGGACACGCTTTGACTTCGTCTCCGGAAAAAGCAGACAACAACAAGAATGCAGCACAGCCGAGTTCTCCAAAGAACGAAGCGAAATCGAATAAGCCTGCATCGAACCGACCTGCTAAGCAATTAAAAGCTAAACAACCAAAAACTAATCAACCAAAAGCTACACCTGCTGATCATTCAGCAGCAGCCAATACAAAAGCATCTCAAAATAGCCCAGCTTCTCTTCGTAAAGCGCTCAACGAATGCATGATGCGCGATCGCTTCCGTTTGAGTAAGCGAATTGCTGGTGCGAGTAGAATTAAAAACGAACAATCTAAGAACGTTGTCTTCGATGAGATAGCGTTAGACATTGCCAAGTCAATGATGACGGCAAATCAGCGTGCCTCGCACAAACCAACCATCGAATACCCAGAGATTCTCCCTGTTAGCCAAAAGCGCGATGATATTGCGAAAGCCATTTCTGAAAACCAAGTGGTTATCGTGGCGGGCGAAACGGGTTCGGGTAAAACCACTCAGTTACCAAAGATTTGTTCTGAGCTTGGCCGTGGTCGCTTTGGCCTAATTGGTCACACTCAGCCTCGTCGTCTTGCGGCACGTTCAGTTGCCAACCGCATTGCGGAAGAGATGGAAACACAGCTGGGTGATTTTGTCGGTTATAAGGTTCGTTTTAACGACCAAATTTCTGATAACACGCAAATCAAACTGATGACCGACGGTATTCTACTGGCGGAAATTCAGCATGACCGTTTCTTAAGTCAATACGACACCATCATCATCGATGAAGCCCACGAACGCAGTCTGAACATTGACTTCATCATGGGTTACTTAAGAGAGCTTCTGCCAAAGCGTCCTGATCTGAAAGTGATCATCACGTCGGCGACCATCGATCCTGAGCGTTTCTCGAAGCACTTTAACAATGCACCGATCATTGAAGTATCAGGTCGTACTTACCCTGTCGATACGCGTTACCGCCCATTAGGTGGTGATGAAAGTGATTCAGACCGCGACCAAATCGAAGGCATCTTTGAAGCCGTTGATGAGCTGTGTGATGAAGGGCAAGGCGATATTTTGATCTTCATGAACGGTGAGCGAGAAATTCGTGATACCGCAGATGCATTAAGTAAACGTAACCTGCGTGATACTGAAATTGTTCCGCTGTACGCACGTCTATCGGCGGGTGAACAGAACCGAATCTTCCAGTCTCACACTGGTCGACGTATCGTTCTGGCAACCAACGTGGCAGAAACCTCGTTAACCGTTCCGGGTATCAAGTATGTAATCGACCCGGGTACAGCGCGTATTAGCCGTTACAGCTACCGCACCAAAGTACAACGCCTACCGATCGAGCCAGTGTCTCAAGCGAGTGCAAATCAGCGTAAAGGTCGTTGTGGTCGTGTTGCGGAAGGTATCTGTATTCGTCTTTACTCTGAGGAAGATTTCGAATCACGCCCAGAGTTTACGGACCCTGAGATCCTTCGTACTAACCTAGCATCCGTTATCCTTCAGATGACAGCGCTAGGCCTAGGTGACATTCAAGCATTCCCATTTGTTGAAGCGCCCGATAAGCGCAATATTCAAGATGGTGTAAGGCTGCTTGAAGAGCTTGGTGCGATCGCGACTGTCGAACCGTCTGCGAACAAAAACAAGAACCATGGCGACGACAAGAAGAAGCTAACGGCAATTGGTCGTAAGCTTGCTAAGCTGCCGATTGATCCACGTTTAGCGCGGATGGTGATTGAAGCGCCAAGCAACCGCTGTCTACACGAAGTGATGGTGATTGCGTCTGCATTGTCGATTCAAGATCCGCGTGAGCGTCCGTCAGACAAACAACAATCGTCTGATGATAAGCACAAGCGCTTCTTCGATAAAGAGTCAGATTTTATTACGTTTGTGAACCTATGGGATTACGTTAAGCAGCAGCAAAAAGCGCTGTCGAGTAACCAGTTCCGCAAACAGTGTAAGCAAGATTACCTGAACTATTTACGTATCCGTGAATGGCAAGATGTGTACTTCCAAATTCACCAAGCAATGCGTGAATTGGACACTAAGCTGAATACGGAACCGGGCAGCTACGATGGCATTCACATGTCTTTGCTGTCAGGTCTGCTTTCACACATCGGTATGAAAGACCAAGAGAAGAATGAGTATCAAGGTGCCCGTAATGCACGCTTCCATATCTTCCCTGCGTCTGGCCTATTTAAAAAACAGCCTAAGTGGATCATGTCTGCTGAGCTGGTGGAAACCTCAAAGCTTTGGGGCCGTGTTATCGCGAAGATTCAACCTGAATGGATTGAACCACTAGCGAAACACCTGATTAAGCGCAGCTACAGCGAACCACATTGGTCGAAGAAGCAAGCGGCAGTAATGGCACACGAAAAAGTGATGCTTTACGGAATCCCAATCGTACCTAAGCGCCTTGTGAACTACGGCGCGATCGATGCCACCGTCAGCCGTGAGTTGTTTGTACGCAGTGCATTAGTAGAAGGTGAGTGGGAAACCAAACACGCTTTCTTCAAGCAGAACCGTAAGCTTCTTCAAGAAGTCGAAGAGCTAGAGCATAAATCGCGTCGTCGTGACATCTTGATCGACGATGATGAGCTGTTCGACTTCTATGACCAACGTGTTGGTGAAGAGGCGGTTTCTGGCCGTCACTTTGATACATGGTGGAAGAAGACCAGCCAGAAAACACCAGAGCTGCTTAACTTCGAAAAGTCGATGCTGTTCCGAGGCGATGCTAGCCACGTTACCGATTTGGATTACCCGAACTTCTGGCACCAAAACGGTATCAAGCTGAAGCTGAGCTACCAATTTGAGCCGGGCGACGATAACGATGGTGTAACGGTACACATTCCTCTACCTATCTTGAACCAGATCGACCAAAACGGTTTTGATTGGCAGATCCCGGGTCTACGTCAAGAGCTAGTAATTAGCCTAATTAAGTCGTTACCTAAAACGCTACGCCGTAACTTTGTGCCTGCGCCAAACTACGCGGATGCGTTCTTAGCTCGTGTGACACCGTTAGAAGCGCCGTTGTTGGATTCTCTTGAGAAAGAGCTACGCCGCATGACAGGTGTCGAAGTGGTACGTGACGACTGGAAGTTAGACCAGATCCCTGAGCACTTAAAGGTAACATTCCGCGCCGTGGATCATCGTAAGCGTAAGCTGAAAGAACAGAAAGACTTACATGAACTGAAAGAAAGCCTGAAAGACAAGGTTCAAGAAACGCTTTCTAAAGTGGCAGACGACGATATCGAGCAGCAGAACCTGCATACGTGGAGCTTTGGTGAGTTACTAAAAGTCTACCAACAGAAGCGTGGCGGCTACGATGTTAAAGCCTTCCCTGCGCTGGTGGATTCTAAAGATAGCGTAGAGATCAAACTGTTCGAAACCGAGCAAGAGCAGATCTCAGCAATGAAATCGGGTCAGCGTCGTTTAATCTTGTTGAACGTACCATCGCCGATCAAATACTTGCACTCTAACTTGCCGAACAAATCGAAACTTGGCTTGTATTTCAACCCATACGGACAGGTACTCGACCTTATCGATGACTGTATCGCTTGTGGTATTGATAAGCTAATTGAAGAGAAGGGCGGTTTAGTTTGGGAGCCAGAGCAGTTTGAAGCACTGAAAGAACACGTGCGTGCAGAGTTGGGTGACAGCGTAGTTGAGATTGCTCAACAGGTTGAAACCATCTTAACCACGGCATTCAGCATCAGTAAAAAGCTGAAAGGACGTGTTGATCTTTCTATGGCATTTGCGCTTTCAGACATCAAAGCTCAGGTAGAAGGTTTGATTTTTAAGGGGTTTGCCACAGAATGCGGGTGGAAACGTCTGCCGGATATTCTACGCTATATGAAAGCCATTGAGCGTCGAATGGAAAAACTGCCGATTGACCCGAACAAAGATCGTCTTCATATGATCAAAGTTGAGTCAGTAATGAACGATTACAAAGAGCTGCTGAATAAGATTCCAAAAGGGATCGCGGTTCCAGAAAATGTAAAAGAGGTGCGTTGGATGATAGAAGAGCTTCGTGTAAGCTTCTTCGCACAGCAGCTCGGTACGCCTTACCCAGTTTCAGATAAGCGTGTTAAAAACGCTATTGATGCTTGCTAAAGGAATAAAGCTAGACGCAATGGCAAGGTTTGGGTATAAATCTTGCTTATTGCATTACTAATTAAATAGTTACTACAAAAAGGGCGACTTGGTGGCAATTTATTACCACGCAAGGCCTGCCACTAGGACGAAAAGGTCGAATATGAAAAAAACGTTATTGGCACTAGCACTGCTAGGTGCATCTTCAACAGCAATGGCTGATTCTTGGTTGTACGGCGGTGTAATGGGTGGTCAAAACTCATTAGGCAATAAAGAAGAGACAGCGATGGGTATCCACGTGGGTACAGGCATCCTGCCACTAATCGGTATTGAAGCGGGTTACTGGGATCTAGGTTCTTTCGACAGCGTTAAGTACGGCAACCGTGACCTAACAAACCTAGATGCAAGCACAGCTTACCTAGCAATCAAACCAAGCATCGACTTTGGCCCTCTTCATGTATACGCGAAGGCTGGTATTCACTCTTACGATCTTAAAGGCGACGGCTTCAAGCAATCAAGTGAAGATGTAATGTACGGTGTAGGCGCAGAATACTTCATCTTTGGTCCACTATCTGTAGGCGCTAGCTACCAAAACTTCAAAATGAAAGATGACGACTCTGGCGTATTCACGCTAAACGCAACTATCCACCTACTGTAATTAATCAGTAAGGCGATCGTAAATAACGGTCGGATAGCCGTTAAAGAGTTCGTAGAATTCATAAAAAATGCCAGCTTGATAGCTGGCATTTTTGTATCTGTTAACCGTGTAATCGCTACTCTGCTTTCTTGTGACAGATAGCGGGCAGACGGCTACTTTTTACTGTTTAGAATACGCTGGATTCTTGGGTTAATAGCTTTACCGTGTTGGCTTTCATACTCTTCGCGTTTCAAGTCGTTTAGGTTCTTCACTGAGTTAGCGGCAAGCAGGAATTGCGGCAATTCCGTTTCTAACATGCCTTTCTCATCTAAACGCTTTGCTTCCAAGTAGTATTTCTTAAACAGGCCATCGAGTTTGTTTTCAGCCGTACGCTTTAAATCGTACAGTTTATTCTGGATTAACCATTGCTCAATCTTATTATCTGCAGAGCGTGACAACACTCGAATACGGCTATCCAACAACTCTTCTTCAGTCAAAGAATCTTTCAGGATCCAAAGCTCACCCATTTGCGGCGGCCAACTGTTGCCAAGTTGAATACGTTCATGACAGTGCATTAGCACGCGGTTAAGGCCGTCTGAATCGACTGAGTTAGCAAATTCAATAAACTTACCGCTCGGCTCGCTACCGTATTGGTATTCCCATTGTGTTTCGTACACGCTTAAGAAAGAACCAAACACATGGATACACCAATCAGTCAGCTCTAACTCTGCCGGATCTTGATCGACAACAGGCACTTTTTGAGACGAGCCTGCGTCGGTAGCGTTAGGTGTCGCTACATTAACTTCAGTGCTTTTTGCTTCAATTATTTCAGATCGTGCAGGAACGTCAGATACAACAGGCTCAGAAGGTTGGCTTTTTGCCTTTTTGAATGAGCTGCTGCCTGAAGCGTTCAGATGGGCTAAGCTTTTGTCTATACCCATTTCCTTGAGCTTGTCCTGCATTTCCTGAATATTGAGCGGTCTTCTGCTGTTGTTGTCTTTCATTTTGCTTCTCGTTAACTAGCCAGTACTGCAGCTTGGATTCAATCCGAGATAGTGGCATTAATTCATTAGCTTTGGCTTTATACCAAAGGACAAATTTCTTCCATACTAAACTATGGTCACCGGCCAAGCCGGAGAATTTAAACGCACGTTCTGCCCATGATGGGATCTCTTCTTCGTTGAGATCATGAGTAGAAACGGTGTTGCTGTTCATTGAGCCTCGGCCTTGTGGGCGAGGAGCATATTGCGTGTTTTGCATTGGTGCCGGAGCAGGCTGAAACTTGGGTGCAGGTGCAGGTGCAGGTGCAGTAGAGTAAACCGGAATACTATTGACCGGTTGAGTTTCAACTTGAACCGCAGCTTGCTCTTGCTCAATGAGCATTTTGAACACGTGTATCTCTTTCTTGTCTCGATAATCTACTTTTACTTTATCGAGGAAACCTTGGTCGACTAGACACTTAAGGCAATCGGCTAAACCGAACGTCGAGAGAGCACAAAGTTGACTTGCTGATTGTAGGCACACATTGGTGAAACCGAACTCATCAGCACCATCTGCAAGCATCAATAAAACCAGTTTTTCTGCTGGGCTAGAAGTATTCACTTGCCAAGCTAAATAAGAATATTTGGCGCTCAATATCGTGTTCTCAAAAAGGTAAGTCGTTGTCACTATTGTAAGTCACCCCTTACCGAATTTATAGCAACTTAACAGAAAACGACATTAGTAAGCCAAATATTGACCATAAGGAGAGGTCTGCCCCAAAAAGTAAGCCTACACTCATTCATTCTCGTGGGTTATGCCTGGATTCACTAAGCAAATATCGATAACGATTTAAAGTGCTAGCACTCTTTTTCGGCTAAGAATGGCCAATTTACTTTGGTATTCGGTTCGTCAAAAACAGCTCGTTTTTATTGATATTCATTGACCGTTCTCTCACTTACTCGCCCGTTTACTTACCCTTCCATACATAAAGTGTATTTAATTTATAAAACACCTTGATATGATCAATATTTGCGCTATTATGACGATAAGTCAGAAATGACGAAGCGTCACAAAATGGTTAAGTACATGAATTTGCTATTCGTGTTAATATATTAAACAGGAGTGTTTTAAATACTGACTCAGCTTAGGTGATAGCTAAGCGAAAATACGGACTGAGAAATTATGTTTGGCTTTGGTTGTAAAGGCGATAAGCAAAGTATCTTTGGTTGTAAAGGCGGCTTGTCTAAAAAGCAGCAGTCTATTGCAGACCGAGAAGTAGAATTGATGTTGTTAGCGAAAGATCTGGTTCGAGAGCAAGGGTTCGGAAACCTCACGATGGATAAGCTAACGGCAGCGAGCTCTTATTCGAAAGGTACGATATATAATCACTTTTGTAGCAAAGAAGACGTGGTTTTAGCGTTGTGTATTCATTCTTTAAAGGCCGAGGCACTGATGTTTACTCGTTCTGGAGAGTTTGAAGGTAACACACGCGAAAAGATCGTCGCACTGCACGTTGCTTATCGAATCTATGCGCGCATGGAGCCGGTACTATCAACCTGTGCGATCATGGCAAAAAGCCCGTGGGTACTAGAGAAAGCGTCTAGTGCACGTGTAACCGAGATGAACGAACTCGAAGAATTGGTGATTGAACAAGCCGATTCAATGGTTAACCAAGCAGTAGAAGTGGGTGACCTAAAGTTCTCTTCTGGTGTGGGTTCAGATGCCATCGTGTTTGCAAACTGGTCAATCGCATTTGGTTCAAATGCCTTGTCACAGAACGCATCAAACAGTCATTGTATTAAGCGGTTACAAGACCCATATTCAGTATTACATAACGCGAATATGCTGCTCGACGGCCTGAACTGGCAGCCCCTTTCTACCGATTGGGACTACCGTAAAACCTGGCGTCGTGTAGAACAAGAACTGTTCAGTGAAGAGATCGCTTACTTAGAATCAGTAGGTCGATAGCTTCTATTAAGCCCACTTATGTGGGTTTATTAATAACCATTTATGACGATTCGTCACAAACTTAAGTTTAGCCTAATGTGGTTTAGGTTTTCTTGAGTGTATGACCAAGAATTGTGTCTTTTGTCAGCTTCGGCTGGCTTTTTATGACACAACTATGACGAATCGTCACAAATGGAGACTGTGATGGAACATGACAGCCAAAAGCCCGCTTTCGATCACCAAAATCGAGATAACCGTAATATCGATAGCGTAAACGGGGATCTCAATAACCGTTGGCACTCAATACCGACCAAGCGTTCGTTTATCGTTCTGCTGGTGGTTTTTTCAATCATCATGCTCTCTGCATTAGGGGCGAAGAACCTCTACTTTAGAGGGGATTACAACATCTTCTTCGAAGGCAACAACAAACAGTTGATGGCGTTCGATGAAATCCAAACTACCTTTGCGAAAACCGACAATCTCGCGATTGTTGTCGCACCTGATGGCGGCAACGTCTTCACCCCAGAAACCCTGACCTTAATTCAAAATCTCACCGTTGATGCGTGGCAGATCCCGTACTCAAGCCGTGTCGATTCTTTGGCCAATTATCAGCACACCGAAGCTGTTGAAGACGACTTATTGGTGGAAGATCTGCTGTATGAAGAATACGAACATACGCCCGAGCGAATCGCCAAAGTGAAACAGATCGCGCTAAACGAACCTCTGCTTAAGAATGCGTTGGTGTCGGCTTCTGGTGATGTGACCATTGTTAACGTGACCGTGCAATTACCTGAAGTAGATAAAACCGCGGAAGTGCAAGAAGTCATAGCAGCAATCAACACTATGATCGCCAAGTATCAAGCGGACTATCCTAACGTCGAATTCCATAAAGCGGGCATCATTGCTATGAACAATGCTTTCATGATGTCGGCTCAAGAAGACAGCTCAACACTGGTGCCATTAATGCTATTGGTGGTGTTGCTATTCCTGACCTTTATGCTGCGCTCATTCTTTAGCGTGGTGGCGACCTTAGTTGTGATTATCTCTTCGATTGTCGCGACCATGGGGTTGTCTGGCTGGGCAGGGATGTTCCTCAGCACCGCAACGGTTAACGTCCCAACTTTGGTACTGACCCTAGCGGTGGCCGATTGTGTTCATGTGATTGTGACCATGAGACAAGCCATGCAGCGTGGCATGGAAAAAGCACAAGCTATTCGATACAGCATCAAGCTTAATGCGATGCCGATTTTGATTACCTCAGTGACCACCGCGATTGGTTTCTTGATGATGAACATGTCGGACTCCCCCGTATTACGAGACTTCGGTAACTTGTCGGCATTGGGCGTGATCATCGCGTGTTTCCTCTCTGTGACTATGCTGCCTGCGCTGTTAAAGCTCTTGCCAGTTAAAACTCTGCCAGCCAATGAGGCCGCACAAAACAAAGTGACTTTCATGGATAAACTGGGCGACTTTGTCGTAACCAACCGCAAAGCACTGCTGCCGATTTCTACCTTAGTGATTGTTGGCGCTGCCGCGTTAATTCCATTGAACAGAGTAAATGATGAATCGGTGAAGTATTTCGATACCTCTAGCGAATTCAGACAAGCAGCCGACTTCATGGAACAGACTGTAAGCGGTATGACGACCATCAGTATTGCGGTCAAAACTAACGAGTCTCAAGCGATAGCTGATCCTGTGTTCTTGCAAGCGATTGGTGACTTTACCGATTGGCTGCGTGTTCAACCAGAAACCGATCATGTGGCCACGCTTTCCGATGTCTACATGCGTTTGAACAAGAACATGCATGGCGACGATGAAAGCTACTACCAATTGCCGCTTAACCGTGAACTTGCCGCGCAATATCTGCTGCTTTATGAGATGTCTCTGCCGTACGGCTTGGACTTGAATAACCAAATCAATGTAGATAAATCATCAATCAAAATGGTGCTGACGGTCGACAACCTAGGCAGCGTGGAATTGGTGGAACTCGAAGAGCGTATCTACTCATGGTTTGCGGCTAATGCGCCGCAATATGAAGTAGTGGCATCGAGTCCGTCACTGATGTTTGCTCACATTGGTGAAACCAACATGGCGAGCATGCTATCAACTCTGCCTATCACCTTAGTGCTTATATCTGGCTTGATGATCTTCGCATTGCGCTCGGTTCGCTTGGGCATTATCAGCCTAGTGCCAAACATTGCCCCGGCGATTATTGGTTTTGGTTTATGGGCGCTTATCTCGGGTGAGATCAACCTTGGTTTGTCGGTCGTAGTCACGCTTACATTGGGTATCGTGGTCGATGATGCGGTGCATTTCTTGAGTAAATACCAACGCGCACGATTAGAAGGTAAATCAGCAGAAGAAGCCGTTCGTTACGCCTTCCACACCGTCGGCCGCGCATTGTGGATCACCACCGTCGTACTCGTGGCGGGTTTCTCTGTACTGGCGATGTCGAGCTTCAGACTCAACTCAGACATGGGCTTACTCAGTGCGATTGTGATTTTCATTGCGTTGGTGGTCGACTTCATCTTGCTACCGAGCTTACTGATGATCTTCGACAAACAGACTCACTACTCAGATAAACCTCAACACGAATCAAAGCCACTTAAAGCCGAGTTAACTACAGCAGAGCAATCTAGCCCAGCTGGCGAACTGTCTACTTCGACTAAATAAGGAATCGTCAGCCTGCTGCGGTGGGCTGACTCAAGGAGAAATTTATGAAAACCGTTAAACAAACTCTCGTTACCACATTATTTACCATGGGCGCGGTATTGGCTTTCCCAGCATTAGCAGACCCAGCGAAAGGCCTAGAAATTGCCGAGCAACGCAAAGCCGTTGATTTGGGATGGGGCGATTCTGTCGCGACCATGGAAATGCTGCTTCGTAATAAACAAGGTGAAAGCAGCACACGCCTAATGCGATTGAAGTCGTTAGAAGTGGATGACGATGGTGATAAAGGGCTGACTATTTTTGATGAGCCACGTGACGTAAAAGGCACGGCTTTCTTAAACCATTCACACATCTCTAAATCGGATGATCAATGGTTGTACTTGCCAGCATTGAAGCGTGTAAAACGCATCTCTTCACGCAACAAATCTGGCCCGTTTATGGGCAGTGAATTTGCTTATGAAGACTTGAGCTCGTTCGAGCTTAAAAAGTACACCTTTAACTACATAGAAGACGCCAAAATCGAAGGTGTCGATACCTTTGTTTTAGAGCAAGTTCCGACCGACAAAAACTCTGGCTACACCATGCAAAAAGTATGGCTAGACCAACAATACTACCGCCCAGTTCAGGTTGAGTTTTACGACCGTAAAGGCGCACTGCTGAAAACCCTCTCGTTCCAAGACTACAAACAATACCTAAACCAATACTGGCGCGCACACACCATGTCGATGCAAAACCACCAAACAGGCAAAAGTACGGTATTAACCACGACAGATTTAGCGTTCCAGACCGGTCTTAAGGACAAGGATTTTCAAAAAAACACACTTAAACGTGCAAAGTAAGGCAAGAATATGAAAAGGATTGTGTTAACAGGAACGCAGTTATCTTTAACCTTGGCGGCGACCGTTGGGCTTATGCAGGTGTCGTTGCCATGTGTGGCGGCAGGTTTTAGCTCTGAGTTCGTAGAGCAGGTCACCCCGGAGCTAGCAGGGCAGGTTAACCTTGAACACAGGCAGTTCTTTAGCGACGGCTTACAAGGGCAAGATAAAGGACAAAGCTCACTGGTGTTGCAGCCAGAGTTTTACTGGGAGCAACAAGAGGGCAACGGCAGCTTTACCTTCACGCCCTTTTACCGCCTAGACAGCGAAGACGATGAGCGAACCCATGGAGACATTCGAGAAGCCTTGTATCTAACCTATTGGGATGACTACGAACTGCGAGCCGGTGTCGGCAAGGTGTTCTGGGGCGTGACCGAATCAGCGCACTTAGTGGACGTAGTAAACCAAACCGATGCCATTGAATCGGTCGATGGTGAATCAAAATTGGGTCAGCCAATGGTGCATTTCACCTCGATCAAAGACTGGGGAACCATCGATGCCATGTTACTGCCATATTTTCGTGAGCGTACCTTTGCAGGAGAAGACGGGCGATTAAGACCAACAGTGCCTGTTTCTGACGATGCGCTTTACGAATCTTCACGAGAAGAAAAGCACGTCGATGTGGCACTGCGCTATAGCCAAATGTACGGCGATTGGGATGTCGGTTTAAGTTACTTAGGCGGCACAAACCGCGACCCTTATTACCGCGTAGAAGGCAATGTACTGAAGCCGTATTACGCGCAAATGCAGCACTTCGGGCTCGATGTGCAAGGCATTATTGGTGACTGGTTATGGAAGCTTGAAAGCATTTATCGCGACAGTTACGACAACCACACAGGCGTCGCGACAGGCTTTGAATACACATGGGTTGGGGCGCTTGAATCGTACTGGGACATCGGATTTATTGCCGAATACTTGTATGACAGCCGAGGCAATAACGCCCAAACCATCGGCCAAAACGATGTGTTTCTTGGTGCGCGTTTCGCATTGAACGATGAAGACGGCACCGAAGTGCTTACAGGCATCACTCAAGACTTAGATAACAGTGATGTCTACAGTGCAAAGCTAGAAGCATCGAGTCGTATCAACAACAACCTCAAGTGGCGACTGAACGCTTGGTTGTTTGAGAACGAAACCCCAGAAGACTTGTTGTTCTTCGCTCGTAAGGATGACTTTGTTGAAGTCGCATTGGAGTACTATTTCTAACCGTTAACTTCAAAAAGATAGGTTTTTCACGGGTCATCTCTTTAACAAACCAAGTTTCCTACAAACAATCTCACGTAAAAACAAAGAGCGACGGCTTCAAACCTCGCTCTTTGGCTTCCTTCCATAGTCCCACTCGCTATATCCACCTCTTGTGAACATCACGGCCTTAGCTAAGGTTCACCGAATGTAATCAAACTGTCTCACTTGGTGACGTTTATGTATCGGTTTCTCTTTGATTTTGCTGATTTGAATGAATTTCTGATTCCTAACGTTAAATTTGCCGTGTTTTTAGTCAATAACTTGCTCTTTTAACGATTCAATTTGGCATTGGTAGCGTGTTTGATTACTATGTGTAGCTATCTAAAAAAACTAATCATCCGATACGGACACTACCAACTGGTAGATGAGGAAATGATGCAACATCTAGAAGAGATCATTGCTAATGCAACGACTGCTATTGATACAGCAGATTCGTTAGTCGCACTTGATGAAGTGCGAGTTCAGTATTTAGGTAAGAAGGGTGAACTAACTCTTCAACTACAAAGCCTAGGTAAACTTCCACCTGAAGAGCGTCGCACTGCTGGTCAAGAGATCAACAAAGCGAAAGGTGCTGTTCAACAAGCGATCGCAGCTCGCAAAGACGCACTACAACGTGCAGAGCTTGAAGCGAAACTAGCTGAAGAAACTATCGATGTGAGCCTACCAGGTCGTCGCATTGAGAACGGTGGTCTTCACCCAGTGACTCGCACAGTTGAGCGTATCGAACAGTTCTTTGGTGAGCTTGGCTTTAGCACTGAGTCTGGCCCTGAGATCGAAGATGCATTCCACAACTTTGATGCACTAAATATCGCAGACGATCACCCAGCTCGTACTGATCACGATACTTTCTTCTTCAACCCTGATCTAATGCTACGTACGCACACTTCTGGTGTTCAAATCCGTACGATGGAAAACGGCAAACCGCCATTCCGCTTCATTGCTCCGGGTCGTGTTTACCGTAACGACTACGATCAAACTCACACGCCAATGTTCCACCAAGTGGAAGGTATGTTAGTTGATGAGAACGTAAACTTCGCACAACTTAAAGGCATTCTTAACGATTTCCTTTGTAACTTCTTTGAAGAAGAAGTTGAAGTGCGTTTCCGTCCTTCATTCTTCCCGTTCACAGAGCCTTCAGCTGAAGTTGACGTGAAACGTAAAGATGGCAAATGGCTAGAAGTTCTAGGCTGTGGCATGGTTCACCCTAACGTACTTCGCTCTGTTGGCATCGACCCTGAGAAATACTCTGGTTTTGCATTCGGTATGGGTGTAGAGCGTCTAACGATGCTTCGTTACGGCGTAAATGACCTTCGTGCGTTCTTCGAGAACGACCTTCGTTTCCTTAAACAATTCAAGTAATCCGGGGCAGTCAAAACTATGAAATTCAGTGAATCTTGGCTACGCGAGTGGGTTAAACCTGCAATTAACAGCGAAGAGCTAGCTCACCAAATCACTATGGCTGGTTTGGAAGTTGACGATGTAGAACCTGTTGCTGGTGTTTTCACCGGCGTTAAAGTAGGTAAAGTGGTTGAGTGCGGTCAGCACCCAGACGCAGACAAACTACAAGTAACTAAAATTGATATCGGCGCTGTTGATGCAGAAGGTAATAAAGAGCTTTTAGACATCGTATGTGGTGCATCTAACTGTCGTCTTGGCCTAACTGTAGCAGTAGCAACAGTTGGCGCAGTACTTCCTGGTGACTTCAAAATCAAGAAAGCAAAACTACGTGGCGTTCCATCGCACGGCATGCTTTGTTCTTTCTCTGAGCTAGGTATCGACGTAGAGTCTGACGGCATCCTTGAGCTGCCAGAAGGCACAACGCTAGGTATGGACGTTCGTGAGCTTCTTGAGCTTAACGACGTAACTATCGACGTAGACCTAACAGCAAACCGCGCAGACTGCTTCAGCATCCGTGGCCTTGCTCGTGAAGTTGGCGTACTAAACCGCGCAGACGTTACAGAGCCAACAGTTGAAGCTGTTGCAACAAGCATTGAAGACACAGTATCTGTTGAAATCAAAGCAACTGATGCTTGTCCACGTTACCTTGGCCGTGTGGTTAAGAACGTAAACGTGAAAGCGGAATCTCCAATCTGGATGCAAGAAAAACTGCGTCGTTGTGGTATCCGTTCAATCGACCCAGTTGTAGACATCACAAACTACGTGATGCTAGAGCAAGGCCAACCAATGCACGCATTTGATCTTGCTAAGATCGAAGGCGGTATCGTGGTTCGTCTAGCAGAGCAGGGCGAAAAACTAACACTTCTAGATGGCAACGAAGCTGAACTAAACAGCAACACACTTGTTATCGCTGACCACAACAAAGCACTAGCAATCGCTGGTATCTTTGGCGGTCAAGATTCAGGTGTTACTACTGAAACAACAGACGTTCTTCTTGAAGCAGCATTCTTCGCACCGGATCACATCCGTGGTCGCGCACGTGCTTACGGCCTTCATACTGATTCTTCTCTACGTTTCGAGCGTGGTGTTGATTCAACACTTCAAGCAGCAGCAATGGAGCGTGCAACACAGCTTCTAGTTGAAATCTGTGGTGGTGAAGTTGCGCCAGTAAACGGCAGCGAATCTGAAGCTGATCTTCCTAAAGCAAACGTAGTTGCTCTACGTCGCGCTAAGCTAGACAGCCTACTAGGTCACGAAATTCCATCTACAGACGTAGTGGAAATTCTTACTCGCCTAGGTTGTAACGTTGAAACGACAGACGCAGGTTGGACGGCAACGTCTCCATCTTGGCGTTTTGATATCGCAATCGAGCAAGACCTAATTGAAGAAGTAGGTCGTATCTACGGTTACGATAACATTCCAAACCAAGCGCCTAAAGCGGCACTTAAAATGAATGACCATAAAGAAGCTAACCAACCGCTTAAGCGCGTTCGTGACCTTCTTGTAGACCGTGGCTACCACGAAGCAATCACATACAGCTTCGTAGAACCAGAACAGCAAAAGCTTGTTGTACCTGGTGTTGAGCCGCTAATCCTGCCATTCCCAATCTCTGCGGACATGTCAGCAATGCGTCTTGGCCTAATCCAAGGTCTTCTAAACACAGTTGTTCACAACCAGAAGCGTCAACAGTCTCGCGTTCGTCTATTCGAATCAGGCCTACGTTTCATCCCTGAAGCAACTGCTGAAAACGGCATGCGCCAAGAAATGATGCTTGCGGGCGTTATCTCTGGTACTCGTGGCGAAGAGCACTGGGATATTGCAACTAACACTGTAGATTTCTTCGATCTTAAAGGTGACCTAGAAGCAGTTCTTGAGCTTTCTGCAAACGAAATCGCATACAGCTTCAAAGCAGCGAAGCACCCAGCACTTCACCCAGGTCAAACTGCGGCTATCGTAGTAGACGGCAAAGAAGTGGGTATCATTGGTACTGTTCACCCAGAACTAGAGCGTAAGTTTGGTCTAAACGGCCGTACTATCGTATTCGAAATCGAATGGGCAGCTATCAACACTCGCGTGCTTCCAGAAGCAGTAGCCGTATCTAAGTTCCCTGCAAACCGTCGTGATATCGCAGTAGTTGTTGACGAAGCAGTTGCTTCTGGCGACATCGTTGAAGCGTGTATCGCAGCGGGTGGCGAATTCCTAACTGGCGCTAAACTGTTCGACGTATACGTTGGGCAAGGCGTTGAAGAAGGTAAGAAGAGCCTAGCAATCGCACTTAGCCTACAGTCTGTAGAGCGCACACTTGAAGATGCAGACATCGCTGGTTCAGTAGATGCTATCGTAGCTTCAATTTCAGAGAAATTCGGCGCAGCACTTCGCGACTAATCTCTTCTGATAGATAGAAAACCAAAGGCCTCGCATTGCGAGGCCTTTTTGTTTGTGTAAAGGCGTAAGTTTAAACTCTAGGGTTTGCCAAATTATAAGGTTCAAGCGCTAACTAAATATTATCGGATATTTAGAGGCTTATATGGTGCTCTAAGATAAAACAATCAAACCACCAAAAGTACTAATACAGTCTCTAAACTTATCATTGTGAACAGGGGATAATAGCTTACCATTAGGATGCTTACTGTAATCAATGCTATTAATTCTTTGTTCAGAATACTTACCGCTGTTGTATTCCTCTTTCTTCAAAGTGGAAGTCAGTATTACTTGCTTTTCTAACCGCATATATTCATCAAGCATTTTTTCTTCTTTACTACTGGATAGCTCCCCATCCCTAAATGCATCTATTACTATGGGGAAGTTGTGGTTAATTACTTCATTAATTGCCATTGTTCGACAATAATAATATTCTTGTTCATCACTACCTGAAAATACATTATTAGGCTTTGAGAATAAGTCGTTAAAGTGTAGACGAGCATTAGGGTCTATTTCATTACAATAATTATTCATTGAAGTGACTATTCGTTCGATAAAATCACTACACTGAGCTTTGGTATCATTGAACCCTTTCTTAACATTAAGTTGCTTGGCCTCTAATTCTCGTATTTTTAATAGCGTTGAATGAGCATCTGAGTCATATTGTTCTTCGGTTCGAATATCTTCACTAAACATTGCTAATTGAAATAGATCTGAAGGGGTTGTTTTCTCTAATTCGCGCAATCTAGTTTGTAACGTATTTATCTCATAACTAAGTGATAATATAGCTTCGTTCTTATCTGATATGTTATCAGATATAGACTTTATTATTTCTGATCTAACCTCTTTGTTACTTACATCAAACTCAATATTTTTGTTTTTGAAAACAATATTTACCGAACCGCAATCAGAACAAACAATTTCACCTAAGTCCATGTTTCTATTAAGTGAGTTTAATTCATTTATGAGGGTCGTAAGTTTTTCAACTCGAATAGTCTCTCTATTACGTTGCTTACGTTTCTCATTAATTTCTTCTGCTATTAGCTTTGCTTTATTTCGAACGATACGTGCGTCATCGTGATCTGCTGTTTTTGAGGTAAGTAAAGCCAAAGATGGTGTTTTGGACAACAATGAGAGTTTTTTAACTAGAGACTTATGCTGAATTTTTAACTCTCTGATAAGTTGCTTGGTTTCTATTTCGTTATCATTATCGAAGTTAGGCCTTTTAATTCCTCCTAACTGGCATAGCATTGACTTAAAGTCATCCTTTTTAAAGTAACCATTTCCTATGAGAGACGATGGGTTTCTTTTGTCTTGTCCAATGAAGAACATTTCGTAAAATGTAGTTAGATCAACTGTGACATCCGTCCCCTTCTTGTGAACTCTAGGAATAGTACCAACTAGCGATGCAATAAATGACCTTAGTTCAGAATCAGTATCGAATATTTTTAGTAGTCCTTCGCTTTTGACTACAAAAGTAGAACCTTTACGCACAAATTGATAATCGATTTCCCCAATTCGAACTAACGAATAGAATGTATATTCTTTTTCATTAAACCCATCTGGAAAAATCGAGCTATTACCTATTGAATAAAGTAACCCCTGCATCACAAGGGTTTTTCCTCGATTGTTATCATCACTATAAATTACGTTTACTCGATCACTGAGTCTGTCTTCGAAAAAAGACTCTTCTCGGTTACCTACGGCGAAAGACTTAAAAATCATTATTCATTCCTTGAAGAACTAACGAGATCAAATATTGTGTGGATATTTTGTTCATGTGTGGAGGCATTTTTTTTACTTTGAGTAGTAGTTCATCATACAACTCATAAACACAGTCGCTCTTAGATGACCTAACAATCTTTATAACTGCTTCAGAAAGCTGCCAAAATTTCTTCGACGTACCTTTATCAAATAATGTTCGACTAAGATTAGAGTTACAATCCAGTATCGTATCTTTTAATGAATCTCTATCTTTTGCTAATCCCTCTTCATTTACAACAGTCATAAAAGCAAAGGGGATACCGTTTCCTTTAAAGATATCTGTTACTCCTATTATTCGGCTGATAATAAGGGAATTTATTTGCGATTTAGTTATGTATCTCTCTAGTCTTAGAACTTCATTAGGCGTTGAGATAGTCTCATTTTCTATCTCTGAGTTCTTCAAAGCTGATTGCTTGTCTCTTATTTCGTTGAAAATGTTTCCATAGGTTAAATCGCTTATCGTAGACTTTGATTTGAAACTCGATAGTTCTTTAATGTAATGGCAACAAGGGTGGTCGTCATTGAAGAAAGTTACTTCGTCTAAGAACTGTATCAGTTTTATTTCATCAACGTTTTTGTGATTCTTAATGATGACTTCCCGTAGCTTTTTCTCGATACGTTCTTGTGTTTTCTTTTGGATATTAGAGTAATCAAACGAACGTAAACTGGAGTCATGCACATAGCTTGGTTTTAATGGCTGGCTAAAAAGAACGTAGTCATGGAATTTAAAATTTGAAATGTAATTATCGAATAATGTGTATAGGCTTTGGCCTATGAGTGAAGGCGAAAATGTAGAGTAATTTTTACTTTGAACATCGAGCATCAATGTGAAATTGTCGTCTACTCCAGTCACATCATTAAAACAATCGACAACAACAATCTCGACTCTCTCACTGTCTGGGTGCATCCCCATTAGATAGAGCATCGACTTTGTTTCGTAATCAGATGACTTTTTGTTTGTAATTTCTGTGTTCTTAAATGTATACACAGTTGCGACTCCATTGTTTAAAATAAACTCAGGTTATCTACCGTAGGAAACGTCCCAAGCCATATGCGCACGTCACAATATCAGTAGTTTGCTTTTTTAATCAATAACATAATCTTTGGTTATTGTGTTTATTTGATTTATCTCAAGAAGTTGTAATTCAACATACTCGCTATTGGTACATCACTTGTGAGGTAAACGGTATTCTGCCTTTTTATATTCTCTTGACCCGTCTACAACTTCACACTTTATAGTGACTATATTGATTGAGAGGGGCGCTTTCTGTGTTCCCTCCAAGGTAAGTAGAGAGACACTATGAAACGCTTAATTTTAAATATCACACTCTTGGTATTCATGGCACTTGGTAGCATGAGTGCCATGGCTCATGACTCAACGGTTAAGTACGGTATTGGAATATCTCACGATGGTGAGCAAATAGCGTATGGCAAAAGTGGAAGTGGGGAGACGGCGCTGATCTTCATTCACGGTTGGAGCTTAGACAGCAGGCTTTGGCAAAACCAAGTGAGCGAGTTTTCAAAGCAGTACCAAGTAATTACCATGGACTTAGCGGGGCACGGTAACTCATCGTTTAATCGCGAAGAGTACACCATGGTTGCGTTCGCTGAAGACATCAGAGCGGTAATCGAGAAAGAGCAACTCGAATCCGTCATCTTAGTCGGCCATTCCATGGCGGGTGGCGTAATTGCAAAAGCCGCTAAATTGATGCCGAAAAGAGTGAAGGGCATTATTGGTGTCGACACATCGCAAAACGTCGCACTTGCGGTTTCACAAAGTGACCTAGATGCAATGACTAAACCGTTTGAAGCAGACTTCCAAGCGGGCATTACTATGTTCGTGAAAGACTCGCTACCAAAAGACGTAGACGCGGATTTACTTTACCGGGTAACGCAAGACATGGCATCAGCACCGCCAGCTATCGCAATAAACCAGTTCAGCCATTATCTAGGCCAATACGTGACAGGCGAAGCACACCGCGTGTATGAGAACGTGAATGTGCCAGTAATATTGGTTAACGCTCGCCTATGGCCAACCGATTCAGAAGCGAACAAGAAACACATCAAGGATTACAGCATTTACTACATTGAAGATTCAGGCCACTTCCCAATGCTAGAGCAACCACAGCAGTTCAATACAACGTTGATGAAAGCGGTTAAGTCAGTGAAGTAGGGCGCTGTAGCTGTTAAAGGATGGATGTTCATTCTATAGATAAAACTAAGGCCTAGCGTGTGTGAGGCCTTTTTGTTCGTTGGAGATTTTGCTAGATACATTCATTTCAATTTGCGAGTCATACCCGCGTCTTTCACTCGTTTATGGTCCTTAAACGACAGCCTCATAGTTATATAAATGCTCTATCAACCACCCCTAGATATGTAATCAGCACCACTGTTATTAGCAAGGGCTGACCGAATCTAGGGGTGCTTTCTACTGATAATCACTTTAACTATGTGTTTAGGACGTCCTGTTATGGCTAAGAAAACAATATTCATTCATGGTCGCGCTCAAAAGCCCGATAAAGCTCCCCTTCAAGCACTCTGGTACGAGGCTATAGAACATGGCTTGCAGCGAGATTGTGGATACTCAAGTTCATTACAAGCTTTTAAAGATGTCGATAAACGGTTTGTCTATTACGGTGAACTATCGAACACATTGTTAGAGAAACCAACGGAAGACCCTGCAAGTCGACAACAAGCGCTGTCTGAACTCAAAAAGTACAAGACAAGCCAGTTCAATAAAACAACGTATAACAAGGTATCTAAAATTGGTTTTCTAAAAGAGGCGCTAGCAGATACCTTTTCATCGCTATTTGGCAAGCTGAGTATGGCTGAGACACTCATAACGAAGGTCGCGCCGGACATGGCGCATTATTGGTATGAAGATACCTATTTTGGCAGCGATGTCAGGCATAGGCTAATGGTTGAACTGAAGGAAGCGCTTGATAATCAGGATGATGTGATGATTGTATCGCACAGTCTTGGGTCGATGATCAGTTATGACGTGTTATGGAAGTTGTCTCATTACGGAGAGTATAGACACGACTATGGAGCAGATAAGAAGGTCAACTTATTGCTAACGCTCGGGTCACCGTTAGGAGATGAAAACGTAAAAGACAGGCTAAAAGGGAGCCGTTTAAAAGATGAGAAGAAGTATCCTTTAAACATTCAGCAATGGATAAACATATCGGCAGAAGATGATTTTATTTCTCATGACAGCAAAATTAGAAATGACTTTAAAGATATGCTCAAACTTGGTCTGATACCCGGCGGAATGAAAGATATCAACCCAGTCTATAACCTTAATATTCGCAACGGAAAAAGCAATCCGCATGCTTCCATCGGTTATCTGATTAATCCTAAATTCATCAAAGTACTGGATGAATGGCTCTCTAGTTGATGTGGTTTACCATCGTAAATCGCTTCGCTGCTCGTTCGTTGGAACGCAGATAAAACTAAGGCCTCGCGCGTGCGAGGCCTTTTGTGTTTGCGCTGACGAGGCAACTGACTTGGACAATATTAACTACTCTGTGTAGATCGCTATTCCATTAACTGTCTGTTCTGAAACAGGGATTAAGTACTGGTAGTCTGTGCCGACACCTCCCAATACTACAGAGTTGTTGCTTCCTGTCGCTTGAAGTAAGACCCCATTAGCTCCTAATTTAGCCGCCTGATTTTTTAACTCTTCGATTGCATAGTCGATGGAGCCTTGTTTAGTCATACCTGCATCACTAGATGCATCAACCAAAGCTATTTTTTCATAGTTCTCAGGCGCTTCGAGATAAAGTGTTACTTCTAGAGGTGTAATTGGGTCTCTGGCTTCACCAACTAATATTGCTGAACCAGATGCACAGCCAACTAAAAATAGCGTGATAGAAAGAGCTAAGGTTTTAAAGATATTCATTGGTATTAGGTCTGTTTCTGGAATTAGGAGCGGAGTATAGCGAAATAAGACCACCCGTTAATTATGGGTATTGTAACAAGTTACGTTATTGCTTGTGAATCAGATGTATATGAGACTTGACCGACAATCCCCTCCTAGCCTCCCCTTGGTTTACATCTCCAATCTCTTGTTGGTAACGAAAAAGGGGAGGAACTGAATACCGATCGTGACAAGTGCAGCTATATGTTCAGCGCCAAAGAATGTTCTCCCCTCGGTCGTATATCTGAAGAGATCGTTTAACTGCATTTGAGGGGGGTGTTGTATGCTTCACACAAACCAAGCACCTAACATACGAAATATTTATATCTTCATAATTAAATATACAACAGGTGTCACACTTGTATGTAAATGACTAATCTAACCTGTAATGACCTCTTTACTGATAAAAATAACTTTAACAGCACCTTTCATCATGTGGGGAGGCTTTAAACTCAACGTCAGATAAAGAGATTTCTTATGTATAAGTATCTAACACTAGTCGTTTTATTACTCGCTGGATGTGTGTCTACAAACGAAGTTGCAGACAAATCTTGGTGCCAACCTTACAACGACCAACTTACTGAAGTTTTTAGCAACGAACTTACGTTAGGCGCGAGAGCCCTAGATACCGTTATCGGGTGTGCTCCAAGGCCTTTACCTAAATTTGTACAAGGAGACGTGCTAACTAACTCAACACTTATGTCCGATTTTCAAGTGAAACAAGTCACTGATATTAAAGAAGTGTACGCAAACACCAAACCTAATGCGGACGATATCATCAACTTTGTTATTTCACCGCAAGCGAAACAATTAGCATTGAGCAGGGCATTGCGCCTCAATGAGCTTTCATACTCAATTATTGCGCAATCGCAGAAAGACAAATCTGAACTAATAAAAAACAATACCTTTGAATTACTTAATGAATTTACGCAAGGTAATATTGATAAGCTCAACAAGGCCATAAAAGAAACCAGTTACGATAGGTATCAGAAACAGGTGCATCGTATTCAGCGTGATTACTATGACATCTTGTATCAAATTACTCTCGGTGGGGCTGATAAGGATGGACGACAGTCAATAGCATACGACCCGAAAGATATCGCAAAGCTACTCACTAAGACTGTTAAGATCTATGCTGATCAGCAAGCTATTAGGTCAAACTTTTTGTTGATGCGCGATCAGTATTTCGCGACTATCAACAGTAATTCAATTCCATCTTTTGAGCAGATGTGGGTGAACCAGATAAGAGACATCAAAGAACAATGTAAGTTAACTGCAAAAGGGCTTGGTCTAGATAAAACCAAGTGCGATGTTATGCAGAAGTAAATATATCTCTAATGAACTAAGGCCTCGCGAGTGCGAGGCCTTTTTGTGTTCCGACTAAAACTAAATATTAATCGAGCCTAACGAAAACTTGGGATAATCGCCGGAATCCCCGGTAGAAGGCCAACCAACGCCATTACGCCACTTAGCACAATAAACATAATGCCAGGCAACACCCAACGGCTCATTTTACTCAGTTCACTACTACGTTCTTTACAACCGACTAAGCCTAAGTTATCCAACAGCATAGTAAGAGCCCAACCAAAGGCAGGGTTAACGAGCGCTGAAGAAAATACAACAATCGCTGCCGATTGGGTGGTTTTCCCTTCACGCGTCATTTCCATTCCAGCTTCTAGCAATGGCACAAATACTCCAACAATCAGCGCAACACAAAGCACAGGTTGCCAGATAGCTAAATCCATCGGGTAGCCCCAAACTGCGGCGATGATACAGAACAGAGCCGTGAGCAACGCGCCAGCAGGAATAGGGCGTTTAGCAATCGCCGCTGGTACGATATAAGTACCCCATGAAGACGTAAAGTTAGTACCGCCAAGTAGAGAACCGAACGTTTGACGAATTGAAGCCGTGGTCATGGTGTCGTCGATGTTCATATGTACTTTTTCGGTACGTTCTGGATAGCTGATCTTTTGGAATACTTGATGGCCTAAGAAATCTGGTGACCACATCGCTACGGCTAGAATCGCAAATGGCAATACCACCATGAAGTGTTCAATCGTCGGTAGGCCAAGCATCCAACCAGTATCTTCGCCCCACCAATACATAGGGTTCATGTTAGGCAAGCCAGGCTCAGTGTGGAAAGCAAATGGCGCACCCATGGCAAATGCAATCGTACCACCCAGTAAGCAACTAAGAGGCACCGCTAACCAACGTTTACGGAAATGTTCTAATAACGCGTACAAGATAATGGTGCAAAAGATCACCACAAAAGCGATGTGGCTCATGCCGATTCCTTCAGCCCAAGCGAACAGTTTCTTAACTTGAGAGGCGGTTCCAACAAAGCCAAGGTAGAGCAACAAGCCGCCACACACGCCTTTACTGGTCAGGTTTGCCAACATGCTGCCACCTTTACTGATGGCTAAGATGAGGCCAAAAGCGCCAATCAGCAACCCAAAGGCCATAGGGTGTCCGCCTGCTGCAACCACAATTGGAATTAAAGGGATGAGTGGGCCGTGTGTACCTGCGAGGTTCGCGGTCGGCAATAAAAAGCCAGAGAAGAGAATGATGAAAACAGAGGCGATGAGGAGTTCATAACGAACGTTTTCTAGAATGAAGTCTTCATTTAATCCGAGAGCCCCAGCAAAGGTGGCTGCAATCGCGCCCACCATAACCACTTTACCAATGGTCGCCGCCATCGCTGGGATGGTGTCTTCTATCTCAAATCGATAATCTTTAAACGGCAAATTTGGACGCCAGCGCTTAGGCGACATGATTTGCAATTCGTGTTCTAGATACTGTTCTCGGGAATCAAATTCCGATCTTGGTTTATGTTGTTGTTCATAGGTGAGTTCATCCTCATTGGCTTGAGGCTTCTCTGTTTGTATATGTGCGGACTCTAAAGTAGTGCTCATTTTGATTCCTTTCGTTCACACTCTAAGGCGTGTTATTCCAACAAACGTTATTGACTCACGCAGAAGCGCAAACAATGCGTCAACTTATCATTAAAAATTCATTAACATTTAGTTGTTAGTACCTTATACCAAACCAAAAAAAACAAATAGTCTCAGTCGGTTAGACATTAGTCGTAGAGCCAGCCGACGAGTATTAGACTCAGTAGATAGTATGTGTCTGTTTATTTGTAGGCGATGAGCTTTATTGGTAATAAATGAATATCTAACAAGAAATGCTTGGTGCTCAAGCGCCGGATAACGTCAATCGACGAGTGCTTTCTGGCGTTTGAAAGGTGTTTTGATGGTTGAAACTACCTTCAACGTTGTTCAGGCGTCTGAGCTCAAGGTATACGCTCGAAGATAATTTTTACTACCCCAAAATGAAGATGTTCACCAGCTGCTTTAGGCCCTTTCAAGCTGAACCTTAAATCCTTCTGGAAGTAACGTTTCCGATTTAAACTTATTGATAATAGTTCTCATTACGTTATGTTGTGGTCTCAAACACACTCATTGTTTCGGAGACCAACATGGAACACTCGGATATTACTCAACTGCTTATTCCAAAGAGTGATTGGGCATCGCCTGATCTCTTTCTCTATGAAGGCGAAGACAAACTTCGACTCAGCTTAGAGGGAGCAATTCAATACAGTGGGTTGAACAGCATTGGCGGCGTGGTTCTCGGCTTTAGAATTATCCAGTACGCCGTTAAATTAGCGGCGGGTGATCAGTCTTTGCAACGTGATGGCATTAGTATTTATACCGCTTTCCCTGGGCGTGGCGCTCAAGATGTCTTTGAATACACATGCCGTGCATTACGTGATAAACGCTATTGCTGTGATAGCACATTACACCATCCAGGCGCGCAAACTGGGCAGCGTGGTCAGTTCCTATTTACGATTCGCTTGAACGAACAATCGATGGTGATGACGCCAGCAAACGGGCTACCAAGACAAAGCTATTTTGAAGCCGACCGACATTCGCAAGACAGCAGAGAAGCGGCATTGAAATGGCGAGATGAGAAAATCAACTTCGCCAATACACTTCTGAGCTTATCGCCAGAAGAGTGCTTACGTGTGCTATAGCTCTCGAGTCTGGAACTAATAGAACGAACACAGAAAGGTCGCTCGCTTACAAGTGAGCGACTTTTTTTAAATCAAGCGTTCGTGGAAACCAGATTCCTAGTCGCGCTTAGGCTTGCTGGAATGACGCGCTTTTGTTTTTTGAGCTTAGAGCTTAGAGCTTAGAGCTTAGAGCTTCGGTTTTTTGGTATTGGGAGGAGGTAGCCTAGAGTATTTATATCTTTCACCCATGATATTAGACCGTCTCAATTTCATTTGCTGAAATACTCAGATGTACATATGGGACAGTTTTCAAAGCATTACGCTGCTTACGGTGACACGAAGTGATATGATTTTGCTGAAGAACTAAAGAACTAACGATTTAAAGGATGAGTACGATGGCAAAAACGATCTCATTGGTACTGGGTAGTGGTGGCGCAAGAGGTTTGGTTCATGTTGGAATCATCCGTTGGCTGATTGAGCATGGCTATCAGATAAAATCTATTTCTGGGTGTTCAATTGGTGCACTTATCGGTGGTGTTTATGCTGCGGGTAAGTTGGATGAATTTGAAGAGTGGGTGACCAGTATCGACCAATCGGATATGGCGATGATGTTGGACTTTTCATGGCAATCGAGTGGCATCTTCAAAGGCGATAAAATCATCGACACACTGCGCGGGTTGATCGGCGAGATTTCAATTGAGGATTTGCCTATCCCATATACCGTAGTTGCCGCCAACGTCGCCGATGAAAAGGAGGTTTGGCTGCAATCAGGCTCTCTGTTCGATGCCATTCGCGCTTCTATCTCTTTGCCATTGTTCTTTACGCCTCATGTGATTAATGGGGAAGCGCTGATTGATGGCGGGGTACTCAATCCCGTGCCGATTGCGCCTACCTTTGGTGACAAGACAGACTTTACTCTAGCTGTGAACTTAGGGGGTGAACCTGAAATACTTCAACAGGAAGTGATACCGGTTTCTCTACCAACGAAAGAGAGTAACCTGCATGAGAAGGTGGTGCATTTTATCGATAATCTCGGTAGCAGTGTAAAAAGTAAAATGAGCTTTAATTTTGCGGCCTACGACATTGCCAACCAAGCGTTTGATGCAATGCAATCGACTATTGCTCGCCAAAAACTGGCCGCATATCCTGCCGATATTACGCTTGAGCTTCCACGCAATGCTTGTGGCACCTTAGAATTTGATCGCTCACAAGAGATGATAGACAGAGGCTACCATTTGGCACAGGCTAAACTGGGTAACCGACTTTAATGTATTTGCTGCTGAATGAGAGTAATTATGGAAACTGAACTAAAAGATCTGGTAACAAGTAAAGATGTCATCGTACTCACCAGCTCAGAAGTGGCTGCCGTGTCTTGGCTGATAAATGGTTATCAAGAGAACGCCGATATCCAGATTATCGAGAACGCACACAAGTTAGATACAGAAGCTATTTTGGCGCAATGCCGAAGTAGCCTAAGTGAAAGTAAAAAGGTCATACTTACTGCGCAGTTTCGCAGCCAGCTCCCTATCATCAACATCGCCTCACTGTGTAATGAGAAGCGCAAATCATTGATCAATATTGAGTTGCTAGGATGGGATGAAGAAAAACGCCTTCCTCATTCTTATAGTAGTTTCTAGGTCATAAGAGTTTCTAGCTCATAGCGGTTTCTATGTTGAGTAAGCCCACGATACATGGGCTTCACTTCAAATGTCTGCCGCCATCAAGGTGCAAGGTTCTTCCTGTCATGTAGTGACTGGCTAATACAAACTTGATGCCATCTATTATTTCCTCAAAGCCCGCTTCTGCGGGGATCAAAGCTTTTTGTAGCGCTTTGGTTTTGTATGCCTCGTCGTCATGATCATTAAACTTAATCATAGCTGGAGAGAGGGTATTTACTTTCACCTTGGGAGCCAACATTGCTGAGAACGACAATGTCAGGTTGTTGAGCGCAGCCTTACTGGCGGCGTAAGCGATGTGTTTTTTACTGCCTTTTTCTGCAACGTAATCACTGATGTGAATGATGTCTGAGGTTTTATCGCCAGACATCAGTTGGTCTTTTAGCGTTAAATTAACCAGATATGGTACGGTAGCGTGAATCGTCATCATCTGGTGCATGATGTGTGAGGCATTTTCGCTTGGATTATTCTTGTTCTCAGGTTTCCAGTCGGAAGCGTTGTGTATGACGGCTCTGAGTATCTTATATTCTTGACCAACATAATGAAGAAAGTCGTCTAGGCTGCTTTGTTGATAAAAGTCGACTTGCTGCAAATCGGCTCCACTGTCGCGCAACAGTTGCAGTTGAGGATAGTCGCTGCGGTAGGTGCCAACCACGTTGTATCCATCCGCTAAAAGTTGCTGCGCCAGTGCGAAGCCAAGTCGCTTTCCCACGCCGGTTATTAGTATCGTTTCGCTCATCGTAAAAACTCAGCTCTAGTTTGAGGGTTAGTTTTAAAAATACCACCAAGCGCGGTTGTTGAGGTTTCAGAGTTTGCATCCATGACGCCTCTGGATTTAACGCAATAGTGAGTTGCTTTAATCGTCACGGCTACGTTTTCTGTTTCAACGAGAGTCTGTATCGCAACCAAGATTTGCTGGGTAAGGCGTTCTTGTACCTGAGGGCGCTGAGCAAAGAATCGAACAATACGGTTTATTTTAGACAGACCAAGAATCTTGTTTTCAGGGATGTAGGCGACTTCCGCTAAACCATCGATGGTGATGAAGTGATGTTCGCACGTCGATGTTAAGTTGATGTCCGATACCTTGACCATTTCATCGACTGACATTTTGTTGTCTATAACACTGATTTTTGGGAAGTTATCGTAATCGAGCCCTGAAAAAATCTCATGTACGTACATCTTTGCAATGCGATGAGGTGTTTCAGCAAGGCTGTCATCAGTTAAATCCAATCCAAGCGTACTGACCACTTCCGTTAACAGACCTTTGATGCGGTTGTACTTTTGATCAGGGTTCATTTCGCTCGCTATCATTGGGGTTTCAAGTCCTTTTGCGAGCAAAGCTTCTCTTACTTTTTCGGCTTCTGTATTCAGCATGACTCTCTCCTTAAGAATTATTGTCGCTGTCTGCTTCATAGCTCAGGGTGAGCGAGACAGAGTCGGCAAAACGTAGCGCATGAGGCTTGTCGATTCTCACTTGAGCGTATCGCACCCACGGATGATCGATACAGATGCCGAGTACATCGCTGGTCAATTTTTCTAAAAGCAGAAACCTTCCAGATTCAACGTGTTGAATGATCTTCTTGCAGATGTTTTTGTAGTTGAGTGCGTTGTCTACATCATCAGAAAGGCAAAGATTGTTAGCGGGATAGTGGATTTCTGCATTGATGACGATGTCTTGCTGCTTAGACTTTTCTTCTTCGTTGAAGCCTATGAAGGTTCTGAGTCTCAGGTTTGTGATGGTGATGATGGCGTTGTGATTCATAACAGTGTCCATTCCTTAGAAAGTGAAGTCAGTTACGTACTTGTTTTAAGAAAAGATCAGTAAAGTTCAGGCGTTCGTCCCGCATTAATGTGAAGGCTAAATAAAATTAAGCTCGAACGGGATGGGTTCGGTTTTCTGGCTCAACTGGTCGAAGCTTTCCCATAGGTGCTGATATGAGATGTCTAGAGTTGGGTGACGTTCTTGTGCGGCAATATCAACTAATGGCCTGAGTACAAAGGCGTATTCGGTGATTTCGCCTCTAGGTAGCTCTACGCCATCGATAATGCCTACTTGATTACCATAAAGAAGGATGTCGATATCCATCGTGCGAGAAGCGTAGGCTTTGGTTTGGCGCTTGCGATCGTTCTCTGATTCGATTTGATGTAGAACCTTAACCAGCTCTGCAACAGTTAGGCCACATTCAAACCCAACGACTAGGTTAAGGAAGTTATCCCCTTCAAACCCAACAGGCTCGCAATCGTAGAAATTAGAAATGTGTAGGGGTGCAAAGCGGTCATTCAATGCTTTGAGAGATTCTGTGACGTGGTGTTCGCGGTTAATGTTGCTCCCGATGCTGACATAGACGCTGGCCATACTATTTCCTTTTTTGTTTAAGGAACCTATACGTCTAACTCAAGATGAAGATCAGCTATGCATCCGATTAAAGGCAACAAGGTAAAAGAAAATCCGGCTTTGCCGCAAATCTTGCCCGTTTTTGAGTTCGGATAAGAATGCTTTGGATCTAGAAAGTACTACGAGTAAAAACTCTGCCGATGAAGGTTGAGGGCAACAACGTGTTTAAACTCGATCGGGTGAATGCCCGAAATATCTCAGGATTACAGTATTGGGTAATTCAATTTCTACAACGTTCCATCTTTGATAGTGATAGAATCCCCGCATCAGAATTATCGAGAATCTAGGTATTTATAAACAATGTTTATCCATCACGTTAACGGCATCGACTGGCTGGTGATTACAGCTTTTGAAGAACTAAAACCGATGTTTATCGAAGATGCTGGTCCAATTCCATCTTACTTCTCGACCGCCAGTGAATTGAGCCTGATCGACCAAGCCAAGCGCAGCTATGGTTTTTTGCCGACACTCCGCGGTGTGGTCACAGACACCGGCACATATCAAAGTAAAGATCTTGAAGAAGATTTGAACCCACAGCTTGCGTGTATCGTTGAAGGGCGTGGCCGAGTGTTTATCTACCACGGCGACTACGTGGCTTTCGTGGATGACGAGCAAACCTTCATTACTCGAATGAATTAAACATTATTCAGTGGATTTAGAGCGGTTAATTGATTAATTAGCTAATGGGTTAATTAGTTATGGATAAGCTGCTTTGTAGATAAAACAAGGCCTCGCGTGTGCGAGGCCTTTTTGTTTGTATCGAGTCAGGAGAAAAGTCTCTTGAGGTGTTACTTTTCTAAATTGTGCTTAATGATTTTTTCCACCACACCATCCATCGTTCTGCAGCTAATCTCGGGCTTCAAATACAGAGAATGATATTCAATTCCAGTGCGGTCTATATAGGCTGCTTGTAAGCCAGCAGACAATGCACCATGAGTGTCCCAATCGTGAGTAGCCACAAGGCGAAGGTTTTCAACAGGCTCTTTTAAAGTGTCTGCTGCAAATTGATACACCTCTGAGTTTGGTTTGAAACTGGCTGTTTCTTCGACGGAAATGATAGTGTCGAAATAATCTTCTAAGCCCGAGTTCTTGATTTGAGAAGTGATTAGGTCGAGGGATGAGTTAGAAAAAGCGACGGTTTTAAAACCGTTGTTACGCAATTTAAGCAAAGACTCTTTGATATCAGTGTGCGGTGGTAGAGTGGCAAAAGAAGTTAACAAGGCATCTTTGCTTTCTGCTGTTAAATTACACTTGTACCGTTGTGCAATAGCGTCGAGCGCTGCATTGGCTAATTCAGAAAAAGTAGACTTTACGTTTGTTGCGATGCAAACCGTTGAAGAATGCAAAAGCTTTGAGAACCAAAGCGATAGTGCATCCTCACTGCCAAATGCTGCTTTAAATTTAGGCTGTAATGACTCCAAATTTAAAACTGTTTCGTTTATATCAAACAGTATCACTTCTTTTTTCATGCGAAGAACCCAGATTTAATTGAATTTCATACTTACATAATCCGCTGCGATGACCCGGTTTTCAACCTGGATTTAAGTAACTTAAGCTTTGCTCTCTAATTAGAAAAGAGGGTTGGAATGAGTCATCGATGAACATGTCACTCAAATCTGGCGTTGCTTACTGAGTTGCAGGCAACGCCAAATCTGAAATGATTTATTTAGCTTATTTAGCTTATTTAGCTTATTTAGCTTATTAGCTTATTTAGCTTAATTTGCGGCTTCTATGGTGCCTTTGAAAGTGCTGTCTAAAAAGTCATTGATCTCTTGTGAGTGGTAAATTGAGATGATCTTTTTATACGTTTCATTGTTTTTGTCTTCTTCTCGCGCTGCCACAACCATCACAGCTAAAGGTGCGTCTTTTTTCTCTAAGTAAATGCCTTGTTTCTTAGGATCGAGTCCAGCCGACATGACATAGTTCATGGTGATTGCTGCTGCATCTACATCGTCAAGAGAGCGGGGTAGCTGAGCGGCATCCACTTCAACAAATCGAATGTTCTTCGGGTTATCAACAATATCGTTTAATGAAGCGTTGAAACCAGCGTTGTCTTTTAATGAAATCAGCCCTGCATCTTCAAGTAGCAATAGTCCACGACCGCCATTCGTTGGGTCGTTTGGAATCGCGATTCGTGCGTTATCTGGGATAGAGTCAAGCGAAGTGTACTTGTTCGAGTAAATGCCCATACGCATCAAAATTGAGCGTCCGATAGAAACTAACTGGCTATCGTGATTGGCATTAAAGTTATCGAGAAATGGCTGATGCTGGTAACTGTTCAGTTGGATACTTCCATCGTCCAGTGCTGCGTTAGGGGTGATGTAATCTGAGAATTCAACGAGTTCAATGTTAATCCCTTGCTTTGCTGCTTCTTTAGCGACTGCCTGTACAACTTGTGCATGTGGGCCAACAGTCGCCCCAATCTTGATAACAGCCTCGTCTTTTTTTCCACATCCTGTCACGCCGAATACGAATGCTAATGCCAATAGGGATGCGGTGATTTTTTTGTAGCGGTTCATAATAACTCCATTTAATTAACCAAAAGACGTTTAGGTGTCTGGATGTCTATATTATCTATTTATAAAGTTGGGTCAATAGGTTTGTTAGAAACAAGGTTAGATAGAGAAAACAAAGGCCTCGCATATACGAGGCCTTTTGGTTTTGTTGAGTAAGGAATAGGGCAGTCACTCGGAATTTAAAGAAAACGAGTTAGGTTAAGCTGCCTATTAAGAAAGCTTTTGATTAAAAAACTCAAGTGTACGTTTCCAAGCTAACTCTGCTTCTTCTTCAGCATAGCGACCTGTTGAATCGTTATGGAAGCCATGGTTCACGCCGTCATAGATGTAAGCTGTGTAGTCTGCTTCGTTCTCTTTGAGTTCGGCTTCATACTCTGGCCAAGTCGCGTTCACACGTTTATCGATTCCAGCGAATTGGACCAGTAATGGCCCTTTAACATTCTTTCTTAAATCAGGGGCGGCAGGAGTACCATAAAAGGGAACGCCCGCATCCAGTTGCTCTGGCATTACTGCCGCCAACATATTCACGATATAGCCACCGAAGCAAAATCCTACAGCGCCTAGTTTTCCGTTACTTTTTTCATGAGACTTCAAGAAGTTTGCAGCGGCGATAAAGTCTTCTTCGATTTTCTCTTTGGATAATGATTTTTGCATTGCTCGACCTTCATCATCATTACCTGGGTACCCGCCAAGCGAATAGAGTGCATCAGGTGCAAATGCGATAAACCCCGCGGCCGCGAGTCGTCTCGCCACATCCTTTACGTATGGGTTTAAGCCTCTATTTTCATGTATGACCAAGACAACAGGTGCATTACCCTCTAGCTCTTTTGGTACCACCAAGTAGCCATAGCCTTCTCCGTGTCCCTTAGGCGAAGGAAACTTCTCGTAGGTTGCTTTGATGGAAGGATCGTTGAAAGAGACTTGCTCTGCCTGCGCATAATTAGGAATCAGTGCAGACGTTAATGTTGTCATGGTTAAGCCGAGTACAGCCAACCCGGATAGACGAGCCATAAACTCTCTGCGATCAATCAGGCCGTGCGCATATTCGTCGTACCAATCAAATGCTTCTTGGGGGATAGATCGAGTTGGATCTGATTGAGATTCGGTATTTTGATTCATAACGTTTCCTTGTCGTGAGTTGTTGGACTAATCAACAGTTGTTGGATTAGTCAACTATAGTGGAAACTACACCATAGCTGAACGATCGCTCAATAATTTTAGAGATGTTTGTGATATCAAAGTACAATAACTTGATGGCAGTCAGATAAAACACGCCCTAGACCTTCCTACTGTGATTTATCTCACGACCTCGATATTTTGCTCTAAATTTAAGTAATACAATAGTACTTGATCACGGTAAGTCAGTGATTCTGTGGATACAATGCTAAGCATAGAAATTCACAATAATGTACCTCTTTCTGGTGGCAAGTTCTGCAACAGATAGAGCCGATTACTAGGATAATGAATAACATGAAAAACACACTCAAAACTTGTTTCTTGGCAGTTGCGGTATCAGTAGCATTCGGTGCAAATGCAGCAGAGAAGGCTGCTCCTGCAGACTACGTACAATTTCAAGATGTACTGAAAGTCTCTAAACTTCAGGCGTCTGATCCAACAGGAAAGTCGGGTAACAAATCTGAGTATGGGCTAAACGGTGAGTTTGATGGTTTGGTTTTAGATAGCTTTTACGTAGACAAAGCATCGGAAGCGCTTGTGTTTAAGATGCCTGGCTACAAAAATCGCAGCGAAGTACGTATCTACAAGAACTTTAATGTTGGTGAGGCTGACAAGTACTATCATTTGGGTGCTGAAATTCAACCAATCAACCCAAGAGCGTCAGTAGCGAACACGGACAAAGCGAAAAATGATGCGATCACATACCTTCAAGTTCATAACGCGGGTAGTGTTTCTGCTGACTTCCCAGACGGTGTATCTGGAGAAGGATACATTCCACACCCACTAGTGCGCGTAGTTTACGAAGCTGAACGTAGTGGCAAGAACGATTGGTACTGGGCTGTTATTAAGAACAATGCCGTAAACTGTGGCTCTAAGAGCGGTAATAAGGGTACAGAAGCATGTAAAAATGCTTATTTGAAGCTACCAATTGCACCAATCGCAGCAGAAGGTACAGACAAGTTTGATATCTATGTTGGTGGCAACAAACTGATCATTAATCACAACGACAAGACGGCAATTAACCACGACATCACTTACTGGAATGAAAAGAAAAGCTATTTCAAAGCCGGTGTTTATAACCAGTTTAAAAATGGAGAAAGTGAAGCTCATTTCTACAAGTTAACGTACTCTGTAGAAAGCCAGCCAGTAATCCATTAATCATTTGATTGGATCAATACAAGACCTCGTATGTGCGAGGTCTTGTTGTTTCTAAGCAGGCTTAATTAGCTCACTGATAATTGAACATTGAACAGAAACAAGTTTTCTAATAACCAACTAAGAGAGTTTATTATTAAAGAACTCAAGTGTACGTTTCCAAGCTAACTCTGCTTCTTCTTCAGCATAGCGGCCAGTTGAATCGTTATGGAAGCCATGGTTCACGCCGTCATAGATGTAAGCTGTGTAGTCTGCTTCGTTCTCTTTGAGTTCGGCTTCATAGTCTGGCCAAGTCGCGTTCACACGTTTATCGATTCCAGCGAATTGGACCAGTAATGGCCCTTTAACATTCTTTCTTAAATCAGGTGCGGCAGGAGTGCCATAAAATGGAACGCCCGCATCCAGCTGCTCTGGCATTACCGCCGCCAACATATTCACGATATAGCCACCGAAGCAAAATCCTACAGCGCCAAGCTTGCCGTTACTTTTGTCATGAGACTTCAAGAAGTTTGCAGCGGCGATAAAGTCTTCTTCGATTTTCTCTCTGGATAATGATTTTTGCATTGCTCGACCTTCATCATCATTACCTGGATACCCGCCAAGCGAATAGAGTGCATCAGGTGCAAACGCGATAAACCCAGCGGCCGCGAGTCGTCTTGCCACATCCTTTACGTATGGATTTAAGCCTCTATTTTCATGAATGACCAAGACAACAGGCGCATTGCCCTCTAGCTCTTTTGGTACCACCAAGTAGCCATAGCCTTCTCCGTGTCCTTTAGGCGAAGGAAACTTCTCGTAGGTTGCTTTGATGGAAGGATCATTGAAAGAGACTTGCTCTGCCTTGGCATAATTAGGAATCAATGCAGAAGTTAATGTTGTCATGGTTAAACCAAGTACAGCCAACCCGGATAGGCGAGCCATAAATTCTCTGCGATCAATCAGACCGTGTGCATATTCGTCGTACCAATCAAATGCTTCTTGGGGGATAGATCGAGTTGGATCTGATTGAGATTCGGTACTTTTATTCATAACTTTTCCTTGTTGTGAGTTGTTTGACCAATCAACTATAGTGGAAATTTCAACATATTTGAACGATCGCTCAATATCTTTTTGGCTATTTGTTATATCAAAGTACAAAAATTAGATGACAGTCAGATAAAACGGTTGGCGTAGGTCAGCGCTTGGGTCTCATAGCACCGAAGTAACAGCTCCCATTCACCTCACGGGCAACTTGGTCTGTAGTGGTCAACTAAAATTGGCCACGGTTTTAGAGTTTTCCCAATATAATCGTT
>NZ_JAPHPW010000009.1 GCF_026241515.1 Vibrio sp. 14G-20
CTGCCAATATAGCAGCCGTAAATATCGCCAAAGACTTTGGCGATATCGTATAACTCAAAGCATGAGTCGTCGTGGTAATTGTTGGGACAACGCTCCCATGGAGCGGCTATTTAGAAGCTTGAAAACCGAGTGGATACCAGCAACAGGTTACCTGACACAAGCTCAAGCTAAGAAAGACATCAGCCATTACCTGATGAGTTACTATAATCGGCAACGGCCTCATCAAGCAAATGATGGGCTGTCGCCAGTAAATGCCGAAAATCGGCTTAAGTCAGTGTCCGGAATTTGTTGACCACTACATGGGGCATAAACAAGTTAGAGAAACAGCACTAACCCACCCCACTTTCATAAAGAAAACCTTTAACACGTTAAGCCATGATTTATTGCACTTAAACGAGATCACGAACCATCTAACGATAAATCCAAAAGCCTCCATAGTGACTCTAAGCTCCCACCACCAACTGCATTCTCCCTCACACTGATCTATTTCCCTCTTTTCGCAGTACAAGTTATTAATAATTCGATATAAATCGCTCTATTGTTTGAAATTGTTGTCTACAGTTTTATAGAGCTTGTCGCTTCGGTAGTTGCCACAAGTAACGACACCTTTTGATGGTAAGTTTTGGTTATAAGGAAAGGAAATGGAAAGCCCAATTGTCACACTCACACATGCCAGCAAAAGCTTTGTTGATGGCAAAGATACCCATCACGTATTGGAAGGTGTCGACTTCGCTTTGGCAACAGGGGCAAGCGTGGCTTTGACAGGGGCGAGTGGCAGCGGAAAAAGTACTTTGCTGAACGTAATTGCGGGCTTCGAACCTCTTTCCGGTGGCGAGTTGTGGCTCGATGGCGAGAACACATCAAATTGGAAAGATCCACAATGGAGCCAATTCCGCCATCAAAATTTGGGCGTTGTCTTTCAACAGTTCAACTTGTTAACCCCACTCAACGTAAAACAAAACATCGCGTTTCCTCTCCATTTAAATCAACAGAAGTGGAGCGACTGGTGCGATTATTTAGTTGACGCATTGGGCATCAGCGAGCTACTCGAAAGGCATGTATCCTCACTCTCTGGCGGTCAACAACAACGAGTTGCGATTGCTCGCGCGCTAGCCCACAAACCGAAACTGCTGCTTGCCGACGAACCCACAGGCAACCTCGACCACAAGGCTGGCATTGAGGTAATGAAGCTGCTGAGTGAAATCACCACACAAGGCAACACTGCGGTGCTTTTGGTTACCCACAGCCCAGAATGCGCCAGCTTTATGCAGACAAAATTGGTGTTAGATGATGGTTGTTTAAGGAACGCAAATCTGACCCCAAGAGCACAGCGTTGTGAGTAATCCAATGAAGCAAACTGGCTTCGCACAAAACCAGCTTACCCATACTAAACTGACGTTGAGTCTATTCGCGGCACACTATCGCCAATCGCCACTGCAAGCTGCAGCAATCCTGATTGGTATTGTGCTAGCGGTCACCTTGTTTGTTGCCGTGCAGGCCATTAACCTTAATGCCAAGCGCAGCTACGCTGAATCGACCGAGCAACTTAGCGCCCAGGCGCAGAACCTTATCATTCCACCAGCAGGGCAAAACTATTTGCCGGAATCGCTTTACTTTAACTTAAGACAAAGTGGATTAAGCGCTACGCTGCCTGTGATTGAAGGGCGAATAAGAGATGAACAAGGCCGACGCTGGTCAGTTCAAGGCAGTGAGTTGATCGCCGCTCTCACTTCAAGATCTCGTCACGCTCGCGTCGACGAAAAAAGCAATACTCAAACCAAAGAACCAAACATTTCCCTGTTCGACAATGCCTTACCTTTGCCGCAACTCTTAGCGGGTGAACCCATTGTGATGATGAGCCAATCGCAACACCAGAACTTGGGAGGAATAGACGCACTCACTTTGGATGAAGTGCTCACTCAAGTGGTAGTGCTACCAGATGAATGGCAGCTCGGTAGCCGAATGTTGATGGATATTGGGTTCGCTCAGCAACTGCTTAACAAGCAAGGGGAACTGAGCTATATCGCTATTTTTGACACTAAGAGCGACACTAACAGCAATGCTCAGGATAAATGGCAAAGCCTTATTGGCGAGCAAGGGCAATGGATATCCAACAACCAAAGCACGGATCTCGGTTCAATTACCGATAGCTTTCACCTTAACCTCACCGCCATGAGTTTGTTGGCGTTTTTGGTTGGCCTATTCATCGCTTACAATGGTGTGAAGTACAGTTTGCTGAAGCGTAATCGGCTATTGGTGCAAATTCAACAAGCCGGCATTGCGCCAAGCATCGTGTTTTCAGCTCTGTTAGTCGAGCTGACTCTTTTAGTCACACTGGGCGCGTCGCTTGGTTTCATTCTCGGCATTCAACTCAGCCACTGGCTACATCCCACCGTCGCGATAACGCTTGAGCAACTTTATGGTGCAACGCTGCTTCCCGGCACATGGCAGTTGAAATGGTTAGTGCAGGCACTGCTACTCACGCTGGCCGCAACGCTTGTCGCGTGTTGGCAGCACTTTAAACAGCGGGTGCGACAACCCCTCTCTTCCCATGGCGGTTTCTATCAAGCGCCGGAAGCGTCTAACGAAAATCAGCTGTTTGTTATCGGGGCAGTATTAACCATTGTCGCGTTAGCAGGGTTATGGCTGAGCGAACATCATCGCTTTACCATGGCATGGCTCGGTGTGTTAGTGGTGTCGATTCCTTTGTATTTGCCCAAAACACTCAGCGTGCTAGCGAACTGGAGCGAAAAACGCACCCAATCGGGGTTAATACAATACCTATTTGCTGAGCTGCGTGAACTTATCTCCCCTCTGTCCCTTGCCATGATGGCGTTGCTTCTCGCTGTCACCGCCAATGTGGGAATGAACACCTTAGTCGGCAGCTTTGAATCCACGTTAAAGCAATGGCTTGAGCAGCGCTTACATGCCGATATTTACGTTAGCCCTGCCCAAGGTGAAATTGCCAATGTGGAACGTGCGTTAGAGTAGTTTGAAAATGTTGAAACCGTTTATAAGCAATATTATGTCGACGATAACTTGCAGGGCTTACCGACTTTGCTCGGAACCAAAGACAAAGACACACTTGAGCAAACCATGGTGTTCCAATCTCACGTTGATGACTTCTGGTCACGCTTTTACCAAGGTGAATTAGTGGCGATCAGCGAGCCTACCGCGGTGAAGCTCGGATTATCATTGAATAGCAAACTTGAACTTGATGCGTTCCAAGACAAAACACTCATCGTCGGCGCGATTTTTCATGATTACGGCTCACCGAATGGCGAAGTGTTACTTGCACCTGATTTATGGCTCGAAAGCGGATTTACTGACTTACCCACCAGCTTGGGAATCAAAGTATCTGGTGATCCACAAGTGGTTTCTGAACAGCTACGCCAACAACTCAATCTGCACCCAAGTCAGCTTTACGATCAAGCACAGATCAAATCGATCGCTTTAGATATCTTCTCACAAACCTTTGCCATCACTCGGGCGCTTAATGGCGTCACTTTAATGGTGGCGGTGATTGGGTTGTTCTGCGCCTGTTTCATGTTGCTCGATGCACGCAAAGCCGCTATTGCAAGGTTGTATGCGCTAGGTGTGAGTCAGAAAAAATTGATGGCGATGGTGGTCGGGCAAATCGTTGTTCTGGTCGCCTTCACTCTGGTTATCGCTTTACCACTCGGCGCTATGGTCGGTTATGTGTTGACGGACATCGTTACCCTGCGCGCCTTTGGTTGGAGCCTAAATTACGTATGGAATTGGAGTGATGCACTCAGCATCTCAGCCATCACTATTTTAGTGGCTGTGATTGCGACCTTGATTCCACTGTGGCGTTTGGTCAGCAAACCCGTGGTATCCAGTTTACAGAGCGAGGTGTTGTGATGAATCGAGCAATAAGCGTTTTCGTTCTCACACTTGGCATCTTGCTCCTTTTAGGGTGCGACGAGTCCACTCAACCATCAGCTCAAAATATGGGTTCAATACTCGGTACTGAAACACAAACCGAGAATGAAACGGCAATCGATCAAGCGCAATTTTCTCCGGTAGTAAAAGGTATCGACATCACCTTCCCTGCCGATCATCAAGCACACCCTAGTTTTCGTCATGAATGGTGGTACTTAACCGCAAACTTAATTGATGAAGAAGGCAATATGTTAGGTGTGCAATGGACACAATTCCGCTTCGCGGCTGCACCACAGGAAAGTGGCAATGGCACTAAGGGAACTACGTGGCAAAGTCAGCAAATCTACATGGCACACAGCGCCGTCACCACTAAAGATAAGCACTACGCCGATGAAAAGTGGTCACGTGACCAAGCTGAACTGGCGGGTGTCAGCACTTCACCGTTTCGGGTCTATCTTGATGACTGGCAATGGAACTCTTCAAGCGATGATCTATTCCCCGCAACCTTGAACGCTAATTCAGATCAGTTTGGCTACTCGCTTAAGTTAACCAGCAACGCGCCTTATCAAAAGCAAGGCGAACAAGGCTACAGCACTAAAAGTAGCGATGACAAAGTGGCTTCCTACTACTACAGCCAACCATTCATTAATGTATCGGGCGAGGTAACTATTGATGGAGTAACCCATCTGGTTTCTGGTACAGGTTGGATAGACCGAGAATGGAGCTCTCAGTTTTTACTCGACTCGCAACAAGGTTGGGATTGGTTTGCGCTAAGGCTGAGTGATGAAACCAGTTTGGTCGTGTTCCAACTGCGAAACTCAGCAACAGGTGAAGCCAGTTATTCCCATGCAAGGTTAATGCAGCAAGATGGCTCTGGCATCGCGATTAAACAACAAGATATCAGCTTAACCGCCACCAAAAAAACCGAGTTCGATGGGCGTGACTATCCAACAGAGTGGAAAATTACGATTCCGACGCAACAAATTAAACTGACCGTCTCGGCGCTTAATCCAAATGCGAAAATGCCACTGTCGGTTCCTTATTGGGAGGGGCCTATCTCAATTGAAGGTTCTCATTCTGGGTCTGGCTATATGGAATTGACGGGGTATTAGAGCGTGCATTACTAACAACAAAGACATAGCGACAACCATCGATAAACCACCTTCTTCCAAAGCCTCCACCACGGAGGCTTTTTTGCCATCCGTAATGTTCTATTTACCTTAACGCCTGTTGAATAATATCTAATTTAACCAAACGCTGAGCTCCCCTAAAATACCAATCAAATGGTTAGGAGAGATAGAACATGATTAGCTCAGTACACAATGACGAACTCAATAGATACATAGAGAAACTAGACTTAAACCTTACTAAGGCTCAGGTTCGTGAACTTGGTTGGCAGCAAAGCAATGGAGGGGTAGGAAAAGAAAAAACAGTTTTAGGCTCGTGGTTTTTCTTTTCTTTCTTTGGCTTATGTACGTCTGCATGTCTTGCGCTGCTGATGTATATTTCATGAAGACAAACAAAACAATGACCACGTATAACCAGCATGGCATATTCAATTGGTTCGAGGTCGATGGAGAAACGTACATACTGTTCAAGGTGGGCAGCAACAGTACTCTATTGAACCAACACTATGAGGATGTCACCGAACAACAGAACGAAATATATGGGCTATTAGGTGTGATTCCATAAGCTAATACTGCACGTATTCACTTATGGTCTATCTATTCACTAACTAGTGAAAACATCCGTTCTTTTGGCAACACGAGCAGGCTACAACAAACGGTTCTTATACTGTTCTGGCGTTTGGTTCGCATAACGTTTGAACATGGTAATAAATGGACTCGCTTGGTTATAACCCAATGTTAGAGCGACCTCTTTTACCGATTGGCCATTCCTCAACAAGTCCATTGAGTAGAGGTAGCGCACTCGCAGTCGCCACTCTGTAAAGCTCATTCCAAGCTCCGTCTGGCAGTGACGAGAAAGGGTTCTTTCCGTGGTGTGAACACGTTCAGCCCAATCTTTCAGTGTCACTTCATCGGTCGGGTTTTCTTCAACAGAAGCCAATATAGGCGCGAGGTACTTATTGTCGGTCGAAGGCAAGAAGTGGTGTTCAACCTCACGCTGCGCAAGTTGGTCAAGCAGTACCTGAACGAGCCTTTGATCTTGTTCTGTTTCCGCAACATTGATTCCACGCTCGCGAAAGTCATCGATAATAGAAGACACAATCGGCGTGATCTTTATAAGGCTGGTTTTATCTGGCAGATGTTGCGTGAGCTCTGGGGCGATATTTAGCGAACAGTAGTCCAAAGGCTTACGGTTATAACTGCAATGCATCACCCCGGCCGGTACCCAAATCGCTAAATGTGGTGGCGCTAGAAATCGGGTACTTTCCGCTTCCATCTCTAATATACCGCCACTGATCAATTGAACCTGTCCCCATGAGTGGCTATGAACTCGGGTCTCAGTGTTCGAAAGAAATGCTTCAAAATTCATAAATACGTTGGATGGTGCCTTATCAATTGATAAGGATGGGTGAAGATTTCTGGAGTGTTTTTTCAAACTTGTCTTCCTATCGCGCCTGATGTCTTTCTAAAGATACTTGTAAGTATAACGACCTGTCAAACTAGCCGCATCAACTCATTTGCGACGGAATTTACATGCATTACCTCTTACCATTTTTTACAGTCTGTATCTGGGGCGCCAATGCAATCGTCAACAAGCTTGCTGCAAGCACCATAGAACCTAGTGCGATGAGTTTTTACCGCTGGTTTTTTGCGATGTTAATTCTCACGCCTTTCTGTATTCGCCCAGTGATGAAGCAGTGGGCTGTCATTAAGCCAAACTTATCTAAATTAGCGTTCCTCGGCTTTTTGGGCATGGTGTTGAACCAATCTCTAGGTTACTACGCAGGCTTAACCACAACCGCTTCCAACATGGCATTGATCACGTCTTTAGTACCATTGATCAGTGTGTTTCTAAGCGTTCCTTTGTTACACAAGTCCATTTCTAGTTTGAGTATTGTGGGTGGCGTGTTGTCACTGTCAGGCTTAGCTCTGATGTTGGGTAAAGGCGATCCTTTGTTCTTCATGCATCAAGAATTGACTCAAGGCGATGGCTATATGCTAATTGCGGCCTTTGTTTATGCTTCGTACTGTGTGCTACTGAAACGCTGGAAAATGCCAATCAGTAGCTGGGTGGTGATTTACATTCAGGGGCTGTTTGCTGTCGCGATGCTTACGCCACTTTGGCTTACCAGCGAACAGCTTTTACCACCGCAACAAGCGATCCCATTGATAGCTTACGCCGCGGTTGCCGCTTCAATTTTAGCACCTTGGATGTGGGTGAAAGCGATTGATACCATTGGTGCGGATTCAAGTGCGATGTTTATGAACTTGATGCCAGTTATCGCAATTGTATTAGCTTCCACTTGGCTAGGCGAAGAGATTAATCAGTTCCACATCATTGGTGGTGTGATGGTAATTTCAGGCGTGATCCTTGCACAAATCAAAAGAAAACCAAGGCTGGAAGCGCCACTACCTCAACAAAGTTAGGTCAGTCCCTTACATTAAGCTGCCTACATACAAGTTCCATTTAAGAATGCCTGCGTTACTCCGCAGGCATTTTCGTTTTGTTCACACCGCTTTCAAATTTCGTTAATGCACAATTGCTGTGTTGCAACCTGTGGCCGACTCATGTTTAATGCATTGAGTACTGTTTAAATTGTAAAAGGAATTACAATGACTCAACCAAAGCTACCTCTGCTTATCTCATCGCTGATCGCTCTCTCTTCAACTTCAGCTATTGCCGCTTCTGTGCCCTCTGGCACTTCACTCGCTGAAGAACAACATTTTGTGCGTGGCAACGGCGCAGAGCCCAACACACTAGATCCTAGTTTCGTCAATTCAGGTATGCCCGGAGACATCATCGTCAATGACATGTTTGAAGGCTTCGTGATCGAGAACAGTGATGGACAGATTATTCCAGGACAAGCTGAAAGTTGGACGTTCAGCAAAGACGGTAAAACCGTGACGTTTGTATTGAAAGAGAACGTAAAATGGTCGAATGGCGATCCAGTCACAGCGTCTGATTTTGTGTTTGGTTGGCAGCGCGCAGTGTCTCCGAAAACAAGTAACAACACGGGTTTTGTTTTTTCGACGGCTAACATCGTGAACGCTAGCGAGATTCTATCAGGAGACAAAGATCCCTCTGAGCTTGGCATCAAAGCATTAGATGAGCGCACGGTTGAAATTTCACTTTCAAAACCTACGCCCTACTTTATGAGTTTAATGAGCATCAAGACCTTTTTCCCTTTGCCTGCTGAGTTGGTTCAAGAGAAAGGCGACCAATGGACTCGCGCAGAAAATATCGCGACCAACGGTGCTTACACTTTGAGTAAATGGGTGCCCAACGAATACGTTGAAGTCGAGAGGAATCCAAATTATTGGGATGACACATCTACAATCATCAACAAGGTGACCTATTTGGGCTTATCTTCTCAAAATGCCGAGCTGATTCGTTACCAAGCTGGTGAGATTGATATGACCAATCGTGTCCAACTTGAGTACTACCAAAAACTTGTCAAAGAGAGCCCTGAGCAAATTAAAGCACAAGCTTTGCTTGGTTCTTATGTCTACTCGTTCAACACTCGTCAGGCACCATTTGATGATGTCAGAGTACGTCAAGCACTAAGCATGACCGTCGACCGTGGGATACTAGTAGATAAGGTAACAGGGCAAGGTGAACCAGAAGCCTACAGCGTGACACCGAATAATATTCCTGACTACACAGCGCCTTTATCCGAATTTAGTGCTTTGGACAGCGCTCAGCGTTTAACAAAAGCTAAAGCGTTAATTGAAGAAGCGGGATACAACGAAAACAAGCCGCTCAAGTTTACCCTTACGTACAACACCAGTGAGAATCATAAAAAGATCGCTATTGCGATTGCCTCGATGTGGAAGCCACTTGGCGTAAAAGTCGAGTTAGAGAACATGGAATGGAAAGCCTATGTTGCAGCGAAAGGGAGTGGCGACTATCAGCTGGCTCGATCATGGGCATTTGGTGACTATCCAGAGCCTTCTGCACTGTTAGAAGCCTTCACTTGTGATCACACAGCAAATGAGAGTGGCTACTGTAATCCAGATTATGATGAGCTCTTACAGCAAGCGAGTAAAACGGAAGATCAGTCTAAACGCTTTACTTTATATCAGCATGCTGAGTCGTTACTCAACGATTCTGCAGCAGTTATGCCTCTGTATCATTACAATCACACACGATTAGTGCGAAATACACTAAAAGGCTTCCCTAACAATAATCCGAAAGGAAATATCTACGCGAAGGATCTATACTTTGTAAAACAGTAAAAGTGAGCTGATAAGAAAACAATAACCACTACCACTTTAGTGGTAACTGAGATACAGTCACTTTAACTAAACCAAATCAACAGCGGTTAGTTGGCTAACACAAAAAAGGTACCGACATGAGTACCACACGGCTTAGAAACACCTAGCATTACGCTAGGTGTTTTTTTTTGCAATCGACCTATCTAGTGACTTAATCAGTATTTCTAATCGCTTGCTTGATATCACTTCACCCATGTTTGCCATTCGCCTCATACGCCTTTAAGCACCAATATTCATCAACTGAACATCTGTTTGAAAAAAATAGTCTTAACCGTGAGATTATCCGCTTTAACTTATGTCATCTTAAGTATATTGTTACTAGCAAGTAACAAGCATGTTATGCAGCAAAATAATAATGAAGGAAGATTGATGAGCAGTAGCAATAGCCGACAAGATGGTAAACGAGACGTTACTCTGCGTTTTTTAGCTGAACCCGGGGATGTGAACTTTGGTGGTAAAGTTCATGGTGGTGCAGCAATGAAGTGGATCGATTTAGCAGCCTACGCTTGTTCTGCAGGTTGGAGCGGTAAATACTGTATAACAGCCTATGCAGGAGGAATTCGATTCGTTGCCCCAATTCATGTAGGCAACCTTGTGGAGGTAAGTGCAAAGGTCATCTACACAGGTTCATCTTCAATGCATATCGCTATCGACGTGCAAGCAAGCGACCCTAAAGAGCTCAATAACCGCCTAACAACTCACTGTATCGTTATTATGGTCGCTGTCGATGAAAATGGTAACCCAACTAAAGTGCCAGAGTGGATACCAGAGACACCAGAAGACATCGAATTACGAGACTCAGCTATTCGCCTAATGAACATGCGAAAACAGATTGGTGAAGAGATGGAAGCTCACGTGAAGTACCTAAAGTAAGGTTAACCAGCAACGCTACCCTACAAAACCTTATTACAATGCCAAGCACCTGCTTGGCATTGATTTATTTGATACCTTCGTGTTCTACACCGCCAAATCCACTGCACACCCAATACGTCCGATAAGAGCGTGATACCCAGCCAAAGGTTGAAATGAATCGGCACTTGTTCACTGATTTATTTTGACTGTAATAAAGTCGTCATTTTGCTCTGATTAAATACCGCCAATCATAATGGATGTATTTGAATTTCCTGGAGCCACACTTGAGCGTTACACGCCCCACTCTTAGCGAATCTACACTGAACAATTTGAAGGCTGTTGAGTATCAATGGGTTAGAACCTTGTACGTCGAGGGCTACGATAGTAATGAAATTAATCACTACATCCAGACGTGCTTCGGCGGCGACCCAACGTTTGCGGATCTGTTTCGTCGTGTCGCACTCGATCAAGAGAGCATCTACGTGTTACTGCAACATTTAGGTTGTGCACCTTCAAGCAAAGAGTTCTAACTTCTAACTCCCACCAAAAATCAGGCATATAAATAAAGCCACTTACATACCCCTTACAGATACTACTTAAAAACTCTGTAACCACCTCTGGCTTCCCTATACATTTTCAGTGCAATTTCAGGTTTTGTTGCATACAAATCATTGAAGTATCACGCATTGGAATATTAGCAATATATCAATAGTACAACAGCCACTTATACTGAGTGTCTGATTTGTGAGACTCGTTCATGCCTTCAAGTAAGAGGAATGAGTCAAGAAAGGTGTAGAAGAGAAGTGACTCGAAACTTTAATGGCTAAAGCAGCTATGAGCACAAAAACTGACAGGTAAAACGAATATCCGGACAAAGTAGAAAGCAAAAAGTAGCAGGCATAAAAAAACCCAAGTAAATACCTGGGTTAGAGTTACAAAAACCACTAATCATTAATAGCGTAAGGAACCTGATTAGTAGCCAGCTATGCGTAACCTGAGGGTTATTTTTATTACTGATCGGCGGCCAAACCAAATGATGTAATAAAAATGCCAATATAGAGCGACCACGAAGGTCGCTCTTTTTCTTTCTTATGAGATACAGCTTATCCTTTTACACCACCTGCCGTCAAACCGCCAACTAACCAACGTTGAGCAAGTAAGAACACGATCGTAATCGGAAGTGCCGAAAGTACAGCAGCTGCCGCAAAGTCACCCCATAGGTAGTTTTGCGGATATAGGTATTGCTGCATACCTACTGCTAGCGTGTAAGAGTTCACATCAGTAAGCAGGATAGACGCTACTGGTACTTCACCTACTGTTGCGATGAACGAAAGAATAAACACAACCGCTAGAATTGGCACAGACAATGGCAGTAGAACCAGTCTGAATGCTTGCCAAGGCGTTGCACCATCAAGTGCAGCCGCTTCTTCCAATGAGTTATCAATCGTCTCAAAGTAGCCCTTAATCGTCCAAACATGCAGTGCAATACCACCTAGGTAAGAGAAGATCAGACCACCGTGTGTGTTCAAGCCTAAGAACGGGATGTATTGACCAAGTTTGTCAAACAGCGCGTAGATAGCCACAAGAGCCAGTACTGCTGGGAACATTTGGAAAATCATCATCGCTTTAAGGATAGTTTCTTTACCTTTGAAGCGCATACGAGCAAATGCGTAAGCCGATGTCGTTGACAGTGCCACGATTAAAATCGATGTAACACCTGCCACTTTAATCGAGTTCCACAACCAAGTCAGTACTGGGAACGGAGGTGCCGTCACCGAGCCGTCAGCATTCGTTACCGACATACCAAGAGCCAGTTTCCAGTGCTCCAGTGATGGATTGTCTGGAATCAAACTACCGGTTGCGAAGTTACCTTCACGGAACGAGATCGCGATGATCATCAGTAGTGGGAAGATTATCATTGCCAAGAAGCACCACAACACTGCATGCGTTGCCCACACTCGGTATTTAAGGCCTTTACCTTGTACCATAGCCATTGTCGTGCTCCTTAATCTTGAGACAGTTTAGTGAAACGAAGGTTTAGTAACGCTAGTGCACCAACCAATAGGAAGATAAGCGTTGCGATAGCACTTGCTAGACCGAAGTCTTGACCGCCGCCGCCTTCGAATGCAATTCGGTACGTGTAGCTTACAAGCAAGTCTGTGTAACCCGCTGGCTCAGAAGTACCAATCATGTTCGGGCCACCGTTCGTCAATAGTTGAATCATTACGAAGTTATTGAAGTTAAAGGCAAACGCTGCAATCAATAGCGGTGTAAGCGGTTTAATCATCAATGGGAACGTAATGCGCTTGAAGTTATCAAGGAAGTTCGCACCATCAATCGCTGACGCTTCGTATAAATCATCAGGAATCGCTTTAAGCAGACCCATACATAGAATCATCATGTAAGGGAAACCTAGCCACGTGTTAACCATCAGCACCATGGTTTTCGCTAAGATAGGGTCTGAGAACCAGTTCGGGCTTAAGCCGAAGATATTCTCAAGCACCATGTTGATCTCACCAAAGCTCTGGTTGAATAGACCCTTAAAGATAAGAATCGAGATAAACGCTGGTACGGCGTAAGGCAGAATCAGTAGAACACGATAAATAGAGCGGCCTTTCAACTCTTCCCATTGCACAATGTTTGCCAGTACAAGACCGATGACAAGAGTGAACACTACGGTACATACAGAGAAGATTACCGTCCAAATAAAGATGCTGATGAACGGTTCTTTAATGCCGTCATCTTTCCACACACGTTCAAAGTTATGTGTCCCTATGCTAACAACAAAGCCCGGAGAAATTGTGTTACCGGTAAATTCACCATTGGCATCAACAGGTTGGTAGAAACCCACATCCATATTTGGCTTGAGGACTTCACCCGTTTCATTGTTGATTAACGTTTCTTCATCGTCTTGTAGCGTGTAAAGCGGAGCAACAGAAGCAAACTTACGTAAGCCACTCATGCGGATGTCACCACCGTCCGGTAGATTGAAATCAACACCATTGATCGCAGCTCGGTTTTGGATGATCGCTTTGATCTTCTCTTTTTCACCTTGCGCAGACTCAATGACAGATAGGTCCATCTCCGTTTCTGTCATATTGTCTAGAGAAAATACGTCAGTCGCTAACAGTTGATCGCCATCTTTTACGACGATTTGGTGACCGTCATCTGTCTTGTACAAAGTAAATGGGTAGCTCTCACCGCTTTGGAAAGAACGGTCTAAAAGAACGGTTTGAGTGCGCTCTAGAGAAAGCTGATTTTTTGCGCTGTAGTTAGTAAACGCAAGCCCTACGGTGTATGCCAATGGGAAAAGAATGAACAAGATCATTCCGGCAATACCTGGGTAAATATAACGGTGGGCGTAAGTTTTTTTACTACCAAAAATGTAAAGTGCCAAAGCCGTTAAGATCACTGTAAGCAGCGCAAAAGCGAGCTCACCGCGAGAATACATTAGAATTGTAGCGTAGCCGTTTATTAAGCCAACGCTACCAAGCAACCCCCATTTGATGAAGACGCTTTTACTGCCTGGAAGGCTTGATGGTGCTGGGATAGCATCTGTACCTTGAACTGACTGCATAGAGGAACCTGCTAGCGATATAGATAAAAAATAGAAAAGTAAGGAGAGGTTGCCCTCTCCTTAAAAGGTAGTGCTTGGTTGTTACTTAGTCATTCGACCTTCAGCAGCTTTTAGTGCTTGGTCTACTGATTGACGGCCGTCAACTACGTTGCCGATCGCTTCTTCCATGCTGTACCAGAATGTTGTGAACTGAGGGATGTTAGGCATGATTTCGCCATTCATCGCGTTGTCCATTGTTGCTGCAATACGAGTATCGCTGTCTAGTTGACGTTGGAAAGAGTTAAGAGCAACAGCGCCTAGTGGCTTGTCGTCGTTCAGGCTCTTCATACCTTCATCTGTTAGTAGGTAGTTTTCCATGAACTCAACAGCTAGGTCGCGGTTTGGAGACGCAGTGCTGATACCACCTGCCCATACACCAACGAAAGGTTTAGACGCTTTACCGTTGAACTTAGGTAAAGTTGTTACGCCGTAGTCTACGCCAGCTTTCTTGATGTTTTCCCAACCCCAAGGGCCGTTGATTGTCATTGCAACGTTACCTGCAACGAATTCAGACTCAGCTACTGAGTAATCCATGTCTGCAGAGATAACTTTGTCTTGTACCATCTTCTCGATGAAACCTAGAGACTTCTGAACACCTTCAGTCGCTACACCCGCATCTTTAATGTCGTAACCTTCAGCAGTCTGTTTGAATGCGTAACCGCCATCAGCTGCAAGTAGAGGCCATGTGAAGTAAGCGCCGCCACGTAGAGGCCACATGATTGCTTTCTTACCGTCTTTTTGAAGTTCAGCGTTAAGTGCTGGGATTTCTTCCCAAGACTTAGGTGGGTTAGGCACAAGTGCTTTGTTGTAAATTAGAGATACTGACTCAACCGCTACTGGGTATGCGATTGTTTTACCTTCGTAAGAAACAGCGTCCCATGCGAAGTCTACGATACCTTCTTTAGTTTCTTTAGAAGGTTTGATATCAACAAGAAGCCCTGCTTCTGCATAGCCACCAAAACGGTCGTGTGCGTAGAAGATCATGTCTGGGCCATCACCAGCTGCTGCTACTTGAGGGAATTTCTCTTCTAGCTTGTCAGGGAAAGCGACTGTTACTTTAACACCAGTATCTTCTTCGAAGCGTTTACCTACTTCAGCCATGCCTTCATAAGCTTTGTCACCACCTACCCAGATTGTTAGTTGTCCTTCTTCGATAGCAGCATTTGCACCAAAAGAACCCAGAGCAACTATTGTACCTAGAGCTACAGCGCTTAGAGCGTTTTTCATGTGAATATCCTTTTTATATTTATACGTAGGGCACATCTACCAAGACGAGCCAGTTTTCGGAGGTTATGATCTGAGAAAACAGACCCTAGCTCATCATCCTAGCCACTACGCCCTAGCTATTATGGCTTAAATTCGTGATCGCCATCCGGTCAGATTAGAGACTACAATCACAAAACACATACTCATCGTGATCAACATCACCGTTACGTGGTGGATTTATTTGAACTGGATCGCCAATTATTATTAACCCCCTATATCTACTCCTCCCCTCCTACTCCCCCTAGTTAATTTTGCGTTAGGAGGATGTACCCTTACGCCAATTCACCGAAACTGCATTCATCCAAGAGTGGATAGTAAGAACCCTTTACCGGCAAGTGTTATGTGTTGACGCATTATTCATTTAGTTGGCTTCACTGCCCGCTGGTGTCTTATATTAGCATCGAGCTAAATCTGTGATTGAATCACGGGGGAGGTTTAGCTGGATGTGGGGGAAATGGGCATCAGTTTGGCTATGACGGGTGGGCTTGGTTAAAGAATCCAAGTCTCACCCACTTTTTTTCTTACTCATTCAATACTTACCAATTCCTACAGTTACTGCTGACCCAAAAATTTCTTATAATGATAAGCAGTAAAACTTAAAATTTGATCGATCGAGGACTAGCTAGATGGCGAGTGTCACGTTAAAAAACGTTTATAAATCATATGGTGATGTACAGATTTCTAAGGACGTAACCTTAGACATCAACGAAGGTGAGTTCGTAGTATTCGTTGGACCATCAGGTTGTGGTAAATCGACGCTATTACGCTGTATCGCAGGTCTAGAAGACATTACGTCTGGTGATTTGTACATTGGCGACCAACGCATGAATGACGTTGAGCCTTCAAAGCGTGGCGTAGGTATGGTATTCCAATCTTACGCGCTTTACCCTCACCTTAACCTTTACGACAACATGTCTTTCGGCCTGAAGCTAGCGAACGCTAACAAAGCTGAAATTGATAAGCGTGTTGAACATGCTGCAGAAATCCTTCAGCTTGGTCACCTTCTTGAGCGTCAGCCTAAAGCCCTATCGGGTGGTCAACGTCAGCGTGTTGCTATCGGTCGTACTCTGGTTTCTCAACCAAATGTATTCCTACTTGATGAGCCTCTATCTAACCTTGATGCTGCTTTGCGTGTTCAAATGCGTTCGCAAATCACTAAGCTACAGCGTCAACTTGGCTGCACCATGATCTACGTTACCCACGACCAGGTGGAAGCGATGACAATGGCAGATAAAATTGTTGTTCTTGATGGCGGTTACGTATCTCAAGTCGGTAAGCCGCTTGATCTTTACCACTACCCTCAGAACCGTTTCGTTGCTGGCTTTATTGGCTCGCCGAAGATGAACTTTATGTCGGTTCACATCGAGCAAGCTGAAGCGGAACGCGTATTGGTACAACTTTCTAACGGCATGACTTTCTGGATCCCAGTCGATGGTACCACTGTCAATGCAGGTGACCGTATGTCTCTGGGCGTTCGTCCTGAGCATTTATTGTCTGCTGAAACAGGTGATGCGACGATTGAAGCTGAAGTGATGATGGTAGAGAAGCTAGGTAACGAAACTCAGGTTTACCTAAACCTTGAAAGTGCCGATGCTGACGTTATCTATCGCCAGCCAGATACGTTGACAATCGAATCTGGTGACAAGCTAGCGATTGGTATTCCTGCACACCGTTGTCACTTGTTCCACAGTGACGGTCGCGCATGTCGTCGCCTATACAAAGAATACGGCACAGACTAATCGCTTAGCCTTTTAGGGTGTAACTTGCCCATATCAAATCCCTCTTACTCAGTAAGGGGGATTTTTTATGTGAGAGAGAGAAGTTTAACTTACATCGAAGATGTTCATGAGTCAGCAATTCGAACTTTCGCTAGCGACAATAAAAAAGGCCTAGCAAGCGCTAGACCTTTATCTATGAGTCAGGCTATAAACCCAACTGCTAATATCACTTCTTTTAGACATGCAACCTGTCTAAATCAACTTAGTGAATTGGCGTATCATTCTGTTTGTTGAACTGGCCAAAATGCTTCTCTAACACTTCAGGTGTCAGTTTGCCTTCCGCTTCTAGTCGTTTGAACTCAGCAACAATTGCTTTTTGCTCTTCAAGTGATGGAAGTTTCACTTCAGGCTCATCGCCCATCTCTTGAGTCATCTGCTCTAGTTCTTTTTCAAAATCGCTCATGATACTTACCTAAATATTAAACCTAACAAGATTTTACTCATTTACGCTCTGTGATGCTAGAGCGATTAAGTGCAAAGCCCGAAACCAGATCAAGCTAAGGCCAGTTAGAAGAAAACAACCCCGTAAATAAAAAGAGCTGGATTCACGATTAAATGAATCCAGCTCTTCGTCTATGTCTCTTTCTAAGCCATGCTACAGCTTAAAGGAATTAAAGCTTAAAGAAATTACAGCTTAAACGAGCCAACCATCTTATCTAGGCGAGAAGAAAGGTCGCGAAGCTCTTGGCTCGCTTCAGCAAGCTGCTCAGCGGTACCCGTTGTCACTTCATTGATTGCGTTAATCTCTTCAATGTTCTGGTTGATGGTGTGAACTACGGTTGATTGCTCTTCCGTTGCCGTTGCTACTTGCGTGTTACGATCGGTGATGTCTACGATGCGGTCCGAAATGCCACCCAGTACATCTACGGCTTCATCCGATGCAGCTACACCTTCAAGGGTAATGACTTTACCTGTACTCATTGCTGTTACTGCATCTTTAGCATCGCTTTGCAGTTGGTTGATCATCTTCTGAATCTCTTCCGTTGAATCTGCTGTACGACTTGCGAGGTTACGAACTTCATCTGCTACCACGGCAAAGCCACGACCTTGCTCACCGGCACGCGCTGCTTCAATCGCTGCATTCAATGCAAGTAAATTGGTTTGCTCTGAAATATCGCGGATAACACCCAGAATGGAGCCGATATCTTGTGTTGTTGAAGCAAGTTGTTCAACCACTTGACTCGTACTTTCGATATCTTGAGCTAAACGGCTGATCGCGTCTTTTGCTTTGTTTACCACAGAGCGGCCCACTTCAGTATTGCCCGAAGCTTGAGTGGCCGTTTCCGCAGCCGTTGCCGCATTTGATGCAATCTCGCTGATGGTCATGCCCATTTGGTTAATGGCAGCAACTACTTGAAGGGTTTGATCACGTTGCTCTTGGCTATTATCGTGGGTGATGTGTGCTTTGTTAGAAACACTCTCTGCAGCCACTTGAAGCGCTTGGCTTGTCGAGCATACTTCTTTCATAGACTCGTGAATCTTTTCAATGAATCCATTAAAGCCCTTTGAAAGCTGTGCAATTTCATCGTTGCCCTTCACTTCGATACGCTGCGCCAGATCGCCATCACCTTCGCCAAGGTCACCGAATCGCTTAGCCAGAAGTTTAATCGGTTGAGTGATGCTGTTTGCTAGCACTACGCCCATAAGGATAAAGACTAAAGCCACGATAGCAGTCATGATCAGCATCTTCTGCGCAGTCGCATCGAGCTCAGCAAACACTTCACCTGTTGGTACCACACCAATAACGAACCAGTCCATGGACGACACATACAAACTCGCCACAAACAGTTCTTGTCCTTGGCTTTCAGTGGTAATCAGATTGAAACCCGACTTGTTCAATAGTTGGCTTGATTGAGGGCCGTAAAGTTGTTGAAGTGAAGAATCACTGCGAGAACGCTCACGGTGAATCTGTACATCACCTTGGCTATCGGTCAAAAATACAAAGCCTGTATTTTCAATCTTGAAACCGTTCAGCAGGTTAACCATGTCATCCATCGATTTTGATAAACCTGACATCGCCAAACCAGAAGGTTGTTGGTAGTTAGCAAACATCTTCACTTCACCATTGGCTTCTTGGAACATGCTCACCATGGTTGGCTGTCCAGATTGCGTAAAGCCAAAGAACCAACCATCTTGTTGTTGGTTTAGTTGGCGTAAGAAACCATCTTGGTTCCAGTAGTAAGCTGTTTGACGGTTAGCTACCGAGGCATCATTCAGCTGATATTGGTTACGAACATTGTTCAGTTGTTTAACCAGTTTATTTTCTAGCTCAGCATCGCGCTCGGTCGATTCGATAGCATCAGAAATGAATTCATTTGAAGCAATTTGCTCCGCAGCTAACAATAACTGAGACACTTCACGATCAATTTCACCATTGATTCGCTCCAACATACCGGGAAGCTCAATATCAACCAAACGGTGGCTCAATACATCTCTTGCTTGCTGTTGTGCCATCGCGCCGACAATCACTGTCGATGCAAGAACCGCAAAGGTAATGCCAAGTACAACTTTTTGTTTGATACTCAGAGAGTTAGTTTTAAACATATTTGGACCTTTAAAAGAATCGCTCGTTATCGGTATACCCTGGACAGGACTTTTCTAGTGCACTCCAACAAGCAATGCACAATCTGAGTGATGTATCGGCCAAAACCAATAAAACTAGAGACTTTTCTCTCAAAAAGCTGCAAATATGATGTAACAACCGGAATTATCCAAATTAAATATGAGTCAACTAAGGCAATATCGTACTGTCGAGAGTCGGCTTTAGCTATCAGCCCTTAGATCTAACTGAACTAAAACAACTCCCCACCGCCGAGCTTTTGTATATAAAGGCCAATTGATATAGTAATAATCACAACCTAACGATGTTTTTAGCTAACCACTTGTAAATCTTTCCAATTTTGAAAAAATAAATTACGCAAATGTACTGGAACTTTTTGCTACAAATCAGTGACCAATACTCAAAATAAGAATCAAATGGATACCCAGAGAGTCCAAAATGCACAAAACAAATTTCGAAGTCCTTCAAAACTATCTAGAGTCTCAAATCATTGGTCAAAAAGAGCTCGTTAAGCAACTGATGATCGCCCTTTTAGCGGATGGTCATATCCTCGTTGAAGGGCCTCCCGGTTTAGCAAAAACTCGCGCCGTAAAATCACTGGCTGATTGCGTTGAGGGGGATTTCCACCGCATTCAATTTACGCCTGACTTACTGCCTGCGGACTTGACTGGTACCGATATTTTCCGACCAGAAACTGGGGAATTTACCTTCCAATCAGGCCCGATTTTCAACTCGCTTATTCTAGCGGATGAGATCAACCGTGCTCCGGCGAAAGTTCAAGCAGCAATGCTGGAAGCGATGGCAGAGAAACAAGTGACTGCCGGTCGAAAAACCTATGCTCTGCCCGAACTGTTTTTGGTCATGGCAACACAGAACCCAATTGAGCAAGAAGGGACATACCCTCTGCCAGAAGCCCAGTTAGACCGATTCTTGCTGCATTTAGAAGTGGCTTATCCAGACATGGAAAGTGAGCTGGAAATCTTGCGACTCAACCGCGGTGAAGCTCAAGGCAACGAATCGGTTCAGCCACAAGAGATATCTCAGCACACGATCTTTGAAGCACGCCAAGAAGTACTCAATATTCATATGGCAGATACCATTGAGCAGTACATCATCAGACTGGTAATGGCGACTCGCCAACCCAAGCAATACAGCGAACAACTCGATCAATGGTTAGATATGGGTGTCAGCCCACGCGCAACTATTGCTTTGGATCGCTGCGCGCGTGCTCACGCATGGCTTGCTGGCCGCGATTATGTAACGCCACAAGACGTTCAAGCGATGGCATTCCCTGTATTACGCCACCGCCTGCTCCGTAGCTACCACGCACAAGCTGAAGGGGTCACTGCAAACCAAGTGATCGCACACCTTATTTCATTGGTTGGCAGCGCATAGAGATACGCGCATGAATAATCAACTACCCAACAATAGTGACGGCGTCACGTTGAATCTGGACGAACTTCTGCAATACAAAGCGCAGTCTGTTCGCTGGTTGCCTCCAGCCAAGAGCCTTTGGTCGCAACTTAACGGTCAACACGAGAGCAACCGCAAAGGACGCGGGATGAATTTCTCTGAAGTTCGTCAGTATCAAGCCGGAGATGACATCCGCAGCATTGATTGGCGCGTGACAGCTAGAACGGGCAAGGCGCATACCAAGCTGTTCTCTGAAGAAAGAGAGCAGCCTGTCATTTTGTTCTTGGACCTATCAAGCAGCATGATTTTCGGCTCAACCTTATTGCTAAAGTCGGTTCAACTCGCGCACTTTGCCAGTCAACTGTGCTGGCTCACTGTGGCTCAAAAAGACCGAATTGGCGCAGTAATAGATACTGGCAAAGAGATCATTGAAATCAAGCCCAGTGCGAGTAATCACGCGCCATTACGCATTCTTCAAAAAGTCATAGAAATCAATAATGCGGCACTGACTAGTCACCACAATCATAATGACACGACCTTAGAGCATGGGCTGAAATCTCTGCACCAGCTTTGCCCTAAAGGCAGCGATATTATTATGCTCAGTGACTTTGTGCGTTACCAAGAAAGTGACTACCCACTTATCAGCCAAATTCGCCGGCACAACAGAGTACGTCTGGTGCATTTCTACGACCCGCTAGAGCAGGGTGAAACCGCCTATAAAGGTTCTAAACAGGTCACCGATGGCAGCAAAACTCAATGGTTTAATTTCTCTTCTAATAAAGAAAAGCAAAAGCTTAACCATGCTTTTTCGCTTAAGAAACAGCAGCTGCAACAGATGGGGTTGTCTCTCGCGATACCTTATAGCTCGCTATCGAGTGCGCAGTCACTCATGAGCCAGATATCAGGAGCTCAGTCATGAAACAGCCCTTAGATTTAAGTCCGGTTATTGCGCCAGACGCACCGACTTGGTGGCCTTTGGCGTGGGGCTGGTGGGCAGTGATTATCACAGCCATTGCCCTGATTGCCTTGCTGTTTTTCATTCTAAAACGTAGAAAAAACAACCAACAGGCGAAGCAAGAAGCGCTGTCTTACTTCAACAATAATCAGCCTTCAAAGCGCTTATCACCTTGCGAAGCACAACGCATCCTTCGCCAAGCAGCATTGAGCTACTTCCCACGAGAGAAAGTAGCAGGTCTAGCGGGTGATGATTGGTTAAAGTTCTTAGACGCACAACTAAAAAAGCCGTTGTTTGTAGCAAAACGCTCCCAGTGGCAGCAGTCGCTTTATCAAGATCCAACTTCAATGAATGACGATCAGCGCAAGGTTCAGCAGCAATTAGTTAATGACTGTGAAACTTGGATTCGCAAAGCCCTTCCTCCAAAGCGAGGTCGTTATGACTGATTTTTTAAACACGAGCTTACTCAACATTGAATTCGTTTGGTGGTGGATGTTTTTCCTCGCGCCACTGCCGTTTCTCGTTTACTTGTTCTCACCTAAGGCAGAATCAAACAGCGCTCTTAAGCTTCCATTTCTGCCAGAGGACAGTAATACCAAAACGCCAAGCACTCGCTTGCCAAAGGCGTTATCCGTCATTATTTGGCTTTTATTGGTGACAGCACTCGCACGCCCCGTTTGGTATGGCGAACCGGTGGAGTTTCAACCGAAGCACCGTGACTTGATGTTGGTTGTCGACCTCTCCTACTCGATGAGCCAAGAGGACATGCAGTTCAATGGCGAATACATCGACCGCTTATCCGCAGTCAAACATGTGTTGAGTGACTTTATTGAACACCGCAAAGGCGACCGAGTTGGGTTGGTGCTCTTTGCTGATCATGCATATTTGCAAACTCCCCTGACGTTAGACAGAGACACACTGTCACAACAACTCAATCAAGCAGTACTGAGACTAATCGGTAATCAAACTGCGATTGGCGATGGCATTGGCCTTGCGACCAAAACCTTTGTTGATAGCGATGCTCCGCAACGTGTGATGGTGCTACTCAGTGACGGTAGCAATACCGCTGGGGTATTAGACCCATTAGAGGCCGCAGACATTGCCAAGAAATACAACGCGACCATTTACACCGTCGGTGTTGGCGCAGGCGAAATGATGGTTAAAGAGTTCTTCATGACTCGCAAAGTGAATACGGCTCAAGACTTGGATGAACGCACGCTAATGGAAATTGCTAAACGCACAGGCGGTCAATACTTCCGAGCTCGTGACAGTAAAGAGCTGGCGACCATTTACGACACCATCAACCAGTTAGAACCCGTGACAAATGCCACCAAGGTTTGGCGGCCGCAACAAGAGTGGTTCGTATGGCCTTTGTCTGCTGCCATGTTCTTCGCATTTATGCTGTTAGCCATTAGGAGAAACAATGTCTAACTTTACTTTTATCTACCCATATTGGTTCTTGGCGCTTGCCGCGCTGCCCGCGATTTGGTGGCTTAGCAAGAAGCAATCTAAGCAAGGGTTATTGGCGTCTCATATCGCGCGATATTTAGCCCCAGAATCAAGTAAGCCATCGAAAAACCGCAGCACTTACTTTGGTATTTGGTGGTTAGTCGGTGTTGTTGCACTAGCCGGACCAAGCTTTCAAAACAATGAACAGCCGAGCTTTGAAAAAACGCAGGCGCGAGTTGTGATGATGGACATGTCGATGTCTCTATACGCTACCGACATAAAACCAAATCGCCTGACTCAAGCGCGATACAAAGCTTTGGATCTGCTCTCATTATGGAAAGAAGGTCTAACCGGAATGGTCGCGTACGCTGGCGATGCTTACACCATCAGTCCGCTTACGTCAGACATCAACACCATCAAGAGCCAAGTGCCGAATCTCTCTCCAGATATCATGCCTTACCAAGGCAGTAACGCACCTGCTGCGGTAAAGCTTGCGATTGAGATGATGACTCGCGCGAAGATCTATCAAGGTGACTTAGTATTGATTGCGGATGATATCGATGACCAAGAGAAGAAAGAGATCGACTCGCTGCTATCTGGTAGCAATTGGACGCTATCTATTTTAGCGGTAGGCAGTGAAAGTGGCGCACCCATTTCTTTACCTACAGGCTCAATGCTGCAAACCGACTCAGGGCAAACCGTGGTCGCGAGAACCCACTTAGAGAACATGCGCGACCTGACTCGCAGTTATGGTGGCACGTTCACTGAGGTTCAATTTGATAACTCAGATGTTGAGCATATCGCGAGTTATCTCGACCGAGTGGCAACAACCTCTGAAGTAACCAAGACCAATAACTCACTCAACACCAGAGTCAACAATGGCTTCTGGCTTCTGCCGTTCCTATTACTCCCTGCACTTGGGTTGTTCCGAAAAGGTGTTATTTGGTGCGGATTAGCTGTGGTTTTGTCGTTAAGCCAACCGAATACCGCGTTTGCGAATCCTTGGAAAACCGACGACCAGGTGGGTTATCAGCTTTATCAAGATGAAGACTTCCAACAAGCTGCAGAGCAGTTCCAACAACAAGAGTGGAAAGGCATCGCACAATACAAAGCGGGAGACTTCGAAGCTGCAGAGCAGACACTACAAGGTTTGAATGGCGAAGATGCTCGCTACAACCTTGCAAATGCACAAGCACAGCAAGGCAAGTACGATCAAGCAATAGAAGAGTATCAACGCATTTTAGAAAACAACCCTGAGCATGCCTATGCGAAGAAGAATCTAGAGATCGTCAAACAAGCCCAACAGCAACAGCAACAGCAACAGCAACAGCAACAGCAACAGCAACAGCAACAGCAACAGCAACAGCAACAGCAACAGCAAGGTGATTCTGAATCCAAAGATCAAAAAGACCAAGACCAGCAGAATCAGCAAGGTCAGCAAGGTCAGCAAGGTCAGCAAGGTCAGCAAGGTCAGCAAGGTCAGCAAGGTCAGCAAAATGATTCTTCGCAAGACTCGTCGGATCAACAACAAAGCTCTGCAAGCGGTGAAAAATCACAGAACCCAACAGACGACCAAGCGAACAGTGCAAACCAAGCGCAAGCCAAAAACCAACCGGATGAAAATGCAGGTGAACAAGAAGGCGAGCAAACAGCACAGTCTAAACAGCCAAGTAAAGCTGAGCAGTCAGAAGATCAAGAGCATGATGAATCAAAACCTCAAGGTGCGAGCGCACAGCAAGCTTCAAGCGAAAAAGGTGAAGACGATGCTCAACAAGCTGTAGCACAAACCTCAGGGCAGCCGCTATCGAGTGACCCAGATATGCGAAAGCTTGAGCAAGTAGAAAGCGCCCGTGACCCGAGCCAGCTGCTTAAAGCACAAATGATTTTACAAGCACGACAAAAAAGTGCTCCTAACAACCAGAACAAAAAGTGGTAACCATGCGATTTCTTAACAAGCCATTTTTATCCATACTCCTAACGCTGCTGTTAGTAGCTTTCTCGTCCTTTTCGGCATTGGCGGCGACTGCCGTAGCGAGCGTTTCACAAAACAGTGTCACCAAAGATCAAGTATTCCTACTTAGAGTCGCAACCGATGAAAAGGTCTCTTCTGATGCTTTAGATCTAACGGCGCTCCAACAGGATTTCTATGTCAGTACACCAAGCTTTGGCACGTCGATGCGAATCGTCAATGGTAGCCGTTCGGTGTCAAGTGAATGGAACATCAGCCTTGCTCCCCTTCGTTTGGGCAAGGTTCAAATTCCTAGCTTCGATATTGAAGGGGCAAAAACCAAGCCAATCACCATCAATGTTGCCGTTAATAAAGCTGCACCCAATCAACATGATATGGCTGAGTTCCAGCTTAATCTGAGTAAAGACTCGCTATATCCACAAGAAGTTGCTGAGCTTGATGTAAAACTCATCATTAAAGCTGACCCAAGAAGGCTGCAAGATCCTAAAATAGCGCCACCGAGCTCGCAGGGCTTAGACGTGGAACCTATTGGTGAATCGAAGCAATTTCAAGATGTCCTCAATGGACAAGAAGTAACGGTCGTTCAACAGTCTTTCCGTATCTCTTCACAAAAAGCGGGACAGTTTAAGCTGAATGGGCCGAAGCTGACTGGAGCCGTTGTCTACTCGACCAACAACTCAAGCACAACGCGATTGTTCCAACTCGACACTCCCGTTGAAACCCTAGATGTAACCGTCAAAGAGGTGCCAAAAGGCTACCAAGGTGAGTGGTTACCAACATCGAACTTCAAGTTGATTCAGAAATGGTCAGATAGCCAGGGTCACGAGCTAACCAATAGCAATGGTTTGGAAGGCGACAACCAAACCATCGAAATGGAAGCGGGTGATTCGTTAACTCGTACCATTACTATGACCGCTAGCAACTTAACCCAGCACCAACTGCCGAAGCTGAATATCACCTACCCTAAATCGGTTCGTGTTTATGAAGAGAAGCCGCAATTTGGTACCACACAGTCAGGCGATGCTGTGGTGGTTTACAAGCAGGTACTGATCCCGAAAGAAGCTGGAAATATCTCGCTTCCGGAAGTATCTCAAGCTTGGTTCAACACCGATTCACAATCGGAGCAAACCAGTAAAGCGCTTGGACTAGAGTTAGCGGTAAAGGCAAGTGAGCGCGCGACGTCTAGCACACCACCAATTACAGCACCACCAGCCCAACAAGTAAGCCCAACGGTTGTGACTGTTGATAGCCCGGGGTTTTGGCCTTACCTCACCGCTCTGTTCGCAGTCTTGTGGTTGGTTAGCTCAGCGATGGCTTTCTACTTCTGGTCACGCCGCGGTGTAACGACAAAACCAACACACACTATTAAACGTCAATCAGATACAGCAGAAGCGCTTATTGAAGCTCTAAAAACGAAAGATGGCGTGAAGACCAGAACCTTGTTTGAGCAATGGAAAGCTGAAAACCCAGATTTGAGTGATGAGACTTTAGCAGCCGTTGAAGCTGAGCTAGGCAAGCTAAACCAAAGCCTTTATGGTGAAGCTAGCTCGACAAACCCGTCATGGGATCCTTCTGAGGCAATCAAAGTAGTTAAGAAGCCAAAGCGAGTCTCTAGCAAAACGCGTAAAAGCTCACTAGAAACGCTTTAATTAATTAGAAAAGTCTAATTTGGTAGAAAAAAAGAAGCCGTGATGACCACCTTGTGAGCATCACGGCTTTGTTCGTTTATACGCTATGGCTAAACAGATACCAGACTAAGAAATTGAAACCGCGACCTTTTTCCGCTTCAAGGCTGAGACAATTCGATTTCGCCCCGAGTCCTTGGCTTGATACAGAGCTTTATCTGCCTTGCCGTAAAGCAGGTCAAAATCAAATTGATGCTGGTCAGAAGTTATCGAGGCATACCCAACCGATGCAGTTAAATATGGGCTAGTGCTACTTTCACAGTGCAGGATCTTCGCCTCTTCAATGCACTTTCTAATCGACTCGGCACGCCGCTTCGTTTCAGAGTGATTAGTGCCGATCATCAATAACATAAACTCTTCTCCACCAATACGACAGAAGGTTTCCTTATCACTATGAACATGTGCATTAAGTATCTTTCCGATGGTTCGCAGTGCCGCGTCCCCTTCTGTATGACCATAGACGCTGTTGTACAAACCAAAATGATCTAAGTCGACGAGGATCAGCCCAAATGTAATTTCATGTTGCGTGGCAAAGGCACCTTGGTCATCGCAGTTCAAATCTTCTAGAACCTGCGACAACATGCGACGGTTTCCAAGGCGTGTCAGAGGGTCTAATTTAGAAATTATATCCAATTGTTCATTGGCTAATTCTAACTCTTGGGTGCGCTTACTGACTTCCTGCTCCAGAGTTTCATTGAGCTTCTTCAACTCCTCTTGCGCCATGGTTCTTTGCAGCACCTCAGCAAGGCTTGAAGCAAAGATACGGATTACTTCACGAAGCTGTGAGGTTAATGGGCTACGAGTTAACAGGTTATCGGCTGCGATAAATGCAATCGGCTCACCCGTGTTTGTAGTGAGCATGGTCATTGCCGTCCAACCGACTCCGACAATATTGAAGTCGTGATAAATAGGCACAGACTCTTCAAACGCCACTTGATTAGGGCAAGCACGAGCGGCGGCTACGATGTCACGTTCCACCAACTCAGAGCGATAATAAGACTCATCGACAATATCGCCTTTAATGTCAGTACCCCATGTGCCTTGCATGTAGCTACAGTTTTTATCAGTGAGGAACACCGCTAATCGGTCAATGCCTAAGTGCTGAATAGCAAAACTAACGGCGGACTTACATACTTCACTGACGCTGTCGCAGCGAGAAAGCTCAACCATACTCGAGTGCAGCATGCGTATGTTCTGCTCTTGACGCTTACGGATGTAGATCTGAGAAAGCAGAGAGCCAAAAGACTCAAGCATCTGCTTTTGATAATTAGTAATGGGTGAACGATGAATGTAGTTATCCATGGCGATCCAGCCGACAGGTTTGTCCCCTTCACGCAAGATAAGCATACCGTTCCAGCCTTGCCCAACGACGTTCCCTTCTGTGTATAGGGGCGCGTTCTCTATAATGACGAGATTGGTGTGATTGTTAGACAGTGCCTCAATGTATTCGGCTTCAAGTTGATGCAAGTCGTATTGAGTATGATGCTCGCTGTTTGTTTTACCCGCTTCATCAGTGCCATAGGTGCCGCTGAAGCAACGCTTTTTCATATCGAGCAACATGAAGATCGCACGATCAAAACCTAAACGGTCACGGACAGCTTCAACCGAAGCCTTGTACAAGGCATCCAGTGACTCTGGGTTAGAAAGCTCTAACGCGACTTGATGAACCAGTTTCATGTTCTCGACAAACAACTCTCGTAGCTTTATCTCATCAAGGTACTGTGCTTCGCGTGTGTCTCGGTGCTTTATCTCAAGCGCTGCATTCTTTTCGGCACGAATACATTGCCAACGGGCAGCCGCTAGCTGGAGAACATCAAGATCTTGGTCGAAGGTTTGATTAACCTTCTCAGCATTGCAATTTTGAACAATTAAATAAGTTCTACAGGCAGGCGCGTTGTCGAGCATCATGATGAACGACTCCCCACCCAGCACTTTCATGTGTTCCCAATTACAGGTATTGATTGCCATAGGTAACACGCCGTCTGCAGTATCGAACTGTGAAACCCAAGGCCAAAATGTAGAGGGGTAATTATCAAGAGAGGTTAATTCGCCATGACAAAACAAGGGTAACGAATCACTTTCCGGAATTGGTTCAGCAAATATCCCAACCCCTTTAGGCTCAAGCATCTTAGCCAAGTAGTCGAAAAGAGACTCTGCCAACAAACGGTGATCGCGCGTAGCAGATATTTGTTTTGCAAAGGCTTTTACAGGCACAGCTTCCGTCCATTGGCTATTGAGAATACAGCAAAAATACAGAAGCCTTGATATGCAATCAATGTAACTAAAAATGAGATGTTAAGCGGGTCGCAATTTCACTTTTTACATTATCACAAGCATGAGAAGGACTACAAAAATGGGATTTCCTGCCCAAAATTTCATCGACATTGGGACTTTTTTAAAGGCATAAAAAAGCCCCACTTAAAGTGGGGCAAACTTCCATCGCTTATAGTTATAGTGATAATTCTGTCGATCTATTCGATTATCTAACCTGCGTATCAGTTAGCGTGCTGGTTTTGCTAAAAGGCCAAACACAGCACTTGAATAATCAATTAACCAAAGTCACCGTTTACGTAACCTTTAGTACGATCATCTTTTGGCTCGCTGAAGATAACACTCGTTTCGTTGTGCTCTACAAGCTCTCCCATTAGGAAGAAAGCAGTACGGTCTGAAATACGACGCGCTTGCTGCATTGAGTGCGTTACGATAACGATAGTGAAGTCTTTCTTCAGGTCTTCCATCAATTCTTCAATCTTGTGTGTCGCGATTGGATCTAGAGCCGATGTTGGTTCATCCATTAGGATTACATCCGGTTCCATTGCAATGGTACGAGCGATACATAGACGCTGTTGTTGACCACCAGACAAGCCAAATGCGTGTGCTTTAAGACGGTCTTTTACTTCGTCCCAAAGTGCCGCACTGCGCAGTGAGCTTTCTACTACTTCATCAATGTGCTTCTTGTCTTTGATACCTTGAGCACGCAGGCCGTAAGCCACGTTCTCGTAGATGCTCATTGGGAATGGGTTTGGCTTTTGGAATACCATGCCTACGCGGATACGCAGGTCAGCCACATCAATATTGCCGTAGATGTTTGTGCCATCCATATCCAACTTACCTTTAATAGTAACGCCTTCAATTAGGTCATTCATGCGGTTCAAGCAACGTAGTAGCGTTGACTTACCACAACCAGATGGGCCAATCAGTGCTGTAACCTGACGAGTTGGAATTGGCAGGTTGATAGATTTAAGTGCTTGGTTGTCGCCGTAAAACAGATCTAGGTTCTCAATATCAAATTTGTTCATTTTCGTAATCTCTAAATTCTTAAATTCGTGTCTAGCTTGATGCTTTCTTTATCACGGAGGCTCTTTTTATTGTGGAGCCCGCTAATGTGCTTAGTAAGTTGCCGTGTTGAAGCGTCTTGCAATCAGTTTTGTAACCATGTTGATCAAGAGAACCAATACGATTAGGACTGTCGCCGTGCCGTAGGCTTGGTTCCACTCATCGATAGTAAATAGCTCTGTTGTCAGCTTATATAGGTGAACCGTTAGTGTACGGCCAGAATCGAATACCGACTCAGGAACACGTGCCACCATACCTGCTGTTAAAAATACAGGTGCTGATTCGCCAATTACACGACCAATACTAAGAATGACCGAAGTTAAGATACCTGGCATTGCGCTTGGTAAGATCAAACGCCAGATAGTGTAGATTTTTGAAGCGCCAAGGCCGTATGAGCCTTCACGGTAAGTTTGTGGTACTGCCATCAATGCTTCTTCTGTAGTACGAATGATTACAGGAAGAATCAAGATACTTAGCGTTAATGCGCCCGACAGAATCGAGAAGCCAAGGCCAAGAATCGAAACAAAGAAGGTCATACCGAACAGACCAAAGATAATCGATGGGATACCAGCGAGCGACTCAGTACAGAATCGAATCACTTTCACCAATCGGCTACCTACTTTCGCATATTCTGTTAGGTAGATTGCCGTCATGATGCCCAGTGGCGCTGCGACTGCAATCGATGCAATTACCATGTAGATCGTGGCGATGATCATTGGGAAAATACCACGCTCTTCACCAGTACGAGTGTAATCGTCAGTGATGAAGTTCCAATCTACGTATTGCAGACCGTTCGATAGGATGTACCAAATAATCCAGAATAAGAAACCAACGGTTACAGCTGCTGCTGCCCAGATAAAACCTTTCAGGATGTTATCTTTGGTTTGACGTGCTTGTTTTAGTTTTACGAGATCCATATTACTTATCCTCGCCTACTTCGATTTTTCACGGTTAAGATAAAGTAGAGCACCATTTAACATCATGATGAACACTAGAAGTACAACACCTGTTGCGTACAGTGCGTTAGCGTGAACGCCACTTGCGTAAGACATTTCAATAGCAATGTTTGCTGTTAGCGTACGAGCCGAGTCCAAAATACCTTCTGGCATTGCAGGAGCGTTACCCATAACCATGATGATTGCCATCGTTTCGCCAAGCGCGCGACCGATACCCAAAATCACACCAGTCATAATGCCTGAACGTGCCGCAGGAACGAGTAGCTTAAAAATCGTATAGATTTTCGAAGCACCCAGTGCAAGTGAACCTTCTTTGTACGTACGAGGTACAGCACGAATCGAAGTTTCAGAAACCGTGATAACGGTAGGAAGAATCATGATACCCAAAACAATGATACCTGCCAGGATAGTGTTACCCGCTGGTACTTGGAAAATGTTCTGAATCATTGGAACGATAATTACTAGACCGAAGAAACCGTAAACTACCGACGGGATACCCGCAAGAAGCTCAACTGCTGGTCGAATAATATCTGCAAGACGCTTTGGAGCAATCTCAGCGATAAAAATAGCGGTTAATACACCTACTGGTACACCAACAACTACAGCGCCTAGTGTCGAAACAATCGATGCAACAATCATAGTTGCAACACCGAATAGAGCTGGAGGTAACCAGTCAACACCCAGAACGATGCCAGAAACACCAGCCTCTTGGAATGCAGGGATACTCTCTGCAACGATAAAGTAAGCGATAACGGCTAGTGATACGATGCCGATTACAGCACTCGATAAGAACAAGCCGTGGAAGATTCTTTCTCTCCAGTCAACGCGCTTTTTGGTGCGCAGACTCGGCTTATTGATTTGAGTCGCTTCAGTATTCATAAGCTTTTCACTATTTGCGATGGTCATATATAAAATCTCAAACTTTGTGGCTCAAAAAGAGCTCGAAATAACCAAAGTTGAAAGAAAAGGCTCAGCCTAAAGACAGGCTGAGCAATAATTAAAAGTGAGTCAGTTAAGATTAGTTAACTGTGATGTAGCCTTTTTTAGCTGAGATAGCTTGAGCTTCGTCTGCAACCATCCAGTCTAGGAATTGTTGAGTTTCAGCTGATGGAGCGCCATCTTTGTAAAGAACTAGGAAAGGACGAGCAACTTTGTAAGAACCGTTCTTAACGTTGTCTACAGTCGCAGCAGCGCCGTCGATAGTTAGAGCGTGAACAGATTCGTCAACAGTACCTAGAGAGATAAAACCGATTGCGTATGGGTTGCTTGCTACAGAAACTTTAAGTGCGCCGTTACCGTTTGCAACTTGTGCACGTTGAGAGATAGCCGATACTTTCTTATCGCCAATTGTCTTCTTAAGCTTCATGATGTCTTCGAATGCACCACGTGTACCAGATGCAGTATCACGAGTGATTGCTACGATTGGCTTGTCAGCACCGCCAACATCTTTCCAGTTAGTGATGTCGCCTTTGTAGATTGAAGTGATTTGCTCAGCAGTTAGAGCAGATACTTCGTTGTTCGGGTTAACAACAACTGCGATACCGTCACGAGCGATTACTAGCTCTTTCAGGTCAGCTGTTTTCTCTTCTTCTTTTAGGTCACGAGAAGAGATACCAAGGTCAGCACTTCCATTTTTTGCTGCTTTGATGCCTGCAGAAGAACCTGGTGCTTGAATTTCGATGAACACTGGTTCGCCTTTATTCATGTAGGTTTCTGCAAAAACTTCAACCAGTGGAGAAGCACTGTTAGAGCCAACTACAGAGATAGTTTCTTTAGCTGAAGCTGTATTCACTGTTAGAGCGCCTAGTAGTGCGATTGCACCGATAACTGTCTTTTTCATCACAAATTTCCTTTAGTGGCGTTATTGCCGTAATGTTGTGTTTTGCTTGAACGGTGCCCACTTTAGAATCTGAATGTGACAGTTGTGTTTCACTAAATTGAAGCCTATATGACAACTGCAATTTATTTTCTTGGTTTTCCCTTACTAAATAGCATTGAGCTAATAGAACGAATGAATTCATAGGCGAAAAATATTAATTGCAACGTCTTCAAACCAAAACGCTTAATATCTCACCACCCCTTGTCATTACTGACTACCAGCCTCTTACCTGTATTAAATACCCCACTTTATTTAAGGGCAAAGCCTTATTTGTACAATAAATATTCAATATTTATCAAATACCTATCGCATATATCAAAATCGAATCTATTACTGATTGAATTGTCATTCTCAGAAGTTAGAATCACCTGCTAATTACAATAATAACAATTGCTTCTGCTCATTTACTTATTCAAAGAGGGACAATACATGCGCCAACTTCTCAGTGGCTTATCGATAAAAATACAAATTCTTATTCCAGTACTCTTTTCTGTCGTACTACTTTTGACGGGTGTCATCATCGGTGGTGACAAACTGGAAAACGCTTTTAAAGATGTATCAACAGCAACCGATCAACTCATCCTACATAAAGAAGAACTCAGCGAAATCGTCGACAACAGCTATGGCATGCGCATCAAAGCGATCTACAGCCTATTCAATGCAGATGATGTGAAGACACTGGTTGCAACGCTTAATGAAAAGCGTGACCAGAATACTCGCTTACTGAATTCATTAGACACAGTGCCAGGCATGCAAGATGAAGTAGCCGCGATGAGCAAAGCGATGAATCACTATGTCGACTTTTCTCGAACCACTATGCTTCCTCTATTAAAAGCAAAGCATGGCAATACTGCGCTATCTTCTGATTTTGAGGCTCGCTACCAAGTAGCCATCGATCAATACCGTCACGCAGGTAATGACATGGTGCAAGCAATCAACACGCTGTCTAAAAAGCTGAATCTACTTGCGACTCAAGAAATCGACATCAATGGTCAGCAACACACCAGTACACTGAATACAGCGACTGTAGCTCTGCTAGTGATTCTTTCTATCGCATTAGTTATCAGTTGGTCGCTTGCAGGTATCATTGTTAAGCCGCTGAGCAATATTCAGGAAACCATGCGTGAAGTAGCCAAAGGCAACCTACTGGTTAAAGCGGAAGAGTATGGTGATAACGAGATTTCACGCCTTGCACAAGACGTAAACAAATCCGTTGAGCAACTGCGTGACACGGTAAGCTCATTGTCTCGAATCAGCATCGAAGTCGCTTCTGCATCTACGGAACTGGCTGCGGTAATGACACAATCAAGCGCTAACTCAGACCAAGAGAAGCAAGAAGTGGAACAAGTCGCTTCTGCCGTGAACCAGTTAGAAAGCACAGCAGCAAACGTGAACGAGAACGCAGTACAAGCCGACTCAGCATCTAAGCAAGCGGACGAAATGGCGACACACAGCATGAGCTTGTTTAATGAGAGCAACCAAGCTAATGAGCAAATGGCGGTTCAACTCAGCGAAGCAGCTAACGTTGTCGGCACGCTAAAAGAACACTCAGAGCAGATTGGTAAAGTGATCGAGGTGATTCAAAGCATCTCTGAACAGACCAACCTGCTTGCGCTTAACGCAGCAATTGAAGCGGCACGTGCGGGTGAAAGTGGCCGTGGTTTCGCGGTTGTTGCTGATGAAGTTCGTATGCTGGCAGCACGCACTCAAGACTCAACCAAAGAGATCCAAACCATTATTGAAGGTTTGCAGGTTCAATCTGGTAACGCTAACGAGAGCATGAGCAGCTCACTAGCAATGCTAGAGCACAACCAAACACTGGCAGCGGAAGTAAGCACGGCCCTTTCAGGCATTGCTAACTCGGTAACGGATATGACGGAGATTAACACTCAGGTAGCCTCAGCCGCAGAAGAGCAAAGCCAAGTGACGTCAGACATCAACCGTAATATCTCAAACATCTACAGCTTAGTAAGCCAAAACGTAACCGGTATAACTCAAGCCGCAGCAGCAAGCCACGAGCTATCTAACCTCGCTGAGCAACAAAAGCAGCAGTTGGATTATTTTAAAGTATAAGTTTCAAGGTCTAGGCTTTAAGGCTGAGAATTTAAGCTATAAAGCCCAAGGTGTAACTCCCCTATACACAAAAAAACCAGTCACTCGTGACTGGTTTTTTATTTTGAATAGAGACTTTATTGGCTCAGCAAACCTACTCACCAAGATCTTTGTCCCAGATCCTTTCTATCGCTTCTACTCTTCGAATCTGCTTTGAAGGAAAGTGTGCGACTCTAAGATCAGCAATCGTCTCTTGTTGTTCTATCTGTGACAGCGCAGCATCGTTGAGAATGTAATTTCGTTCTACTTGGTAAACTTCCAAGGCATCTTCAAATTCGGCTCTTTGTTGATCGAGCGCTTCAAGCCTTTGCGCAGCTTCTTCGCCGACAAGTTCATTTCGCTGTAAGTATTTATCTTGTTGATCAAGCCCCTCAGAGCTTGATAGTTGTTGAAGCAAGACCTGATTTTGATGGCTCGTTTGAACGTAATCAGGCTGTTCTAACATCAAAGCATCCATCCTTTGTTGATAGTCTTGCTCACCTAAGCCTTCTTGTTTCAGAAGTAACTTTTCTAAAGCGATTTCTCTCATGCGATTGTCATGAGTAAACAGAATGCTTATTTCGCTCTGGCTAAAGAATTGAGCCTGGAGATCGAGTAGCGCTTGATTAAGTGCTTGTAAGTCTTCGGCTGAGATTGATGTAGTGTCGAACTGAACATCCAACGAGGTTAGTGCCGATTTATATTCAAGGTATTTGGCAAACAGTGCTTCATCGACAGCGGCACCTTGTGATTGATCGTGATGTTTTGCCACGTTGTCACGAATATCTTCGAGGGTTAGCTCGGTATTGCCTGAGACGAAATATTCCATCATGTCTTTAGCTGATGCATTATCGATTTCGGTATCTTGTTGAGAGGTTGCCTTCAAAGAGGAGGCGCTGTGTTCTATTCTTTTGTTTGAATTTAGCTCGTCTGTCTTAACAGGAAAAAAGGTTGGATACAAAAAGACCGCCGCTGTACTCATCAGGGCTATCGTGGTTATCGACAAAATGGCGGTCTTTTTCATTATGTGCTCCTTAAGGTCTTAATAAATGGGTAGGCAACCTAAAGGCCGGCCAGCTTCAATCGATTGGCGTGTTGACGATAGAGCGTCACAGGATCGGTCTCAAAGAGATGGTGAATCCCCAGTAACCCATTAATTTCGTCTAGGTGATTCATTTTATAGTCGTCACCAATCACTTTGCCCAAGTGTGCGCTACACGCCCCCACTAGCCCGTCATTCGGTTCATTGAAGGCTAGGCCAAGGATTGTCATTGCTCCATCGGTAGGATCAAGAAGATTGGTAAAAGTGGATGAGCCTGTCCAAGAGTAGTAATAAACACCGTTATTGGCTTGCCATTCACCATCACCGCACTCAGACGTTGGAACGCCTTCAGGATAAAACTGATTGAACGCAAGCGAGCCTTCTGTCGTTAAAGCTTCAAGAGATGCGAGACCGTCTTGGTCAAGATCCGTTCCACCAGATAACAGGTTGATGAGCGTCGTCAATCCACCAGCCAACTTAACCGCAATACCTTCCGCAGCTGAACCTTCTGATACGCTTCCACGCACGAGATCAGCAACTTTAGATCCTTTATGAACTCCGCCAATACTTGTCACCGAAGCAACTAAATCAGGACGTACTGATGCCACATAACGCGCTGTCGGTCCTCCGTGGCTGTGACCGACCAGATTCACCTTACTTGCCCCTGTCGCGGCTAACAGTGTTTCAACTTGAGCTAGCAATTGCTCGCCACGCACTTCAGAGCTGTTGGTCGCTGATACCTGAGCGACATAGACACTCGCACCATCTTTGGTTAGGGATTCAGGTACGCCATAGAAATAGTCGACACCCGCTAATGTATCGAAACCAAACAAACCATGTACCAACATAATGGGATATTTCGTTTCCGTGTATCCGCTGGCTTCTAACGCCGATGCGCTCGTTCCAGCATATACGCCAAAACTGGATAGGCAGGCTATCGTGCAAATTAATATCTTTTTCAATGCTCTTTCCTTAAACAGATTGGACCTCTGATGAGTAAAAGAACCGTAGATGATGATTTTATAAAATAGAAAGTAACGACTTGATATTTGTGATGGCGAACTTGAATTAAACAGTTGCGATGAACATCAGGCGAACAGAAGCAGGAGAAAACTAAAAAATCATAAGTAATTGATTAAAATAACGTTTGGTTAAGATTAATGAGATAGTTCTTTCAATATTCTGACTAAAATATCAATTCAGCATTCGCAATAATCCAAAGTTTGTCGACAAATAACCGTTTAGAAACAGGTATTTTTCAGCCATAAACTCGTTGAAAACTTGATGCTTATGCCATTAGCGATACACCACAAACCTGAATGTATTGACGTTGGTTATTAATTTTCTGTATAGGTCATGCCAGTCATTTAGTTATTCACTTATCAACAAGCAACAACGTTTCCATTAGCTCACCTCAGAATAAAAAAGAGAACACAATGATGAAAAATACGGCTTTGATACTCACGTTAGCCCTGCCTTTTGGCGCTTATGCCGCTGAAGACTCAATAACGACACCAGAATCGATGACATCCGCACAAGTACTGAGTACACAAGGCTCAGAAACCTATTCATATGTTAGATGTTGGTATCGAACCGATGCGTCTCATGACTCCCCAGCCACCGACTGGAAGTGGGCAAAGAAAGAGAATGGTGATCACTACACGATCAATGGATATTGGTGGTCTTCTGTTTCCTTCAAAAATATGTTCTACAGCGATGTTCCACAATCTGAAATCAAGCAACGTTGTGAACAGACGCTCGACATACAACATGAAGTCGCAGACATCACCTACTTTGCCGCAGACAATCGCTTCTCTTACAATCACTCCATCTGGACCAACGATAACGCTGTTCAAGCCAATACCATCAATCGCATTGTCACTTTTGGTGATAGCCTCTCTGACACTGGCAACCTATTTAATGGCTCTCAATGGGTTTTCCCAAATGCGAATTCATGGTTTTTAGGGCACTTTTCGAATGGTTTAGTCTGGACTGAGTACTTAGCAAAAGCGAAAGACGTTCCTCTTTATAACTGGGCCGTGGGTGGCGCAGCAGGTACCAATCAATACGTCGCACTGACTGGCGTCTATGATCAAGTCACCTCTTACCTAACCTACATGAAAGTCGCTAAAAACTATCGCCCAGAAAACTCTTTGTTTACTCTAGAGTTTGGCCTCAATGACTTTATGAATTACGACCGAGAAGTCGCCGATGTTAAAGCTGATTTCGGCAGCGCTCTGATCCGATTAACAGAATCTGGTGCGAGTAATATCCTACTGTTCACATTGCCCGATGCGACCAAAGCGCCGCAATTCAAATACTCGACCGAACAAGAGATCATAAAAGTTCGTGGCAAGATCTTAGAATTCAACCAGTTCATCAAAGCTCAAGCCGAGTATTACCAAAGTATAGGGAAAAACGTGGTGTTGTTCGATGCAAGTGCGCTGTTCGCCAGCATTACCGATAACCCTGAACAGCATGGCTTTAGAAATGCGAATGACGCTTGTCTTGACCTCAATAGAAGCTCAGCCGCTGATTATTTGCGAAGCCACAGCTTAACCAATGACTGTGCCACCTATGGTTCAGACAGCTATGTATTCTGGGGCGTGACACACCCAACGACTGCTACTCATAAATACATTGCCGACCACATCTTGGCGTATTCGTTCTCGACGTTCAATTTCTAGCGAGGAAGAGCTCATCGAGTATCATCAAATACTACCTGTAAATACCGCAAGCTAAGGCTTACACAAAGTACAGATACAAAAAAACCGCCATCATCGGCGGTTTTTTATTTGCATCAACCTTTCAAAGCTAAGCTTTTAGGTCACGCAAGTTGATTACTCGTCGTCCACTTTTGGCGCAACTTTCTTCTTAGGGATAAATACTGTATCACCTACTGCCACATTCTGGTGGAAGCTCTTATCGCGCTTAACTGGTTTCTTCGGCGTTTTCTTAGCTTGAGTGTTGGTTTTCTTCTTCGCAGGGCCGCCTTTAGCAAACGCAGGTTTACGAGGCTTAATACCTTTGAACTTACCTTTTAGGCCTTCAAGTACTGAGAAAGTAAGATCTTGTTGAAGGTAAAGCTCAACACGCTTAAAGCTATCCCAGTCTTTTGGACCAACCAAAGAGATTGCATCACCTTTGTTACCTGCACGGCCAGTACGACCAACACGGTGAACGTACTCTTCGGTGTGCTTCGGCATATCAAAGTTAATAACGTGGCTTACGTTTGGAATATCGATACCACGTGAAGCAACATCGGTTGTTACCAAAATCTTGTAAACCGCACGCTCGAACTGACTCATGATCGCATTACGCTGCGTTTGGTTTAGGTTGCCACTCAGTGCTACCGCTTTAAGTTTCTTCTCGTTCAGCTTATCCGTTAAACGGTCAGTATCGGCACGAGTTGCAGTGAAGATCATCACCTGACGGTATTCAGCTTCTTCTAATACACGATCTAAAATCGCTTCTTTGTGATCTAGGTGATCACATAGGTAGAATTTTTGAGTGATATCAAGGTGCTGCTCGTTAGAAACACCCACAGAGATACGCTTAGGTGCGTCTAACATTTCATTGGCAATACCGTTCACTTCAGCGTGATCCAGCGTTGCAGAGAACATTAGTGTCTGACGACGACGGTGCTTAGCTGCATTCGCAATGCGACGCAATTCAGGTGCGAAACCTAAATCCAGCATACGGTCAGCTTCATCAAGGATTAGCGTTTCAACACCATCTAAAAACAGTGAGCGATGCTCAAGGTGATCGGCAAGACGGCCTGGAGTCGCAACAATAAAACGAGGGTACTTACGCAGAGCTTTAACTTGATCGTTAAAGTTTTCACCACCCAAGATAAGCGCCGCTTCATAAGATAGACCGCCCAGCATGCTACGCAGTTCGCCGTAAACTTGCTTCGCTAGCTCACGAGTAGGAGCCAAAATTACACCACGAGGATCTTTAGCAGAAAACGCTTTTGTTTTTAATGCCTTATGTATCATTGGCAACACAAACGCCAATGTTTTTCCTGATCCCGTTTTTGATGAAGCCAATAGATCCTTACCAGCAATAGCAACAGGGATCGCTTTTGATTGGATCTCTGTCGCCTTCTTGAAGTCGTAATGTTTTAAGTTCTTCAGTAAGCGGTTATCTAAGCCTAAATCTTTAAAGTGCAAAGGACTCTCCAGTCATGATGGTATTGAATAAAATTAATTTAACGTGACATGATACCGCGAAAGTACTTTATAGGATATAGATCACAGTAAATTTATCCCTTAATCTATCTTTAGCTAGAACATCGTATGCATTTCTAGTAAAAGGATGCCCCTCCAAAAACACATCAAAGTTGTATCTAAATTCTTCATCTCATAAGTGAGACAGAACGTGATGCTTAGCTAATTCCCTCAAAAATTTAGCAATTTCTTTAGTTATTGTTTTTGCAGTTAAAAAATTAGTCGCTACAATCATTAATGAAGCGACTATATGATAAAGAATGTATAGCGCATCTTTTGATGATAAATAAGCAAGGAGTTCTTATGAATAAGACGTTAATCGCAGCTGCAGCCTCAGTTTTCATTCTAGCCGGTTGTTCTTCAGAGCCAGAAGAAGCTGCAGTATCAGAAATGGATCAACTAACTAATCAAGTTGCTGAGTTAAGTAGCGAAGTAGAAGCTCTTAAGAGTGACAAAGCAGCCGCAGAAATGAAGGCTCAAGAAGCAGAAGCAGCCGCTATGGCAGCGAAAGAAGAAGCGGATCGTGCTAACGAACGTATCGACAACATCGCTGAGTCTTACACTAAGTAGTTTGAGATCTAAGCGCGATTAAGCTTTAGATTAAATAAGTCGCAAAAAGCAGTATATAGACAGCACCACTTCTTATCGGATGTGGTGCTTTTTTTGGGCGATACTAATTCGAGTAAAGAAGAGAAAAACGCCCCTATTGTAGAAGAGGCAATCGAATTAGAACTCAATAATCGGTGGTGCAATTTCTACAGGTACACCATTTTGAGCAAAAATAACCGCTTTCGCTTTTGAATTAGGCAGTTCTGCCTCTTCAAGCCACCATTTTAATTCCACCGGAATCTGTAATGATTTCTTTGAACCATCACTTCGGGTTAATGGTTCGTGCGCTTCAACAAACACGCTTCTATCTGGTTCTAATGACACCTTGATCGGCTCATTGATAATGGTAACCTGTTCACCACGATTCACTTGCTCAAAAAGCCACTCAATATCTTTAGGTTCCATTCGGATACAGCCAGCGCTCACTCGCAGACCTATTCCGAAATCCTTATTGGTGCCGTGTATTAAATAATCACCTGCGCCATAAGCAAGCCTCAAAGCAAACTCACCCAATGGATTTTCCGGCCCTGAGGGAACTACTCTCGGTAATTCAATACCCTTTTCAAGATACTCTTTGCGGATTGAATTTGGTGGCGTCCATGTTGGATTTGGTCTTTTTTGGCTTATCTTAGTGATCATCTCGGGAGTATCGCGCCCCACTCGACCGATGCCGACAGGAAATACATGCACCTGGTTTTTCTCGGGTTCAAAATAGTACAACCTTAATTCAGCAAGATTGATGACAATCCCTTCTCTTGGGGTGTCAGGCAAAATGAAACGGCTAGGAATACTTAGCACATAACCTTCAGCTGGAAGAAAAGGATCGACCCCTTTGTTGGCCGCCATTAAAGAGAGAAAGCCAATATCGTACTGCTTGGCAATGATAGCCAAGGTTTCACCCGCCGCCACTTCATGGTGTTGTATTCTGCCCACAATACGACTTTCCGCTGGAGGCAGCTCAAAGGTCGCCGCAGACACCCACGATGAAGCTATCCCACTGGCAAGCAAAGTAGTTCTTACAACAAGCGACGCAAGCCTGTGTAGTCGTGTTTTTATTGACGGCAAAGGCGTCGAGTTAGCGCAATACGACATACAAATCCTTGGTTTGTCTTTTATCAAAGTTTAGATTATCGCTGATCAAATGTCTCTACAACGGTTAGTTACAACTAAAAGCCAACCTGTTTTGAGCTAATCAGCGCGTTCTTCTCTTTATATACAACGATCTTACCAAACAAAATCGATTGCCTTTAAGCTTTCAACAGATTTGGTTATCAATATTAATAAAACTATAATGGCAGACCTGTTTTGTGACTAAAGTCTCATGGAGTTACGTTCTAACTCGCTAATATTGCCGCAACAAAACGAATTCAATTCAACAGAATCGGTAATTGATTAAATCCTGTTCCTACAATTACTGTTTAAACTTTGGAGAACGACCATGGCTACACCTCATATTAATGCTCAAGCTGGTGATTTCGCAGAAACAGTACTTATGCCGGGCGACCCGCTTCGCGCAAAATACATTGCAGAAACATTCCTTGATGACGTGAAGCAAGTTTGTGACGTTCGCAACATGTTTGGTTACACAGGCACTTACAAAGGTAAGAAAGTTTCTGTAATGGGCCACGGTATGGGTATCCCATCATGCTGCATCTACGTACACGAGCTAATCGCTGAGTTCGGCGTGAAAAACGTTATTCGTGTAGGTAGTTGTGGCGCAGTGCGTGACGACGTTAAACTGATGGACGTTGTTATCGGTATGGGTGCTTCTACTGACTCAAAAGTAAACCGTATTCGTTTCAACAACCACGACTTCGCTGCTATCGCTGATTTCGGTCTTCTAGAAGAAGCAGTAAACCAAGCACGTGCACAAGAAGTGCCAGTTAAAGTTGGTAACGTATTCTCTGCAGACCTTTTCTACACTCCAGAAGCTGACCTTTTCGAAAAAATGGAAAAACTAGGCATCCTGGGTGTTGATATGGAAGCGGCTGGTATCTACGGTGTTGCTGCAGACCTTGGTGCAAAAGCGCTAACTATCTTAACAGTATCTGACCACATCATCCGTGGTGAAAAGCTAAGTTCTGAAGAGCGTCAAAAGTCTTTCAACGACATGATGAAAGTTGCTCTAGAGACAGCAATCAACATCTAATAGTTTGATAAAAGATACATTGAAAAGCGTTACCCCGCAGCCAGGCTCGCTTGGCTGCTCAAATAATCCCGAGGGGGAGATCGTGTCTAACGACAAGCTGCCAAAAGATGCGGATGGTTTGCAACTCAACTTTTGTAAAACATTGGCGTGTGACAACTTTGGCTTGAGCGATGCAAAACGGTATGTTTTGCAACACGCGAACCCTAAGCGTCCAGCGATGGTTTGTCGTGAATGTGGAGCTTTCCCCCCCTTACTTAACAATCGTGAAGTGTTAAGCGAACTTCATCGCCTAAGACAACTTCACAGCGACGGGCTCCCCGCTTGTCGTAATGATGATTGCGATAACTTCGGCTTATCGGTTCATACCCATAAACATCTTTATCATGCCTTCGGCTACAGTGGCGACAGGCAGCGTTATCGATGCAAAGACTGCCAATCAACCTTCGTTGATAAATGGTCTGGATCCAATAAAAAACTCCAATTTCAAGAGAACCTCATGGGCTTACTGTTCATGGGCTATTCCGTACGTGAAATCTGCCGAAAATTAGAGATCAACCCAAAGACTTTCTATGATCATGTTGACCATATCGCGAGCCGTTGTCGTCGTAAATTAGCGATGATCGATGCACGATGGGTTAACCATGCGAAAGATTACGAATTCGCATCTCACTACCAGCGTCTGCAACCGCAAAGTAACAACGGTGTGGTGTGGATAGCGACGGGCGAGGCGCATTCTGGCTATATCCTTTGCCAGCACGTTAACTACTCTCAAAATGAAGAGCCATCGGGGAACGTTGACCACAACCCTTATGATGATGTTGCGCGCTTTGTATCCAAAGAGCACTCTTCAGAAGCGAATCTCGAACTGCCTCAGCCCTCTGACAAACTAAAAGAGCGCATTGAACAGCAGTACCAAGTGATTCTTGCGAGAGGTAACGTTGAGGACCCTATGGGTAACCTCACCACATTTAGCTATCCTTCAAAAGGCGCACTAATTCGACCACCTTATACCTCTTATGCTCACTTCCTGCATGTGTTGGATATGTGTAACGAAGACAAGCATGTCGCCATCTATATGCCACAAGATCCATTACTAAGATCTGCCGCTTTAAGCGTATGTTTACCGCGCATTCAGAGTCAAAATATTGACCTTATGTATGTAGAAGAAGATTCGGGCTGGCAAGACGATCAAAGTTTTGAAAAAATCGACATCGTTCACATGAGTTGGTGGCGAGATCGTTGGGCTATTGCGAATCAAGGTGATAACCAGAAAGGTATCTGCTACCTAACAGGTAACAATCCGGAACCAAAACAGTGGCTTAACACGGCCTCAATTCAACAAACTAAGTTCTATCAACAACGCTTTCAGCTGTTATTTGATAGTTTTATTAATGAGCCCAGACGTAAGCTTCGTCCTGGGGGCATTCTTCCATTGCTCGACATATTTAGAGCTTGGCACAATCTGTGCTACCAAGATAAGCAAGGGCTCACGGCAGCACAACGCTTAGGCGTAGCAGAGCGACCATTAACTCTAAAGCAACTACTTTCATAGCAACAAAGTCTCTAGGTAATTATTCGGGAACTCATTGATTTTAAAGCGACAACATGAGGTAACACCCATAATTAGAAAAGATCGATGTTCCTTTGACGCTCTAAGAAAGATAATTGGTGCTTATCTCAAATTACACTCTTATAATGATTGTGTTATCAATATGTTCGATAATCATGGATCTAAGTCTTGGACAAAAATCAGTACCTTCTTGAAACAGAATTAGAAAAACTCAAAACTCGTGTCGACTCTGAGCCATCGGTGATCCTAGAGATTGCGCAGCAATGCCTAGTCCGATCAGAGCAAATTCTGTTTGAAGAGGGTGCTATACAGTCATTGATGTTAATGGCAAAGTGTAGCTGGAACCTGATGGATTACCAAAAAGGTTTAAAGTACATCAAGGAAGCCTACAAGCGCCAAAACCGATTAGATACCGACCTTTTTCTCCCTGAAATCCTCCATTTACACGCGCTCCAGTTTTGGGGACAAGCCAAGTATTACTCCGCCCAACAGTTCTGGATCAATGCCCTAGAGCAGTCCGCGTTGGTTGATGAAGTCGAAATTCAAATTGAATGCCTCATTGGCCTTGGCAATATTTGGCGAATGACCCACGAATATAAACTTGCACGATCTACCCACCAGCTTGCCGTCAAAGTGGCTAACAATAGTCGCATTGGTTGGTTAGAGGGCAAAGCCAGAATACTGCTCGCGTGGGATTACTACCTGCTCAACAACTATGTTGAAATGCTGTCGGTATTGGACGGTGCAGAAGAAGCATTAAAAGACCATAAAGATAACACTTGGCATGCTGAGGTGTGGGACTTTAGAGGCCTTGCTCTACTTGGCCTTGAACGCTTAGATGATGCAGAGCGAGCCACGGCCAAAGCGCACAATCTAGCAGTTGAACACAACCTAGTTTGGATGAAGGCGCACTCATACATCAGCCGAGCGCGATTGGAGCTCATGAGAAAAAGACCAGCACAAGCGGCGGAGTTACTAAGGCTCGCGGAACAATCCGCGAACGAGTTCGATAATGGCGAATTACTGAGCCAAATCTGTTACCAACAATCCTTAGTGGCGGAAGAAAACCAAGATTTCCAAGCCGCACTCGTCGCCTTTAAAAAGTACCGTAAATATTCTACCGGAATGCTCAAAGAGCAAACGACACGTGTTGGGTTAGATAAAGCGCGTAGCTCCAAGCGCCAGCTTGAACAGAGAGCACGAAAACTGATTAACCGTATTCGTGGTCAGCACGAGTACGATCCTGAAAAGCACCTCTCTTATGTTGTCTCTGAAACCTTTTGGTGGGAAAAACTGGTGCTGTTCAAGACAGAGCTTAAACGCTCGAACCATAGCATTATAATGTTCCATCATGTCGATACTGATTACTTAGATGTCTGTACTGAGATTGCTCATGCTTTATGTAACCAGAATGATTTCATCGCAAGGCTAAGTTCTGAACGTGTGGCCCTTATGCTTTCCGAAAAAGGCGAAGCCGCAGAGCAAACCTTCCAAACGCTTAGCACCATGCTCGATATCTATCCATGGCATAGAAAAGGATTAAAGGGTTCCAAACCGACCGTCAGCCTCAATGATATTTTGACGTTCCCGTTCACGCTTGAACAACTAGAAGAAGACGATGCTGAGGTCATAGAATAATGGAAACTCTATTAAGCAAGATCACAGACGCCGGTTTAGACCCTTCATCAGTGTCAGGTGAAGAAGCGATCATCTTCTGGAACCACATTCGTCAGCATGTGTCGACAACGCAAACAGAACAAGCGCACTGCTATATCATCAGCTCTGAATATCGCGCCGAGTTACAACAAAATCAAACCAGCATCGAAGAGTTGAGACTTGCACTCGACCTGCTCCACCTTCCTGCCGATATCGAAGACATACTGACAGTCAAAACCAGCTTAAGTGACCGCTTAGTTGAAATTGGTGATTACACGTCAGCACTCAACGAATTCGTCAGTTCATCGACAATCGCGGTTGAACACGGCCATATCGATGAGTATGTGTTAGCCATTTTAGGCATGGGGAACCTATGTGATTCCTATGGCGACCACAACAAAGCCCTTCGCTACTATCAAAAAATTAGCAGCATAGACCATGCGATAAGCAGCCGCTCACTTCGCCTCAAGTTCAAGCTACATATGGTAGCCAGCTTGCTTCTGCTCAACCGTATTACTGCGGCTAGCGATTTACTAAATGAGTGCGAAGAACTGAGTATTTTGGTGAGTGACAAGTTGCTCACAACTCAAATATTGCTTTACCAAGCGAAGGTGCTGCGCGCTAAGAAAAAATACCATGAAGCGCTACGTTGTCTGTCTAAGGTTCAATACCCAGCCAACAGCACTCAAGCAAGCTGGCTTGCGACCATGACTCGTCTAGAGCTAGCACATTGCCTAAGTGCAACCGGCAAGCAAGACTACGCAAGTATGATTTTGTCGAGTACAGACAAACGAATGAAAGCCTACTCGTCGCCAGTACTTGCAAAACGATTCTACGATTCGCTAAGTGATGTGTGTATGAATCAAGGGCGCTTTCAAGAAGCACTAAGCTATGAGAAAAAAGGCTACCGAATTGAAACCGATCTGATGAAGCGGATCCCGATCAGTGAACTCGGTGCAAGCCAGCTACGCCGCCTGTCCCGCTTTGAATTACAGCTCAAACTCATTCTCTCTGAACAAGAGAACAAAGAGCTGAAAGAGACGACTGAGCAACACAAGAATGCGGTTGCTCAGCTTCAACAAGACGTATTCACCGATCCATTAACAGGGCTACACAACCGTCGCTGGTTAGATGTGAAACTGAAAGACATGCTGCTGCACGATACCTCTTTTGCACTCATGGTTATCGATATTGACCACTTCAAGTCCATCAACGATGAATTGAGTCACTTAGTGGGTGATAAAGCGATTGTTAGTGTGTCTCAAGAACTGCGCTCATACTTTAAGTTTAGGGGCGCGTCGTGTGTCAGGTTTGGTGGAGAAGAGTTCCTCGTCATTCTTGAGAACACTGATCTTCCTAAAGCAGAAATGCACTCTGAAAATTATCGAGAGCGCATCTTCCAATTCGGTTGGCATGAGATACTTGGGGAGCGCGGTTTGACCGTGAGTATTGGTATCACTTTGCATCGTGACGGAGAAAATACTCAACGTACCTTCTACCGAGCAGACAAAGCGTTGTACCGAGCTAAAGCTAACGGTCGTAACCAGATTTGTACCGAATAATTGAAGCGAAACTATTGATAGAAAAAAAGAGAGATTCCACCTAACGCAGTAAGTGTCCCTATGACACTTTGCTTCGATATCTTTTCTCCATTCAGTGCATAAATCACCAAAATAAAGACCGGACTGGTCGCTATCAACGTTTGTGCAATCGCAGGGTTAGCATTTTTCAACGCAACCTGCTGAAGCCACAGCGCCAAAAATGTTCCGACAAATATTGCCCCTAAAAGCCAAAGCTTGTCGAATTTGGTCATCTCCCATAAATCTCTTTTCATAGACGAGTAAGGCTTACTCTCAACAAAAGGGATAATCAGCATCACAGCAAACACACCTATCGTGAGCCGAATCAGTGCCCCTAACAATGGGGGAATATCACCAGCCACCAAAGCATAATGGGAAATCACCACTCCGGAAGCCTGACAAACACTTGCCACAAGTCCAAATCCAATACCACTCCATTGTGCTTTGTTTTTAGAACCGTCCTCACCATTCACAGACTGAGACGGCTGAAAAACGACAAATGTTACGGCTAAAGTCGTGATGACAACACCGAGCCAACTTTGCAACGTCAATACAGCACCTAAAAACGTTAATGCCAATACACCAGAAAGTGGCGGTGCTAAAGATTCCAATAACAGCGTCTTATTGGCACCAATTCTTTTCAACGCCGCAAAATAGGCGCTATCTCCAATCGCAATGCCAATCACACCAGAAATGGCCAGGATCCAAAAGTGATTCGCACTCAGTTCAAACTCCGGCATTGGAATAAGAGGCATCACCAGCAACATCATCCCAGACGCCACTACCCCCTTAACAATGTTCAATTGCATCGCAGAGAAGCGATGTCCAAATTGCCCATAGATCCATGTCGCACACGCCCACACAATCGCAGCGCCAATAGCGGCCAATTCACCTATATACATCCGTATTTATCCCTTGTAGTTATGCACGTCATTTAGAATCGTAATTGTCATCGTTTCAGCGGAAACACCAACAATAAAGCCGAAATAGCCTCTTCAAATGCAATGAGATTTTATAATATCCATCAATGCTTTTATCCGCATTAGAAGCGACAACACATTATTTTCAACTTGGTAAATCATTTTTATAACAATTACTTGGATGATAGCGTAGTATATTTATAACTAATATCTAACATTACAAGGATCTGTTATGTTTTTAGACTACTTTGCACTCGGCTTACTGATTTTCGTAGCATTAGTAATCTTTTACGGCATCATCGTTATTCACGATATTCCCTATGAAATTGCGAAAGAACGCAACCACCCTCATCAAGATGCTATTCACGTCTCAGGTTGGGTTAGCCTATTCACCTTACACGCTATTTGGCCCTTCCTTTGGATCTGGGCAACGCTATGGCGTAAAGATCGTGGTTGGGGCTTCGCTAAATTGGAAGAAGAGCAACACGACATTCATCATCGTGTTGATATTTTAATCGATCAGGTTAGCACGCTTCAGGAAGAAATTGCTCAACTCAAACAAGAAAAGTCCGTAAAAGTGGATACGGATAAAGTTCAAAACAACGTCCAAGATCAGGAGGTTAAGTAATGGATTTACTGCTGATAATGACCTACGCGGCACTTTGCATCACTATTTTCAAAGTGTTTAATATCCCGCTTAACAAATGGACAGTGCCAACCGCCGTTCTTGGTGGCGTTATCATAATAGGTACATTGATCCTATTGATGAACTATAACCATCCTTTTACTCAAATTGGTAACCAAGTTTACTCAACAACGCCGGTCGTTTCAGGCGTAAGAGGTAAAGTTATCGAAGTACCTGTAGAGGCAAACAAACCCCTCAAACAAGGGGATATCCTTTTCAAGATCGACCCTATCCCATTTGAAGCTGAAGTCGCACGATTAGAGGCGAAAGTAAAAGAAGCAAGCCAAGGTGCTCTTGGGATGGAATCTGAAGTGGCTGAAGCAGAGGCTGCGAAAATCAAAGCCATTGCAGAAAGAGATAAAGCACAGCGTGAATTTTCTCGTTACAAGCGCGGTTATGACAGCGGGGCCTTTACCGAGCAACAATTAGACACTCGCAGACAAGCTTATAAGGCATCAGAAGCCGCCGTGAAAGTAGCAGATGCGAATCTAGAACAAGCAAAAATCGCCTTAGATTCTGAAATCGGTGGCGAGAATACAGCCGTTTTAAGCTTACTAGCTGAATTACGCAAAGCTCAGTTTGATTTAGAACAAACTGTTGTTCGAGCTCCAACTGACGGATACGTTACGCAGTTAGCATTGCGCCCAGGTGTAATGGCAGTGCCGCTTCCTTTAGCTCCGGTGATGACGTTTGTGCACACTGAGGAGCAGTTCTATACCGCTGCGTTCAGACAAAACTCATTACAACGCCTACAACCCGGTTACGAAGCGGAATTTTTGTTTAGAGCACTACCAGGAGAAGTATTCAAAGGGCGCATTGATGAAGTAATTCCGGCTATTGGTGAGAGCCAATTCCAAGCTCGAGGGGCACTTCTAGGTACTGATGCATTGCGTACCAGTGGTCGTGTGTTTGTTAAATTGAGCATCACTGATGATCTGTCGGATTACCATTTGCCTATGGGTACCGCGGTTGAAGTTGCCGTTTATTCTGACAGCTTCACTCACGTATCTATCATGCGTAAGGTCCTTATTCGCATGAAGAGTTGGCAAAACTATCTATACCTAGACCACTAAACGGACGTAGATATGTGACGAGCCCGCTCAACACATTGTTAAGACGAATGAAAAAGCCAGACCCGTTCTGGCTTTTTTGTTGCTTGATTAACCGTAAAATTGCGCTTTTTACACGATATTTAGGTGTTCAGATGGAATTTTAGACATCTAGACACTTACCTTCCCTTATGGAAGGGTTCTACTGTATAATGCGCGCCTTATTTTTTATATTTGCCCAAAAAACGTTCTCATTGAGACGCATATTAATAATGGTGAATATTCGTTCTTTATTAAGCTTTATCTTTCAGTATTCGAGGTTATCTATGAACTTTTCAGCTAAAACAGTGGTCGTTATCGCCATTGGCGCGGCGCTGTACGGCATTGGTGGTTTACCTATGTTTGGTGTCCCAGTGTTTGCGAACACGACATTGAAACCAGCCATGGCAGTCTTAGCACTGTTTTCTGTTTTGTTCGGCCCAATTGTTGGCTTCTTAGTTGGCTTTATCGGTCACTGGGTAACGGATCTGTTCGCAGGCTGGGGCGTGTGGTTAACTTGGGTTTTAGGCTCAGGTATCGTAGGCATGGTTATCGGCTTGTTCCCTATGATGACTAAGAACCGTCTTCAAGAAGGCGAGCTGCCAATTAAAGATTTTGTATTGTTCGTGATACTCGCCCTTGCAGGTAACGTTGTAGGCTATGGCTGCTCTGCGTTCCTAGACACCATCCTATATGCAGAACCGTTTACTAAAGTGTTCACTCAACTGTCTATCATCGCTGCGGGTAACACCGTTCTGATCGCTGTTGTAGGCTTCCTGATCCTAAAATCAGTCGCTAAGCGCAACAAACAAAGCCGCAACCTGACTGAGGCATAAGCGATAATGACTATAGCATTTTCGAACTTCTCTTTTAGATATGAGTCGCTGGATAAACCGACGCTAAAAAATATCAATCTAAGGATAGAGAAAGGAGAGAAAATCGTCATTATTGGACCAAGTGGTAGTGGTAAATCCACCCTAGGTCAGTGTCTTAACGGTCTGATACCTCATGCAATCAAAGGTGAAGTAACGGGCTCTTTAGAGATAAACGGCAAGGATATCTCTGAGTTTTCGATGCACAACTACACCGAGCAAGTAGGCACAGTATTACAAGATACTGACAGCCAGTTTGTGGGTTTGAGTATCGGTGAAGACATCGCTTTCGCACTCGAAAACCAGTTGATGTCGAACATTGACATGTACCCGTTAGTTAAGTCGACTGCAAAAATGGTCGATCTAGCGGACATGCTTGAACGTTCACCTCATGACCTTTCAGGTGGTCAAAAACAACGAGTTTCGTTAGCGGGTATCTTAGTTGACGACGTTGATATCTTGCTGTTCGATGAGCCTCTAGCAAGCCTTGACCCTAAAACAGGTAAGGCAACGATTGAGATCATCGACCAACTGCATAAAGAAACCAACAAGACCATCGTGATTATCGAGCACCGCCTTGAGGATGTTCTGCATCGCGATATTGATCGTGTGATCTTAATGGAACGTGGCGAAATCGTTGCAGACATGACACCCGATGAAATCTTAGCGTCTGAACTGCTTGAGACTCACGGTATTCGTGAACCGCTTTACTTGTCGGCGCTTAAGGCGGCGAAAGCCCCACTAACCAGCGAAGACAAGCTGTCAAACCTCAAAGCTTTAGACTACAAAAGGTTCCGCCCTGCTGTTCAAGCTTGGTTTGCAGAGCGCTCTGCCCCAGTAGCAGATAAGCAATATCCACCTTTACTTGAAGTTCATGGTCTGACTTATTCTTACGACGGCGAGAAAAACGCACTCGAAGATGTCAGCTTCAAGATTGGTAAAGGTGAGTTCGTTTCGATTCTAGGCAAAAACGGTTCGGGTAAATCTACCATCACTAAACTCATCATGGGTGTGATCGATGCCGATTCAGGCTCTTCCTATCTAAATGGTGAAGACCTATCTGAGCTTTCTATCTTTGAAAGAAGTCAGAAAGTCGGTGTCGTGATGCAGAACCCAAATCATATGATCTCGCATCATATGATTTTCGACGAGATTGCTTTTGGTCTTCGTAACCGCAACATTGCAGAAGAACTGATCACAGAAAAAGTAGAGCATGTTCTCGAGCTGTGTGGGCTGAGTAAGTTCCGCCACTGGCCGATCGAAGCACTAAGCTACGGCCAGAAAAAACGTGTAACCATCGCTTCTATCTTAGTGTTGGAACCTGAACTCCTCATCTTGGATGAACCAACGGCGGGTCAAGATTACCGCAACTACACATCCATGCTGGCCTTCATCCAAAAACTAAACCGTGATTTGGGTATTACCGTTGTGATCATTTCACACGACATGCATCTCGTTCTTGAGTACACCACACGCTCAATCGTGATTGCCGATAGCAAGCTGATTGCCAATGCCCCGATGACGGAAGTATTTAGTCAGCCATCACTTCTAGAACGTGCAAACCTTTGTACCACCAGCATTTATGAACTCGCGACTATGATGAAAATCGACGATACTAATGCGTTCATGCAGTACTTCATCGACTACGAGAGAAGTGCTCAATGAACTCATCAAAAGTAAAATTCGGCATCAATTACATTGATACAAAATCACCGCTTCATGCACTCAACGGCATCACCAAATTTGCACTCTTCTTAGCTTGGGTAACCGTGGTGTTGACTACGTTTGACCTAAGGTTGATAACGCTGCTTATTGTGACTGGTTTATACCTGCTGAAGCTTACCAATGTGCCTGTACGCGTGTATAAGCCTTTGTTATTGGGTACGGCGAGTGTATTAAGCCTAAATGCTTTGTTCATGTATTTGCTTGCTCCACAGCAAGGTACTGAGCTCATCGGCAGCGAAACCTTATTGCTTACATTGCCGGGTAACTACTCGTTGAGCCAAGAGACTCTGTTTTACTTAATCACTGTCACGCTCAAGTACATGAGCATGTTCCCGATAGCGTTGATTTTTGTCTTCACAACGCATCCGACTGAGTTCGCAGCGAGCCTCAACCGTATAGGTGTTCCTTACAAGATCGCCTACGCGGTCAGCTTAACACTGCGTTACTTGCCAGAAGTTAAGAAAGACTTCATCAATATCATGCATGCTCAGCAGGCTCGTGGTGTAGAACTCTCAAAGAAAGCGCCCTTAATTACTCGTATCAAAAATGTGGCTAAGGTTCTAGGCCCTCTTATTTTCTCTAGCTTGGACCGCGCAGACGAGATATCTAATGCAATGACGTTGCGAGGTTTTGGACGACACAAAGCGCGTACTTGGTACAGTTATGCACCTTTGAAACGTGTCGACTTTGTTTGTTTAGCCGTTATCGCATTAGTCGTGATACTCGCCATCACAAAGCGAGTACTTGAAGACCAGCTGTTCTGGTACCCTTTCTAGCCTTGCAAAGTCATAAGACAACACTGTTAAAGAATCAAAGGCCACTTAGTTAAGTGGCCTTTTTTCACACTAAACAGTAGTTTATGTATAAATTATCGATTAATTATATCTTTTTATGCGTGATTTTTTGTTTTTTAAGGTCTATTACGGAATATTTTGTTAACATCCTCAATCCGTAATTTCTATACAGAATGTCACACCTAATGTGGGATTTATAATGGCTCGAATAACTCAAGTACAGAAACTAGAAAACCAAAAAAACTACGATGAAATCGTATTGAACCTTTTTCTGGCTGAAGGACATGAAGCTCTAACTTATGCAAGGATTGCCCAAGAAATTGGCATTAGTTTAACAACGCTTCAGGGCTATTATCCATCGACACGTGCTATCCGAACAGTGCTTCACAAGCACATGTTATCGATTGTTATAGAGAACCTAGATTTCGCTTCGGAAGAGGTATTTCTTCAATCATGGCAAAATGCTTTAGACAATGAACAATTCCGATACGTTATCAAACTGATGTTTTTTCATGCCTCACAGGTCAAAAGTCCAGAAGCATTCAATGTCAGTTCAGATGGTCTGTTTCGTGAAAAAATGCTGAATAGCTTCGGGACCGACTCGGTTCGAATCCTTGAAACGGTAATTGGACGTTCAATGTTCTACCTAACGAATTTCAACAAGCATTAAGCAAAACAGATAGAAACAAAAAGGGAGCCTTCAGGCTCCCTTTTTCATATTCTCAGTTTGTTTATCGACCTAATTTAGCTTGTAAAAAACGGTCGATAACGGCGGTAAACGCAGCTCAATCGATGTATCTAGCCCTTCGCTTTCTACTGATTCAATCTCTGCTGTCTGCTTCACTTCAAAACCACTACCTGCATAATCCACAGAGTCTGTATTCAACAGCAGTGAGTACTCACCTTTTGATGGAACACCTAAGCGGAAATGCTCGTGAGGAACAGGCGTAAAGTTAGAGACAATTAATACACGCTCACCAGACTCACTAATACGTTCGTGCGCTAAGATGCTCGCTTCTGCAGAATCCTGTAAACGCCATTCAAAACCTTTCGGGTCAAAATCGAGATCATGCATTGCAGCTTCAGAGCGGTATAGATTGTTCAGATCTCTGGTTAAGCACTGAACGCCTTGATGACGTTTGTAATCCAGCAAGAACCATTGTAGTTGATCATCGTGATTCCATTCAGCCGTCTGGCCAAACTCAGCGCCCATGAAGTTCAGCTTCTTACCTGGTTGCGCATACATGTAACCCATATAAGCACGTAAGTTGGCCGTTTGTTGCCATTCATCACCAGGCATCTTGTCGTGGATAGAGCCCTTACCGTAAACTACTTCATCGTGAGAGAGAGACAAGACGTAGTTCTCACTGTGTGCGTAAACCAGTGGGAAAGTAATTGTATCGTGGTGATATTTACGATTGATTGGGTCTTCTTGAATGTAAGACAAGCTGTCGTGCATCCAACCCATGTTCCACTTAAAGCCAAAGCCTAAGCCGCCCATAAAAGTCGGTGCTGAAACACCTGGGAAAGCCGTTGATTCTTCAGCAATCGTCATCGCATTCGGGAAGTGCTTGTACACTTCTTCGTTCATCCATTTAAGAGTTGCGATAGCGTCGTAGTTTTCGTTGCCGCCGTCTACGTTCGGGATCCATTGGTCATGGCTACGCGAATAATCGAGGTACAACATCGAAGCAACCGCATCAACACGGATGCCATCGATATGGAATTGTTCGAACCAGTAAAGTGCATTAGAAACTAAGAAACGACGAACATGCTCTTTACCTAAATCGTAAATGTACGAGTTCCAATCTTGATGCCAACCACGACGTGGATCTGGATCATGGAACAATGGCGTACCATCGAAGTTTGCTAGGCCATGATCATCACTTGGGAAGTGAGCAGGAACCCAATCAAGTACTACACCAAGACCCGCTTGGTGACATTGGTCTATAAAGTATTTGAAATCATCTGGAGAACCAAAACGACTAGTCGGTGCAAATAGACCAACAGGTTGATAGCCCCACGAACCGTAGAATGGGTGCTCTGAAACTGGCATTAGCTCAACGTGCGTGTAACCAAGATCAGTTAGGTATGGGATCAGCTCAGCCGCAAGCTCACGATAATTTAAGAATTCACCTTCAGCGTTACGCTTCCAAGAACCGGCGTGCAGCTCGTAGAACGAAAGCGCTTCTTTACGCTTTTGCGTTACAGGGCGATTCTGCCACTTAGCATCTTGCCACTCGTAACGAGCGTGATCGTAAGTCACAGATGAGAACGAAGGGTATTGCTCAGAGTAGAAACCCCATGGGTCAGCTTTGTGTGGTAAGCCTTCGCCATTTGGTCCTTTTAATTCAAACTTGTATTGAGCACCTTCTTCCAGTTCAGGAATGAATAGACCCCACATACCGTAATCTAGGCGTTGCATTGGGTGACGACGACCATCCCAAGCATTGAAGTTACCCACCAAGCTCGCCGCAGTTGCATGCGGTGCGTACACCAAGAAACGCGTACCTGAGATCGTCTGTCCATCACGCTCTAGAGTAATAAACTGAGCCCCCATGTGATGATACATATCTTTAGGTGTATGAAGATCTTCATAACTCGCGTACAGATCGTGGTACTGGTATGGATCATCGATGATCTGCTCTACCCCAGCCCAATCAACCGCAAGCTTATAGTGAGTGAAACGTAAGTCTCTTTTTTGCTTTAGGATGAAGCCACTTTCACCCTCTCGCGCTAACTCAATACGAGGTTCCTTTCCAACGATCAACTCTACTTTATCTGCCCCTGGAATCCATACTCTTAATGCACCTTGATCTGAAGGTAAGTACGGCCCTAAAAACGCAAACGGGTCAGTGAAACAAGCCTGTGATAGTTGGGTATATATTTGTTTTTGCTTTGAAATCGAACTTAGTTCCAAAACGTTTCTCCCTAACCAAACATCCAAAAAATATAATACAAAAATGCCCGCTATTAGTGCGGGCAATATAACAACAATTTATTCTACCAGATGAGCATTCATTATTGAGTGACCGAGGTTGTAGTTTCGTACGCCGTAAGCAAAAAACCACTTATTTTCAAGTCACTCACGTCATTACTTACCTGCTTTTTCTCGAACGTCAGTCAGCTTAGAAGCGATACGATTGACGCCTTCATGAGCGAAAATTTCGTCCAAGTTCATGGATAGTTTACGACGCCAGTTAGGGTATTCATCTACAGTGCCAGGGATGTTTACTGGCTTGTCCATCTCTAACCAATCTTCCAACTGAACACTCAATAATGTTGAACCACCAGCCGCAACGTGCAGTTGAAGTGCTTCAGCAAGATAAGAGTCCATCGGTACTTGGCTTGCATCGCGGCCAACACCCTCAGGTAAGAAGCCATGCCATGCCACTGAATCTAAGATACCTTGTTTGCACTCCAGACGGTCATCGAATAAGGTTTCTAGCTGTTCTGCATCTGGGTATAAGCCAATCTCTTGACCCATTTTCAAGTCATCACAGTGCCAGAAGCCGCGAAGCGTTGGCATATCGTGAGTACACAAAGCTGCCATCGATTGTGGGGCGTAGTGTTTCGGTGAAATGAAACCACCATCGTCTTCCGATGTTTCGAAGAAGAATACTTTGTAAGAATGTACGCCCGCATCCGCTAGGATATCAACGATTTCGTCTGGCACGGTGCCTAAGTCTTCACCGATAACGCTGCATTGGTAACGGTGAGATTCAAGCGCCAGAATCGACAGCATATCTTGCACTGGGTAGTAGATGTACGCGCCCTTAGTTGCGTTCTCACCCTTTGGAATCCACCACAAACGCAGTAGACCTAAAACGTGGTCAATACGCAGTGCACCACAGTGTTTCATGTTCGCACGAAGTAGCTTGATGTAAGCGTCGTAGCTTGTTTCTTGAAGCACTTCTGGGTTTAGCGGAGGTAGACCCCAGTTCTGACCCAAAGGACCAAGAATATCAGGTGGAGCACCAATGCTCGCATCCATCACTAGGTTGCCTTCATCAGCCCATGTTTCGCTACCCGAATCCGCAACGCCTACCGCTAAATCACGGTACAGGCCAACCGCCATGCCTTTCTCTTCTGCAAGAGACTGTGCATCGTTGATCTGGCAATCTGCTAGCCATTGTAGATACATATACAGATGAACGTTTTCTAGGTTCTCTTTGATGTATTTCTGTGTCGCTGGGCTGTCGAATGTACGGTACTTCTCAGGGAATACCGGCCATCCCCACATGCCAGAGTCTTCTGCGTGCAGTTCGCCATGCAGAGCATCAAACGCCGCTTGATGCATCAGGCTTTCACCTCCCTCTTCAACGAAGGCTAAGAACGCTTGTGCACGATCGCTGTTTTTGTCTAAATGACGAGTCTTAAATTCTGCGAATAACAGAGGCAAGATACTCATCTTAAGCTCAGACACTTCAGTGTAGTTTACCCAATGTGCTTCACGAGCTTTCTGTAGGCGCTGTTGGAATTCAGCGCTGCCTACGGTTTGTTGTGCTTCTGCACTTAACGCAAATTCAGGAACTGAACTCACATCAATGTATAGAATGTTCAACCAGCGACGAGAAGACGGGCTGTATGGGCTCGCACCTTCAGGGTTCGCAGGGAACAATGAGTGAATTGGGTTTAGACCAACGAAATCACCACCGCGAGATGCGATATCCGCAACAAGCTGTTTTAGGTCACCGAAATCACCAATACCCCAGTTGTGCTGAGTTCTTAGTGTGTAAAGTTGAACGCTTGGTCCCCAAAGCTTTTTGCCTTGCTCGATTGGCGATTGCTTGAAACACGCTTTTGGCGTAATGATTAATGTCATCTCGTAAGGCTTCTTACGGCGCTTACGGCTCACAATTAGCTTGTGGTAACCCCATGCCAAATCACTTGGCAATGCAAACACTAAAGGGCCACCCTCTGCACGCTCATCACGAACGACTTGAGATTGAAGATAGCCTTCAAGTACCTCTCCTTGCTCGGTTTCTAAGCGCCAGCTGAACTCACTTTCACGAGCACTTACACCTAGGTTAAGCGCCACTTCTACTGGCTCACCGTCACGCAAGACAAGAACTGGGTCTAGTACATCTTTTTTGTGTTTTCTTTCTGCTGACTTAAGCAGTGCATCGTCGCTGCTTGTATCGTAGCCCAACGAAGCCAATAGAGACGTGATAGTTTCGTCTGATACTTGTGCTTCATCGCCCCACGCACTAACGTAACTGTCGGCAATGTTTGCCATTTCTGCGACTTGTTTTAATACGGTCTGTTCTTTCATCGCTCTCTCCGAAAACGTTCTGACGCTTTCTATTTTGTAGGGTTGTTAATTTAAATTTTTACTAATCAATTAGCTTGTGACAATCGGTTTGTAAGCAGCTTGTTTATAAACGACAAACCTTTAAGCCTTTCGTTTGCTCACAAGCTAATTGAGCCAAGGCAGAAACTGCCTTGGCTACTTTGAAAGTATTAACGGTTAACCGCTTCTAGCTTCCAGATATTGTTCACGTAGTCGCGGATTGAGCGGTCTGATGTGAACTTACCAACCAATGCTGTGTTAAGAATCGCTTTCTTAGCCCAACCTGCTTGGTCTTTGTATTGCGTGCCCATGTCTTCGTGCGCTTTCACATAAGAAGCAAAGTCAGCAAGACATAGGTATGGGTCACCGCCGTCTAGCAGACTGTCAAACGTTGCACGTAGAAGGCCTGGTTGACCTGGAGAGAACTCATCGCCAGTCAATAGGTCTAGAGATGCTTTCAGCAGTGGGTCTGCGTTGTAGTAATCGTATGGGTTGTAACCCTGAGCTTGCAATGCCACTACGCCATCAACGTCTAGGCCAAAGATGTAGATGTTTTCATCGCCAACTTCTTCACGAATCTCAACGTTTGCACCATCCATCGTACCGATAGTTAACGCGCCGTTTAGAGCCATCTTCATGTTGCCCGTACCAGATGCTTCTTTACCAGCTAGTGAGATTTGCTGAGAAACGTCTGCTGCAGGGATGATGATTTCAGCCATGCTTACACGGTAGTCAGGAATGAATACCACTTTCAGTTTGTTGCCAATGCGAGGATCGTTGTTGATCTTCTCTGCAATCTTGTTAACCGCAAAGATGATCTCTTTCGCTAGGTGGTAACCCGGTGCTGCTTTCGCTGCGAAGAAACATACGCGTGGCTCACACTCGAAACCAGGTTCGTTAAGAATACGGTGGTACAAAGATAGAATGTGTAGCAAATCTAGGTGCTGACGCTTGTATTCGTGTAGACGCTTGATTTGCACGTCGAAGATAGCGTTAGTATCTAGCTCGATACCCATGTTCTCTTGAACCCAATCAGCAAGGCGCTGCTTGTTTTCTTTCTTAACAGCCATGAATTCTTTTTGGAATTTCGCGTCTGTTGCAAACTTAGCGATGCCTTCAAGCTGCTCAAGTTTTGCTGGCCACTCAGTACCGATTTTGCCAGTAATTAGCGTAGATAAACCTGGGTTACAGAACTTCAACCAACGACGTGGCGTGATGCCGTTCGTTACGTTAGTCAATTTGCCTGGGAAGATTTCGTTGAACTCAGGGAACAAGTCTTTCTTAACCAATTGAGAGTGAAGTGCAGCTACACCGTTTACTTTGTAAGAACCAATCACACATAGGTTTGCCATGCGAACCATACGGTGGAAACCTTCTTGGATGATAGAAAGCTTCGCTTGCTTCTCACCGTCACCAGGCCACATCTTGCGAACTTCTTGCATGAAGCGGTGGTTGATTTCAAAAATGATTTCCATGTGACGTGGAAGAAGACGATTGATCAATGATTCAGACCAAGTCTCTAGTGCTTCTGGAAGCAGTGTGTGGTTCGTGTATGCGAACGTATGAGCGCTGATTTCCCAAGCTTGGTCCCAAGTTAAACCTTTCTCATCGATCAAGATGCGCATCAATTCAGGGATCGCAATCGTTGGGTGCGTATCGTTTAGCTGAATTGTTTCTTGCTTAGGCAGATCTTCTAGAGAAAAACCTGCTGCTTCGTGGCGACGTAGAATATCGCGAACAGACGCTGCTGAGTGGAAGTACTGCTGCATTAAACGCAGAGTTTTACCTTTCTCGTGGTTGTCGTTCGGGTAAAGAACCTTAGTGATGTTACCTGCATCGATTAGCGAGTGTTGTGCTTCGAAGTAATCACCGTTGTTAAAGCTTGCTAGTGAGAATGGTGCAATTGCCTGACATTCCCAAAGGCGCAATGGGTAAACCGTGTTTGACTCGTAACCTACGATAGGTAGATCCCAAGGCATTGCTTTCACTTCCATACCCGGAACCCAAGTACGAACTTCTTTACCATTGATGTATTCAACTTCTACATGACCGTAAAAACCAATGTGTTGTGCTAGTTCTGGACGAGCCACTTCCCATGGGTAACCTTCAACACCACGCCATGCGTCAGGTGCTTCTTGTTGACGACCGTCTTGGAAAGACTGTTTGAATAGACCGTATTCGTAGTGAAGACCGTAGCCTACTGTTGGGTATTCTTGAGCGGCACAAGAATCCATGAAACAAGCGGCTAAACGACCAAGACCACCATTGCCTAGTGATGGGTCGCGTTCTTCTTCTAGAAGATCAGTTAGGTTTTGACCTAGCTCTTCCATTGCATGAGTGATCTGTTCGTACAGACCCATGCTGATCAGGTTATTACCTGTTAAACGACCAATCAAAAACTCTAATGAAAGGTAGTTAACGCTCTTCGCGTTCTTAATTTTTTCGTCATTTTCAGTTTCTAACAGATCAAATGTTGTGAGTTCTGCTAGCGCACGCCCCATTGCTAGGTACCATGCGCGGCTATCTGCGTTTTCAATCGTTGTTGCGTAGGTTGCAGATAAATGCTTTTTAACGCTTTCTTGGAACGACACTTTATCGAAAGTTTTTTGCTGAGTTGGTTTCATTTCAGAAATCTCGCTTTTAATAGTTCTAATTCATCTGTGACATATCGTGCATGGTCACCATAAACTAAACATCCTCCCGCTAACGCAACTGACTAGGAGTAGATGGGAGGGCGTAGGGGGCGTACCGACTTAGGGTTAGTGATCTGACTCTCATGTTCTGACTTTGAACAAAAACTTGAAGTGACTAAGATCACAAGCTCCCGTTCGATAACTTAACTTCAATTGATGTGACTTTTATTTAACCAAATGAAAGTCATTGTCAAATCTGATATTCAGATCACGAAAATAATTTCTATCTCTCATCTTTTGCATAGATTCCCGTGTAGAGATGAACGAAGTCACATTCCCAAACCAACCCGTAACGTGAGCAAGATCTCAAATAAAGGGCGTAGACACCCAAAAACATGCAGGAGCGCAAGGTTTCTGAGGAGGATCATAGTCGGTAACGTTTTGCTTCACGTAGTATGAGTAAAGACTTAAGTAATTAGGCTAATGTCATTGGAGTACACTCAACGATAGATTGGGATATTCCAGAACATAGCCACGGAATAGGTGTAAAACTTCGATATGTGGATCCCTTCGAAACTGACTCGTCCCGGCCGCTTACATAATGCAATCCTACGACCTAGGGTTCTCGATCTGCTTCACAATGCAGATTGCTATAAGCTTGTGTTATTCCGCTCTCCTGCGGGCTACGGCAAAACCACCATGGCTGCACAATGGTTGATAGATAAACCCAATGTGGGTTGGTACAGCATTGATGATAGTGACAACGATGCCTTCCGCTTTATCAACTACCTACTTCAATCACTTAATAAAGCGACTCAAAATGCCTGCCCTAATGCCCAGAAACTGGCAGAAAAACGACAGTTTTCATCACTGCTTTCTTTATTGAGTGAAGTGTTCGCCGAGATGTCGGAATTCCATCACGAGTGTTTTCTGGTATTGGATGACTATCACTTGGTCAACAATGACGACATCCACGAAGCCATGCGCTTCTTCCTCAAACACATGCCCGATAACCTAACGTTGGTTGTCACCAGTCGTGGTACGCCACCACTTGGTACAGCAAACCTGCGCGTTCGTGACTTAATGATCGAATTAGGTAATGACTCGTTGGCGTTTGATACCGAAGAAACCACACGCTTTTTCAACCAACGCGTAGCCGACGGCATTGATGACACCACGGCAGATAGCATCTGTAGTTATGTAGAGGGTTGGCCTTCCGCATTGCAACTTATCGCGCTACAAGCACAACACCAAAAACGCACTCTTGCACAGTCCGCAGAGTCGTTCTCTCACTTTAACCACGCCCATCTTTGGGACTACTTGGTTGAAGAAGTATTCGACCTGCTAGACAAAGAAACCCGACAGTTCTTGATGCAATGTTCTGTGCTTGATCACTTCAACGATGAGCTTGTATGTGCACTTACACAACGTGAAGACGCGCTCGGTATGATCGAATCACTCAACCGTTTTGGTTTATTCATCTACCCGCTTGAAGGTGAAAAGAACTGGTATCGCTTCCATAACTTGTTTGGTGAATTTCTTGCCCATGAGCGCCAAGCTCGAATTCCTCAGCAAGAAGCTGAACTTCATCGAAGTGCTGCAAAAGCGTGGATAAAACAGAACACACCACACCAAGCTTTACGACATGCACAACGCGCTGAAGACCCGGACCTGATCATTCAAATTCTGACAGAGCACGGCTGGCCGATGTTCAACCAAGGTGAGTTGTCTTCGTTAGAAATGGCGATCAAGCAACTGACTACCGATCAGCTTTACAGTGAGCCTAAACTGTCCATGTTGCGTGCATGGCTTGCACAAAGTCAGCACCGTTATGATCAAGTGGGTACTTTGTTGGAAGAGGCTGAGACTCAATATCAAGCTCGAAACATTGAACTCGATACTCAGCAACAAGGCCAATACAACGCCTTACGTGCACAAGTTGCCATTAACAGCAATGAACCTGAAAAAGCATTAGAACTGGCTGAGCTTTCGTTGAGCCAACTGAACACCACCGTTTATCGTAGCCGCATTGTCGCAACCTCGGTTGTGGGCGAAGTGAATCACGTAATGGGTAACCTAAGCCGTGCACTACCAATGATGCAGCAAACCGAAAAGTTGGCTCGCCAATATCAGGTTTACCATCAAGCACTGTGGGCGATTCTTCAGCAAAGTGAAATTCTAATTGCTCAAGGCTACGTTCAAGCCGCATTCGAACTACAAGACAGCGCATTCAAGCTGATTGAAGAACACCAACTTCAATACGTGCCTCTGCATGAATTCTTATTGCGTGTTCGCGCTCAGATCTTCTGGTGTTGGAACCGATTAGATGAAGCAGAAGAGTGTTGTTACAAGGGCTTAGATATTCTTGGCCACCATTCACCAAGTAAGCACCTACACAGCTATTCAATGCTGGCTCGTATTTCACTGAGCCGTGGCGAAATTGATAAAGCGTCGAAGTTTATTGACCAGATTCAGCACTTGTTGCGCCAATCCACCTACCATGTGGATTGGACAGCGAATGCGTCACTGTCTCTGATCTTATTCTGGCAAGTGAAAGGCGATAAAGACGCCATTCGTGACTGGTTGAGCGTTGCAGTTCGCCCTGAATCAGCAAGCAACCACTTCTGCCAGCTTCAATGGCGCAACATCGTGCGTGCTCACATCATTCTTGAACAGTATGAAGAAGCAGAAGAAGCATTGGCGTTCTTAAAGAGTGAAGCTCAACGTTCACACCTAATTACAGACACCAACAGAAACTTAATCGTTGAAGCGGTATTACGCACCCAGATCAACGATGAAGACAGTGCACGCGTATTGCTAGAAGAAGCTCTACACATGACCAATCAAACTGGCATGGTCGGTAACTTCTTGGTCGATGGCGGTACTATCGGGCATATCTTGGATAAGTTGAGCAACAAGCCAGGCTTGGGTGATTTAGAACGTCACCGCGCACAACAAATCATGAAAGATATCTCAACGACTCAACGCAGTCGCTCAGTTCACTTCGACGAAGACTTTGTTGAAAACTTGGTGAATCACCCGAACATTCCTGAGCTTGTGCGTACTAGCCCACTCACCCAGCGTGAATGGCAGGTACTTGGCTTGATCTACTCTGGGTTCAGTAACGAGCAAATCGCTCAAGAACTTGATGTAGCAGGTACCACAATCAAGACTCACATCCGTAACCTGTACCAAAAGCTCAACATTGCTAACCGTAAAGAAGCAATCAGCACAGCAGAGAACTTGCTGCAGTTGATGGGGTACTAAAACGGACACTCGATTCGAGATTGATTCGAGATTGATTCGAGATTGATTCGAGATTGATTCGAGAAAACATAAGCTAGTCACCGATGGTGGCTGGCTTTTTTTTCGCTTAGAGAATGGGGAGTAACCGATAAAAGCTAGAGATAGCCAAACGACAGGCAAAAAAATAGCCAACCGCAATAATCGCGATTGGCTCTATATATTTGTGAACAAATCATAAGTTCACTAACAACGTCAGTTGGCTAGGTGACCCTCGGCTTAAGAAGGGTCGATTAATATAATGCAGTTAGCGTGCCAACTTTTATTCGACGTTTTATAAGCCCTGCATCGCATAAAAACCATGAATTTATCATGCGAATTGCAAAGTGCATTTGCATAATGCAACCAAGATGCAATATCGATAAGGGATCAGTTTCATCGCTGTTCTTAATGACAAATCACTAAGTGGTTGTTATCTATATGTTAGGCAAATATTCACTTCAACTTATTGCCTTACAATTAATAGAGTAATAAAAGCCCTTCCCCAAAAGCATATTCATACTTTTTTTACACTAAAGTTTGTATACTGCACAAAATCATCCTCAACTCTATGAAGCAATGAACTACTTAAGTACTTTTTTCAAAGGCATGGCAATGGGCGCAGCAGACGTTGTCCCTGGCGTGTCGGGCGGAACCATCGCATTCATCACTGGTATCTACGATACGCTGCTAGAAAGCATTCGCAGAATTAACCCTAGCGTACTTAGCCTATGGAAACGCGAAGGCTTCAAAGCCGCGTTTAACCACATCAATGGTTTCTTCCTAATTTCATTGTTCGCAGGCGTATTCACGAGCATTGCGACATTTGCAAAACTGATTTCTTGGTTATTGGTCACCCACCCTGTTCCACTGTGGTCTTTCTTCTTTGGCCTGATCTTAGTGTCGGTTTTCCATATTCTTAAGCAAGTAGAAAAGCGCGATATGATTCGATTCGTCTTTTTACTGCTTGGTGTTGCCTTCGCTTATAGCATTACCGTGCTTAAGCCATTGCAAATGGAGCCAACCAGCATCAACGTCTTGATTGCGGGTGCGATTGCGATCTGTGCGATGATCTTACCGGGTATTTCAGGCAGCTTTATTCTGCTTCTGATTGGCATGTATGGCCCAGTGCTTGGCGCTGTTAAATCGTTTCAAATCGATGTACTTGCCCTATTCCTTGGCGGCTGTGTGATTGGTCTACTGACTTTCTCGCACGTACTCTCTTGGTTACTGCGCTCATTCCGCGATTTCACATTGGTGTTCTTAACGGGTTTAATGATCGGTACGCTACCGAAGATCTGGCCTTGGAAAGAAACCATCAGCTGGCGCACCAACTCGAAAGGAGAGCAAGTACCACTGATTCAAGAGAACCTATCTCCGTTCAATTTCGAAGCGGTAACGTCTCAACCTTCTCAGCTTACTTTATCGGTGATCATGATGTTGGTGGCTATCGCGTTAGTGCTGGGTTTAGAAAAGTTTGCTGAGCGCAATGCTGACTAATCTCTAACAATCGTGCTTAAGTTAGCATGTAGGGTGCCGAGCTTAGTAGCGACGCACCATATGAAATGAATCAAAGCGAAGCTTATGGCTTCGCTTTTTTATATCTACCATACGCACAAAATTGCTTTTTGATACAAGCACGTATTGAGGGGTATGATAACATCGCGGCTCTTATAAAATTAGATGAGAACACGACATGCACTCTGCATTAAAGGTTACTGCTCTTGGGATCGCTCTCGTGGCAGGCTTTTATGGGCCACAAGCAATTCAGCAGTTTAAATCAGCGATGGAGCACTCAACTGCCGACGTCAACTTGGATGATTACTGCATGCTTTCAACCACATCGTGTGAGCAAAATGCGGTGGCGATGACACTCGATAGTGAGACGGCTCAGCCACTCGTTCCAAGTAAAATCAAAGTAGTCTGGGAAGGCGCAGCCTCTGACACATTAATGCTGTCACTCACTGGCTTAGAAATGGAAATGGGATCAGCACGTTTTCAATTAAAGAATATTGGCAACAATACCTATGAAGGTGATGTAATTTTACCTGTGTGTACCATGGATAAAATGACTTGGCTTGGCGAACTCACCGATGGTGTTGAAACCGTAAACCCTGCAATAAGGATGGCAAGATGAGTAAGAATTGGTCGTTAGCATTAGTGGTAGCGTTTGTACTTGGCTTTGGTGTCAAAAGCTACCTTGATGGGCAAAACGAAGCTCAAGAACAACACGCTGCAAAGCAAGAGTTCTCCGCAACAACCCTTTTTGGTAAAGATAATCAGCCAACGGAAATCTTTGACGAAACCGACGACAGAATTCGTATCGTTTACTTCGGTTTCACACGTTGCCCAGATGTCTGCCCTACCTCACTAGCAATGTTAGCTGGAGCACTTAACCAAGTCTCTGACGAAGCAAAAGCAAAGATTCGCCCAATGTTTGTCTCTCTTGATCCTGAGCGCGATGCCGCAGAAGCTTCTTACGAATACGCACAATACTTCCACCCAATGATGGAAGGATTAAGTGGCCCGTTAGACGTGACAACGACGCTTGCACATAACTACGGTGTTATTTTCAGAAAGACCAAGCTTGAAGGTTCAGAGTTGGAATATACCCTTGACCACAGCTCATATTTTTATTTTTTAAAGCCCGACGGTACCTTGATTACTAAAGTACCGCACACGTTAACACCTGCACCAATTGTTGAAGCCATCAACAAGTTGACGCAGTAAACGTAAAAACAAAGAACTTAACCAATAAAGTTCAAACATAAAGTCAGGTCCCAGACCAAAACATAAAAATAAGGACAACAACATGAAGTTAAAAGCACTTGCTCTAGTAGGCTTATTGCTCACTCCCTTTGCTCACGCGAATAGCGACATTATGGTTCACGACGCGTACGCTCGTGCAACACCGCCTTCAGCAGTGAACAGCGCAGTATTTACAACGTTGATGAACCACAGTGACAAAGATCGCGCTATTGTTTCTGCAACTACACCCGCAGCAGGCAAGGTAGAGCTTCATGATGTTATCGTTGATGGCGACGTAATGAAGATGCGCCAAGTTCAACAAATCACAATCCCTGCGAATGGTGAAGCGGTACTTAAGCCTGGCAGCCTGCACATTATGTTGTTCGACCTAAAAGACGGTCTAAAAGAAGGTGAGCAGATCGAGATGACTCTGACTTTCGCGAACGGTGAAACCCAAACCTTTGACGCGCCGGTTAAGAAAGTAATGAGCGGCATGAAAAAGATGAATCACGATCATCACTAATCGGATTCACAATCAATGAAATAAATTAAGCCACGATGACTTCTCGCCATCGTGGCTTTTTGTTAAACTGAGCTCGATTTTTATTCAAAGCCTGACCACATTAATAACCAAGGAGAATAGAAGATGATTGTAATGAAAACACTAAAACTGGCAGTAAAAGTAACGCGTTAATTTGTTTGGTTAAGCAAACTTTAATCTAGAACGACCAACTTAAGCCATCGACTGGCTACCGCACACTTTTACCCGGTTTACTATTGATCTATAAGTGATCAATATCTGCATGCCTGTAGCGCATGACTCAATCCGGGTCCTATCTATTTGAATTCGACCCAAGCTCAAAACATTTTTGACGTCTCGATGCTTTTATCTCGTCAACACTTTTTGATCTCGTCAACAACCAGAGATCTCACAAGATGTTAATGCTCTCATAAGACTTTAGGGCACTGATAAGGAATCAAAGCTCGCACGTCTGGGTAAATAAACATGAATTCACAAAACGCATTTTCTCATCCAATGTCACTTCAACAACTTGGATGGCAACCTGTATTCCAACAACAACTGACTCTCGAAAACTATGACCATTCCGTCATTGCTCGTATCGTCGCACATCATCGTAGTGGCTATACCTTAGCGTCAGAACAAGGCGAAATCGTTCTGCCTATCCATCAAAACCAACCCGCAATGACGGTTGGCGACTGGGTAATCTTGAGCTCTGAGCTTCAATTCGACCGTTTGCTAGAGCGTCAATCGCTCTTCAGCCGTAAAGCAGCGGGCAGTCGCGTCGCAGAACAATATATTTCAGCCAATATCGACACCGTTTTTATCGTGGTCTCGTTAAACAATGACTTCAATCTGAGCCGCATCGAGCGTTATCTCGCACTCGCCAATGAAGCTCAAGTTGAAGCCGTTATAGTACTGACTAAGAAAGACTTGTGTGACGACCACCAAGACAAAGTACAGCAAGTGCAAAGCTTAGATTCTATGCTGATGATCGAAGCAGTGAACAGCCTTGACCAAGAATCAACTCAAGTATTGTCACCTTGGTGTAAAACAGGCAAAACCGTCGCTTTGATGGGCTCATCTGGTGTGGGCAAATCTACGCTAGTAAACTCATTGCTCGGTGAAACTCAGCAAGCGACGGGTGGCATTCGCGAAGACGACAGTAAAGGTCGTCATACAACCACATCACGATCGCTCCACTTGCTAACATCGGGTGGTTTACTGCTCGATACTCCAGGAATGCGAGAGCTACAACTCGCTGATTGCGCTGAAGGCGTGAGTGAAACCTTTTCTGATGTCGAAGAGTTAGCCATGCATTGTCGTTTCTCTGATTGTCATCATGAATCCGAGCCGGGATGCAAGATACGCAAAGCCATTGAGGATGGTGATTTGTCTGAAAGACGATTTACTAACTATCAAAAGTTATTGAGAGAGCAAGCCAGAAATGGCGCCTCATTGGCAGAGCAACGCGCGAACAGCAAACAACTTTCCAAGATGTACAAAACCGTACAGTCAGAAAGCCGAAACATAAAAAAAAGCGACTGACTAAACCAATCAAGTTAATCACAATACGCTTTATTAAAACGACGAAGCCCCACCGTGTTAAACACGTGGGGCTTTTTGTTTCAATTTGGTAGCAAAGCGACTATTTATGCACACAATGTTCTTACCTATGAGCATTTACATTTCTAAACTTACAGTACATTAGGTCTAATAAATGTAGTTCCGCAGATTTATAGCCCAATCAAAATACAATTATTTAACATTTAGCCCTAAAAACACCACGTAGCGCAAACAATCACCCTAAAAGTAAACTATTCCTAGACACCCTCTAAGATCCCGCTAATATGACCGCCCATTCCACTAGTGTATAGTTGGATTTGGTACAACTTTATAAAAGATACATCACTATAATAATTTAACAATTGCAGGTATTTTATGCAAAATCACAACATGCTCGCCCGCATCGCTCGTGGGAACCTTGTCCTACAGATCCTTGCTGGTATTGTTTTCGGTGTCGTTCTCGCCATGGTTTCTCCTTCAGCAGCTCAAGACGCAGGCCTACTAGGTAGTCTGTTTGTTGGTGCTCTGAAAGCTGTTGCCCCAATTTTAGTATTCATTCTTGTTGCAGCTTCTATCGCAAACCAAAAGAAAGGTCAGCATACTCATATGCGTCCAATCATTGTGCTTTACCTGATTGGTACGTTCTCTGCAGCACTGACTGCTGTAGTACTGAGCTTCATGTTCCCAACCACTTTGACACTGGTTGCTGGCGCTGAAGGTGCTAACCCTCCTCAAGGTATTGCAGAAGTTCTTCATACGCTTCTATTCAAGCTTGTAGATAACCCAGTTAGCGCACTAATGAACGCTAACTATATCGGTATTCTTGCTTGGGCAATCGGTCTTGGTCTTGCACTGCACCACGCATCTGCAACAACCAAAGCGGTTTTCGAAGACCTTAGCCACAGTGTTTCACACATTGTTCGCTTCATTATTCGTCTTGCGCCATTCGGTATCTTCGGCCTTGTTTCGACTACATTCGCAACAACGGGCTTCGATGCACTAGCAAGCTACGGTCAACTGCTAGCGGTTCTACTAAGCTCAATGCTGATCATTGCACTTGTGGTTAACCCTCTGCTTGTCTTTGTAAAGACAAAACAGAACCCATACCCACTTGTACTGCAATGTATTCGTGAGTCTGGTGTAACGGCATTCTTCACTCGTTCAAGCGCTGCAAACATCCCAGTGAACATGAACCTTTGTAAGAAGCTAGAGCTAGATGAAGATACTTACTCTGTATCAATCCCTCTAGGCGCAACCATCAACATGGCAGGTGCTGCAATCACCATCACTGTGTTAACGCTTGCAGCTGTACACACAATGGGTATTGAAATTGATATCTTCACTGCGATTCTACTAAGCCTTGTTGCTGCAATTTCGGCATGTGGCGCATCGGGTGTTGCAGGCGGTTCACTGCTGCTTATCCCACTAGCATGTGGCCTATTCGGTATTTCTAACGATGTAGCGATGCAGGTTGTAGCGGTTGGTTTCATCATCGGTGTGATTCAAGATTCGGCTGAAACAGCGCTTAACAGCTCAACTGACGTAGTGTTCACTGCGGCTGTATGTAAAGCTGAGCAAAACAAAGCTTAACAGCTCTTGGGTATTAGACTTTAGCTCTAAGCTCTAAGCTCTAAGCTCTAAAAGCAAATAGCACACAAATAAAAAGGGAAGCATTCGCTTCCCTTTTTTGTTGTCTTGGTTTTCTAGATTACGGTTAGAAGCTATATAGCTTCATAGCTTCATAGCTTCATAGCTTCATAGCTTCAGTCATTCTTGTCCAACTCATCAAAGCTAACCAACACGTTTTAGTGGTTGCTTTTCCAGCTTGGATCCACTGCTGCCTGACTGAAATCTAGAGAGTTATGCGTTGCTTGATCGCTGGGTGGCCCTTGATTCGCAGCACCGCTATCATGGTTTGACGTCGCCTGCTGGCTGTAATCGACGTTAGAGCCTTGCTCACTCGAAGCTTTGGTCTCTAAATGACTACCATCGACATTTAACTCCTCACTTTCTTCATCGGACGCTTCTTTAACCTTCTTAGGAACAGGCACATTGCGTTTGTAGAGCTTGTTGAGCGCCTTAATGATTGAGTGCTTAGTGATCGCTTCTTGGGTCAACTTGGTCATTATCGGTTTAGTCAGAGCCTGTAAGCCCACGACAGCATCGACACCAAGTTCCCCGCCGACTTTATCCCTCAAATGCTTCGCTTCTGCGTAGCCAAAATGAGCTGATAGGAATAACCAGATATAAGCGATGGCGTTGCCGTGTTCACCATGGTCAATCCAAGCTTCGCCTGCTCTAAACATCGCTTCTGCACTGTTCTTTTCTGCGGCCGTCTCAAACCAGTAAACAGCCTCGCCATGGTTAGGCTCAACACCAATACCGTTCAAATAACTCATACCAAGTTTGATCTTGCCGTCTAAGCTATTCTTTTCCGCGGCCTTTTGGTACCACTCGACAGAACTTTCGGCAGAGTAATCTGGGTTTTCTTTATCTAGACACCAGTCACCGATAAACAGCATTGCTTCAGTATTACCACCAGCCGCAGATTCTTCGATATAGGTGTAACCTTTAGGGATGTTTTTATCAGTTCCACGACCAAAGACAAGCGCTTTGCCCATCTCAAATTTCGCAGACACGTCATTGTCCAATGCGGATATCGCAAGCTGCCAGAAATTGGCTTTTTCTCTTAAAATCAGGTCTTCTTTGCGCTTCATACTCAAACGCACAATGCCATACATGCCGTTGACATTATCTAAATGCGCGGCTTTATCGTACCAATATAAGGCTTCCTTAATATTGTTACGTTCGGCCTCTTTCGCTAAATATAGAATCGACGGAACATGTCCGGTTTCTGCTTTGAAGTGACGCTCTTTTTGCTCTTGGATGCGTGCTTTTTCAATCGCTTTTCGGTAAGCGACTGCACGAGCTTTGCGTTCTTGTTCCAAGCGCTGTTTTCTTAGCGATAAAGAAATCAGCCACACGGCCACAAGTATTAACGAAAGAGCCGTCGCACCAATTGCGATTCCCATTGTACTCATAAAATATTTTAACCTAACTCGGCTGATACAGATCTCGGTGTCGAGGAGTCATCAACCTATAGCGAATGTTTCTAATTACAGGGAAAAGCGCCGTTATTAAAACGTTCTGCCCTAAAATGAACTCAGTTCAGTATCTCAGGAATACATAACGATAAAAAGTCTACTTAGACCTATCCGTATGCACGCCATAAATGGTGTGATCTTGCTTCAATATCGATTACTTATGAAGACCACCTTTCATTAGAAAAAACCTAAATGTCGGTGACAAAATTGATGGGTTTCCATCAGGAATTTCTCACAATGATAGTTAAGTCAATTGTCCGTATATGTAAGCCAGTTCCGCTACCGTCTTCGCTGAGAATTTCTTCATCAAACTCGCTCGGTGTACTTCCACCGTTCTCATCGCGATACATAATTCATCGGCAATTTTTTGGTTGCGTTTTCCGTCGATGATCTGCTTAAGAATGTCGATTTCGCGTTCAGTCAATGATGCATACGCTTGGCGATACACATTCATGTGTAAGTGCTTTTCGGAAGCGTCCAAACCTTGTTTGATTGCCTCAGCTAACTCATTGCCTTTCACTGGCTTTTGGAAGAAATTCACCGCGCCGGCTTGTAAGGCTTCAACTGCCATTGGCACGTCGCCATGCCCTGTCAAATAGATCACCGACAGTGGGCTCTGCGCTTTCACCATCAACTCATGAACTTGCTGCCCTCTCATTTCTGGCATTCTGCTGTCTAGCACTACACAGCCCGGCTTTGTGAGATCCACAGAATCTAAAAAGCTTGGTCCATCTTCATAGGCTGACACCGTAAAATCATGCTCTTCCAATAAGAACACCAGTGAGTCACGCATCGACTCATCGTCATCAACCACATAGACTGGCAACGTTTGATGAAGTTCAGACATAACAAGATTCCTTATGAATCATTTGAAAGAGAAAAAGGTAACGTCACTGCGACGTGACAGCCATGAGGAGTTAATGATTTGATGGTCATTTGGCCGCTGTGGTCTTCAATCACGTCTTGGCAAATCGCAAGCCCTAAACCCAAGCCGTTTTCTTTGCTACTGACAAAGGCTTGAGTGACTTGTTGCTCGGTGAAATCTAAGCCTGTTCCGTTATCGATAACCGAAAGCATCATTTTATCCGGTTGATACTCGGTAATCACTTTAATTGTTGGTGGTTCGCTGTTTTTGTTATCAATATCAGACGCAGCGCTTTGTTCGCGATGCTGTTGTGCGTTACATGCGTCGGTTGCATTGTTTATCAGGTTTACAATCACTTGTTGTAGCCCCACCGAATCAACATACAGCTCAATAGGCTTACCTACGGCATGACGTTCAACGGTTATCTTGTGTTTCTGTAATCGAAATTGCAGCAATTCGATGGTGTCGGTGAGTAACTGTTCGATGTCAATCTGGGACTTCTCAGATGAGCGTTTCTTTATCATGTTTCTTAGACGTTGAATGATCGCATCAGCCCTATCCACTTGCGACTGAATCTTCTCGAACACAGGTTCAATATCGGTCAATGGTTTGTTCTTCGAAATCCGTAACAAACCGCCTTCGCTGTAGTTACGAATGGCCGCCAAAGGTTGGTTGATCTCATGTGCGAGGCTGCTCCCCAACTCGCCCACGACTGCAATGCGTTGAGAGTGCTCGAGTTGCTCACTCTTACTTTTTAGCTTGTGCAACGTGGCTTCCAACTGCTTTTTACTTCGACTGAATTTGTACTCCAACCAGAAGTGGTAAGCATTCAGTAACACCACAAGAATGAAGAACGCCCATGCCCATTGCTGATTGTACTTAAGCCAGATTAACGCTTCCTTCCACCATGGCTGTTGCAGTGGGTGCATGTCGAGCTGCTGATAGAGCTTGTCGATGGAGAGCAGACTAGTTGGTGACGTCCAACCCGAAGCATTGGCTGCAATCGCTGGCGCACTGCTCTTTGGCATTGAAAACAGCACCTGACTCATTTGCTTGGCCAGTGCTGAAGAAGCTCGCTCTGTCTTAGCAAACGACCAGTTGGAATACAGCGGTGTAGACACTTGGCATCGGAAGCCTTCAGGCGCTTGATTACCGATGACTCGATATTGCCCAGCCACCAGCAAACCTTCGCTAATCATATTTTCAACCAAACAAGCGGGGACGACTGCCGCTTCAATGTGTCCTTCTCGCAGTTGGTACAAACTGGCATCAATCGGGAAACCCAAGAACTGAGTATTAGAGAAAAAGTGATTAGGGTTCAGCCCTTCTTGCATCACTTGGTAGCGCATAGTCAGGTAGCCGCCAAACGCATTTTCAGAGACAGCCGCAATTGGCTTTCCGCTCAGTTGTTCAAACGAGATATAGGGTGACATTCTTCTGACCACCAATGCCGAACCGATACTGCGCGTGCTGCTCACACCTTGATCGTCGTAATTGTGACTGGTCATGGTCGCCATCCAAGAGAGCGCGTATTGACGTCCTAAACGCACTGCTTGACCGGGGTTGGTGACAACAAAATCGACCGTGACATCTTTTACTGCTTCCGCCATCTCTTCCAAATTAAAAGGCTTGAGAACAAAATGCTTACCCGGAATACGTTCAGACAACCAATCCATTGTTGGCTGCCAGCGTTGCAGCGCCGAAAGCTTGCCTCGAGTCGCCAACACACCAACCTCGATAATCTGGTCGGGTTCATCTGTGTTTTGGTTTGGGCTTGGGCTTGGAGCTGCTATCGCTTGTTCAGATTGAGCAGCGACACACACACCAGCAGTTAGACTCAACCAACAAAGGCTGACAACGGTCATTAGTTTTCGAACGGTCACTGAAATCTCTTTCTCCAAACGGACTGTTTATCCGATTTATTCTGGCTTCATTTTAGGTTAGCGAGATGCTCCACGCTTAACTTATGCTTTAGGTCGCCTTAAATAATCCTCTGAAACAAAGCATAACAGCTAGATTGCTAAAACCGCATTTGTTCTAGATCAACTTTAATCTGGGTATGTGGAAATCCACAATACCCCGTGTACGGTCAAAATCTGACAATGAGCTCAACAGAACGAATACCCATTTATAGGTACCACTATGGACTCATTGAAAAGACGGTTTCTCAGCCAATTCGGTAAAGTTTCCGCCGGTGCTGCGCTCATTCCCATTGCCGGAATCAACACCGCAGTCGCGAGCACAGCCATTCGCAATAACAACCAACCTGACCGCAAAGGCGAAATAGGTAAACGCTACGCGATGGCGATTGATTTACGTAAATGCGTTGGCTGTCAGGCATGTACTGTTGGCTGTAGCGTTGAAAACCAAGCGCCGATTGGCCAGTTCAGAACCACGGTAAAACAGTATGAAGTCTCCCTTGATGATGGTTCGACAGCTCAACAAAACGTGAAATCTTTCATGTTGCCTCGCCTTTGTAATCACTGTGACAACGCACCCTGCATAAAGGTTTGCCCTGTTCAAGCGACCTTCCAACGTGAAGATGGCATCGTGATGGTCGACAACGAACGCTGCGTTGCGTGCGCTTATTGTGTTCAAGCTTGCCCTTACGATGCGCGTTTCATTAACAACGACACGCTTACCGCTGACAAATGCACCTTTTGTGCACACCGCCTTGAAGACGGCTTACTGCCCGCTTGTGTCGAAACCTGTGTTGGAGGCGCACGTGTCATTGGTGACCTGAAAGATCCAAACAGCGAGATCAATCGTCTGCTGAATGAAAACCAAGACGACATCAAGGTGCTCAAGCCAGAGCAAAATACCAACCCACATGTTTTCTATATCGGCATGAACGAACGTTTCGTTAGCCATATCGAAGGCCAGCCTGCGATTTATGATCCAGCCGCCATCGATAACTCATCCTTTAGCAAACAAAACTCGGCAATCGCAGCACAAGGCAAACAAGGAGAGATAGCATGAATATCACTGAGGTGTTAGTTCCCGCTCAAGAGATCGCTTGGCTACCGTGGGCGGTTCAATATTTCTTCTACATCGGTTCGGCTTATGCGGCGGCTATTCTGTTTTTAATTGCACTAATATTCAAAAACTCAACCAGCCATCAATTCCGTTCTGCCCTTGTGCTTGTGATGGCCATCGGCGCGATTGTTGGGCCATTAGCATTAACCGGTGATTTGCACCAACCGGGACGTGCTTGGCACTTCTACGCCCACATCACGCCTTGGTCATGGATGTCATTAGGCGCTTTGTTTCTACCTCTATTCTCTGGGCTAGCTGTCGCGACTGCTTGGGTTTACCTACGTGACGACATCGCACAGCTTAAGAAAAGTGAAAACCCACTTCTAAAACGTTTGGCTTGGCTGACGCTAGGTCAATGGCAAATATCGTCAAAGCTGATGATTGCACTCGCTGCTGTGACGGCTATTTCGGGCCTAAGCATCGCGCTTTATACAGGCGCAGAGATTGCAATTTTGGCGAGCCGACCGCTTTGGCATCAACCGGCTTCCCCGCTGCTTTGGTTCACAACAGCCTTCTTTGCTGCAACGGGCTTAACGTTGTTGATTTGGGCTCTACTGCCTTCAAGCAAGCCAAGCTTAAAACCAACAGACCTAGCTCTGATACAAAGAACCATTACCTTAACAGGTGGCCTTGCCATCATTCTCACGTCGATCTGGGCATCTAACCATGGTCACTTCAATCTCTACGAGAACAACGCTTGGGGAATCAATCTAGGCATCATGACCACCAGCATTTTGCTGTGCATGATCTTAGTTTTGCCACTGCAACGTCTATCTCAAAGCAAGCTAGGAATTGTCTGCATAGCGCTAGCGACCATCGTTTCAGCATGGGCGGTGCGTTGGGTGACCATGATGGAGATTCAAACCATTCCACGTTTTGATGTAGGTCCATTCCCCTATGAACTGCCAATGGGTAGCGCTGGTTTACTTGGCATTGTTGGTATGTGTGGCCTTTGGTTAGCACTTGCGTTGTTCGCCTCTGAAATCGTGTCTACTCGAACTATTGGATCTACACAACCTATTGTATCTACACGAACAACTGGCTCTGCGCCAAAGGCAACATCAAAGCCAAACCAAAACACACCGTCACCACTTAACCGCTCACATAGCTTGTAGTCTGAGGAATCATCATGGATAACAAACGTCGTCAATTTTTGAAAACAGGCCTTGCTGCCGGTGGTGTTGGAGCTTTTGCTGCAGGTTATGCGACAACCACAAAGCATATGGTTCACGGTGCTATTGATGGCACCGCAGGTAAGAAAACCAATCACATCCATCACGGTAACTCACTCGAGACGGAATACAGTGTCGATGAGCAAGGTAAGATCTCGCCGAATCCAAACCAACGCGTTGCACCATCAATGTGTTTTGGCTGCTGGACATTGTGTGGCTTACGTGTGCGTATAGATAATCGCAATGACGAGATTTTGCGCATCTCGGGCAACCCTTACCACCCGCTATCAAGCGACCAACAGATCCCGTTCAAAACGCCCGTAAAAGACGCCTACATTGGCTTGTCTGGTGAATCCGGTATCAACAATCGTTCGACAGCCTGCGCCCGTGGTAATGGCATGTTAGAGATTCAAAACAGCCCGTACCGAATCACTCAACCGCTCAAACGTGTTGGTAAGCGTGGTGAAGGTAAATGGGAGCCGATCAGCTACGAACAACTCATCTCTGAGATCACCGAAGGTGGTAACTTATTCGGAGAGGGCGAAGTCGAGGGCTTAAGATCGATTCGTGATATCGAAACACCGCTCGATCCGAACAACCCTGAATACGGTCCTAAAGCCAACCAGTTACTAGTGACTAATGCCGGTAATGAAGGTCGTGATGACATCTTGAAGCGCTTTGCGTTTAACAGCTACGGAACACGCAACTTTGGTCACCACGGCTCTTACTGTGGTTACGCATTCCGCGCGGGTTCTGGCGCGATCATGAATGACTTAGACAAGTTCTCGCACTTAAAGCCCGACTTCAACAACGCTGAGTTCATTCTTTTCATCGGTATGTCTCCGGCTCAAGCGGGTAACCCGTTTAAGCGTCAAGCACGACAACTGGCTGAAGCTCGTACTAATGGAAAACTGAGCTACACCATTGTGACTCCAAGCCTTCCAGCAGGATCATCGAGCCTTGCGGCGGGCGATCGTAACAACTGGCTACCGATCAAACCGGGCACTGATTCAGCATTAGTATTGGGCATGATCCAATGGATCATCGAAAACCAGCGCTACAATCACGATTTCTTGTCTCGCCCAAGCGCACAAGCGATGCAAAAAGCAGGCACCACGCATTGGTGTAATGCTTCACACCTTGTGATCAGTGACGAAACACACCCACAAAATGGACGTATGCTCCGTGCATCGGATATTGGATTGCTAGAAACAGGCGAACCGATGTCTGACGATGACGGATTTATCGCACTAGATGTGACAACGTCACTGTTATCATCACATATTCAGGTGAATGAAGCGGCGCTGTTCGTCGATCAAGACGTAGAAATCAATGGTCAGACTGTTCGTGTTAAGTCTTCTCTGCAAAGATTGAAGGAAGAAGCCTTCAAATATGACCTTGCATACTACAGTGAGCAGTGTGAGATCCCGCAGGACCAAATTATTGCGCTAGCGAAACGCTTTACCAGTTACGGGACGAAAGCAGTCGTGGATACTCACGGTGGCAACATGCACACCAACGGCTTCTACAACTCGTTCTCTATCCTAATGCTGAACGCGCTGATCGGTAACATCAACGCGAAAGGCGGTGCGATGGCGAAAGCGGGTGGCTACCCGACTTCGGTTGCAGGCCCACGCTACGACTTTACTAAGTTTAAAGGTAAGACTAAGCCTCAAGGCGTGTTCTTGTCCCGCAGCAAGTTCCCGTATCAAAAAACCAGCGAATACAAACGTCGCGTTGCCGCCGGTGAATCCCCCTACCCGACACGTGCTCCGTGGTACCCAATCTCAGCTCCGCTTTTAACTGAGCACTTATCAGCTGCGATTGACGGTTACCCTTACCGTGCAAAAGCATGGATCAACCACATGGCGAACCCACTATATGGTGTCCCAGGCTTAGACAACCTGCTAGGCGAGAAGCTTAAGGATCCCAAACAGCTTGGCTTGATCGTGTCTATCGATGCCTTTATCAATGAAACGACTACCTTATCGGATTACCTCGTGCCAGACACGGTGACCTACGAAAGCTGGGGCATGGCAACACCGTGGCATGGTGTCGCGACCAAAGCGATCACCGCTCGTTGGCCGATTGTTGAGCCTAAAACCTCACGCACTCAAGACGGGCGCGCCATCAACCTAGAGAACTTCTTTATTGATCTGGCGAAAACACTGGGCTTAGGTGGTTTTGGCGATAACGTAATCAAAGACAACCAAGGTAACTGGCACGGTATTCATAGCGCTGAAGACTTCTACCTGCGCTCGGCTGCTAACTTAGCGTTCGTAAAAGGTGGCGTGCCGAATGTGGATGCGGAAGATATTGTTTGGTCTGGTCTTGAGCGCCTAGTGCCTGTGATGAACAAAACGCTCAAGCCTGAAGAGATGCTCAAAGTAGCTTATATCTTTGCGCGTGGCGGTCGTTTTGAAGACGCCACCAATGCGTATACTAATGAAACTATGAAGTACAAATGGACCAAGCCATTAGCTATCTGGAATGAAAAGCTTGGTACTTCTCGCAACACTATCAGTGGTGAGCAATACATGGGTTGCCCGACTTGGTATCCACAGAAGCTGGCAGACGGCACACCTTTGGCAGAGCAGTTCCCAGCAAAAGAGTGGCCGTTCACCCTGACCAACTTTAAGTCCAACATTCACAGTGCGGTGTCTAACTTGTCACCACGCTTAGAGTCCATCAAAGGCGTGAACCCGGTTTACATTCACCCACAAGACGCCTCTTCTGCAGGCATCAAAACTGGTGACGTATTTGCCATTGAAACACCGAGCTCAACCACACATGCGTTGGCAATGGTGATTGATGGTATAAAACAGGGAACATTAGGCTTTGAACACGGCTTTGGACACAAAGAACTCGGTGAGCGTGCACACTGGATTGGTGATACACAACAACCAGTGAAAATGAAGTCAAACGATGGCGTTAACATCAATGATATTGGCTTGATTGATCCGACGAGAGAAGGCAAAGGCGTGATGTTGGATTGGGTTGTGGGCGCAGCAGCAAGACAAGCGCTTCCAGCTAAGATCTACAAAGTCTAGGCGTTACAAGCTCAGCTATTTCAGTCAATTCAAGACTGAGCACAGTAGAGCAACTTCGTAATTCGAGGTTGCTCTTCTTTTTCTAACCTACTCAACGCCAAACCATCAATTCTTCACATCACTTCTCTACAAGTTTCTCACCTAGCCCCATCAAGCGTCTATGCTTATAAAATCGGTGCCATAAAGAGCCTTAACAAACAGTTACACCGAGGCGAACATGGCAGTTCCCTTGCATTTCGTTAACGGCAGTTGGATCAGTCTATAGAAGTTCACATCAATTCCATTATGACGATTGAGGTTATTAATGTGAGACTCGCCTCAAGTTCCAAGTGAATTAATGTGGAAATCCACAATAGCGCGAACAACCAATTATGTCGAAAATGCGTGCATTACAACCAATAGCGACGCCTCATGACTAAGCTGACAATTAAAACTCAAACTTTAACGCTTTGCATCGCTGCTCTAGGAAGCCTTTCTTTATCCGCTTTTGCACAAGCAGCGCCTAACCCAATGCCAGAAGCCGCAGAAACCTGTAGCAGCTGCCACCAAGCCGACGGTAAAGGCATGCCTAACATCGCCCCGATGCTAGCAGGGCTCAATGCGGACTACCTAGAACATCAACTAGTCTTATTCTCAAGTGGCGAGCGTCAAAGCGCGATCATGAAGGGGATGGCTGACGGTGTGTCTGACCCTGCCGTTCGTCGTGAGGTTGCAGAATACTTTGCATCACTGCCTTCATACGAATTCACCGATTTAGAACAGCGCGGCTCACAAGCTGATATCGATAACCCTTATCGTAAACTTATATTCCAAGGCGATTGGGATCGAAACATTCCCGCTTGTGCAACATGCCACGGGCCAAGTGGTATGGGTGTCGACAAGTTCCCACGCCTAGCGAGCCAGCATGCCGACTACATTCAAACTCAGCTCAACGCTTGGAAAAACGGCACTCGGAAGGGTGATGATTTGAACATGATGGGCAACATCGCGGGCAAGCTAACCGACGATGAAATCAAAAACCTGTCGTACTACTTCGCATCTTTCCGATACTAAAGGGCTCGCATGAAAACACTACTTCTAATTACCGCAACCCTTGCCTCTGGAATCGCTTATGCCGAAGCTGAGTTGCCTGATCGCCAAACCGAATTACCAGCCGTTGAGAAGCCTCAAGATAACAAATATCTAGTGCCACGAGACTTGGTAGATATTCCTGCAGGGGAGTTTGGCGACAAAGTAAAACTGGGTTATTCGCTGTTTGTCGATTCACAACAGATGCGTGGTACGTTCGTAGGCAATGAACAAAACTGTGTCAACTGCCACATGCAAGCGGGCATGAAACCAAATGCTGCGCCTCTTTGGGGAGCGTATATGGCTTACCCTGCGTATCGCTCTAAAAATGACAAAGTAAACAGCTACGCAGAACGTATCCAAGGCTGTTTCACTTACTCAATGAATGGTTTACCACCAGCAGTGGGCTCAAAAGAGATGGTCGCGCTAACCGCTTACTCGTACTGGTTGGCAATGGGCGGTATCTTGGATAAGAACGGCATGCAAGACACACCCGTTCCTGAGTTTAGCGATGCAGATTTACAAGTCGGAGGAAAAGCGGAGAGCTTCCCTCTTCCTGAAGAGCTGTTAAGCAAATACCCAATCGATGACCGCAGCAAGCTTGCAGGTCGCGGCTACCCTAAGATTGCTAACCCTGAACAAGAACCGTCGATAGCGCGTGGCGAAAAGGTTTATCAAACCAGCTGCCAAACCTGTCATGGACAGAATGGTGAAGGTATCAAAGGGGACGACGGCCGCTCATACCTACCACCACTTTGGGGCAAAAATTCATTCAACTGGGGCGCAGGTATGCACCGCGTAAACACCGCCGCGTACTTCATCTACGAAAACATGCCGCTTGGAAAAAGCCAACAGCTGTCAATTCAGGATGCGTGGGATGTGGCAGCGTTTGTAAACAGTCATGAACGCCCACAAGACCCTCGATACAAAGGCGATGTTGCCGGCAATGCTAAGCGTTACCACAGCCACCAAGGTTACTATGGCAAAGAAGTCGACGGTCATGTACTGGGTTCAAAAGCCTACCCAAGTGGTAAAGAAGTGATTAATGATCACTAATTCGTTTTAAAGAGCAGTAACCGGCTTTCGTGAGTAGTCATGCCTTTCAGTGAGACCGGATAGTTGCTCACGCCAGCTATAGCTAAGCTTTACATTGTAAATTAGTGACAACTGGACGAATAAAAAGGAGCCAAATTGTTTAACGATCTGGCTCCTTTTTTGTGTTTGAACGATTAGAAAAATAACTAACCTTGCTGCATCTTCTCCCAAATCGTCGGAGAGCCAATATAGTCTTGAACCGTAGTGATGAATTCTTTAACCAGCTTGGTTTGCTTACGGTGCGGATAAACGGCATAAATAGCCGTATCAGCAGTAGAGATTGGGTAGTCTGGAAGTAAAGTGACCAAGCCAAGTTCTTTCATTGAGGCATACAAGTTTGATTGATCGAGGAAACCATACCCTAAACCATCCTTAACGCAAGACACCATGGTGCGAACATCACTCACCTTATAGTTGCCACGAATCGTTAGGCTCTGGAAAGTATTACCGTGCGGCTCTTCACTGATACGCAGATGATCGACTGTCATATCACCATTGGTATAAATTACAGCGGGTAACGCGAGCAAATCTTGTGGCGTCTTCGGCTCACCATGCTGCTTCACAAAGTCGTTCGAGGCGACCAACATAAAGTTACTGTCGGCAATCTTCTTCGCAATCAAATTCGATTCAACAAGTTTGCTGAAGCGAAATGCGATATCAAACTGCCCTGCGATAATGTTGGCGATCTTGTCGTCCAATGACAGCACGATCTGAACATCCGGGTACTTTCTCATGAACTGAGTGATGATAGGTTGCAGATATTGCTGGCCAAAATAGATCGGTGAAGTAATTCGCAACACACCTTTTGGTTCAGACTGGTATGAATCTGCAATGCCTTGGATCTGATTGATAGTATCTTTCAGCACATAAGTTTGTGCGAGAATATCTTCCCCTGCAGACGTCAACGAGAACGAACGCGTAGAACGGTTGAGAAGCTGAACACCTAAATCTTGCTCCAGCTTTTTGATCTGTTTAGAGAGCGATGAGTTGTCCATATCGTGCAAGGTTGCCGCTTTGGTAAACGACCCTTGTTGAACCACATCTAAGAACAATAACAACTGATTGGTATTTGGCACTTTGCCTCTCCTACAATAAAACTCGATTAGCGTTCATCTTTAGGGGTATCCATCACAACCATAGTCGTTATGGATTGAACCTGAGCACATTCCCCAAGCACATCGGCATGAAACTTCTTGTAGCCCGGCAGATCTTTGGTTTCGACTCTCAGCAAGTACTCGTTAGCGCCAGTGATGTTGTGGCACTCCACCACCTCTTTTTCCATGCTGACGTGTTGTTCAAATTCTAGCTGAGCCGATTTGCTGTGGCTTGATAAACCAATCGAAACATAAGCAATAAAACCGACCCCCATCAGCCCATTATCCAGAACCGCACGGTAACCTTGAATGACACCTTTACGCTCAAGATCCTGGACGCGCCTTAAGGTCGCAGAAGCCGACAAGCCAATCCGTTCTGAAAGCTCAATGTTGGAGATTCTGCCGTCCAATTTAAGTTCTTGCAATATCCTTTCGTCAAATCTATCCATAGGTACTTATTATTGTGCATTTAGTGATAATAGAGGGAATAAAAGCACATAATTGCCTCACTTTCCACCTACTATGTTTCTCAACACGTGAAAGTCATGACCGGTCAGTCACTTCGTTCATTTTATTGCTGGAGAACCATTATGCCTTTAGAACAACTTAGCGCACTTGCCTTGTTTGCGTTTGTCTCGACCTTCACGCCGGGTCCAAATAACATCATGCTCATGACATCAGGTGCCAATGTTGGCTTTGCCCGCACGATTCCGCATATGCTTGGCATTGCTCTAGGGTTTGCAGCCATGCTGCTATTGGTCGGCTTCGGCTTAATGGGGATTTTCAACGCGTACCCAGTGACGCACCAAGTCTTGAAGTACCTGAGCCTTGCTTACCTCATCTACCTAGCCATTAAGATAGCATTAAGCGGCAAAGCCAAAAGTACCGAAGCGTATAAGCCGATGACCTTTCTCGGCGCGGCAAGTTTTCAATGGGTAAACCCGAAAGGTTGGTCGATGGCACTGACGGCGATATCCGTTTATAGCAGCGGCAGTTCATGGTGGGAACTTGCGATCATCGCAGCAATTTTTACGCTAGCTAACTTGCCATCAGTGACATTCTGGACGGCAGCAGGCAAACAACTGCAACACTGGCTAACAACACCAGTGCGCATCAAGAGCTTCAACTACGGTATGGCGGGCTTACTTCTAGCCTCAACGATTCCGATGTTGTAACCAGATAGTTTCCCTATGATGGTTAGTAAGTGATTACTGGCCATCAATTTCATTACAAGTATCCAATAATCTCGCTAAGCCAACGCCCAAATATCGCCTGCCCGCTTGGGGTTAACGTCCACACAAACGCTGCTACATTCATTGCCACAGTCAGCCAATAAATTGCTCTGAACGGCTGCTTTTGCGTTTTATGGCGCAGCTTATCTTGAGCAATCAACGCTCCTAGCCAGCCACCAGCAACAGACAAAATGTGCAGGGTTTTCTCAGGCACACGCCAATTACCATTGATCGCTGCTCTCTTGTCCTTTGCGTATACAAAAAACGTCACCACACCGATAACTAAATACCACGCCAACAGCGCTTTCGAACTTTCTGCAAACAACGCAGACACCGCCACCAACACCAGATAGGTGATGGCGATTTGAATAGATGAAGACAACATCAACTCCTTTTGGGTAACAGCTCACATACTGTGGCAATTACGCCCTGTAGATTTTGATAAGGATGAGTAAGGCATATTGTAATTCGGTTAGCCTGCAAAGAATAAACAGCCCTTTCATCCCTACATAACATGATGGAAGTTAAAGGAATTATAAATATGTACAACCAAAAGTACGCCATCTACCAAGTTTTTACGCGTTTATTTGGCAATAAAAACACCCAACATGTTCCATGGGGCACAATCGAGCAAAATGGCGTCGGTAAGTTCAGTGATTTTACCGACAAAGCGCTGTCAGAAATCCGCAAACTCGGAATGACTCACATTTGGTATACCGGAGTGCCACATCACGCCGTCATCAATGATTACAAGCACATCTGCATTTCAGACGATCACCCTAACGTAGTTAAGGGACGCGCAGGCTCGCCTTATGCGGTTAAAGATTACTACTCAGTCAATCCTGACCTCGCCAACAATCCTGAACATCGGTTAGAGGAGTTCGAAGCGTTAATTAAAAGAAGCCACGACAACGGTTTAAAAGTGATCATCGATATCGTACCGAATCACGTTGCGCGTCACTATAAAGGCTTAAACAACCCACAAGGCGTCTGTGACTTTGGTGCCCACGATGACACAACGCTGGAATACCACAGAGACAATAACTTTTACTACATTCCCAACAGCACCTTTGAATTGCCAGATATCGAGCCCGCCTTTACCCCACTTGGTGGTGAGCAGCACCCTAACCTAAGTTCCCGGTTTATCGAGACGCCCGCCAAATGGACGGGTAACGGCTCACGTTTAGCCAAGCCTAGTTTCGATGATTGGTATGAAACGGTGAAAATCAATTATGGCGTGCAACCAGACGGTTCAAAAGACTTCCCTGAACTACCGAATGACTATGCTCAACGAGATTACCGAGAGCATCATCATTTCTGGGAATCGGTAGCGGTGCCTAGCTCTTGGATTAAATTCCGAGACATCGCCTTGTTTTGGTTAAGCAAAGGTGTTGATGGATTCCGCTACGACATGGCTGAGATGGTTCCAGTCGAATTCTGGAGCTACCTCAATTCATCGATAAAGATGAAAAACCAAGATGCCTTTTTAATGGCTGAAGTATATCAACCGGGCTTGTATCGCGACTATATCCGCTTAGGAAAAATGGACTATCTCTATGACAAGGTTGATCTGTACGACGGCCTCAAAGCCATAATGCAAGGTAAGGCTTCAACGGCAATCATCCCTGAGATCCAACATCAGATGATGGATATTGAACATCACATGCTGCACTTCTTGGATAATCATGATGAGCAACGCATCGCTTCTCCAGACTTTGTTGGCAATCCGAATATCGCGAAACCAGCAATGCTCGTCAGCGCGTTATTGAGCAGTTCTCCAACCATGATCTACTTTGGGCAAGAAGTTGGCGAACCGGGAGCGGAAGATGCAGGCTTTGGACAACCCTCACGTACCTCTATATTCGATTACATCGGAGTCCCACAACACCAAAAATGGATGAACAATGGCGCGTTCGATGGTGAGTTACTAGACGATAACGAAAAGCAACTACGTCACTTCTATCAAAAAGTATTGAATTTTTCGCTAGAGCACTCGTCGATAACAGGTGATTACCAAGACTTACACCAGTGCAATAACTTGAGTGATTCAGTCTACGCATTTCTGCGCTATGACCACCAAGAGCTAACCATTGTTGCTGCTAATTTCAGTCAACACGCCACTGCGAGTATTCACTTGAAGGTCCCAAATGATGTCATCCAAAAGCTCAAAATAACGGATGGCAATTACTTGCTAGATGAACATATTGAGGGCGTTCGCCAACAAGTCTTCACCGTTGAAAATAGCATCGGAAATTTTAATATCGAATTAAAACCGCTCGCATCTTTAGTTTGGGTATTATCGTTAGATGAATAACCTATCGATCAATATTAGTTCCCGAGCAACTATTACCTCCCTAATTGATAATTAACTTAATTCACAAGTTAAATTAACAGACTCTCAATTCGATACCTTCCTCACATTAATAAGGATGAGCTCTCATCCTTATTATCTACTCCTAGCTTCTACGCCTTAGGCTATTAATATCGAACATATGAGCTATTGATCCAATTAATTTAACTTAAACCAAATACAAAGCGTGATACTGATACTAGGTTTCCTATTTTTACGTATTAAAAATAACTTTACATATAGCCATCACAAATAGTTGGCCATCATTCGGACTAGGATATTCATCTTCATAAAAAGTGAAATATGGATATCAAACGTGAACAACATAAATATTAATAAGAACATCACTCTGCAACGCACCTTCGACATTACAAAAAAGAGAAGCTTTAAGCGTTCTACTTTGGCCAAAGCAATTTGGCCTCTATTCACCGCTACTTTGATCGCAGGTTGTGGCAGTGATAGCGACAATGGCACCGACGCTGGCGACACTGGCCTATACAAAGCTGGCGAAAACGAAGTTGTTGTTTATTACAAACGTGATGTTGCAGCCGCAAGCACTTCAGGCTCTACTTACGACGGCTGGGGGCTTCACCTATGGAATGGCGAAGGCTGTACTAGCACAGACTTAATCGCGATGGGTCTCAGCGAAAGCGGTACTAACTGGGAAGCACCTTACGAATTTGACGGTATTAGTGATACCTACGGCGCTTACTATGTATTGAAAGTTGACCCTGATGCTGCTGACCCACATAAATGCATGAATTTCATCTTACACAATGGCGACGAAAAAGCGTTTGGTAGTGCAAATTCGAAAGTAGAGCTAATTACACTTGGCGATTCACAAGGCGTATTCGGTTTTCATGGTAGCAGCGAGTTATATTATGATCCGATTTCAGATCGCCCAGTTAATATTGATGGCCAAAAAGCACATTGGTTAGACGCAGAGACTATCGCTTGGGAAGCCGCAAGCAGCGCCGATTCTATGAAATTGTTCTATGCACTCGATAACAGCATCACCATGAACGACAAAGAGATCGTTGGTGGCACTGCCGTTGAACTAACGAAAGATGGCGAGCTATCCTCTGAATTAAAAGAGCGTTTCCGCCACCTTGCAAGCTTACCTGCCCTGGCTATCGACGTTGACGACAGCACACTTCGCACTATCTTAAAATCTCAGATAATTCTTGTTGCCTACAATACTAATGGCGACGTTACCTCTTCAACTGAGGTTCAAAAACCGGGTGTGCTTGATGCGGTATTTGCAAGTGAAGATGCTGGTAATGCGATGGCTGAAGAACTCGGCGCTATTGTTGAAGGCAGTGCAGCGACCTTCAAACTGTGGGCTCCAACAGCGCAAGATGTTGAACTTGTTCTGTACAGCGAGGATCTGCAAAGTTCACAAGTGTTCCCAATGACGGAAAGCACTGAGACGGGCATTTGGACGACTGATGCTGTGTCTAATGCAGTCAACAGTTACTATCGTTACCAAGTGAAGGTTTACCATCCAACCACAGGTAACATTGAAACTCGCCTAGTAACCGACCCATACTCTCTCAGTTTGTCAAAGAACTCAGCATACTCTCAAGTGATTGACCTGAATGATTCAACCTTGAAACCTGCGAACTGGGACGACTACGAACGACCAACCGTAGAGAAAGACGAAGATCATGTACTTTACGAATCTCACCTTCGTGACTTCAGCTTCAGCGATAAGTTAGGTACAACGAACCTAAATGGAAAATACCTCGCGCTCACAGAAGGAGAGCGTGAGTCAGTCAAACATCTACAAGAATTGAAAGATGCGGGCTTAACCACGCTGCATATCTTACCAGCATTTGATATCGCCACCGTTGATGAAGATGCCGCGAGCCGTGTCGATATTACGGATACGGTCGGTAAACTGTGTGATGTAAAACCTGCTGCCTCCTTGTGTGGTAACGAAGATGAAAACAAAACCATTGAAGATGTACTCGATGGCTATGACCCTTCAACGGGTGACGCACAAGCATTAATGAATGACCTTCGCATGCTTGATAGCTTCAACTGGGGCTACGACCCATTCCATTACACGGTCCCAGAGGGCAGCTACGCGACCGATCCTAATGGTTCACAGCGTATTCTAGAATTCCGTCAAATGGTAAAAGCCACGCACGACATGGATCTTAAGCTGATCATGGACGTGGTATACAACCATACTAATGCATCTGGCGTAAACGATAAGTCAGTGCTAGATAAGATTGTCCCTGGGTACTACCACCGTCTTAACGTGAACACAGGTGGCGTAGAAAACTCTACCTGTTGTGATAACACCGCGACCGAAAACCTGATGATGGGTAAATTGATGGTCGACTCACTTAAAGTATGGGCTGACGACTATAAAGTGGATGGTTTCCGTTTTGACTTAATGGGTCACCAGCCAAAAGACGTGATGGTCGAAGCATTGGAAGAAGTGCGTAAGATAGATCCGAATACCTTGTTCTATGGAGAAGGTTGGGACTTTGGCGAAGTAGCAAACAATGCACGCTTCGACCAAGCAAACCAAATCAACATGGCAGGCACAGAAATCGGTACCTTCTCGGATCGTTTACGTGATGCAGTACGAGGCGGCAGCCCATTTGATGGTGGCGTCGATTCAGAAGGCAATCACCCGCTTCGCTTTAACCAAGGCTTTGGTAACGCAGCGATTGCCAACGAAGAAACCAAAGTTGATCAAGATTCGATCAATGGTCGTTTGCATAACCAAGACCTTGTTCGCTTAGGTATGGCAGGTAACCTCGCAGAATACGTATTGTTGGATTACAACGGTGATACCAAACTGGGTAAAAACGTTGACTACAACGGCGCACCTGCTGGCTACACCAAAATGCCTTCAGAAAACATTTCTTACGTTTCAAAACACGATAACCAAACGCTTTGGGATAACAACGCTTACAAGATCGCGGCAGGTACTAGCTCAGCAGAGCGTGCTCGAATGCAGTCTGTATCGCTTTCTACCGTGATGTTAGGCCAAGGCATACCATTCATCCATATGGGTTCTGAACTACTTCGCTCTAAGTCTATGCAGCGTGATTCTTACGATTCAGGTGACTGGTACAACCGCGTCATGTTTGATGGTACTGACAACAACTGGAATGTTGGCTTACCACGTGAAGATAAAGATGGTGCTAACTGGGATTTGATCAAAACTATCATTGCTGACAGCACCGCTAAACCAGAAGAAGAAGACATTGAGCTGACTAAACAGCAATTCCTAGAACTACTTAAAATCCGTAGCTCAAGTGAACTGTTCCGCTTAGACACAGCAGACGAAGTTATGAAGCGAGTCGACTTCCGTAACGTTGGCGAAGATCAAGTCGAAGGCCTGATTGTAATGTCTATCGATGACGGCGTGTCTGCGGGCGAAGATCTTGACCCAGCCAATGATGCGATTGTGGCAGTTGTAAACTCAACCAATGAATCTCAATCGTTCAAAATCACAGGTGCGACAGGCTTTACACTTCACGACGTTCAACAAAACTCCGCTGATAACACAGTGAAAGACGCAAGCTTTGCCGCTGAAACCTTCACAGTACCTGCATTAACCACCGCTGTATTTGTACAAGTTCAAGGTGATGCACAAGGTGTCGGTCTGCCAGTTGATAACTCTGATAAAGATGTGTCTAGCATTCCTCCATACGGCCAAACAACGGTTTACGTTCGTGGTGACATGAATGGATGGGGCGCAGCTGATAGTTGGGCGATGAGCTTTGTGGCTAATGGGATTTACTCTGTAACAGGTACTTTGGAAGCGGGAGACTATGGCTTCAAGTTTGCCGATGCTGACTGGAAAACACCTAACTTCGGTTGTGATTCAGTTGAACTTGCTGATGGTTCAATCGACCTTGGTACTGATGGGAACTGCCAATTAAGCGTAACAGAAGCTGGCGACTACACATTCACTCTGAATGCGATTCATGAGTTGGATGACAGTGTTGAAAACGCGGTCGTTTCAGTAACCAAGAATTAAGCCTTAAAGCTTAGAATTATAAAAACAGATAATAAAACCAGCGCAAGCTAGCCTTTTGGGAGACGTCAGTCTCCCTTTTTTTGTGCTCAATAAACACCAATCCCAATAAACCACATTATTCTCTTGCCTTCATTAACCAACCATCAATGGTAAGAGGTAACGAACCGCCTGAATTCTTAGTTCTTAGTTCTTAATTCTTAGTTCTTAATTCTTAGTTCTTAGTTCTTAGTTCTTAGTTCTTAGTTCTTAGTTCTTAGTTCTTAGTAGAAAGCATAACGACTTCGTGTAAGCGCCTAATTTAAGTGTATGTGAAATTTAGGAATCCGAGTTTAGGTTGGTAAATGAAATGGCGATTCGTCAATAGAGTTCGTATTCAGCTGTTCGAGAAGAGTAAAATAGACAAGAGTATTTTAATTAACAGTTAGTCAATCAACACCATAAATAGTCAAGATCGCCCATTTATATTATCCATTAATTATTATGTGTAAGTCAGTGGTTATTTAAATCTTAGTATTCAGTGAATATAAATATTCCTTTTTACTTATTGCAGGCAATAAGTAAAAAGGCTCCTAATTAGGAGCCCTTCTTTTCATATCATTCAGTATTTACAAACTGTTTGATTACTTTTTATTGACGGCTTTTACAAATACTTCTTGCGCGCCTTCAATACCTAGTGCTTTTGCTTCATCTAATAAGCTCAGAGCTTTCGGAATATTATCTTCAGCTACAGCCGTTTGAATCGCATTGTGATAGTAGGTTTGCGTTTCTGGTTGAATTGCTTCTACTGTTAGCTTCTTGCTTTCAATAACAGGGACTTCAGGAGCTGATGCAGATTTTGAAGGTTTCGTTAACCCACTAAAGAAACCTTCACGTTTTATAGCAACTCTAACTTCACCAATATCAACATGCTTCGCTTCAGGATCATCAATAGCAGGAACAACATTTCGCTTGGCAATAGCCATTGCTTTGGCCGGGTGCAATAGTTGGGTAGTTTGTGTTAAATCTTGTTTCGTAGTGTAAACAACACCATAAATACGAGTGGTACTCATCGGTAGATTCAATTCAACTTCACCAAATAAAACATCACCCTTTATAAAGTCATTTTTATCATAATCAAAAAAGGATGAGTCGTAATTTCGCAATAATTTAAAATTTTGATCATAAATGGCTAAATTGGGAGAAAATACTTCTAAGCGTTTTACCATGCCCGAAAGTTCGATTATGACCTGAGGCTCAGAAACATCAAAAGAAAAACCAGCCACTGGTCCCATTATGTCTGTGCTATTTAAAATCTGAGAATCTTCAGAAAAGTGAATAGAAAAACTTGATGGAACGCCAACTTGATTCCAACTAATTTGCTCCACCGTAGAGATACTTGCTTGCTCCGAGCTCGAAGAAGAAAAATCTTGATGGTTAGCACAACCAAATAAAACGGTCGCCCCCATTAGAATCGATACTATTTTTTTCATTCACTTATCCCTTGTAATACAGTAGCCAGCTTGTAAGCTGGCTACTGTATTTATTAATGACTAAACTCTAGGTTACCACCAAGCTTCAACTTGTGCACCGAACATTAAGTCATTGTTATCAACAGCTTTGTCGCCACTGTAACTAGATGCAAATACTCGAATTGCAGGGCGAGCCCAGAAGTTTGAACCTGCTTGCCATTGTTGAGCAATTGTAACTTTCGTTAAGTCTTCTTTATCAGCCCAAGGGTATTCATCTTGGTGATAACCAAGCTCTAGAATAGTGCTCATAGTTTCAGACCATTTGTAGCCAGGACGAAGAACAACACTCATAGCTTTGCCATCGCTGTTGCCATTGCCATCATCTAATAACTGAGCATAAACGAACGAGTAACCAAGATTCCATTTTTCAGCTTCGATTACACCCCAATCGATTAGACGTAAAGACTCTCGTCCTTCCTGACCTAATTCCATGTTATAAGAGTCACCTGCATGGTTACCTATAAAGCCAGCCCAAGCATAGCCTTCAGTTGCATATTGAATTACAGCTTTGTTAAAGCCCATGCTATGGCCTTGAGTGTGTTCAGCTGTGAGGAAGAAACCTGCTTTATCTAGACCATAATCATCTGCATTACCAATACCGCCGTCAATTGCATCACTTTGTACATCTGTATGAGAAGGGTCTGCAGCCATTAAAATGAACTCCATACTACCCTTGTCATTTGTTTCAATACCTGTCAAGCGAAGGTCGATTGAATTAGCAGTTGAGTAAACTTGTGTACCCTCAAGTGGCTGTCTTTCATCTTCAGGTGTCGATGGATCATCTGCAGTTAGTAATGGAGCCTTCCATTTATGCTGAACAACTGCAGCATGAAGCTTCGCAAAGCCCAAATCAATGTTTTCAACACCGGCACCAGCACCAGAGTTATTTACGTAGTACATATCCATAATATGAACATCTTTACGTCCGTAATAACGTTCACCGGCCCAAATGCTCATGCCGTTTGCCATAGTGTAGTCAGCCCAAGCTTCACGGAACGAAGCTCTCTCACCAGACCATGGGTCATCAGGATCTGTACCGATACTTTGGAACGAATTACCACGTCCATCTAAGCCACCATTCTCATACGTGCCAAATGCCATAAGAGTATGGATGTTGAATGCGTCACCATCCGAACTTTCCCAGATTTTGTTTACGCCTAGAGAAATTTCTGCATAATTATCACACTCATCGCCTAAACGACCAACTGCATGCCCAAATGTAGTAGGGCCACCATTACCATAACAATATTGCGAGCCACCATCGGCATTCATACCGAAGCCTGCACGCATATATCCATGAAAATCAACTTCGGCAGCGAAAGCTGAACCAGCCATCAATGTCGAAGCCACTGCTGCAGCAATCAAACTTACTTTTTTCATTCTTAACTCCATTAAGGACGATTTATTTTAGGTTTTTATATTTTTGCTCTCTTGCGGCAACCAAAGGCAGTAATGGTAGTCGTAAGATAGAGAGGTTTAGGGTTTCCCCTGATTCGTTTCAACGGAGCCAATATTAAGAGGGGATGACAAGTTTGACTTCCTCCACCCTGAACTAAATTAAGGGGGATGAGAAGGGAGTAGGAAATATACAGAACGGTGTTTTAAAGAGGTAGATCACTTAATCTAGGAGGAGTAGACAGCACACAGATCTAATTATTCAGCATAAGTGAGATCTAGTTCAAATATATAATTTGAACTTCATCGATGAATTATTTTTTTAACAATAATTAATCTGTGAAGTTGCTTGACCTTACTGTGACAAAGCTTTTTACTTATAGTTCACTGATGTCGATAAACGAACAAGAAATCAAGCAATGACTAGAACGCTCGCTCGCCCTTATCCACTAGGCGCAACGCTAGGTAACACTGGCTGTAACTTTTCTATTTTTTCTCCTGACTGTAAATCACTATCTCTCGCGCTCTTTGATGAGAACGATGAATTCACCACTTACACGTTGGAAGATGAATACGCCGATATCAGATATGTGTTTATCGAAGGCATTAAAGCTGGACAAAAATACGGCTTCATTGCTGAAACTGACGATGGCCCAATCTTACTTTCAGACCCATACGCCAAATCAATCAGCGAACCGCTCGATTACCTCACTCCATATACCAATGAAAAAAGCTTCTCGATGGCAAAATGTGTCGTTGTCGATGACACCTTCGATTGGCAAGACGTGGAAAAACCGCGAATTAGCCGCGAAGAGACCGTTCTATTTGAAACCCATGTAAAAGGCTTATCTCAACTTCATCCAGAAGTAGAGACCAACACTAAAGGCCGTTACTTGGGATTAGTCAGCCCTGAAATGCTTGTGTTCTACAAACAGCAAAACATCAACTCTCTACAACTTTTACCTATTGCGGCATGTATGCACGAACCTCATTTATTGGATATGGGGAAAGTGAACTATTGGGGATACAACCCATATTTGTTCATGGTGCCAGACCCTCGCTATGCAGAGAAAGACGCGGTTACTGAACTTAAGACTGCGATTCGTGAGCTGCACCGCAATGGTATCGAAGTCATTCTCGACGTTGTCTACAACCACACAGCAGAAGGCGGTGAAGGTGGTACAACCTTCAACCTAAAAGCACTAGATAGTCGCTACTACATTAAACATGGTTGTCATTACGCGAACTTCACAGGCTGTGGTAATACAGTCGACCTGACTCACCAGCCAGCACTCAACTTAGTCATGGATACGCTTCGTTACTGGGTGAGTGAGTTCCAAGTCGACGGCTTCCGTTTTGATTTGGCCGCGACACTGGGACGCGAAGGCGATAATTACAACCCTGAAGCGGCTTTTTTCAAAGCCGTTGCTCAAGATCCTGTGCTCAAAGAGACCAAATTAATTGCAGAACCGTGGGATATTGGCCCTAACGGTTATCAAGTAGGTAACTTCCCACTAGGCTGGAATGAATGTAACGACAAACTGCGCGATATCACACGTAGTTTCTGGCGCGGTGATCAAGGCTATCTAAAAGAGTTTGCGACGCGCTTAATGGGGTCTCGTGATATCTACAGCGCAGCCCACTGGCCATACAGACTAACCGTAAACTACATCACGTATCACGACGGCTTCACGATGCAAGATCTTGTCTCTTACAAGCACAAGCACAATGAAGACAACGGTGAAAACAACCGAGATGGACACGGTGATAATCGCTCTGATAACTACGGTGTTGAAGGGGAAACCGAAAACCTGTTAGTCGTTGCCACACGTGAAAAACAGAAACGTAACTTCATGGCGAGTCTGTTGTTTGCTTTTGGTATTCCGCACATCATGACAGCTGATGTGTTATCTCATACTCAAAAAGGCAACAACAATGCTTACTGTCAAGACAGTGTAATTAGCTGGATTAACTGGGAAGATTCTGAGCGAAAAGCTTATTTCAAGACTTGGTTAGCTGAAATGATATCCGCACGTCAGCAATACATGGTGCCTTTTATTAAGGCGTTCAGTGGAGAAAAACGCAACTCTAACCGCATCTTCTGGAGCCGTGTCGATGGCACACTCATGGAACATGATGATTGGAATCGTTTAAGCTCTGTTGCGCTGCACTTGGGTATTGGCAAAGACGGTGACGAATTGATTTATCTGATAAACCAAACCAACGCACCCGCTCGCTTCTCATTACCTACGGATCGCGATCAAAACTGGGTCACCATTTGTGATACCAACTCGCGAAACGTAAAACCAGGCCATGCAGAAGGTGAAATGCTGTTATCGCCAACTTCGATGGCAATTTTGCACTACTCGCCAGATAAGACTGATTTGATTGAAGTAAAAGCTAAGCCAGCTTAATAAAACACCGAAAACCATAGAGGCCAGTTATATTTATGACTGGCTTTTTTGTTGGCTGAATATCACAAAACTCATTCACGCATATGGAATCATTTGCATTGATGTGGTCAATAAAACTGTTTAGTATTGCCGTACTATAAAAATGAATCTATAACGTCTTGGATATCATGGCTTTACCTAAAACACTTATTCGGCTTTTCAAACCATACATTATTTTATTAACCGGAGGGATGCTCTACCTTGCTGTGGCTCAGCTTGAAAAAGTAGAAACAGCAGCAACTGAACAATCATCATCAAACATTCGTATCGCAAGCTCCACTATTCGTTCCAACATCGAAGCCACATTTGGCAAACTCTATTTTTTAGAAACCAGTCTAGGCTTACCTAAAACGGCTCCATTCGGTGATAAAAAATTCAGAGAGTTGAGCGATAATATTCTAAAAAGAACGCCAAACTTCTCCGATATAGTTCGATACCAACCACAGTCCCAACAATATATATCGAGTCGTGGATTACCTCTTTCCCATGAACAAATCGATTCCATAAGATGGAACTCAATAGACAGTGTGGTTGAAGATTTCTACATTTCTTCGATTTACCAAAAAGCAGATGGTCGTTGGGTATTCGCCGTTAAGCACACTGCCGAAAGGTTGAATGAGGAAATATGGATTGAGTTTGACCTTCTACACACTACACAAGGATTGAGAGACTTAAAAACGCTTAATCACGGCTATGTATTTGTAGTTGACCGAGCAACAGAACGACTGGTCTTTCACCCAGACCCAAAACGTATCGGCTCTAAATCTGTCAGCTATCACGCTGGTATCAGCCATCAACTCTCACAAGGTGAAACTGTTGGCAAGCACGAATACTACTATCAAGATAACTTCAAAATATCGGTATTTGACGCAGATAACAGTTTGAACTGGGTGTTCATCGCAGGCACTGATCGCCATGACATCCTAACCAGTTCGCACCAATTTACATTAACGGGCGTGGTGCTTGGCTCACTGCTTCTGTTGTGGATTAGCGCAAACTATCTGGCTTACCGCTTAAACGTATCTTTGTCTGAACTGAACAAAGTTGAAGACCTTGCTAGCTTTAAGCGCAAATTGAAATCCATCTTGAATAGCTTTACCTATCATAAAGGTCTCCAATTCTGTCTGTATCAGCCTGAGAGCCACTCATTCAGTACCATCGACTACCACGGAAACAAGTCAACAATACATTGTGACGATCTCTTAGCAGAACGCTTTGCCCCGGACTCCATGGCTTACAGAAACGGGAAATACGCCGATCCATTGGCTCGTAAACTCAAAATACACCAACGTCATTACTGTATTCCTATGTATTCTCGCAAACAGTTAATAGCAGTGATCTACCTCAACGCCAACTTGCCGATCAGTCAGAGTATTTTACGAATGATCCGCGATTACACTGAGGTCTCTTTGTCTAACTTACTGCTTCAACATCAATTGAGCAGCAAAGACCTGATGACGCAGTTAGACAATAAGAGCAGTTTCAGTATCGCCATCGAAAACTACGCGAGCGAGCCCGACACCTATGTAGCTCTGCTTGATATCGATAACTTCGACCATGTAAACCGTGCCTACGGTGAAGCGGTGGGAGATAAAATGATCAAGCTGACTGCAGAAACGATACGCTGTTACTTCCTTAAGCCGAAAGGTCTTTGCTTGGCGCGTGTTGGAGGAAAAGAGTTCGCTGTATTGTTCAAGGCCAATGACGTGAAAGATGCCAAATTCCAACTAGACCAGTGCCGAATAGCAATCGCGGAGAAAGCCATCGTCACTCCAGATATCACCTTATCGCTAGGGGTTAGCGTGGGATACTCGCAAATTGGAGGCGAAACAGACTCAGCTTTAGCGCTGGCGGAACAGGCAAAGCTTATCGCGCAACAACTTGGTAAGAACCGAGTGGAAGGCCATATCAGAGCTTTCGCTAAAGCGTCATAGACATGAGCTAACACACTCGTATCGTAATTGGTGCGATACCAATAACAACAAAGCACCTAGGATTCATACTCTAGGTGCTTTTGTTTTTATGGAAAGTCATTACAATGCGCGTTCAACACGACGATACCCCTTTTCTAACGACACGAGCCTTATGAAGCTAAGTAACCGACTGCAAACTCTCCATTCCCTTGTCAGCAATGACTACCAACATATTTGGGACTGTTGCTGTGATCACGGCTTCTTGGGTGTTCAATTGCTGTCGGATAACAAATCGCCTCAAATTCACTTTGTCGATATTGTACCGTCTCTAATGTGTGAGCTTGAAGGCAAGCTAGCGCGCTACTTTCCACAAGATAATAAAGCCGAACAAACGGTTACCAGCCAATGGCAAGTCTATTGTATGGATGTCGCCGCTATCCCTCTTGAGAAACATACTGGCAAACACCTAGTTATTATTGCGGGCGTCGGTGGTGATCTTACTCAAAAGCTCGTTGATGATATTCATCGTCAACACCCAGACAAAGCGATCGATTTCTTGCTTTGTCCGGTACATCAACAATTCGAGTTGAGAAGTCATTTAAAGGCGCTCAATTTTGGCCTTATTGATGAAGTGTTGATTGAAGAGAACCGTCGTTATTACGAGATTTTATTGGTGAGTAATAGCCGCGGTGATTCAGAAAAGACCCAAACCGTTAGCGAGATATCAAACGTGGGTGACAAGATCTGGACGCCGAGTTGTGATGAAAAAATGAAGGTATCTCAGCAGTACAAAGCCAAAACGCTGCAGCACTACTTACGTATTCATCAAGGCCAAGAAAAGCAAGGTAAGCCTAGTGAAGTTAAACACATCATCGATGCGTACCAAGCCATTTAACAGTAGTAAGCACTAACTATCTCGCTTACTTCTGAAAAACCTAATTCAATAAAAAAGCCGATAGTTCAATGAGCTATCGGCTTTTTTTAATGTTTTCATTTTGGTTTGAGCTTACTGCTCTTGTTTCTTATGAACCGCATCGGGCTCATCAATCGTTTCAACCTCACAGGGCGTATCAACCCCATAAACCGTATCAAGATAGTCGTCCTTCTCTTTCCACGTGTTGTTTAACCAGCTGTGGAAGCGACGTTTAAATGCTTTATCTTCAAAGTAATTACCGTTTACGTTCTCATCCATCGGGTGCAATTTAATACGCACCACCACCTTGGTCATTTTGCCTTTTAGCATATCTTCAAACGGAGAGACTTGGTTTTCAGGGTAAGCCAGAGTCACATCAACAATACCATCTAAGATTGGGCCCATTGCAGATAGAGCAAACGCCACACCGCCAGTTTTTGGCTTCAATAGGTGTCGGTAAGGGGTTTTCGCTGTCGCCAGTTTGTCGTGGTTAGCACGCGTTCCTTCCACAAAGTTAACCAATGTTGTCGGCGCTAGCTTGAACTTGGTACACGCCTTGTTGATGGCATCGAAATCATCATTACGGCGCTCTGGGTTGCGTAACAAAAACTCGCGGGAGTGACGTCGCATGAACGGCATATCTAAGCCCCAGCAGGCCAAGCCAACAAAAGGCACGTACAACAGTTCGTGCTTAAGGAAGAACTTAGTCATCGGCATCTTATCTTTCAAGATAGAAGACAAAATCACAATATCCGCCCAGCTCAGGTGATTAGACATCATCAAGTACCAGTGTTTGGTCGAGATGTCCTCTCCTCCTTCGACTTGCCATTCGATATCATTATTAATATTCAGCATCCAAAGATTGAGCGAAGCCCAACACCAAAATGTGAAGTTAGCGAGACGAGTACACGACTTTTGCACAACAGAGATTGGCAGGATCAGTTTGATGAGGCCAAAGAAGCTCACGGTAAACGCAGTCATTGCGGTATTGATGGTCACGAACAAGACGTTCAAGGCCATACGAAGATTATCAAGCATAAAACACGGCTATATTGAGATCGAAAGCCGCCATTATACGCATCTGTAAATTATTCTCTTTAGTTATTAGTGCAATACTTCAGGGGTCAAACCACTCTGCTGCCTTTGCTAAAGCTCGGCTCTAGATCCCCCAAAACAACGCACCACGCCAACAACAAGCACACATACGAGTCATTTAGACCAAATCAAGGAGTGGTCTTTTTGACACAATAGCAGTTAATTTCATCCGTAGATCTAGTATTGATAAGCATTCTCATTATTGGCATGCTACATGCAACTCCAAAGTGTAAATAGTTGAGTATCCTTAATGAGATAACTTCTCTTCTTAAAGGTGATGATATGACAGATATTCCTCATGGTTTGGTAACCGGAAAAGTCCTACGCAAGACAGAGTGGACAGATCAATTGTTCTCACTCCAAGTCAGTGCTCCTGTCTCCCCTTATCAGGCGGGTCAGTTTACTAAGCTCGGCTTACTCAATAGTGAGGATGAGTTTGTGAGACGTGCTTATTCCATGGTGAATGCGCCGGAACATGAGCAAGGTCATCAGCATCTAGAGTTTTTAATTATTAAGGATCAAAACGGTCAGCTCTCTCCTCAGCTTCATGAATTGAAGGCAGGCGATGAAATCTTTGTCGGCAAAGACCCAAGCGGCTTTATGACATTGGATGAGATCCCAGAGGCCGCCGACGATCTATGGATGCTTTCAACCGGAACCGCTGTGGGCCCATTTATCTCAATGCTCGAAAGCCTGTTGATAGAACAACAGGGCAACGTAGCTTTCAACAAAACAACGTCGTTCAACAACCTTGTGTTGGTTCACGCTGTAAGAACAGAGCAAGACCTCACGTATCAAGATCGAATCAATCAACTCGTTGAACACTTTCAGGGGAGACTCAAATATGTGCCAATTATTTCTAGAGAATCAGTCACCGGAACTTTGCGCGGACGAATCCCAAGCTTGTTACTTGGAGGCGACCTTGAGCAAACCGCGTCTGTCGCTTTCAATCAAACCCGCAGTTTTTTCTACCTTTGTGGCAATCCGCAAATGGTTCGTGACACGAGCGAAGCACTAACTAGCTTGGGTTTCGAGAAGCACTTACGGAGAAAACCCGGCCAATTCAGCAGTGAGAACTACTGGTAAAGATTGCTTATCTGCGACATAGAAGTACCCATTTCAAAGAACAGTTAGAGAAGAGGTTTTATATGAGTCATTTACGTATTCCGTCACACTGGAAAATTCAACGTTCCACACCCTTTTTTACCAAGGACAACATACCAACTGCGCTTCTCAATCATCACAATACCGCTGAGGGTGTATTCGGCCAGATCTGTGTAATGGAAGGCACCGTCACCTTCTACGGTTTTGCCGATGCAGAAGCGACAGAACCAGAAAATGTTATCACAATCGAAGCAGGACAATTTGCCACCAGTCCACCTCAATATTGGCATCGAGTGGAACTGAGTGACGACGCACAATTCAACATTAACTTCTGGTCAGAAAAAGAAACCAAGAAGATGTTCAACACTCGAAAGTAAGATCCATTCGATATTGATGAACTTATAAGCAAGCTACTTCGTAATGTGATTTTTAATGTTCAATAAGTGAAGATAACGGACCCAATAACCATAGTAATTACAATGACTAATGGTGATAGACAAGAGAAAAAAACTCTAGCACACTGAACAGAGTTATTAGTTTTAACCCCTTATCAAATAAACATAATTGGGGTTTCCATTTTTTAGGTAAGAGAGGAAGCCATGCTCAACATTGCTTTTTTTAGCTCAAAATCATACGACGAAAAATCATTCAACCTTGCAAAAGGCGAACTCAACGCTGAGTTTCATTTCCATGATTTTCGCCTCACTACAACCACAGCGAAAATGGCACACGACAACGAAGTGGTGTGTGCATTTGTAAACGACGACCTATCGCGAGACGTGCTAGAAATTCTTGCACAAGGCGGCACCAAACTGATTGCAATGCGCTGTGCGGGTTTTGATAAAGTCGACCTAGACGCAGCCAAAGAGTTTGGCCTGCAAGTGGTGCGCGTTCCGGCTTATTCACCAGAATCGGTAGCAGAACACACAGTCGGCATGATGATGTGTTTGAACCGAAAACTACACAAAGCATACCAACGCACTCGTGATGCGAACTTCTCCCTTGAAGGCTTGGTAGGCTTTAACTTCCACGGTAAAACCGTTGGTGTGATTGGTTCAGGTAAGATTGGCTTAGCAACAATGCGCATTCTGAAAGGTTTGGGCATGAACATCCTATGCTACGACCCATATCCAAACCCATTAGCCGTTGAACTAGGTGCTAAATACGTTGAACTGGATGAGCTTTATCAAGAGTCTGACGTGATTTCTCTGCACTGCCCTATGAGTAAAGAGAACTACCACCTGTTAGATGCGACTGCATTTGAGAAAATGAAAGATGGCGTGATGATCGTTAACACCAGTCGTGGTGAACTGCTGGATTCAACCGCAGCAATTGAAGCGCTGAAACAGAGCAAGATCGGTGCACTTGGCCTTGATGTTTACGACAACGAGAAAGAGCTTTTCTTCCAAGACAAGTCTAACGATGTGATTGTCGATGATGTATTCCGTCGTCTATCTGCTTGTCATAACGTGCTGTTCACTGGTCACCAAGCCTTCTTAACCAAAGATGCTCTGTTCAACATTGCCAATACAACACTCACCAGCGTCGATGCCTTTTTCACAGGCAACACCAGCGGCAACGAACTCGTTTAAACGTTGATTGAGTTAATAGCAGACTGAGTTACAAACAAACTAACTCTACAAATACAAAGCCACGCTATTCTTAAGTGAACAGCGTGGCTTTGTCGTTTATCCAGTACTCTAAAACCGTCCCTAGACGCAGAAATGACAATCTTCGGTGTCTAAACCATACACGCCTTTTCGAATCGCAAGGTGCTCTTCACCAGCTTTTACGCCCATCTCATAACCTGCATTCAGAGTGCTTTTATCCATAGTTAAACGCTTCACTGCGAAGGCTTCTGGCGGCGCTATCACCTTGATGGTCGCATCTTTTGGTGGATTACGAATGAACTCCAAAGATTGGTTGTAGTTTTCAGCACGTACCGCCATCGACTCAGCAATATTTGGAAATTTCTTTAGTAGTTTTTTCAGCATCCATTGGTGCTTTTGAGGCTTCATTCGGTAACTCAAAGGATGAGAAAGAATCACCGTAATATCGCGTGCACCACGACGGTATGCTTCGCGAACCGGAATCGAATCCGCGACACCACCATCGGTATAACAACCGCCAGAGAAGCACGGAGTTTCACGGTAAGCGATAGGTAAAGCCGTTGTTGCTTCAACCACATTAGAAAGGTTTTCTGACTTGATATGATAGTAGTCTGCACTGCCCGTATCGACATTTGTGACAGCAGCAATGAGTGGGATACTTGAAAACAGCTCACCACAATCGAGCGGATAACGCTGATTGGATTCGTTCCATAACCATTTAACGTCCACTAAGTTACCACCTTTAGCAAAACGAGCAGGGTTAAAGAAGGTCTTATCCGTAGCCATCGTGGTGATCACATCATAACTGCGTTTTGGTGCATGAGATAAGTAACCAACCAGATTCGACACACCCGCAGATACACCTATGGCAAAGTCATAAGGACGGAAATCGTCTTGCATAAAGGCGTCCAAAACTCCGGCAGCGAAGATGCCTCTCATTGCCCCACCTTCAACGATTAATGCGCTTTTACTCATCTCAAACTCTATTACTTTATAAACTGATAGCCGTAGAATAATCCCGTCCATCTTATAAAGATAATGGGATAGATTTATCAATTCGATAGGTAAAAGCTATCAATAGAAAAGACGAGATATTTCAAGCAATTGACGTGACTGACACGGTACTCCTAATACATATCCCTTATTACACAGCGCGATCAAAAAAGGCCATTGAGTAATTCACTCAACGGCCTTTCATTTAACTAATCAAGCTTATTGATTACGACTTAAATTCGCTTACATCGATTTCAAGCAGTTTACCAATGCCTTCACCGTATGCTGGGTCGGCTTTGTAACAGTGTCTTAGGTGACGCAGTTGAATCTCTTTAGGTACGCCGCCTAGGTTACGAGCTGTGTTATCAAACAGAATCGCTTGCTTTTCTGGTGTCATCAGACGGAATAGGTCACCCGGTTGTGAGAAGTAATCTTCATCTTCGCGGTGATCCCAGTGCGCTGCTGCACCATCCAAGTTCAATGCTGGTTCTGCAAAGTCTGGCTGCTCTGCCCATTGGCCTTCGTTGTTTGGCTCATAACCTAGTGTGCTACCAAAGTTACCGTCAACACGCATTGCGCCATCACGGTGATAGCTGTGTACAGGGCAACGAGGTGCGTTCACTGGGATATGCTGATGGTTAACACCTAAACGGTAGCGCTGTGCATCACCGTAAGCAAACAAGCGACCTTGTAGCATCTTGTCTGGTGAGAAACTGATACCCGGTACCACGTTTGCAGGGTTGAATGCAGACTGCTCAACTTCAGCGAAGAAGTTTTGTGGGTTACGGTTCAATTCAAACTCACCCACTTCAATCAATGGATAATCTGCGTGTGGCCAGATCTTAGTTAGATCGAATGGGTTGTATGGTACTTTCGCCGCATCCGCTTCTGGCATCACTTGTACTTTCAGTGTCCATTTAGGGAAGTCTTGGTTATCGATGCTGTCTAGCAGATCACGTTGGTGACTTTCGCGGTCATCGCCGATCACTTGTGCCGCTTCTGCATCAGACAAGTTCTTAATACCTTGCTGAGATTTGAAGTGGAATTTAACCCAGAAACGTTCGTTATCTGCGTTAATAAAGCTGAATGTATGGCTACCAAAACCGTGCATATGGCGGTAAGTCGCAGGGATACCACGATCACTCATCACGATGGTGATTTGGTGAAGCGCTTCAGGTAGAGAGGTCCAGAAGTCCCAGTTGTTCTTCGCGCTGCGCATGTTAGTGCGTGGGTCGCGTTTCACCGCATGGTTTAGATCTGGGAATTTAAGAGGGTCACGTAAGAAGAACACGGGCGTGTTGTTACCCACCATGTCCCAGTTACCTTCTTCGGTATAGAACTTCAATGCAAAACCACGAATATCACGCTCTGCATCAGCCGCGCCACGCTCGCCCGCTACTGTCGTAAAACGTGCAAACAAGTCGGTTTTTTTACCCACTTCAGAGAACAGTTTTGCCTTGGTGTACTTTGTGATGTCGTGTGTAACGGTAAATGTGCCATAAGCACCTGAGCCTTTCGCGTGCATACGACGCTCTGGAATCACTTCGCGGTCAAAGTGAGCCAATTTCTCCAAAAACCAAACATCTTGAAGAAGTTGTGGGCCACGTTTGCCCGCAGTTTGAACATTCTGGTTATGAGCAACAGGACAACCCGCAGCTGTAGTTAGTTTTTTACTCATCATCAATTCCTTATTACCATTTAGGTACAGCATCTTTGCTGCACCTTCGCTTCTGTATGGTGGTTATTCATCACACAAAACCACGCAGCAATTAAGGATATAGAATAAGCCCGACTCAAAGTAAAATATAATCGTTTGTAATTATCGTTATCATGGATAAAACCTATCGAATTAATGATCTAAATCATAATCATTCAATATTGATAATAATATTTAGAATATAATAATCAGAAACTTACATGACTTCATGAACTAGTTCTAAGGTTCTCCCTTTCTCATCATAACTCACTAATTTTGCGATATTTTGTGACCTAACCGTAAAGTCGCAGCGATATTTCTTGCTGTTCTCGTTAAGTTAAGCTCTGCCTCTTGTAATACTTTTTCTAAAGTTTGTGGCGATCTTACCGTCCCGAACAAACTGCTCATTTCACCATATAAGGCTTCGACTTCAGTACCTAATGACCCGGCAATCCCTATAGTCGGAATATCTTGCAAGCTCGCACGTTTAGCAATGCCAAAAGGTGTTTTTCCTTGCAGAGTTTGGTTGTCCATTTGCCCTTCACCGGTAATCACAAGATCTGCGCCCTTTAACACTTCATCGGCTTGTAAAACATCGAGCACCATCTCAATACCAGGTTTAATCTGCATATTGAATAGCAAACCTAGCCCCATCGGCGTGCCACCAGCCGCGCCATAACCCGTGCGCTTGTGTACGGGTTCATCGCCACTAACACAACCTTGCGCTTCAGCGACTTGAGCAAAATTCGCAAGCGCACTATCAAGCTTCACAACTTGTTCTGGGCTTGCGCCTTTTTGTGGGCCGAATATATGGCTCGCACCATTTTCACCACACAGCGGATTATCGACATCACACGCGACAATCAATTCGATATCCGCACAGCGTGAATCTAGACCTGTTAGGTCAATAGATGCTAACTCCGCTAACGCAGCACCACCTCGGCTAAGCTCTTGCCCTGCATTATCTAACAGTCTCCCACCTAACGCTTGAACAATACCCGCTCCACCATCGTTGGTCGCACTGCCGCCTAATCCTAGGATGATGGTTTGAGCACCCTGTTCTATCGCTTCTAATATCAGTTGCCCAGTACCGAAAGAAGAAGTAACTAAAGGGTCACGCTGGTCTGGCGTTAGTAAATCCAATCCAGATGCGGCAGCAATTTCAATCAGTGCAGTTTTGTTAGGATTACGCTCTGACGGTTCAAGCATTGCCCATTCTGCGTTTACAAGTTCACCCAGTGGCCCTTCTACTTGGTGGGTTCGCTTCTGCCCCACTAAACCTTGCAGCAACACATCGACAGTACCTTCACCGCCATCGGCTAAAGGCAAGGTCACATAGTCAGCGTCAGGGAAGATTTCACGAAAGCCCTTTTCAATACACGCCGCCACCGATACCGCCGATAAAGATTCTTTAAACGAGTCTGGTGCAATAACAATTTTCATAGAAGTTGGCTCCAAAACTTAACGAGATCTACCAAGAAATAATTCCAAAACAACAAAACCACTATATAGAAGACAGCTCAACTGTGCGTATTTCGCTCTCTGAATTTGACCACTCCCTCAGATTTCAGCGCCACTATTTTATATTCAGTAAAGTTACTGTTTGCTCGAATTCCATAATTTGACAAATTTATTCCCGCGAAATTATCGAATTTCATTCGATTTAGTCTTAGAAACCAGATCCTGAACACGCTTTTTGTTTCGCATTGCGGAATTATAGAATCTTTTTTTCCCGTTTTTTAACCGCTTAACACTTATTAGAGAAAAACTTAATAAGGAAATATTTCGCAACTTTGCTCACAGAATATTTTCGGAATAACAACAATAATTCATTCCGCATTATGGAATTTAACTTATCGGAGAGCACTGATGCCTTTAGTATCTACAGAAAAACTACAACAAGAATATGAACGAATCCTATTAGCTCGAGACATGAAACCAGAGATGGCAACCAAGCTTGCAGCGGGTTTTGTTGAAATGGCAAACGAAGGCACTTACTCACATGGCATCAACCGTTTTCCGGTATTCATTGACCAAGTAGACAAAGGCCAAATCAAATTAAATGCTGAACCAGAATGCGTTAACAGCATGGGTGCATTAGAGCAATGGGATTGCAACTACGGACCTGGTGTTCTTAACGGTCTTATCTGTGCAGAACGAGCAATGGAATTAGCGCGTGACTACGGCATTGGTATGGTAGGCATGCGTAATTCGAACCACTGGATGCGCGGCGGAGCTTACGTATTAAAAATGGCTCGTGAAGGTTTCGCAGGGATTGCATCAACAAACTCAATCGCAGTAATGCCAGCATGGGGTGGTAAAGATCACCGTGTTGGTTCGAACCCTCTAATCATGGCAGTAGCTGGCGATCCACCTGTTGTTGTTGATTGCTCAATGACTCAATTCTCTTACGGCCAACTTCAAAATTTCGTCCTTGCTGACAAAGAACTGCCTGTCGTGGGTGGCTTTGATGACAACGGTGAACTAACCAAAGACCCACATGTACTTTGGGAGAACAAACGTCTGCTGCCAATGGGCTTTTGGAAAGGTTCATCAATGGCAATCGTACTAGACATGATGCTAACAGCCATCACTGGCGGCCACTCAGTACCCGCACTAACTGAAGATATGGGTGGTGAGTTTGGTGTATCTCAATTCCTTATCGCTATCGACCTAAGCAAGACAATGGACGAAAGCACTTACGCACAAGAGATGAAGCGCATTCGTGACTACGTACTTGAATCAGAGCCAGCAGAAACTGGCTCAGTGATGATTGCTGGTTCTGAAATTGAAAACTTCATCAAGAAACACGAAGCAGCTGGCGGCATTGAAATCAACGATGGAATTTGGGAACAGATTACATCTCTGTAATTAGCCAAAGGTAGGGAAAGCTTTATGCAAAGTGTATTTAAGAGTATTTGGAAAAGTATCGATGTCATCATGGCGGTCATTCTGACTTGTATGATTGTTCTCGTATTTACAAACGTAGTTTTACGCTACGGCTTTTCTTCTGGTCTTCGTCCCTCTGTAGAACTATCTCGCCTTGGTCTTGTATGGATTGTCATGCTCGGTGCAGCCGTTGTGCTGCGCCGAGGTGAACACCTCGCGGTTTCGGAATTTTCTGAACGACTATTCCCTAAAGCAGTACCCGTACTAAGACGTATTTGTTGGGTAATTGTATTGATATCAGTTGGCATGCTTTACGTCGGTTCATACCGTCAAATGATGTCTAACTGGTCAGATATTTCTCAACTAACAGGGCTTCCTTCAGCGTTATTTTACTTAGCTGGCGTGGTGTCAGGCGTGTTAATGGGTGTGATTGCCTTTGTGCGAATCTTCAAACCAGACTGGCAGCTAGATAGCTTAGAAGAGGAGAAAGAATAATGACGTTAGCCATTTTCTTATCGGTATTGATTGTCTCAATCTTACTTGGTCTTCCTGTCGCATTTGCACTGTTGTTGTCTTCAATGGCGTTGATGCTTCATATGGACTTCTTTAGTGCAGACATTCTTGCGCAGTCTTTAATTAATGGTGTCGACAGCTTCACTCTGCTGGCCATCCCATTCTTCCTTATTGCAGGTGAAGTAATGGCATCGGGAGGTTTGTCACAGCGTATTGTTCGACTAGCGACTACGTATGTCGGTCACCGCCAAGGTGGTTTGGGTTACGTAGCCATCATGACTTCGGTATTACTTGCAGGCCTTTCAGGCTCAGCGGTAGCAGATGCCGCAGCCTTGGTAAGTATTCTTTACCCAATGATGAAAGCAGCCAAATACCCAGAAGCACCTTCAATGGGTCTATTGGCATCCGGCGGTATCATCGCACCTGTTATTCCACCTTCAATCCCTCTGATTTTGGTTGGTGTTGCTGGCGGTATCTCAATTAAAAACCTATTCCTAGGCGGCATTGTTCCAGGCCTGTTGATGGGTATGACATTGATGTTTGTTTGGCGTTGGACGGTTCGTAAAGAAAATCTAGCGACCTCAGAAAAAGCGACAAAAGCAGAAAAGCGCGCAGCACTGAAAGATGGTGTTTGGGCATTGATGCTGCCAGTCATCATCATTGTTGGTATTCGCTTTGGTATTTTCACCCCAACAGAAGCGGCAGTCGTTGCGGCGGCATACGCAATCTTTATCTCTACGTTTGTGTACAAAGAACTCACCATTAAGAAGTTCTATCACATCGTACTGAACGCAGGTCGTTCGACCGCAATGGTAATGTTCTTAGTCGGTTGTGCAATGGTTGCAGCTTGGCTAATTACTGTTGCTCAACTTCCTCAACAACTCGCAGAAATGTTAGGTCCACTAGTGGATAGCCCTCGTCTACTCATGGCAGTGATTATGTTGCTTGTGCTGTGTGTTGGCATGGTTATGGACTTAAGCCCAACAATTCTGATTCTTGTACCTCTATTAATGCCTGTCATCAAGATGGCTGGGATTGACCCAACGTACTTCGGACTATTGTTCGTTATTAACTGTTCAATTGGTCTGATTACGCCTCCTGTAGGCACCGTACTGAACGTAGTGTGTGGTGTAGCTAGAGTTCCTATGTCTACGGCTGTGAAAGGTGTATTGCCATTCATCGCTGCGTACATGGCTCTGCTCACACTGTTTGTCATCTTCCCAAGCATTATCACTGTGCCAATGTCGTTTGTCATTGGTTAATCCTCGACGGAGAAAATAATAATGAAAACCCTACTAAAACTTACGTTACTTGCTTCAACGATTGCATTGAGCTCAAACGCGCTTGCAACAACTACTCTAAAACTGGCGCACGCTGCACCAGAGTCAGATTTGCAACAAGACCTATCTTTGTTCTTTAAGAAAGAAGTAGAAGCTCGTTCAAACGGCGAAATCAAAGTAAACGTATACCCACAAGGTCAACTGGGCAGTGATAAGCAGATGATCGACGGTTCACGCGCTGGCATCGTTGATTTAGCGATGGTTGGCCTAAACAACTACAACGGTCTAATGCCTGAATCAGCAGCATTCACCCTGCCATTCATGTTTCCAGATCGTCAAACAGCATACAAAGTACTAGACGGCGAACCGGGTAAAGAAGTGTTAGCGAACTTCGAGAAATTCGGTCTTAAAGGTCTTGGTTTCCCAGAAAACGGTTACCGCAACATGACCAATAACGAGAAACCGATTCGTCTACCTTCAGATGTCAAAGGCCTACAGATGCGTGTTAACGGCTCGAAAGCACTGAATGACATGTTCAATGAGCTAGGAGCGAACCCTCAGCAACTTCCAGTATCTGAACTTTATACTGCACTTGAAACAGGCGTTGTTGACTCTCAAGACCACCCAATTTCTGTAACGCTGTCTTTCAAGTTTGATGAAGTACAAAAGTACCTAAGCCTTACACAGCACGCTTACTCACCACTGGTTCTTACTATGAACCTACGTAAGTTCGACAAGCTAACTGAAGAAGAACAAAAAATCATCGAAGAGGTTTCCGCTGAAGCCGTGGCAATGCAGCGTGAGCTAAGCATCCAGAAAGAAGACAAGATGATTGCTCAACTAGAAGCAAACGGTATGCAAGTAAACCGTGATGTTGATGGTGCGGCTTTCCAACAGGCGATTCAGCCGGTATGGAGCGCTTACATCGAGAAAAATGGCGATGTCATGATCAACAAGATCAAGCTAGCCGCTAAGTAACGCGATTGAGTGCGATTGCCTAGCTAAGAACTTAGCTAGGCAATCAACTCGTACTCCACCTCAATACAATATAGGCAAATACCATGTCTCAAGAACCAAACGCGTATCAAGAATTAAAAGAACGAGTGTTCGCAGCAAACTTACAGCTGCCTAAATATGGCTTAGTTACTTTCACATGGGGCAATGTCTCTGAGATCGACCGCGACCGCGGCGTTATTGCCATCAAACCATCTGGTGTGGAATACGATGTAATGACGGCAGACGACATTGTGGTACTGGATTTAGAAGGCAACCGTATTGAAGGCAAATTAAACCCTTCAAGTGACACAGCAACCCACGTTGAGCTTTACAAAGCCTTCCCAAACATTGGTGGCATTGTTCATACGCACTCTCGCAACGCCACTATTTGGGCACAAGCAGGCCGAGATATTCCAGCACTAGGTACCACACATGCCGACTACTTCTACGGCGATGTCCCTTGTACTCGATTACTCACTAAATCTGAAATTGAGTCTGAGTACGAGAAAAATACAGGCTTAGTGATCATTGAAGAATTCAACCAACGTGACATCGACCCACAAGCAATGCCAGGCGTGATCATCGCAGGCCATGCGCCATTCACATGGGGCAAAGATGGTTCAGACGCAGTGCACAACGCGGTAGTAATGGAAGAGATTGCAGCTATGGCAACAGCCACTCGCGCTATCAGTCCAGAAGTAGCGATTCAACCTGAGCTGCTCGATAAGCACTACAACCGTAAACACGGTAAGAACTCATATTACGGACAGAAGTAAGGTTTCGCACATGGATCAGCTGTTTACGCATCAGTCATCTAAGCACAAACTATTGGCACTCGATCTCGATGGTACCGTTCTTAATTCGCAACACACGATTAGCCAAGAGTTAGTCGAGACGATCAAACAGATCGCTCAGCACACTCATGTCGTTATCGTTACCGGGCGCCACCATGTCGCGGCAAAGCCTTATTACGACCAACTTGGCTTATCGACCCCAATAATTTGTTGCAACGGCACTTACATCTTTGATTATCAGAACGATACAGTCATTCAAGAAAACGCCATAGACAAAAGCATCGCTGCCGAATTTATTACGCTTTCTCAAGCACATGACTTAAAGATGGTGATGTACGTTCGTGATGCCATGCTCTATTCAAGAGCTCGTCCAATTGAATACATGGAAGCGTTGTTGACGTGGTCTCAAACCTTTCCGGAAAACCAACGCCCCAATATTCAAAAGGTCGACGATTTCCAGCATGAGGCTCAAAGCTCTGACTATGTGTGGAAATTTGTTGTGGAAGGCGAAGTAAACACGTTTGCCGAGATCCCTTTCGTAAAAGAGAACTTCAATGGCGAACGGTCTTGGATTGACCGGGTCGATTTCGCCGCTACGGGAAACAGCAAAGGTAATGCGTTGACTCGCTACATCGAACCTCTAGGTATCAGCTTAAATGAGTGCATCGCCGTAGGAGACAACCATAACGATATCTCAATGCTTAAGGTCGTTGGTCTCGGTGTTGCGATGCAGAATGCCGACGATACGGTAAAGGGTGCTGCTGACCTGATCACACAAAAAAATAACGATGATGAGACAGGGCTCGCTGAACTCTTACACCGCTTATTTACCTAACCTGCTCGTTTCTTGATAGCCGTTTATTTTATAAGAGAATTTTATGTTAGTCGGAAATACTCAACTTACTCAAATCAGTAAATCGTATCCTGTCGTTATTCAAAACGTGCTTGAGTACTTGAACAGCATCGACAAAGAACAACTCGCTCTAGGTCGCCATGAACTGCCAGGTTTTGATTCAAAACAAGCATGGTTTGTTGTGTTGGAATACGACAAAGAACCACTAGGTAACTTCCAACCTGAAGTCCATAAATACCATTCTGACCTGCAGATCATTCTGGAAGGTTCTGAAGTGATGGCGTGGGCAGTAGATACAGGCGAACACAGCAACGCACAGCCTTATAACCAAGAACGTGACCTTCAATTCTACGAATATCCGGGAATTGAACTGAGCTTCATCCATGCAAAACGCAATCAATTTTATTTGTTCACGCCAAATATCGTGCACATCACCAATATTGAAAATGATGACAGCCAACCGGTAAGAAAACTGGTGGTGAAGATTCACAACGATTTACTGGAAGCCAAATAATGAATTACTACATTGGAATTGATTCTGGCGGCACTTTTATGAAAGCCGCGTTGTTTAACGCAAAAGGTGAGCAACAAGGCCTTGCTCGCGTATCGGCGAGCGTCATTAACGAGAAGCAAGGCTGGGTAGAACGCGATCTTGATGCCTTATGGGGAAACGCGGTCGACGTCATTACACAGCTTCTAGATACCACAAAAGTCGATCCATTAGACATCAAAGGCTTAAGCATTTCTGCCCAAGGCAAAGGCGTTTACCTGCTTGATAAAAAGGGACAAAATCTTGGTCATGGCATTATGTCTTCAGACTCGCGTTCGCTGCCCATTGTTAAAGAGTGGCTAGAACAAGGTAAAGCACAAGAGATCTACCCAACCACACTGCAAACTCTTTGGACAGGTCACCCAGTTTCTATCATTCGTTGGATCAAAGACAACGATGCAGAGCGCTATAACAACATTGGTGCCGTGATGATGTCTCACGACTATCTTCGCTATCGTTTAACGGGCGAAGTGGCCGCGGAACTGACCAATATTTCAGAAAGTAACTTTTTCAACTCGATCACTGGTGAGTATGACAAAGCCCTTCTAAAAACATTTGGTATCGAAGAAATTTGGGATGCGCTCCCTCCAGTTGTGAAACCTCAGCAACAAGCAGGGAAAATCACCGCGGCAGTCGCAAAAGAGACAGGTCTTGCACTTGGAACACCTGTATTTGGCGGGTTGTTTGATGTGGTATCAACCGCGATCTGCTCTGGAATCAACTCCTCTGAAGACACTCTGAATTACGTAATGGGTACTTGGGCGGTCACGTCTGGTATCTCAAAACAAGTAACTCAAGAATCGCACAACTTTGTCTATGGCCATTACGCTGTCGATGGTGAATACATCATTCATGAAGCGAGCCCTACCTCTGCGGGCAATTACGAATGGTTCGCCGATTACCTTGGTGACAATGGTCAACTCGACCACCAGCAAAACCAAGTATTAGTTGAAGCATTAGACAAGGCATCAAGCAGCCTCTATTTCGTGCCATTTCTTTACGGTTCTAACCAAGGTCTCGGCTTGAAGTCAGGCTTCTACGGGCTGCAATCGCACCATACAAAAGGTCACCTGATTCAAGCGATTTGGGAAGGTATTTTGTTCTGTCACAACATACATCTTGAACGTATGCGCCAGCGTTTTCCGAAAGCAAACGTATTGAAAGTGACCGGCGGCCCTGCGTCTAGTCCTGTATGGATGCAAATGCTGGCTGACCTAACCGGTATGACGGTTGAAATATCAGACGTTGATGAAACTGGCTCATTAGGCGCAGCCATGATGGCGATGGTGGGAGCAAGCGAATTCACATCACTAGAAGAATGCACGCAAGCCATTACCAATTCTGCATCACGTGTTGAACCAAACCCTGAACATTACGACCTATACCAAACAAAATATAAGCACTATCAAAGACTGGTGCAGTTGTTCAAACAATTTGAGGATGAAATGAATGTCTAAGCCCTTATTACAAATGGCACTTGATGCCACTGATATCGACACTGCATTAGCCTCAATAGAGCATGTTGCAGATAAGTTAGATGTGATTGAAATCGGGACGATTTTAGCCTTCGCCCACGGCGTAGATAGCGTAAGAATCCTACGAGAAAAATACCCAAGCCACATCATTGTGTGTGATATGAAAATCACCGATGCCAGCGCTATTTTAACGCGTCTAGCAATGGAAGCGGGGGCCAACTGGGTAACCGTGAGTGCAGCGGCTCATATCGAAACAATACGTTCAGCCAAAAAAGTGACTGACGAATTTGGTGGCGAAGTACAAATTGAGCTCTATGGACACTGGACTCTAGACGACGCAAGAGCATGGGTCGACATGGGTATTAAACAAGCAATTTATCACCGCTCACGTGATGCCGAGCTCGCAGGTGTGAGCTGGACCGAAGAAGATTTGATAAAAATGCAGAAATTATCGGATATTGGAATTGAACTATCCATAACTGGTGGTATTGTGCCAGACGATCTGCATTTGTTTAAGAATCTGTCTGCAAAGTCATTTATTGCTGGTCGTGCATTAGCCGGTAGCAATGGCCGTGACATCGCAGAAAACTTCCATACTGAAATAGGTAAACACTGGTAGCACATATATGAGTGAGCAAATTAAATCGTTGTCTAAAGCACTGACCGTATTGGAATTCCTTGGGAACTACCCGAATGGAGTTTCTCTACAAAAAGTGTCTGAAGGGACAGGCTTCAACAAGTCTTCTGTTCACCGTATTTTAGCGACGTTTGAAGCCTCTGGTTATGTTGCTCAAATGTGTTCAGGTAAAGAATATCGCTTAACAATGAAGTTGGTTCAGCTAGGACATGCTGCTATCAACTCTGATGTCACTGGCACGGTTAAGCCATATCTATCTGAACTGCTCGACGATGTGAATGAAACTGTAAACTTTCTCTCTTTTGATGCTGACAACATCATTTTTAAAGACAAGTTCGAACCTGTTAACTCTGCCTTTAGAACTCGAACCTACGTAGGGCTACATTCACCAATGTACTGCTCTGCTGCAGGTAAATGTTACCTCGCATTCAGCTCAGAGAGCGTTCGAGAGACCTACTGGCAACGCAATGTCAGCACTATGAAACCGTTAACTGAGAATACGATTCTCGATAAGTCTCAGTTTTTTGATGTTCTCGATAAAATCAAAGCACGTGGTTATGCGCTCGATGATGAAGAGAACGAAGCGGGTATATCTTGTGTTGCTGTTCCTATTTTTGACAAGAACAAATCTCCTGTATACGCGGTAAGTGTCTCGTCGCTTACGCCCAAAATGAAAGCACTCGGCTACGAAGAAATTGCTAGCAGAATTCAAGACATTACAACGCGTATAGAACAACAACTCTTTTAAGGAAAAAGAATGTTTGATTCTAAAAACAAATTCAGATTAGGTATTTACGAAAAAGCGATGCCAACTTCCCTTACTTGGGAAGAGCGCCTGATTCACGCGAAAGAAGCGGGCTTCGACTTTGTGGAAGTTTCTGTCGATGAAACCGATGAGCGACGCGCTCGTTTGGATTGGTCTGATGAAGAAATCTACGAACTTCGTCGCCTTTGTGAAAAGCACCAAATGCCTTTCCAATCGATGTGTTTAAGCGCGCATCGTAAATTCCCGTTTGGCTCTATGGACGAAGCTATTCGCACGGAATCGCTGATCATCATGGAGAAGGCGATTTCATTAGCATACAAACTGGGTATTCGTTGTATTCAAATGGCGGGCTACGACGTGTATTACGAGCCGCAATCGGCTGAAACTCACGCTCGCTTTATTGAAGGCATGCAACAAGCCACCAAAATGGCGGAGCGTGCAGGCATCATGTTAGGTGTGGAGATCATGGACACACCGTACCTTAACTCTCTGAGCAAGTTTGAAGTACTTAAGCGTGAAATCCCATCACCTTACTTCATGGCTTACCCAGACGTAGGTAATATTTCTGGTTGGAACTACGACGTGTGTACCGAGCTAAAATTGAGCCGCGATCACCTAGTACAAGTTCACCTTAAAGACACGTTACGAGTTTCAGAAACCTGTAAAGGTCAGTTCCGAGATCTGGTTATTGGTGAAGGCCAAGTCGACTTCCCTGCTATTTTCAAAACACTCGCTGAAATTGATTACAGCGCACCATTAGTGATTGAAATGTGGGCTCAAAATGACAACTGGTTAGACGATATCAAACAAGCAAAAGCAACGTTGAAATCTATCGCTAACCAATCTGGCTTTGAACTGTAAGGAAACGACCATGACAATTTTTCGCACCGCTTTTTTCGAAGCTGATTTAACTGAAGATCAAAAACAAGACTTCTACCAATACATGGAAAACGAAATCGCTCCTATTATTCGCACATTTCCGAATAACCAAGGGGTAACGCTGAATAAGCCGGAAGCAATTGAAGCTGACAGCCATAAAAACCTGCTGCTTATGATGCAACACAGTTACGAAAACGAGTCAGCAATGGCTGCTGCTTTAGATTCTGAGCAACGAATCAAAAGTATGCATGCGACCAAAGTGATTATTGAGAAATACAGCATTCATGTTCATCACATCAATTTTGTACGTGATTAACGGCTGAATAGGCAATACACCGTAAAGTCTCAATCGAAAAGCAGAAGATCATCTTCTGCTTTTTTTATCGCTATTGATAAGGAATCACGATGAAAGTATTCCCGTTAAAAGATGCCCCACTGGTTTTACTGTCTTTGATCTTTTTTATCTGGGGGCTCATTACCGTTTCAAGTAACTCCCTAATTCCCTATTACAAAGAAGCTTTCTCTCTCGACTATAAAATGGCAATGCTCTTTCCCATGGCCTTTTTTATTACGCGAATAACGGTGTCGCTTCCAACGTCATTTGTGATGGCGAAAGTGGGATATAGAAGTACATTGAAGTTCTGCTTGATGTGGTGCCTTTTCGGCTGCCTAGCCATGGCATATTTGGTCCAAGGAGAACAACTGGTTTCAACCCTACTTGGTATCTTGTTGATGGCCTCAGGAGTATCGGCCATTCAAGTTGTGAGTTCACCTTACGTATCACTACTCTCGACACCTGATAAGAGCGTTATACGTCAAAGTGTGGCGACAGCATCAAACTCGGTTGGCACTGTGCTTGGCCCGTTGGTACTTACCGCAGTGATCCTCGTGGCGACAAGTTTTAACGTCGACAACACCGCCCATCAAGTTTCGTATTTGTTCTTGCTCATCGCTCTGTTCTTTTTCGGCTTGCTGGTATTTTTTAGCAAAATGACGCTTCCAGATATCAAACCAAAACAGATGACTGGCTTTTGGCGAGGATTAACGCATCTAATTAAAAATCAGCAGTTTATGAAGTTAGCGTTGGTACTCTTGCTGTACATAGGTGTCGAGGTCAGTTTTGGAACCTTTACTATTACGTACCTTGCCGAGCAGCAATATGGCGGCCTTGGTTTAGTATCCGCAACACAGATCATCGCTCTTTATTGGGTATTCATGTTTGTTGGCAGAGTGCTATTCGCAAAGTTCGGCAACACAGTAAACAAACATTATCTATTCTCACTGTCTTGCGTAATAGCAGCTTTGATTAGTGCCATTGCGATGTATCAAAATCATGTTTGGATAGGCTATTTAATGCTTTTCATCGGGCTATGTAATTCAGCCCTCTACCCTATCATTTACGCACAAGCGCTACATGCGTCCGGCAAGCAAAGCTCACAAGGGGCAGCGATTCTAATCATGTGTTCAATTGGAGGGGTTATTTTGCCATTCGCACAGGCGAGCTTGATTGATGGGATATCGCTGAGCACGAGTTATATTGCGCCAACACTTGCGTATCTATTGATGGTGGTTTTGTATTGGTCGAGCTTAAAACATCGTATTTGAACCATCGGTTTAGATACGTCGCTTGGCTTGAAGAAGTAAAGAAGTTTAGGGGCAATCGATAGCGAAGAAATTCGGCCTGATTGGCCTAGAAGTGAAAAAATATAGAGAATGGATGTAATGCTTCTGGTGTTAATTTGTGTCAGTGAGTGGCTAATCACCACCACTGATCACACTTAACGCGGGTTTATTTAAGAGATTAAACCCAAGCAGAAGCAACAAGTAGGATAATTGCACCCATGATAACGGTAGACTTAGCAAAAAATAGAACTTCATTCATTACTGAAGGTTTTGCTAGTGATGCGTTGTTTTCATTTGTGATTACTGTAGCGTTCATACTGTGTTCTCATCGTTGTGTGATTTGAGGTCAATTTTGCGCCGTTATGTGACCAAAGTCAATAATAACTGTAGTTTTATTACACAAAATCTAAACTCCAACTGAAGGGCGCACCAATCAAACAACGCCTCAAAACCTCTGTTTACTCCACGTGATTTTTCATTTAATCAGCATCCATTAGATACAAAAAAAAGCCCGAAGCCTGATACACAGAACACTTCGAGCCTTTGTATAGCAATAGATACACAACTTAATTCAATTGAGCCAACTCCGATCGCATTGAATCGATAACTTGTCCGTAATCTTCACTATCAAAAATAGCCGAGCCAGCAACAAACATATCAGCACCCGCTTCAGCAATCTCTTTTATGTTGTTAACTTTCACACCGCCATCAACTTCTAAGCGAATATCACGCCCAGATTCATTAATGCGTGATCGGATTGAACGTAGCTTATCAAGCGTAGCTGGAATGAAAGATTGGCCGCCGAAGCCAGGGTTCACCGACATCACTAATATCAGGTCGACTTTATCCATGATGTAATCAAGATGACTCAATGGCGTTGCAGGGTTTAATACCACTCCGGCTTGGCAACCGTGCTCTTTGATTAACTGTAAAGTACGATCAACATGCTCAGAGGCTTCTACATGAAACGTAATCATCGTCGCACCCGCCTCTGCAAATTGAGGCACCAGTTGATCAACAGGCTTCGCCATTAAATGCACGTCAATCGGCGCTGTAATTCCATAATCTCGTAGTGCTTTTAATACTGGCGCACCAAAAGTCAGGTTGGGTACATAGTGGTTATCCATAACATCAAAATGAATAACATCAGCCCCAGCCGCGAGAACACGTTCTACGTCCTCACCAAGGCGAGCCAAATCAGCAGAAAGAATCGAAGGTGCGATAAGATATTGTTTCATTGTTTTCCTAGTTATTTTTGTATCGTTAAATTCTGTTTAGCTCGCTGGAACAAACTGGGTTATGCGCCCATCCTCGACCATGTAACAATCCATACCTGCAGCCGTTGCAGCATATTGCCCAATGATCGTACCTTCAAATACCACACAATCCGTTGGATCAAGCTCTAACTGCCTAGCGACTTTCAGAAAAGTATCTGGGTTAGGTTTATGATTTTCTACGTCATCCGAAGTCACTATTGCACGTATCATTGACGGGATGTCCGTCGTCTTGAGAATCGCCCTCGCATGCTTTGCCTGCGCACCAGTGCCAATTCCAATTTTTTTCAATTGATACTGTTGCTGCAAGAGCGCATAGGTTTCTGGGATAACATCACCTTTGTGCTCAATGGCTTCAAAGTTGGCGATTTTATCCGAGGTAATTTCCTGAGCATCCAGCGTTAGGTCGTAACGCTTTAAGATCTCTTGTGTGACTTTTCTCGATGGCATTCCACCAAGTTGATCTAACCATTCTTTGTCGTAGGGAATGCCGAACTTCTCACAAGTTTGTTGCCATGCATGAGCATGTGCCACCATAGAATTGACCAGAGTCCCATCGAGATCAAAAATAATTCCTTTATATTTATCTAACTTTGGCATCGTCAATCTCTCATCTGTTTTGAGACTCATAGTACTAATCGCACTAGATAAAACCTATTCATGATCTTCTTAATATGATCTTATTCAACAATCCGACAATTAACCGAAGTGATGCAATAAAAGCCGTTGTTTTACTATTGAAATCATATTTTGAGCACATCTCACCCATTTTTGCTTAAACGAACTAGAGATGCATAAATTGAAGATGATATAGTCCACCAAAATCAAAAACCTTGGACACGACCATGCACTCTAGCGACATCATCAAATTGGCAAATTTAGGCGTTAATATCGAAATTTCAAAAGACTCTTCATTGCATCCTTCTGATGCGTTAGAAGTGGTAAAGATTGTTGCTGAAATCGGTAGCCAAATCGTCATCAAGAAGAAGTACCATACGGACTACCTAATTCAGATGGCTGAAGTGGGTCGTGATCATGTGACGATCGCTGTTTAAACGCAGCCACTATTTCGACATTGACATAACCTCTGCTTAAAAAGTTCAGAGCGACATATTGATATAAAAATGCAGCATATTGGGGGGAATATGCTGCATTTTCTCTTTTCGTTAGGAGCATGGAGAACGCAAAGAGAAACTCGTTAAGCATTCTAAGTAGAGCTAGTGGTCAAACAACATCGGAACACCCGTTTGAACACACACTTCATTCAAGCGTTTTTGTGCCGTGAGAATATTCTCTTTCCAGCGTTCATCTTGAGCCCACATCTCGATCACGAGTGGCACAACGCACTCAGTCTCTTTCAACGTTTCAAAAATGGCATTGAAGTCAACTTCACCATCACCAATCACTAAGTCTCGGAATTGCCCTTTGTACTCGTCAGTCACTTTATAAGTGTCTTTGAGGTGGATCTGAGTGATATGAGGCTTACTCAGTTTGAGCTCAGTCACTATGTCGTAATTCCAACCAGATATATTGCCCACATCCGGATACGCCGTGAAATACGGTGAATTAACTTCGCGACTCAGCACTTCGAACTTACTCAAAGAGTTCAGGTAATCGGTGTCCATGATTTCCACAGCAAGCATTACACCCGCTCTTTCAGCCAACTGCGCCGAAAGCTTCATTCCTTCAATGAACCTCTGGTGAGTGACTTTATCAGCAGGCTCATAGTAGACGTCATAGCCAGCCAGTTGGATGGTGCGAATACCCAATTTGTAAGCCAAAGAGATCGCCTTCTCCATATGGATAACCGCTTGTTCACGAATCGCCGGATCTGCGGAACCAAATGGGAACTTACGATGCGCGCTTAAACACATGGATTGCAGTGGTACACCATGCTTTTCACACAGACAACGTAGGGCATACACTTCCTCGTCATTCCAATCCAAGCGGCTGCGGCGCTCGTCTGATTCATCTACCGATATCTCAAGAAAATCAAAGCCGAGTTCTTTGGTTGTTGCCAGCTTATCTTCCCAGCTGAGTTCGTTAGGTAGGGCCTTTTCATAAAGCCCTACACGGTGGCGTAACAAGTTTTGATACATAACGCCTCCTAGTTCCAGTAGCGATTGATCTGAGCTTTTAGTGCTTCTGCTGTTTCTTTACCTTTGTCACCCGCAAGTGCGCGACCTGCGATAAAGGTTTTCGCTTTAATGCCTTCAAATAGGTATAGGTCTTCAGGCACGATGCCACCTGTGATAGAAAGCTCGATGCCCATTTCAGACAATGCACGCATCTTCACAAGATCTTCTTCTGTCCAACCCACACCGGCCAATTCAGCGTCACGAGAACGGTGGTAAATCGCTTGTGAAACACCTAAGTCGACCCAAGATTGAGCGTCATCCATTGTCCAATTTCCGTAAATTTCGATTTGGATTTCACCGTTAAATTCGTCAGCGACTTTCTTACATGCACCAATGGTTGCGATGTGTGCAGCCGCAGACACCGTTATCCAATCAGCACCGGCTTCGAATGCCATGCGAGCCAAAATCGCGCCACCATCTGTTGTTTTCATGTCGCACACAAGAATATGGTCTGGGTGATTTTTACGAAGCGTAGAAACCGCCGTCATCCCTTCTGCAAACGCCAAAATAGTGCCCACTTCGATCACATCAACGAAGCTTTCAACGTTGTTTGCCACTTCAATGGCAGCAGGAAGGTTTGTTTGGTCTAGGGCGATCTGAATCATTGGTTTAGTCATGTTGTTATCCTTTAATTTCTTCACGTATTAGACGGGCTAAGCCATCATGGTTGTTATCTGTTGAGCACACGCATTGAACGTGTGATTTGACGATGTCATCAGCATTGAGCATCGCTACGCCTAATCCGGCGTACTTGAGCATGGATATGTCGTTGTGGTTATCACCGACAGCTATGACGTCGGCGGCTTGATAACCTAGGTCTGCGATGTATTCAGCAAGGCGTAGGCCCTTACTGTTACCTTTCGCAGCAAAATCAATTCGGTTTGACCAAGAACGTTCACCGTTGAAGTTCTCTTCTATCCATGGGTGTTGCATCAAACGGTCGACTGAGTCTTGGCTGCCTTCCACCACAAACTTCCAAACGTGTTCAGCTTGCTGAGCCGCTTCAGTGAATGATTCCACTTGGTATATTTGAGGTCTGTGTTGCTCCGGTGCGGTTTCCGCCCAGCTTTCCAATGCCAGCATGTAAGCAAATGGGTTGTACTGTGAGTACGTCATCGCATGTGTGATGTACATGACCATTTTGAGTTGAAACTCGTCAGCCATATCGATGAAGGTAAGCGCCTTATCTTTCTCTATGGCGTTTTGAGCCAGTACCGTTTCAGTCTGATAGTCATAAACATAAGTGCCGTTACAGCAGATGATTGGCGTATCTAACCCCAATTCGTAGTAGTAAGGTCGCGCAGCTGTGTGGTGTCGACCTGTAACAATCACGACATGACAACTTTTTTTGGCTTCTTGAATTGCCTTTTTTACCTCTGGATGAATCGTGTGATCATCCTTTAACACGGTTCCATCGAGATCTAACGCCAGCACTTTATACATAGAGTCCTCTCACTTATTCCCTGAAATCAGGCCTAATCAATATTGAAACTACTTAGAATCGAAACTCTTAAAACGGCAGACTTAAACGGCTTACTTTAACGAAAAGCCGATTTACTGTTGGCCGTAATAAGCATTTTCACCATGCTTACGCAGGTAGTGTTTGTCGGAAAGCTCTGGCTGAATTTTGATGCCGCTGTTCAAGGTGCGCGTAGCCAACGCCATTGCAGACACCTCCTCTAGCACCACCGCGTTATGAACGGCGTCGTTAGCATCTTTACCCCAAGAAAATGGCGCATGTCCTGCGACAATCACACTTGGAACTGCCATAGGATCAATTCGGCGTTGTTGGAACTCTTCAATGATCACTAGGCCGGTATTTTTCTCGTACTCTTCAGAGATTTCAGAGTGAGATAAACGACGCGTACATGGAATATCACCGTAGAAGTAGTCTGCGTGAGTGGTTCCCAAGGCTGGAATATCAATACCGGCTTGTGCCCAAATTGTGGCACTGCGTGAATGCGTGTGAACAATGCCACTGACCTCAGGGAAAGCTTTGTAAAGCTCTAAATGAGTTGCGGTATCACTTGAAGGGTTAAGTTTCCCTTCAACAATGTTGCCTTCTAGATCGACGACTACCATATCTTCAGCTGTCATATCGCAGTATTCGACACCTGATGGCTTAATCGCTATCACGCCATTAGTACGGTCAAACTCAGAGACATTGCCCCAAGTGAATGTCACCAAACCATACTTCGGAAGCTGCAAATTGGCTTCTAAGACGCGTTGTTTCAGTTGGCTATATTTAGACATAGTTGTCTCCTTAAGCTGCTTCCGCTTGCAGTAACGCAGCATCAATTAAACGCGCCACTTCTTCTGGGCTTTTGCATGCGCGAAGTTTTGAGAAGTCTTCATCGAATTCAATTAAGTTCGCCACTTGCATGGTACCTTCGATGTGTTCTTCTGAATCTTTCCCCGCTAGCGTGATCAGTACATCAACAGGCTCATCAACACCTTCAAAAGTAATCGGGGTTTCCAGCACGGTTAACGCAAACCCGGTACGAATCACACCGTCTTCAGGGCGGCAATGCGGCAGTGCAAACGCATCGTGAATACAGATATAAGGGCCTTCTTCACCAATCGCTTTGGTAATCGCGTCGTAGTAACGCTCTTCAGCAACACCGGCTTTAACTAATGCGTCAGTACCTAGCTTGATCGCCGCTTTCCAGTCAGTTGCTTTTGCGTTCAGTAGGATAGAGTTATTCTTGATAAGAGATTCTTTTAAGTTCATGTTATTGCTCACTTATATAATTATTTTTATTGGCTCAGCAGTGCGATACCACTGAGCCGTTTATCATTATTTGTGGAAGTTGTTCTCGATGATGGAAACAAGCTCGTCGCCGAAAGTTTTCACCATAATCATGTTCTTAACCGCTAACTGTTGCTTACCTTCTGGCAACCCCGTGATCTTCGCTGCAAGAGCAACCGAAGTAACGATGATGTCGAATGAACCAAGGTGCGATTTGTAATCGGTGATAGCGCTGTTAAAGGTCGAGCTTGGGATGCCTTTCTTGTCCAAGTACTCTTTGATTTTCTTAGAGCACATCATTGAAGAACCTTGCCCTGAACCACAGCACACTAAGACACGAACCGGTTTCTGGTCAGCTGCTGGTGAGACGTGAGTTTCTGAGGTTGTAGAAGCTGACGTTGTAGAAGCAGATGGAGCTTGAGCTGTTGCTGTCGATTGTTGTGGTACCGCGACTTCAACCTCAATGCCCTCAGGTGTTACTGCGGTCATTGTTTCAGCGGCAGCTTCTGCGTCTTCTTCAGCTCGTAGTTGCTTAGAAGCGAAGAACATGTAGACACCAGCCAGAGCCAAAATCACAAAGAAGAACATACTAGAGCTAGAGATACCTTGCATGATTGGCGGGAATACCAGAGCCCAGTCTGCCATACCCATCCAGCCGTTAAACTCAGTACCAGATTGAGCAAAGATATGAATTGCCCAAGCCGAACCAACCACTTCGATTATGCCCATCACGAAACAGATCTTCATCACCGCTTTCCAACCACCAAAGTGGTTAGCAAACACGCCGATAGTTGCGTTCGAAAAGAACATTGGAATAAAGCCAGGAATAATCATGATTGGTGCGTCAAACGCTAGCATTGCAAGAACAGCGGTGAATTGACCCACTGCGCCCCACATGAAACCAAATACCATTGCGTTCGGAGAGTAGGCGTAAATAGCCGCACAATCGATTGCTAAAACAGCGTTAGGAATAAGGCGTTGAGAAATACCGTTAAATGCCTCGGACAGTTCCGCAACGAACATACGAACACCAGTAACGATGACTTGAATGGCAACAGCGAATTTCAAACCAGTTTCAAAAATGTAGATGAACCAGTGCGTTTTACCTGCCATGTCTTGAAGGTTATCAAGACCAAATGAAAGAAGGATGATGCCGAAGAACGCAGTCATTACAAGTGTGGTCGCTGCAATGCTGTCGTGGAAAATGTGTAGCCATTTAGGCAGTTTGATGTGGTCAACACTGTCATTCTTGTCGCCAAGTTTCGGTGCAACTTTGGTCGCAACCCATGACGCAAACTGTTGCTGGTGACCAATTGAGAAACCCGCACCGCCAGTCACTTCTTGAGTCGGCTTGAACATGATGTTTGAGGAGATACCCCAGTACAACGCCATCAATATTGCTGAATAAATAATGGTTTCCCACATACCTGCACCAAGCACGAAGTAGAAAACAGCGATGAGGCCAGCTTGCTGGAACATAATATGCCCAGTCAGCATGATGGTTCTGATACCCGTAATACGTCGGAAGGCAACAAGTAGAATATTTAGCCCAAGAGCCAGTAATACTGCATACCCAACCCAAGAGTAATTGTCGCCCATGGTTTCCATGGTGGACATCATGGAGGTGTACGGGTCAATTACCGATCCCGTTAATCCATGTATTTCACTCATTTTTTCAATAACCGGTTTAAAACCCGCTACCAATGTTCCAGCACCTACCTGCACTATCATGAAACCAACGATGGTTTTAATAGAGCCGGAGATAACAGTTGTTGCGTCACGTTTTAGAAGGATGTAGCCGAGACAAGTAACAAGACCGAGTAGCAACGGTGCTTTGGTCATTACCTGACTGTAAAAAATATAGAAAATATCGTATAAGAATTCCATATCTTTACCCCTGATTGATTTTTAATTTTAATGATTTGTAGGATGTGATGATTCTAGTTTTGCTCACGAACTAGACTTTACCAATCAAAAGTAATCATTCAATGCTCACTTGTGATTACTTTGATTTATATCAATTAACCACACCCAGAATGTGCCTAATTGAGCTTCAGATCACACGCAAAAACAACAAATGCAATAAAATCAATTGCTTATAAAACATTGTGATTAGAGTCTGGTTTTTATAGCGATGTGGTTTGACAATCATGATGGTGATTATTAGAATCAAAACAAATCAAAAGTAATCATTAAATTGTCACAACGACAAAAAGAGTGATAAATATGAATGAAGTACAAAGACATAACGGCATCTTGTCGCTGTTAGAAGATATGCAGACAATCAACGTCTCTCATATTATTGATAAATTTAGCGTTTCTCCTGCTACTGCTAGACGCGATATCGCTAAGTTAGATGAAGTTGGCCGACTTAGAAAAATTCGAAATGGTGCGGAACGAGTAGAAACTCAGAAAAGAAAGTGGTCACCACTGAATATCAACAGCACTGAGTTCTATGAAGAGAAATCTGAGATTGCTCAAGCAGCTGCAGGGCTATGTCAGGCTGGCGATACAGTCGTGATCAACTGTGGTTCGACGGCTTTTCTACTCGGTCAGCAATTATGTGGCGATGACGTTCAAATCGTAACGAACTACTTTCCACTCGCAAGCTACTTGATCAACGAAGATCATGACGATGTCATCATCATTGGTGGTCAATACAACAAAGCGCAGAACATCTTTCTAAACCCTGCCCCTAATTCATTAGGCGGCTATGCGGGAAACTGGATGTTCACCTCAGGTAAAGGCTTAACGGATGCCGGGTTGTACAAGGCCGACATGTTAACGGCCGTAGCCGAACAACAAATGCTCGAACAGGTCGATAAGCTTGTCGTCGTGGTCGACAGTTCAAAAGTTGGACAACGTACCGGAATGCTCTTTTGCAGCACCAAGCAGATAGACATAGTCATCACCGGTAAAGATGCCAATCCCGAAGTCGTAAAACTGATTGAAGCTCAAGGGACGCAAGTCATCCTAGTTTAAATCGCAGGGCTAACTAGCCCACCAATAATAATAAATTTAGCTCAGTGCCTTAATCCAAATGAAGGCGCTCGGCTCCCTACATCCAAAATTAATCAAATTATTGAAATAAAAGGTATTATCATGAGCAATGTAAACGAAATCACTCGCGAGTCTTGGATCCTAAATACATTCCCTGAGTGGGGCACATGGTTAAATGAAGAGATAGAACAAACTGTTGTTCAACCAGGTACGTTTTCTATGTGGTGGCTTGGCTGTACAGGTATTTGGCTAAAATCAGAAGAGGGTGCAAACCTATCAATGGACTTCTGGTGTGGTACTGGTAAAAAAACACAAGCTGTTCAAAAAATGAAAAACCAGCACCAAATGATGCGTATGGGCGGTGTAGAAGCACTTCAACCAAACCTACGTACTGCAATCTTCCCATTGGACCCTTTCGCTATTAAAGAAATCGATGCAGTTATGGCATCTCACGATCACGGCGACCATATTGACATCAACGTTGCAGCAGCGGTTCTTCAAAACTGTGGTGAGCACGTTAAATTCATCGGTCCTAAAGCATGTGTTGATCTTTGGATGAAATGGGGTGTACCAGAAGATCGTTGTGTTATCGCGAAAGTTGGCGACGAAATTAAGATCAAAGACGTCAACATTAAGGTTCTTGATGCATTCGACCGTACTGCTCTAGTGACACTTCCTGAAGGAACATCTTCCCTAGACAAAGAAATTCTAGACGGAATGGACGACCGTGCAGTGAACTACCTAGTAGAAACAACAGGCGGTTCAGTTTACCACTCGGGTGATTCTCACTACTCAAACTACTACGCTAAACACGGTAATGACCACAAGATCGACGTTGCACTGCTTTCTTACGGTGAGAACCCACGTGGCGTAACAGACAAAATGACATCTTCAGACATTCTTCGTGCTGCTGAGTCTTTGAATTGTGAAGTCGTGGTTCCGTTCCACCACGACATTTGGGCTAACTTCCAAAATGACCCGCGTGAAATCGAAATGCTGTGGAACATGAAGAAAGAACGTCTTCAATACGGCTTCGCACCTTTCTTCTGGCAAGTTGGTGGTAAATACACATACCCAACAGACAAAGGCCGCATGCACTACCAGCACTTCCGTGGTTTTGCTGACATCTTCACAAATGATCCAGAACTGCCATACCGCGCATTCTTGTAAACATTAAGAAAAGCACTAACTAGGGAGCAATACGCTCCCTTTTTTTATCATCGAATAAGGATATTGATATGGTATTACGTGAGTTCAAAAAACATTTCAGTCGTGGCGATCTGAAAGCAGCAATTGGTGTCGTGTCCCCTGGAGCTAATGGTTATTACTTAATGGTCAAAAGCCATAAGTGGGGAGTAAACAGCTTTCTTGAATCCGACAGAAAAATGCAACCCAGGGTATTCAAGACTCAGCAAGCTTTGCTGAACGCCGCTAAAGCGATCGGTTTTTCCTACCACTCGATTGATATCCAACATTTATAATCAAGATGGTCAGATATTGAGTTGATTCGGTTATCGGTATCGCTTCGTAAAATAACCAAACATTCAGAACCTGAATGCCACAACTCCAAAACCATCTATTTATCTACTCGATAAAAATAATTCTTACAATTAAGCGTTTATATTCATTAATAATATTGGCAGCGGACGGCATAATAGCCGCGAATCCTTTTAACGAGTTTGGTTATGTTTTTCAAGCGCCTTTTAGCATTGGTTTTACCCGTTACTTTTGCATTTGCCGCGCACGCCGAAACGTTTGGTGAGCGAATGGAACGCATCGAACAAGAAAATGTACTTGCGAAAACCATGACAGAAACCCAGGTCAAATTGATACAAAAAGTCGTTCAAACCAACCACTGCGCGAAAGTGGCATTAACCCACCATCATCGAATATTGGGGCAGTATAAAGTTGAGACGTCTTCTTCGGAGTTATTCGTAAAATGGCGTCAACTCGGTAAGCGGTTAGACGCTCAATACGAGACAGATTACCCCGGCTACCCTAAGCACGCTTTTCAGGAGTACCTTGCGGCTTCAAGTAAAGTTGATGGCTACCTTTTTGCTCTAATCGACAATGGTTTGAACGAGCAATCGTGGATCGCCAAAGAGTTTAAGCAGTGTAAAAAGAATAAGCTGATATCCCGCACCTAAGATCTAGTCTACTCTGCTTCGAGAGTACTCACTCGCATTGGTTCTAATAAAGTAAGAACAGCCCTTCATAACCGCCAATTTCGATTTCACTCACATACTGACCAACGTTACCGTTAGCATCAACAGGTTTCATTGGAACATCCAGCGCGATGGTGAGTTTTGCCGCGTCATAAAAGCTCGGATTCTTACCGTGGAAATCCGTGCGATACAACACACGACCATTGCTGAACTCTCTCGCTAACACCATGTCCTCAGGACCACCAGCAACCACCTGATTTTCAGATTGATACATAAAGTAAGTGAACGTCGGTAGAACGTGAGTCATGCCATTGGGCAGATCAGCATGCACCATTTCGTTCATTGAGGAATCGCCAACGATGGTGTAGTCCGCGGGTTGAGGTGTCGTTGTTGATAGCATCAAAGGAATCGGTTCAAAGCCTTGTGGGATACGATGACTCGGCTCTCCCAAATCAACGGCCAATAAAGAACTGGGTTGGTAGGCGATGTTTTTAGGGACACCACTTTGCCAGAAAGTGTCAGCAGTCGTATTGCCACTTCCATAGACGTAACCATTGTTCCACTGATTAAAGTAGCTATGTTGAGCATGTCGATTGAGGTGGTAGATCGCTAGGGTCGAGTATTGGTCTTGCTTCCAATTCTCTTCACTATTTCCAAGAGACTGAACTCGCCCATAACGCGTTGTCGCCTGAAAAATAACACTTTGTCCGTTGTAGGCGAGCGCAGAATTATCCCAGAATTTAGAGATCCCCGAGTAACCACTAAACCCAGTAGACGGAAAAATGTAGTGCTCGCGTAAATACAGAGATCCCGCCTCGCGAAGATGAGACTGTCCATTTCGACCCAGTAAGTTCGCGGTCCCGATATTCAACCCAATCGACGCATCACTTTCTAAAGCAGATAGATTTTTCAGAAACGCTGAAAATTGTTGTTTATAGAGATCATCCGCTTGATTCGAACCCGCAACTGCTCCTAACTCTTGAACATGCCCGCCAGAATGAACATAGAACTGGTTCGAACCAATGAGTTTATTTGTGTCGTCGTTATACGCACCATTCAAACCTTGGCTTGCCCAGCTTTGCTTGTAGTAGCGATGAATAGCAGATAGATAATCCGCGTTTGCGACGTTCGTTAGCGACCAAGATGAGTTAGCGCTCCACATTCGACCAAATGGCACCACTCTTGATTCCCAACGAAAACGCGCTGTCGCGTTCTTATTGGTTCGATTTCTATACTCACTTGGCGACAAGTAATTATCGCCATCTAAGTCTGCAGACACATCAAAGCCGCGGACTTTTCGCCATTGGCTTATAGCATTGCCGTCCGGCGTTGTAATCGGAGCGTCGGTTAACTTGACGGTTGGAAAACTGTTTTTCAGTTTTACTTCTTTTAAACGCGGCCTGTCGTCGGCGTTCTCACTTTGCCAACGAACTCTCACAACGTATAAGCGCCCACCATCTCTCAAAAAGGTTGAACCAAAATACTGGCCGCCACCGTAACTCGCACCGCTCCCATCATGAGTTGTGGCTCTTACCCAATCATTAGGAAGGTTCCAGATCACCGATTGGTTTTTGGTCATGCTGAGCGTTTTGTCTTTCTTTACATCGAGCCTTTGCCACTGTGAAACCCTTCCCTGAGAATCAATAGCCGTTGGGTATTCAATCCAAAATTCACCGCTGCCAGCAAACTGTGAGAACTTAAAGGTCAGCCGTTCGAACTGCTCAGCATGATAGACATACAAAGCCCCACCCTGTTCGAAATTCTCAAACACATCGGCATCCCACGGAGGCTCTTGATACAGCCAAAAGCCAGCATGGTCTTCACTGGCTGTATAGCCCAAGATCATAGGTTTTCGGTTTAAAAGAGTCTTTTCGCCGTGAGTTTTATCAACTTCGGCAATGACAGTATCTTCAGAAAAGTGCAGGAAATAATCTTCGAAGTTGAGGCCTTCTAACTCAGCTTGGTTACGGAGATCGTTCTCCAACCAACCCGAGTTCATCGCCATGACTTGGTTGTACATATAACCAATTGTCGTGGCCCGCTCATTGTCGGCTTTGTCGGCATAAGCTCCGAAGACAATATCACTGTTGGTAATTTCCCAATCAATGACAGCATTCGCAGATAGTGGGGAGCCCGAAAGATCAACACCCGCTTCATGTTGCCCTGGCAGCACAACCGCTGTGCCAACAGCAAAAGCGTAGCCAGCGATTAAACATGACGGTATCAGTGCGAGCAGCCCAGAAATGTAGGTTTTCATGATTCAAATTTCCTAATCGATACTGTCATGCCTTAAATCACAAGACGAAAAGTCAGCCAACTTACGTGTCAATTTAGGAATCAAAATACGAAAAAAGTATCGACTACATGGCAGCATTGTTCAAGTACTCGTCTGTCTTGTTTCATCGGTGGCAAGTAAAACGAGCAAATGCCGATTCAAAATCAATGCATTAAGGAAAAGATAAATTTTTGTGATTTTAATTTTATTTGGAAACCAAGTATCTCCGGCTAACGAGAAATCAGCTCAGATTTTCTCAAAATGAGAATAACGCAGTTTGGAAGACGGAAGGTTATCAGAGCCTAGAACTCAGAATAGGAATTGGATTTGCTGCATCGAATCTCAGTTTGAGCACCACAATATTGAAACTCAATTTGGATAGGTTAGGGTCTGTGATCTAAACAAGAACGATGGTAACGCGCCTTAAAGCCTCTTGTTCCACTTCCCTTGATGGTCGCGGTCGCAATTTTCTTGCGTATCGTAGCTAACATGCCTATCGATATTCTTCAGTTGAATTCCAACTTGATTGAACGCCTTTTGGATAGTAACAGAGACCTCCTGCTGACCTCCTCCCTCTAAGAAGTTAGCTCTATCTTGATTGGTGTCGAATACGCAGACAATTTTCAAACTTTGCGGAAAAGAGGAGAAGTTGACCGAGTGAGTCACCCACAAAAAACCATCGAAGCCTTTCAGCGTGTCTTCACAAACGTCAGTTAACACGTCTCTGATTTGATTCTCGATTTTCTTATCTGATTTACGCATGCGGTAAAGTTCCTATTTAACACCTTAAAAAATAAGGTTTTTCGGTCAGTTTTGTACTACCTGATATTGGACACTGTGGCGGTTTCAAATGCAAAGTATTTGTGGGGAGAGTCGACTAGAAGATATAGAGGAAACGTCTCATGTTTGATAGCTTACGAGGCAATCAAACATGAGGCGAATATAGAATTTACGAAGACACTAGCTCGCCGCTTGTTCCCAATCAGTCAGTAACTTCATGATTACGCGAGAGTCTTGGTGGGTTGCCATTGGTGCAGCAAGTTGTGTCTTACCTTGCTCAACCGCTTGGCGGATATTACGCACTTGATAATGGAAGCCATCGCCTTGCGCTTCGACTTTCACTTCACGTGTCGACATCTCGTAGAGCTCTACCGTAAACGTGTTTTCTGTAGTCGGTAACCATGGATTAGTATCTAGCGTAATGCAGCCTTTACTACCTAGGATCGTAAAGCCGTGCTTTAAGCCGTGATCTTCAGCTGTGTGGATTTGCGCAGTAAAACGGTCGTTGAAACGCATCATCGCCGACGATTCACAGATGTTGCCATCTTGGCCTCGTCGGCCGATTGCAGAGATCTGCACATCATCGAACATACTCTCACCAAACTGTTGTTGCGCGACAGAGTGAATCAGAGACATTGGATAACAACCCAGATTATACAATGCGCCTTTGCTCGCAGGGTTCACGAACTGATCTATCGCAGCAACGTATGAACCTTGAAGAGAGCGCACTTCACCAATTTCTCCGGTTGCTAACTCTTGATGAAGCTTGGCGATCAGTGGGTGGTTTAAATACATCAAACCTTCAGCAAAGAATACGCCCGCTTCTTTCACGGTTTGTAAAGCTTGCTCGGTTTTTTCCATATCTACCGACAGAGACTTCTCACACAAGATCGCTTTGCCTTTTTGAGCTGCTTTAATCACATACTCATGATGGACATGGTTTGGCAGAGCAATGTAGATAATGTCGACCGACTCATCTTCAATCAAGGCTTCATAGCTGTTGAAAGTTCGTGTTGGTTGGTATTGGGCAGCAAACTCGTTAAGTGTTTTTTCAGTACGACCAGCAACGCCATACAGCTCGCTTTGAGCATCGCCTTTAATCGCATCCGCCATTACACCTGAGATAAAGCTGGTTCCTAGGATTCCCCATTTCATATCTTAGATCTCCTGCTCTTGTGTTTTGATAGGTTCACGTTGCGTTTCGAATGCTTGCACTAATTCCGTAATATCACGCTCGATAAACGCTTGGGTATGAGGCATCACAAAGTGCTGATTGATCGCCTCGCGGTTTGCGTATTGCTCAAGCAAGATCACACGATCGCTTTGGTTTTGATCATAAGTTGCTATTGCTTGTAGGCAGCCCGGCTCGCTTTGCATGTCTAAGCAAAACTGTTCGATGGCTTCAACCGCAGCCTCACGTTCAATGTTGGTTTTAATCTTAAGTTCGGCAGTAACAAAGATGGTTTCGTTTGTTTGAGGCATTTCACGCTCTTATTTTAGTTAATTATCGGTTTGTCATTAATATAATTAACCCCTAAGAATTGATAAACTCACCTTTTGTTTATTATTTATCAACCAAGAGTGTTCAATGGATAAGTTAACCAGCATGAAAGTCTTCGTTTACGTAGTGGAGCAAGGCAGCTTTCGCAGTGCAGCCAACCACTTCAACCTGTCGGCGACCATGATCAGTAAACATGTCCATCACCTCGAATCGAGCCTCAACTCTCAGCTGATTCATCGCACCACACGTAAGCAGTCTTTAACCGATTCAGGTCAGCTTTATTATCGAGAATGTAAACGAATTCTTGAAGACATCAGCAACGCTGAAAACCTGATTCAAACCTTAGAAAACCAACCTCAAGGCACGGTAAAAATAAACTGCCCGGTCACCTATGGAAACAAGGTACTCGCTCCAATCGTAGCTAAGTTTCTCGCGCATCACCCAACGATTAATGTCGAACTGATGTTGAATAATGACCTTGTTGATCCTTACTCATCCGACATCGATTTGATTGTGCGCATAGGTGACTTGTCTGATTCAAGCTTGGTCGCAAGGTATTTGGGGGATTATGAAATGTGTTATTGCGCGGCTCCTGAGTACCTGAACCAACATGCTGAGATCAGCGTGTTGGAAGATCTCGCGCAGCATCCATCGCTTGGGTTCAGTTACAGCAGCCAAGTTCCTCACGCCACACCGAATAAAGAACGCGTGCGCTTGATGTCGAATAATGGGGATGTGTTGCGATATGCCGCCCTGCAAGGCGTAGGCGTTTTGTTGCAACCGACTATCTTAGTCGCAGAAGAGATTAAACGTGGAATGCTATTGGAAATCCTACCCGGCATGGCACCTTTGCCTAAGCCGATTCATTTACTCTACAAAACCAAGCAACTGTCATTGAAGAACCGAACCTTTGTCGAGTTTTTATTAGCCTCTCTTTCCGAGTAACTGAGCGCTTTCTAAACAACAAAGACCGCTAGACTGTATGCCAATGGCTCATTAAGCGTTTGCCAAGATCAGACGGCGTGGTGTTATGGACGACCATCTCATCACATTGGTTGAACACCATGAAGTGTTTTAGCTCATCGCATAAGGCGTGAACTAATGATTCATGGTTTTTGATTCGCTCTTCCAAAACCAAGTTACGAATATTGAGTAAGCGACTCTTCCTGTCGACCTTACAATCCATTCGTGCCACCAGCTCTCCTTGCCACAAAATCGGCAAACTGAAATAACCAAACTGGCGCTTGGCTTCAGGAACATAACACTCAAGAAGGTAATCAAAGTTGAACAATGATTGCATTCGCTTACGTTGAATCAGCAGGTTATCAAACGGAGACAGTATCTTAAGCTTGGTTCTAGAAAGAGGTTGATTCAATAGTTCGAAAGCATCTGGCAACACATAATAATCCGAGCCTTGAACACTCACTTTCATCACTCGTTTATCTTCAAGCATCTGCTGGAGTGTCTTCTGTATCAATGGTTTGGTGTTCTTGAGGAGATAACTCATCTCCGACGCAACTCCCACACCGTTCGCTTCTAAATAACGAATAATCAGATGCTCGATATACTCTTGTTCCGTTGGCTCAGAGGTATCAATGCCGCTCGGCAACACTCGCTCGGTTAGTTCATACACCTTATGAAAGTTCACTCGGCTCGGCACCATTAAATCACCTTGCATAAACAAGGTCTCTAGCGCCTGTTTGGCCGGTTTACCGCCCCATCCGCCGGGATTTGGTCTATCCCCTTCAAAGTCTTTCGCCATCAATGGCCCTTCGCTCTCAATACGTTTGAGAACATGAGCCATGAGGGCATCGTCTTTTTTATACCAATGCTTGAGCTTGCCGCTCGCAAACCCATTCTTTCGATGTAGGCTGAAACGGTAGTCTCGCATGGGTAAATACGCGGCGGCGTGCGACCAATACTCAAACACCTCTCGACGCTCTAACAGCTTATCCAGATGATTCAGTTGGTAGTCTTGATTTCGATTCCACAGCGTATGATGATGAGCTCGCTGGATCACAGAGATGGTATCAATTTGCACATAGCCAAGGTTTTCAATCGCAGACAGCGTGTTTGCCAAAGTGACTCTATTGCGTTGCTTTTTAGGTGGCAATTTTTGCGAAAGCAGTACAATTTTTTGCGCTTGAGCGAGTGACAATGATTCCATGTAATTCAGACTCTAATTGATACCAATGATCGGCTTATGATTCAGCAATAAGCTCTTGAAGGATTTGCTTGTATGTTTCTACCGTCTGCGCACCAGTGACTGCACTCTTACGGTTGAATACCACGGTAGGAACCGCAGAGATCCCCATACGTTGCCATTCAAACTCTTGCGCTTCAATTAGCTTCAAGTTATCGATGTTCTTTAGGCGTTTCAGTGCCTTGGTTGAGTCTAAGCCAACCGCTTCAAGTTCTTGCGCGATAACCTCAAGATCAGACAAATCTTTCTGCTCTGAAAAATGCACAGTAAAGAAGCGTAGCTTTAACTCAGTCTGTTTGCCATGCGCCAACGCGAAATCGAGCAGCACATGCAGGTGACGTGAATTGACCATTCTCATGCTGTCATAGAAATTGAAATCGAAACCAACCGCTTTGCCACGCGCCGCAAGCTGTTCGCGTGAACTTTGGCTCTCTTCTGCACTAGAACCGTATTTTCTCATGATATGGTCACGCAGGTTTTCACCCTCTTGTGGCATATCAGGGTTCAGTTCAAACGGCTGCCATTCAAGTTCAATTTGCTCCACTAAACCAAGTTCCGTAATGGCTTGCTCTAAGTTTTTGTAACCGACCACGCACCATGGGCACATTACGTCAGAAATAATATCGAGTTGAATTTTATTGCTCATAGTCATTCCAAATGCTCATTGATAAGGCATGTCTGCAGTAAAAGCAGGCATCCAATTTATCTTCAGACTACAACAACCTGAACAATCGTTCAAATTTAACTAAATTCAACATTAGCTAACAAAAAAGCCAACTCATATTACCGAGTTGGCTTTCATCAAAATCTAATAGAGCTTAACCGCGTTACGCTAGCAGTTTCTCAAGCACTTGGAACACACCTGCATCGACGTTACTTGGCGCGCCAAAACGTGCGATCTCTTTCAGCTTAGGGTGTGCATTTTCCATTGCGTAAGAGTGGTAGCTCTCTTTAAGCATTTCCAAGTCATTTAGGTAGTCACCAAAACTCATGGTCTGCTCGAAAGTGAAACCTAATGTGTTTTGTAGATGCTTAATCGCCGCCCCTTTCGACGCTTCAGCATTCATCACATCCAACCAAATTTTTGCACTTACCACCACTTGGTAATTGTCACCAAACTTGGCATTAATGCTTGGGTTCACTTTCTCTTGTGAGCCGTCGAAATGGCAGATAGCAACTTTGATGAAATCATCTTCTACCGCCAGTAAATCTTCTACTTGCTCACGGCGATGGTAGTACTTAGAGATCTCTTCTAAAGCACGCTCATCTTTGGTTTCGATGTATGCCGACTTCTTACCACACAGCACCACATGTGCACCTTCAATAGCACGCGCTTCTTTAATGATCTCTTTGATGGCATCTGTATCTAGCAAGCAGCTGTAAAGTTCTTGGCCTTTGTGCATCACTAATGTGCCGTTTTCAGCAACAAACATCATGCGATCTTTTAACGGAGAAAATGTCTCCATCAGGCTGTAATACTGACGACCTGATGCCGCAGCAAAAATAATGTCTTGAGCTTCTAAGCGCTCATAAAGATTGAAAAATTCCGGGTCTAATTTTCCGTGTTCATTAAGCAGAGTGCCGTCCATATCAGCAGCGATAAATTTGATGTTCTGTTGTGGCATTTCAGGGCTTACCTATAAGTAAAAATTAAAGTGTAAATTATGATTTTTCGTTATCTTGTGTAACGGTTCTGCGTTCGATTATATCGCTAGAGTAGCCAATGAATGCAATGCTTATTTCTGAGCTCTAATAAATCGCTTCAAATGTGGTTCAAACGCAAATTGAGCTAACCGACATGTCGCTTTGAATGATTGAGTCCTACATACCTGAGATGAACAAAACCCCTCAAGGCTATACGCTCCTTAGATCTCTATCACTCTGTTTTTGACCACTGTAATCATGATTCTAGCTATCACTTCGACCTTGTTTTGCATCGTTACCATCAAGTTTTTAATCACACTTGCCAATTTAGCGCGCCATCGCGTTCACATTACGCCTAAAATTTCGTTGAACCGAACCAAATGGCCAACCGTGTCCATTATTATCCCTGCGAGAAATGAAGAAGATAATATTGAGACCAGCCTCAGTTCGCTAATGAAGCAAAACTACCCAAGAGACAGGTTTGAAATCATCGTGGTTGATGATTTTTCTACTGATTCGACAAGAACTATTGTTGATAGGCTAATCGACGCGTCGAGTATTAACGTTCGTTGTATATCAGGAAGAAAGTTACCGCCCAATTGGCTAGGGAAAAGCAACGCCTGCATGGTGGGCTCACTGCAAGCAACCGGTGAGTATTTGTATTTTATCGATGCTGATACCAAGTCTGAACCCTTGATGCTACAGAGCGTTATCCATTTCGCCTCAAGACACAAAACGGATTTGCTGTCGTTCAACCCTAGACAAGCATTCACATCAACCGTTGAGAAAATCACCCTACCCGGCATATTTCTTTCAATCGCGTCTTATATGAACTTCAAGAACGCAAACGACAAGTCAAAAGCAGACGCTATTGCTAACGGCCAAGCCATGCTTTTTACACGAAAGTCATACGATGCGGTAGGTGGACATACTGCGGTAGCCAGCGAGATATCCGAAGACATCGCTTTTGCAAAACTAATGAAGATGTGCGGACTAAAAACGTTTTGGGCTTTTGCGGACGATCTCATGAGTACTCATATGTATTCCGACTTTGGTTCGATTTGGGCGGGCTTCTCCAAAAACATGAATCTTATTGTAAATTGCCAATCAAGATTCGGAGTACTTTGCGCATTCATAAAAACAAATGTCATTGCATGGGCAGTCCCGGTGATGTTGCTTGTATCAACTCAGCATTTCATCGGCGACCCGTCATCATTCAACACCTATTCCTTAGCGATCAATGCTCTGATGTTGCTCGCTTCCGTTGTCACTTATCTTATTTTGGTTAAAGAGCTCTTTATACCAGCTCGTTATGCGCTAACCGTACCTTTGGGGATTTCGTTGCAAAGCTTGTTGATTCTCAACAGTTACCGCTTATCAAAGAACAATAAAATCACTTGGAAAGGGCGAGCACTGTCATGATCAATAAGATTCTAACTTTCATAATCATAGTGACGTCCTTTTCAGCTTTAGCATCGGACGCAAATGAGTGGAAGCTTGTACGTGATAAGAAAGGCATCGAAGTCTACAATCGAAAAATTGAAGGTAACGACTTTAAAGAATTTCGTGCAGAAGCTGATATCAAAGCCAATCTTACTTCAATCATCGCTTTGTTTACTGATACTTCAGTAGGCACTCAATGGGTAGAGAACATTGATGAAATGGAAGAGATAGAACACTTTAGCGAAGTACACACGGTTACTAAAACCTATACAAAAGCGCCTTGGCCCGTCTCGGATCGCGAAGCCATTGTCGAAAACTTTATCGAGCAAGATCCAAACACATTAACCGTGATGATTACCCAACACGGCAGACCCAATTATCTACCAAATGACAACAAACGCATCGTAAGAGTGGCTCATTTAGAGTCGCGATGGATTCTCACACCACTGGACAACAATACCACTCATATTTCTTATCAAGTGTTGAGTGACCCAGGAGGATCGATTCCATCTTGGTTAATTAATATGGTTGCGGTATCTCAACCTTACAAGACGCTTCTTGGTCTGTCTGAGATGTTGGATTCTGAGGAGTACACCGATCGTCGCCTTGATTTCATCGAGAACTACACGTCACTTTAACAATACAATGAATATTTTAGAGGTCTATATTGTGAAATTTCCATTCTCTCCTATCGCAGCAATATTACTTGTAGCATCAAGTTCAGTATTTGCGAATCAAATCATTGTCGATACTAAAGGTGTTGATGAAACACAGTATCACGCCGATCTGTATGAATGTGAGCAATACGCTCAACAAGTTAAGCCTGAAGAGGTCGATTCTTTTGGCAGCGATATTGTCGGTTCAACCGCTAAGGGCGCAGCGCTGGGCGCGGTTGGTGGAGCCGTCTCTGGCGGGAGTGGCCATGATGGTGCAAAAATTGGCGCTGGCATCGGTATTATCAGCGGCGCTTTAAAGCACGGCGCTCAAAAAAGACAATCCGCCGAGCTATCTGAGCAGCAGAAGTTTCAAGTGAATCGTAACTGTATGATCAGCAGAGGCTATACCGTTCTTAACTAGCGGATAACCAACCATAGTTGCTGAATCGTCACCTTAAAGTTCGTTCAAATAGACAGCGGACATTGACCCTTACATAAAATGGGCTTACTATTAATCGTCTTTTAACGATTATGGAAAGCGAAACATCAATATGAACGAAACTTGCTCGACAACTGGTGGCTGTGCTCTACCAATCGGACATGGTGATGCCGAAGCTGAAACGCAAATGGCGGCTCTAGCAAAAGCACTCGCGCATCCAGCGAGAATTCGCATACTTAGTATTTTATCCGCTTTAGAAAAGTCTGGTGGCTGTTTGAACAGTGATCTGGTTAGCGAATTAGGTTTGGCGCAATCAACAGTATCAGAGCACCTAAGAATCTTGAAAACCTCAGGTTTCATCACTGCTGAATCGATACCACCGAAGATGTGCTACCGCATTAATCGAGATAATATTCAGCAATTTGAGACGCTGATCGACACCATTTTAAAATAGATTTATCGCGCTTAGTTTGTCGAATACAGAATGAACTAAGCGTATTTTTTTTTGCTTTTAAATATCGCATTTCGACGATTGACGATATCAACCAAAGAGAAAATATCATGAAACCAAAATTAGGTTTTCTAGATCGCTATTTAACGCTGTGGATCTTTATCGCTATGGGCCTTGGCGTTTTGCTTGGCACCCAATTCCCACAGATCGAACAGTGGAACGAATCAATGTCTGTTGGTACCACCAATGTTCCTTTAGCTATTGGTTTGATATTGATGATGTATCCACCTTTGGCGAAGGTTAACTACAACCTATTAGGCACCGTGGTCAAAGATAAGAAAGCCATCAAGCTATCTTTAATCATGAACTGGCTAGTTGGCCCAATTCTAATGTTCGTGCTGGCACTGACGTTCTTAGGTGACCACCCTGGTTACATGGTGGGTGTCATTCTGATTGGTCTTGCTCGCTGCGTGGCGATGGTTCTGGTTTGGAACGATATTGGCGGCGGTAACAAAGAGTACGGCGCAGCATTGGTTGCATTGAATAGCGCATTCCAAGTCGTGAGCTACAGCTTTATGGCGTGGTTATTCATCAGCGTTCTACCACCGGTATTCGGTTACGAAGGCATGATGGTTGATATCTCGATGATCGATATTGCACACAGTGTACTTATCTACCTAGGTATCCCATTCCTAGCGGGCTTCTTAAGCCGCAAGATCCTAGTGTCGATGAAAGGCGAGCAGTGGTACAACGATGTGTTTATTCCGCGTATCTCTCCAATCACACTGATTGCATTATTAGCAACTATCGTTCTGATGTTCAGCCTAAAAGGCGAGATGATTGTAGAACTGCCAATGGACGTATTGTTGATTGCGGTTCCACTAACTATCTACTTCACAGCGATGTTCTTCATCAGCTTCTTCATTGGTAAGAAGATGGGTATTGAATACGAGAAGAACGCATCAATTGCATTCACAGCGACAGGTAACAACTTCGAGCTAGCGATTGCCGTTGCTATCTCAGTATTCGGTATCAATTCAGACCAAGCGTTTGCCGGTGTTATCGGTCCACTGATTGAAGTACCTGTGTTGATTTACCTAGTGAACGTGGCGCTTAAGATGAAAGACAAGTACTACAACGGTCAGACGGTTAAACCTAGCGCCTAGCATCTAGCATCTAGCATCTAGAGTTACAGCTAACAAAAAGCAGCATCACATCAAACAGAAAGGCTCACACGCTAAGCGGTGAGCCTTTTCTTTACTCAGTTTCGTCTAGTAAGCCTTTCAATGCTTGTTCAAGCCAAAGCAAGGCTGGACCTTTTGAGCGTGTTTTAGACAGAACAAGATCAACGGGCGGCGACCATGTTTTGTGATCGAATGAGACATTAATCTCCACTAAACGCTGCTTATTCAGCTCCTCTTCGACAAGGTGCTTGGGTAAGTATGCCCAGCCAATATCACTGCCGAGTACCATCTCTTTGATAACAATAAAGCTGTTTGACCACCACACTTTACCGGCAATCATCGGAAACTGATCCATCACCTTACCTTTGTCTCCCCTCAACATTAACTGACGATGTGGGAGTAAATCAGGGAGTTTCGCGACACCTGTTTTTGCGAGGGAATGACTCGGATGACACACAGCAATAAATGGTAAGTGACCAATAAAGCAAGGCTCAGAGCCGACATCAAAAGCCAAGTTGGTAAACATCAATCCAATGTCGGCCCTCTCTTCGATAATTAACGGATTGACCTCTGTCGTGGTACACGCAACCAGTTCGACTTCCGTCGCAGGGAACTGTTTACTGAACTGACTAAGGATCTTAGATAGGTTCGGGACTAATAATGAATCATCTAATGCAATTTTGATGAGCCCCTCTTCACCGCTGCCCATCGCACTAACCGTCACATTCAGATCTTCAACCTGCAGCACGATCGCTTTCACCTGTTTAAATAACTGCTCGCCCGCTTTGGTTAGTGAAGGCTTTCGAGTCGAACGATCAAAAAGCTCAACATTAAAATCTATTTCAAGATTACTGATGCCTTGGCTCACCGCCGACTGCACCTTACCCAATTGACGAGCACTGGCAGAAAATGACCCTAATTCAACGGCATACACAAACATTTTCAGTTGTTCAATGTTGTACATTCGGTTTCTCCCAAAACTTACTATCACTATATGTGATGCTAACTATCTTTATATTATCACTTAATTAGATATTATCTAGCCAAGTCATTAGCCCATCGGCGGCTATTTAATCGTAAAGAGAGTTAGAAAAATGTCACATAAAGAACGCATGTTGCACATGGTGCTATTTGAATTGGTTGCTTTGGTTTTAATGGCAGGGCTTGCAACCTATGTTACAGGAAATGGCGCAGGTGAAATGGCAGGCTTAGCGCTTGCAATATCATTGATAGCGATGGCTTGGAACTACGTTTACAACTATGGCTACGACAAAATTTACGGAACAGACAGAAGCAAAAGAACCACGAAAACGCGTATCCTGCACGGATTAGGTTTTGAACTTGGCTTGATGACAGTGACTCTGCCTGTCTTGATGTGGGTTCTACAACTCGACTTCCTAACCGTACTGATCATGGACATCGGCCTAGTGATTTTCTTCGTGCTTTACGCGATTGCGTTCAACTTGGCGTATGACTCGGTTCGAGATCAATTGGTAGCAAAAGGAAAAGTGGCAGCTCTGGTTTAGAGCTGCAAGTTCGTAGCTTATCACAAGAACAAATACCCAAATTAAAACTGCCAAACTACAACATAGTTGGCAGTTTATTCACTTATGCATATAAGCTCATCTGTTAACGCCCTTGTTACATAGCAAAAACATCACACAGCCCTCCCTAATTAAGTCTAATAATCCGCCACTCACGAAGTAGCATCACAAATCCAAACATAAACTCCTCGTACCAGTTGCGCATTCATTTACATATAGGTAGTTTGAGCGGCTTCGCAACCTATCAATTCGAGCAATGACGTTCATGCGAGCATCTTTTCCGAGCAAAAGTGTTCGGATTAACATTTCAAGTGACTTTAATTAACAATTTTATGCTCAAACGCTCACTTTTGATGTTCGTTTATTTTCGAGTTCGCAAATATATGCACAATACACGTGCTAGATAAGCAAAACTAAAAAGGACTCGAACATGACAACAAACAAACACCCTTCTTTATTTGGGCAATGCTTGGCTGAATTTATCGGTACAGGATTACTCATATTCTTTGGCGTTGGCTGTGTGGCCGCTCTGGTATTAACCGGTGCGACATTCGGACAATGGGAAATCAGCATCATCTGGGGCTTTGGTGTTGCGATTGCAATTTACTGTACTGCCGGCGTTTCAGGCGCACACATCAACCCAGCCGTAACGATTGCACTGGCCATGTTCCATGGCTTCGATAAAGCGAAAGTGGTGCCTTACATCATTTCACAACTGCTTGGCGCTTTCTGCTCTGCAGCATTGGTTTACAGCCTGTACAGCAACCTATTTACTGACTACGAAATCGCACATAACTTCGTTCGTAGCAGCCAAGACGCACTATCAACTGCTGGTATCTTCTCGACTTACCCACATGCTTCACTTTCTTTCTTCGGCGCTTTTGCTGTGGAATTCGTGATTACTGCAGTGTTGATGTTTGCCATTTTAGCGTTAGGTGATGAGAACAACGGCGCATCTCGCGGTGCAATGAACCCTCTACTGATCGGTATTCTTATCGCGGTTATCGGTGGTTCTTTAGGTCCACTGACGGGCTTTGCAATGAACCCTGCTCGTGACTTCGGACCAAAACTGTTCGCTTACTTTGCAGGTTGGGATTTCGCACTAAGCGGTGCTCGTGATATTCCTTACTTCATCGTTCCAATTCTTGCTCCAATTGCTGGTGCATGTTTTGGTGGCTGGTTGTACCCACGAGTTATCGGTGCTTACCTACCCGTTGAAGGCCAAGGCTGCACAATTCCAAACCAATGTGAAACAGAACAAGAAGCTGAACAAGCTCAAGCTTAATCCCTAAGCGACCTTACATTTACTAAAATATAAATAACGAAAGAAAAAGGATTCTTACCATGACCGAGCAAAAATACATTGTTGCCCTAGACCAAGGCACCACAAGTTCTCGCGCTGTAATCCTCGATCACGATGCAAACATCGTTAGTTCTTCTCAACGAGAATTTACTCAGATTTATCCAAAAGCCGGTTGGGTTGAGCACGATCCAATGGAAATCTGGGCGACTCAAAGCTCTACATTGGTTGAAGCTCTTGCTAAAGCAGGCATCCGCAGCGATGAGCTAGCGGGTATCGGTATCACTAACCAACGTGAAACCACCATTGTTTGGAACAAAGAGACCGGCAAGCCTGTTTATAACGCAATCGTATGGCAGTGTCGCCGTACAGCAGACATCTGTGAAGACCTAAAAGCTCGTGGCCTAGAAGACTACGTACGTGACAATACAGGCTTAGTCCTTGACCCGTATTTCTCAGGTACAAAAGTAAAATGGATTCTAGACAACGTTGAAGGCGCTCGCGAAGACGCTGAAGCTGGCAAACTGTTGTTCGGTACGGTTGATACTTGGTTAGTTTGGAAAATGACTCAAGGACGTGTACACGTTACGGATTACACCAACGCGTCACGTACTATGTTATTCAACATCAATGACCTATGTTGGGACCAGAAGCTGCTTGATGAGATGGGTATTCCGTCAATCATGATGCCTGAAGTAAAACGCTCTTCTGAGGTATACGGTCAAACGAACCTTGGTGGTAAAGGCGGTACTCGTATCCCAATCGCGGGTATTGCGGGTGACCAACAAGCTGCACTTTACGGTCAAATGTGTGTAGAAGCAGGCCAAGCTAAGAACACTTACGGCACAGGTTGTTTCCTTCTAATGAACACAGGCCAAGAGAAAGTAACCTCGAAGAACGGCCTACTAACAACGCTCGCATGTGGTCCTAAAGGCGAGCCTGCATACGCACTTGAAGGTGCAGTATTCATGGGCGGCGCATCAATCCAATGGCTACGTGATGAAATGAAACTGCTGGCTGGCGCAGAAGACTCTGAGTACTTTGCAACGAAAGTGGATTCTTCAAACGGCGTTTACGTGGTTCCTGCATTCACTGGCCTAGGCGCACCATACTGGGATGCTTACGCTCGCGGTACCATTGTTGGCCTAACTCGTGGTGTTAACTCTAACCACATCATCCGTGCAACACTGGAAGGCATTGCTTACCAAACGCGTGACGTACTAGACGCGATGCAAGCGGATTCTGGCATCAAGCTAGCAAACCTACGTGTTGATGGCGGCGCAGTTGCGAACAACTTCTTAATGCAATTCCAATCAGACGTGCTGGATACTGAAGTTCACCGCCCTGAAGTAACGGAAGTAACCGCTCTGGGTGCCGCTTACCTTGCTGGCCTAGCGGTTGGTTTCTGGGACAGTATTGATGAGCTTCAAGACAAAGCCGTTCTTGACCGCACATTCATGCCGCACCACGACGAAGAGAAGCGTAACCGCCGTTACAAAGGTTGGAAACGTGCTATCAAGTGTGCACAGGTTTGGTCTGAGCTACACGATGACGATGACAACGAGTAATACTAAGTACTCAGCTAATCGTTAATCATTAGCCGCTGATCTAGGAACTCGAGTAATCTAATCGACTAGATTGTTCGAACCTCAGCAAACGAAACTAAAAAGAGCACTATTTTGTGCTCTTTTTTGCGTTTCAGGCTCAAATTCCGCGTTTTGCGCAGCGTTTTTGCGGTTTAGACATGATTCCTTACCATCATTACTTCTCTCTTTTCATCAATTCGAGCACAATAGCGTGAGTTTATATTTTCGATTTTGACGCGCTAGAGCCCTTTGCGCGCAGGGAGTGGTAAGTTAAGTGAAGCAGATACCAAGACACCAGCAGATTGTAGATCTGGTAAAAACACAAGGATATGTGAGTACCGAAGAGCTCGTTGAAAAGTTCGATGTCAGCCCACAAACCATCAGACGAGACCTCAATGAACTTGCCGATAGCAACAAAATTCGTCGCTATCATGGTGGTGCAACCATTCCTTTAAGCTCGGAAAACACCTCGTATAACACGCGTAAAGCGCTTAACTTCAACGAAAAAGACGTGATCGCTGACGAACTGGTTAAGCACATCCCAGATGGTGCTACCCTATTCGTTGATATCGGTACCACGCCAGAATCGGTGGCACGCGCACTCAATAAAAATCACAAACAGTTAAGAGTTGTCACCAACAACATTAACGTTGCCAGCATCCTTCTGCCGAATCCTGAGATAAAGGTTATCTTGGCGGGCGGCGAAGTGCGCAACCGCGATGGCGGTATTGTTGGTGAAGCGACACTCGATTTCGTGAAGCAGTTCCGCCTTGATTTCGGTATCTTGGGCATCAGTGGCATCGACTTTGATGGCTCACTGCTCGATTTTGACTATCACGAAGTTCGAGTGAAACAAGCCATCATCGAAAACAGCCGCAGTATCTTCTTAGCTGTCGACCACACTAAGTTTGGTCGTAATGCGATGGTTAAGCTTGGTAATATCTCTCAGGCACACATGGTGTTTACTAACAAGCAGCCGCCGGAAGAGATTCTCAACATCCTTAAAGATTCAGACATTCCGTTAGAAGTCATCGATACCGCTCAGCCTTCAACACCAAGTGAATAGCCCCTACTAAGCCAAGCTAGATTAAATTGAGTTGAATTGAGTTAAGTTCTCGCATTCATGAGTAATCAAAAGCCAGTTCTATTGATAAACACTTATCGATAGCTGGCTTTTTTTAATAACTGAACCATCAATACTTGATCACTGTTCATGTCACTTCTATGCTCGAATAAGTTTTATTTGAACCTCTGCTTTCATAAGCAGAGGTTTTTTTATGCGCGAATCACATAAAACGCGCATAAACGAAAATAATAAATGACCGCAAACGAAAGTTAATATAGGATTCAATTATGTTCCAAAATGCTCGTTCGCTCGGAAAGAGGTCAAAACCATGAGTGCTCAACAAAATAATTCAAAAAATAGTACATCTTCAACTCTAGACTTAATCGTGATCGGCGGCGGCATCAATGGTGCAGGCATCGCGGCAGATGCTGCAGGTCGTGGTCTAAACGTTGGTTTATACGAAGCAAATGATTTCGCCTCTGCGACATCTTCTGCAAGTTCAAAGCTTATCCACGGTGGTTTACGTTACCTTGAACACTACGAGTTTCGTTTGGTTTCGGAAGCACTGGCCGAGCGTGAAGTATTGCTAAGAAAAGCACCTCATGTTGCTCAACCAATGCGTTTCCGTTTACCTCATCGACCATTTTTACGCCCAGCTTGGATGATTCGCTGCGGCCTATTCCTTTACGATAACTTAGGTAAACGCACCACGCTTCCTGGAAGTAAGACAGTCAACCTAGCAAAATCGGGCCTACTGAAACCAGAAATGAAGACAGGCTTCGAATACTCAGATTGCTGGGTTGATGATGCGCGTATGGTATTGCTCAACGTGTTGGCAGCAAAAGAAAACAACGCAGAAGTACGTAACTACTGCCGTGTTGAAAAAGCGCACCGTGAAGGTGGTGTTTGGCATGTGACGATCCTTGATGTCATGACGAACCAACGTTTTGAACGTAAGGCGAAAGCACTCGTAAACGCAGCTGGCCCTTGGGTTAAGCAGTTCTTCGATGATGGATTAGAGCAGGCTTCGCCTCGTAATATTCGTCTGATCAAAGGCTCACACATTGTTGTGCCACGCATTCATGACGAACCACAAGCGTACATTCTGCAAAACAAAGACAATCGCATTGTCTTCATGATCCCTTACCTAGATAAATTCTCAATCATCGGTACTACCGACCTTGAATACAAAGGCGACCCGCGCGAAGTGGCTATCGACGATGTAGAAGTGGATTACCTGATTGATATCGTTAATCAGCACTTTGTTAAACAGCTTGGTCGTGAAGACGTGGTTTGGACATACAGTGGCGTAAGACCGCTTTGTGATGATGAATCTGACTCACCACAAGCGATCACTCGTGACTACACGCTCGAATTAGACGCAGAGCTTGATCAAGCACCACTACTTTCGATCTTCGGTGGCAAGTTGACTACTTATCGTAAGCTCGGCGAAGCAGCTCTTAAGAAGTTAGAACCACACCTAACCAACATGGGTGCGCCTTGGACAGCCAACAACACGCTTCCAGGTGGTAACTTCAGCTGTAGCAGAGAGCAACTTGCGAAGATGATCCACACTAAATACCCTTGGGCATCTGAAGCGTTGTTACTTCGCTACGTGACTCAATTCGGTACTTACACTTGGAAGCTTCTAGAAGGTGCCAATAGCGAAGCTGACCTTGGCAGCCAATTCTCAAGCGAAGCTCATGGCGTTTATCAAGCTGAGATCGATTACTTGATCAATGAAGAAATGGCGATGACAGATGAAGATATCTTGTGGCGCAGAACCAAACTTGGCCTGTACATGAGCGAATCCGAGCAGCAAGCGGTGACGGATTACCTGAAAGAGAAGCTACAAAGCAAGGTTGTAAGCTTTTCTCAAGTAGGCTAACCCCACCAGCCTAAACATGGTTCAAGAACATGATGAACAACGAAGCTTAGCGTCCCCCGCGCTAAGCTTTTTTATTGTCTGCTATTCCGCTCAGCCTGAGACTTTGTTCACACCTCTATTTTCAACAAAAACTAAATAGTGTTTTATTAATCCGCTTGATTATCAACTTCACAAAAGGTTGCTATTCTTTATCTCAACGAAACAACACATATAAAAACGCTCACCATGTTAGCGCTTTAATAAGGAATCTATTCCATGCAAAAAGTTATCCTGATCACTGGCTCTACCGATGGTATCGGCTTCGAAACAGCCAAAGTACTTGTTCAACAAGGTCACCACGTTTTATTGCATGGACGTAACCCAAGCAAACTCAAAGACGTAGAGCAGCAACTTGTAGGGATCTCTGCTGAAGCGAAAATCCAAAGTTACGTGGCAGACTTGTCTGTTCTGGCTGATGTGGATGCGTTAGCTGACGAAATAATTGCCGAGCACGATAAGATTGATGTGCTGATTAACAACGCAGGTGTGTTCAACACTCCGAACCCAATCACTAAAGACGGTTTAGATGCTCGTTTTGCTGTGAATACCATTTCACCTTACCACCTGACTAAACGTCTGCTACCAGTGCTCGATGCATCTAGCCGAGTGGTGAACCTGTCTTCAGCAGCGCAAGCCGCAGTCAGCATCGAAGCGCTAGAAGGTAAAAAACCGCTTTCTGATGGCGACGCTTACGCACAAAGCAAACTGGCGATCACTATGTGGACTCGTGAAATGGCAAAAGAATTAGGTTCTACAGGTCCAATGGTGGTTGCAATAAATCCAGCTTCGTTACTAGGCAGTAAGATGGTGAAAGACGCTTACGGCATTGCCGGCGGTGACCTGAGCATCGGTTCTGATATTCTAGTTCGCGCATCATTGTCTGATGAGTTCGCACAAGCGGGCGGCAAATACTTTGATAACGACAACAATACTTTTGCTAACCCGCACCCAGATGCAATTTACGGTGACAAGTCGCAGCAAGTTATCGCTAAAATTGATGAGATCATCGCAGCAACGCTTTCTTAATGACAGCTACGCTCAATTGATTTTCTGATTCCAAGAAAAAAGCCCTGCGTGACTAACGTATAACTTAGTCACGCAGAGCTTTTTCGTAAAACGTTTTTCTCTACTTTTATTCCCAGTACGGCGGGTTGCCATAATATGCAGAGAAGTAGTCAATGAAGGCTCTCACCTTTGGTGCAAGTAACCTTGTGCTAGGGTACACCGCCCAAATCGCGGGCTCTGAGTTTAATGGGTAATCTTCTAATATTTGAATCAGTTGACCACTTTTCAGTTGCTCATACGCACACCAATTCGACGTCACCGTGATACCCAACCCACCAATAGTAGCATCACGCAGCGCTTCTCCGTTATCAGCTCTGAACGATCCCGATGCCTTAATCGTTTTAGGCCCGCTTTCGGTATTGAAGGTCCAGTTTTCTAAACCAATCAAGCTAATACACTGATGATCGTTAAGATCTTGAGGTGTGGCTGGCTTGCCGTATTTGATTAAGTAATCTGGCGATGCACACACAACACGCTTGTCTGTTGCGAGCTTTCGAGCAATCAGTGTCGAATCTTTCAGTTCAGAGATGCGAATCGCGATATCAAACCCACCCTCAACCACATCCACCATCGAATCTGATAGTCTGAGATCGACTTTTAACCCTGGGTAGCGTTCTAAGAATCCTGGTAAAGCAGGCACAAGATGTAAACGCCCAAAAGACGCAGAGGCGGTAACTCGCAACGTTCCGGTTGGTGAATCACAGCCCACACCGACCGCCGACTTGGCCGCATCAACACTCGATAACACCTCTTCAGCGTGAGGTAAGAATGCTTCTCCCTCTTCGGTTAAAGACACCTTACGAGTGGTGCGGTGTACCAAGCGAACGCCTAAATTGTCTTCCAGTTTACTGATGTGCGAGCTTGCAACAGCAGGAGACAAACCAAGCTCTTGCCCAGCCATGCTGATGTTATGTGTGGAAGCTAAACGAACAAACAACTTGAGGTGTTCAATATTCATATGATTACCAATAAAATCTTAAAAATTGTGTACCAGTAACCCTCATTATGCGTCATTCACATAACAATACAACGTGTTAACTCAGTTGAATTGTGAAGATGTTATTGAACCAAAACGAAAAAAACTCCCGAAGGAGTTTTTTGTCTAAATCTGCAATTCGCCATTTAGCTAATCAGAAAAATTACCCGCTCACTAGCCAGTTAAACGTGCATGCAGTGCATCTTTCAGTACAGAACGATCGTGTTTCAGTTGGTGCATCGAGCCGTCATCAATGGGTGAATCTTTCAGCTCAAGCTTACGAATCTCTTTATCAAGGTTGTCGTATGTCTTCATGTCTGCAGCAAAGCCATCGTCAGTTTTAACAAGCTCAGCAATTTTATCTTTCATTTCAGGAAATTCGTGAACAAGAGAGTGATTTTCACCTAGCATAGAAACCTCTTAAGTTGAGTAAAGTGATTGGTATTACACATTCATTATTTACCTTAGCAAGGGACTCAAATAACAAATGAGATCCAGTACACAGCATAGAACATAAAACAACCAACCTAATATTCACAAGCACATGAACATCACATCACCATTTAAACAATAAAAAAGCTCTGTAAAACTACAGAGCTCGATTAAATACTCACAGGCAAGGTTGGGTTAACTACTACACCCTTGAGTATGAACTCGGTTCATGTCGTCACCGACTTGTGCTTCTTGAGGCCCTGTCGACTGGCATCCTGCCACGAATAATAGCGTTACAGATAAGATAAGCCATTTCATAATAAATCCTCTTTTTGTCATGACTAAAGCATAGTGCTTAAAAGCGCCGATACCTCAGCCATTAACTAAAACCTTACCAGTCGATAAAGCCTTGGTTAATGAACAAAGCATCGCTTCACTAATTAACGACCCGCATTTGTACAAAAAACTTTCACCTCAACGAATAAAAATCGTACAATAGCGAAAAGAGGACAATTATGAAATTAAGAGCTAGATGCTAGTCACTCGTCGCCAAGCGTACCGCCGCTTCAGCATGAATGGCTGTGGTATCAAACAAAGGAACATCGGTGTGTTGCTGTTGAATCAGTAGCGCGATTTCAGTACATCCTAGAATCACAGCCTCAGCCCCTTGTTGGCTTAGCTTATCAATGATTTGACGATATACATCTCGAGATTCTTCTTTTACTTCACCTCGACACAACTCTTGATAAATGATGTTGTGCACTTGCTTTCGGTCACTCTCATCAGGAATCACCACATCGATTCCAAATTCATTGCTCAGGCGCCCTTTGTAGAAATCTTGCTCCATTGTGAAAGCGGTACCGAGTAATCCTACTTTTTTCACGCCCTGTTCTAGCAGCTTCTGCGCCGTGGTATCAGCGATGTGTAAGATAGGGATCGTGATTTTCTCTTCGATCTCAGGCACAACCTTATGCATGGTATTGGTACAGATCAGGATGAAGTCGGCTCCGCCCTTCTCTACCGATAAAGCTGCGTCCGATAAGATGTCAGCCGTCTCAGCCCAACGACCTTGGTGTTGCAGCTTTTCTATCTCATCGAAGTTCACGCTGTACATACAAACCTTTGCAGAATTGAGCCCGCCAAGTGTGGCTTTCACACCCTCGTTAATGGATTTGTAGTAGCTCACTGTCGATTCCCAACTCATGCCACCAAGCAAACCGATCGTTTTCATTTTCTATTCCTTTAATTTCTGACTATCCCGATTAAAGCGTCATACGTTGAAGATTTATAGTACGTTCTTGCTGAAAGTGAGACTAAACCTCCGCTCACAAAAAAGCTCGAATCAAAAAATCTGAGCCTTTGTGCTTTTACCAAAAGAAAACTAGGCTTTAGTACACCTCACACCAATCTGATTTCATGTCGATCAGTGTCCAATCCTCTCTGGAATTCGCCTCATCTAGCGCTTTATCCAACTTACCAACATGAGACTTACGATCGTACTGCCACTCACGCTCAGCATCAGTGTGATGAACAATCATAGCCATTGAGTTCGGTTGACTCGTTGCCCATTGCATCATCGCTTGGTCACCGTCTGAATTACCGACCGCTAGAATCGGCTTCTTGCCGATAATATGCTGAATGTTAGTAACCTTTCCTGCTTTGTCATCGATGGTCAAAATGGACGAATCTTTGGTCACCGTCGGCTTACCATCGTTGTAGCTATAATTGTATGTAAGCGCGCTACCGATGATTTGCTCTGTAGGGATATTGTAAGCTTGCGGAGCCCACGCTCGCATGAAATCAACACCACCGCCCGACACGATGTAAGTTTTGAAGTCATGCTCTTGTAGGTAGGTCAGCATCTCTTTCATTGGCTGGTAAGTTAGCTCTGTGTACGCTTTATTGAAGCGCTCATCTTTTGCTACCGCCAACCATTGCTTAACATCTTGCTGATATTGTTCAACTGTCATACCAGAATGTGTCGCCATGATGATTTTTAGTAGCCCTTCTTCGCCACTGCCCAGAACGCTCTCAATATCATCTTCGAGTACAAACTTAAACGGTGCTTCCGTTTTCCATTCAGGATGTTCAGGTGCCATCTCTTTTACACGATCTAGCGCAAAGGCCAATTGAAAGTAGTAAGGCTTTTCAGACCAAAGCGTACCGTCGTTATCGAACACAGCGATACGATCTTCAATTGCCACAAACGTATCAGACTCAGCTTTGGTGGCTTGACCCACAAAGTCGACGATGGCGGATTTACTCTCGCTGTCCTTCCAAGAAGGCAGTAAATTGGGGTCACAATCTTTAGCAAAAGATGAGAAAGAGATACTGGATAAAATCGCAACGGACAAAAGGGTTATTTTCTTCATAGCAACCACCATGTTATTGAATTATTTGTAAGGTTTAATTCCATTCATCCTAGTTGGTCTGTTCTGATTTTCCACTTATGGACACTATAACCAATGCTCATGTTGGTATTAGATTAGTGCCACAACGAAGACTGGCTGGGTGCCCTACGATGTATTTATCGATAATTTAAATTTGAAAAGAAAACAAATAACAAAAAGCAGAACTTCAATTTCTCAAAGTTCTGCTTTTTTAATTCGTTACGGCTTACGCTCTGCGCTTTTTGAAAGCGTGCCAGCCAGCGCTGAGAATTGTTTTTAACACCACACCTAGTGCGCTTAGTTTAGGGTCGGCATTCTTGCCAGAAGCAATGCGCCACATTTGATGTTCATACCAAACTAGCCCAACCATCGCCACTTTGTCTAATGCGGGTTTTCCTGTGGTTGGCACGGTTAACGGCATGCCGTGGCTAGGGTTTTCAATTAACTTATTAGGAAAGTCTGGATCAACCGCCATTGTGCGCGCAATACCAATAAAATCGGTCGCCGAGGTGTTTAATGCTTCGTTCATTGCTTGCGCGGTTCGAAAACCACCCGTGACCACCAGCGGAGTGCTGACGAGTTTTCTCGCCTTAACCATGTAATCCATGAAATACGCTTCACGTTTTACCGTGCTGGCCTTGATGGGTTCGCCTTTGTTCTTTGACCCCATCATTGATGGGCTTTCATAGGTGCCACCGGAGATCTCAATCAGGTCGATACCGTTATCACTCAGTGTTTGTACAACCTGCATCGACTCTTCTTCAGTGAAACCACCTTTCATAAAGTCGGCACTGTTGAGCTTAATTCCGACAGGGAAATCGTCACCAACCTCTCTTCGAATCGCGCGATAAACCTCAAGTACGAAACGAAGTCTGTTTTCGAGTGAGCCCCCCCATTTGTCTTGACGTTGATTGTGTCTCGAAGACAAAAACTGACTCACAAGATAACCATGAGCACCGTGAATCTGCACACCATTAAAACCCGCTTGTTTTGATAGCTTCGCACTCAGCGCGAATTTATCAATGATTGCGATTATTTCCGTCTCAGTCAGAGCTCGTGGCGTATTGAAGCCTTTTTCTAATCCACGCTCTAAAGAGATAGCCGAAGGAGCTACGGGGCTATCACATAAGAATATAGGGATTTGCTTACCGGGATGATTCAATTGCATCCATATCTGCGAACCATTCTGTGTTCCAGCCTTCGCCCACTCACGAAATATGGTTAAGTCGCTGTGCTCATCCAACACAACGTTTTTAGGTTCACCAAGTGCACCTCTATCGACCATCACATTACCCGTCATGGATAGACCAATTCCTCCTCGAGCCCAACGCTGGTAAAGCGTGACTAAACCTTGCTTAGGATTATGGTGTTTATCACCTAGCTGTTCACTCATTGCCGATTTGAACAGGCGATTTTTAATCACTTGGCCATTAGGAAGAGAAAAAGGGTCGTTAAGGCAGATCGGATTCATGCGCGTGGTTACTTTCTTTGGTTTATATATTCAGTCCAGTATGCCCTATTTTATCCGACAGTTTTGAGCATTTAGTGCCTATTTCGAAGCAAGTTTTGCTCAATAAAAAATGCCAGCGGCATAGCAGCTGGCATTAAACGATTATAAACAAAACCTTAAACAGGTGACTTAAGTCATCACTTTACCGAGGATTTTTTGACCTTGGTAAATGGTGTCGATTGCCATTTATCTGTTCTCACCTCTTCACCGGGCGTGTACATTCGTAACACTGAATACCATTGGTGATCGGGGATAGGTAAGAAGTTAGGATCATCTTCATGCCCTTTTACATCGCTACTCATGTAAATGGTGTAACTGCCATCAGCATTAGGCGTTAACGTTCTGTCTCCACGGGAGTGACGGTTTAACTCGTTTTTCTCCATCAATCGGGTTTCACCACTGTAAGCCGTGTATGACCAAAAACCACCATCTTCAATCGGTGGAGCAACGAAAGTCACGGTGTAATCATACTTACCGCCGTCTAGCGCTGCGCCTTCGCTATCAAAAAAGTCACCACTGTACATCGTGTGTTTAGCAGGCAGTCCCCATTGCCCCATCAGGGTACCGTAGGCATGTTGATAGCTTGCGACTTTGGTCATATCCTCACGAGTGCCGAGCACATCACGCGAATCATCGAACCCTGCATTCTTAATCCTTGCCGCGCCTTTCTTCTCGCCTAACTCAATCAGTTTCAACTGTTCATCATTAAAGATATAGTCTTCGTTACCTAAACCAAGCTGGTCGAACTGTTGTAGCAGTCTTTGGTCGTGATGCTTCATCGTGCCTTCTGACAGAATAAAGTTAGTACGCTCTACCCAGTTCGAATTCTCTGGTTCTGGATACTCACGCTCAACCGGTTTTGGCCCTTTCTGGCCTAGATATTCCGACAGCGTTCGAATATTCCATTGGTCCATCAGCTTTTGGGCTGTTGCTGAGTCGTCACCACCGAGATCCATAATGCGTCCCATCATTTTCACCAATGGGTGCTCAACATAGATCACTTCATCCACACTCGCAGGAACTTCCCCCTGCCAACCTTCCACTGCGTACATAAAGCTGCCACCTTTTGTGCCGCGCTGCGGTGAACCAAATGTAGAGTCGGTGAAGTGTTGCATGTTCATAGTGTGGAAAAGCCAGTATCGATCTTCATCGTGATCTGGGATGGTGATGATCACAGGCTCAGCGCCAAGATCCATCCAACCCATTAGATGCAGAGTATCGTTATTGATTGTTGGATGAGCAGTGTAGATATCATCTGCCAGAATTCGAATGTTCTGAAAGCGGTTCAGTGGATACTCTTCTTTAATTACCGTCTGATAAAAGTACTTGTACGCCTCATCAATCGAATAAGCGTATTCATAGGCCAGTTGCGCGAGCTGTTGATTATCTTGTTCTAGCCAAGCTAGGCTAGCCATCTCAACAGGTAAGGTGTCGCGCGTTATCTCAAAAGCACTCTCGCTTGGTAGCTCTGTTTGATTCGCTAACGCATAAGTTGGCAGTGTGACAAGAAAAGCACACGCTAACGCTTTAATAAGTCTATTTTTGTTCATCTTGTTGATCCTAGTTAGAAGCGAGTGCGGAAGGTCATCCATGTGTTGTTATCCGTATCGCCACTCAAAATAATGACATTGTCATCATTCACTCGATAACCGAGCTGCATTTCAGTCGAAAACTCGCGAGTGTGCTCACCGTCTAGTCCATAAACGTACTGAGGTGCGAGTTGTAGGTAGAATTGCGAGGCAAATTCGTATTTCAAATAGTTGATACTGCTAATAATTTGCGTGTCTTCGAACTGTTGATTCTCTTCCCACATTTTCCCGTAGGTGAGTGCGCTGTAGAGTTTCACTTTGTCGCTCAACTCAAACACCTGCATCACACCTGCCGAAGCATAATTGGAGGTGAATTCGTCATTGGAAAAGTCGTGTCCAGCATCTACAAATAGCCCCGTGCCTGTTCGTTTATTAGGGGTGAAAAAGCGAGCGCGATAGTTTTCAAAGTTATTTTTCCCTTCCAGCTTGCCCAACACACCCCAATCGCCACGATTCACACCAAATTGGAAAGTAGCCCCAATCCCTTTATTGCCAGCAGTAAGCTCACCTCCCGTATAAACGGCCATTGGATCAGCAATATCACTGACAGGCTTTTCTTGGGCAGAAGCGGAAAAAGCAAATGGGATGAGCGCAAAGATAGAAAGTGTAAAAGAGGAGAAAGTGCCCGTGAGCAGACGTAACGGTTTCTTCATATTGTTGTCCGGTAGTAAGGTGCGCTGTTACAGCACACCTTGTATTAGTCGTATTTGGCGTTAGTCAGCAACCACTGATTTGTCTGCCATACCAATACCACCGGCTTTCTGTCTTGGTGGAAACGCTTTGAGTGACTTCTGATATTCTGCCGCTGATTTTTGCAGCTTTGGTAATACCCAAGACTTCTCTTTCATCCATAAGAACCAACCGCGAGTATCAGGGCTACGCTCATAAGGATCAGCCTTGATGTTAACAAGCATTCCTAGTGGCCACTCTTCAGGAGGCGCAATCCACTCCGTTTTGGTTTTTAGGTGTACTTTCCAATCATCCACTCGGAACGCATTCAAATCTTGCTCGTTGTAGAAGAAGAACTCATGACGTTGACTCGGTTCGCCTTTGGTCAACATATCTAGCTGGTTATACCCATCCAAGTGGACTTGATAGCGCTCGCCGTTTAACTCTTTACCATCAAGCAGCTCTTGCTTAATGTCGCCTTCACCCACTGCAGCCATAATGGTTGGCACCCAGTCTTCTGAGGTCATGAAGCCATCGGTGTATTCACCTTGAGGGATTTTATCCGGCCAGCTCACCAACATAGGCACACGGAAACCGCCATCCCATGTCGTGCCTTTTTGTCCTCTGAATGAGGCAGAGCCGGAATCAGGCCAGTGATCTAGGTTTACGCCATTGTCAGATGTGAAGAGAATGATGGTGTTGTCGATTTCGCCCAAGTCTTCAAGCTTGTCAAGCAGCACACCGATCTGGTCATCCAGTTCGATCAAGCCATCGTAGTAGGTGTTGATTTGGCTCGCGCCTTGATATTCCGGACGCACGTGTGTTTTTTGGTGCATACGCGTCGGGTTGTACCACATGAAGTAAGGTTGTTCGTCTTTCTCTGCTTCATGTTTATCAAGCCAATTCGTCGCGAACTCCAAAAACTCGCCATCAACGGTTTGCATGCGTTTAGCACCTAAAAGACCTTTATCTTCAATCGTTTGCTTTCCAACCACACCAAACCTTGGGTCTTCTTGCATGTCCACACTCTCGGTAGCGACGGTGTGAAGAACATTGCGAGGGCGTCCTCTGAAGTTAGGGTCTGTTGGGAATTCCGGCTGTTCAGGCATCTCCATAACATTGAGGTGGTAAAGGAAACCGAAGAATTCATCAAAGCCGTGCACCGTTGGTAGGTGACTATTGTTATCGCCTAAGTGACTTTTACCGACATGCACGGTCGCATAGCCTTTGTCTTTCAGCATTTCGGCTAGGGTTGGATCTTCTTTTTGAAGGCCAAGCGAAGAGCCCGGCTGACCGACAGACGTTAAGCCTGTTCGGAAAGGATATTGACCCGTGATAAAGGCAGAGCGCCCCGCGGTAGAGCTACCTTGTGCGTAGTAATCGCTGACCATCATGCCGCGTTCGGCAATTCGATCAATGTTCGGCGTATCCACCGCGCCTAAACCACGGTGGTAGGCAGACAGATCCGTTGGGCTCACATCATCGAGCATGATGGCAACCACATTGGGTTGGCTCGCTCCATGTACATTGACGCTCGCGAGCACCGAAAGCGCCAGAGCGGATTTAACAAAAGACTTATACATTTATAACCCTCATTCACTATGAGTAAATCGCTGAAGTCACAACGAAATTGTGCATGTCTCAGCGAACCATTGTTGAGGCAAATGATATAAGAATGACGCCAAAAATGGCTTGATAGCCACTATTACGATTATTAATAGTGGCTGCGAGAAGTAGGCGTTATTTAGATGGAATAGTAGCGTGACACTAGGATTGAATAATCGACGTAATTTCTTTTTGAAGCCAATCCGTGAACGGGTTATTGCGGTTTGCTTGATGAGTAAACAGTGCCAACTCTCGACGATAGGTGTCTTTCAACAGCTCCGGCGGTAAATCGATACAGCGATAAGAGTGATCAAGCAAATAGCGGCATTTCGACGATGTAATATAGATAAAGTCACTGTCCTTAACGATCTCCAGCATCAAGTTCATATTGTTGCTTCTGAGCGCAATGTGTTTATCTAAGTCGTATTTTTTGATCAACATTTCCGTCTTGGACGGCTGAATGTAACCAGGGATCATATTGATACAGAGTGGGTATTTCAGAATGTCCTCAAGGGAATTACCTTGAATTGGGTGGTCAGCTCTTAACACCAACATGAACTTATCAAAGCCAACTGGGCGCTCGGTCAGGGTTTTATTGACCTCCATTGGAAGATAGCTCACTCCCCAACACATTCGGTTGGTCTCTAGAGATTGGACGCCGTTATCTAACCAAGGTGAACATTGAAACGTCACTTGCGGCGCTTCTTTGGTCAGCTTTTTAATTAACGGTACACCCACTGGAATCAACAATGGGGAAGGCAACATGATTTGAACCTCCCCTCTTAAATCTTCCAACCCCCACTCATCATTGGGTATATAAAGGTTATCTAGCTGCTCTAATAGCAGAGGCAACGTTTCGATAAGCTTCAAGCATTTTGGGGTAGGCTCAAGTCTTGCTTTATCTCTAACAAACAACTCGTCATCAAATTGTTCTCTGAGTTTACGAAGCATGACACTGATCGTCGGCTGACTTACGTTCAAGGCTTTGGCTGCACTCACCGTTTGACGAGTTTCATTAAGCACCAAAATGAGCCGCAGTAAGTTTAGGTCTTTGGTCATGCCCTACTCCAAGTGATTTAGAAAAGTGGAAAGTACGCTGGCGAATACCCTTTTTTCATCGCTTCTACCATTGGCAATAATTTGGGTAATGCGTGACGAAAAAACATCTCATACCCTTGGCACAAATGATTCATCGGACTGCCATCTTCGGTTGTTGCTATTCTGTTTTTAGGACAACCACCTTGGCAGAGTTCAACAAAATCACAACGTCGACAAGTGCTGTTTAACTCATCATATTTGTTGGTGCCAAACGCTATTTGTTCTGGTGAGCTCGCCATGGTTGCAAGCTTATCACTGTTCATGGTGCCCAATTGATGATCTTGATACCCATAATGGTCACAACTATAAACATTGCCGTCATGCTCAACCATTAATTGCTGCCCACAAGTCGCGCTGTGATGACACATTTGGCTTTGGTAGCCCATCAACACCATAAGACAGTTTTCAAAAAACTGGATATACACTTTACCGACATCCTTGGCGCTCCATGCATCAAACAAGTCACAAAGAAATTGCCCCCATTGCTCCCCCGTTAACGACCAATCATACCCTGTTCGCCTGTCCAACTCATGATCGATACAAGGCTGAAACTGCATATAACCACTGCCATTTTCAACCAAAAACTGATAGATCGTTTTACCGTGTTTGTAGGTTTTATTGTTCACGACCGTTAACGTATTAAAATCAACATTGTGCTTCTTTAGATAAGACATCCCACGCATTGTGCGTTCAAAAGACGACTCGCCATTTTTGTCGATCCGAGCTATGTCATTCAGAATATTGGGCCCATCGATACTGATGCCCATCATAAAATTGTGTGTAGCAAAGAAGCTCGCCCAGCGATCGTTAATCATGGTTCCATTGGTCTGCATCGTATTCACGACGCGCTTTTTCGTCGCTTTGCTTGCCTGTGCTTCCATTGCCGCTTCATAGAAGTCGAGCCCTCTCAACATGGGCTCGCCACCATGCCAGATAAAGTCCACTTGCTGATCTTTAATTGGCTGCGCGTCGATATGAGCACCGACAATTTGCTCCATCATGTCCAGAGACATTGAAGATCTTTTATCGACATCTTGTCTATTGAGATAATAGCAGTAGCTACAGTCCAGGTTGCACTGAGCTCCTTCTGCTTTAATGAATAAGCTAAAAGGATAAGTAGATGTGTTCATATCGATTTCCATACTTTTTTGCCAACATATCAACCGAAAATCAATCAAACAATAGCGTCTCAGGCACCCTACCTGCACACGCCGTAGAGTCGCTTCACCACCCTAAATAAATGTTAATTAAAACAACCACTTGAAGGGTTAAAAGAGACTATTAACATCCTTAATATCGGCTATTACACTCCTTAATCTCACTTGCTCATATGATAAATGCCTAATTCTGTTCCTACGATCTAAGGTGTTCCATGAGAAAGCTGCTCTATAAGAAAAGTGTACTGACCAGTTTAGTGTGTTCTTTGTCCAGTATTATCACGATGCCATCCCTTGCCCAACAATCTATTAATCCTGAAGAAGAGCTCGCTTACAACTTAGGTGTTCAAGCGTTTATCTACGGTACGGGCCCATTAACCGTGGCGGCGGTTAGGCAAACAACCACATCTGTAGACGCGCCGATGGACAACGCCATGGCACCATTGAATGAGATGGGTAAGACACGCGTTTTATCTGGGCCTCAGGATAGAATTGTGCCTACCGTCAACAACGATACGCTCTACTCACAAGCTCACTACGATCTCGATTTGTCGGGCCCGATGGTGATAGATATTCCTCGCACCGATAACCGTTACTACATTGTTCAGTTATTGGATGCTTACTCAGATTCGATTGAAGATCTGCACGTGAAGAATGTCGGCGACCAAGGTTCCAAAGTGCTGTTGGTCAACAAAGGATGGGCTGGCGAAGTGCCAGAGGGGATTGATCGTGTCGTAGAGTCTCGCACTCCTATGGTTTGGTTGATTCAACGAACGGGCGTGTTTGGCGAGCAAGATCTCGATGACGCACTGGTTACTCACGATAAATTCCTCAGCTACCCACTCGATCAACTCGGCGCAGAGCATGACATCGTAGAACTCAAAGCTTCGACAGGTCGCATCCCACCCATGGCGAGGCCTGAAAGGTTAGAGTGGTATTCATTGATAGACAGTGAGCTACGTAAAAATCCAATTCCAGAAGATGCCGCCATCGTTGATCAATTCCAACAAATTGGTATTGGGGGACCGACCCCCTTTAACCCTGAAGCGCTATCTTCTGCACAGAAAAAAGGGCTAATACGAGCCATTGAGTCTTCACAACAAATCATTCAATACGCGGGTCGAAGCATCGGCGATGTCAATAACGGCTGGTCGATGATGTACGAGGGAGGCCGTTACGGGAATGATTACCTGAGCCGAGCGAGCATCAATATGCGTGCGGCTGGTTTGAATGTGCCAGAGCGAGCACTCTACCCAAATAGATACACAGACTCGAATGGCGAGCAGCTGTCGGGCGACAATCAATATCGAATGACCATGCCTGCCGATGCACCCGCAGACGCCTTTTGGTCGTTAACCATGTACGACGCTAAAAACCTGTTCATGGTTGAGAACTTCATTCAACGCTATTCCATCTCAACCAATCGTAAGGATGAGCTGAAATACGCAGAAGACGGCACCTTGCCAATATGCATTCAATACGTAAAACCGTCCGACCCAACGTGCAACTGGCTACCAGCACCTCAAGATGACTTCTATCTTCACATGCGCCTGTATGAGCCAACTCAAGCCGTTCTCGACAATGAATATCCACTGCCACAAGTTGAAAAACTCTAGCCCCCAATTAGGTCAATTAGGTAAATCAAGTCAATAGCCACGGTGTTCTTAGTGTCCACTCGTGACAATTCGTTCGATCCCTAAATACATGACTCAAACTGCTAGCAACATAACTCATACACTGAAAATAAGGTTCTATTCTTGAAAACACTTTTCATCACACTATCTTTTTTAGTAACAGGGATAGTCAGCTCTCTTGCTCACGCGGGAGGGTTAAATCTATCTCAGATTGCGACAACTAAAAGCGTTGGCACAGCAGGCACAGGAAACGTAACCGCGAACGATGCATCCGCAGTGATCACCAACGCTGCAGGGTTATCGGCCATTGAAGAAAGCGCTTGGATTCTCGGTTTTCAATACCTCGATGTTGAAACCACTTTTGTTCGTGATGACAACTCAGCTTCGACCACGGGAAGCAGCGCGGACGTTCTCCCTCACTTGTCTTACGCATCAAGATTAAATGACCAATGGGTCGTTGGCGCAGCATTGCACGCAGCAGGCGGCACTGGCGTTGAATACTCACACGGCGTTGGCGCGCACCCCGCTTTATTGATTAAAGAAAACAGCATTTCGGCACTCAACTTAACGTCCTCATTGTCGTATCAAGTTAGCGAACAACTGTCTCTTGGTGGTTCTTTGATATTGCAGCACGCTGCGCTTGAAACTCAAGCTTTGAACGGTCGTGAACTCCAAGGGGATAGCCTTGATCTAGGGTTCGGCCTGAGTCTAAACCACCAAATAAGTGACAACACACAATTGGGTGTCAGTTATCAGGGTCAGTTTGATCACGACCTTTCCCTTGATACCGCCAACGCTTTTGGAATTAGCTCTGAACTGACGTGGGTTCGAAGCTTAAACTTAGGGTTGAAGCATTCACTAAATGAAGACTTAAACTTTCTACTCAGCTCCAACATGGAAACTTGGCAAGATTATGATGACAAATACTCAACCACCTATTCTCTTGGGGTTGGTGTGGAATACGCATATGAGGATTGGTTGCTGTACAGCGGACTGAGCGGTGACACGAGCCCTGTAAGCAGTCAAAACAGGGATGTTTACTCCCGCTCGATAAACAGTGGCGTATCGGCTTCGGCGCTGAGAAGAAGATATCCAATGACTTACATCTAGGGTTGAGTTACCAATACCAAGATTTAGGCCATGGTGAAATTAATGCTGATTCAGGACTATTTCAGCCTTCTGGCAGCTACTCGACCAACAGAGTTCACTTCATCACTTTATCTCTTCGCCATTAAAGCGAACTCTCAAGCGTTATTAGCTTCTAGTTTCTAGTTTCTAGCAAAAAACGATACGAAAAAGGATTGGCTAAGAGAGCAATCCTTTTGATTCCAGGAATATCATACCGCCAAACAGAAAGGCTCTAACACGCTTTACGCTTATGGCAATTGTCGTTATTGTGATTCTCTACGTCATCATCACAAGGACTGCCTGAGACTTATGAACAGCACGATTGAAACCATTCTGGGGCACCGCTCCATTCGTCAATATACAGATCAACCAATAGAGCAACAGCACCTCGATTTAATTGTTCAGGCAGGCCTTGCCGCGTCATCATCGAGCTTACTGCAAGCTGTTTCCATTATCAGAGTCACGGACAAAGAGAAGCGTAAGCTGCTAGCCGAATACGCAGGTAACCAAGCTTACGTTGAAAATGCGGCCGAGTTTTTGGTGTTCTGTATCGACTATCAACGCCACGCCCAGATCAATCCTGAAGTGAAAACCGACTTTACCGAGCTTACCCTGATTGGCGCGGTAGATTCTGGCATCATGGCGCAAAATTGCATGTTGGCTGCTGAGTCACTAGGCTTAGGTGGCGTGTACATTGGTGGCCTGCGTAACAGCGCGCAGCAAGTCGATAAACTGTTAGAACTACCACAACACACAGCTGTGCTATTTGGCATGTGTTTAGGTCACCCGGCACAACAACCAGAGGTTAAACCTCGCCTTCCTGCACACGTGGTGATGCACGAAAACCAATACCAACCGCTGAGCCTAGATGAAATTGCTCGCTACGATGATTCAATGCAAAGCTATTACGCAAACCGCTCAAGCAATCAAAAGCAAAGCAGTTGGTCACAGCAGATCACGCAAAAGCTGTCTGGCGAATCTCGTCCACACATTCTGCCTTACTTAAACAGTAAGCAGCTGACCAAGCGATAGTTCTAGAACCTCTCTGAAGACAAAAGATATTCGATGAGCGAACTCCATTTTTGCCAGCACAAAAAAATGTCAGCGTATTATGCGCTGACATTTTTCATTTCTACGGTGCTAACTCTTTTACAAGTATTTCTCAATCGGTAGCAGTTGTAAGAAACCTGATTGCATCCGTTCCCACTTGCCGGTTTCTGGTTCGCTGTCCCAGCTTTGTTCACCTGAATACCAATACACGTCACCGTCTTCAAGCTCCAAGCGCCAGCTGTTATCTTCACTCATCGCCTGCTCAATAGTTTCAGCTAGCGTTTCAGCAATCGCTTTGTTCTCGATGATTAACACTGATTCAGTGTTTAGGTAGGTCGAACGCAGGTTAAAGTTAAATGAGCCAATACTCGCGATACTGCGGTCAAACACGACAGATTTAGCATGTAAGCCATAAGCAGTCTCAGGTGCGCACTTAGATACGTCTTGGGTAGATGCTTCACACAACTTGGAATCTGGTTTTAGCTCAAACAAATCGATGCCATGTTCTAGCATGTCGTAGCGTCGACCCGCGTAAGCAGAATGATTAGTCACCAGATCATTAGAGGCCATTGAGTTGGTCAGTGCTTTTATCTCAACGCCCTCATTGTTCAAATTTTGCCACTCACCTAGCTGGCCGTCATCGAATACCAAGTAAGCTGATTCAAGCAAGATCTCTTGTTTCGATTCGCTTGCTAACTGCCCTAGTAGGATTGCCGTTTCTTTCGGTTGATCGGTATTGTCTGAATCGACAGGCACAGGGCGATCGTAAGCAAAACGCGCATTCACCCAAGTCATCTCATCAAGCGCCTCTTTCAGCAAGCTATCTGCCGCTTCACGATTTAATGGTAACGCTGGGTAATTTTTGTATTGCGGAACGGTTATATCGTCAATATTTGAAAGATCCGGTTGTTCGTCGTCACCCAACATATCGACAGGGTAAGACCAACGGCTGTCCCAATATTCAATAAAGCTGGTTTGAATAGTGGTAACAACTGTACCCATCACCAATACATCACGATCTCGGAAGTTGATTTCATCAGAAAGATCGAAATATTCATCACCAATATTACGTCCACCGACTACAGACAAGGTGCCATCTACAGTGAAGGATTTATTATGCATACGGCGGTTTAAACGTGAGAAATCACCAAGGAAGCTCAACCACTTACTGAAACCACGACGTGTTGGCGTTGGGTTGAAGATTCGTATCTCGACATTCGGGTGTGCATCCAGTGCCGATAGTAGGCCTTCACGCTCGTTGAGGTTGATATCATCCAGCATTACTCGAACTTTAACACCACGATCAGCGGCTGCTAATAAACGGCTAGCTAGATACCTACCCGATACGTCAGAGTTCCAGATGTAATATTGAATATCGATGGTGTGCTCTGCACTTTCAACCAAAGCCAAACGCTGTGCTAATGCATCCCAACCGGACTCTTGTAAACGAACGGCGGTCGTCGCCTGCTCTGATATTTGAGGTTGATATTCATCCGCTAAAACCGACAAAGTGCTTGGTCCATAAGAGGTATACGGTTCTGCTTGGTGATCGATGCCTTCTGGTAAAGAAGAACAGCCGCCCAAAATAGCGACCAAAATTAAGGTTAAACTGATGCGTTGGAGCACAGGCATGTGTCTGACTTCCTTTTCACGATGACGTCTTTAGAAACTGTCCCGACAGCTTTGCGACTCACAAGCTGTTCAGGTCTATTCATTGATTATTACTGCTAAAGACTGAAATTTATAGGTAATTATCCACTATAAATGAAACATCAGTAATTCATCGTTGGCAACGCCCTCCCTCTCATTAAAATTTTTGCGGAGAAATCATGAAAATTTCAACTGTTCGATACCCAAGCAGTATAGACCTAAAGGCTTTTTCACCATCTCGACCGTAATCTCTGTTTTATCTGGGTTGCAGTTCAAGGCAAGCGCATAACCATGCAGATAGTCCACCAGTAAATGAAGGGCATTTTCGGTTTGCTCTGATGTGAGATTAAGTGGGTTCATCACCGCTTCAAAGCGCTCGCTAAACACCTCAACTGGCCCAAGAGATTTCATTGTCAGCAAGGTTTCGAGCAACCCACGATAGTCATTCAACATCGACAGGTAACTCACGCTGAGTTGATAAAGGTTCTCTTGCCACACTTGATTTTGTTGAGGCTGCGCAACTTCTCCAACCAAAGAGACAGTGATCGATTCTAAGAGAGCGTTTTTATTCTTGAAATAGTGGTAAATCGCCATCGCATCGACACCGAGCTCTGTCGCCAACCCTCGAATGCTCGGTACTTTTCCAGTGTCTCGCATCATGCTTTTTGCCGTATCTAAGATATTTTCGGCACTCAGTTGGCTTGATCCACTTTTTGGGCGACCTCGTTTTTGATCCTTGACAGTCATATCACCACCTCTTAAACTTAATTTCTACACTGTAGAATATTTTAATTTATTACAGCGTGAATGCCAAGTTCCTGTTCAATTTCGGAGTTAAAAATGTCAAATATTGTCTTTATCGGTGCAAGTCTTGATGGTTACATTGCAGACAAACAAGGTGACCTAGATTGGCTACAAGCAATCCCTAATCCAGAGGGGGATGACATGGGTTACAACGCTCATACCGATCGTATCGATGCGCTGGTCATGGGACGTAATACAATGGATATGATATTGAGCTTTGGTATTGACTGGCCTTACACCAAACCTGTTTATCTTCTCAGTAACACCTTGACGGAAGTGCCTAAAGAACTCGAAGGTAAAGTGTTCTTGATGAAGGGTGAGCTCACCCAGATCATCGAGGAGCTGAACGACAAAGGCATGAACAACCTTTACATTGATGGCGGCGTCACCATTCAAAACTTCATGAAAGAAGACCTGATTGACGAACTGATCATCTCGACGATTCCTGTCGTTCTTGGTGGCGGTTCTCCTTTGTTTGGTGATTTAGTCTCTCCTCTCGACTTTACACTGAAAGGCGTCACGACTTACCTAGATGAAATTGTACAGACTCACTACTTACGTAAGCGTTAAGCTACTGTTCATATAACGGTTATGTAGCGATCAACACCGAAAACATTGTTCACGCTGGATAACCTTCATCGTCCCTACACAAACCTCCCCTGAAGTAGTAGCATTTGTCGTATCTCATTCTTAAAGGTATCTGGATATTATGAAGCTTTTAGTCGATCGCACGGGTGAACAATTTTTGGAAATTCTGCAAGAATCGGGAGACACACTGACGGTTCAATTCATTACCAATGAAGGCAATCGAAAGGGTAAGCCGTTCCAAGATAACTTGAGTGGATTGTTCCTCACAGGGTGGAAACCGCGCACCACTTCAACCGCCATCGGGTTAGGACGCTTTAAGCAAGGCAAGCTTGAAGATCCCAAAGTGAGTTTCGCATTGCATCAGCTCTATCCACTGGGTCGAGACGTAAAATTACCTTCTGGTGATATCGCAACTATCGCGAGTTATGCGAATACCCATACCGATGGTTACTATATGTTTGTGCGCCTTAACGACGAATTGAAACGCCTGAAGATTACGCCCGATTGGGAACTGCAACCTTCCACTCAAAGATTGGCTCTGCCTTATTACCCAGCCCCTAGAACTAAAAAAGAGCTCGACAACATTGACGATTTTGATTCGTGGGCAGGCGGTTTTTAAACACTCTTCACCTACTCCTAGTAGCACATAATATCTAAGTTATTATCAATTAATTTTTGAAAATGATTCTAATATGACACTGTTTATCGTTTCAAATATTCCTACTATTATTTATCCATCGACACAGACTACAGTTCAATGAACAAGAGTAGCGCTGTAAACACAGACAAATCACCATTTCGGTGAAAAATAATATAGGTACGAACATGACTCAACTGACTATCATCGCAAACATCGTCGCTAACGAAGACAAAATTGAATTAGTTAAAGCAGAGCTGCTAAAACTGATTGATATTACTCGCGCTGAAGAAGGCTGCATCAACTACGACCTTCACCAAGACAATGAAAACCCAGCACATTTCACTTTCTACGAAAACTGGACATCTCGCGAACTTTGGCAAACACACATGGGTAATACTCATCTTGCTGAGTACATGGCTGCAACGGAAGGTAGTGTTGCGTCATTTACCCTAAATGAGATGACTAAAATCGCTTAAGTCTTTATTCCAAGATATTAATTTGAAAGCCCTGCTGAATGTCAGCGGGGCTTTTTCGTTTCAACATTTTCCGCCTAGGCTTACTTATCTCAATTACAGTTTTAAACGAGTCTGAATGAAATCGATAAACGAAATACCCCATATACACAAAGGCTGCAAACGCAGCCTTTGTCATATTGGTTCGAATGGAGTTACCGAAAAACACAACTCTAGTTCGTATAGCTCACCTAACATCACTCAATAACCACATCTGCTCGGCGATTCAATGCACGACCTTGTTTGTTATGATTTGAAGCGATAGGTTGGGTTTCTCCCAAGCTTTTTATTGTCAGGTTCTGGCTTGGTACGCCTTCTTCTTTGAGTACTTTCGCGGTTTGGTCAGCTCTTCTGAACCCTAGGCCTTGGTTATATTCTTCAGTACCAATAGCATCGGTATGGCCTTCAACTACCAACTTCTGCTCCGCTTCGGCAAACCCCAAGCTAAAGTGTTCCAATGCTCGTTGAGCCATTGGAGTGATAGCGTCACTATCAAAGGCGAAGTTCACGCGCATCACGACAGGTGACTGGTCATTGAGCATCGAAGGCGATGCAACAAAGCTGTTGCAATCACCTAAACGACGATTCTGCATAGCCTTGTCCAGTAATGCTTGCTGTACGTGATTCCCATCTGGACGAGCCTCCACAGCCAAATAGCCTTGTCGGTGCGTACCTATGCCGGTCACAGCCCCAATATCCACTGCATGTTGAAACTCAATCACACCGGTATCGCAGTAATATTGTTGAGGCTCTGATTGCGCCGAAAATGCGGTGAGCACCAACGCAGTCGCAAGGCTCAATGTCGAATTCCTGTTCATAAGCACTCCTAATAAAGTTGAGTCACACCGTTACTTTTCGCCCCACGGCGAATAAGCTCTTCAATACTTTCTTTCAGTTGGTCTAGGTCGGTTACATCAATAATATCCAGATTGTCATCAACTACGCAGTCCTGATACCCGCTCTGTTGAGAAGCCTGGAAATCAATGCCAATCACACCAATGAACAAGCCTGGAATCAGTTCTCTGGCTTTATCACACATACCAGCTTTAACTAAGTTACCCAGAATGCCGTTATTAGGACTTTCTTGACCGTCAGTTAAGACAAACAACATTTTTAACTTATTGCCATAAGCCTCGACCTCATCCGGGTCATTCGTCTCTGGTTTACCAGCAGCAAGCAATTGAAACCCTCGCAACATGCCTTGAAACGCTGCAGTGCTGCCATTTGCCCACATATCGTAAACACCGAAAGCTTCATGCTCTTTTCCGTTGTACTTTTCACCTAACAAAGTGATCAGATCATTAGTTAACTCTACGTTCTGGAACTGGGATTCATTACTACTCCCATATCCTTGATATAAGCTAACATCCTTAACGCGATAGAAAGTACTATCATTAATCACTTTGTTTTCAAGTAACCTATTGACACTCCCTTCGTAGTCAACATAGTTCGGATTGTCCGGATACCAATAATCATTAGTCGATACAAGAACATGACGAAGGCGTTTTATATCCTCATTAGCTTCATACCATCCCCGCCACCACGTCGACTGATGCCAATAGCGATGATCTGAGTTGCATTTATTAGGGTCGTTCACACATTCATTAATGTAGTTTCGACTGTATATCCTCCAATCGTCCCAAGGAACATCATCATAATCATCATCAGCAACACTGGGCTCAACATCGTCTCTGTAAACCAGTTGTGTTGCTGCAACTGTTTGGGCATTTCCATTAAAAGAGACCAACTCTCGTGTCCTGATATTAAACGGTACAATACCAATTCTGTTGTCTAACCTATCTGGTGTGGTTTCCCATTCATACTTACCGTTAGCTTGTTTCACCTTAACACTGCACTCACCTTTTTCTATTTTGTGGCACAGTGCGGTTTCGGCAAGTCCCCTAACTGCAGCTTTTAAGTCTTCGATTTTACAGCTGGAATTAGTGCATGAGTTGTTAGATCCCCAACGCCAATTCATAGACCCAGAGAAATCTGAAACCAACATGAGGTCAATATTATTATCACCAAGAAACATGGGGTATTTCTTCGCTACCGATTGACCCGTAATAACTTGTGTTTCATCAAACGATGGTATGAATTGACTGGCAAACCAGGATTGATGTGTTGTACTTGCAGCAACGCTATATTGGATATGTTCTGGCGTTTCCGTTTCTTCTATCCACTCTTGATGTTCCCACTCCGAAGTGATACCAATGCCCTTTGCTCCGCGGACATAGGCCTTAACATAATCTGTTGCTAACTTGTTGGTCTCCCCCTCGTCTCTATAGTCAGCGATAGTGACAGCGATCGCTGCCGCTTCTAATGAATCATTCAAGCGTGCCGATGTTTGGATGTATCTTGTTCCTTCTACGGATAAGAAAGTAAAGCCCATAACTGGAACCAAGGCCAAAGCGAGCCAAATGGCTGCGACACCTTGTTGCTTCTGTCTCAAACTCAAATTTGTTTTCATCATTACCTCCCCGGCATCACCGATGTCGAAGATAGTGTTAAGGTCTCAGATGAGTTGGTGAAGACGCCAAACCAAGATGGATAGGTTTCACATACTGTCACGCTATAGAGTGGAAAATCCACTCCATCCTCTGTTGGAACCAATACCTTAAACGCTTCACTTTCAATCTCAGGTACATTGCAATTCACCGACTTATCTACTTCTTCGGGACTTTCAGGTTCATTGTTATTTTCAAGGCTGTCACTATCGATACTCACTGGTGTAGTTTTATTAACTAGAGATTGAATGTTAATCATCACTGAATCAGCTTCTTGACCAAGTAGCCGTGCGGCCAACTTTTGCATATCTTCCAACTGCTGCTGTTGAACGATTAGGTTTGTTCCATCTTGAACATCACCGGCGTAATAGCGAGTCCGCTCTTTAAGGATGTTCACCAGCGCAAATGAGGTGCGGTCTAGCGCAGATTGCATAAGTAGTTTGTGGCTTAAATCTGTCGAAAAAAGGTAAATCAAACACAAGACCATCAGCACTAAAGCAAGCTCGACAGTAAAAGAACCCGTTTGTAAAAGTCGGCTATTCGTTTTCATCTGGCCACTCCTCATGTTCGAGGTTCAACACCATAGTTCGAGAGATAGGCATGCTGCTCGATGTAAAAAAGTGAGTCATCGGTGAAAAATCGTAACTTACCGTCAGCTCCGCAAGGCTATAATCAAAGCTCTCAACCTCACTGCTTTCACCGCCAAAGCTGATGGACGTGGTACCCGCTACAAACGCGGTATAATCGTCATAATAAACACCGGTAATTGAAAACTTGTCTGGTGTAACCAAAAAGCTCCACAGTTCACCGCTTTGTTTGATCAATGCGTCAAACTGGTCTTGATAGAACTCGTGTATATCACTTGGCTCTTTGCTTTCATGCAGTTTAATCTTGGTATTTCTTATTGTTTCTCGTAGTGAGTAGTCCACTAAGTTAGTAATATATACCTGATAACTGCTCTCAAAAATAATCACAGTCGATAGAATTAAAACTAAGGCCCCGAGCGCAAACTCTACTGTTGTGACACCCTTTTGGCGCTTCCGGAGGTTAACGTTCATGCATCACTCCTCACGTCCTACTTGGTAAAGAATGTGGTGAATGTCCTCATCACTATAATCCGCCTCCAATAAGGAGCGAGCATCCTCATAACGCCCTAGCTTAGATAGTGCTAATGCCAGATTCGCATTAACCGTTTTGTTTTGCGGCTGCCGTTCAATAAGCGGAGCTAACATTGCTACCACCGAGCGGTAATCGGACTTAGCCAAATAGACCACGGCGAGATTATTCTTAATCGTCGCCTCATCGTAGCCCTGCACTCTCGCTCGATTAAAAGCCGTTGTTGCTGGTTCAAAGTGCTCTAATCGTGAGTAAGAGATACCTATCAAGTTGTATACTTGAGCCCCATTATTACCGAGCTCTAACGAATCAAAATAATAGGATATCGCCTCTTCATCATTCCCCATATCAGCCGCCACTTGTCCCATCAAAAGCGCCATTTTTTCATTAGAATAACCATGTTCACTGAGATAACGGGTATAGAAACTCGCAGATTCAACATCACCAATTTGATAATAGGCATGCGCAATCGCATCCATAGCTTCATAATCATCGGGATCCGTTTCCAAGCGTTGTCGATAATGTGCAATTACCCCTTGATAGTTACCAATATTCAGCATGTTTTGCATTGAGCTAGCTTGTTCATCAGGAGTAGATTGGCAACCTACAAGAGAGGCAAATAACAATTGGAGGGCCAATATACGGAATAATTGGTTCATTACTGGCCTCCCATTGCGTCCATAACTTGAATAATGCCCGGAGCTAAAATCAGAGCCACAATCGGCATCAGAATAAGCAAAATAAGTGGGACACTCATTTTTGAAGAGAGCTTGCCAACCTTCTCTTCAATCGTGAGAACTTGCATCTTGCGCATGTCTTCTGCCAAGTCCCCCAGCACTTGCGCAATTGAGGTACCGTAGTTCAGGTTTTGTAATATTGTCAGCACAAAGCTTTGCACGATATTGGTAGGCACTCTCTCAGAGAAGTCATTCAGCGCACGCTCAAGGCCAATCAGTTTCGCCGAGTCTGACGTACGTTTAACTTGGTAGCAGAGATCCTTATCGAACGCCTCAAACTCTTGTCCCAAATAATCTAACGAGGCTTCGATTGTCATTCCGGTTTGCACGCAAACTGCCATCATATCTAGCAAATAAGGTAGCTTTCCTGAGATCTTTTTGATCAACAAGGCTTTGCGCATATTAAGTAGGATATCTGGCACAATGATGGTCAACACCAACACCATTGGCACCGCCATCATTCGCACCTGAGCTGAAAGCTCGACAATAAACACTATTGCGATAACGACTAGCGCAACTGCAACTTTCAACGGAAAGTAGTACTTGGCGTAGTCGCGATGATAAAGGCCAGCCTCAACCAATTTGACCTCTACCTCGCTGCGATAATGCTGTCCGAAACTGATGAAATAACCACCAATGACAGAACCTATTGTTCGATGTGAACCTTGGACGTATTTCCCAATTCGTTCTCGACGTTGTTGTTGGAAATACAGCTCAAAGATTCCCCACAATACGGCGCCCAAAAAAAGAAGTATCGCAATGGTGCCATTCATAAGCTGACTCCTTTCACAAGCAACCAAACAATAAACAACCCCAATAACTCACTGCCAATCACATAGATAATCACCCAATTACCAATAGGATCTTCCATCAGGATCTCTAAGTTGTGTGGCGCGATTTGGCTGATCAATATGGTGAAACCAAGAGGAATGGCGGCAACGATCTTTGCAGACACTCGCGCTTCCGAAGTCATCGACATTTTTTTCTTCTCTAGAGTCCTCGAATCAACCAGTACTCGAATCAATCGAGCGAGCACACTCTTAAGTTGCCCACCTCGGGCAAGGTTGGCTTTAAGCGTGAGTGTGAAGAACACAAACTCTGGGTAAGGGTAATGACGACAGGCACGCTCTAATACCACCTCTGGCGCCTCGCCCATTTTTAAGCGCTCACTCATGAGCTTAAATTCATGTCCGATGGCAGTATCAATTTTCTCGCCAACGTAACCAATCGCATGCATTAAGCTGTCACCCGCAGTGACGGCACTCATCAGCATATTCAGCACATCAGGAAAGCTATTGGTAAACAGCTTGCGACGACGATTGACCAAGTATCGATAACCGATAAATAGCAGCGCCAACCACATGACGACAAACATCCAGAGCGAGCCAAATCGAGCCATTTCTGTCATCACATACCACAACATGAATGCCGTACCTAAAGTATATAAGGTGATGTAAAGTGCCGATCTTGGACCTAAAACATCGGCAACCAATCGGGCATCCGACATCAAACTCTGCCAACGCTTTCGATTCGTGAGTTCGTTAATATTAATAGCATGCAAGTTCACCAAATCCCCACTGCCTTCGAAATCGAAGTACTGGTTAATTTTCTTTTTCTTGTCGCCTCTCATCATCAAAATAGCGATGGAGCCTAATATCAACGCAACCCAAAGCATCACTATCTCTCCCCTTTGAATGACTGCATTAACTCATCATACAAACCGTAAAAGTGGGCTTTTTTCACCAACTCTGAGCGTTGCATGATACCGCTAGTGACAAAATCACCGGTGACGGTGTCGCGATATTCACTATCATTGGAATCAAATCGGTAAATTTCTTCTAATACGACGTTGTCTCCCTCTAATCCAACAACCTCAGAGATGCTGGTGATTTTTCGCGAACCGTCTCTCAAGCGGTTTATTTGAATAATAAGTTGGACCGCACTAACGATCGAACGGCGAATCGCATCAAGGGGTTGGTTCAGGTTCGCCATCATCACCATAGACTCAACACGAGCAATTGCATCACGCGGTGAATTGGCATGAAGTGTCGACATTGAGCCATCATGGCCTGTGTTCATAGCTTGGAGCATTTCAAACGCTTCACCACTACGACACTCACCCAAGATGATCCGATCAGGTCGCATACGCAGAGCATTAATAACAAGGTCTCGCTGAGTGACAGCACCTGTTCGCTCCACACTTTCAGCACGAGTTTCCATACGCACTAAGTTCATTTGATGGAGTCGCAATTCAGCCGCATCCTCAATGGTCACGATGCGTTCATCATCTGCAACGTAATGAGATAATGCGTTGAGCAAAGTTGTTTTACCTGAACCTGTTCCTCCGGATATCAGCACATTCATTCGGCATCGAGCCGCTATCATCAATACTCGAGCCATATCTGATGACATGCTTCCGTAATTTACCAAGTCTTCAAAACCGATGTTCTGTTCCCTGAACTTACGAATAGAGATGGATGTGCCATCAAGCACAATTGGAGGGATAACGATATTTACACGACTACCGTCTTCCAAGCGCGCATCCACGGTAGGCGATAATTCATCGACTCGGCGGCCGACACGAGAGGCGATACGCTTGGCTATTGCTAGCACCTGGTCTTCATTAACGAAGGTGATATCAGACTTGTGGATTCGCCCATTTCGTTCATAGAAAATACGCTCAGGTCCATTGACCATGATATCGGTGATGGACTGATCTTCGACTAAGGGTTGTAACGGACCAAGCCCAAAGATCTCATCGATCAAACTTTTCACCAAGCCCGCTTTCATCAAGCCCGTAATAGGTCGGCCATAGTTCGACACTAACATCTCAACCGCATTACGAATCTGGCTTTCTAGCTCGTCTTGACTCATCTGCTGAGCCGCTTCCACATCCATGGCTTCAAAAATTTGGCTGCGAAATGCGAGGTACAACTCTTTATTTGAACTCATTTACGTGCCTTCTTTGTTAACCAATGTGAGAACAAGCCATGCTCTACAGGTTGCCCCTGGATCAAACTAGCAAGGCTACGAATTGAATCTCGAATATGTCGGTCATGCTTGTGTGCACTCTTACCATCGACAATGATGTGCGAAAGGTTGCTACAGTAGTCGAACAGCAAATCAACAGGTGTTCCCAAATAGTTCTCTAGCTCTTTAGAATGCAGCACAAAGGCTTTATGAGGGCGATGATGGTTCACAACGGTAAGCAAGCGCGTTTTACGAGATTGAGAAATACGTGCGTTTTGCAGTTTCTCTAGCAAGACTCTCGCATTACGTACAGAAGAAACCGATGCGTCGCTGACGACCACGACCACATCGTAGTTATCGATGAGTTCTTGAGGGATAACCTCAAAATCAACACTGCCTGAGAAATCTTCAATTACAAAGTTGGTCGAGCGAGAAAGCAGTTCATACAAGGTATTAGTATATTGCAGAACATCTTCTTGCTTTTTTTCGCTATCCAAGGCCAACAAGCGTAAGTTCTGACGAACTCGAATGAGATAACTTAAAGCGCCCTCTTCGTCCAACTCATGAATGGGTGCGGTAAACTCGTCGATGTTTTGGCGAGAAAAATCATCCAAGGAGAGCAAAACATCCATATTGCTGTGATTACCGTGGTGATCAACAACGATAGTGTCACTGCTTCGAATGGATAAGTACGATGCCAACTCACAACAAATGAACGACACCCCAAGCCCACCTTTTGCACCAACAACAGCAACACGCTTCGCTTTGCGGTGTTCGCTCACCCCGGCAAACGATTTTAAGTTGCTCTCTACGTGCATTAAGAAGTCAGCCAAATCGGATTTACTAAAAGGCCAAAGCATGTAATAGAATCCAACATCACGAAGCGCCCGTACGGTAGAGATCGAGTCTTCTTTACCAATAACAATGATCCCTTTGTGAGTAGGGAGCTTGCTAGCAAAGCGTTTAGCATCTTCAACGACATCATTAGATTCACTGAGCTCAAAAAGAATAATTTCATCTTCTTCTTGTTCATCTATATGAGCGAGGTTAAAACGAAGTAACTTGGGTTCATCCCACCCTTCGAAGCGAAACACCTCTTGAACAAGACCTAAACACTCCTGAGTTTGGTAGATAAAGGTGCAATGAATACCACTATTGTCCACTTTTGCTCGGAGAGTCGCTGGTTGCGATTTACTACTTAGCGCCTTAGATAAATCAAACATTATTGACCTCCTATCAACCGCTGTTTATTCGCGACTTGCTTAGTGCGTGCAGATTCTACGAAACAATTGATCTGCCCTGTTTTCTTAAACAACTCTATGGCCTGACACAACTCGGTATGGGCTGCTAACACCTTTGCTCTAATCGTGAGGTCAGCAATATTGTCTGGCGAGTAAATGTAATGAACACGCTTCGTCGCGCTAGATAACTCAGTCAATCCTTGCGTAGCCGCAGAAAACACTTGTTTGCTATTGTTATTTCGGTGCAACACCGTGTATTGGGCATATGGATCTTGCTGGTAAATTTTCTCAATTAATCTCGCAATCACTTTTTCTTGATCTTCATGTCCACGCAAATCAATATCAAACGAATGCCACTCTTCGTACACCACGGCTTCTGCACCATTACCGGTATAGTAACGTTCTGCAGAGCAACCACTAAGGTTAACCAACAAAAGCATCAAACTGCATATTAGATAATTTCTCATTGGATGAATCCTCCTTCAGATAGCAAACGAATCGTCGCATCAGACTGCGGAGCCTTATGGTCATCCAACTCAATATTTAACCAGCGAGTCAGTGTGTTGGTTTTGTGGATATAAGGCATTTGGATTTCAGTGGAACGAATCGGTTTAACCAGGTTAACCGTCGCAACAATAATGAGCTCTGTCTTACGCCTTTCGGTGATGGCCTTACGAAATGCCGCGCCAATAATCGGAATGTCACCAATTAGTGGCGTTTTTTGCATCTCTTCATAGTCCGCACTGCTCATCAATCCACCCAGAATAAAGCTATCACCATCTCCTAGCTCAACCGTGGTCATAGCTCGTCTTGAGGCTAATTTAGGGACTTCAATACCAGCAGCGGTCACATAACCATCAATCTCGCTCACTTCCGGAAAGAGCTGCATGCGAATACGATCATCACTCTCTACTTTTGCGGTCAAGTCGAGGCGAATACCAAACTCTTTAAAGGTAATATTGACATTGCTATTGGTTGAAACAATGACAGGTACTTCACCACCAACAAGGAAACTGGCGGATTCTCCGGACATCACGCTGAGATTAGGTTCAGCCAGAACCTGAGCGACTGAGTCGTTGCCAATAGCCGAGATAACGCTAACAAGGTCTTCCGCCTCAAACTGATTGAAGACGAACTCACCCACATTAGAACCCACCGAACTCCAATCCACACCGATGGTTTCACCAAACGATTCGGTAACTTGAGCAATCGAAACTTTTACGTTTACCTGTCGTGTACCAGCCACCACTAAACGCTCAATAATCCCTTCCCAAGTCATATTGCGCGCAAAGATCATGCTCTCCGGCTCTGACACGGATAACGTGTCTGACTCAAACTCTAGCGTTTGTATTTCATTCCAACGCTCAACCTTTTCACGCCCCAAAAGTATGGCAACCATGCGATAGATATCATCGCGCTGCTCTTCAGACTCAACCACACCACTGACCGCGACTTGAGGACCGACTGACTCTAACTTGATATCCAACTCAGGGTAGTAGAAGTCAATTTGACGGCGTACTTGGGTTAAGTTCAAATCGACAACTATTCGCTCAGATAACAGCACGTTCTCAGACACGCCATACACAAGCAATCGAGCTTGACCAATGCTATTGGCAAACACCACCACTGTGTTGTCGTTCATGACCTTGTAATCAGCCACGTCTGGGTTACTGATAAACACTTTGCCAATAGCTTCGTTCAACCGAATGTGCCTTGCATCATTCAGCGTGATATAGCGGTCACCACTCCATGCGCTAACACTGAATAGCAAAGCAAACAGCAGCGCCAACAAGGAAGAGTTTGCTCTTATAATTACTCTGTTTTCCATAACTAGAATCCTTCTGTGCTCGCTGTTTTGTTTGTTCCGCGATACTCTTCAATGCCGGTGTAATTGGTAATCACATTACGCACCTCAGCATAGACAGGCTCTTTATAGGTTTGGCTGCGATACACTTCCATATGCATGGTGCGCTGCGCCAATGCAATGTTCGCTAACTGCTCTGGGTGAATCTCAATCACCACTGTGCTGTAACCGGCTTTCGCTTCTTGACTCGGCTTAATGACCTTAGCGCTTGAGGTTTTACTTTCAGGATCGATATAGTCGATTGCTAGTACCTTGACGTGTTTTAAAAATAGTGAAGCTTTCACGCCATGAAATTCGGATGGATGGTCGGCATTGTCCGCTAAATTACTGGAAGGTGAGCTCACAGTGAGAACATCGACAAACACGCCAGGGCGAATATAGTCATCAACTAAATTGGTTGCGCTAACCTGCAGCGGATAGATGGTCATATCCTCAGAGATCAACAGGTCAATATAACCAGCCCCACCTTGCGGGGTTTGATATTCAGGAAGGATAATTTCACCTTTGCTCAGGTCGCGGTTGAGTAACGTTGAGGGTGAGAAATCAATGACGGTATCTTCTTTGATGCCGTAAGAAAGTGCGTCTTGTAACTCCAGTTGTTGCTTGGTGACGTCCGAGGTAGAAATAGGCTCACCACGAGACAAGGAACGATCGAGTGACCAAACCGCGACGAATTGCTCAATGACAGGTGCTGGTTGGTCAGCAGTGGTAGGAGACGCTTGTTGAGTCTGGGTTATCATGTCAATTAAGCCATAACAGCCGAAACCAAAGGCAAGCAACGCAATAAACAGGACAATCCGCGATCTCATAAGTCGCCTCCATTCAACATCATTTAAAGATAGGGGTAAAAACGCTAAGTCATAAATAGTTCACCCAATGACTAAAAATCATCACATAAAATCCAACACTGATTGCCACGCCATAGGGGATGCCGGGGTTATATTGCACCTCTTCCATCCCTTTATATAAATTGGCTTTTACTCGTCTAACCAAGTGGAGTAAAAGATAAATAAACGCTAATACTCCACCGGTTAACGTTGTTAGCAGCAACGCCTGTGATAATAAATCCATTGGTAAGCTCAGTGACAGAACTGCTGCATATTTAATGTCGCCTGCACCGAGCAATCCAAGTGTATAGATAACCCATCCGCTACATAACACTATCAATATTGAGTAAGTCAATACATCCCAATGAAATGACATAAAAATGAACAAATGAACAAAGATCAACAACAACAGTTGAAAATTAGTTATAGTTCTGCTTGTTACGTCGATATAAGATATATAGAGACATTGAAAAAGCAATGAACTTAAAAAAAAATCAACCATTAAGCTTTTGTGATTTTTTCAGCTAAACCTGAAAGCACAGTCGATATATTAGTAAAGACTTCTTTCAACTCAGTCACAAAGTTACCACTCCCATAAAATGCGACTGAAAGTAATGCAGCCATTGCAGCAGCAATTAAACCATACTCAATCGCAGTTACACCGCGCTCATCATTTTTAAAGGTGGTTAAAAATGTACTTACTTTACAATATAGATTAGTCAACATAACGTTTCTCCTTTGGTTGTTAACTTTGGTATTAAATCCTTTTCCCTTTGATTTAAATGTAACAAAAACACACAGCATGATTTTTTCATGATGATAGATATGACCTATCACTCAGTACATCGTTTTTTGGTCCAATCTAATAAATATGTATAAACGCTTTATTCCTAATTTACTCACGGGGGTATAATTGATCAAAATCAATTTTAATTAATAAAATATGAGTTTGTTTATTTGAACTTAGTCACGATTTTTTATGCTCTTCTCATATTCCAAAAATAAAAGTTAATAAAAACACTGGTAGTTCACCACGTCTTAACCCAATTAGGTGAAGACAAATGCTCAACTTTACAAGTACTCTAAACATCTAGAGTAAATAGTTACTCTGCTTAATGTATAAATATAAGGAAATATAATGCATCCGAGCTTTGAACAGTTATTAGCGTTCGTTACTGTGGTTGAAGAAGGGTCTTTTCGAGCTGCCGCGAGAAAGCTACATAAAACACAACCAACGGTTAGTGCAGCCGTTCATAGCTTGGAGCTAGAGTTAGAAATCGCTCTGTTTGAACGTAAACATGGAAAGGCGGTTCTGACGAACCAAGGTAAACATCTCAGCGAGATAGCAAACCCGCTTCTTATGCAGTATCTAACTCTATTGAAGTCTGCATATGCGATGAAAGACTCGGAGCAAGTGGTGTATCGCTTGGGGATTGACCCCCTTTTATCTAACCATGCAGTGCGCCAAGCAATTCACGAATTTTCCAAAGCCTTTCCGGATACAAATCTCAAACTCGTAACTAAACCTAGTTCAGTATTAGGTGAGATGCTTGCCCATGGGGAACTCGATCTCGCCCTTGCCAATCCCTACCATAAAAATATCTATGAATTTAGATTTACTGAGCTTTTTAACATCAACTTTTGGTGGGTTGCTCATAAAGCATTAATCTGTGATCAGGATGCAAGATTATTACTACTTGAAGGTTGCAAAGAAATTAATAATGCATCAATAATGAAACAACATCACATCTGGCAGTGTGAAGACCTCAATACCATTGTGAACCTTTGCTGCCAACAATCAGGCATCGCTCTACTTCCCGATTTTATCATCGAAGCATTGAATAATGATCATCTTGTAAAGGTAAACAATCACCCTTATTTATTTGGCCGAAAAGTGACAACGGCTATCATCAGCCAAGCGAATGAAAGTCAGAGTCGATACCATCAATGGTTCTGTGAACAACTGGCACCAAGGAAAGTTATAAGGGTTGTGTAATACGTAAGCCAAATACCCCTTTTCAATCTATTGGTTAGGTACATTATAAATAAGTACTTAAATACTATTAGTTTTAAACTACTCCTATATTTTTAGGGGAGAAGTTAATAGAAATTAATATCATTTGTAAAACTAGCATTTCTATATTTTAAAATAGTATTCGTGATTTATATCAAAATTAGTGACCGTGTAGGTAAGGGTTACTCAGTTCATATCGCTAGACATCTTCCATTGAGAAAGAGGAGTTCTCATGAGAAAAGCGGCTTTGTTGCTTAAATCGATGGAACTAAATCAAGAAGCTACGATCTGATCGGCTACACCCATCAATCGTCGTAGCCTCATGCCTAAACCTAGTTACAAAACAACCAACTGGAAACAGTACAATAGAGCCTTGATCAACCGTAGTTCTCTGACCTTTTGGATTGATGAAAAAACAATAGCCGAGTGGAAACAACACAAACAAGGTAAGCGTGGTAGACCTCGCCGATTCAGCGACTTGGCGATCGCTACCGAACTGATGGGAAACGCAGAGCATGCGTAAGCTACATATCGCAGTAGATACCAGCACTCACGAAATAATCACAGCAGAGCTGAACTTATCCAACGTAACCGATGCCGAAGTGCTTACCAATTTACTCAAGCAGACACGCCGTAAAATCATTGAGATATCAGGTGATGGCGCTTATGACACACGGAATTGCCATAATGCCATACGGATCTAGCGAGCGATTCCACTTATCCCGCCACGAGAAGGAGCTGCCTTTTGGGAGCGAGGACACCCTTGTAATCTAGCTGTAGGTTGTCAGAAGCTCCACGGCTCTTACAAGAAGTGGAAAAAGCGGTTAAGGTAAAACAAGAACCAAAGTTACATGTTGCATTATAGCGATAATGAAAAGTTTTACAGCTTATATCTGATATTAGGGATATACCATTGATTAACTACTATCTATAGTTAAACATAAAAATTAATTAATCTAATGTAATTTGATCTCAATCATTTAATTCATCACTTTGTTAAATTTTCTTTAAATTTCACCCAATAGGGTGATGATAGTAATCTAACAAAATGAACTAATATTAATACGTTCGATATCGATACAATTAAAAAAGCGTTGGCTACTGTATGGTTAAAAAAAATAATAACGAATTGACAAACCCAAGCATCTCCTATCTTCCGAACGAACTGGAAAGTGAAGTTCGTGAAGGGCTAGAAAAAGTTGGAGTTGAACATGTGAGCCTAATCATTTTTTCCGAAGGGAAGGACATCGTTTTTGAAAGTTTGGAGAGTATTTCAAATAGAATATCCATTAGCAAAAGAATATCGGAGAGCATTGAAAGCTATCTTGACGCAGTCATGTGCCATGAGAAAAATATTTTGCACTTTACCTATGATAATGTTTTGGATGATCGAATATTTGATCACGAAAAGCTGTCAATAATTACTAACAAACTGAGTAAATATTCTATTGCTTCTCCTATAAACTACGATCATAGAATGGTAGCTATCTTTCACAGCATTGAATCATTATCTGAACATCAAACTAAGCACCTACAACTGGTCGCTAATATCATGACAGCATGGTCAAACTCATGGGTTGCCCACAACACTATGTTGCACTATTGGAAAGAGTACTCCGAACCTAAGAACATAGATATTACTTCAACGTTAACCAAATCAGAATTCAACGTTTTAGAGTTATTGATAAAAGGGTTCACTGGGCCAGAGATATCCAGCATTAGAAACGTATCAAAGGAAACTGTACGAACTCAAATCAAGAGTATTCTTCATAAGACTCACTGTCATAGTCAAAACCAACTGATATCGAGATTTTCTCAATCTCAATGGACTATCAATTGTAACCACCGAGGAGTTTACTCTTAAAATTAGCAAATGATATTGAATCGACTTCAAGTTGTCAGTTAATTAATGGTTAAAGGGTAAACCATCATGAATATTCTTAACTTTCTGATTATCAAAAGGAATATACTGATATCTTCACTAAGCTTACTAATACTAGTATTCCACTACAATAGTATTCATAGTTTAGTAAAAACAATAGAAATCGAAAAAGGGAAAAGAGAGAATTTAATCTCAAACCTAATTATAAATAATATCGATTACAACCTCTCTTTTTTAAGGGATTTTATCACTAAATTTGAGACTGCCTCTGCTTTAGTAAATAACGAATTGGTCGCAGGGAGTATAGCTAAAGATCTTTTTCAAGATTCGGAAAGTCACTTCAACTTAAATCACTACTTTGAAAAAATGCCCTCTTCTGAAGTACAAAACATGATACTTCAAGACCAAAACAATCGATATTTTCTACTTTCAGGAAGCCCCATTCACGTTACTTTTTCCTCTTCCTTGTCGCCTGATTCAGAAAAAATATACCTCAAAGTAACACCTGTATCCCTGCTTTCACTCGATTTATACCAATTAGACTCGCAGAAAAATCGGTACTTTCATCTGATTAAAGTACCGTTACCAGTTTTCAATGGAAATGTACTCATCTTCGATGATATGACAAGTTCAGCCATCCAGCTGAAAAATGAACTGCAAAGCCTTGTAGAGATCCTATTACTTCTTCTTGCGAGCTATATCCTCTTAGCAACTTTTGCACACTATCAACACAACACGAATATCAAGTTAACTTCTGACACCCTAACCGGTTTGAAGAATCGAACCTATCTACAATCGGCAAACATTAGATTAAAACATGAGCACCTAAAGCACACGTGTATCTCTGTGATTGTTATCGACCTGGACCACTTTAAAGATATCAATGATCAATATGGGCATCCTACCGGAGACGAAATCCTCATAAGAGTGGCACAAATTCTATCTGAGAATGTTCGCTGCAATGACGAATGTTACCGTTGTGGGGGAGACGAGTTCATTGTCATCGTCAAGTCTCATACTCTCTCTGACACCAAAAAACTAGCAGAGAGGTTGAGGGAAAGAATCGCTAAAGATGAAAAGCTTCGAATTATATCGATGGGAGGGATTTCAGCGTCATTAGGTCTAGCAGTATTACTACCAAACCAACCCGTTGAAGAAGTTGTTTCAATCGCAGATGAGATGCTTTACCAAGCCAAAAGACAAGGTCGAAACTTAGTGCAAAGTTACATTTAAACGCAGTAACGTCTAAGCATAGCGGCCCCTAGTTTGCAGAAATGACTGCAAAGTCTACAAAACGCAGGCTTAATTGTAATATTGTCAACTAAACGTTCTCGGTTAATCACAGATTTACGCTCCAAGTAAACAAAATACCTTCTAAGCCTCAGTTTAAGTTGATTTATGAAGCACTCCGATTTCAATCTAATTCCCATTTTCGTTACCGTTATGGAAGAGCGAAGCATTAGTAAAGCAGCGCACCGCTTAAACATCAGCCAATCGGCAGTAAGTCAAAGTATTAACAGGCTTAGAATACTATTTGACGACCCTCTTTTCTTTCGTGAAAGCCACGGTGTCTCATCTAGTAAGCTTGCAGAAAGCATTTACCCTCAGCTTTCCGAAGCTGTTCAACAAATCAGAGTCGCAGCCCCACCTCTTTCAAGCTTTAATCCAGAAACCAGTTCCCGAAAGTTCATGATTTCAACTGCATCTGTATTCGGACTAAGTATTCTTTCTGTTGTTTCGAATCTTATATTTACGCAAGCTCCTAAGGTAAAAGTTAAGGCGGATTCAAACTTAGCGCACAAAGACATGAGTTCATTGCTCAGAAACCACTATGACTTGTCGATAGATATTGATCATGGGCAATATCCTGGACTCAAATCTGAAGAGATCTTACGAGAAGAGTTATGTGTTTTATGTCACGTAAACCACCCTCGCTTAACAAACCCAACAGTATCACTTGAGCAATTTTTGTCAGAAAAACATGTCGTACACACCACATCCAATCAGAAACAAGCTTACTTACACGGCAAAGGATTGGATTATGATAATATCCTGAAACAACGAGATATCGCGTGGAGCGCGAACAGCATCGTTGAAATGATGAGTATCATTGAAAATAGTCACCATGTTGGTTTGTTCCCGAAGCGGTTACTTAATAAATACCTTCAATGTTCAGATTTAAAACTCCTACCCTGTGATTTCATTTCAGAAAGTGTAAAAGTCGCGATGTTTTGGCATCCAGCACGGCACAATGACGTCGGACATCGATGGCTAAGACATTTAGTGTCGGACGCCAGCTTTCGTATCTAGTTAAACAAGCTCTCAAAGCTTAGTCTATTGAGAATCGAGCCTCGGATTACAAACTCAACCTTGGCTGAATAAAATCAATAAACGCCGAGATACGTTTAGAGACGGAAGACGACTTATAATAAACCGCATTCACTCGCTCTCGGTCTGTGTTGGCAAGTTTATCTTGTTCCAAAATAGGGATTAGACGCCCTGCTGCCATATCTTCCTGCACCATAAACCCCGATAAACAAGCAATCCCATTTCCAGCTAGTGCCAGTTGACGCACCGTTTCACCATTACTGGCTGTCACGGTAGGCGCGACATAACTTTGGTTTGGTAAAGGCCAATGGTTAAGCACTTTGTTCCCTGCAAAACCGACTATTTGATGTGAACTCAAATCTTCAGGTTTAGTGGGTAGCCCACGCTTAGCGAGATAATCAGGTGACGCTACAATATGGAGTAAACTTTTTCCTAACGGGCGAGCGTGCAGTGTTGAATCGGACAGCTTACCGATTCGAATCGCAACATCAGTTCTCTTTTCCAGAAGATCAACGAAGCCTTCGTTGGAAGTGAGTTCCAACTCAATGTCTGGGTAAGCCTCTTTGAATGACTGCACCAACGGCACTAACTGATGAAATACAAAAGGACTGGCTGCATCGACTCTTAAACGACCTTTTGGTAACTCACCACGCGACACGATTTCTTCTTCCGCGCTCTGAATCATCTGTAATCCTACCCTGACTGAATCGACAAACTGCCGCCCTTCCTCCGTCAATTCCACGCGTCTCGTTGTTCGGTTGAATATCGAGACGCCGAGTTGTGACTCAACCTTACTCACCGAACGAGACACCTTGGCGACCTGCACATCCAGCGCCTCTGCCGCCGCAGAAAAACCGCCAGCATCGACGACGGTGAGTACCATTTCTAAATAATCTGAACGGGTTAGCATGAGGCTCCTTCGCTATTTTCATGTTGTTTAGTGTCGTCTCGCTTGTGCTCATCACAGCTCAAATCTTCTGAGTCTTTTCGATCTCATCAGCTTAATCCAATGATCGGTTAACTCTCTTATTATTGCAAATATCACAAAGGTTATTTGTTAATGGGAGCATTTTTCACAAATATATTTTGCTAGATAATCCTCGCCATCAAACGAAGCGCTCCTATTGCAGTCACAAGCTGCCCCATTTTATCGCGCTCGGTATTTAACAAAGAACAGTAAGAGAGATGATTATGCCACTAGCATTACTCGCATTGACGCTCAGCGCCTTTGCCATCGGAACTACAGAATTTGTCATCGTAGGCTTGATTCCTACCATGGCGAGCGACTTGAATGTATCTCTGCCATCGGCAGGCCTATTAGTCAGTTTATATGCACTTGGCGTTGCTATTGGCGCACCAGTCTTAACGGCATTAACCGGCAAATGGAATCGTAAAGCGGTGTTGCTGACCGTGATGGCATTGTTTGTCATTGGTAACTTATTGGCGTGGCAAGCTCCAGGCTATAACACGCTGATCGCCGCACGAATTTTGACTGGCCTTGCCCATGGTGTGTTCTTCTCGATTGGTTCAACCATCGCTACTGGGCTGGTCTCAAAAGACAAAGCAGCGAGCGCCATCGCGATCATGTTTACCGGTTTGACCGTTGCATTAGTAACGGGTGTACCACTGGGTACTTACATCGGCCAAACATTTGGCTGGCAAGCAACCTTCTTGATCGTTGCTCTGCTTGGTCTTATCGCTCTGATTGGCAGCGCTATCTTGGTCCCGAGCAACCTTAAGCAGCCACCTGCCGCTAAGATTTCGGCACAACTAAAGGTTCTAACTCAACCACGCTTACTGTTGGTTTACGCTATCACAGCACTAGGTTATGGCGGCACATTCACAGCGTTTACGTTCCTTGCTCCAATACTGGAAAACGTATCAGGGTTTGATTCGAGCTCTATCAGTCTCATCATGTTGGTTTACGGTGTGTCAGTGGCGATAGGTAACATCTGGGGCGGTAAAATGGCCGACAAGATGGGCCCGATTAAAGCGCTAACCGTTATCTTCTCTGGTTTAGCCGCAGTACTGGTGGTATTCAACTTTACCGCAGTAAACCCTTACGCAGCTGTTGCTACCATTTTGGTTTGGGGTGCATTCGCATTCGGTAACGTTCCGGGGCTACAAGTGTATGTTGTGAAACTGGCTGAGAAATACACACCAGACGCAGTCGATGTCGCTTCTGGGTTGAACATTGCAGCCTTCAACGTCGGTATCGCATTAGGCTCATGGGGTGGTGGTTTGATTGTCGCGAATTCTGGATTAATGAACACCCCTTGGGTCGGTGCTGTGATTGTTTTGATCGCTCTAGTTCTGACTCGATTCAGTGGTGCATTGGATAAGAAGCAAGCTCAACAGGCTGTTCCATCTAGCATTTAGCATCTAGCAGGAATTGAAAAAAACAAAGCCCGAATCTAGATTCGGGCTTTGTCATTTGAATCAGATGACTATTCGTTATCAATCTGCTTGAGAACTTTACATGGGTTACCCACGGCAACCACATTAGCTGGGATGTCTTTGGTTACCACACTGCCTGCGCCAATCACGCTGTTTTCGCCAATAGTGACGCCGGGGCAAATGATCACACCACCGCCAAGCCAAACATTGTCGCCAACGTTAATCTGTGTGCCAAACTCAACGCCTTCTTCAACACGACCTTTCACATCTAATGGGTGACCTGCCGTTAAGATCTGTACATTTGGGCCAAGCAGCACATTGTCGCCAATAGTCACTTCAGCCACATCCAAAATCACGCAGTTAAAGTTAGCGTAGAAGTTCTTGCCCAACTTTATGTTCGAGCCGTAATCACAACGGAACGGCGGCTCTAAGTGCGCGTTCTCACAGCCCGGAATGAGCTCTTGCGTTGCCGCTTCCCATTCAGGTGTGTCTGGAATACTGTTATTGAGTTTTTGAAGCACCTTACGACATTCGATACGAGCAACATAAAGCTCTTTATCCCAAGCTTGATAAGGTTCGCCTGCTAGCATTTTTTGTTTTTCTGTTTTCACGTTACTTACCTGCTTTCACATAACTTAGCTATTTTCATATTACTTAGCTAGTTTCACATTACTTAACTAATGGTGGTCAATTCATCGACCAAAAAACGCAATATCGCACATCTAAATAACAGTGAATAAGGAGTGTTTGAGCTTGGTTTAAGAGATGCGTAGCCAGTCACTTTTTGTAGGTGAAATATGAAACTCAATCGCGGTTAACTAAGCCTAGACACGCGGGGTAACCGAGTCGCGAATAACCAAGCTGCCAGTAGTACTTAATACCTCAGCTTGCTCAGTATCACCGACAATTTGCAGGATCGCCTTTTGCGTCATTTGCTCTAATGGCACACTCACAGACGTTAAGCTTGGCGTTAAAAACGCCCCCACTTTGCTGTTATCAAAGCCGACGATCGAAACATCTTGAGGTAATGAGTACCCAAGTTCGGTTAACGCCTTAATCGCACCAATCGCCATATCATCGTTTTCAGACAAGATCGCAGTGAAGTTTGCTTCACTTTCCACTAAAGTTTGCGCGGCACGGTAGCCACTCTCCATCGTCCAATCACCCCGAACTACGTTAGATTCGTTCAGTTTAATACCGTGCTTAGTGAGCACATCTTGATAGGCTTGGTAACGCAACTCATCAGTCGAAGAACCGGCTTTACCACGAATCACTGCAATGTCTGTATGGCCTTGCTCGATGATATGTTCAACCATCAAACAAGCGCTCTGATAGTGCTCGGTGGTAATTGCATGATTGGGCTTCGACGGCATTTCCCGGTTGAGTACCAGAATCGGTGTTTCAGTGCTTTCGATGATCTTTGCAATCTCGCTTTCGGTTAAGCATTGCGGATAGATGATGATGCCCGCGCACTTCATATCCAACAGGAAGTTGATCGCCTTTCTTTCGTCTTCAGCGCTGTGTTTGCCATCGGTGATCACCAGCTGGTGATTCGACTTTTCGCTATAAGAGGCCGCGTGATACATCAAGGAAGAGAAATAAGGGCCATTGAACAACTCATTGGTGATTACAAAGCCGATGAAATTGGTCTTCTTGGTCGCCAATTGTTGAGCTAACAGGTTTGGTCGATAACCCGTTTCTTGAATCGCATCAAATACCTTTTTCACCACATCTGGGCGCACGATATTCTTGCCATTTAAGACACGAGAAACCGTCGATTTAGATACGCCTGCGCGGTTCGCGACATCAAGCATGGTGACCATTCGCTTCTTTTCCTCATATAAAAAATTAGCCGACATAAGCCGACTAATTTAATGCTAATTCATATTGCGTGTAACTTCATATTACGTATAACGACGCAGCAAGAGGCATTCTAAATAGTGGCACCGTTAGATGCAATCACGCCTTTGTACCACTCGAACGACTTCTTACGTTTGCGATCTAAAGTACCGGACTGATCGTTGTGCTTGTCTACATAAATGAATCCGTAACGCTTTTTCATCTCACCGGTGGTGAACGACACCAAATCGATACAGCCCCAAGGGGTATAACCCATCAAATCAACACCGTCGATTGCGACTGCTTTTTTCATTTCTTTGATGTGGTCACCAAGGTAAGCAATGCGGTAGTCATCATTGATGCAACCATCTTCTTCAATGGTGTCGACTGCGCCAAAACCATTTTCAACGATAAACAATGGCACTTCATAACGTTCATACAGAGACGCTAAGCAGAAACGTAAACCCGTTGGATCAATTGGCCAGCCCCAATCGCTAGACTGGATGAACGGGTTATCGACCGAGTTTTTATGACCGCCGTCCATCGCCTCTTCAGTCGACTGATGCGAAGAAGAATCCAAAGTATTCGACATGTAGTAACTAAAGCCTAAGTAATCGGCCTTACCTTCTTTTAGGATCTGCTCATCTTCGGGCTGCATCTCTATGTTGAAGCCTTTGATTGCCCAGTCACGCTTAGCGTAATTTGGGTAATGACCACGCACCATTACATCCGAGAAGAAATAACGGTCACGCATCGCTTGCTGTGCCACCATAATATCTTCTGGCTTTGAAGAACGAGGGTAGAAAGGCACCATCGCACACATCGCGCCGATTTGAAGATCTGAATTGATCTCGTGACCTTTCTTAACCACCAAAGCACTTGCAACAAACTGGTGGTGAACCGCTTGATACATCGCCTCTTGCGGCTTTTCGCATTGTGGAAACTTCACGCCTGAGCATAACCAACCGAAAATATCTGCCGAGGTGTTCATCTGGTTGTTGATCTCGTTAAACGTCATCCAGTATTTCACTTTGTGTTGGTATCGTTCCATCACTGTAGTTGAATACTTAACGAAGAAGTCGATCACTTTGCGGTTCATCCAGCCGCCATATTCGTTAGCTAGGTGGTAAGGCATTTCAAAGTGGCTCAGTGTGACCACAGGCTGAATGTCGTATTTCAACAGCTCATCAAACAGATCATCGTAAAACGCTAAACCCGCTTCACACGGCTCAGCTTCATCGCCATTAGGGAAGATACGCGTCCACGCGATACTGGTACGGAAACACTTAAATCCCATCTCAGCAAATAACTTAATGTCTTCTTTATAGCGATGGTAGAAATCCACTGCGACTTGGTTTGGATAGTTTTCGCCATCAATCACGCCATCGGTGATTCGACGTTGTACACCATGAGCGCCCGCTGTTAATACATCAACAACACTGACACCTTTACCATTCGCATCCCAGCCGCCTTCTAACTGATGCGCTGCTACTGCACCGCCCCATAAAAAATCGTTCGGAAATTCGTTGTTCATACCATTACTCGCTACAAGTTATTCGTGAAAAAGATCAGGATTAGAGAGCTCATTACAACTCTGAAACCGATTTCAATACAAGCAAAGATACAGATTGAAACCGGTTTCAGCAACAGTTAAAAGATCTTTTTGGATCGAGCTAAAGACTAATCAAGAGTCAGAGTTACGATCAATGCTGCTCAAAATACTGATCATGCTGCGATTTGCCAGATAGGTCTTGAGTTCCCGGGTAGAACTGGACGAGTGTCTGATCGGCTAGTGTAAGGTGAATCCAACCCTCTTTAACTTTCAACCAGTTGGTGCCGTGAGTCTCGTAGACGATAGGAAAGCTGCCCCAGCCTGACTCTGATACCTGCAGCTCTTGAAAGCGGTTAATTGGGGTTAGCTTATTACTGTCGAAGTTTGCGTCGGCATAGACTGATAAAGGCTCGATAACATCAGTCGGTTTAAACGTATAGCAGCTTACAGAGGCTGAAGTGCGATCAAACCACTGGTAGGGTTGTGCGCCGATTAAATCGTAGACCGTGCAATCATTGAATTGAATTGCCCACTCTTGGTGAGCTTTAAAACCAAGGTACCCAATGGGTTGTGAGAGTTCAGGCTTCGCGTCCGTCTCCTGCTCATGTACTTGTTCTGAGGTAGCACATCCCATAAGCCCAAGACTAAAAAGGAAAGTCACAGCATGCTTCATCATTGTAATACCTCAGTTCAGTTAGTGAGTTAAAAGCTATTCAAGCTCCCTCCATTAAACGGTAAGTTCTAAGCGATTACCATCCGGATCGAGTACACAGCTCTCATAATAGCCATCGCCTGTTCTTCTTGGGCCATCTAAGCGCTCATAACCATCTTCGACCAAGCGACTTGTAAGTTCATCAACCGCTTGTTCCGAGCCTAGTGAAATCGCCATATGAACAAAACCTGTAAACTGATCATAGATGTCATCTTTCGATTCAGGCACAGAGTCCATTTCCATTATCTCTAGGCGGCTTCCAGTTTCAAATGAGAGGAAGTATGAAGAAAACCCTTTGGTTGGGTTGTGATATTTTGAGTTCGATGTCGCGCCGAAATAGTCTTCATAAAATCGCTTCAACACGTCGAGTTGTTTGGTCCAAATTGCGATATGTTCGATCTTCATTTTATTCACCTCAGTTTGATGTCTAACGCTAGATTACTCATCAAATAAGGCTCAATATACAGAACGAAATTCATCGAAGCTGTTCCTGTTTAAGGACTCAAACTTATGTCCATAACTGCACAGTATTGGTATCTATGTTTGTGTAATAGTTATCTTTCCTCCATAGTCGGGTTTTACACATTCTGAGATATAAGCCGTGAACTTTCTAAAATTAATAACTCTCGCTGCAATATGGGGCGGTTCGTTTCTGTTCATGAGAATTGCCGCTAATCCATTGGGCCCAGCGGTGTTGATTGAAGCGCGAGTGCTGTTTGCTGCCATCACTCTATTATTGGTCTCTTTCTACTTGAGAAAAAAGTTGTCGTTCAATTCACATGCTAAACACTTCTTTATTCTTGGATTGTTCAATACTGCGGTTCCCTTTTTACTTTTCGCTTATGCCGCGCAGACACTGAACGCCTCGACACTCGCTATCTTGAACTCGACTGCGCCAATATGGGCGGCAATCATCGGTGCGATATGGACCAAAACTACACTCGAGGCGCGTGTTCTATTAGGGCTTGGAATTGGGGTAACGGGAGTTGGCGTGTTAGTCGGTTGGGATGCGATGAACATTGGCCGTGAGGCTGTGCTTCCTATCTTTGCGGCGGTGATGGCGGCCTTTAGTTACGGAATCGCATCAAACTATACCAAGCAAGCACCTAAAGTTGAGGCATTCAATAATGCTCATGGCAGCATGTGGGCGGCGGTCTTGATCGTGTTGCCGTTTGTCTTCTTTATGCCAATGAGAGAGGCTCCGGATCTAACCATCACCACATCAGTGATCTTATTAGGCGCCGTTTGTACTGGTCTTGCTTACTTGCTTTACTTCAATCTCGTTTCTGAATTGGGAGCGCCTTCGGCTCTGTCTGTTACCTTTTTGATTCCAGTGTTTGGCATCTTGTGGGGCAACCTTTTCCTAGACGAAGCGATTGGCCTTAACACTATTTTCGGATCAGTTCTGGTTATTACCGGCACCATGTTAGTGACCGGTATGACGCCTTCTAAGATGATAGAGAGCGCCAAACAGAAACGTGCAGCAAGAGCGGCTCGTTAGTCAGCCATATATTGTTGAATCTTGTTTCTCAACCACTGATGAGCAGGATTCAAATCGGTTCTTTTATGCCAGATCATGTACTGCTGCATCGGCAAGATTTCAAACGGCTGATCAAGGACTTGAAGCTGGAAGGGTTCAGAAAATTGATTGGCAAAATCACGCGACGTACTGCCGACACAATCTGAGCCCGATACCAGCACACACATGGTCATCAGCGAGTCACACTCTGCACTCACTTTTCTCTGTTTCAGTGGCGACTTAGTAAAATAATCTGCCGTGTATAAACGGGTTCGACGCATTCTAAAAGTAACGTGCTTTTCGTTGTAATATTGCTCTTGCGTCACAGAGCCATTGATTCTCGGATGCCCCTTTCGAGCTATCAACACCAACTCATCTTCAATCATCGGCTGCTTCATATATCCATTAACTTGCGGGTAATGGATATCAATCGCTAAATCGGCTTGCTGCATACTTAAACTCTGAAGAAGCTCTTCTTCGTTGTTCGGCACCATATTGAACTCGATAGAGATATTCCCCAACGTTTCATCTTGCTCGACAAGGGGTTGAAGCTTGGTTAAGCCGATCTCATTCACCAGAATTCGAAACACATGATGCTGCTGATTATCGAACTGCTTTAAGGTGCTAACTGCACTGGTTATGCCTTCAAGGGCTGGTTCCACTCGGTTTGCCAATTGCACCGCAGCGTTAGTCGGAATAATCCCGCGTCCTTCACGAATAAACAGGTCGGTATCAAGCTGAGATTGTAATCGCTTCAAGGCTCCACTCACCCCTGGCTGAGTCATACCAAGCGATTCTGAGGCTAAGGTGATCGACTGTAGTCGATACACTTCCAAAAATACGCTCAGTAAATTTAGATCTAACTTTTCAACATCACTCACGGTCACTCTCCATGTTTAGGTGCGCTCGCATTGGGTATGCGACAAGCTTTGCGCTTCAATCTGCTACTTTTAAACATACAACACATAACAGTTCGTGATGTGTTAAATAAAGCTTACTTTATTTTTTGCTATATGTCTTATTCCTATAATCGCCTCAACGAAACAAAATTCTGAAATGAAGAGGCTCTTATGACAACTTCTCGCACGTTCAAAAACGCATCACTATTCCTAGCTATCTCGCTCGCATTCCCTGCAGTTGCAGCTAACCATGATCACGCACACTTCAGCGAAATTGGCGACCAAGGTGGCAAAAGCGCAACCGAGATGACCACCAAAGCAAACCAAGAGTTCGCAAAAACACTTAACTTCGCCGACACTCGCGCTTTCGACAATAACAATAAAGGTCTTGTTGCTAGCTTTGATCAAGAGACGGGCGACATCATTCGCAATAGCTTTAACTTCATCGACCCAAGTGTGACGAATGCAGACCAAGCACCAGATTCAGTAAACCCTTCACTGTGGCGCCAAGCGGTATTGAACCAAGCGGCGGAAGGTTTATATGAAGTTGTTCCGGGTAAAGTTTACCAAGTTCGAGGCGCGGATTTAGCGTCTATCTCTTTCATTCGTAGTGACAACGGTTGGATCGCTTATGACGTACTTCTTACCAAAGAAGCGGCCGCTAAATCTCTCAAATTCTTCAAAAACAATGTGCCTGATGGCGGCGAACTACCAGTCGTTGCAATGATTTATTCTCACTCGCACGCTGATCACTTTGGTGGCGCAAGAGCAATCAAAGACGCGTATCCAGATGTAAAAGTGTACGGTTCGAAAAACATCACTAAAGAAATCGTTGACGAAAACGTACTGGCGGGTAACGCAATGTCGCGTCGTACCGCATATCAATATGGCGCAACCCTGAACCGACACGAACACGGTATTGTAGATGCGGCACTGTCTAAAGGCCTATCAACCGGTAGCATTACTTACGTATTGCCAGACTACGAGCTGAACCATAACGAAGAGATTGAAACTCTGGTTATCGACGGCTTAGAAATGCAATTCATGGATGCTTCAGGTACCGAAGCTGCATCAGAAATGGTGACGTATATTCCCAGCATGAAAGCACTTTGGACTGGCGAACTGACCTACCAAGGTATGCACAACCTGTACACGCTGCGTGGCGCAAAAGTACGTGATGGTTTGAAGTGGTCGAAGAAAATCAACGAAATGTTAGTCACTTGGGGCGAAGAAACAGAGGTGTTGTTTGCGTCTCACTCAGCCCCAATCTGGGGTGAACAAGAGATCTCTGATTACCTAAAAATGCAGCGTGATGCTTACGGTTTTACTCATAACCAAACGCTTCGTTTAGCCAATAACGGTGTGGTTCTACAAGACATCGGTGACGAGATTTACAAGGTCATGCCAGACAGCATTCAACAGTCTTGGCACACCAACGGTTACCACGGTACTTACTCTCACAATGCTCGCGCTGTGTACAACATGTATCTTGGTTACTTCGACATGAACCCAGCTAACCTAAACCCACTACCAATCAAGCCAGAGTCAGTGAAGTTTGTTGAGTACATGGGCGGCAGCGACGCTGTGATTGAAAAAGCGCAGCAAGACTTCCAAGAAGGTGAATACCGCTTCGTTGCGACAGCACTGAATAAGGTGATCCAAGCAGAACCAGAGAACAAAGTTGCACGTGGCTTATTGGCAGATACTTACGAGCAATTGGGTTATCAATCAGAAGGTGCAGGTTGGAGAAACATCTACCTAACCGGCGCTCAAGAACTGCGTATTGGCACACAACCGGGCGCACCAAAAACAGCATCACCGGATGTATTGGCTAACATGACCATCGAAAACTTGCTGGATTACTTAGCGGTAAAAGTGGATTCATTGAAGGCGCAGAACACGCCATTTACCATGAACATTCAGTTACCTGATGTTAAAGAGTTCTACTACGTTGAAATGTCTAACGGTAACCTGAACAACATTCAAGTATCAGAGCTGCAAGATGCGGATACAACACTGATCATCAACAAGTCTGACGTGTCTGATATCGTGCTTAAGAAAACAAGCCTTGGAAAACTGCTAGAAGACGGACAAGCAGGCGTGAAAGGTGACAAATCATCACTTAACAAACTGCTGTCTTCACTGACAGAAGCTGACACCTCTTTTGAGATTGTACCGCGCCCGAATAAAGGCGAAGAAGTTGATGCCGAGCTATACCAAGATTCAGCGGTACACGCGCATTAAACGTCCGAAACGCTAAATAGATAAAACAACAGCAGTGAGCTAGAAAAAACGTTCTATAAAGAACATAAAAACAAGCCCCTACCTTTTGGTCGGGGCTTTCTTATTTCTTATCAATAAGTGCTTCTGAATCGCTACTGAGCTTGACCGTTTACTTCGCAATCCCAATAAGAAGGTGAACCATAGTATTGAACAAAATAATCGATAAATACGCGAACCTTAGGCGCAAGCAGCTGTGCACTCGGGTATACCGCCCAGATAGCCGCCTCACCCTTTAAAGGGTAATCTGGCAACACCTCAACCAGCGAACCTTCCGCGAGCTGCTTGTATGCAATCCAAGTCGCACACATAGCAATGCCCAAGCCATCGACACATACATCCCTTACCGCTTCACCGTGATCAACGCGGATCGCACCTTTCTTCTTGATGGTGACATCGCCTTCTAGCGTATCGAACGTCCAACCTTCTAAGCCGGTTTGATTGATACATTGATGTTGCTTGAGGTCTTCTGGTGTTTTCGGATAGCCATAAACTTTCAGATATTCCGGCGAAGCACACAGAATACGCTTATCAGTCGAGAGCTTACGAGCGATCAGGCTTGAGTTTTGTAGCTCCGCATTACGAATCGCCACATCAAAGCCGCCATCGACCAGATCGACGATTGAGTCACTGAGTGAAATGTCCACCGACAGATCTGGATACTTAGCCAAAAAGCCTTTTAGCGCTGGCATAACATGCATGCGACCAAACGATGACGGCGCAGATATTCGCAACACCCCTTTTGGTAATTCGTTACCAGTTCCGACAGAGGCAACACCCGCTTCGACACTCAAAAGGATTTGCTTGGCGTGAGGAAGAAATGCCATGCCTTCTTCGGTCAGGGAGACCTTTCTCGTGGTGCGATGCACAAGACGCGCACCTAGGCTCTCCTCCAGCTTTCCGATATGAATACTGGCTACCGGAGGTGACAACCCAAGCTCTTGTCCTGCTTGACTTATATTGTGCGTAGACGCGAGTCGCACAAACAATTTTAGATGTTCAATGTTCATCAATAATGGCTAGCCTGCGCTGAGTACACGCTGCTTATTGGCCGAAGCGGCACGGGGAATAATGTGAGTTTTAATATAGGCATTAAGCTTAAACCATGCAAAAGCGCCCGCTAAAACATTGGCGACTGTCGCAGCAATAACCGCATTGATCATGTCACCGGTTATCGAGCCAAGCCATAACGCTGGAATGTAGAAAACAAACAAGCGTAAGAAAGAGACATTCAAAGCTTTACGAGGCACACCCAAAGCATTAAACACCGAAGCAACCAACATGCAAAGCCCAAGCGGCCCATAGCTGAACGGGATAAATAACAAGGTCACTTCAAACCAGCTGCGTATGCTTTGTTCTTCCGAGATAACAGGAATAACCCAGCCACTAAACAGCGCTAGCAATGCTGCCATCACGGTGTGAAAAACCAGTAACAACTTCGCTGTTGTATTCAATAGCTCAGGGATTTTGCATCGCTGCTGCGCCCCTAGGTAACGACCAATCATAGGCGGTATGGACATCGTCAGAGCAAGAGAAAACACCAGCATAAAACTTTCAACACGGGCGAGTAAGCTCCAAAAAGCCATCTCATCGGTTCCGATTCTCGCAATCAAAAGCATTGAAAAGAACGCGCTGACCGCAGGTAATATCTGATTAGCAGTGGTTGGCATTACCGTCTTAAATAACTCAAAACTGTAGCCTTTAATTTGGTTACGGCACGCACCATTGAAGCCAAACCAACCTTTGCCGCGAGACTTGATTATCATGTAGATTGCGCCGAATGCGTAGCCAATGCTCGATGCGATCGCCGCCCCTGCGATGCCCATATCCAATCCAAAAATCAGAATAGGATCGAGAATCAGGTTAATCACGCTGGCAGCCAAGAACATGCTGCCGGTTGTTTTGGTATCGCCATTGGCACGATAAACGCAGGTGGCCAAATAAAGCACCGCCACCATCAATGCACTGAACAGCCACAACGGCCAATACACATTAAAAATCGACAGCATGGATTGGTATTGAGCGTCAGAGACATCATTCACAAACGACGCAAAAACAGAATCGCTAAAAACAATCAGCCCTATGCAGATCAAAGCAATCACCAAGACACCAAACCCGCCCGACAATGTGGCAATTGAGGTGGATTTACGTTGCTCTTTTGCCCCTACCGCTTGAGAAATAATGGACGTTGCCGCCACACCGATGCCCACTTGAACCCCGGTAAACGCCGCTTGAAATGGCAAGGTGATACCGTGAACCGCCAACTCATTAACCCCTAACTGACCAATAAAGATCGAATCGACCAATTGCACCATCATGATCGCAAACACACCCAGCGTCAGTGGCAGTGTTTTCTCAATAATGGTTTTCAAAGTCGCGGATCTCATCTGCATAGGTCGGTTCACTCTTAATCTGTTCTTTGAGGCACTAACTGCCTAGCTGAGCAGTATACGAAGCTAAATAAAAAGGATAAGAGCACCAAACAAGGAATGAGTTTTTAGATTTCGTTGACAATCAAATTGGCAAGATACATTCAACGTTAAAATATCCCACTAAGATACTGAATAAATTGTAGTTATCAAACGCGCCAACACTATTAATAATGCGTTAATAGTGTTTCGCTTAATGGTTAATTGTTGGTTCTAACATTCCTCGCTAGCCTGAATTTAGGTCGCATTCACACTGAATAGGCTGAAATGAAATCTCTCAGAAGGAATATGGAAATGGCATATCAAGGTTATACAACGTTTAAAGCTCAAGCCGAGGATGGGATTCTTACCGTCACTTTTGACTTCGGTACTGTGAATGTTCAAGGGCAAGAGATGCTTGCCGACCTCAATGGTTTAGCAATGAGACTAGAGCGCGATCGTGACATCAAGGTCGTGGTATTTCAGTCAGCAAACCCTGAAGTTTGGGTCTGTCACTACGACACCAATCTATTAAAAGACATGTCGACAGAAGCCGTTTCTCGTGATGAAGCGAAGTTACTCGACCTGCAAGTGGTGCTAGAAAGAATCAGCAAACTGCCACAAGCCACCATTGCCAAGCTTGAAGGCTTCGCTCGAGGTGGAGGCCACGAATTTGCACTGGCGTGTGACATGCGATTCGCGGCTCGCGGTAAATACAAATTCATGCAAATGGAAGTGGGTATGGGCATCCTTCCTTGCGGTGGCGGCGCATCACGCATGGCACGCCAAGTCGGCTTAGGTCGCGCACTCGAAATCGTCCTAAGTGCCCGAGACTTTGATGCTGACGAAGCCGAAGCATACGGCACCATCAACAAGGCACTAGAACCGGATGAAATTGGCGAATATGTTGATACTCTTGCCAAGCGAATCGCTCAATTCCCTGCCGAATCGATCAATGCATGTAAGCAAGCGGTGTATGAGTCTATCGATAAACCGATCGACGAAGCACTCAAAGCGGAAGCTTATTGGTTGTATCAAGCTACGAGCAAAACCCCTGCGGTTAAGCGCTTCCAAATTGCCGATGAGCAAGGCCTAGAGCACGATATGGAAAACCAGCGTAACTGGGAAACTCTTGTTATGAACGTTCAAGACATCAAATAGTTCGTTCACATCTCTTAATTTGGGTCAGACACAACTGACCCATTTATCTTTAAATTAGCCTTTTTTTGTCCCACAGACTCACATTTGAGTCTTCAGCTTGTGAGCCAAATGCAACTATGTGTCATTAATCTTTGTTATAACGTTGTTCAAACTATTTTTTGAAGGACCAAAAATGCAAAAAATAATTCTGATCACAGGAGCCACAGATGGCATCGGTTTAGAGACCGCAAAAGCACTGACGCAGCAAGGGCACCATGTTCTGATTCATGGACGCAACCCAGCTAAGGTCAATAAAGTCGTGACCGCTCTGTCTCGCCTGTCTAAGAATGCAATCATCGAAAGCTACATCGCAGACCTATCGAGGCTCTCTGAAGTTAAGGCGCTTGCAACCCAAATCAAAAGCGATCACAAACGACTCGATATACTCATTAACAACGCAGGTGTGTATAAGGTGTCGGACATCACCACCCCAGACAATCTTGATGTGCGTTTTGTCGTAAACACCATTGCGCCTTATCTACTGACACAAAAGTTGCTCCCTCTTTTTAATGCGACAGGTCGTATCGTCAACCTATCTTCAGCAGCCCAAGCACCCGTAGATCTAGAGGCATTAATCAGCCCCAATGCGGGTGAACTTGATGGCCCGGTTTACGCACAAAGTAAGCTCGCACTGACGATGTGGTCTATCGAATTAGCCAATTCGCTATCAACTAGCCAGACAAGCTCCCAAGCAAATAACCAAACAAGCTCCGGATCAAAAAATGGCCCCGCCGTTATCCCTGTAAACCCAGCCTCTTTCCTTGGCAGTAAATTGGTAAAAGATGCTTATGGCGTTGATGGTAACGATCTGGCAATCGGTGCCGATATCCTTTGTCGTGCAGCGCTCAGTGAAGAGTTTGCCAACGCTTCCGGTCAATATTTTGATAATGATTCTGGGTTATTCAAAGATCCGCACTCCGACGCTTTAGACAACACTAAGAACCACAAGCTGGTGACAGTGCTTGATCAATTACTCGAAGAAAAGCTGTGCGTTACGCACTGATCATTAATTAGTAAAAATACCACTAAAACTACCCCAACAATCCAAGCCGCAGTTCTATCTATACAGACAAAGAACTGCGCACTCTTTCGATTATTAAAATATCTTTAATACTGATTCCCCGCTTTGCCCAATTATCACTCAAGATGCAGATTGTTAGACTTGTCCTCGTCGAAACAATACAGGCTAAGGCCGAGGAGCATTTATGCGTTTTGAAGGCAAAGTTTATCGTCCTTGGATGGAAGCAGAAAGCGTACTCATCCAAACAACATTGGGGTGCAGCAATAACCAATGTACCTTCTGCACGATGTTTGATGATAAGCGTTTCAAAGTAAGAGATATCAAAGACATCTTTGAAGATATTGATGCGGCGAGAAAAATCTACCCGCATGTTGAATCTATCTTTTTAGTCGATGGTAACGTGATGGCGATTAGAACCGAGATGCTGATTTCGATTCTGGATTACATTAAAATCACCTTCCCAGAGATCAAGAACATTTCTCTGTATTCAGGCTTCAACGACTTCCGTCGTAAGAGCTTATCGGAACTGAAAGAGATCAAATCGGCAGGTTTGAGCATGGCGTATTCAGGGTTGGAGTCAGGTGACCCTATTGTTCTTGAACGCATTCAAAAGCGCATGACTCGTGAGCATGCGATTGAAGGAATGAACCTAGCGCGTGAAGCCGACATTAAAGTACTGGCTTCATTTATCTTTGGCCTTGGTGGCAAAGAACGCTCTGTCGAGCATGCAATTAATACCACTAGCTTGCTGAACATCATGCAGCCAGATGCAATTGCACCCATGGCTTTGGCGGTTCAACCGGGCTCAGTATTAGAGAAAGAAGTAAACCGTGGCGAATTTGTATTGCCAACACCATTGCAGATTCTAGAAGAAGAGAAGTACTTGCTCGAAAATTTAGAGGACTTCGATTGTTACTACTGGGGCGACCATGGGAACAATATCTCGCCGATGCGAGGCATGCTTCCTCAAGCGCGTAAGCCGTTTCTTGATAAAATCAATCAAGACATCGCGCATAACCCGATCACTAAGCAAAACGTCATTAAAACCTTTGCTTGGTAAGCGCTCGATTTAACTCCTAACCAGTAAACGAAAACAGACCAAACAACAGGCGTTGCAACTCCATATTATGGAATAATCAAAGTCCAGCAGCGCCTAACGTATATCTTACTTTTTCAGGTTCACAGCTCTACCTAAGCCAAAGCCGCTAACAACAAGTCAGTACTCGCTTCAACGTGAGCTGCAATCTCTTGTTCGGTGGGTGCAGGCATTCCCATCAACACACCATCTCTGACACTCATCACCATACCAAGCCACAGCTTAATTTTGGTTTGTGGTTCTTCAACATCGAATCGCTCATTGAAAAACTGAGCAAGCACTCGATCGGTATCATCTGGGCCAACGTCCATAAAACGGCTAACTAATTCTGGAGACTTACTGCCTTCTGCTATCAACAGCTTAAAGGTCGCAATATGTTCGCTCGAAAGATGAAACAAAACGAAGTCTTTTGCGAAGCCCAATAGCGCTTGTCGAGTATCTTCGTGTTGCAAATGCACCACCAACTTATCGTCTGTCTGGCTACCCATTTGTCTTAACGTCGCTTCAAACAACACATCTTTAGAAGAGAAGTATCGATAAAGCGTTTGCTTAATCATTTCCGCTTCACTAGCGACTCGGTCCATGCTGGTTTGCACATAGCCTTCCGCGAGGAATATCTCCTTCGCCGCTTTTAAGATCGCGAGTCGTTTCTTCTCTTTGTTCTGCTCAATCTTGCTCATTACTTCATACACCTCAAAGCAGAAGTAAGAAACACACGAACCTTCGGCTTCACCCTCGCAATTGCGGGCGCCGTGATGATTGGTATTACGATCGTCGTTTCGGGTTCATTTTCTTCAGGTAATTGGATAGGCGATGCGTTGGCTGTGTTCGCAGTGATCTGCCTTTCAATGATGTTTACCTTGCTGCGTAAATATCAAGACGTCAGCCGATTGGCGAGTGTTGGCCTAGGTGGTTTGTTGCTCGCGGTTGTGATGTTTTTCTTTGCAACGCCGTCAAGCTACAGCGTTGAAACGTGGTTAATCATGGGCATGATGGGCTTGTTTACGGCTCCTGTTGGCCGAGTGTTATCTATGGTCGCAACGCGCCACATTACCGCACCAGAAGTATCAATGACTCTGATGTTAGAAACCGTCTTAGCGCCAGTTTGGGCGTTTATCTTCTTCACCGAAATTCCGCCTTTGACCAGTATTGTCGGCGGTGTGGTGATCTTGATTACCATCTTCATCTACACCTTAGTGACGATGAAAAACCAAGAATAATTAAGAACTAATAAAGAGACTAATAGGAGCTAAATATGTCTGCTGAACTGAAATTTATTGGCCGAATTGCCACGCCTTATCACTTGGTTTCAGAGTGCCCGAATAATATCCAACCGGACAACGGCCCGATCTGTGAAATCATCTTAGATGACGTTTACCAACAAGGTTTGCTAGGCCTAAACAGTAGCGAGCACATCTTGATCTTGTATTGGTTAGAAGGCGCAAAACGAGACGAACTGATACAAAGCTGGGATGAAGAGACGCCGACCAAAGGCACCTTTGCACTGCGCTCACCACACCGACCAAACCCAATCGGTGCAGCCGTGCTACCGATTGAAAAAATAGAGAATGGCACCGTAACCGTGAGAGGTTTAGATTGCTTGAACAACACACCACTATTGGATATCAAGCCTGCGATCTATAAAGAGAAAGGATAAGCAAGAAATTGGTCTTCCTAAACCAAGAGCGAGCTGTGCGTTAGCGAAAGGAAGACATTACGCATACTTGATGAAAGCTTGGCTTAACTGCTGAAAGAGTGAGTCTACGTTGGGAAGGCTCGTCAAATGTGCGGACAACAGTGTATGAACCTGCGCATCCACCACGGTTGGATTCCCGCAAACTTGATTATAAAAATTCACTGGCGCAACGATGTTCTCTAAGTCGGCATCTAACAAGATACAAGCTTGCGAAAGTACAATTTGGCCGCCCCCTTGTTTAAGCAATACACGTTGCGCAGTACCCACTATTTTTTGTTTATTGATATTGAGGTTGTAGTCACCATCACAATAAGAACCGGGGGTGGCGTGTACATCCACATCGATGCCCAATTCTTTGAAAAACAGGGTTAATACATTGCACAGATGTCGATACGCTTTTTGGATATTGTAGGCTTCATCGCGAGGCCAATGGTAAATGTGCGATAAGTTAATGATCCCCGGTAGTTGAGGTACGGGAGCGCCACCTGTTTTACGTGAGGTGAGTTGCCAGCCTTGTGCCGCGAGTTGTTTTCTAGACTCTACCGTCACTGGCCACTTTTTACCTGCGGGCAAAACGAGTGTTGGCGTTTTTGCTTGCCAAAGCATTAAGGCTTGCCCAATCTCACCCGCCTGTATTTGCTGCAATAACTCAGCTTCTTTTTCAAACGCACGATCAACATCAATGTGCGGGTAACGTACGAGTTTATTCGTTAACTTCAATGCACTTTCCTCTACAGATTGTGGTGACTTAGTATTTAGCGTTCTGGGATGGTTGATGATAGACCGGACTATATAGGATAGAAACAGCGCCAAAATTTAGTTATTGATGTCATAGTTGCTTGTCAGTTGCCCATCTCAAAGCCTAGTGCTAACATTTGTACACACATCAACAAAGGAATAAATCATGGACACTAGAATTCAATTTCGTGTTGATGAGGAAACAAAACGCCTAGCTCAACAAATGGCTGAGAGCCAAGGTCGCACTCTGAGTGACGCATGCCGTGAGCTTACTGAGCAACTCGCCGAACAACAACGCAAAGCATTATCTCACGATGCATGGCTAACTGAACAAGTAAACCTAGCATTTGAGAAGTTTGACTCAGGAACATCCGTTTTCGTTGAACACCAAACTGCTAAATCTCGAATGGAAGAACGCAAAGCCAGAATCCGTAATCGAGGTAAGCAATGATTTTATGGGAAGAAGAATCACTCAATGATCGTGAAAGGATCTTTGAGTTTATCTATGACTTCAACCCTGATGCGGCAGAGAACGCTGACAACCTCATTGAAACAAAAGTAGAAAACTTGCTTGAGCAACCTTTAATGGGTGTACAGAGAGACGGCATTTGTGGACGATTACTTATAATTCCTGAGATTTCGATGATTGTCTCTTACTGGGTCGAGGGCGATATCATCCGAGTTATGCGTGTACTCCACCAGAAACAAAAATTCCCTACGGATTGATCACTTCCTCTGGGGAACTAGCCGCGTTAAGTAGTGAGCAACGCCACCACTGAACCTAACCATACCACCTTAAACACAAAACCCAACGATAGCACTAAAAATGCCAAGCGTTGGGAATCTGTCTTAAACGCTTTGTTAAATTGCTTTTTTCCGTAGCTTTGCATTTGCTAATAACACGATTGAGCCACCTAAAATACGCCTTACGCCAAAATAGCCACCTGACGACGAAAGTTGGTGTACCTGAAGTGAATCTGAGTCAAGCCTGTCAAACCAGTATGGAGCTAAAGAGCATTGAGCAGAGCCTGTCGCTAGATCTTCAGATATACCAATTTTGGGCGCAAAATATCTTAATACGTACCCATTTTCGCCATTTGCTGCAGTCACGATTAAAGCATGGTAATTACCAAGCTGTTTAAAGCGCATATCATCAGGCTTAAAATCTTTTACAGATTCTATTGAGGGCAAGACTATAACTAAGTCTCGAGTTAAAAATACGTCAATAGCATCAACTGCCAAATCCGCTATTTCTGGCGGAACGACACATGTTTCACCTTTCCAGCTTGGCACCTCAAGAGTATACGCACCGTTCTTTTTGGCAATTGAGACTTCTCCGTATTTGCTATTGAAAAGTACACAATCGAGTTTGTACTTAGAGATGATTGCAGCACCAGCCCCTAAGCTACCATGCCCACACAGGTTAATTTCCCCATCCAGCGCAAACCAACGAATGTGAAACTGTCCATTAATTTTGATGACAAAAGAGGTAACTGGAAGCCCTGCTTCACAAGTTATTTTCTGTAACTCTTCATCAGAAAGCCAACTATCAAGCTCTAATACACCACAAGGGTTACCAGAAGCCGACTCACCACCAAACACATCATATGTTTCTAATTTGATAATTCACCACCCTCGATTGCAATTTAACGAATGACATGGATTCCCCCTCCCGAGGATCTGCCACACTTATGTGGTACTTAAATGCATCGGAGGCACCATGTCTGATTATTCTTATTTCTGCGGTATCGACCTAGCTAAAAACCACTTTAGTCTTCATGCCGTAGACCAAAATGGAAAGGTCATACTTCATAAGTCAGTAACCCGCTCTAAACTACTGACTACAATAGCAAATATGCCACTCATGCGTATAGGCGTTGAAGCGTGTGGTGGTGCACATTATTGGGCAAGAACACTCAATAAACTGGGTCACGACACCCGTATTATGGCCGTTAAATACGTAATTCCTTATCGAACCAAGGGAAAGAACGACCTTAATGATGCTGTTGCTATCTGCGAAGCTGTTCAGCGACCATCCACTCGCTTTGTGCCCGTAAAATCACCCGGGCAACAAGCCATCCTATCGGTACATAGAATGAGAGAGCATTGGGTTCGTGAACGCACCGCGCTTATGAATCGCATGCGTGCCCTACTTTCTGAGTTCGGGTTGATCATTCCTGTTGGCTGCTCTTCGTTAATGAAGCACGTTCCCTTAATGCTGGAAGACGCAGAAAATGAGCTGCCACACCTCGCAAGAACAATGATTGCCGATGCTTATCACCACCTTGGAGAATTGAATCAACGTATCGCCGATACTGAGCAAGTCTTCGATTCTTTTGCTAAGGTCAGCGCTAATGTTCAACGAGTGATGAAGGTTCGAGGTATCGGGCCGCAAACTGCAACAGCGATACTTGCTTCGATAGGTAATGGCTCTCAATTTGATAAAAGTCGCGATTTCTCTGCTTGGCTAGGCTTAGTACCAAAGCAATATTAGACAGGAGGAAAGCCTCGCTTAGGCCGGATAACCAAACACGGCGACAAATACTTACGAAAACTATTAGTTCACGGCGCAAGGACCGTGATTGCCAACCTTGGCGACAAGCAAGATAAGTTAAGTCAGTGGTGTCGCGGCGTTTTAGAACGAAGAGGAATGAACCGAGCGATAGTGGCACTTGCTGCGAAGAACGCACGAATTATATGGTCGCTTTTACACAATCAAACCGAATATGAAAACTATGCTGCTTAAGTAGAAACCTAAGCAGCATAAAGAGTTAAACCCACCGGGTCATTGCAGACGCTAATGATGGAGATAGGTTAAGACCACTTGCGGAGAGCCTGTTAATGCGGCGGACACACTAGATGTCATCTAACGAATAAGGCACCGCAGTCGCGCAAGTCATCAGGGCCACGACGTATGCGAATCGTCGATAAGTAGGCCGAATGTAGAGCGGCAGTCCAAAACCCATCAACGTAAGTTTAGCGGATGTTTGACAACCGGGGGAATCCATGTAGCCGCGTTAAGTAGTGAGCAACGCAATCAGTGAACCTAAACCATTGCACCGTAAACACAAAACCCAACCGTGGACTGAGAATGCCACGCGTTGGGAATCTGTCTTAAACGCTTTGTTATAACACTTGTAGAGCTACATTGATGTGCATGTTCCTTTAATCGCCATATCTGTTTTTAGAACTTCTGCCTTACCTTTTGCCTCATCAACAAGCTCCACATTAGCACCTCCAACGAAAGCGCCCATCTTTATGTATTGATTGACAAAATATAACCGACCTTCTTCAGTTAGTATCGTTAACTCATTTGCGGAAAACTCTGATTCTGTACCAACAATATGAGTTTTGTTTCCTTCAACCTCATGATAAAAGAATACCCCTGGAGCACTTTCGCCTATACATTCATTATCAATATAGATATCTTTTTTAAGGGCTCCTCCTACAGGAGAATCCGTCCTATAAACATAAACGCCTGCATTACCATTTTCTGGAGATTCAAATTTTTTAGCTTGATTCGATTTTTCTGCATCTACAGTTGGAACAGAAGCACAACCCGACAAAATTGAAAGAACGATTGATGATAATATTACTTTATTTTTCATTATGTTAACCTAGCATTGATTGAAGGGATGAATTCTATATTACCTTATTGACTCGATCAATTAATGAAGTGTTATAACGAATGATATGGACTCCCTCTACCTGACACTCTGCGTGCCATACTTACTAAGTACACACTGAAGAACTGGAGGTTACTATGTCCACCATTCAAACTATTGGCGTTGACCTCGCCAAGAATGTGTTCAGTATTCACGGCGTTGATGCATATGGCAAGTGCGTCCTACGCAAAACTGTCAAAAGAAACAAACTCTTAGAAACATTCGCGAAGTTACCGCCCTGCCTCATCGGTATGGAGGCGTGCTCTGGCGCACACCACTGGGCGAGAGAGCTACTGAAACTCGGTCATAACCCAAAAATTATGGCGTCCAAATTCGTTATTCCATATAGACAAAATGAGAAGAATGATGCCAATGACGCAGAGGCTATCTGTGAAGCGGTATCTAGACCCAAAACACGATTTGTCTCTATCAAAAGTGAAGAGCAACAAGCTATGCTTTGCCTGCATCGTATTCGGCAGGGGCTAATTAAAACAAGAACAGCGACCATTAACCAACTCAGAGGTTTGCTTTCCGAATTTGGCATTGTGATGCCGCAGGGTCGCTACTCGGCTCAAAACACCATTGGTAGCGTTCTTGAAGATGCAGAAAATGGTTTGCCTATACTCGCTCGAGAGCTACTTCAAGATCTATCGAACAAGATTCAAAACCTTAACCTAGAAGTATTGCACTATGATCGCAGAGTCTCTGCTTTAGTTCGTGAGATGGCTTCAGCCAAAGCCCTCATGGATATTCCAGGTGTCGGTGAACACAGTGCAAGTGCCATTGTCGCGACCGTCAATGACGCCAAACAATTTGGCTCTAGCCGCCAATTTGCCGCTTGGATAGGGTTGGTGCCAAGACAATACTCAACAGGTGGTCATGTTCATCTTGGTCGCATCAGCAAAAGAGGCGAAAAACATATTCGCACTCTACTTATTCATGGCACAAGAGCCGTTATTGCACGATGTAAAGAGAAAACCGATCGCAACAGTATTTGGTTAAATCAACTCGTTGAACGACGAGGTTATAAACGAGCAGCTGTCGCCCTAGCAGCAAAAAACGCTCGTATAATATGGGCATTATTAACAACAGGAAAAGAGTACAAGATTAATTATGTAAACGGTTAACACTCACCGAGTCAAAGCAATAGCAAATGATGACAATACGACCAGACCGAGATGCCTAAACCTGTTTAATTGGGAAGTAATAAATACTGTTTAACGAATGAGGCAGGCATCAAGCGAATATCATCAAGGTGACGGAACGAATCCGATTAAACACCGAATGTAGAGCTGCTGTCCGATCCACTGTTGTCAGCGGGAGTTATTGTTGACAAAAGAGGGAGTCCATGTAGCCCAATTAAGGTGCGACAACGCTGTAACACCTAAACTAAACCATTGCACCGTAAACACAAAATTCAATTCGAAGTGAAGCCGCCACGCGTTGGGAGTCACTCTTAAATTGCTTGTTAGCTTAAAAACTTACCACACACGCAAAGCTTCATGCGTTTTCATAACCAATTTATCGATATATTCAGAATAACTTTCCGCAAAGAAAATTGTATTTTCTCCTGAACAATTAACCTTACTAGCTTGTAACGCACTTTTTCTCAGTTGTTCAGCTAAATCGAGATCTGATTTTAGTTTGTAAATAGTCGTTAACTCAGCAGAAGACAAAGCACTCAAAACTTCGTGAGGCAAGTAATTGAAATTAAAAACTGGATTTTCGGCAATCACCATTTTCGCTAAAGCTTGTTGATGTAGAATAGCGTTTTCATTAATGTTGACCAACTGCGATCTCAATAGCTTCTTGGCATTTCGGTTATTCTCTATGTCATTTTGCTTCTTCTGATAGCTAGGTAAAAATAACGCGACTAAGACTGCAAAAGTGGTAGCGATTGCAGCTAACCATGTGCCTAACATACTCCAATAAGAAACGTCCTCTACACTCATTTTTTCTCCTTTAAGCTAACGCCTGCATAACACGTTTGCTACCATACAGATTAAGCCCAAATTTACCACTTAATACGATAAACCCAAAGAAATCTAGAATGCCGAATGTAGCAAATCGTGTTGATGCGATTGTTAGGCCTTATCAACCTCAACCCTGGATCTTATTTTTGCCACATCAATACTTATTTGTTTTATCACTTCTTCCATTAGGTCATTTGTCCCAAAAGCAAAACTATTATAGATCTCTGAAACCTCGCTGAAATATTCCTGTGGTTCAATACCGTGAGCTTCAGACATTACTTCATGTTCATCTGCCTTTTTTATATAGTCCGCCGCAGAGTATCTAAATTTTTGAAAAGCTATATCTAAATCATTTGAAATATATAATTTATTTTTAACTATTATCTCTCTTAAGTCAGAATAAGCTTTAAAATATTTATCACCATAAGCATCTGTTAATGCTAAAGAAAAATCCTCTAACATATCTTTTGTATATTCATTATCCCAATTTAATAATAACTGATATGTTTCAATGCGTTTTTTAAAAAATATTTGATACAGCTCTGTTGATATAGCTCCGAAAGATTCTCTTTCTTTTAATACTGTAGCTGTTTTAGCTTTGAATTCTTCTAATGAATTAGTGTGTTTTGACTTCAATATTGCTAAATCTTGGTTTAAATTTGCAGCTGTTCTTTTAGATACTTGATCGATTAGTAATTTTTCAAACAACTTCCCAAAAGCTAATAAAATTGCTGCGCTTCCACCTAATGAAACTAATATTGATGATACTGTACCTGAAATCAAAATAACTCCTTACTTAAATTTACAATTTGGGCCTAACGAATGACATGGATTCCCCCTACCGAGGATCTGCCACACTTACGTGGTACTTAAATGCATCGGAGGCACCATGTCTGATTATTCTTATTTCTGCGGTATCGACCTAGCTAAAAACCACTTTAGTCTTCATGCCGTAGACCAAAATGGTAAGGTCATACTTCATAAGTCAGTAACCCGCTCTAAACTACTGACTACAATAGCAAATATGCCACTCATGCGTATAGGCGTTGAAGCGTGTGGTGGTGCACATTATTGGGCAAGAACACTCAATAAACTGGGTCACGACGCCCGTATTATGGCCGTTAAATACGTAATTCCTTATCGAACTAAGGGAAAGAACGACCTTAATGATGCTGTTGCTATCTGCGAAGCTGTTCAGCGTCCATCCACTCGCTTTGTACCCGTAAAATCCCCCGAGCAACAAGCCATCTTATCGGTACATAGAATGAGAGAGCATTGGGTTCGTGAACGCACCGCGCTTATGAATCGCATGCGCGCCCTACTTTCTGAGTTCGGGTTGATCATTCCTGTTGGCCGCTCTTCGTTAATGAAACACGTTCCCTTAATGCTGGAAGACGCAGAAAATGAGCTGCCACATCTCGCTAGAACAGTAATAGCCGATGCTTATCACCACCTTGGAGAATTAAATCAACGTATCGCCGATACTGAGCAAGTCTTTGATTCTTTTGCTAAGGTCAGCGCTAATGTTCAACGAGTGATGAAAGTTCGAGGAATTGGACCGCAAACCGCTACTGCGATACTTGCTTCGATAGGCAATGGTTCTCAATTTGATAAAAGCCGTGACTTTTCAGCTTGGTTAGGACTCGTACCAAAGCAATATTCCACAGGAGGAAAACCTCGGTTAGGCCGAATAACCAAACACGGAGATAAATATTTACGAACGCTATTAGTTCACGGAGCAAGGACCGTGATTGCCAACCTTGGCGACAAGCAAGATAAGCTAAGTCAATGGTGTCGAGGCGTTCTAGAACGGAGAGGAATGAACCGAGCGATAGTGGCACTGGCCGCGAAGAACGCACGAATTATATGGTCGCTTTTAC